>CAWGUB010000015.1:0-183886 GCA_963825575.1 uncultured delta proteobacterium
ATCGCGCGCTTTTTACTGGAAGAACTCCATCTGCCCAGTTTCAGCACCAATGCGATCTCTTCACTCGGTTCGCACACCAAATACGGTGAAGAGCTGTTTCTTTCACCTTCGCAGCGTTTGCATGCCATGCAGGTGCTTGCCGATCTTGATGCCCGTTATCCCGGTCGCATCGCAGCCTCGGCAGGTCCGCTCGCCGAATGGCAGATGTTCCGTGAAATGCGTCAGGCCCACCAGAGTGACCAACCGATTCCGGGGCACGGCCACCTGGTCGGTTGTGGCTGTATCTTCGATCGTCTTGCCGTACGTGCTGATGGCGCTTACGTCCCCTGTGTCATGCTGCCGCAGCTGGTGCTTGGTTTTATCGGTGAGAGTCGTCTGGTTGAGGTGGCGTGATGATGAAATTCTGGATGATTTGCGTGAGCGTACCAAGGTCGCCCTCGGATCTTTCGAGGAATGTCGGGGTTGCGACTACCGATTCTCCTGCACGGGCAACTGTGCCGGGGGCGCCCTGTCCTTGCTGGGGGGATGCCAACCGGCCGAGCCCCGACGCCTGTCTGCGCAGGTTTGAACAGGGTCTCGCCAAGGTAGGGTTGTCTTTGCCATGACAGGGAAGGGTTTGCCAGCCGCCACGCTCAATGATCTGTACGTCTACGTGACCAACGGGTGCAACTGTGCCTGCAGGCATTGTTGGATCGTGCCCGAAGACTCTGGCAAAGCGGGTCGACCTGTACATTTTATCGATCCGAAGGTCTTTGCCACCGCGGTCGAAGAAGCCATCCCTCTTGGCCTTAATGCGGTTAAATGGACCGGTGGCGAACCGACCATCCATCCCAATTTTGACAAGTTGCTTGCAATCCAGAAAGAACATGGGTTAAATGGTCGCCTTGAGACCAACGGCATGAGGGTTTCAGCGGGACTAGCGGATCTTCTGCAAGAGTGTGGAGTGACCGGTGTCTCGGTTAGTCTGGATGGTGCGACGGCTGTTACCCACGATGCCGTACGAAATGTTCCGGGTGGCTTCAAACAGGCAATAGCTGGAATCAGAAATCTGGTCAACTTCGGCTACCGGCCGGAAATCATCATGAGCCTGATGCGTGCCAACATTAACGAACTCGACGCTTTATTTGGTCTGGCGGCGGAACTTGGCGCCGGGTCCGTCAAGTTAAATGTTGTTCAGCCGACCTTGCGTGGCGCTAGGCTGCATGAAACCGGCGAGACTCTGTCCATCGGGGAAATCCTGGCGATCAATCAGGGCTTACAGGAAAGGACTCTGCCAGACTGCGAACTGCCGATCTTTCTGGATGTTCCCATGGCCTTCCGCTCCCTGAGCACCCTTGTTGAGGGCAACGGTCTTAACAGCTGTGGCATCCTTGGGATCCTCGGTTTGTTAGCAGACGGCCACTACGCCATGTGTGGCGTTGGTGAGCACATTCCGGAGCTGGTTTACGGCCGGGTCGGAAGAAGATCGTTTGGCTGAGATCTGGGGTAAGCATCCCATGTTGCAAGAACTCCGCGAGGGGTTGCCGAAAAATCTCAAGGGGGTCTGTGGCGATTATTGTCTGATGAAGACTGCATGTCTTGGGTCCTGCGTTGCGATGAATTTCCAGCAGGGGCATGACCTGCTGGCACCGTACTGGTTCTGTGATAAAGCACGTGCAGAGGAACTTTTTCCCGAAAGCCGATTGAAAAAGGGGACCGGTCCGGCAAAGAATTGATTTATTAAACGGTCTGTTATATTTTTAGAAAGCATTTACATCGCTTTTGGTGTCTCGTTGCAGTTTGAATGTTTGGAGTTGGCATGAGCAAAAAATTGAAAATCAAGTGGGTTGAGCCAAGAGTTGTCAGTCTGGAGCAACTTCCTACCTCTCTTGGCGCCTGTAGTGATGGGAACACGGCGGCAACGGGCGGTGGCACGAAGGCGAGCAATGCAGAAATGGGGGTACTGCGAATAAGCAATGCAAGACGGGGGGGACAGTGTTTAGCTGTAACGGGTGCAGTGTCGGATGCTACGTCTGGCTGTGGATCGGAAGCTTGGCCGGATCAATCAGCAACGATTGTGGCCAGGGGAGCCACCAGTCTCCGTGTAGATGGTCAAAGCTTGCCAACGGGTGTTGTCCGATAAGCCAGTAAGTGTTGCTCTCATCGCCAGTATTGCCAAATTTATGTACTGTGCCGCGCCGATAAAATCCTGCCGCCAACCATTGCAGGCTGCTCCTCAATAGTCTGGCCGCCCGCCCACCGCGCGCATCGCGCTGCGGGTCGAGGCGTCCTGCATACCGGTAAAAGTTCCCGTAATTTGCCCTGTTATCCCACCTCGTACCGGTTTATAAACACCCAGACGAAATCGACCGATAACCCGGCCGACTAATTGTTCAGTGTCAACCTTTAGATCATCAGGACAGGGGGAGGCGTCCCCGCGGGTGATTATGGACATGTTGTGAATGGCGTTGATGCGATGGGTAACGAGTGATCCACTCCCTTTCAGATAATAAGTTATGCAGTCTCCGACACACAATCTCTCCATGGTTGCCTGGTGAACCTCGAGCAGGTCTCCTTCCTGGAATGTCGGCCACATGCTCTGCCGCGATAACGGATGAAATCAGCCTTCTCGTCACTATCCGAGCACACGAATCAACTCCTTTTCGAGGATTGGCCAGAAATTACCTTTACGGGGGAGCTGTAGCGTCCAGGTCGGCACGCTACGAGAAATCCTGGCCGCAACCTTGAACATAGCGCCCTGGTATGGGGTCCTACCAGGATAACTGTCGGGTATTCGGAGAGGGCCCGGTAGAGGGGGAAGACTGCGTCGATCGGTCTTATTGGTGAAAGTTTGATCGCACCGGACTTTTCGAGGAAGAGAATCCTTCGCAAAGGCCAGCTGTTGCCGACCTGCCAGAGCGTGATTTGTTCGAGTCGCGGGTTAGTGCCCAGCAACACACTCCAGGTCGGTAAGGGGCAGACCAGAAAACTGCCGTTAGCATCGGGCCAGACTAGGGAGGCATCGTCAGACTTGAGATCCCAGTTGTAGGGAGAGTGGAAAATGCCGTGGTTTTGCCACCGCCAGGTGGGGCAGTCAATAGGACTCCTTGATCTCGGTAAACAGCAAAACCGCCATGGATGATGCCGCCGCCCAACTGGATAATGTCGTTAAAGAGCATATCCAGAGGAAGATGGAAAGACAGTTCTTGTCTGACTTCGTAGCAGCTCATGGTCCAGAACGCATGCGGAGTGGCGGTATGTCGCCATGTGAGATGGGTGGTGTCATTGCCGACGATTTGCCAGCCTCGAGGGGGGAGTGCCTCCGGTACGAGCGCAGCCAGTTCCGGCGGTAAAATGCCTGCTAAAAATAAATCTTTGGCAGCAGCACCAATGGGATGTCTCACCAGATGGATTTGGCGTTCTGGCGACCCGTTAAAGCGACAACAGTCGACATTGTCGGCCAACCGACCGAGAAGTTCCTCACCCCAGGTGTCGTGGGCAAGTAATCGGTAATGAAAAGGACCCAGGGTGAGATCCAGATTTAGGATATTCAACTCCATAGAGGCAATGTTATAACTATTCGTTAAGAAAATGAAGCCTTATGAAGCTATCCATGGAATGTGTTTCTGGGGCTGACGGTGTGTGATAACCCGTCCATTGTTTAACCAACCGACAGGCAAAGATGATCTCTTTGAAACAAGGACTGCACACGGCCTTCCGTCTGCAGCGTGCGATCCGCCTGGTCTGGCAGTGCGCACCGGGCTGGACGCTGTTGAACCTGGTGCTGATCGTGGTACAGGGTATGCTGCCGCTGGCTGCGCTCTACCTGATGAAGGAGATCGTCGATGCCGTGGTGGCGGCTGTCGAATCACCTGATCCGCAGACCGCGTTCAACACGGTTCTCTGGTGGGTGCTCCTCGCAGGTGGCGTTGCTCTGTTCAATGCTTTTTGCAGTGCACTCTCCAGCCTGGTGGGTGAGGCGCAGGGCGTCGCGGTTACCGACCATGTCTCTGAGCTGATCCACGCCAAGTCGATCGCTGTCGATCTTGATTATTACGATAACCCGGCTTTCCATGACACGCTGCATCGGGCACAGAGCGAGGCGCCCTTATCGTCCAGCCCGAATCGTCAACGGTTTGGTCCAGACCGTCCAAAATGGAATCACAGTTGTCGGGATCGTCTGGTTATTGTTTGCGTTCAACTGGCTGACAGGGGTGGTCCTGTTGGCGCCGCCTTGCCGGCTGGGGTCGTGCGACTGTTCTATGCTCGCAGGCTGTTCGGTTTCGAACAGAGTCATGCGGAAAGGGAACGTCGTGCCTGGTATTACCACTGGCTGGTCACCGGTCGCGAATTTGCCAAAGAGGTCAGGCTCTTCAATATCGGCGGGGTCTTTTCCCAACGCTTTCGTGAATTGCGTTCTGAATTGCGCGACGGTCGGTTGCGTATCTCAAGACACCGCAGCGTCTCCGAGGGTCTGGTGCAGGGGTTGGCCTCGTTGGCTGTATTCGGAGCCTTGCTTTTCATGGCCTACCAGGCGGTCAGCGGAGTGATCACCGTCGGTGTCCTGGTCATGTATTTTCAGGGCTTCCAGCGCGCCATGACGTACACTGCAGAACCTTCTGCGAGGTCTCGCCGCTCTGTACGAGGACAACCTTTTCCTGACCAACTTCTACCGGTTTCTCGATTTTGAACCTGTCATCCGATCTCCCGAGCGACCTGTTGCAGTTACCATCGTTCTCTCAGGAGGGACTGGTCTTTCACAACGTCAGTTTTACCTATCCACGCGCGGCAAGAGATTCACTTCAGGAAATCGATTTTCAGTTGCGACCGGGCGAAGTCGTCGCTCTGGTCGGTGAAAACGGCGCGGGGAAATCGACACTGATCAAACTGCTGTGCCGACTTTATGATCCCGGGCAAGGTTCGATTACCCTGGATGGGATTGATTTGAAAAAACTTGACCCGGTTGCCTGGCAACGTCAGATCAGCGTGGTTTTCCAGGACTACATTCGTTACGAACTGAGTGTGCGCGACAATATATGGCTCGGGGATATCGAGCAGGAGCGGAGCCAGCCGGAGATTGTCGATGCAGCCAGGCTTGCCGGAGTTGATGCTGTTATAGAGCGCTTTCCCGACAGCTACGAGACGCAGCTCGGCACCCAATTTATGGATGGTCGCGAGCTTAGTACCGGAGAATGGCAGAAGCTGGCTCTGGCCAGGGCTTTCTACCGCAAAGCCAGTCTCGTGGTCCTCGACGAACCGTCAAGTGCTCTTGATCCGTTGGCAGAGGCAGCGCTGGTCGAGCAGTTCAGAAACATTATTCAGGGCCGCAGTGCGATCATCATCAGTCACCGCCTATCGTCGGTACAGCTTGCTGATCGTATTTACGTGATGGCGGACGGTCGAATCGTTGAAGAGGGTAGTCACGATGAGCTGTTGAAGCGCAGTGGCATTTATGCTGGGCTCTTTAATGCTCAGGCGAGGTTTTACAGGGGGCAATAGACGGTTAATCTGTTGTCCTTTTTCAGTGCTCTATGGAATTCAAAGACGAAAGCAAAACCGTCGGGGTTGCCCCGACAGCAACGTCATTTTCTTTGTAGCGACAAAGAAAACGAAGAAAAGAAAACTTGGCGCTGCGCTGGGCATGTCTGGGTCGTCAAGGCGGCAACTTCAATCCGGATGGTTCTTATCGATCAAGAGCACGGGTTCCCCCCACAGGTGACGAGGCTCTTGTGAGCCTCTCCTTCTGTGGAGGATTGCAACGGTCACTGTGCTATCAAGCTTTTCTCTTGCAGGTCACACTGCAAGGGAGGCCCCCTGTAACGGGCCGACTTATTAAGCTCCGTCGTTACTGGATGCCTCAGAAACCTGGCAAAGGAGATGCCCTCCGCAAGGAGAAAAGGCATTTTTGCTTACTTTTGTCGCCGCGGACAAAAGTATGGCGTCTGGCGTACGCAAACTGCCGACTTTAAGGTTTTATTCCTTCGCACTTCGCACTTCACGAATGTTTTCGAAATCTTATGGCCTCTGGTTGGACGCGACCCGCCGGTTCTGTCTTTCAAAAAAGCACAAGGTCAACAGAGTAACCCTCCGTTACCCTAAGCTTCATAAAAACTTCACTTGCAGGTAGAAAAAACAAACCCCGCATCACGTGCGGGGTTTGTCAACAATCTGAGCCCCGGGAATTCCGGGGCTTTTTGCTACCAACCTTACAGACCCAATTGCTTGAAGAAGTCATTCCCCTTGTCATCCACCAGGATGAATGCCGGGAAATTGACGACGTCGATCTGCCAGACAGCCTCCATGCCGAGTTCAGGGAAGTCGATACACTCGACCTTCTTGATGTTCTCGTCGGCAAGCAGTGCCGCCGGGCCGCCGATGGAGCCGAGATAGAAGCCACCGAACTTCTTGCAGGCATCAGTGACCTGTTGCGAGCGGTTGCCCTTGGCGATCATGACCAGCGAGCCGCCGTTCTCCTGCAGCAGACCGACGTAGGAGTCCATGCGTCCGGCAGTGGTCGGGCCGAACGAACCTGAAGGGCGTCCTTCCGGGGTCTTGGCCGGCCCGGCGTAGTAAATCGGGTGCTTTTTCAGGTAGTCGGGCAACGGTTTGCCGCTGTCGAGAATCTCTTTGAACTTGGCATGGGCGATGTCGCGACCGACCACGATGGTGCCGTTCAGCAGCAGGGCATCACCGCACTTGAGCTGGGTCAGTTCAGCCAGGATGTCTGCCATCGGCCGGTTCAGGTCAACTTTGTGACCATGCTCGTGCTTGGCCATACGATACTGCTCGGGGAGCAGGCGGCCCGGATCGCGGTCCATCTCTTCGACGAACAGGCCGTCTCTGGTGATTTTGGCCTTGATGTTGCGGTCAGCAGAGCAGGAAACCGCCATGCCGAGCGGGCAGGATGCGCCGTGGCGGGGCAGGCGGATGACGCGGACGTCGTGGGTAAAGTATTTACCGCCGAACTGGGCACCGATGCCGAGGTCCTGGGCTGCCTTCTGCAGTTTCTCTTCCAGCTCGATATCACGGAAGGCCTGGCCGTGATCATTGCCGACCGTTGGCAGATCGTCGAGCTCCTTGGCAGTTGCCAGCTTGACGGTCTTCATGACTGCGTCGGCCGAGGTGCCGCCGATGACGAAGGCGAGGTGGTAAGGGGGACAGGCTGCGGTGCCGAGAGTTTTCATCTTGGCGACCAGGTAGTCAAAGAGCTTCTCCGGGGTGAGCAGCGCCTTGGTCTCCTGATAGAGCATGGTCTTGTTGGCAGAGCCGCCCCCTTTCGCTATAAACAGGAGCTTGTAGGCGTCGCCCTCTGTGGCGTAAAGGTCGATCTGCGCCGGCAGGTTGGTGCCGGTGTTCTTCTCTTCGTACATATCGAGGGCAACGGTCTGGCTGTAGCGCAGGTTCTCTTCGGTGTAAGTCTTGAAAACCCCCTTGGCAATATATTCGGCATCGTTAACACCGGTCCAGACCTGTTGACCCTTCTTGGCAACGATAGTCGCCGTTCCGGTGTCCTGGCAGGTCGGCAGTTCGAACTGAGCCGAAACCATGGCGTTGCGCAGGAATGCCATCGCGACGCCCTTGTCGTTACGGGAGGCTTCGGGGTCCATCAGAATCTTGGCGACCTGCTCGTTGTGCTCCTTGCGCAGCAGAAAGGACACATCCTTCATGGCTGCGTTGGACAACACGGTCAGTGCTTCCGGATCAACCTTGAGAACATCCTGACCATTGAAGCTTTCGACGGAGACATACTTCTCCGAACCTTCGATCTTGTAATAGCTGGTCTTGTCTGCGCCCACGGGATACGGGGTCTGGTAAAAGAATTCCGGCATGATCTCTCTCCTTTATAACGTCAATAAATATATTCCCCGGAGGACTGAACCCCGGATAGAAACTGATCATGAAGTATAGCTAAACTGTATACAGTTGTCGATAATTAAGTAGAAATAATCTTTTGTTTGCGGTGCGCCCGCGTCATCGTCGGATCTGCGGCAATCGGCCTTGAAAAAGTCTGACAATGAGAGAATCTGATTGTTGATTATATGTTCGTTTCGGGTAATGGGTGTGCCAGTTTTTTCTTTGTCTCTCCCAGCCTTCGTGGCAGAATCCCTTCATGCATAAATTATTCAAACAAATTCTGACGTCCAAGGTCTATGAGGCTGCCATTGAGACCCCTCTCGAGGAGTCGGCCTTCCTGTCGCAGTTGCTGAACAACCGGGTACTGCTCAAGCGTGAAGACCTGCAACCGGTATTCTCTTTCAAAATACGCGGGGCCTATAATCGAATCGCCAACTTAAGCGAAGCAGAAAGGGCTTTGGGCATCATTACTGCGTCGGCCGGCAACCATGCCCAGGGCGTCGCTTTCTCAGGCCAGAAGCTTGGCATTGACACAACAATCGTGATGCCGGTGACGACCCCTGCCATCAAGGTGGCCGCGGTCAGGGCGTTTGGCGTCAAGGTGGTTTTGTTTGGCGACAACTACTCGGAAGCTGCTGAACATTGCGCCTCTCTGGTCTCGCAGTCCGGGATGGTCTTCATCCCGCCATTCGATGACGAACTGGTCATTGCAGGGCAGGGCACAGTTGCCGACGAGCTTCTCCGCCAGAGTGCCGGCAGGATCGATGCGGTTTTTGTCCCGGTCGGTGGTGGCGGTCTGCTTGCCGGTGTGTCGTTGTTTCTCAAGGAGCTTTGCCCGGATATCAGGGTGATTGGAGTCGAGCCTGTTGACAGTGACGCCATGGCCCGTTCGCTGGCCGCCGGACATCGTGTCAAACTCGATTCGGTCGGGATCTTCGCTGACGGTGTTGCGGTACGCGAGGTTGGTAAACTGACTTTCGATATCTGTCGCCAGCATGTCGATGAGATTATCCTGGTCGATGTGGATGAAATCTGCAGTGCGGTGAAGAGTGTTTACCAGGCCACCCGCTCGATCGTCGAACCAGCTGGAGCCCTTGCTACAGCGGGGTTGAAAAAATATGTACGTGACAGAAAAGTGACCGGTCAGTCGCTGGTCGCGATCAACTCGGGCGCCAACATGAATTTCGATCGACTGCGCTACGTGGCTGAACGAACCCTGATCGGCGAAAAACAGGAAGCGTTATTTGCCGTCACCATTCCGGAGGAACCCGGTGCTTTGTTCCGCTTTTGCCGTGAAGTTGTCGGTGACAGGAATATCACCGAGTTCAACTATCGGCTGTCTGGTCGTGAATCGGCTTATATCTTTGTCGGGATCGCCATTGATGGTGATGAAAAGCGCCAGGCCTTTCGTGAGCAATTGACGGAGCACGGTTTTGAAAGCATCGACCTGACCGACAACGAACTGGCCAAGACCCATGTCCGCTATATGGTCGGCGGTCGTTCTCATGATGTGACCGGGGAGCGGTTGTTCCGCTTCTGGTTCCCTGAGCGGCCCGGTGCTTTGGCACGGTTCCTCGCAACAATGGGCGCGGACTGGAATATATCACTGTTCCACTATCGCATTCAGGGCGGAGATTTTGGCAGGGTCTTGGTTGGCCTGGAAATACCGGAAGGGCAGGAGCCACAGTTGCAGGCTTTCCTTGAAAACCTCGGTTACCGACATGTCGAAGAGACTGACAACCAGGCCTATCAGCTTTTCTTGTAACTCACAAACGCGGAGAAACGTTTCTTCTCTGCGGCCATTTTCAGTGTCTCTTTTTTATCTAATTTCTTCATCATAATTAATTGACAGTTTTACTCAGGTATGCTATCCGTAGAGCATGCTCGGCTGCCGGCAGATTTTTTGCCGGTGTTTTTACAATGTAACTCGAATTATGGGTGACTGGGGTGTGGAGGAGATACTGAAAATGTTTGATAAAATTCGCGAGGATATTTATTCAGTTTTTGACCGTGATCCTGCAGCACGTGGTGTCCTGGAGATTATCTTCTGTTATCCCGGGTTGCACGCGGTCTGGTTTTACCGCATTGCACACTGGTTCTGGACCCACGAGCTTTACTTCCTTGGCCGGTTTACATCCCACATGGGACGGTTCTTTACCGGCATCGAGATCCATCCGGGGGCAAAGATCGGCAAGAAGTTCTTTATCGACCACGGCATGGGCGTGGTCATCGGCGAAACAGCTGAGATCGGTGATAATGTTACCATTTATCATGGGGTTACTCTCGGTGGCGTGACTTGGGATAAGGTCAAGCGTCATCCGACCGTTGAGGATAACGTCGTAATCGGGTCCGGTTCGAAAGTCCTCGGCCCATTCACCGTTGGCAAGGGGGCCAAGATCGGCTCCAATTCAGTCGTCGTCAAGGAAGTCCCGCAGAATGCCACAGTGGTAGGCATCCCCGGTCGTGTCGTGATGCAGGAAGAAAAGCCGGTTGTTGATGAGGAACAGCGTCCCGACCTCGAACATGGCAATCTGCCCGACCCCGAAGCCAAGGCGATCAGCTGCCTGTTTGATCAGATTAGAGCTCTGGAGAAGAAAGTTGAAGACCTGACGGCCCGCCTTGTCGAGACGGAAGCAAAACCTGCTGTGAAAAAAACCGTCAAGCGTGCTGCGTCGACCAAAAGCACTGCAGACAAACCTGGCGCGAGTAAGACGAATTCTCGCAATAAGGAAAAAGCCGAGGCATAAACATGCGTATGTCCACCAAAGCACAATACGCCGTACGGGCCATGGTGAACCTGAATCTTTATTCCGAAGGCTCACCTGTTTCCCTGCGCGATATCTCTCTGCGAGAGAGTATTTCACTGACTTACCTTGAACAGCTTTTCGTTAAATTACGCCGTGGCCAGATCGTAACAAGTGTTCGTGGACCTGGAGGGGGATATCTCCTGGCCAGACCTGCGCGGGAGATTCAGGTCGATGAGATCATAGACAGTGTCGAGGAATCTCTGGTCCCGGTCGCCTGCATGGACAAAAAACACGGCTGCGTTTGTGATGACCAATGCGTCACACATAATGTCTGGCACGGTTTGGGTGAGAAGATCCGCGACTTCCTTGCCTCAATCACTCTCGAAGAATTGACCCAGGAAGCAAGAAACAAGTTCAAGGAAACAAAGGGTAGTAAGTAGGTTTTGATTATTGAACTATGAATTGGGCACTCAGGCCTAGACGTTTCGCGCCAAGCCATAGTTGAGAATTCAAGATTTAAAATTTTGTAAGTGGAGGACAAAGCATTGGGCAACATTTATCTCGATTACAACGCCACGTCACCGGTCAGGCCAGAGGTCCTGGAGGTGATGTTGCCTTTTTACCGTGAGCAGTTCGGCAACCCTTCCAGTGTTCACTGGGCAGGACGACAGGTATCCGGTGCCCTGGAGAAGGCGCGGGAGCAGGTTGCCTCGTTGATCAACGCCTCGCCCGCTGAGATAGTATTTGTTTCCTGCGGCAGCGAAGGCGACAACATGGCGATCAAGGGAACGCTGGATGCCCTGAAGGAAAAAGGCAACCATATTATTACAACCACGATTGAGCATCCTGCGGTCCTTGAAACCTGTCAGTATCTTGAGAAGCAGGGTTATGATGTAACCTACCTGCCGGTAGACAAGGACGGCATGCTCGATATTGCCGACCTGGAAGCTGCAATTACCGACAAAACCATACTAATATCGGTGATGTGGGCCAATAACGAGACCGGCAACATTTATCCGATCGAGGCGATCGGCCGAATCGCCAGGAAGTACAAAATCCGGTTTCATACCGATGCGGTTCAGGCTGTCGGCAAGATCCCGGTTGACGTGCAGAAAGCCAATGTCGACCTGCTGGTGATTTCTGGCCACAAAATCGGCGCACCAAAAGGGGTTGGCGCAATCTATGTGCGGCGCGGCACGCGGATGTCCGCTCTGATGCACGGTGGCCACCAGGAGCGCAACCGACGCGCAGGGACTCAAAACGTTGCCGGTATCGTGGGGCTGGGCAAGGCATGTGAACTGGCTTCTGCCGAACTTGAAGATTGTTACCGCCGGGTTCGCGCTCTGCGCGACCGTCTGGAAGATGGCGTCCTCAGTCGGGTCCCGGACATTAAACTGAACGGAACGCCTGATCGTGACAAACGTCTGCCGAATACCCTGAATGTCAGCTTCGCCTACATTGAGGGAGAGTCGCTGCTGCTCAACCTCGACATGTTCGGCATTGCAGCGTCGTCAGGTTCAGCATGCACTTCCGGTTCTCTGGAGCCGTCCCATGTCATGGGAGCGATGTGCGTCGAAGTGACCCTGGCGCACTCGAGTACGCGTTTCAGCCTCGGTCCGGAAACGACAGAGGCAGAGATTGACAAGGTCCTGGAGGTCCTGCCGGCTACCGTGCAGCGTCTCCGCGATATGAGCCCCCTGTATAACTGTGGAAGAACTCCGGAAGGGTGCGAGACCTGTGAAACGGTGAGGAGAATTTAGACCCCGCAATGTGCGACGCGAAGCGGGAAGAAGCTTTTTCGCACTTCGCATCTCGCGGTTCCCGATTTTTAAAAAGCAGACTGATGCCAGCCTGAAAGAACTTTAGGAGAAAGAGACATGTATACTGATAAAGTGATGGACCATTTTACCAACCCGCGCAATGTGGGTGAAATCGTAGATGCCAACGGCGTGGGCGAGGTGGGTAATGCCTCCTGCGGCGATATCATGAAAATATTTCTCAAGGTCGAAAACAATGTCATTCAGGACGTGAAGTTCAAAACCTTTGGTTGTGGTGCAGCCATTGCCACCTCATCAATGGTTACGGAGATGGCGATTGGCAAAACGATCGATGAGGCTCTTGAGCTCAGTAACCAGGCGGTTGCTGAGGCCCTCGACGGCTTGCCGGCGCAGAAGATGCATTGTTCGAACCTGGCCGCAGATGCCTTACACGAAGCTATTAAAAACTACAAGGAACAGAATGGTTAGGGTCCAATTCCAATAATTGACTTGAAGTTAAGGAGGGCATCTTTTGGGTGCCCTTTCTTTATTAAGTATTCAGAATCCAGTATCCAGAATTCAGACCCTATACTTTAGGTTTTCTTCTTGATACGGGATACTGTATTCTGAATTCCTTATGGACGAAATAGTCCCTATTTATAATTCCCGCGAGTGTTCGTACAGATCTGACATGATTGAACCAGGCAAAAGAGTCGTCGTTGCCATGAGTGGCGGGGTGGATTCCTCGGTTGCTGCTGCTTTACTCAAGGAGCAGGGCTGTGAGGTGATCGGCATGACCATGCAGATCTGGGACTATTCCAGCTTTACCGATGAACACGGCGAAAAGTTCGGGACCTGCTGCTCTCTCGACGATGTCTACGATGCCCGCCGGGTTGCCGAGTCACTCGGAATTCCCTTTTATGTGGTCAATTTTGAAAAACAGTTCGAAGCAGCTGTCATCGACCGCTTCTGTGATGACTACTTCAATGGTCGTACACCCAACCCTTGTGTTCTCTGCAACCAGGTGCTCAAGTTCGAGATATTATTGCGCAGGGCCCGAGAGCTGCAGGCTGATTACCTGGTGACCGGGCATTATGCCCGACTGGTTGAGGAAAATGGCCGCATGGTTCTCAGGCAAGGCCATGACCGCAACAAGGACCAGACCTATTTTCTCTTCACGTTGACTCTGGAGCAGATGCGGTACGTACGTTTCCCGCTCGGCGGCATGACCAAGAGAGAGGTGCGTGACCACGCTGTGCGCCTTGGTTTGCAGGTCGCTGAAAAACCGGAGAGCCAGGACATCTGTTTCGTTCCTGATGGCAATTACGTCCGGTTCCTCGAAGAACAGCGTGGACCCGGGACGATGAACGGCGATATCGTGTACATCGATGGCCAGGTCCTCGGCAGGCATCAGGGGACATATCGGTACACAATCGGTCAGCGCCGCGGACTGGGGCTGGCGTGGCCGCAACCGCTTTATGTAGTTGGTATCGACGCTGGCAATCGTCAGGTCATTGTTGGTGAGAAACAGCACCTCAGTGTTGCAAAATGCCATGTTTTTGATGTCAACTGGCTCATTGATCCACCGTCGGAAACAATCGAGGCCGCCTGTCGCATTCGCTATCGTCATCAGGAGGTTCCTGCGAAGATTACACCCATGGATGATGGTACGGTGCAAGTCGATTTCGACGCACCGCAAAACGGCGTGACGCCAGGCCAGGCTGCGGTGTTTTACGATGATGACCGGGTGATTGGTGGCGGTTGGATCAGCAACTCCGGGACGCGGGACGAGGAACGCGGTACGCGGAAACCAAATAACTGACCTCTTGTTTTTCGATAGTGAAGTTTAAGGTAATTCAACAGACAGTATGACTCCTCTCGATAAAGACAACATTCGCGTCCCGCGTCCCGCGTCCCGCGTCCCGTCGTCGCAAACGGTATCGTTTGCGACGCTAGGCTGCAAAACCAACCAGTTCGAGTCTGCCGCGATGCAGGAGGCTTTACAGGAGGCTGGTTACCGGATCGTTGGTTTTGAGGATGGTGCTGACCTGGTCATCGTCAATACCTGCACTGTGACCGGTGCAACCGATGCCCAGTCGCGCAACCTGATTCGCCGGGCGCGTCGTCAGAATGCCGAATGCCAGGTGATTGTGACGGGATGCTACGCCCAGGTCGACCCGGACGCTTTGCATGACCTTCCAGGTGTGAGCCTGGTGATTGGCAACGAAGAGAAACAGCGCCTGCTCGATTTTCTTCAGCGGGATCACCAGTCAACCCTGGTGGAAGTCTCCGACATCCGTCAGGCAGAATCGGTCTGTCTTCCAGCATTGACATCCTTTGCCGGGCGCAGCCGTGCTTTTGTCCAGATCCAGAATGGCTGCGATGCGTTCTGTAGCTATTGCATCATCCCCTATGCTCGCGGGGCCAGTCGATCCGCACCGGAGAATGAAATCCTGGAGCAGATCAACGGGTTGGCTGAATCCGGTTTTCGGGAAGTCGTCCTGACCGGCATTCATATCGGCGGCTACGGTGCAGATTTAATTCCCTCTTCGACGTTGCACGGCCTCGTCAGGCGGATCGAGTCAGAGTCTGCCATACATCGCCTTCGTCTCGGTTCCATCGAACCCACTGAATTGACCGACGAACTTCTGGAAACAGTTACCAATTCGAGAATTGTCTGCCCGCATTTACACATCCCTTTGCAGGCCGGAAACGATGCTGTCCTGCAACGTATGGGCCGTACTTATACTCGGGATTTCTTCTCGCAGTTGATTGCAAAGGCCAGGGCCGCTTTGCCCAATGCTGCAATATGCCTGGACGTGATCACCGGTTTCCCGGGAGAGACTGATCAGGAATTTAACGATGCTTATGATTTTATAGCAGGCCTGCCAATTACCGACCTGCATGTATTTCCCTTCAGCAAACGTCCGGGAACTCCGGCTGCAACCATGTGCAAACAGGTCCCCGCCAAGATTAGCAAGGGGAGGGCTGAGAAGCTCAGAAGCCTTGCCGTACAAAAATATAAGTGTTTTGCAGAAAGGTTTGTCAACGCAGAGCTCGAAGTGATCGTCGAGACCGGTTCCCAAAAAGGCCTGATGAAGGGGATGTCGAGGAATTATCTGGATGTACGCTTTGATGGAGATCAGTCAATGGTTGGTCAATGCGTTATGGTCAGACCGGTCGCCTGGGATAATTCTTTCCTGCTGGCTGAGCGGGTTTAGCACCAAAAATATTGGCAAGAAAAATCTCATGAAAATTAAATAAATACTTGCTTTTTTCGATTTGACTGTGATAGAAGGGCGCATCATAACAAGTTTGTGTATCTATTTCGTTGCTCAACAGACAGATTAAAGGTAGTCAGTTTGGAAGAAACCACTCAGACAAGCTTTCGTTGAGTGGTTTATTATTTACGGCAGACGAAAATACACAACAGAACACCTCCCAACCGGAGTGAAGGAGTTTCAAGATGGCTGAAGGCACAGTAAAATGGTTCAACGAAGCGAAGGGTTTTGGGTTCATCGAGCAGGACAACGGTCCTGACGTTTTTGTTCACTTTTCCCAGATCCAGGGCGATGGTTTCAAGACTCTCGCCGAAAACGAGCGAGTCTCTTTCGATGTTACTGATGGTCAGAAAGGCCCCCAGGCATCGAACGTCGTTAAGCTTTAATACATAGCATATCGACCAATTTTGAAAGGGCGGCCTTGATGGCCGCCCTTTTGTTTTTTGCGATATTCCCGGTATTCTTTTTCAGACCGTATTGCCGGAGACCATAAATGCAAGCTTCCGAGCCACTCAAAAAGCCGTCACTGTTCAAGGGCAAGACTTCACATACCGGGAAACTGGGCACGTTTCTTGGCGTATTCACACCGACTATCCTGACAATTCTTGGCGTCATCATGTACCTGCGCTTCGGTTGGGTGCTCGGCCAGGTCGGTCTTTTCAAAACTATACTGATCGTCCTGCTTGCCAACCTGATTACCCTGCTGACATCGCTGAGTCTCTCTGCCATTGCCACCAACAGCCATGTCGGTGTCGGCGGCGCCTATTACATGATCTCGCGCAGCCTTGGACTGGAGATCGGCGGCGCGATCGGTTTCCCGCTATATGTCTCACAGGCATTGTCCGTAACTCTTTATTCTTTCGGTCTGGCAGAATCACTGAAATTTGTCTGGCCAGGCATCCCTGTGTCGATTGCCGCGTGCGTTATTATCGTTGCGGTCGCCATTCTTTCGTTACGTGGGGCTACCTTTGCTTTGCGGGCTCAAATCCCGGTTATGGCATTGATTGCCCTGTCTTTGCTGGCGCTTGCTTCTGGAGCCTTTACCGGGGCGGGGATTCAAGCTACGACGGAAATTTCTGGTGCTTTTGTCCCGGCTGGTTTCTGGGTCGTCTTCGCCGTCTTCTTTCCTGCCGTAACAGGCATTATGGCCGGTTTGAGCATGTCAGGAGATCTTGCTGAGCCGCGCCACTCGATTCCGCGTGGTAGCGTCGCCGCGACTCTGGTGGGTCTGGTGGTGTATTTGGCGGTACCGGTCGTGCTCCATGTCAGCGCGGATTCTGTCAGTCTTAATAGTGATCCTCTGATCTGGACCCGGATTGCCATGTTTGGACCATGGCTGGTTCTGCCGGGGTTATGGGGTGCGATCTTTTCTTCTGCAGTCGGATCAATGCTTGGCGCTCCACGGACTCTTCAGGCCCTGGCTCTTGACAGACTTGTACCACATTGGCTCGCCGGACCTTCAGAGCCTGGATCAGAACCGAAATTGGGTATGATCGTCACTCTGGCAATCAGTCTGGCGGCGGTTTTTCTCGGCGACCTGAATACCGTTGCCACTGTTGCAACGATGTTTTTTCTGAGTGTTTACGGCACGGTCAACCTCATCTCCGCCCTGGAGTATCTTTCCGGCAATCCTTCCTGGCGGCCCACCTTGAATATTCACTGGACCTTGAGCTTGCTCGGTGGCATTGGCTGTTTTGGTGTGATGTTGTTGATCCATTGGCCTGCAACCGTTTTTGCTATGACCGTCGAACTCGCGATCTGGTTATTTCTGAAAAGGCGCATGCGCAAGGATTCCTGGGGTGATGTCTGGCGCGACCTTTACGAGGCCCTGATCCGCTGGACGCTAATCAAACTGAATAATCGTCCGATGACGGCCCGCAATTGGCGACCTCATATGCTGGTATTTGTCAGCAATGTGGAGAAACGTCTCGATCTGGCACGCTTCGGTGCATGGTTTGCAGAGAACCGCGGCGTGGTCTCGATCTGTGAACTTTACCAGGGGGACATTCTCGAACTCGATGTCGATGTTGTAGCGCGAGAACAACAGATCAATGCCGTACTCAAAGCACATGGAATTATTGCCTTTGGCGAAGTCAATATTGTTCAAGACTTGGAGCGCGGCGTTCTCGCCGTCGCCCAGTCGAACGGGATTGCCGGGATGGCCAGTAATACAGTTCTGGTTGGCTGGCCGGATGACCTGTCACGACTGGTCAGGTTCCTGCGTGTTATTCGACCTCTTAAACATCTCTACAAGAGCCTGATTATCGGCAAAACCAGCCCCCTGATATCGTTTCGAGAAGGACAGGTCCAGGATATTCATGTCTGGTGGGGTGGCCTTAGGCGCAACGGCGACCTGATGCTGCTTCTGGCATATCTGTTGACCCGTAATCCGGAATGGCGGCATGCTAAAATTCGGATCTTGAGTATTGCCTCAAACGAACTCATGAAAGGGCAGACCGAACGATTCCTGGCACAATTGATTCCCGAGATACGAATCGATGCGGAGGTTGAAGTCACGCTCAAATCAGATGATGAAAGTGTGATGGAAATCATGCATCGTGAGAGCGCTCTTGCCGATACCGTCCTGTTGGGCTTGGCAACGCCGAATGCCGGTGATGAGGAAAACTATGCAGAGCGACTGGCTGAGCTTGCGGCAGGCTTTCAGAGCTGCTTCTTTGTACACAATGGCAGTCTGTTCCTCGGTGACCTGGTGACGCCGGAGCAGGCTGAGTAAGTCTTAAAAGCGTTAAGATTGTACATAAGCCATTATCATCGCAAGCAGAACCGAGGAAAATACAAAACGGGGGTCACATTTCCATGTGACCCCCGTTTAAATGTTGGTATGTAGCAAGTCTAACCCACTTCGTTGTAAACTCGTTCGCGAAACTCTACCTGAAGTTCTTCGGCGACCTTACGGCATGCACCGATGTCTATTCCCGGCAGGGTAACAGCTGTGGCTGCGACGGAAGGGACATGTTTTTTCGCTTCCACGAGGAATTCCTTAAGGGCAGCATAACCCTGCTCGCCATATTCTGATCGACAGATCTTTTGATACGTCGATGCATCGGGTGCGTTAAGCGACACACTGATCGAATCGACCAGCCCGGCGAGTTCCGGCAGGATATTTCGGCCATGCACCAGGTTGGCCTGACCGTCGGTGTTGATGCGAACCGTTATGTTGTTCTGTTTCAGGTAACGGGCAATCTCCTTGACCAGGTCCAGTCGAAGCAGGGGCTCGCCGTAGCCGCAGAAGACGACTTCATCGTAAGGGGATGGATCGCCGATCGCTTTCATGACCTCTTCAACGGTCGGTTCTCGTTCCAGGCAAAGCTGGTGTCCCTTGACGGTGAAATCCCTGAACTTTGCACAGAAGGTGCAGCTGTTGGTGCACCGGTTGGTTATGTTGAGATAGAGACTGTTACGGATCACGTAGGCGATTCTGGTGCTTTGATCGACCTCACCGATACCGAACAGGCGCCAGGCGTTGAGGCTGGTGATGCGAGCGACATCTTCGATTGACAGCCCCTTGATTTCCGCCAGTTTCTCGGCAGTCGTGCGGACATAAGCAGGCTCACAACGCTTGCCGCGCCAGTTCTGCGGTGAAAGGTAAGGGCAGTCGGTTTCCACCAGCATGACATCGACCGGCAGTGCTGCCGCGATACTGCGCAATGCGTCGTTCTTGGGGTAGGTCAGAGGACCGGCGAAGGAGATGTGAAAGCCCATCTCTAGACACTTGCGGGCCATTTCCAGGCTGCCGGAGAAGCAGTGCAATACGCCGCCTGCTTCGGCAGCGTTTTCTTCCCGCATGATCTGCACAACGTCATCATGTGCGTCGCGGTCGTGAATGATCAGCGGCTTACCGGTCTCTTTGGCCAGCTGTATATGGCGACGGAAAGACTCTTTCTGCTGATCGCGCGGTGAGCGGTCACGGTAGAAATCGAGGCCTGTTTCGCCAACGGCAACAACCTTGTCTACCGATTCGATCATGCGAGCCAGTTCGGCCATGACCTGTTTATTGACCTTGTCGGCATCATGCGGGTGGATGCCGACGCTGGCGTAGACATTTGGGTAACGTATTGCCAGGTCGACGCTGGCACGGGAGCTCTCGAGGTCGCAACCGACCGTCAGGATGTGTGCGACACCACTCTCCTTGGCGCGTGCTAGGACATCGTCCAGATCTGTTGTGTAGGGCTTTGAATCGAGATGGGCGTGGGAGTCGACGAGGGTTGATTGTAAATTTTTCATGGAAAAATTTCCGTAACGAGTGACGCGGTACGAGAAAGTCAAAGGCTTTTCGCGACCCTCGTCCCGCGTTCCGCGTTCCGATTACTCCGTTTCAATCCTGGGGAAGAGCGGGGCTGCCTTTTCGATTGAACTGCCCGGCTGCAGAAGCCCCCAGCTGTCGTGTTCATCGAGTTGCCGGTCTGCGGAGTCAATCCCAAGGATGTTGCAGATCTTGACGCCGGTGTCAGGCATGAAGGGGGTGACAAGTAATCCGATCAGGCGTACGGCTTCGAGCAGGTTGTACATAACAGTGCCAAGTCGTTCGCGCTGCGTCTCGTCCTTGGCCAGGGTCCAGGGTGCCGAGTCATCGATATACTTGTTGGCGGCGCTGACCAACTCCCAGATCGACTGCAGGGCCTTGTTAAAGGCGAGAGCCTCCATCTGCTCGTCGACAACGCCGGTTTGCTTGACGAATCTGTCTTTAAGCACCTCGTCAATAGCATCACCTTTTAAGGGGCTTGGCAGGATACCTTTAAAGTATTTGTTGAGCATTGCCGTGGAGCGGCTGACCAGGTTGCCGAGGTCATTGGCAAGGTCCGAGTTGATGCGGTGTACCAGCGCGTTGTGGGAGAAGTCGCCGTCTAGCCCGAAGGGGACTTCACGCAGCAGGAAGTAACGGATCGCGTCGACGCCGTACTTGTCGATCAGCATGTTCGGTTCGACGACGTTGGCCAGGCTTTTACTCATTTTCTGACCCTCAACTGTCCACCAGCCGTGGGCAAAGACCTTCTCAGGCAGCGGAATGCCGGCAGCCATCAGGAAGGTTGGCCAGTAGACGGTGTGGAAGCGCAGAATGTCCTTGCCGATAACGTGAACGTCGCAAGGCCAGAATTTGCTGAAATCACTGTCCCGATTCGGGTAACCAAGGGCGCTGATGTAGTTGGTCAGGGCGTCAAACCAGACATAGATGACATGTTTCTCGTTGTTCGGTACGGGGATCCCCCAAGAGAAGGTTGTCCGTGAGATGGAAAGGTCGCGCAGCCCCTCACGAACAAAACTGAGAATCTCGTTGCGCCGTGACTTTGGTTGAATGAAATCCGGGTTGGCGTCGATATGAGCGAGTAACTGGTCCTGGTATTTGCTCATGCGGAAGAAGTAGGACTCCTCCTTGAGCTTGTCGGTCGGACGCCCGCAATCAGGGCAGTTGCCGTCAAGCAACTGGGTTTCGGTCCAGAATGTCTCACAGGGTGTGCAGTACCAGTCTTCATATTCGCCGAGGTAGATGTCGCCCTTGGCTTCAATGGTCCGGAAAATTTCCTGGACCGCCAGTTTGTGGCGTTCCTGCGATGTGCGAATGAAGTCGGTGTGCGAGATATTCAGCTTTTCCCACAGCGATTGAAAACGTTTGACAACCCGGTCCGCCAGCTCCAGCGGGGTTTCACCTTTGGCATGCGCAGCTTTTTCGACTTTCTGGCCATGTTCATCGGTGCCGGTGAGAAAGCTGACCTCAAAGCCGCGTGCACGCTTGTATCGCGCCATGACATCACATGCCAGTGTCGTGTAGGCATGACCGATATGCGGAACATCGTTGACGTAGTAAATCGGAGTCGTCAGGTAATAATGCTTTGCATCCGACATGAGTCTTATTCTCCCTGCTTGCTCGGGCCCGGTTTGCGGCCGCCACGGGGTCTGCGCCTGCCGCGCCGACGAGGCTTTTTCTGGCTCTTGTCCTCACCTGCAGCCTGTTGGTCAGGCTTGTCCTTTTCTTCCTCCGGCTTTTTGGTCTGTTCGCCGGTTTTCTCGGCAGGGCCTTGGCCTCTGCCCGATTGCTTGCGGGGTTCATGCTTGCGTCTGCTCAGGCGACTGGTATGGGCCTCACCGGCAGGTTGCTCCTGGGGTGCCGGTTGCTCCGCCTGCCCGCTCTGCAATTCTTTCAAGGTTATGCAGTAGCTGTTGCCCTCCTGGTCTCGCAGGTTGATCTGCTGGCGCAGGATGTCGATGGATTTGACTTCACATTCGCGATCCTGCCAGGAAACCTTCTTGCCGCATTTCGGCATGCCTTTTTTAAGCGCACCGTAAGTCTCGAACTCGTAACCGAGACAGCAGAGCAGGCGGCCACACTGGCCTGATATCTTGGTCGGGTTGAGGGCCAGCCCTTGTTCCTTGGCCATCTTGACCGAAACCGGACTGAACTGGGTGAGAAAACTGCTGCAGCAGAGCTCCCGACCGCAGATGCCGAGGCCCCCGACCAGTTTGGCTTCATCACGGACACCGATCTGGCGCATTTCAATCCTGGTGTGGAAATGATGGGCGAGGTCTTTGACGAGTTCACGGAAGTCGATGCGCCCGTCGGCAGTAAAGAAGAAGATGATTTTCGAGCCGTCGAAGGCATATTCGGCCCGTACCAGCTTCATGTCCAGTTGACGGGACTTGATCCGTTCCTGGCAGTATTTGTAGGCGTCCACCTCCCTGGCAGCATTGGTTTCCGCCAGCGCCAGGTCCTCTTCCGTGGCCATGCGAAGTATGCTTTTCAGGCCTTCCGGGGCCTCGCTGTCCTCTATCTCTCGAGGCACGACGACAACACTCGCCATGGCGCGGCCGCGATCGGTTTCGACAATCACCTTGTCGCCCGCCTTGAGTTCGAGCGTTGTGGCGTTGAAGTTGTACTGGCGACCGGCCTGCTGAAATTTTAATGGGACAATACGTATCATAAGGTCAATTTTTTTATATAGAGTGAGCAAAACCTGTACCTGGCGATGAGGTCAGGTCGCCAGTTTCAAGAGTAGCACTTCCACGGCCAACTGCCGATTGACGTTGCGGTCAAGCTGGCGGCGGACTTCGATCAGGGCATCAAGCTTGGCGAGAATTGAGGTAAGGTTCTCACGCTTGGAAACCCTGTGGATTTTTTCCTTCAGATCGAGGTTGACGAGATCATCATCACCACGACCCTGAAGCATCATCATAACATCCCGGTAAAAAGCCTGGAAAATTTCCAGAATATCGGGCAGAACGGTTTTGTCGGCAGCGATCTGCTCGGCAAAATCCAGAATGGGCAAGATACTGCCTGAGGATAGCCCCGTCAAGGTTTTTAGCAGTTTCCGACGTTCCTCCAGGTAGAGCTGGCGGTCTTTGCCGAAGGCTTTTTTGAAGCTGCCTTCGGAAAGGGCGGCCAGAACGTGAGATTCCGTCGGATCGATGTTGAGCTGTTTCTCGAGTTGCGCCTGAATCCTGCTGTTCGGGTGCCGTGTGAAAGGCAGTGGCTGGCAACGGGAGCGAATCGTTTCGAGCAGCCGATTCGGGTGGGCTGTCAGCAAAATCAGCAGCGTATCGCCGCGTGGTTCTTCAAGTGTCTTGAGCAGGGCGTTGGCCGCACCGACCGTCATGCTGTCGGCCTCTTCGATCAGGCATATCTTGTGGGACGCCTCGAGTGGTTTGAGGTTGAGATCTTTCTGAAAGGATCTGACCTGCTCAATCTTGATCGAATTACCGTCCGGTTCGAGGACGTGCAGATCAGGATGGTTCTGATGGTCTATCTTCCGGCAGGCCTGGCAATTGCCGCAACCGCGCTGCTCGTGGCAGACGATGGCCCGTGCAAGGGCGAGAGCCATAAGTCGCTTGCCGATGCCATCCGGGCCCGAGAACAGGTAGGCGTGAGCAAGCCTGCCGTTTGCCAGGGACCGGCTCAGGATGTCCTTCTGTCGGTCATGACCGAGGATCTGGTCGAAGGTCATGCCGAGCTCCTGTCGGCCAGGAAGAGATCAACCATGGTGATCATGCGCTCAGCCACGGAATCCTCATCGCCAAGTGCATCGATTACCCGGAATCGTTCTTCGCGTGCGGCCAGGTCGAGATAGCCCTGGCGAATCCGCCGGTGAAAATCGAGAGATTCCAACTCGAAACGACCCTCCGATTCGAGATTGTCCCTGTGGTTACGTGCCCTGGCTCGATGCAGGCCTTCTTCTGCCGGGTAGTCGAGCAACAGTGTCATGTCAGGGATCAAGCCTTTGCTGGCAAAGCGGTTGATGGCTTCAAGCTGGGCCATGTCCAATCCGCGTCCTGCGCCCTGGTAAACAGTTGTCGCATCGGCGAAGCGGTCACAGAGGACAATCTTGCCCTGCCCCAGGGCCGGTATAATGAACTCGGCGACGTGTTGAGCTCTTGCCGCACTGTATAGCAGTAGTTCCGTGTGTGGCGATATCGAGTTATTCTCTGGGTGCAGCAGCAGGGTGCGGATGGCATCGGATATTCTACACCCTCCCGGTTCACGGGTTACGGCAACCTCGTGCCCCAACGACCGGAGGTGCTCCTGGAGGCGCAGCAACTGGGTTGTTTTGCCGCTGCCCTCGATGCCTTCCAAAGTAATAAAAAATGACATAAAACAGTATCTTGGATCGTTTGATGGATGGTGTCTTCACACGCTTGAAATGAATCGCCATACTATAATGAATTTGTGCTTTGGTGCAATTGATATAAATAGCGACTTGGTGTAATATAGCTGACTTTTAGATTCGCAGATTAGTCTGTGTGACAATGACAATTCCTCAACCGTCGAGAAAACAATCTGTTCATGAATTCACCTGTCAGCCTGGATGACGATAACTGGCAAAAGCTGGAAAAGACCCTGGGGTATTCATTCCGGGACAAGGCGCTGCTGGTCAATGCCATGACCCACAAGTCTTATGTCAACGAGTATCCTGACGCCGCAGGCCCGGATAACGAGCGTATCGAGTTCCTCGGCGATGCGGTGCTGGACCTGGTCGTCAGCGAGTACCTGATGGATGCGCTGCCGACTGCCGATGAAGGAGAACTGACCCGGATCAGGGCCGAGGTTGTTGCCATGCCAAGCCTTGCAGAACTGGCGGGGTCGCTCGGGATCGGCAGGGAGCTGTTGCTGGGCAAAGGTGAATCCGGCAGCGGTGGCCGGGAAAAGCCGAGTCTGCTTGCAGACGCCCTGGAAGCCTTGTTCGGTGCGGTTTTTGTTGATGGGGGCTATGAAGCTGCCAAATTCGTTGTCCTGCCATTGTTTGTCCCGTTGCTGAAACAGGCTTCTGTCGAAGCAGGGCAGGACCATAAAAGCCGTTTGCAGGAACTGCTGCAGGCCACCCGGAATGAACTCCCCGTCTACAGAATGATAGACGCATCAGGTCCGCCCCATGACCGCGTTTACCGAGTCGAGGTGTTGATCGGCGAGCGCGTCTATGGCATGGGCAAAGGGCGGACGAAAAAGAGCGCTGAACAGGTTGCCGCGGCCGCGGCGTTGATGCTCCTGGACAAAGACTCGTGAAAATTTATCCGGTTTTTGTCCCCCATGCAGGGTGCCCGCACCGCTGTCTCTTCTGTGCCCAGGACAGGTCTACCAGCCAGGTTGAAGTCCCCGATACCGGGGCGGTCATCCGTCAGCTGGACGCCATGTTGCCGGACCATGGCAACGGTGAAATTGCCTTTTACGGCGGCACCTTCTCTCTCCTCCCGATACGCCAGCAACAGCTTTACCTGGCTGTTGCGAATCAGTTTATTGCGACCGGCAGGGCGTCCGGTATCCGTATCTCAACCCGACCGGACGCTCTCGACGAGGCGTGTCTCGGACGATTGCAGGCAGGCGGTGTACAGACGATTGAGATCGGTTGCCAGAGTTTCTCCGATATCGTACTTATGCAGGCAGGGCGTGGCCATGGCGCTGCGGAGAGTATTGCTGCAGTGCGGCGTTGTCGGGCTGCCGGTTTCAAAGTTGGCGTCCAATTGATGCCCGGGTTGCCGGGTGGCGATGTCGAGGAGGCCTTGAGCTCACTGCGTCAGGCGCTGGATCTCAAACCTGCCTTTTTGAGGATCTACCCGACGGTTGTGATTGCCGGTACTGCATTGGCAGAGCTCTGGAATGCTGGAGGCTACCAACCGTGGTCTCTGGATCAGGCCGTCGAGCTCTGTGCAGACATGATGCTGCTCTGTCGCCAGAATGATATCCCGGTCATCCGGCTTGGTCTGCAGCAGGACAGCGCCCTGGAGAGAAACCTGTTGGCCGGCCCCTTTCACCCGGCGTTCGGTCAGCTGGTTCGGTCGCGAATCTGGCGTCGGGCGCTGGCAAGGGCCGCGACTTGCGGGCATCCGCTTACCGTTCATCCAGACGATCTAAGCGATGCCCTCGGCCATCGTGGCGAGAACCGGGTGTGGCTTAAGGACGTTTGCCCGGGTTTTTCGCTACAGGTCGATGCCGTTGTCGCCCGTGGCAGCCTGCATTTCCATAACCAGAATCTGACCCTGGCAGAACTCACATGCGTTGGAGGTTGAATTGACAGAAGTTAAGTTCCGTTCAGGGTTCGTTGCAATCATCGGTCGGCCAAACGTCGGCAAATCGACCCTTCTGAACCGTATTGTCGGTCAGAAGATCGCTATCACCTCGCCAAAACCCCAGACGACCCGCAACCGGATCCTCGGTATCCAAAACCTTGATCATGCCCAGGTTCTGTATGTCGATACGCCCGGCATACACGAGGCGCGTTCTCCTCTCAACCGCTACATGGTGGACCAGGCCCGTTCGGCGTGCCTCGATGTCGACGTGGTCCTCTGGCTGGTCGAGGCGGATCGGCCGGTCGACACTGATCCGATGATCCCGCGGCTGCTGGAAAAAGGCGATCGTCCGGTGCTGTTGGTGATCAACAAAATCGACACTATCCCCAGGGACAGGCTTTTGCCGATGATCGACGCCTACAGTAAAATTTGCCCTTTCGCATCAATCATCCCGATCTCTGCCCTGAAAGGTGATGGCGTCGATCGCCTGATGGATGAAATCCCTGCGCTGCTGCCGGAAGGCCCGCGTTACTATCCGGAAGATCAATTGACCGATGTTCCGGAGCGATTCATCGTCGCCGAGATGATTCGCGAGCAGATCCTGATGCGTACCAGAGACGAGGTCCCTTACGGTGTCGCGGTCCTGGTCGAAAGATTTCAGGACAACCCGGCAAAGAACATGGTTGGCATCTCGGCGGTGATCAACGTCGAGCGCGATTCGCAGAAAGGTATCCTGGTCGGCAAGGGCGGGATTATGATTCGCCAGATCGGCCAGTCGGCCCGCAAGGAGATCGAACGCATGCTCGGAGTCAAGGTCCATCTCGAGCTTTTCGTGCGGGTGCAGAAGAACTGGACAATGTCCGGACGCATGATGAAGGAATTCGGTTATGAATAGTTCGCCTGAAAAGACCCGTGTGCTTGTCACCGGTGGCGCCGGTTATATCGGCAGCCATGTCGTCCTGGCCCTGGGCCAGGCTGGCTGTGAAGTCCTCACCTACGATAATCTTTCAACCGGTAACCGGGATGCTGTCCTTTCCGGAGAGCTGGTAGTCGGCGACCTGGCAGACCGGGACCTGTTGTCAAATATCCTGGCTGGTTTCAGGCCTGATGCGGTGATGCATTTTGCTGCGGCCATCGAAGTCGGAGAAAGCGTCACTGACCCGCTCAAATACTACCGAAACAATTCTGTCAACGCGCTCAACCTGATTGAAGCACTCTGTCAAGTCGGAGTCGGCCAGCTGATCTTCTCGTCGACGGCAGCGGTCTATGGCAACCCGGAGCAATTGCCGGTCACCGAAGAGACGGCGCTGCAGCCGATCAATCCTTATGGCATGTCCAAGCTGATGACCGAACGTTTCCTGGCAGACCTGAGCAAGGCACGCGCCGACTTTCGGTACGTTGCACTGCGTTATTTCAATGTCGCCGGCGCAGACCCTGATATCCGACTCGGTCAGGACTATGCCAACCCGACGCATCTGATCACGCGAGCGCTGAAGACGGCCCTGGGCATATACCCCAGGCTGCAAGTCTTCGGCACCGATTATCCGACCGTCGATGGTACCTGTATCCGCGACTACATTCACGTCTCCGACCTTGCGCAGGCCCATCTCGATGCCTTGCGCTACCTGAACGCAGGACACGCCTCATCCATCTTTAATTGTGGCTATGGTCACGGCTTCAGTGTGCAGGATGTGGTTGCCATGGCCAAACAGGTCAGTGGTGTCGATTTCCCGGTCGAAGAGGTCGGTCGTCGTGAGGGAGATCCTGCCGAACTGATTGCCGGATGTGACAAGATTCGTAACCAACTCGGCTGGCAGCCGCATTTTGACGACCTTGAAACAATCCTGCGCACGGCCTGGGAGTGGGAGAAGAAGCTTGAGGCGCGAGGTGAGAGGTGAGAATAAACTCCGTTTTTTAGGTTTGGGCAGTTATTCGAGAGATTAATCATTTGTCGCGTTGCGCAATTTGCGCTGCGCGGCCCGGAGGTGCTATGAAGTTAACCGTAGTTGGAACCGGATACGTCGGACTGGTCACGGGATCCTGTTTTGCGGAAATGGGACATCACGTGACCTGTGTGGATATAGACACCGAAAAGGTGGCCAGGCTAAGGGAGGGCTGTATTCCTATCTACGAGCCGGGGCTCAAGCCGATCGTCGCGCGTAATTACGAAGAAGGGCGACTGGTCTTCGCGACGGCACTTGCCGAAGCCATGGAAGGTTCGGAAATCATCTTCATTGCCGTGGGCACACCGCCCGGTGAGAACGGCTCGGCAGACCTCCAGCATGTGTTGGCTGTTGCCTCGGAGATTGGCAGCAACCTCTCTGATTACGCTGTGGTCGTCACCAAATCGACCGTACCGGTCGGTACGGCCGAGAAGGTCAAGGCGGCAGTCAGCAGTCAGTTGCAAAACCGTGGCGCCAGCGTAGCTTTTGACGTGGTCAGCAACCCTGAGTTCCTCAAAGAGGGGGCTGCCGTTGATGATTTCATGAAACCGGACCGGATCGTGGTCGGGGCCGATTCGGATCGTTCCCGCGAGGTCATGCGGGAACTGTACAAGGATTTCAGCCGCAATCACGACAGGATTCTGTTCATGGGCGTCAAGGACGCGGAGATGACCAAGTACGCCGGCAATTCAATGCTGGCGACCAAGATCTCCTTTATGAACGAAATCGCCAACCTCTGTGACCATCTCGGTGTTGATGTCGAAAACGTCCGTCTCGGCATCGGTTCGGACAGTCGGATCGGCTATTCCTTTATTTACCCGGGGTGTGGTTATGGCGGCTCGTGTTTCCCGAAGGATGTCAGGGCGCTTATCCATATGGCCGGCGAAAACGACTACCAGTCGATTATCCTGCAGGCTGTGCATGAGCGTAACGAGGACCAGAAACATGTCCTGTTCCGCAAGATCGAATCCCGCTTTGGCGTCGATCTGTCAGGCTTGACCTTCGGCCTGTGGGGGTTGGCATTCAAACCCGGTACGGATGATATCCGTGAGGCGCCAGCCCTCATCCTGATCAGGGAATTGGTCAACGCAGGGGCCAGGGTCCGGGCCTACGATCCCGAGGCCCTCGAAGCGACCCGCGATGAGTTGCCTGGAGAATGGCTCGATAACGGTTCAGTAACGCTCGTGCGTCATCAGTACGAGGCTGTGGAGCAGATCGATGCGCTGGCACTGGTGACGGAATGGAAGCCCTTCCGGCATCCGGACTTCCGTGCCATGAAAGAGATGATGAAACAGCCGGTCATCTTTGACGGTCGGAACCAGTATGACCCTCATAGCCTGAAAGAAGACGGTTTCGAGTATTACGGCATCGGCCGGCGCTGAGTCGTGCGAGACGCTGACCAGCTTCTTTCTGGTTGATAGGACGCTGGGCCCGTTCCGCGGTTCATCCGGGTTTATGTTAGAATGTCCATTCGAGTCGGTTCATTGCTGAATAGCTTGAAGTAACCTGCCGGCAATGGGATAGATGGCATTTCGAGGATCCAATGTCTGCTTTTTTTCGTGAAGTGCTTTGGACACGCCTGAGACGAAACCACATGGCCATGGCCGGTGCGTTGATCGTGCTGGCCATGTTCTGTCTTGCCATGCTCGCGCCGGTCTCGGGCCGGGACCCTGGTGCGATAGACATTGTCCACCGACTCCAGCCTCCCAGTTTCGATTATCCCCTCGGTACGGACGACCTGGGTCGTGATGTGCTGGCCAGAATCCTGTACGGGGCACGGATTTCTCTGCTGGTTGGATTTGTTGCGGTCGGTATCGCAACTTTTATCGGCATCCTGCTCGGCGCCCTTGCGGGCTTCTATGGACGATGGATCGATTCCCTGATCATGCGCTTCGTCGATATCATGCTCTGCTTCCCCTCCTTTTTTCTGATCCTGGCCGTGATTGCCTTTCTGGAGCCATCGATCTGGAACATCATGATTATCATCGGGCTGACCAGCTGGATGGGTGTAGCCAGGCTGGTCCGGGCAGAGTTCCTGTCGTTACGGGAACGTGACTTCGTGGTTGCAGCACGAGCAATCGGTGCACGGGACACAAGGATTATCTTCAGACATATTCTGCCGAACGCCATTTCGCCGGTGCTGGTTTCTGCGACGCTGGGCATTGCCGGTGCGATTCTGACGGAAAGCGCACTCTCTTTCCTCGGTATCGGCGTCCAACCCCCAACGCCATCCTGGGGCAACATGCTGATTGCCGGCAAACAGACCCTGGGCACAGCCTGGTGGCTATCGGTCTTCCCCGGCCTGGCGATTCTCTTCACCGTCCTCGGCTACAACCTGCTGGGCGAGGGTATCCGCGATGCCATGGACCCGAGAATCAAAGACTGATGAGTATGACTTCCTACACCCCGTCCGAGTTGATTATGGCTCGCACCCAGGCGTTTGCCTCCGGTGATTTCGGCTTTATCTACGACTCTTATCACCCGGAATCAAATTTTCGGCGCCAGTTTCCTGATCGTGGTGAGTATTGCCGGTACGGCGTGGAAAGTCTCAGCCCGGATTACAAAATCATCGACTGCAGGGTGCTGGATGAAGACTGCGGTGACGGTGAATCACGTGTCGTTTTCCTGATGCGAATGCATGTCCAGGGGAATTCGCTGCAGTTTGCCGAGCTTGCCTGGCTGAAGAAGGAAGGTCAGGCGTGGCGTTACCACCGCGGACAGAAGATGACCTCGAGTGAACTGCCTGCCGAACCGGAAAGTCTGTCCTTCAGGGATTTTTCCGGACTTGACCACGATACGATCTACTGATCGCAAATAACATATGAAAATTATCGATCAAAAGAGACTTGACCGGTTGAGCAATGAAGCTGCGGCAGCAAAGCGTCGTCGCAAGAACCTCAACCTGCATGATGATTACGCCGATCCTTGCCAGAGGCTCTTCAACGCTATGGAACCTGGCACTTACGTCCGACCGCATCGTCATCTTGATCCGCCCAGGTCGGAATGTTTTATGGCGATCCGCGGCAAGATGGCTTTGGTGGTGTTTACCGATGATGGACAAATTGACATGATCGTGCCGTTCGGTGTCGGCTGCGAGACTGTGGCCATAGATTTACCCCCGGCCATGTGGCATGCGTTGGTCTCTCTGAAGGCCGGAAGTATTTTCTTCGAAACCAAGCCCGGGCCCTACGCTCCATTATCAGACAAGGATTTTGCCCCATGGTCGCCTGCCGAAGGATCCACTGAGGCAGAAAGCTATCTAGCGAATCTGATGGAGAAAGTATCCCAGAAATGATGCAAATGATTTTCCGCGTTCTTCGCACCACGTTCCGCGTCCCGGTCTTGTATGCCTGAGCTGCCGGAAGTGGAAACCACCCGTCGCGGCATTGAACCCCTGGTCCTGGGTAAGGAAGTAGAACAGGTCCTGGTTCACAATGCCGCGTTGCGTTGGCCGATTCCTTCGGACCTCGACGCGATCCTCCCTGCACAAAAAGTCTGTTCAGTCGAACGTCGCTCCAAGTACCTGCTGATGAACTTCGAGCGGGGAACGCTGATCATCCATTTGGGGATGACCGGCCATCTGCGAGTCTGCCGGCCCGGCGATGAGAGGCGCAAACACGATCATGTCGAGTTGATTTTTTCTGACAACTCGGTTTTACGCTTCAATGACTCCAGACGGTTCGGTGCTATCTTCTGGACCGAGAAAGATCCTTTGCTGCATAAGCGCCTGGTCACACTGGGGCCGGAACCTTTCAGCGACCTGTTCAGCACTGATTATCTTTACCGTGTCTCACGTGGTCGTAAAATTGCTGTCAAGCCATTTATCATGGATGCGCACGTGGTCGTCGGAGTTGGCAATATCTACGCCAGCGAAGCGTTGTTCCGTGCCGGAATTTCGCCTGCCAGGCAGGCTGGACGAGTCAGCAGGAGTGCTTTTGCCATGCTCGTACAATCCGTACAGGAGGTACTGTCCGAGGCGATTGCTGCCGGTGGAACGACGATCAGGGATTTTATGGACACTGAAGGCCGGCCGGGCTATTTCAAACAGGAGTTGAGGGTATACGGCCGGGCAGGGGAACCCTGCACAGTGTGTGGTCGCGCTATCAGTCAGACGAGATTGGGGCAGCGATCGACTTTTCATTGCCGAAAATGCCAGAAATAGGAGCCATTATGGACGGATTCAATTTTGTTCTCCCTTACAAGGTCAGGATCGCCGATGTCAACTACGGAGGCCACGTCGCCAATTCTGCTGTCCTGAATTTTTTCCAGGATGCCCGGATTGCCTATCTGGACAATCTCGGGGGCTATTCAGAGTTGGATATTGGCAACGGCTGTGGAGTCATCCTCCCCGAAGCACATGTCAGGTACAAGGCTGAAATGTTTCATGATGACACCCTTCTGATAGGGGTCAGGGTGTGCGATTTGAGCCGTTCATCGTTCAAGATGGAATACCGCATCGAACGTGATGGCGAAATCACGGCAGAGGGGGAAACAGCACTGGTATGCTTCGATTACCAGAAACGTAAACCCAGAAGGCTGGACCCCGGTTTTAGAGATAAGGTCCTGGCTTTTGAAGGTATGAGTTGAAGGCGGCATGCTCTCACACTATGACCCTCGGCTAACGCCAGAATTGCCGGGCGGATCACGGCTGAGGCCGGTTGCAGAAAGTGCAGAAAATTCTCTCTTTGATTGCTTCCCGCAGATGTGACAGGGGCTTTCGCCACGCTGCCGGTTGACGATCTAAGCAAATGTTTGATTGAAACCTGAATAATGATATTTTCATAAATCACGGTTACTGAGGCAGAGTTTATCCAGAGTTTAGAAACGGAAATTGGCTGGCTCAAAAGCTTTTGAATCTCAGGAGATAATTTGTGAAAACAGGACTGAAAATTCTAGTTGTAGATGACGAGCTCTTTTTCCGAAGTGTTCTGAGAGATGCCTTGAAAGGCCAATACGACATCATAGAAGGAGAGAATGGTGAGGAGGCCATCAGTCTTGCCAAGGCACAGAAACCCAATCTGATTATCATGGATGTTGAGATGCCGATAAAAGACGGGATTGATGCTTGTCGTGCTCTCAAGGAAAGTGCAGAGACAAGAAAAATCCCTATCATCCTGTTCACCTCCCTGGCAAAAAAGGAAGACATTGCTCGCGGCTTGAAGGTTGGGGCTGACGATTACATTACAAAACCGATGTGTCTTCCAGAAATCCTTGCACGAGTGGGGGCCCACCTCAGGCCCAAAGAGTACTATGCCGATTTAGAGCAAAGAGATTTGATCTTGCTCCTTGAACTGGCAGAAAACATCTCTGCGATACGTAATCCGATGACGATACTTCATCTGATCGTTGACAGGATGTCGGACATGATTGATAACGCACGCTGTTCCATTGTCAGCATCAAGGATGACGGCGTCCCTTATGTCAAAGCCAGCAGCGACCTTGAGATTTACGAAGAGATCAAGCTGGAACTATGCAACTACCCGGAAATCAGCAAGGCCCTTGACACCAAACAACCCGTCATCATAAATGACATAAAAAATGACCCGCTCATGGATTCTGTAAGAGCACAAATTGAAGGTCTTAATTTCAATTCAATCGTTGTTATTCCGGTCATTAAAAAGGAAAGCGTCATAGGGACTTTCCTCTTGCGGATGGCGACCCCGCTGCCTGATGGTGTCACCAAAAGAATCCACAAGCTGTGTCAATTGGTAGCGAACCTTTCCGCCAACGCCTTAGAGACGGCGATCCTGTTCGAGACCATGCAAACCGCTCAAGAGTATTTTGAGGAAATGTCCATTCGAGACGGATTAACCAAGCTCTACAATCATCAGCATTTTTACAGTTGTCTCGAAAAAGAGTTCAGCAGAGCGAGCCGCTATCAAACACCCCTTTCTCTGGTTTTCTTTGACATAGATAATTTTAAGCGGATTAACGACAATTATGGTCATACCCAAGGAGATACGGTCCTAAGGGAAATCGGTAAGCTCACGAAAGGCGTCGCCAGGCTGAGTGATGTGCCGGCACGATATGGTGGAGAAGAATTTGCGGTTGTCCTGCCGAACACAAACTCTGCAGGAGCCCTGGTGGTGGCAACCCGGTTAGGCTCAATAATCCGGGAACACCAGTTTGAATGTCTCGATGGTGAGCAGGTCACCATCAGCACAGGGACCTCATCCTTCACAGGCAACAGCGTCCAATCTTGTGACCAACTTGTACAACTTGCTGACAAGGCAATGTACAAGGCTAAGTTGCTGGGCAAGGACCGTATCTCGCAAGCCTGAAAGCTTGCATTGATCGTCGTGTGTCACTGTCTATAAAATTCGAAACCCCCTCTCTGCGGCTCTGGGGCTTTTTATTTGTCACGAGAAACAGTTTTAAGCCGATGGCAAAAGGGGCGCCCCAGGCTGCTGACAAAGTTCAGCATTGATGTTTAGAAGGGCAACAGATGGTTTATCTGTTGCCCTTTTTCATTGTCCTGAGGAACTCAAAGACGAAACCAGAACCCGGGGGTTGCGCCCCCCGACCGCGCCTTACTCTTTTGCTGGCCCAAAAGAGTAAGCAGAAAAGGGCCTGCGCTGCGCTGGGCATGTCTGGTGCGTCAAGGCGGCAACATCAATTCAGGTCATTCTAAACGATCAAGAGCCTTCGCTTCCCCCGCAGGATCCGAGGCTCTTGTGAGCCTCTCCTGTAGTGGCGGTTTGCAAAGGTTCGCATGTTTTGTGGCTTTTCCCTTGTAGGTCACACAGAAAGGTCAGGCCCTTTGACACAGGGCCGGATCCCATCACAGCAGGTTCTTGAAGTCACAGAAATCCGGCAAAGGAGATGCCCTCCGCAAGGAGAAGGCACTTTTGCATACTTTTGTTGCCGGACAAAAGTATGGCGTCGGGCGGGACGCGACCCGCCGGGTTTGCTTTTAAGCTTTTAAGAATAAAGACAGAGGGCAACAGATTAACCATCTGTTGCCCTAAGCTTCATAGAACTTCCACTTGCCAGGCAAAAAGACAAACCCCGCATCATTTGTGGGGTTTGTCAACAATCTTGGGGCGGCCCTTACGGGCCACCCTTTATTTTCTGCAGCCTGTTGTAACGCTTAACCGAGAATCTCTTTGAGATCCTGCTCTGCAGTTGTGATCGGTCCGATATTGAAGTTCTCAACCAGGAAGTTGAGGACGTTCGGCGTGATGAACGCCGGCAGCGTCGGTCCGAGCTTGATATTCTTGATGCCGAGGTGCAGCAGGGTCAGCAAGATTGCAACGGCCTTCTGCTCGTACCAGGACAGGACCATGGAGAGCGGCAGGTCGTTGACACCGCACTCGAATGCATCGGCCAGGGCCAGGGCGACCTGGATAGCGCTGTAGGCATCGTTGCACTGGCCAACGTCGAGCAGGCGCGGGATGCCGCCGATATCGCCGAGGTCGAGCTTGTTGAAGCGGAACTTGCCGCATGCCAGAGTCAGGATTACAGTGTCTTTCGGTGCCTGCTCGGCAAACTCGGTGTAGTAGTTGCGCCCCGATTTGGCACCGTCGCACCCACCAACCAGGAAGAAGTGCTTGATGGCACCGGCCTTGACGCCTTCAATGACCTTGTCGGCGACGCCGAGGATGGCATTGTGACCAAAGCCGGTGAGAATCTCCTGCCCCGGATTGTCTTCAAGGCCTGCGCATTCTTTCGCCTTGGCAATGACTTCGGAGAAGTCCCAGCCGTTGACATGCTTGACGCCGGGCCACTGGACCAGACCCCAGGTAAAAAGGCGGTCTTTGTAGCTGTCGGAAGGTTTCTGAATGCAGTTGGTGTTGAAGATGATGGCACCCGGGAACTTGGCAAACTCCTGGTGCTGGTCCTGCCATGCACCGCCGAAGTTGGCAACCAGGTGACTGTATTTTTTCAGGCCGGGATAGCCGTGAGCCGGCAGCATCTCGCCGTGGGTGTAAATGTTGATGCCGGTGCCATCGGTCTGCTTGAGCAGCTCCTCGAGGAATTTCAGGTCATGACCAGAAACCAGGATCGCCTTGCCGGCTTTGGTGCCAAGTTGGACCGGGGTCGGGACCGGGTGGCCGTAAGCCTCGACATGGGCCTGGTTGAGCAGTTCCATGGTCACGTAGTTGACACGGCCGGCCTCCATGGCCAGGCCGACATTGGCCATCAAATCGAGGCTGTCGTCGAGCTGGGCGGCCAGGGCCTTGTGAGTGTAGGCATAGATATCTTCTGATTCTTTACCGAGGATCCTGGCATGGTCTGCATAGGCTGCATAACCTTTGATGCCGTACATGGTGATCTCGCGTACCGAGTGGATGTCGGGATCGACAGTGTAATCCTTGACACCATGCAGTTCGCCAAGCTTGACCTGTTCTTCAATTGATGCCGGCAGAGTCCAGTCCTGTGCGGCAGCGGGGACCGTGCCGTCAAAAGGACCGGCGAGCTGCTTGGCCTTGTTACGCAGGCGTACGCCATCGGCGATGAATTTGGAGACGGCTTCCGGATCAAAGTCGACGTTGGTAACAGTGGTGAAGAGACCGTCGATCATGAATCGGTCGATTTCCTGGTCCTTTGCACCGTTGGCGCGGGCCTTGTCTGCCCAGAATGCGATCCCCTTGAGGGTGTAGACCAGCAGGTCCTGCAGGGCGGCGACATCAGGCTGCTTGCCGCAGACGCCGATTGCAGTGCAGCCGGTGCCTTTGGCAGCTTGTTCACATTGGTAGCAAAACATGGACATGATTTTCCTCCGTTCTTTCGGTTGGGTTGCAATTTGTGAATCGGGTGTTCAAATTACAACAACTTTAACAGGTTCATATAAAATATCTCGAAGCTTCATCCCGGTGATTTGATATACTTGCTTCTGTGAGTGAAGTTGACGTGATCCTAGCCTGTTTTATGCTGGCTCACTTTGACAGAGGTCAAAAAAACGGCAAAAACAATTGCTGGGGGGACTGGGGACTCGGGGCTGAGATGATCCTGTAACAAGCGCCCAACCTCCAGCCTCCAGCCTCTGGTGCAAAAATGAACTACTGGTTGATGAAATCCGAACCGGATTGTTTCTCTATCGATGATCTGAAAGCCTGTCCGGACAGTACGGACCAGTGGGATGGCGTGCGCAACTACCAGGCGCGCAACTTCCTGCGCGATCAAATCAAGCTTGGTGATGGCGTTCTGTTCTATCACAGCAACTGCAAGGAGCCGGCAATTGTCGGACTGGCGAAGATTGTCCGTGAAGGGTATCCTGACCTGACTGCCCTGGACCCGCGCGAAAAACATTTTGATCCGAAAGCTTCCGATGCAAAACCGATCTGGTTCGTGGTGGACGTACAATACCTGTGTCACCTGCCATACCCGCTGACTCGCGACGACCTCCGCAGGCATCCGGTCCTGTCGGCGATGGATGTCCTGCGCAAGGGCAACCGCCTGTCCGTTCAGCCGGTTACTGAAGAGCAGTGGCGCGAGGTGTTGCTGGTCAATCAGGTGGATGATCCGCTGTGAGGGGGACTTATGAAAGCGAGGTATCAAGTATCCGGAATCCAGAATCCAGAACGTAGGGAACAGAAGATAGAATGTTTAAAGTTGTTTTATCCTGAATTCTGAATACTGAATTCTGGATACTGATCACTTACAGAAAACATCAATTAGGAATCAATATGGGCAAATTAGGAAAAATTCTGGTGGCAATTGCCTTGGTTGTTGTCACCCTCGTTATCGGTCTGGTTGTACTGGCCAAAATTGTGATTACACCAGAGCGTGTCAAGCAGACCGTGTTACCGATTGCCGAGGACGCATTGCAGCGCAAGGTTGAACTTGGTGATATCAGCGTCAGTCTGTTTACAGGGATCGAACTGAACGACCTCAAGGTTTATGAGAAAGACGGTAAGGATGTCTTCGTCGGCACGAAACTGGTTCGCCTCAAGTACCAACTTTTACCGCTATTGGCTATGAAAGTGGTGATCGACGAGGTCAGGGTAGAGTCTCCCAGGATCCGGGTTGTTCGTACGAGCAATGGCCAATTCAGCTTTGATGATGTAGTCGGCGGGACTGACAAAAAAGCCACAAAAGAGCGTAAGCAAGGGGACTCGGCCACAACGCCGATCAGTCTCCTGGTTTCGCAAGTGAGTATCGAGGATGGAAGCCTTGTCTTTATTGACCACACGGTCAAAGATAAAACTCCGCACACCGTCCAGGTTAGCGAACTGCAAGTCACCGCAAAAGGCATTACCCTGACCGGCTCTGTGCCGGTTGCAATCAAGTGCAAGATCGATCAGGCCTCCCTTAAAATGGATGGCGCGGTCAGTCTTTTAGGTGCTTCAGGAGAGTTCGGGATTAAGCTTGAGGGCCTTGACGCCCTGGCTTTTGGACCTTACTTGAAGGATTCTGTACCGGGCAAACTGGAAGGGCTCAAGGTCAATCTCGAATCGAAAGTCACGGGTGGACTTGAAGTCATCTCTGCAGACGGAACCTTGAAGTTAACAGGGCTTGACTTGACACTCGATGCTCTACCGGATGCGCCCTTGAAGAATGCCAGAATCGAAGTCGGTTATGATCTGTCCGTTGGCTTGAAATCAGGGCTTTTGGATTTGCGTCGCGGGCGTGTCGATTATAACGGGCTGGTTGCCGAGGCGACCGGAACAATCAAGGACCTCTTCGGCAGGCAGGATTTGGTAATGCAACTGACCGTGCCGGGCATTGATCTGAGACAGGCCATGCAAAGCTTGCCTGCCGGTCTGGTCTCCGGAGCCAGGGATCTTGACCCTTCCGGTACGGTCAAGCTCGATGCACAGCTGGCAGGAGGGCTGAACGACCCGGTCCGGCTGCTACGCAAGGCCGTTATCACCCTGGACAATGTCCAGGTCGCTGCAAACGGTCAGCGCCCGGCTATTTTGGGTCTGCTCAAGTTTGCTGAAGACAAGCTGGTTTCCGAAGGGCTGGAAATGCGCATGGGCGAGAATCGGGCCAGCATTGCCATGAGCGCCGGCAACCTGTTTGGCAAGACGATCATCGCCAAGGCCGACGTCACCTCAGAACGGTTTCAACTCGAACCCCTGCTGAGCGCTGGTGGGGGCGCCGGGGTTGTTACAGGGAAAGGGCAGACATCGGTGGCCAAGGACGAAGAGCTTGGCCCCTTTGACCTCCCGCTTCAGGCCAGCGGTAAAATCAGCATTGGCAAGGCCCTCTATAAAGGTTTGTTCATCGATGATTTTATAGCCAACTACCAGTTGAAGGATAATGTCCTGACGATCAGTCGAATGGACGGCAACATAGCCGGCGGCTCATTCTCCACCAGGGCCCAGGTAAACCTCGGTACAAAAGGTTTAACTTACAGCGCCGACCTTGCTGTCAAGACGATCCAGGCAGACCCCTTGTTGACAGCGTTCATTCCCAAGGCTGCCGGTGCGCTGTTTGGGGCGATGGACCTCGATCTCAACCTCAAGGGTCGCGGCACCCAATGGGAATCCCTGAGCAAGCAGCTTAACGGCCAGGGCGACATGCAGATCGCCAACGGCCGTGTGGTCAGCCCGGGCCTGGTCAAAGGTTTCGCGTCCTTCTTGCAGCTTTCGAATACAGATGAAATCCGCTTCAGGGATTTCCAGGGAGATATCAGGATCGTCGATGGCAAGCTGAACATTGACAGTCGTATCTTCAACGACGACCTCAAACTCTTCCCCAAGGGATCGATAGGTCTGGACGGCACCATGAACCTGTCGATGGATACCCGTTTGAGTCCACAACTTGCCGCTCGACTCGATTCAGGTGGAAACATGACAAAATACCTTGCCGACAAGGACGGCTGGAGCCAGGTCCCGTTGCTTGTCTCTGGCAACTATGCGTCTCCGAAGTTCGGACTGGACCCGAAAGGGCTGCAGAAGCAGGCATCGGAAGCCCTTGGCAAGGAATTAGGCCGCCATCTTGACAAGCTGTTCGGCTCACCAGATCCGGCAGCACAGAAAGATGGCCAGGTACAGACCGGTGAGGAGACCAAACCCGTCGACAATCCGACCAACAAGTCGATGCAGGATTCGCTGAAAAAACTTTTTGGCAATTGACAGTACGACCGGTCTGGGTTACAAGAACCTTTACCTTCAACAAGGATGTCTTTTATGAGTGGTATCAAGCACTTCAGCGGCTTTGAGGTCATCAGGGCGGCAAAGGAAGTAGAGAAGAACGGCCATCGATTTTATTCGACCATGTCCGAGCGTGCCGCAGACCCGGCATTGAAAGAGCTCTTCACCTGGCTGGCCCAGGACGAAGTGGAACATCTGCGACGTTTGAACCAGCTGGAGTCAACATACCAGGATGGTTCGTTTGCCGATTTCGAAGAAGAATTCCTGCCATATCTCAACCGGTTCTCCGATGACAAGATCTTCCCCGATGCAGAACGTCTGGAAGCAGTGTTGAGGACAGAAAATGCCGACATTCAGGCGCTCGACATGGCCATCGAGGCAGAAGTAAAGTTTGCCGAATACTTTGAAAAAGCCAGCAACCTTGCCCAGTCGGACGACGGCCGGGAAGCGTTCGCCTGGTTGGCCGGTGAGGAAAGTCGCCATGCCAAAATTCTGCAAGAGCGACGTGCTCAATATTCCGCCGGCTAATCAGGGAGATGTCGGGAAATTATGCCGGAAAGCCGCATCAAAAGACGTCATCCCAAGAGGTTCTCGCTGAAATTCGGTTTCGACAAGGCTGAGAAGGTAGGTTTTACGAATGACATTAATTACAAGGGGCTCTTTATCCGTTCCGCTGTCGTCGCTAAACCAGGGGCAAAGCTGAGGGTCGAAATCAGTCATCCTGACGGTCTGATTGCTTTGCTCGGGGAGGTTTGCTGGTCTAAAAAAATCCCGGCCAGCATGATTCATAAAATGAAGGGCGGGATGGGCGTGCAGATCATCTCATTCTTGTCTGGCGAAGAGTTGTATCACAGCCTCTGTGACGATCTTGATGCGCAACGGGGAGAGTAGGGGCAGATCGTGTCCCGGGAAAAGTGAAAGGCCTGCCACGTGGTGCGCAGGCCTTTATTTTTCCTATCTTCTTACCCTAATCACGGGTTAATCCGGCGCTTGACGCCGGTTGGTTTGAAAATCTTCGCAATGATCAGGCTTGTTGTCGATAGGCGCGACCTCCTTGTGAAGGGTGGACGTTGGCAGCAACGTTGCTGTTTGCATTATATCCTAAGATTCAATAACTTTCACCCTTACAGAAGCGTTTTTTTGGGTTCTGAAAACTTTTTTGCATAACCTGCTGTTTTGACAATGTTGCGGAGATGGGAGAGGCTTAATCACTGTCGTTTTTATGTGACTTTGAGGTTGGCAGGCAGGCTACCAGCCTTCATGATTCAGCAGAAGCTCACAGATGATTTCGGTACATTCATGATCGAGGTCCAGGGTCAGACCGCTGAGTGATTTGTGGCACTCGATACGTGCGGCGAGGTCCTCTCCCCACGCCGGATCGTAGAAACTCACCATCGCAGCCAGAAATTCTTCTTCGCCCTCACTTTCTTTGGCGAATTCAGTTTCTACGATATCCTGAAGAGGGATGAGTTCGTCTTTGCTCTTGGCCGTTTCAGGTGAGCCCGGACCAAACAGCCGTGGCCCGAGGTATTCGACGCCATGCTTCCAGGCTTTAAGGAAACGGGCGCGCTTTTCCTCTGTTTGTCGCAGAACATTGAGAACATTGTCCCGGTGCATAGTATCCCTTCACTGTTTCATGTACGACACCAGTTGGTTTCTTTGTCCATTCTAACAAATAAATTCAGCTTGTCTGCTTCTGCAACACGATCCCCCTGATTCATGTTTGCCGCTGGTATTCAGAGGTCGGCATGTCAGGGTGAGACCGTTATATCGACATTGATCTCTTCGGCAACGGCGTTCAGGGCATCACCAATCGAATTGATTGAAGATGATTCCGGCAGTTGAATGTGGATGTCCATCAGGTAGAGTGCCGTGCCGCTTTCCGGAGTGGCTTTTACCGTAGATTTCAGGTCAACGATGTTGAGTTGATTGTCCGACAGGTATCTGCTGATATTATAAACGATACCAGCCTGGTCCAGGCCTTCAACGTGAATGGTGCAAAGGGGAAGCTTTTTCCGGGGCTCCTGCTGGACAGCTTGGATGGGACGAATGAACGCCGAGATGTTCTTCTGATGCTCGAGCGAAGTACATTCTTTCTCAAGAATGGATTCAATGCCGTCGTTACTGGATGAGAACAGCAGGCTGATGGTAAATTCGTCGGACAGCATTGACATGCTGGTGTCTTCCAGGTTGCAGCCGTTCTCGTACAGGACCTCCGTAACATCGGCAACGATCCCCGGACGGTCCTTGCCGAATGCTGTCATGATATATCTCTTCTGCATATTCACCTCCGATGGTTGTTAAGAAAGAATCATCAACACCGCATTATTTTTACACCTTCTGGCTATTTCTTCAAATAATTATCTCAATGGCATCAGGTACGACAAGTTTTAGTATAAAATTTTTGCAGAGTGCTGGAAAATCAACCTTCGTTGACAACCAAAGCGCGTCTTTTATGGTAATCTTTACGGTAACATTCATCTACAAATTTTCAGGAGAGATCTCATGAGCGACCAGAATGAAAACAAAAATGAACATGAAGAGATTGGCCTTTATGAAAAACTGGCTTCCCGTACTGCAGATCTCCTTGAAGAAGGGAAGAAAACCTTCGATGAGGCTCTGAAGAAAGCCAAGGAGGAACTCGCTTCGGCCGGGGATTTCTCACGAGAACAGGCGGACAGGCTCGGAGAATTTGTCCGGCGTGACTTGAAGCAGAGCGCTGACAAGGCTGCAGAGGCGGTTAAAAAGGCCATTGAGCCGCAACGCCTCGCGGCCGGTGCCCAGAGCGCCTTTTCCCGTATCCTGGCAAGTACGGCGGCAACCCTCACGGAACTGGCAGAACGGTCCGAGAAATCTCTGGAGTATAAAACCGGGGAGATTACCAGCGCCGGGACCCTGACCTGCAAGGATTGCGAAGCTGAAATGCATATGACAAAAACCACGCGAATTCCGCCGTGTCCCAAATGTCATAAGACGGTTTTCCGCAAGTCCTATTAGACTCAAAGCACCGAAAACTTCAGATTGCAAAGGCCTTGGTCAGGTCGTCAGACAGGTGCGCTTTTTCTCCGACAGGATCTTGATTTATGGCCATAGAGTGGTTTCCAGGACATATGGCGAAAGCCAAAAGGCAGATCGCCGAAGTCATGCCGATAATCGATATCGTCATCGAGGTACTCGATGCGCGTCTGCCGGTTTCCAGTTCCAACCCCTTGCTCGAGGAATTGCGCGGGCAAAAGCCCTGTATCAAGATCCTGAACAAGAACGATCTCGCAGACCCTGCCGTGACAAAATCATGGGTCGCATACTTTGATCAGTTCGCACACGTGAAAGCCCTTCCTATTGAGGCCTCAAAGCGTTCTAGCGTCGGCCAGATTACGAGTCTGTGCCGTAGTCTGGTGCCGAATCGCGGCGTGCCAGGAAAAACCCTGCGCGCGATGGTGGTCGGTATCCCCAATGTCGGCAAATCTACCCTGATCAACACTTTGGCCGGTAGAAAGATGGCCCGGGTCGGCGACAAACCAGCCATCACAACCTGTCCCCAGCAAATAGATCTTCGCAACGGCATCCATCTGGCCGACACCCCCGGGCTGCTGTGGCCGGATATCCGCAATCAAAAAAGCGCTTACCACCTTGCCGCAAGTGGCGCAATTGGTGATGCGGCCATGGATTATGTCGATGTGGCCCTGTACGCCGCCGACTACCTGATGCGCCATTACCCGGCGCCGCTGGCTGCCCGCTACAAGATTCAGGATCTCCCGGAGAGTGCCTCGGAGCTTGTCAATGAGATCGGGCGTCGTCGCGGGTGTCTGATTGCCGGTGGTCATGTTGATCAGCAGCGTGCATCGGAGTTGCTGTTGCGCGAGCTGCGTGCCGGCCTCATCAGCCGGGTCAGCCTGGAGAGTCCTGAAGATTTCATGGAGAAGGGTGAGGATGACAGCTGATCAACTTGAAAGGCATTTAAAAAGCGGTGACGCGCCGGTTGTTCTCGATGTCCGTAGCGCTCTCGAATACGAATCCGGGCATATTCCCGGGGCGGTACACGCCCCGTTGCCCGGTATGCTTAAAGCTGTGGAAGCTGCAAACACCAGGAAGGAAGACCTCCTGATTATTGTCTGTGAGCACGGACCGCGAGCCCAGATGGCGAGGGTGTTGCTTAAGTTCCGCGGCTACAAAAATCTCCAGCTTCTGGAAGGACACATGTCACGTTGGCGCAGTTCGGGGCGCTCGATCCAGGCGGGCTGATGCCGCACAAACGAACGGTTGTACAAGGCGCCGTATCCAGACATGGTCTGACCCTGCTGCCGCTGGCCTCCCTCGGCGGTGAAAAGATTTCTGTCACAACAGATCGGCTAGGAAAACTTTTCGCATTTTAAAAATCAATAGAAACAAATATTTCAAGCTTACATTTAAACAGATGCTTTAACTTATGAACCATTTACAGACCGAGAAAAGCCCATACCTGTTACAACACATCGACAATCCGGTTGACTGGTATCCCTGGACTGAATCTACCTTCAAGCGTGCGCAGGCGCAAAACCGACTGATTTTCCTCTCGATCGGCTATTCAACCTACCATTGGTGCCATGTTATGGCCCATGAGTGCTTTGAGGATATTGATGTTGCAGCCCTTCTCAGCTGATTATATGAAACTACCAACCAGCAACCGATAACAGCTTTAAGGAAATGTCCACTTGAAGCTATCCGGAGCTCTCTTTTCAGACAAGGCAGCCACCACCCGATTGTCGTCCAGGATGGTGATATCCTGGTTGAAATTGACATAAATAATTCGCCTGGAGAGTGGGATTGCACGGTGAATCGTGGTATAGTCTGCAAACATTTTTGTCGGGAGAAACGGATGCAGAATTTTACCGTGTGCTTTGCTCATGGACGTGAAAGCGGACCGTGGGGAATAAAGATCAGAGCGATGGCCAAAGTTGCCGAAACCCTGGGCTGCCGGGTCGTCAGCCGTGATGACAGCGATACCCTCGATCCTGATTTACGGGTGACTCGGCTGACAGAGGAAGCCCGGGCCATCAATGGCTCCGTTGTCCTGGTCGGTTCGAGCATGGGTGGTTACGTTGTAACCGCGGCTTCTCAGGTTATCCAGCCGGTCGGTTTGTTCCTGATGGCTCCGGCCCTGGGCATGCCTGGCTACAAGGAGTCGATGCCAGAGCCTCACGCACGGAAATTGTCCGTCGTCCACGGCTGGGACGACGATATCGTGCCTTTCGATACGGTTCTGCAGTTTGCCCGCGCTCACCAGGCGATGCTGCACGTGGTTCCAGCCGGTCATGCCCTTATCGAACAACTCGACTGGTTGAGAATGGCCTTTGCCGATTTTCTTCAGAACTGCATGGATTTCGATGGTGCCACAGCAAGAGAAAGGCTTCTGGCAACCTTCTAGATTGCCTGATTGACGGTTTTTGTTATGACTGGCAAGGAAAGAATCGACAAGCTGATGGTGCAGCGACAGTTGGCCGGGTCACGTGAACGTGCAAGGGCCCTGATCATGGCCGGCCGTGTTCTGGTCGATGACCAACCTGTCGACAAGGCCGGAACTCAGGTTGATCCTGAGGCGCCGATCCGTCTCAAGGGAGAGGATATCCCCTATGTTTCACGCGGCGGATTGAAGCTCGCAAAGGCCCTGGAGACTTTTCAGGTGTCTGCCGCCGGTCGTACGGCGCTTGATGTCGGAGCCTCGACAGGTGGTTTTACCGACTGCCTGTTACAAAGTGGTGCCAAGAAGGTGTTCGCGGTTGACGTCGGCTACGGTCAACTGGCCTGGAAGCTTCGGGATGATACGCGAGTCGTCAATCTCGAACGCACCAATATCAGGCACCTGAAGGCGGACCAACTTGACGATGTGCCGGATTTCGCCGTGATTGATGCCTCGTTTATTTCTCTTGAGAAGGTTCTGCCGGCCACTATTGCACTCCTCCAACCTGCCAGTGACATCATTGCCCTGATCAAACCCCAGTTCGAAGTTGGTAAAGGGCAGGTCGGTAAAAAAGGGGTCGTACGTGACCCCGAACAACATGTCCAGGTAGTTGAAAAAATCAAGCTGTTGGCCGAAAATGCCGGTTGCCAGGTGGTGAGCCTCTGTGAGAGCCCGATCCTCGGGCCGAAAGGCAACCGTGAATTCCTGATTTATCTGCGCTTGGGGAAACCGTGATAAAGAATCGGGTTTACTTCCTCGGCGCCGGGCCCGGTGACCCGGAACTGTTGACGCGTCGCGCCGAACGCATCCTGCAAGGCTGTCCGGTCGTATATGTCCCACCGTTTTACGACCATACTTTTGCGGAACTCCTTGATGGCAAGGAGCTGTTTGTCCCCTTTGAATACTATTTTGCCGATCTGATCAAGATGATCAGGGCCCAACTCGAAAAAGCTCCGGTCGCTTTCCTGGTGCCGGGTGATCTGACCTTTTACTCACCGTTTCAGGCCCTTGTTGATGGGCTGGGTGAGCTTGCCGTGGTTGTCCCTGGTGTCGGCTCGGCAAACGCCGCATCAGCGCTACTGAAAAAGACCCTGGACCTTCCCGGGGCCTGCAGTCGTGCCATCCTGGCTTCGCCACGCACGCTTGGTGATGGCCCTGACGCCCCAACCATGGCAGACCTCGCTGCCCCCGGGGTGACTCTGGTGATTTATATGAATAATCTGCCGCTGGCCGAGTTGGTACCACAACTGCGAACGGGTTATGGTAAAGATATACCGATTGCTCTGGCCCACAGGGTTGGCTTGCCAGGAGAGGAATTGATCGTGGCGACACTCGACACGATTGTCGATAGAGTCGGCTCGAAAGATTTTTTCAACCTCGAAAGCCTGAACCCACGTCCGGCATTAACCCTGATCCTGGTCGGTGAAAGCTTGTCGTTTGACGCTGACTCGAGCTGGTGGGATTATCGACGGGATCATATCTGGAAATACCGGGATAACGGTTCTTTTGATGATGAAACAGAAGGTTAGTAACCTGGTGCTGGCCAAAGAATTTGTTGCCCTGGCAGAAGACTCTACCGGAATAATCGACTATCGTCGCCGTGCAATGGCTGGCCACCGTACAAGTTTCGGTGTGGCCTGTCACCAAAACGTTTGTTATTATCCAGAATTCTTTGATGGGGGAGTCGTATGACGGGATTGCTGGGAAGTGACCAGATCAAGGCCCTGGCCCGCGAGGAGAGTGTGCGTGGTGTTCTGGTTCGCATGGTACTTGAACAGGCCGAAGGCGCAGACGCCGCCGAGATGACGCTGCTGGAACAGGCTCTGCAGCTTCTCCTGACCCGTTTCCAGGCAATGGAAGGTGATGAGATATGATCCTGCGCAGTATCGAAATGGAGAATTTCGGCAGGTTTCGTGGCCAGACCTTCGAGTTTAGACGTGGCATGAACCTTGTGATCGGGCCCAATGAAGCAGGCAAGTCAACTATTGCAGAAGCTGTTCCGGCGGTACTGTTTGGCACTGATCGCCTGGAACGGTTTAAACCCTGGGGCCGTAACGCCTGCTCGGCGACACTTTTTTTTGAGGGTGGCGGCAGGACGATCCAGGTCAAACGCAACCTGGTCACCGATGATGTGGAACTGGTTGAACGTGACGACCTTTATCAGCCGTTGTCACAATTCTCCGGCAAAGCTCCCCTGCGCGGGCGGAGTTCATCGTGTCGTGAATACCGGGAACTGCTTGAATCTTTGATTGGTATAGCTGACGAGAAATTATTTCGTGCGACATATTTCTTTAGCCATCAGCCCCAGGAATGGAACGGCGACGAACTGGCGCAGAAACTCCGCACTCTGGTCAGTGGCACAGCTGAAGTCGACTACGCCGATATCCTTGATAGCCTGCTGGACGAACACTTCAACCTGACGCGCAGCAACCCATGGGGCCGTGACAAGCAGCGCGATCGTGAATATGAAGAGGTCTGCCGAGAACTGGACAAGCTCGGGCCTGTCGATACGGTGCCGGTTTTCGTTGAAATAGATGACGCGACCGAAATTGCAGGGCAGATCGAAACCTTGTCCGCCGAACTGGTCAATGATCGTCTCGACTATGAAAAAGGCCTCCGCTATATCGAACATGTCCGCAGCCGGCAGACGACATCCCCGGAAACGATCGTTCAAACGGTTAATGAAAAAGAGTCTCAACCCGCCGGTGCTGTAAAAGGTGGTGACCTCTACGCGCAGCTGGCAGCAGCCGGCTTGCCTGAGAAACCACCGAGAAACCTTCCTGAACTGCTGTCCGAGGCTAGCGAGATCAGGCAGGCAATGAGCACCCTACAACAGCCTTACGCCGCCCTCGGCAACCGTGAAAAAAAGATTCCGGGGGTGCCCTGGGCGACCCTGTCGTCGGTCTGCATCCTGCTGGCACTGGTAACCGGCGCCGCGTGGTGGCGACAGCTTTATCCACTACCCGTTTCGGTCTTTGCCGGGATTGTCGCGGCGTTCTTCTCGGGCTGGTGCGGCTGGCGTTTTATGCTGCAGCAGAAAAGCTCACGCCGAATGCAAAACAGAACGCGGCAAGCTGGACCAGAAAAAAATTGCCACACAGCAGCGTCAGTCTGCACTCAGTGAGCGCTGCGAAGCTCTCGGTCTGCCATCTTCACCGATAGACCTGGTCAGGCTGCAGAAAATTGTGTCATCAAACCGTGAGCTGTTGGAAAGTTACTGGGCCCAACCTGTTACCGAGCAGCTGGTTGACGATATTGTGGAGCAGATTGAGCCTCTATCTTACAAGCAAAATGAAGAAGCCGGACTTCGTGAAGAGGGTGGGACTGCCGATGAACTGTCTGAGCTGGAAGCCCGGTTGGCAGACTTTGAAGCGGAACTGAGCCGGAAAGAAGGACACCTGCAGGACCTGAGTGTGCAGCTTGAGAAGCTAAATTCTGCACAGAGTGGCAGAGCAGAAGGCAATAGCACGGCATTGCAAAAGCGCAAGCATGAACTTGGGCTTCGCATCGCTTTGCTGCGCAAGGCGATCAATCTACTGGCCGGTGCTGTTGATGAATTCAGTCGCTCGCATCTTCTCCGCCTCAACCAGGAGGCCGGTAAATTGTTTGCCAAAATCACAGCGGGGCAATACAGTGCAATCAGGCTGGATGAAAACATGATCCCGTCAATTCAGATTGACGGGCGCCGTTGGATGCCGACCGAAAGCTTCAGCAAGGGGACTGTTGACGCCCTTTACCTGGCCTTGCGTACCAGCTTGGCAAAGATTCGCAATGATGGCCGGTCTCTGCCCCTGATGCTTGATGATCCTTTTGTGCACCTTGACCAGAAACGCCTCGCAACAGCGCTGAACCTGGTTGACCTTGCCTCAGCAGATGGACAACTGGTGCTCTTTAGTCATAATCTGGAACTAGGCAAGCGTGCCGCGCGCGAGCGATGGCATGTGGTCCCGCTGGACGGTGGCGCTGTTGATGTGAGCACGGATGAGGAAGGAGGAGAGCATGCCCGACAATTGCATCTTTTGTAAGATTATCGCCGGAGATATTCCAGGGAAATTTGTTTACCAGGACGACCGGGTCGTTGCCGTCGAAGATATCAACCCCCAGGCCCCCAACCATATTTTGATCGTGCCCAGGAAACATATCCGCACAACTCTGGACTTGACGACCGCCGACAATGAGTTGATCGGCCACGTTTACCAGGTGGCGGGGAAACTTGCCCATGACCTCGGTTTTTCCGAAGATGGTTTCCGCATTGTCAACAATACCAACGATGCCGGCGGCCAAACAGTATGGCACATTCACTTTCATTTGATGGGCGGCCGCGACATGACCTGGCCCCCCGGTTAGAAGAGGCCCTGTCACACTGCGATCGATCGACAGGAACAGGCTTGCGAAACGGAGATTCCTGTTGTAATGTCGGTCATATACCTAACCTGGAAGTTTGCCGGATGGAGACGATTCATCAACCCATAGCCGAGCCTGAAGCGCCGGAGAAGTACGACGACAAGCGTCAGCTGCGCCTGATTAACGAAATCATGGAGTTACTGGTGACGCATTATGGCGGCAGTCTCAGTGATTCTGTTCTCGACGAATCGATCGATGCTTTGCAGAGGGCCATCAAGCTCGCGCAGTCAGCACATCGCCAACAGTTGCGCAAGTCAGGTGAGCCCTATTTTTTCCACCCCCTGCGAGTTGCTCATCTGGCCGCCCGGCACTGGATGGATTTCGCCTCGGTAAACGCAGCCATATTACACGATGTCGTTGAGGATACGCCGACAACCCTTGAGGATGTCTGCGATATGTTCGGCAAAGAGACCTGCCTGCTGGTTGATGGTCTGACCAAGGTGGATGACGACCTGCTCAGCCGGAGTGTCCTCAAGGAACAGACGTACCGTAAACAGGTCCTGATTGCCGTTCGGGATGTTCGGGTCCTGTGTCTGAAGTTCTGGGACCGGATTGACAACCTGCAGACCATACAGGCTCTAAACTCTGAGAAACAGCGCCTGATCGCCGAGGAAACCAGGACTATTTACGTGCCCCTCGCCCGGCACCTGGGCATGGGGCGCGTTGCGACAGAGCTCGACGCGCTGTCTCTGACGATCCTCTACCCGAACCGTGCAAAGCGATATGCCGCCGCCGTCGCTGAGCTTCGCAAAGGTTATGATTCGACCCTCGGGTTGATCCGTTCAGAAGTCCATAATATCCTCGAACATCACAAGATCGATGCGTTGGTTAAGGATCGTTGGCGGCCGTTTTCGATCGTCGCCGCCCGATCCACTCCCCGCGGATTGCAGGCTCTCTACACCCTGGATATCCTGGTGGACAGTTTTATGGAAGCCTACCACACCCTGGGTTTGCTGCATCGGCTCTACCCGCCGATTCCCGGCAAACTGCGGGACCACCTGAACGTGCCTTCGCAGTATGGCTACCAGGCTCTGAAAACCAGCGTCCAGGCCGGAGAGGCCCGTTTGCGTATCGAAATCACAACGCGTAAGCTTGCGCGTTTCAACGATTCCGGCGTGCTGGCCCCAGGTTTCGAATTCCGCAGCAAGAACTTTGAAGAATTGATGCAGTCGCTGATCGAGGGAGAGTCGGCTTTTGACATGGACAGCCTGCGCCTTGCCTCAGCATCAATCCAGGTCTATACGCCCCAGGGGGATATCCGTACGTTGCCTGAAGGTTGCAGCGCCCTGGATTTTGCTTTTAATATCCACGAACAGCTCGGCTTGCGCGCCGTTCGCGTACGCATCAACGGCAAGATTCGTCAACTCAAGGCACGCCTGATGGATGGGGATCAAATCGATGTTGAAACAGCAGATCGACCGACTGTATTGCCCAAATGGTTGGAGTGGGCTGTCACGCCGCGGGCCCGCAACAGTATCCGTCGTTACCTGCGTTCCAAGGTCAGGCAACGCAGTGGCAAGGAGAAAGCTTAGTCTCCTCTCCAGATTGCTGGTTTTCGGAGGTGTTCTGCTGCTCCTGTCTTCGCAGATTGCATCCGCCGGCCAGGCGAATGTTTTTGTTTACCACCGCTTCGACGATTCCCGCTTCCCCTCGACCAATATTTCCACCCAGAACTTCCGCGCCCATCTTGAGACTATACAACGGCAGAATTTTACCGTCCTGCCACTCGGGCAGGTTGTTGACAGGATAAAACGTGGGGAAAGCCTGCCGCAACGCTGTGCGGTGATTACCATAGACGATGCTTACCGTTCTTTCGTCACCGCTGGCTGGCCGCTTCTGAAGAGTTTTGGTTTCCCGGCAACTCTTTTCGTCAGTGCGGGTACGGTGGGAGTTGGAGAATACCTGGACTGGCATGAGCTGAGAGCTTTGCATGGCGAGGGGGTGGAAATAGGCAACCACTCTGCCAGCCATGCCTATCTGCTCGACCAGATGAACGATGAGAATTGGGCGGCCAGGGTGCTTGGAGACCTCAGCCATGCACAGAAGCTCTTTGAGCACAATCTGGGCTTTACGCCGCGCCTGTTCGCCTATCCTTATGGTGAATTTTCCCCGGAACTTGTCGAACTGGTCAGGCAGGCCGGTTTCGATGCCGCCTTCGGTCAGCAATCGGGCGTATTGACACCAGACCAGGATCTTTTCCGCCTGCCGCGCTTCCCGACGGGAGGAGTTTATGCCAGTCCCGGTGAATTCCAGAACAAACTTCTCATGCAGCACCTGCCTGTTGAGGTTGTCACTCCCAAGACTCCTGTGCTTGAGGATGAGAACCCTCCCAAATTGGTTTTTTCTCTTGAAGATGGCCCGTTTGACAGGAGGACGCTGCGTTGTTTCGTGCCCGGGCAGCCGGAATGCCAGGTGAGGGTGGTTCCGGGCGAGGACAACCTCTACGAGATCCAGGCTAGCCGCCCGCTTGCCGGGCGGCGTAGCAAATATACAGTCACAGCATCGGACAGCGGCGGCACCACATGGTTCTGGTACAGCCAGTTATGGGTCTTGCCGCGCCGGTAGGCGATGCCCGATCATTCTGTTGCGCGAAGAGAAGAGACCGGAGCCGGATGTACCAATCATCGTTTGGGTGTCCGTCTCTGGCAGACGCAGGGAGGCATCGTTGACTCGCACGAGTTTATTCTGGCGGATCATGACCTGGATTTCCCTGATATAGTCATCGCCGCGCTGAGAATACTTTTCCAACCCTCCTGCCATCGCCATTCCGGTCACTGGTCGACCCGATTTGCGCAACTCCTCCCGGATCTCACGCAGCTTGCGATATGCGCCGTTGCGGTTGAGGTTGTTCATGTAACTGCGGATCGATTCATAAAGACTGGAGAATGTGCGGACCTCGTAAGTTGCCCCCTCCGGTCGTCCCTCTGGCACGATCCCTGTGCCGGGCTTGTATGTCCACTCACCGAACAGGTTGTTGCCCAATTGGGCAAACCGGGAGCTCCCCCACGCGGATTCGTTGGCGGCTTGGGCCAGAACCAAAGCCGGAGGAATGATGTCGACTCTCCGCATTAATCGGGACCGGGTCCGGTGGTCGGTTAGGGGGTGTCCAAGTAAGCCGTAACGCTTGAGAACTTCATCCAGACGTTCGAGATCTCCGCCCTGTATCTGGTTTGACCTGTGTCTGTTCAATATCTTCAGGACATCTTTCCGTTCCTGTTCGATCTCCTGGTTGGCCAGAAGAACCATTGGTAGCAGGCCCATGAAAAATGCATGTTTTTTTGCCTTGGCGCTCGCCATCCGGTCGATGTCGTCTGGAATGCTTTCGAGGATCAATGGTGGGACGCCTTCTCCCAACTCCTGCCAGTCATAATCGAGGGCCTGGAAAAAGGCCTGCAGCCCGTTTGTCGTCTCCGGGCTAATGGTTGGGATTTCTTCGAGGTCAATCATTGACGAATCCGCCCGAGACGGTACGGCATGACCGGATAAAAGAAAAATGTAAATCAAGGTGAGCAAGGACACTCTGAATGATACTATGAAGGGGGAAACAGTCATCAAGTGGCCTCGATGGAGTGGGACGACCTGCCAGTGATTCGGCAGAATCAACCTTTACATTTTATCATGATATCTTTTGTACAAACAACAACCAGTTTATTCAATGACCTGGGTCAAAGGAGCAGTTATGAGGTCTTATCGCAAAGAGTTATGGTTCGAAATCTCCAGCCGTCGCGGTTTTATCAATATCACTTCCCAGATCGAATCCTGTTTGCGTGAAAGTGGAATACAAGAAGGCCTTGTCCTGTGCAATGCCATGCATATTACCGCGTCTGTCTTTATCAATGACGACGAAAGGGGATTGCACCAGGATTTCGAGCGCTGGCTTGAACTGTTGGCGCCACATGAGCCGTTGTCACTCTACCAACATAACAACACCGGAGAGGATAATGGTGACGGACATCTGAAACGAACCATAATGGGGCGTGAGGTGGTGGTTGCGGTTACCGCCGGTCAGCTTGATTTCGGCCCATGGGAGCAGATCTTCTATGGCGAATTTGATGGCCGTCGGCGTAAGCGTGTTCTGGTCAAGATTCTCGGTGAATGATACGCGATCACTACCGTATTTGTTAAAACATCGTTTTATATAGTCTTGCAAATTCAGAGTCATTGCATATAATGAAAGAAAGTTAAAGGTCTGTTGCAATTCTGCGGAGGTAGGCGTCATGAATGCACATATTGTATTCGGGTTGTTTGCCCTTTATGTCGCAGCCACTTCTCTGTATATGGTTCTTTCCGGCCGTCAGGATGGTGTCCTGGCCAATTTGCGGCGCTTGTGGGGCCGCACTTTGGGCCACTCTCTCTATTTTTTCGCCAGGGTTGCTCTACCCATGCTGATATGCGTCTTCTGTCTCGGTTGGGGAGTGCGTCATTATGACGCAGCGGTTGCGCTGCATCATAATGAGCCAGAATTGAATCTCAACCTTGATTCTTATCGCGACCTCATCCGTATGTGGAAGCAGGAAGGGCCTCTGGATGGCCATGATATCATCTATGGTGCCTGACTCAGAGTTTGACAGACTTGACATTCCTGTTCATCGTAACTATCTTCCTCCCGGGTAATTAAGTCTCCGGGAGGTTTTTATGTCAGCCAAGAAAAAAACAGAACAGGGCAACATCTCCATTCATACGGAAAATATCTTTCCGATCATCAAAAAGTGGCTTTACAGCGATAAAGAAATCTTCCTGCGTGAGCTCGTCTCCAATGCCGTTGACGCGATTCATAAAATGCAGCATGTCAATCTGATTGAGGGCCTGCAGCAGTCTGATGAGTATCGTGTTGACGTCTACCTGAACAAGGCCGACAAGACCCTGACGGTCAAGGACAACGGAATCGGCATGACGGCTGATGAAGTGCGCCGTTACATCAACCAGATTGCTTTCTCCTCGGCAGAGGAGTTTGTGCAGAAATTTAAAGACCTTGAAGACAAGAGCCAGATCATAGGACATTTTGGCCTCGGCTTTTATTCTTCGTTCATGGTCGCTGGAAAGGTCGAGATACGAACCCTCAGTTACCAGAAGGGCGCCACCGGTGTTCATTGGACGTGCGATGGCTCAACCAGTTACGAGATTGCCGGGATAAAAAAAGGCGAACGGGGGACGGAAGTTGTCCTTCATCTCGAAAAAGATGAGCTGGAATTCCTTGAGCCTGCCCGTATTCGTGAAGTCCTGACCAGGTATTGCAACTTTCTCCCGGTCGCCATTCACCTTGAAGGTGATGTGGTCAATGATCAGAACCCCCTGTGGACGCGGATGGCTTCGGAACTTACCGAGGAAGATTACAGGGAGTTCTACCGCAAGTTATATCCGTTTTCCGATGAGCCTCTGTTCTGGATTCACTTGAACATCGACTTTCCGTTCAATCTCAAGGGGATTCTCTACTTCCCCAGGCTGACGAATGAATTTGATGTGACCAAAAGCCACATCAAGCTGTTCTGCAACCAGGTCTTTGTCAGCGACAACTGCCCGGAACTGATTCCGGAGTTTCTGATGCCGCTGCAGGGATGTCTTGATGCACCGGACCTGCCGTTGAACGTGTCCCGTAGTTACCTGCAGAATGAACCGCAGGTACGCAAGATCCGCGACGTCATCTCGAGCCGTGTTGCCGGGAAACTGGTAGAACTGGACAAGGACGATCGAAAAGCATTTTCAGGCGTCTGGAAGGATATTCACACATTCGTCAAGTTCGGTATGATGAGGGATGACAAGTTCTACGAAAAGCTCAAGGAGCATATGTTGTTCGCCCTGAGCGGTTCAGATGAGTGGACAACCCTCCCAGAATACCTCGAAAGCATCTCTGCAGCAAAAGCCAAGACGGTTTATTATACTAACGATGAAGTTGCCCAATCGACTTATCTCAAACTGTTCAAAGCCCAGGGGTTGAACGTACTGGTCCTGGATGCCCAGATCGACTCACATTTCATCCAGTTCCTGGAGATGAAAAACACCGAAATCAAGTTTGCCAGGGTCGATGCCGATGTGACGGAGAACCTGCTCCAGCAGGACAAGGCTGCTGACCTGATTGATGGTGAGGATGGCAAGACCCGTGATGAGAGGATCGCTGCCTTGTTCAAACAGAATCTTCAGGACGATTCACTTGAGATCCGCGTTGAACGCCTGAAAGACAATTCGGTTCCGGCAATGGCGCTTTTTTCCGAACAGGATCGGCGCTTTCAGGAGATGACACGTACCCTGGGTCGGGATATCTCCCTTTCCGACAAAGGGCCGTCACTCTTGATCAACGCCTCCTGTCCGGTCATCGAGAACATTCTTGAGTTACATGCAAAGCAAAAAACGGAAGATGTGGAGCTGTTGATTGCCCAGGTGTATGATCTGGCTATGTTGACGTGCCGGGCTTTTGATCAGGAGCGCATGTCGCGTTTTCTGGACCGGAGCAACCAGCTGTTGGCGAGAGTAAACACAGAAAGCGTGAAAAGCGATTGAGCTTAGCCTGTTGCGCCGTAAAGAGATGAAAAGGAGCCGATTTCGGCTCCTTTCAGGCTGCTGATAAAGTTCAGCTTTGATGTTTAGAAGGGCAACAGAAGGATAATCCGTTGCCCTTTTTTCATTGTCCTCCGGAATTTAAAGACAAAAGCAAAATCCGGGGGTTGCGCCCCCCGACTGCGCCTTGCTCTTTTGCTGGCCCAAAAGAGTAAGCAGAAAAGGGCCTGCGCTGCGCTGGGCATGTCTGGTTCGAAAAGGCGGCAACCTCAACCCGGATGGTTCTAGTCGACAAAGAGCCGAGCTTTCCCCCGCAGGTGACGAGGCTCTTGAGAGCCTCTTCTTCTCTGGAGGGTTGGTTCAATGGTCATTCTTTTAGGCTTTTCTCTTGTAGGTCACACAGAAAGGTCAGGCCCTTTGACACAGGGTTTGATCCCATCACAGTAGGTTCTTGAAGTCACAGAAATCAGGCAAAGGAGATGCCCTCCGCAAGGAGAAAGGCATTTTTGCATACTTTTGTTGCCGGACAAAAGTATGGCGTCGGGCGGGACGCGACCCGCCGGTTTTGCTTCTAAGCATTTCAAGGAAAGAAAAAGGGCAACAGATTAACCAACTGTTGCCCTCTCTGTCGTGAAGTCTGGCGGGACTTCCCGGATCGCCTCCTACATCCGATAGACCGTCACAGAACCTTGCCGAACCTGTTTTCCCAGCCACGCACTCAAGCCCTTTCGCCACAACTCACGAGTAATCGGAACCAGAAAACTGAAGCCGAGAGCATCTGTGAAAAAGCCCGGTGTCAGCAGCAGTAACCCACCGACCAAGATCAATGCACCGTCGATCAGAGTCTGTGCTGGCATCTGGCCGTTGGCAGTGTCCTGCTGAATTTTTCTCAAGATTTCCAGCCCCTGACTACGAGCGAGCCAAGCCCCCGCAACCCCGGTCATCATGATCAGACCAATCGTCGCACCGATGCCGATTATGCGGCCCGCTTCGATCAGTATGTACAGCTCCATAACTGGTACAAAAACAAAGATTAACAGGAGTTTTATGAACATGGCCCCTCACTTAATGGATTTTAGCCAATGAAAGTTTTGCTAACAAACATCATATATAGTTGCCATTTAAATCATGTGGTAACCAGCTGATTTTATTGGGTAAAAAATGTGCACATTTTTTGGGCATATAGCTGAAGTGGTCATAAAGTGGTTTTAGGTTTAGTTTGTGCACATGGTTTTCAACACCTTGTCCACACTTTTTGTGGACAAGGTTTGCAGATGCCCGAAACGCTTCGTTTTTTTGAATATCAGTATGTGTCTGACAGGATAAGTTCATTGCAATCCGGCGAGTCTCATGGCCGGAGGCGGCTTCACTCTTTGTCCAGTTCCTGCAATAATTTGCGAGTCGTATTGCGTAAGGCTGTCTCGGCATCAAGGCCTTTGTCATGTGATACACGCACAAGCTGGAACAGGAGTCGGCCAATGGTTTCTTCGTTGATGACTCGGCCTTTGTCCTGGTCCGCGATCCAATCTATCGTTTCAGCAATCCCGTGGTAGACGGGTAATTCCTGTTGACGGTGTGTTTTGTACGTTCTGGCGATCAGTTTCTGCGCACGTTGCAGGGCTGGCAGCTTGCTTGGCAGATAGTCTGCGAGGCAACTTTTGTTATGGCTCGCTTCAGAGCGTTTGATGGTTTCCCACTGTGTGTCCAGTTCGATCGTTGCAGAATCATGGTTTTCACGAGCAAAGACATGGGGGTGGCGTCGCAGGAGTTTTTCTGCAATGCACGCCGACACATCATAAAAATCAAACTGATCCCGCTCCGAAAAAATCTGTGCCAGGAACACAACCTGTAGAAGCAGATCACCAAGTTCATCGAGTATGAGCTCCGTGTCACCTTCTTCAATTGCATCTATCAACTCACAGGCTTCTTCAAGGATGTATGGTGCCAGGCTCTCGGGAGTCTGTTCAACATCCCATGGACAGCCATCCGGAGCTCTCAGGTCGCGCATAATCTTCAGCAGGGCGTCTATGCTTTTATGGGGGAGTTTATGAGTCATATTGGATCTTTTCCCAAACCGTGTTGACCCCTTCTACCGCAGCTCATAAAAGATTGCAAGTGACCGTAATTTCGGGGCACTTAAGACTTGCAAATTTATCTTTAATACGTTAATAGAGAGGACTTGGTTTCAGGCTGGGGTGAAAACCTCTTGACTGTTTCCGAGAGGTTCCTATACTGGCGCCCTGCCTGAGTTGTAATGAGGTAAATTGTCGTGCTTATACAGATCGACAAACTGAGAAGGCGGCCGCGCCGGATTGAGATTGATGAACAGGCATCAGGTTTCACATTCCTGCGTGAACTCATTGATCAGGGAACAGTTGACTTCAAGGATACGATCCGCGGTACGTTGACAGCAACCTGGGCAGGTAAAATCATCGAGGTGGCGGGCAATCTGGAGACAACGGTAACGTCATCGTGCGGCCGCTGTCTGAAGCCCATTATCAGCCATCTGGAGATTCAGGCGATGTTCTGTTACAGCGAGCTTGTCAATGACGAGGCAAGCGTTGTCGAGGATTTGGAAATTCAGGAGCAAGAACTGGGCCTGATAACATACTCCGGCACGGAGATTGACCTGCGGCCTGATATCGAGCAGGAAATTATCATGGCCTTGCCACAGCAACTCCTTTGCGGAGACGACTGTAAGGGCCTGTGTCCGGTTTGCGGCATCGACCTGAACCAGGGACAATGTTCATGCGAGCCGCCGGTTTTTCATGCAGGCCTTGCCGCACTGAAAAACTTCAGAGTAGAATAGCCAGGCAGAGGGCATGATGCCCATAACATATCAGACCAGATAAATCGGTATATTTAAGGAGACTTTTAAAAAATGGCAGTACCGAAGAAAAAAACCTCAAAATCCAAGCGCAATATGCGCCGCTCCCATGACGGCTTGAAAACTCCCGGTATCTCTCTCTGTCCGCAATGCAAGGAGCCCAAACAGGCTCATCGTGCCTGTCCTTCCTGTGGCAGCTACAAGGGCAAGGAAGTCCTCAACACTGAAGAATAAGGGCGCTTCCTTTGAATAGTCGTCCAATAGTCGCCATTGATGCCATGGGAGGAGATAATGCTCCTGCCCATGAAGTTTCCGGTGCTGTCATGGCTGCCCGGAAGTGGCAGATTCCAGTTATCCTGGTTGGTCGGTCCGAGCTTGTTGAGAAGGAACTGGCAAACCACGATATACAGGGCCTTGATATAAAGGTCGTGCAGGCGGCTGAAGTTGTCGGCATGCACGATTCGGCCTCTGATGCAGTCCGCAAGAAAAAGGATTCGTCAATCCGCGTTGCCTTTGACCTGGTCAAACAGGGTGAAGCCAGCGCGGTTGTCAGTACCGGTAATTCCGGCGCCACGATGGCCGCCGGGATGTTTGTGCTGAAGCGTATCCCCGGGATTGACCGCCCGGCGATTGCAACTGTGGTCCCAAACCTGAAGGACCAGACGATTATCCTTGACGTTGGAGGCACTGTGGACTGCAAACCCATGCATCTTGTCCAGTTCGCTCTGATGGGGAGCGTCTTCAGTGCCCAGATGTTTGAAAAAAAATCTCCCCGGGTCGGGTTGTTGTCAAACGGTGAAGAAGAATCCAAAGGGCAATGAACTGACACGCTTGATTAATCTGAAACTCAAGGAAACCTCCTTGAATTACACTGGTTATACTGAAGGTCGTGACATTTACAACGGCAAGGTTGATGTCGTTGTTTGTGACGGCTTTGTCGGTAATGTCGTGCTGAAAGTTTCAGAAGGCCTCGCGGAAGCGATGGGGCTGATGCTGCGCCGGGAGTTTAGCTCAAGGCTCATGTCTAGAATTGGCTATCTGTTGGTCAAGCCTTCACTGAAGGCTTTCCGCAATAAGGTCGATTACGCTACGTATGGTGGCGCCCCCCTGCTTGGTATCCAGGGCACTGTGATGATTTGCCACGGCAGCTCCAGCCCGAAAGCGATCATGAATGCCATCAAGATGGCCTATGATTACGACAAACGCCAGGTAAAGAACCGCATGATTGAACGTCTCGATGAAGTTCGCATGGAAATCAAGGATGATGCTGAGCCTGCTGAAGCTGTCAGTTAACTGCACACTGCAAGGAGCAGAAATGTGATTAGAGTACGTATTACCGGTACCGGATCTTACGTCCCTGAAAAGATTCTCACCAATCAGGATTTCGAGAAGTATCTCGACACCACCGATGAGTGGATCGTGGCCCGGACTGGCATTCGCGAGCGACATATAGCTGCTGAAGGTGAGAACACCTCTGATCTGTGTGTTCATGCCGCCCGTAACGCACTTGATATGGCCGGCATCAAGGCTGAAGATATTGACTTGATCATCGTGGCGACGATCACCGGAGATTATCCGTGGCCGGCAACGGCCTGTATCGTTCAGGACAGGCTCGGGGCCGGGCAGTGCGGAGCTTTCGATATTTCTGCTGCCTGTAGCGGTTTCCTCTATGCAATGAGCACCGCGGTTGCCCAGATTGAATCGGGCGCAATTAAACGGGCCCTGGTAATCGGCGCAGAAACGCTCTCGCGAATTGTTGATTATAATGACCGCAACACCTGTCTGCTGTTCGGCGATGCCGCCGGAGCTGTGATCCTCGAAGCCAGGGAAGGTGAGCGAGGTATCCTCTCTTCACATTTGCACGCTGACGGTTCATACCTTGAGTTACTGTATCAACCAGGGTTCGGTACGGCTGTGACTCCGACTGAGAAGATTGTCCGCGATCGTGGTTATTTCTTGAAGATGCAGGGCAATGAGGTTTTCAAGGTTGCGGTAAAGATGTTGGCAGAAGTTGCCCAGGAAGCACTTGATGCCAATGGCATGACGGTTGACGATATTGATCTTCTGATCCCGCACCAGGCCAATATTCGGATTCTTGAAGCAACGGCGAAACGGATGAAGTTGCCTGCGGAGAAGGTTTATATTAATGTTGATCGCTTTGGCAATACGTCTGCGGCGACGATCCCTCTGGCTCTTGATGAAGCGAATCGAGCTGGAAAATTGAAAGAGAATGACATTATTGTCCTGAATGCTTTTGGTGGCGGCTTTACCTGGGCTGCAACCTGTCTGCGCTGGTAGGTCTGGAGATTGAATTGATATGATTGCTTTTCTCTTCCCCGGGCAGGGTTCACAGCATGCTGGAATGGGCAGGGACCTCGCGGAGAACTTTCCGATTGCCAGGCAGGTTTTCGAAGAGGCGAACGACGCTTTGGGTGTTGACCTGGCCTCTCTCTGTTTTAACGGTCCGGAAGAAGATCTGAAGTTGACAGCCAATACCCAACCGGCAATACTCACAACCAGTATTGCAGCACTGCGTGTTCTGGAAACCGAGACTGGAATTGCGCCGAATTGTGCAGCAGGCCACTCTCTTGGTGAATACAGTGCCCTGGTCTGTGCCGGTGCTCTGAGCTTTGCCGATGCGGTGCGGATTGTTCGCCAGCGTGGAACCTTCATGCAGGAAGCTGTTCCGGTAGGCACTGGCGCCATGGCAGCAATTCTGGGCCTTGATATAGAGGTCTTGGACAAGGTTTGTAAAGACGCAGCTCAGGGACAGGTGGTTTCTCCGGCAAATTTCAACAGTGCAGGGCAGGTGGTTATAGCAGGGCATACCGAAGCCGTTGACCGTGCCATAGCCCTTGCCAAGGAGAATGGCGCCAAGCGTGCGTTGCCGCTGCCTGTTAGCGCTCCATTCCATTGCAGTCTGATGGTCCCTGCCGGTCAACGATTGGCGGACATCCTTGCCGGTGTTACGATTGGCGAGATCACAGTCCCGGTGATAACGAATGTTGAAGCGACTCCCAACCAGGAGTCGTCGCGTGTCTGCCAATTGCTGGTTGATCAAGTTAGTGCGCCGGTTCGCTGGGAAGAGACAATCCTCTGCATGATCAAGTTGGGTGTCGAGCGTTATGTTGAGATTGGCCCTGGTAAAGTACTTGCTGGACTGGTCAAGAGGATGGCCAAGGAGAGCACCATTCAGAACGTACAAAATGTTTCTGATGTCAGTGGGTTAACCGCATAGCCCTGGAGGAATACTTGACATGTTGACGGACAAGGTAGCTATAGTGACCGGCGCTTCACGCGGAATTGGTCGCGCAATTGCTCTTGCACTTGCCGCACAAGGCGCTAAAGTTGTTGCGTCGGCCCGTAATGGTGAAGCTCTGGATAATCTCGTCGCAGAGATCAAGGGGCAGGGTGGTGAGGCTACGGCTGTTGTAGGTGATGTCGCTGTCAGCACCGATGCTGCACGCCTTATTGAACAGGCTGTTGACGCCTATGGTCAGGTTGACATCCTGGTCAACAATGCCGGTATTACTCGCGACGGCCTTCTACTGCGCATGAAAGACGAAGACTGGGACGCGGTCCTCGACACGAATCTGAAAGGGGCCTTCCTTTGTATTCGTGCCGCGGCAAAGGTTATGAGCAAACAAAGGTCGGGTCGGATTATCAACATCTCATCAGTCGTCGGTGAAATGGGTAACGCTGGCCAGGCCAACTACTGCGCCAGTAAGGCCGGGCTGCTTGGCTTGACCAAGTCTGTTGCGCGCGAGCTGGCCCGACGAAATGTAACTGTTAACGCCATTACGCCTGGTTTTATTGTCACGGATATGACGGATGGCATGACGGATAAGGCCCGTGAGGCAATGACTGAGCAGATTCCGCTGGGAAGGCTTGGTGAGGCGGATGATATCGCAAATGCCGTAATTTTTCTCTGTTCTGACCAATCATCTTATGTGACCGGTCAGGTCTTGGGAGTTAATGGCGGCATGTATATGTAAACAAACGGTGTCCGATACACAACATAAACGAGGCGGTCACAGATCGAATCGAAACCAAAAGGAGGATCTTACAATGGCCAGTATTAACGAACGTATCAAGCAGATTGTTGCAGAGCAGTTGGGTGTGGATGAGGACCAGGTGACCAACGAAGCGTCTTTTATGGACGACCTTGGTGCGGACTCCCTGGATACAGTTGAGCTGGTAATGGCTCTGGAGGAAGAATTCGACATCGAGATTTCCGATGAGGATGCTGAAAAGATTCAGACCGTTCAGGATGCCATCGATTATATCGGCGAAGGTGCCTAAGTCCCAGGCAACCACAAGAGTTAAACGAGGTTGTCATATATAACATGACCTTCCCCGGCGACCCAGGCGGGTTGTCGGGGACTGGTTTTGTGTCTGGAGGATATAAGCCTCATGCGCAGAGTTGTTGTAACAGGCCTGGGAATCACTTCCCCCCTGGGAACAGGTCTCGAAAAAAACTGGGATGCGTTGACCAGTGGTCGCTCCGGAATCGGGCCGATTACTCATTTTGACACGACTGATTTTCCAGTCAAGTTTGCCGGTGAAATCAGGGACTTGCCCCTTGATGACTTCATTGACAAGAAAGAGGCCCGCAAAATGGACCTCTTCATCCATTATGCGCTTGCCGCTGCAACCATGGCGATTACCGATTCCGGTCTCGAGATCAACGACGATAACGCGGAGCGTGTCGGCGTTGTCGTTGGCTCAGGAATGGGTGGGCTGCCGTCCATAGAGAAATACCACAGTGCCTTTATAGAAGGTGGTTATCGCAAAATCAGCCCTTTCTTTATCCCGATGTCGATTATCAATCTGGCCGCCGGCCAGATTTCGATAAAGCATGGTGCCAAGGGGCCCAATATCGCCCCTGTGTCAGCTTGTGCGACGGGCACGCATGCCATCGGTGATGCTTTTCGCATGATCCAGCGTGGTGATGCAGACGCGGTTATCTCTGGCGGCGCCGAGTCGACAGTCTGTTCCCTCGGTATTGGTGGCTTTTCTGTTATGAAGGCACTGTCAACGCGCAACGATGACCCCATCGCGGCAAGCCGTCCTTTTGAGAAGAACCGCGACGGCTTTGTTATGGGTGAGGGCTCCGGTATCGTTGTCCTCGAAGAATATGAGTCAGCGAAAAAACGTGGTGCCAGAATCTACGGCGAGGTTCTCGGCTATGGTCTGACTGCTGATGCGTATCACCTGACTGCACCGTCGCCAGGTGGCGAAGGTGCGGCTCGCTGTATGCAGATGGCTCTTGATACCGCCGGTCTGAATCCCGAGGATGTCGATTACATCAATGCCCATGGCACTTCCACGCCATTCAACGATCTCTACGAGACGATGGCGATCAAATCGGTGTTTGGTGACCACGCCCGCAAGGTTATGATCAGCTCGACCAAGAGCATGACCGGGCATCTGCTCGGCGCGGCTGGTGGTGTAGAGGCAATTTTCTCGCTGCTGGCCATGTCTCGCGGGGTGATTCCGCCGACCATCAACTATACGGAACCTGATCCTGAGTGTGATCTCGATTACGTGCCAAACCAGGCACGTCAGGCAGATGTGAAAGTCGCTATTTCCAATTCGCTTGGATTCGGCGGTACCAACGCGACAATTCTATTCCGCAAGGTCTGATCAAATGATTGCTGTCGGAAGTGACCACGGCGGGCTGGAATTGAAAGCAGCCATCAAGTCCGCACTTGCTGTACGCGGCCTGGCTGTCGACGACTACGGAACAGCCAACACCGATTCGGTCGACTACCCGGATTTTGCAGAAAAAGTAGCCGGTGCTGTTGCCCGTGGCGATGTCGAACTCGGTATCCTGGTCTGCGGAACGGGTATTGGTATGTCAATCGTGGCCAACAAGTTTCCGGGAGTGCGTGCCGCACTTGCTACTGATGAGTTTATGGCCCAGATGGCCAAGGAGCATAACAATGCCAACGTTCTGGTTTTGGGTGGCAGGGTCCTTAACGAAGACCTGGCTGTAAAAATGGTGAACGTGTGGCTTGATTCATCCTACGAGGCCGGTCGTCATCAGCGGCGACTCGACAAGATCTCCCGGCTGGAAGAAGACCTCCGCGCCGGCAAATTATAGTTTGTGTGTTCGGGCAGGCCCAGTGCCTGCCCGTTTTTATTTTAAGCAAGGTTCTCGATAAATAATCTGGAGGTTTGTGTCCCAATGTACGACAAGCTCGCTCAATTTGACCCTGAAATCACTGCAGTAATCCGTCAGGAGACGGAGCGCCAGGAATACAGTCTGGAGTTCATTGCTTCGGAAAACTTCGTCAGTGAGGAAGTCCTCGCTGCACAAGGTTCCGTTCTGACCAACAAGTACGCAGAAGGCTATCCTGCCAAAAGATATTATGGCGGTTGCGAATTTGTTGATGTCGCCGAACAGTTGGCGATCGATCGTGCCAAGCAACTGTTTGGTGCCGAACATGTCAATGTTCAGGCTCATTCCGGCTCCCAGGCCAATATGGCGGTTTATTTCGCCGCCTGCCAGCCAGGCGATACGGTCCTGGGTATGAACCTGGCCCATGGCGGCCATCTCACCCATGGCTCTCCGGTCAACTTCTCCGGTAAATTGTTCAATATTGTTCCATACGGGATTCGCAGGGATACCGGCATGATCGATTACGACGAAGTGGAGTCGTTAGCCAAACAACATCAACCCAAGCTGATCGTGGTCGGGGCCAGCGCTTATCCGCGGACTATCGATTTTGAAGCTTTTCGCCGGATTGCCGACATGGTCGGTGCGCCGGTGATGGTTGATATGGCACATATCGCTGGCCTGGTTGCTGCGGGTGTCCATCCCACACCGGTCCCCCATGCGGAATACGTGACGACCACGACGCATAAAACCCTGCGGGGTCCTCGCGGCGGCATGATCCTCTGTCAGGAAGAATTTGCCAAGAAGCTGAACAGCAATATCTTCCCTGGAATTCAGGGTGGGCCGCTGATGCATGTAATCGCGGCCAAAGCCGTGGCCTTCAAGGAAGCCCTGACACCAGAGTTCAAGGACTATGCCGGGCAGGTCGTCAAAAATGCCCAGGCCCTTGCTGCAGAACTGGCTTCACGTGGCTACAACCTGGTTTCGGGAGGGACTGACAATCACCTGATGCTGGTTGATTTCGGCGGCAGTGACCTGACTGGCAAGGTTGCCGAGGAAACGCTCGAAAAGGCAGGGATTACCGTTAACAAGAATGCCGTGCCTTTTGATACGCGCTCACCATTTGTTACCAGCGGGATTCGCATCGGTACGCCGGCCAGCACGACCCGCGGCTTGAAGGAAAATGAAATGCGGCAGATCGGGGCATGGATTGATGAAGCCCTGCAAAACATTGAGAATGAAACCGTGCTGGCTAGAATTCGCGGAGAAATCCGCGAGCTCTGCAAGCAGTTCCCGCTTTACGCCCACAGGCTTGTTTAATGGAAAGACCGTCCTGGGACGAATATTTCATGGACATTACCAGCCTGGTGGCGAAACGTTCGACCTGTATGCGTCGCCAGGTTGGTGCGGTGATGGTGAAACAGAAGAACATCCTCGCCACCGGCTACAATGGTACGCCGTCGGGGATTACGCACTGTGATGTGACCGGGTGTCTGCGTGAGCAATTGAATGTTCCCTCCGGAGAGCGGCACGAACTGTGTCGTGGCCTGCATGCCGAACAGAATGCGATAATTCAGGCGGCCAGGCATGGTGTGAATATTTCGGACTCGACTCTGTATTGCACAAATTCGCCATGCATCATCTGTACAAAGATGCTGATTAACGCCGGCATCCGCAAAGTTATTTACCTCGAGGGATACTCTGACAACCTGTCCATGGAGATGCTCGAAGAGGCTGGCATTGAGGCCCGCCTTTTTGCCGAAGTTGTTGGCAAAATACCAGGAGACTGATTATGAAATGTCCGTTTTGCAGTCATGATGATACACGCGTTGTTGACTCCCGTCTCGGCAAGGAAGGCAATAACATTCGCAGGCGTCGTGAATGTATCGATTGCGAGCGACGTTTCACGACCTATGAGCGGGTCGAAGAGACTCTGCCTCTGGTGATCAAGAAAGATGGTCGACGGGAAGCCTTTGACCGGCAGAAAATAATTTCCGGAATTCAGCGCGCATGCGAAAAGCGTCCGGTCTCTATCTCTACCATCGAGAAGGTTGTCGACCAGCTGGAGCTTACCCTGCAGGAAAGTGGTGAGAAGGAGATCGCTGCCAGCCGTATCGGTGAAGCGGTCATGGGCGCACTGCAATCGATCGACGAAGTTGCATATGTGCGATTCGCCTCCGTCTACCGGCAATTTCGCGATATCAACGAATTCATGTCCGAACTCAAGGACATCCTGGCCAAGGGTGCTGAAGCGTAGCACCTCTCCGCTGCTCGGTGGTGCACAGCGAGCCGTCATGACAATCCAGTCTGATCAATTCATGCAGAAAGCCGTAGCCCTAGCCCGCATGGGGCTGGGTAGAACAGCGCCCAATCCTCCAGTTGGTGCCGTACTCGTGCGCGATGGCAAGGTTGTCGGTGAAGGGTTCCATCCTGCAGCAGGGGAACCGCATGCCGAGATATTTGCGTTACGGGAGGCAGGAGCCCTTGCCCGGGGAGCTGACCTCTATGTCACTCTCGAGCCCTGCTGCCACACCGGACGGACCGGCCCATGTACGGAGGCGATCATCGCAGCAGGTGTCGCCAGGGTCCATGTTGGAGCCGTTGACCCCAACCCACAGGTTGCCGGCAAAGGGATCATCCGCTTGCAGAATGCCGGGATCCAGATCACTGAAGGGCTCAACGAATCGGAATGCCGAAACCTGATTGCGCCTTTTAGCAAAATTTTAAGGACCGGCTTGCCGTACGTTGTCTACAAGGCTGCCATGACTCTGGATGGTCAGACGGCTACGACCGGCGGTGACTCCAAATGGATATCATGTGAAAAAAGCCGGGAGCTGGTCCACCTGCTTCGTAACCAGGTCGACGGCATCATAGCCGGTTCTGGAACCGTGAAAACGGACGATCCGAAACTGACAACCAGGTTGAATGTGCCAGGCCGCGACCCGGTGCGAATTGTCCTGGATGGTTCGCTCTCAACATCGCCGCAGGCAAATGTGTACAGCCAATTATCAGAGGCCGGATCTCTCCTGATCACTGCTTCTGAACATGGTCCTGAGAAACTCCAACCATTCCTGGCTGCCGGAGTTGAGGTGATACAAGTCAAGCGCCATGCCAAAGGCCTGGATTTGCGAGAGGCCATGGCTGAACTCGGCAGGCGGGATCTTCAGTATCTCCTCCTTGAAGGGGGCAGCCAGCTGGCGGCGGCGATGCTGAAAGCTGAGCTTGTTGACCGGATGATGGTTTTCGTTGCGCCGAAACTGGTCGGAGGCGATGGTAGAGGTCTTTTTGCCGGTGATGGGGTCGACACGATCAGCAATGCTTATAGGTTAGAGCAACTTCAGACCCGGCAGGTTGATTGCGACATTCTTGTGGAAGGGGAGGTGCAATATGTTCACCGGCCTGATTGAGGACCTCGGCACTTTACGTGACATTCGTACCGGAACTGACCAGGCCGTGCTGTCGGTTGGTACGGCTTTACCGATGGCGGAGCTTGTTCTAGGCGAAAGCATTGCGATCAATGGTGTCTGCCTGACCGTAACCCGGTTCGCAGAAGGGGCTTTTTCTGCTGATGTCTCTCCGGAGACACTCGACTGTACAACATTGGGACGACTTTCTGCGGGATCACGCGTCAATCTGGAGCGCGCTCTGCGGCTTTCCGACCGTCTCGGTGGGCACCTGGTCACGGGTCATGTTGATGGGCTGGCACGGATTGTAGAGCGTCATCAGGACGGCAATGCCTGGCGCTTCAGGTTCCAGGGTGATGCAGCCTTGTGCCGTCAGCTGGTCGACAAGGGCAGCGTCGCCGTTGACGGGATCAGCCTGACAGTCAATCAAGTAAAGGGCGATTCCTTTTCGCTCGCGGTTATTCCCCACACCTTTGCCATGACCACTTTGCAGGAGCGTAAAGTCGGTGATGAAGTCAATATCGAGACCGACCTGATCGGCAAGTATGTTGCCCGTTTTCTACAGCATGGCGGCCCTGGCGAGCCACAGGGCGTAACGATGGAGACCCTTGCCAAGCATGGTTTTTTGTGAGATATTTTAAAGTCTTGTGAAACTATAGAAATTAGGAAGTTTTATGCCTTTAGCGCGTGTAAAAGAAGCCCTTGAAGATATCCGTCAAGGGAAGATGGTTATCCTGGTCGATGACGAAGACCGGGAGAACGAAGGCGACCTCTGCATGGCTGCCGAAATGGTCACTCCAGAGGCGATCAATTTCATGGCCAAGGAAGGTCGCGGCCTGATCTGCCTTTCCTTGACCGAAGCTCGCGCTGATCACCTTGGCCTGCCACTGATGGTCCAGGAGAATTCATCATCCTTTGGCACCGCCTTTACCATTTCGATCGAGGCCCGTCGCGGGGTGACGACCGGAATCTCTGCTGCAGACCGGGCCCGCACCATCCAGGTCGCCATAGCTGATCAGACCACAGCCAACGATCTGGCTCGCCCTGGACATGTTTTTCCGCTGCGAGCCAAAAAAGGCGGAGTCATGGTGCGCGCAGGACAGACCGAAGGTTCGGTTGACCTGGCCCGCATGGCCGGCTTGAAGCCTGCCGGCGTCATCTGCGAAATCATGAATGATGACGGTACCATGGCACGTATGCCCGAACTGCGCGAGTTTGCAATAAAGCACCAGTTGAAAATCGTCACAATCGCCGATATGGTTGCTTACCGCATGCGCAAGGAGTTGTTGATCACACGCGCTGCGGAAACCCGTCTGCCGACCAGGGCGGGGGGGGAATTCAATGCAGTGGTTTATGACAATGAAGTTGACAGCTCACAGCATCTCGCCCTGTACAAGGGTGACATCAAGCCGGATGAGCCGATCCTGGTGAGAGTCCACTCCGAGTGTCTGACCGGTGATGTGTTCGGTTCGGAGCGCTGTGATTGTGGCGATCAATTGCATGCCTCGATGCGTATTATCGAAGAAGAAGGTAGAGGCGTCGTCCTCTACATGCGCCAGGAGGGCCGCGGTATTGGCCTGGTTAATAAGCTCAAGGCTTACAGCCTCCAGGACAAAGGATGTGACACTGTCGAAGCCAATGAGGCTCTGGGTTTTCAGGCTGACCTGCGTGATTACGGTATCGGTGCGCAGATCCTCAGCGAACTGGGGGTCAGAAAGATCCGTTTATTGACCAATAATCCGCGTAAAATCATTGGCCTTGAAGGGTATGGCCTGGAAATTGTTGAGCGGGTTCCGATCGAGATCGAGGCCACCAAGAGCAACTTGAAATATCTCAAGACCAAGCAGCAAAAACTTGGCCATCTATTGGAAAATTTATAACTCCGAAACGGCTGTTTCGGACCTTGTCCCGGGAGATTGATATGCCCAAAATTATCGAAGGAAAATTGGATGCCAAAGGGTTGCGGTTTGGCTTGCTGGTCAGTCGTTTCAACAGTTTTGTCAGCGACCGGCTTGTTGAAGGGGCGATCGATGCGTTGCTGCGACACGGTGGCGAGAAAGACAATATCAGCGTCGTGCGTGTACCCGGGGCCTTTGAAATACCGCCGACGGCAAAGCAGATGGCTGAATCCGGACGTTATGACGCTATTGTCTGCCTCGGAGCGGTGATCCGTGGTGCGACTCCGCACTTCGAATATGTCAGTGCGGAAGTCTCCAAAGGGGTTGCCAGCGTTTCCATCGATTCAGGCATCCCGGTCACTTTTGGTGTGTTGACGACCGATACGATTGAACAGGCGATCGAACGCGCCGGCAGCAAGGCCGGAAACAAGGGCTTTGATGCCGCAGTGGCCGCTATTGAAATGGCCAACCTCTACAAGGCGCTCTGATAACATAATGGCACGAGGAATCAGGCGACAGGGCCGCGAAATGGCCCTGAAAGTCCTATATAGTCTGGCGGACCACGAGGGTGGTTCGCTTGAAGACGTTCTCAAGGTTTTTTGGCAGAACTTCCAGTTTCGCAATGATGTCCTGGGCGAGGCTGTAGAGGATGCACCGGACTCTCAGAGGCCTGAAGTCAGGCACTTTGCCGAGTTGCTGGTTTGCGGTGTCGCCGAAAACCTGGAAAAGATAGACCAGGAACTTAATTCCTATTCGACCAATTGGGCGTTGGACCGTATGGCGCGGGTTGATCTTGCGATCCTCAGATTAGCGACATTCGAACTGATTTATTCTTCGGATGTCCCCCATAACGTCGTACTCAATGAAGCAATAGAACTTGGCAAACGCTTTGGCACAGAGGAAACGCCTTCATTTATTAACGGCGTCCTTGATCACATCGCGCAACAGCATCGTCCCTCAACACCATGACTCAACCTGAATTTGTCAAACAACCCGCTGATCACCTGACCGGTAGATCTGTTGTTGCTCTCTATTTTGTTGATCAGAAACCGCTGGACGGCCCTGCCGCGGTCCTTGACTGGCGGCTGGATGGCCAGTTGACCAGGATGATTCTTGACGGCAAAATACGCGGCCGTGCCGGTGAGCATGTGCTGTTGCAGGGGAACGGCAAAGTCAGGGCTGACTGGGTCCTGTTCGTTGGTGGTGGCAAATGGCAGGGCCTCTGCGAGGAGACTCATGCTGCCCTGGTGCGTCACATGCTGAAGATTGCCCGGAAAGCCGGCTTCATTGATCTGTCCCTGGCATTTTCCCCGCATGCTGAGGTTGATGTGAAAAAACTTCACCAGCAGATTAAGGATGCGCTCGAAACTGTTGGAGAAGGCATTCAATCTTGTCGCTATACCTGTTCCACTGATGTGGCGGTTTAACCCTTAAACCTGTGAAACACTAGCATAGAAAAGGTTGGTCCCATGCAGAACATAAAAGTCGGATTGATGGGCTTCGGCACAATCGGAACCGGTGTTGTGAAGATTATCCAACAGAACCAGGAGGTTCTGTCCAGTCGTCTTGGTGTTGGCATCGATCTGGTACGCATCGCTGATCTCGATACGATCACAGATCGCGGTGTAAAATTGCCGGCCGGATTGTTGACGAATGACGCCAAAGCCATGCTCAGTGACCCCGAAGTCCAGATCGTTATCGAGTTGATCGGTGGTTATGAACCGGCACGGACCTTTGTTCTGGAGGCGATTCGCAATGGTAAACATATCGTAACCGCGAACAAGGCCCTGTTGGCCCTGCATGGTGACGAGATCTTCCAGGCTGCGGAAAAAGCCGGCGTAGCGGTCATGTTTGAAGCCGCTGTGGGCGGAGGGATACCGGTGATTTCAGCGATCAAGGAAAACCTCGGTGCCAATAACTTCTCTGCTATCTATGGCATTCTGAACGGTACATGCAACTATATCCTGACCCGGATGGAAGACGCCGGTGACAGTTTTGCCGATGTGCTTGCCGATGCCCAGCAGCAGGGGTACGCTGAAGCAGATCCCACGTTTGATGTTGAGGGGGTCGATACGGCCCATAAACTGGCCTTGTTGATCAGCCTTTGCTTTGGCACGAAAGTCGATTTCAACAAGGTTTACACAGAGGGAATCAGCAAAGTCACGGCCCTGGATATTGAATATGCGCGCGACTTTGGCTACAAACTCAAGCTCCTGGCGATTGGCAAGCGTATCGGCGATGAGGTCGAGGCCCGCGTACATCCGACCATGATCCCCGAAGATTATCCTCTGGCGGCGATCAGCGGCGTCTTTAACAGTGTTCGCCTGGTCGGTGACTTCTCCGGCCCTGTTATGTTCTCAGGGTATGGCGCGGGAATGGATGCCACGGCGAGCGCCGTTATGGGTGACGTGCTGTCGATAGCCAGGGAGCTGCTCGTCGAAACCGGCACGAGAACGACGCCCCTTGGCTGCCCACAGTCAAAACTTGCCTCTTACAAGATCAAGTCGATGGAAGAGATCATTTCATCCTACTACATGAGGTGTATGGTCAAAGATCAGCCCGGTGTCCTGTCGCAGATCTCCGGGATTTTGGGTAAGTACGACATCAGTATCGAATCGATGGTCCAGCCTCATCGGCACGAAGTAGGGGCCGTGCCGATTGTTTTCGTGACTCACGAGGCAACAGAAAGCAATGTTGCGGCTGCGCTAGACGAAATTGATAAGCTGGATGTGATTCAGAAGGAAACCCTGTTGATCCGGATTGAGAACCAATTGGAGTAGGCTCAGCTCCAGAATGGAAAAAAGGCGCCAGGCTCCTATTGGGGCACCTTAGATTTTGACAAACCCCGCACTGATGCGGGGTTTGTTTTTTTTGTCTGGCAGGTGGAGTTTCTATGAAATTTAGGACAACAGAGGGTTCATCTGTTGTCCTTGGACTTGGTTCCTGAAAGACAAAACCGGCGGGTCGGGTCCCGCCCGACGCCACTTCACTTTTTGTCCGGCAACAAAAGTATGCAAAAATGCCTACTCCTTGCGGAGGGCATCTCTTTTGCCAGTTTTCAGAGGAATCCAGTAACGACGGTGCTTAATAAGCCGGCCCGTTACAGGGGGCCTTCCATGCAGTGTGACCTACAGGGGAAAGGCCTGATGAGCACTCTACCGTGAAGGATCTCCACAGAAGTCAGAGGCTCTCAAGAGCCTCGTCACCTGACAGGGGAAGCCCCCTGTAACGGGTCGATAAGAAGCTCCGTCGTTGACTGGTTGCGCTTTGACGAACGGCAAGACATGCCCTAGCGCAGCGCGAAGGCTTTCTTTTGCTTCGTTTTCTTTGTCGCTACAAAGAAAATGAAGTTGCTGTCGGGCAACCCCGACGGTGTCGGTTTTGTCTTTAAATTCCAGAGTACAATGAAAAAGGGCAACAGTTTAACCATCTGTTGCCCTCTCTAATCATGAAGTCTGGTTGAACTTTTTCAGCCGCCTGAGGCGTCCTATTGGGGCGCCTTTTTTGTTGAGAAGATTTGTTAACCGAGTTGCCCGGTTTGTCTCATTGCTTCATAGAGGATAACCCCTGCCGCGGTTGCCAGATTCAGGCTGCGGACAATCGGGTTTCGGATGGGGATGCGGATTGCGCGGTTACTGTTTTCCTTGAGAAGTTCCTCGGAAAGACCGAGCGTTTCCTTGCCGAAGACCAGATAGTCACCAGGAGCATAATCTGCCTCAAGGTAAGTCTTCGCTGCTTTCTTCGAGGTATACCAGAACCGGCCCCCAGGGGCCGCCGCCTGCAGTTCGGCAAAAGATTCCCATCTGCGGACATCAACGGCTTCCCAGTAATCCAGCCCCGCCCGTTTGAGGTGCTTGTCGTCGATCGAAAAACCAAGTTTTCCGACCAGGTGCAGCACGCTGTTGGTGGCACCGCACAGACGGGCGATGTTTCCCGTGTTCGGCGGGATTTCCGGTTCGATCAGTACGATATGGAAAGGCGGTAGATTATTCGGCATCTTTTTTCATGTGTTTCCAACGGCGGTGGACCCAGAACCATTGACTGACATCCTCCCTGATACCATCTTCAATTACCTTAGTCATGAGTGCCGTGTTGGCGACTATTCCTGCGTCCGAAAGATCTTTCTCCAGGAAAAACATCGGTGACACCTTGGCGCGGTATGTATTGTCAGGATTGCGGTAGGCAAAGGCCGCTACGATCGGAACCTGATTCTTCATGGCAAGCTGGGCGATGATCGGTGTTGTGTAGGCCGGTCGGCCGAAGAAAGGGACGCGGACCGCCTGGCTGCGTGGCATGTGCTGATCCATCAGAATGCCGACCGCGTGATTGTTCTGCAGGGCTTTGAAGATTCTTCTTGCACCTTTGTGGGTGTCGATAATGTAGCCGCCATATGCTTCACGCATGCGCCGGAAATATGCATCCACCAGGGGGTTTTTCATCGGTTTTGCAACAATTCCGGTAGGAATGCCGAGTACCGGGAAGACGTAGTTGCCGGCCTCCCAGAAACCAAGATGACCGGTGAGGAGAATACATCCTCGGCCCAAAGCCAGCGCTTCATGGACGTGTTCAATCCCTTCAATGGTAAAGAATTTTTCCAGATCATCCTTACCTTTAAACTTGTCGAGACGAAGCATTTCAATGAAGCCCGTGCCCAGATCACGGAAAACCCGTTTCACGAGCTCTTCTCTCTCTATCCGGGGCATTTCCGGGAACGCATGGCGCAAGTTGTCGTCAGCTATTTTGGCCCGCCTCGGCTGCAGGTGTCGTCCTACGGCTCCCAGTTGACGGCCAAGGGCCAGAGCGGCGTTGCGAGGCAAAAGGCGTATGATCGTTGCGATTGTAAGAAAAGGGATGTATTCGAGCCAATAACGCATGATGCAGATACTCTCTGTGAAATTTGCGGCAGGATATCATGTCGCTGTTTGGCAGGCAAAAGAATATAGAAAGCTGGGTAACCAGGGTGAAGAGAGTTAATCTGTTGTCTTTGTGCTTTTTTTTGAAAGACAGAACCGGCGGGTCGCGTCCCGCCAGACGCCATACTTTTGTCCGGCAACAAAAGTATGCAAAAGAGTAAGGCGCAGTCGGGGGGCGCAACCCCCGGGTTTTAATTTTGTCTTTGAATTATAAGACCCAATGAAAAAGGGCAACAGATTAACCATCTATTGCCCTTGAGCGGGGCTTTCGGCCCACTTTCTTCTACTTGCTCGCTTTGAGTGCCTGGTCAAGATCTTCAATAATATCCTGAACATCTTCGATACCAACCGAGACACGGATGTAATCTGGGCTGACGCCGGCCGCTACCTGTTCTGCTTCAGAAAGCTGTTGGTGCGTGGTGCTGCCCGGGTGAATAACCAGGGTCTTGGCATCGCCAATGTTAGCCAGGTGGCTGCAGAGTTTAACCGAATCGATGAACCTGGCACCGGCTTCCCTGCCGCCTTTGATGCCGAAACCAAGGATTGCTCCTTGTCCAGCAGGCAGGTAACGTTTGGCGCGCTCATGATCAGGATGGCTCTCAAGTCCGGGATAGTTGACCCATGCGACCGAAGGGTGTCCTTCAAGGAACTGGGCGACTTTGATGGCATTCTCGCAATGCCTTGGCATACGCACATGCAATGTCTCAAGTCCCTGCAGGATCTGAAACGCGTTGAATGGCGAAATGCAAGGCCCCATATCACGTAGCAGGGTGAGCCGCATTTTAAGAATGTAGGCCAAAGGCCCGAGCGCTTCGTGGTAGATCAGGCCGTGATAACTTGGGTCGGGAGTTGTGAATTCAGCAAAGCGTCCACTCGACCAGTCAAACTTGCCGCTGTCGACGACGGCGCCACCGATGCTGGTACCGTGGCCACCGATGAACTTGGTCAGCGAGTAGCAGATGATGTCAGCGCCGTGCTCAAAAGGTTTGAACAGGAACGGTGTCGTCACCGTGTTGTCAACAATGAAGGGCAGGCCATTGTCGTGAGCGATACGTGCAATCATCTCGAAATCATCGACATTGTTCTTGGGGTTGCCGATTGATTCGCTGAAAATCGCCTTGGTGTTTTCGTCAATCGCCTGGGCAAAATTTGCCGGGTTGCTGCTGTCGACAAATTTGACTGTTATGCCCATGCGCTTCAGGGTGTAGTTGAACATGTTGTAAGACCCGCCATAGAGATACTGGGTCGAAACGATATTGTCGCCGGCTTTGGCCAGGTTGAGGATCGCCAGGTTGATTGCCGCAGTCCCCGATGCAACGACCAGGGCACCAACCCCACCATCCATTGCGGCTAAACGCTGCTCGAGCACATCCGTGGTCGGATTCATGATGCGGGTGTAAATATTGCCCATCTCGGCGAGAGCAAAGAGGTTGGCCGCATGTTCGCTGGAATTGAACACGTAAGAACTGGTCTGGTAAATCGGCACGGCGCGTGAGTTGGTATCGGAATCCGGTGTGTGTCCGGCATGCAGTACCTTGGTGCCAAGGCGATAGTCGGGTTGGTCTGACATGTTTGGTCTCCTTAAGTCATTTCTTCAAAAAAATTGGTTTTTAATCATGCCAAATTTATCGTTTAAGTCAAGAAGAAAAGGCAAGCATTCTACGGTATTAAGCCGTTAAATTGTCTGGTACACGAGAAACTGAGTCAAATCATATCAGCTATATGACATAAGCCAAACGGCGGGAAGAAACAATTCCTGTCATTTATTCAGAGCACAGATGGAGAGATATCTTGCAGTCCTGCAAGGACTTGCTCTAATCTCTGCCCATGGACAGTGTAATTTTTCAAGCGATGGCGGTGGAGCTTGACCGTAAACTGGCCGGCAGCCGGCTCGACAAGGTTGTGCAGGCCACGGCCGGGACCCTGGTCCTGAAATTCTGGACTGGCCAGGAAAAGCTCCAGCTGCTGCTGAAAGCTGACGGTGGGGGAGCCTTCTTTGAGACTCGAGAAATCCATCCTGCACCGGCCAGGCCACCCAGATTCTGTCAACTTCTGCGCGCTCGACTGCGAAGATTGACAGATGTCCGGTCTGAGCCATTCGATCGTATCGTCCACCTGCATTTTACTGGGCCAGGTAAAGAGCCTTACGATCTGGTCTTCGAGGCATTCGGTGCCCGGGGCAACCTGATCCTGGTTGACGATGCCGGTCGTATCGTCGATTTGCTCTTCAGGGAAGAAGGCCGGCGCAAACTTCTGCCTGGTGAGCTGTATGTGCTACCGAAGCAGAAACAGCGGTTGTCGCTGTTCGGTGACCCCCAGGATCTTGTCACCGTTTTGCAGACAGCTGAAGAGCAGGGTGATTTGAGCCGCGCAAACATAGCCCCGTTATCGCCAGCCCTGGCAGACACAATCTCCAGGGCAAGGCAGTCAGGGCAGAGCTTTGATGCAATTCTCACGCGCATCAGGGATGTTTTTCAATCGGGAAACTTTGCCGCACTGCGGGTCACGTGGGGTGATCATTACGGATTTTTACCATTGTCGCTTGGCGAGCACGATTACGCTGTGGAAGAATTTGCCGATCTCTCGGCCATGGTCGAGGCGGCCCTGGCAGATGAAGGCAAAGAGTCTGTCAAAGATCTTTCCGCACGAATGGCCGGGGTGATCGACAAACAACGCAGGCGACTCAACAAGAGACTGGAACATATAGCTGCCGAAAGCGAGCGGCAGGCCGATCCGGAGCGGTTTCGCATCATCGGTGACCTGCTGCTTGCCAATCTACATCGTTTCAAACGCGGTGATACCAAGGTTGTTGTGGAAGACTACTACCGGTCTCCGGCAGTCCCGGTGACGATTGAACTCGACGATAAGTCAAATCCACAGGAGAATGCCGAGCGCTATTTCAAGCTCTATCGCAAAGCCAAGCGTTCTTCTGATCATCATGAACGGCGCTTGCAGGAAACCAGCGAGGAAATGGAGTGGCTCGACCAGGTCGAACTCTCCCTGGAAGAAGCCACGACCGGTGATGATCTCTACCAGGTCCAGCTTGAACTCGAAACGGCCGGTTTGTTGAAGCAGACCAAGGGGCAGCTCGGCAGGCGACAGGCGGTAAGACCCGAGGACCAGTTGTACCAAAACGTTACACCCGGGGGCTGGCAGCTTTACTGGGGCAAGAACAGCAAGACCAATGACTATATCAGCCGGAACATGACCGCAGCACAGGACCTCTGGTTTCACGCCCAGGGCATGCCTGGTTCCCACCTGGTCCTCAAGTGTGGAGACAGCGCCGACCGGGTCGCCGAAGAGGACCTGCTGTTTGCCGCGTCATTTGCTGCCGGCTACTCCAGGGGCAGGGACGCCGGCAAGGTCGAGGTGATCGTTGCTAAGGGCAGGGACGTAAAGAAACCAAAAGGTGCCAGACCAGGCCTTGTAACGGTCGACTCCTACCGCACGGTGATGGTTGCGCCTGCAAGGCTGTCTGAATAACGTCACTGCTGCTTTTGTCCGGTTTTGCCAGCCCCCAACCCCCAGTGCCAAGCCCCCGATTTTTTTATTGCATTGGTATTTCCCTTTTGCTATAAATTGCCCTCGCTTGATTGCCGAAGTGGTGGAATTGGTAGACACGCTAGGTTCAGGGTCTAGTGCTCGTATGGGCGTGGGAGTTCGAGTCTCCCCTTCGGCACCATAGCTGAATATAGGTCTGAAATCATTATAGGTTTCAGGCCTTTTGTTTTCTTTAGGTGCAGACATGATGTATTTAGGTGGCATTAAAATTAAATCGTCAATCTAGTAAGTGATGAACAGTCCCCCCCCCCCCCAATCTTTTTGAGTTCAGTTACAGGTGACAACTATGCTGACACAGGGGGTTCTCACAAGTACTAAGGACTTATAGGTCATCAAATCCAGAAAATCCTCTCATTGCCCAGTTTTGACTCTGTTGGGGAGCCATAAAGACTAAAGGCGTGATTCTAATTAGGGTCACGCCTTATTTTGTGCCATTTTCAGAGATTTGCCAGCAGATCAATCATCACCATATAAAACCGAAAAAGCAACCGTCTGCCTTCAGGACATGACACCATTCAGCCCTCGAAGATCCAAGGCAGTGTTTCGCTTCTAGCGAGCACTCAATTGAGTCCTCCGGTATTTCTGATATTGTTAGGGTAAGATGGACTTAAGCAAGTGAATGTTCTTCTGATCTATCCTGAATTTCCGGATACTTTCGGGAGTTCCGAGTACGCCCTGAACTCGCCCGGAACGTCCTCCCCACCGCGATAGTCACCCCGGCGATTTATGGCTACCATTTCCGCAACATATGTAAACGCTACATTTCATGAGGGTGAAACCGTCATGTGCCCACAGCACGGCGGAATAAAGAATGGCCGGCAGATAGCAATGGGCTCTCTTTCTGCCGACACAGAGCAAGGCCAGGAGACACTTTGACATGCGTCGCTTGAAAATAACACACCTCACAGAATACCAGTTTTTCAGCTCGGTCACCCTCCTGCCGCATCGCCTGCTGCTTCGTCCCCGAGAGGGTCCTGAGTTACACATTGAATCTTCCTCATTGACGATCTCCCCCGCTGCCCACAGGGTGAAGTGGCATCTCGATGCGCAGGATAATGCCGCGGCGGTGGTCGATTTCCAGGAGCCAACCCAGTTCCTTTCCATTACCAGTGAAGTGGTCATTCAGCACTACGTGGAAAACCCTTTTGATTTTCTCTTTGAAGACTACGCCGTTAACTATCCCTTCCACTATGTGCCGATGGACAGAGTGGATCTGACCCCCTTTTTGCAACCGGTCTATCCCGGTGACGAGGATGCCATCCGTCAATGGCTGGATCTGCTGGGCCTGAGGCAACCGGTCATGCAGACTTATGCACTGCTCGATCAGATAAACAGAGCCATCGCCGGTCGCTTTACTTACTTTGCCCGTGAAGAGCCTGGAGTACAAACACCGGGACAGACGCTGGCCTGGGGGCAGGGGTCCTGCCGCGACTTTGCCACCCTGTTTGTCGAGACCTGTCGCTACCTGGGCCTGGCGAGTCGCTTCATCAGTGGCTATGCCCACGCACCCGCTACAGAGCATTGGTCTGCGACGACCCACGCCTGGGCCGAGGTGTATCTCCCGGGTGCCGGTTGGAAAGGGTTCGACCCGACCAACGGCGAGGTCGCGGGGCGTCGGCATATTCCCGTAGCCGTATCCCGTCATCCTGAGGCCGTCCCCCCAGTGGCCGGGAGCTTTATCGGTCCATCCGGATCGCCCCCCAAACTGATCGTCGATGTCCGCATCGTCGCTCTCTCAGACACATAAAAAAGTGAATGGCCAATGCCCCGGAAAGGGAGTATCTCCATGCCGAAAGAATATACGTTTGCGAACTTGACCTGGATGAGCATATGAATCAAGTGGCCGCAGCGGGTTGAGAACTTGTCAGTTCCCAGCATCGTCCGGCAGGGGAGTCGTTCAGGATTCGGAAACTAGCGTCGGTAGGGGGAATGCAGTCCAAATGTCAGGTGTGATTGATGGCAGTTTATCTGATTGGGCAGATCAGCGTAAATGACGCTCAACCGAGCTTATTGATTGTTCCTGCTTCTAATGATTTATCTGCTCTTGCGATCACAGGAGGGTTTTAAGCTCGCGATTGAAATTTAAGACGAGTTTCGCAATCGTTTCAACCGATGTTAATTTCTCTCTTGAGTCTTCGGTTAACCAGGTCACCGAGTCTTCGTTGATAGCAGTGACGATCTTCTCGGTATCAAAATCTTTGAGGTGCTCGAGTACATACCTGGCGGTGGTGTTTATGTTCAGGTTGATCCGGGTCTCCAGGAAGGTTCTGAAGATTAATCGCCCGATTGGGGTGCGGTAGGATGTGGCGAGAGGGTCAGTGACCGTCCCGCAGTTGCGGCAAACAATATCGAAGTATTGCTCGAACTGGGCATGATCGATCGGTTCTTTGCTGTGGCTTTTTGTCGTGTTCGCAGGCTGCAGTGCGACAGGGATCGGCAGGCCTTGTTCTTTCAGCAGTTTAATAACAGCCTCGGGGTAAATGAATGTCCCGGCGAGGAACGGCTCTGTTTCGCCTGCTTGGTCCATGATATGAACGACCAACGAGTGAAACAGTTGTTCGATGTTTTCGATTCGTTCGTTGGATGGTAAACCAAATTTACGCAACACTACCGATAGGTTGTTCGGAACGCCGTAATACTTGTCGTGCCGGAACACTGTCAAAAGGTCTGTAGTAAAAAAGAGGTCTTTCATTCCGGGTTCCTGGAAAAGGGATCACGTAACTCTACTCCACTGTTTATATCTTTAAAAGAACAGAGCTGCAATCTTTCGATTGTAGCCCTTGGCTCACTATGATCGAAAGTGAGACTGCGCGATTTTCTATAAATCGTTATTCATCGGCCTGAACCAGTGCCAGGATACTCCAGCCCTCTCTTGGTTTTAATTCTTCGTCAGGAGTGAAAACGTATATCGAGTCGTTTTCATCCATTGCAAAGAGCGGTAGTCGCCGATTCCGATGTTTCTGGGTGTAATCTTCAAACGAGAATTCATCTGTCAACAGGGTTTTTTTAATTACGCTGCCTTGGTCCAATAACTTTTCTAAATCCTGATAAGTGATCGAAGTGTTGAAGAGATATCGTCCGCCAAATTTGAACTCGTTTTTTTCTATGGTTTTACCGTTTTCCGCTTGGTCGTTGCGAATCGTGTAGATGTGCTGTGGTTCGAATTCAAGCCGGAAGTAGTGGGCAGCCAAAGCGTTCAGTTCGATATGCGGAGAGATGCCCAAGAGATGACCAATCCCAAGCAGGTCGAGATGGCGTTCAGCATGCTCCGACACCGGATTTCCCCAATAAGCATTCAGACCAAGCATCTTTGCCGTGCTTACCGAGGACCAGTTCTGGTCCGTAAGTAAAACTCGGAAGCCCTCTTCATTGAGCGCTTTAGCAATCTTTCTGGCCACCAGGTTGGCTCCGATAATCAGGAATCCCTTAGGTTCTGGCTCGGCGACCTTGAGAAACCTTGCAATTGGTCTTGCTGTTGCACTCTGAAGAACAACCGTGCCTATGATAACCATAAAGGTCAATGGGACAAGCTGGGGCGCATTCTGGTACCCGAGCGTTTCGAGCTTGATCGCAAAAAGGGCAGTGATAGCGGCTGCAACAATGCCTCTTGGAGCAATCCACGCCAAGAGATGCCGCTCTGCCATGGTCAGTTTTGAGCCCAAGGCACATAATTGTACACTCAAGGGTCTGACCAGAAATTGAATGACAGCGAACACGCCGAGGGCGGGCCACCCGAGAGACATAAACCTTGGTAAATCCATGCGTGCGGCGAGGAGGATAAAGAGTACTGAAATCAGGAGAACGCTGAGGCTTTCTTTGAAATCGATAAGGTCCTCAAGATCTAGGGCCGGCGTGTTTGCCAGCCACAGGCCCATGACGGTTACCGAAAGTAGACCAGATTCAGCTTCCAGCAGATTTGAAATGGCGAAGATGGCACACACCAAGGCCAGGGCGATGACGTTATGCAGGTACTGGGGAACCCAGTACTTTCTTACCAGCGTACTAAAAAAATAACCTGCGCCGACACCACATACGACACCGATCAGGACCATTTTTCCAAAAACCAGCGTCCCGGCAGTTAGGCCACCTTGAAGCCCGCCTGCAATAATGAATTCATACGTTAAAACTGCCAGAATGGCACCAATGGGATCTATCAGTATCCCTTCCCATTGCAGAACATTCGCGACCCCCTCGGTCGGTCGCACAGTCCTGATCATTGGCATAATTACGGTGGGTCCAGTCACAACCATGATCGCACCGAAGAGACAAGAAATCTCCCATGAAAAGCCCAGCAAAAAATGGGTCGCACAGGTGATAATGACCCAACTTATCAGCACGCCGAGAGTGATCAGGTTGCGGATAACTTTTTCCAGCCCAGGGATTTCTCTGAAATTTAGGGTGAGACTGCCTTCAAATAAGATCACTGCAACGGAGAGAGAAACAAAAGGAAACAACAGATCTCCAAACAGCTGGTCTGGGTCGAGCCATTTGAATATTGGTCCTGCGAGAATGCCGCAGAAGAGGAGAAATATAATTGCCGGCAACTTAAGTCGCCATGCTAGCCACTGGCAAAAGATCCCGACAAACAAAATCAATGCCAATGAAATCAAAGCGGTTTCATGCATGAGATATGCTCACTTAATCCGCACCCAGAGTTGGGGACACTAGAAATTAAGTGTCCCTTAACTTTTAAGTTTCTCTTCCGCGTCGCTGCCTACTTCTTCTCGGCCTTTTTAATCTTTTTGTCTGCCTTTTTTTCTTTCATGCTCTTTGCCGGAGCTTTTTTATCCGACTTCTTGCTATCCATGCCTTTGCCCATAACTTCTCCTTTTGTTTCGCTGTTAGGATGCTGGTCCGGTAGTAAATTTGTTACAGCTTAACACGTTTGCAGGGACATGACAGAATGGTCCTGGAATTCCGGGGACACCTGACTTGATTCAAAATAAGCCTTCTGGCAAAAGGCAACAGCACCCACATCCCAGCTTGTCATCTCCCACCCATCAACGTAGAATCATCGGATACGTCAACATCCGGACATCTCATAGTGAAAGACACCCCATGGCCATCCTCAAGGTTGCATCCCTGCGTAAAAACTACGGTTCCTTGAAAGCTGTCGATGGCATCTCGTTCTCCGTGCAGCCGGGCGAGTGTTTCGGCCTGCTTGGCCCGAACGGTGCCGGTAAAACGACGACCATACGCATGCTTTATGGCTACACGCCCCGCGACGCCGGATACCTGGAAGTGTTCGGCCTCGATATTGATAAAGACCTTCGCGAGATCAAACGGCGCATCGGCATCTGCCAGCAGGAAGATTCCCTTGATCCCGACCTGACCGTGCGTGACAACCTGGTCGGGTACGCCCGCTACTTTGCTATCCACAGACAGGAGGCCGAAAACAGGGCAGATGAGCTGCTCGGTTTTTTTGCCTTGAAAAACCGCGCAAAAGATAAGATCGCAGTCCTCTCCGGAGGCTTGAAGAGACGCCTGATGCTGGCCCGGGCCCTGGTCAACCAACCCGAACTGCTGATCCTTGACGAGCCGACCACCGGGCTCGACCCGCAGAGCCGACAGTTGTTGTGGGAAAAGCTTGCCGAGCTGAAAAAAAAGGGGCTGACGATTCTGCTCACTACGCATTACATGGAAGAGGCGGAGCGTTTGTGTGATCGCTTGGTGATCGTTGATCACGGCAGAATTCTGGTCGAAGGCAAGCCGGCTGCACTGGTCCAGGAACGGGTCGGGCATACGGTGCTGGAGATTGCTGATCCGGATCAGAAGCTGCGCGATTTTCTGGCTCGGGAAAAGTGCCGGGTCGAAGACCTCGGCAGTCGCTTGCTGGTCTATCTTGACCACGGCGATGAACTCTTCCTCAAGCTGACCCGCGAGGTGCGGGCCGAAGGGTGCATGCTGCGCCCGGCCGGCCTGGAAGACCTCTTCCTAAAACTGACCGGACGGGAGTTGCGCGAATGAAATGGCCCAACCCCTCCCAGATAAGCGGCCGGTCGATCAGGGTCTGGCAACGTAATTTTTCCATCTATCGGCAGAACTGGAAGATTTCTTTCGTGCCGCCGCTGCTCGAACCTTTACTCTATATCCTTGCCTTCGGCGTCGGCCTTGCGGTGATGGTCGGTGAGCTGGAATACGGCGGCGAAAAACTCTCCTATACGACCTTTATCGCCCCGGCGCTGGTCTCGGTGGCGATTATGCACAACGCTTTTTTCGAGACCACCTATAACAGTTTTGTGCGCATGTATTATCAGAAAACCTTCGATGCGCTGCTGGCCACACCGCTCAACCTTGAGGAGATCATTCTGGGCGAGATGCTTTGGGCGGGCACCAAGTCGGTCATCGCTGCAACCCTGATGACCAGCGTGATCTCGCTCTGCGGTTTCTTTTCGTTTCCCGGCACGCTGCTTTTGATCCCGATTGCGCTGCTCGGCGGCCTCTTGTTCGCCGCACTGGGGATGATCTGCACCGCCCTGGTGCGGGGGATCGAAATGTTTAACCTGCCGATTTTTCTCGGCATCACGCCGATGTTCCTGTTTAGCGGCACCTTCTTCCCGCTGCAGAACCTGCCAGGCTGGGCCCAGAGCCTGGCGCAGTTCCTGCCGCTGACCCACCTGGTTGCACTTGCGCGTGGCTGTAGCCTGCACGTCTGGTCCGCAGACCTCTGGCTCAGCCTCCTTTACCTACTGGTCGCCACCCTCCTGCTTTTACCGCTGGCGATCGCCCTGATGGTACGGCGGATTGTCGTCTGACGGTGAATGACCCTGACCCATCACGAATACTCTCGAACCGTTTTTAGAAGCATCGAAAAGCAAAGGGCTGCAATCAAATGATTGCAGCCCTTCTGTATGTATGTGGTGCCGAAGGCGAGACTCGAACTCGCACGTCCTTTCGAACACACGCCCCTCAAGCGTGCGTGTCTACCAATTCCACCACTTCGGCAAGCGTTGTATTTATACTGATATGACCCTGCGCTGTCAATAGGATTGACGCGCTATTTTGCGTCTCCTGCAGGGGCTGCCGGTGGTATGCTCTGAGTCGGCATCGTGGCAGGTGCGGAGGCAGGAGCGACCTGGTCAGGCATTAAGCTTGTAGACCCCGGCTGACCCCAGAAAATCGCCAGGGCCAGGCTGGTCAGCATGAAGATCACTGCCGCCCCGGCGGTCATTTTACCAATAAAGGACTGGCCGCCGGAAGCGCCGAAAATTGTGTTGCTGGCGCCGGCACCAAATGCTGCGCCGACTTCTGCGCCTTTACCGCCCTGGATCAGGACAATGCCGATCAGCGAGAGGCAAACCAAAATGTGAATTGACAAGAGTATATAGTTCATGATGTCCCCTTAAGGTATCCTTCTTTTTCAGAAGGTCGGCACTTTAACATAACTATTTTGCAGAGAAAAGCCCGAATTTCAGTTTTTCAGTCTGGCGCAGGTCGAATTATGCTTGCGGTTGAAAATTAACGATCCGGGCAAAATCCCCGGTCTGGAGACTCGCCCCGCCAATCAATGCCACGCCGGCGTCAGGTTAAGTCATCAATCCGTCGACGTTGCCCGGGTTGAAAATTAACGATCCGGGCAAAATCCCCGGCCTGGAGACTTGCTCCGCCAACCAATGCCCCATCGACGTCAGGTTGAGTCATCAAACCGTCGACGTTGCCCGGCTTGACGCTGCCGCCATAAAGGATGCGCGTGGCGTCGGCGGTCTCCTGGTCGTAAAGCTCTCTCACCAGGGCACGAATGAAAGCATGCGCCTCCTGGGCCTGTTCATCACTGGCCGTTACGCCGGTGCCGATCGCCCAGACCGGTTCGTAGGCAATCACGACATTTGCCATCTGTGCGGCGCTCAGGTTGCGCAGGCCGTAACGGACCTGGCGACGCAGCACATCGAGCATCTGGTCGTTTTCCCGTTCTTCAAGGGTTTCACCGATACAGAGGATGGTGCCGAGCCCGGTTTCTGCAATAGCGTGGACCTTGCGGTTGACGGAATCATCGGTTTCGCCGAACAGCTGACGACGCTCCGAATGACCGATGATGATGTACTGGCAGCCGACATCTTTAAGCAAGGGCGCAGAAACCTCACCGGTAAAAGCACCCTGGGTTTCGGGATAGCAATTCTGTGCCGCCAGCTTGATGTTGCTGCCGACAATGGCATCCGCAACTTTGCTCAATGCCGTATAGACTGGCGCGACAACGATTTCCACTTTGCTGTTGCCGGCAACAGCCGGGATCAGTTCGTTAAGCAATACGGTTGCTTCGCCAAGGGTTTTATGCAACTTCCAGTTGCCCGCGATCATCGGGGTGCGCATGTAGAACTCCTTATCGTTAAGTCGCAGGGCCCTGGTAGTGGGGGATGGGCTGGCTCAAATCTCCAGTCCCCGGCCTCCGGTCCCTGGTCCCCGCCTTTAAGCGTCAGTCAAAGCCGCCAGACCGGGAAGCTCTTTGCCCTCCAGAAACTCCAGGGAAGCTCCGCCGCCTGTGGAAATGTGCGTCATTTTCGATTCGACGCCGGCTTTTATGACTGCTGCGACCGAATCGCCGCCACCGACAATCGAGCGAGCGTTGGAGTCGGCCAGGGTTTTGGCAACGGCCATTGTGCCGCTAGCAAAGGCTTCGAATTCGAAGACCCCCATCGGGCCATTCCAGACGACCATGCGGGCGTTCTTCAATGCGCCCGTGTAAGTTGCAATCGTCGCCGGGCCGATATCCAGTGCCATCCATTCGGCAGGAAAGTTGGCGTCACTGCAGATTTTATGCTCGGCATTGGCGCTGAACTCTGAAGCGACCACGTGGTCCTGTGGCAGCAGCATGGTGACGCCCTTTGCAGCCGCTTTCTGCAGAAGTTTCCCGGCCAGCTCGATGCGGTCCTCTTCAACCAGAGAGCGGCCGGTCGGCCGGCCCTTGGCGCGAAGGAAGGTGTAGGCCATGCCGCCACCGATAATCAGCGTGTCAACCTTCTCCAGCAAGTTGTCAATCACAGCGATCTTGTCACTGACCTTGGCTCCACCAATTATCGCAACAAAGGGATGATCAGGGTAGGCGAGGGCCTGGCCGAGGTATTTGATCTCCTTCTCCAGGAGAAAGCCGGCAGCTGCGGGTTGCAGGAAGTGGGTAATCCCTTCTGTTGAGGCATGGGCGCGATGCGCGGTGCCAAAAGCGTTGTTGACATAAATGTCGGCATTTTCTGCCAATGCCTTGGCAAAGTCCGGGTCGTTTTTTGTTTCGCCGGCATGAAAGCGCACGTTCTCCAGCAGGATGACATCGCCATCCTTCATCTGGCCAACCATGCGTTTGACATCAGGACCGATGCAGTCGGGGGCCATCTTGACGGGTTTGCCGAGATACTGGGCGAGACAGGGTGCCACCGGAGCCAGGCTGAACTTCGGCTCCGGGCCATGCTTGGGTCGGCCAAGATGGGAGGCCAGGATCAGACGGCCACCGTTGCTGACGATGTGGCGGATCGTCGGCATCGAGGCTTTGACGCGGGTGTCGTCCGTGATCTGGTTGTTCTCGTCGAGAGGCACATTGAAGTCAACCCGGCAAAAGACACGCTTCCCCTGAAAGTTAATGTCCCGGATGGAGAGTTTTTTTAACATCAGCTTGTCCTGTTGAATCTCTAAAAAAGGGCAGGTTAATAACCCGCCCTTGATGTGTTGCTTTAACTTTTGGCTATGAGTTTAACCAGATCGACAATACGGTTTGAATAGCCCCATTCATTATCGTACCAGCTCATGACCTTGACCATGTTGCCGGCTATGACGGTGGTCGTTGCAGCATCAACGCATGAGGACGCCGGATTGCCATTGAAGTCGATGGAGACCAGTGGTTCCTCACAGAATTCCAGAATCCCCTTGAGGGGACCTTTGGCAGCAGCCTTCAGGGCTGCGTTGACTTCCTCAACAGAGGTGTCCTTCTCGGTTACAACGACCAGGTCAACCAGCGAGACGTTCGGCGTTGGCACACGAACGGCAAGACCATCAAGCTTGCCTTTCAGCTCCGGCAGAACCAGTGAAACCGCCTTGGCGGCACCGGTAGTGGTCGGAATCATCGACATGGCTGCAGCGCGGGCACGGCGCATGTCGTCGTGCGGGAGGTCGAGGATGCGCTGGTCGTTGGTGTATGCGTGGACGGTGGTCATCAGACCCTTGACGATGCCGAAGTTCTCCAGGAGCACCTTGGCGACCGGTGCCAGGCAGTTGGTGGTGCAGGACGCGTTCGAAATAATATGGTGGCGGGCTGCATCATATACGCTGTCATTGACGCCCATGCAGACGGTCAGGTCGACCTCTTTGCCAGGGGCACTGATAATCACTTTTTTCGCGCCGGCCTTAATGTGTTTGCCAGCGTCCTTACCGTTGGTGAAAAAACCGGTCGATTCGATCACAACGTCAACACCGAGCTCCTTCCACGGCAAGGCAGCCGGATCACGCTCACTGCAGACCTTGATCCTTTTCCCGTCCACCTGGATGCTGTCATCCACCACAGAGACATCCGCAGCGAAAATGCCGTGGATAGAATCATATTTCAGCAGATGTGCGAGAGTTTGCGGGCTGGTGAGGTCGTTAATGGCAACAATTTCGAATTCCGGGGTGTTCTGCGCCGCACGAAGTACATTCCGACCAATGCGACCAAAGCCGTTAATGGCTACTTTCACAGGCATTTATTTGTCCTCCAGAGTGTGGTTTTTAAAAAAAAGAATATGCCTGACGGATGACCGGTCAGGCAGAAATATTTTCAACGTGTGAATCATAACGAATCACCCCATCTTGGTCAACCGTTTTTAATCATTTTACGGGTCAATGATGTTGCCCTTGCGGTGAGGTGTGTGGTATTTAATTCAGGTTTGACACGTCTTTTATTTTTGCTTGCCAAGACACGGTAATCCGCAATCAAGGGTGTCCGGGGGCTGTCCCTCTCAGTTATGAAAAATTCTCTGGAAAGACGCATCCTGATCTTCAGCCTCCTGGCACTGATCCTCACTGTTGCTATCAACACCGGGCTCAATGTTGATACTTTCCGACGGAGCTATCGTGACGGAATTCTGCAGCGAGCCCAAACTTTTGCTGAAGCACTGAAAACCCAGATTGAGGCCGTGGTAAATCTCGGCCTGCCACTTGATGATATTCCCGGAATCTCTGAAATCTGCCAGGAGACCGTAGAGAAAGACCCGGAGATCTCCTATTGCCTGGTTGAGTCCTCCTCGGGGGTGTTCCTCTACCACAACGATGTCGGTTACCCGGATATGTTGTCTGTAAAGTATATTGACAACCTTTCTTCTGAAATCGCCGTTCTTGAATCGCCTGAGCAGGGCAGGCTGTACGATTACGCAACCCCGATTCTGGATTACGATGACAAGGTCGTTGGCAGGGTCCGGATCGGTTTCCAGAATGCTGTTCTGACAAAGCTGGTTATGGACCACCTGGCCTCTACCTTTCTGGTCCTGGCCGCTGTCTTGCTGGTCGTATTCATGGTCATTGTAGCCTTCACTCGTTATGACCTGGTTGGGCCTATCCGTCGCCTGTGCGATATGGCAGAAAACCTTGCCTCGGGTAAATTCGACACCAGGGCGCCCGTACTGAAAACCAAGGAACTGGCGATCCTCGGCAATACCCTGTCTGCCATGGCTAATTCATTGCGTGAACGCGATGCGGAGCTGAGCCGCAACTACCGGGAGGTGGAAGAGACCAATCTCGAACTGCAGAAATCTTATGAGAACCTGGAAAGCATCAGCTCCGAATTGGGCCGCAGTCGGGAGATGTATCGTTCTCTGCTCGACGATGCAAGCGACGCGATCCTGGTCTGCGATGAAGGCGATACCATCGTCATCGCCAACAAGGCATCAGAACGTTTCTTCGGCATGACCAAAGCCCGGATGGAGAAGAGTAACTATTTCACTTTTCTTGAGAGGATCAACTGTCGTGACATCGAACATCAGTTTGAACATCATCAAACGATCGTCCCCGGGCAATCGGGCGAAACTGAAATCAGGTTCTGGCGTGCCATGGATAACCGTACTTTGGTTGGCCGGGCTTCAGCCTCGGTAATTATCGACAAGGATAAACGCCGGCTGGTCCAGATCATCGTCCGTGACGCAACGCAAGAAGAGGAGGTCCGGCATAGCCTGGAGCGAACCGCCAGTGAAATGGAAAGGCTCAACCAGATGAAGAACTCTTTCCTTGGCCTGGCCTCTCACGAACTGAAGACCCCCCTGACGATCATCATGGGATATGTCGAGCTTTTGCTCTCCGAACGGGAGCCGCCGCTTGATGAAGATACGCTCAAACTGGTCCGTCATATTTCCAAGGCCAGCGAACGGCTCTCCGAAATCGTCCGTGATATAGTCGATGTCTCGATGATCGATGGCCGCACCATCGACCTCGTCAGCCGTTATGTTGACGTCAACATTCTGGTCACGCGCGCAGTCAGCAATTTCGAACAGTTCATTCACCATCGCGAGCAGATGTTGAGCCTCAACCTTGCCAATGACCTGCCGCTGGTCAAATGCGATTTCGAGCGGATAGTGCAGTCGATCGGTAACGTTCTCAACAACGCCATCAAGTTTACGCCGGACAAGGGCCGGATTATTATCGAGACCAAGCTGGTCCTCAGGCCGAGGCAGCCGGAGAAGTTCGCGTCGGCTGGTACGGACGGCACGTGCACCCTCAGCAATGAGCAGGTCCCCTATGTCGAGATTGCGATTCACGACAGCGGCATAGGCATTGCCGAATTGGAACAGGAGGCAATCTTCGAGAAGTTCTACGAGATTGGAGATGTTGAAGAACACTCTACCGGAAAGGTTGCATTCAAAAGCCGTGGTGCGGGTCTGGGTTTAAGTATCGTTAAAGGGATTATCGATCTCCACGGCGGAGCCGTTTGGGTTGAAAGTCCTGGTTACGATCCGGACGTCATGCCTGGTAGCACATTTTACCTGCTGCTCCCGGCAGCCAGCCCGACCGCCTGAGAGATATGATCTTATCTTCTTTTAGAGGGTTTCTGGGTTTGCTTCTCCCTTGCATCTTTTGCTCTCATGAGTTATTTATCCGGCCAAAAATATCCGATTCTGAGCCACCGCATCGGGATGAAGGTTAACTATGAAGATCTGCCTGCTGGCCAGTGGCAGCAAAGGCAACGCCATACTGGTAGAATCAGGCCAGACGCGCCTTTTGATCGACGCCGGTCTCTCTGCACGGGAAATTCGCAGGCGCCTCGAGCTCGTCGGCATCGACGCCGGAAGCCTGACAGCCCTGCTCATAACCCATGAACATACGGATCATGTAAGAGGTTTGGGCCCTCTCGTCCGTCAGCTCGACATCCCTGTTTACCTGCAGTCCGACCTGGCTCGCAAATTGCCGGATGTTGGTAAAAAGCAATGTGTCCGCGAATTCGTTGATGGCGAGGATTTTGCCATCGATGACCTTACCGTCAGGCCGTTTGCAATCACTCACGATTCTCTGGCCCCGGTTGCTTTCACGTTCACTGGTGAGTTAGGCAAAATCGGTGTTGCAACCGACCTGGGCATTGTCACCAGGCTTGTGACCGACTGTCTACGGGATTGCCGTGCCCTGGTTCTGGAAACCAACCACGATGAGGAGATGCTGCGTGACGGGCCTTATCCCTGGAAACTGAAGCAACGTGTGCGCAGCAACCACGGCCACCTCTCCAACAGGGCCGGCAGCGCCCTCTTGCATGACCTTGTCTGGCCGGGGCTGGAGACGGTTTTTCTCAGCCACCTGAGTGAAACCAATAATCGTCCGGAACTCGCATCCGAAGCCGCCAGGCAAGTTTTGGATGGGCAGAATCTCTGCGCTCCGAAGCTGCTTGTCGGCAAGCAGGACTCGCCGGTAATGTGGGACGCGAAGCGCGAAGTGAGACGCGCGATGTGAGATCTGTAGAGAATGCTTAAAAGACAGAACCTGATCACGAATTCAAAAGGCTCTGTTGACCTTATATATTTTGGTTTTTTCGCGTCTCGCACTGAGCGCTTCGCGACTGCAAGGAGCAAACAATGATTCCACGTTACACACGGCCGGACATGGCGAAAATCTGGGAACCGGAAAATCGCTTCAAAATTTGGCTTGAAATTGAAATCCTGGCTTGTGAGAAACAGGCAGATCTCGGGGTAATTCCCGCTCAAGCCGTCAAGATCATCCGGGAAAAAGGCGATTTTGACATTGACAGGATTGATGCCATCGAAGCGGAGGTCAAGCATGACGTGATTGCCTTCCTGACCTCTGTCGCCGAATACGTCGGCCCTGAAGCACGTTTTATCCACCAGGGAATGACGTCTTCGGATGTCCTCGACACCTGTTTTTCTGTGCAGATGGTGCAGGCTGCTGATGAATTGATTGTCGATCTCGTCATGGTCATGGATTCAATCAAGGAGCGTGCCCTGGAGCACAAGGATACGGTCTGTATCGGTCGTTCGCATGGTATCCATGCCGAGCCAATCACTTTTGGCCTGAAACTGGCCACCTGGTATGCGGAAATGGATCGCAACCTGACTCGTCTCAAGGCCGCCCGGGAAAACATCGCCACCGGTGCCATCTCCGGAGCGGTCGGCACTTTTGCCAATATCGACCCTGCAGTGGAAGAATATGTTTGTGAAAAGCTGGGACTGAAGCCGGAACCTGTGTCTACCCAGGTGATCCCGCGTGATCGTCACGCCGAATTTTTTGCCGTGCTGGCCATCATTGCATCGTCCATGGAAAGGATTGCTGTGGAGGTTCGCCATCTTCAGCGCACCGAAGTCCTTGAAGCCGAGGAATTCTTCAGCAAGGGGCAGAAGGGCTCCTCGGCAATGCCACACAAGCGCAACCCGATCCTGACCGAGAACCTGACCGGCCAGGCCCGCTATATCCGTGCCTTTGTCATACCAGCAATGGAGAATGTTGCGCTGTGGCACGAACGTGACATCTCGCATTCCTCGGTGGAGCGCTACATCGGCCCGGATGCGACCGTCGCCCTCGATTTTTCCCTGCGTCGCCTGAGTGGGCTAATCAAGAATCTGGTCATCTACCCTGAAAACATGTTGAAGAACCTCAATCAGATGCGCGGCCTGGTTTTTTCACAAAAGATCCTCCTGGACCTGACCCAGGCCGGTGTGTCGCGCGAAGAGGCTTATCGCATGGTGCAGCGCAATGCCATGAAGGTATGGGAAGAGGGCAAGGACTTTCAGGAGGAGCTGCTCGCCGACGCTGATGTCGTGAGCGCGCTTGGCGAGGCCAAGATCCGGGAATCGTTCGACCTGAATTATCACCTCAAGCATGTGGATACGATTTTCAAGAGAGTTTTTGGCAACATATAAATTAACCACAAAGACACCAAGTCTCGAAGAAAGACAAACGGTTACTGGTGGAGAATCTTTAGCTCTTAAATATTATTTATTCGTGTCTTTGTGCCTTCGTGGCAAACTCGCAGTAATTGTTTCAAGGAGAAAAGATGGCCTGGCGAATTGTAGTCGGTCTTAAAGATAAAGTCCGTGACGCGCGCGGAGAGCGGGTGAAGCGAGAAATTCGCGAGCATCTTGGCATTGAGCTGCACTCGGTCCGCACCGTGGATGTGTACACGGTTGATGCACAGCTTACGGACGACGAAGTTGCCGCTTCTGCCGCCGGCCCTTTCAGTGATCCGGTGATCCAGGAATATGCGATCAACAAACCGCTGGCCCACGATTTTGATGTTCTGATTGAAGTCGGCTTCCGCCCCGGTGTCACGGACAACTCCGGCCGAACGGCACGCGAAGCGATCCAGTACATCACCGGACGCCCTTTCACTGGGTCCGAGGCGGTTTACACCTCTATCCAGTACCTCCTCAGCGGGAAGGTTGATGTTGCCGCCGCTGAACGGATTGTCTCCGGCTTTCTCGCCAACGGTCTGATCCAGCGCTGGACGATTGTTCCCGCCAGTGAATTCGATCGCGAGCGGGGTTTGCCGGTGGTTGTGCCGAAAGTCGATGTCGGCAGCCACCAGGTCAAGGTCGGCGAGATCGATCTGGATGTTACCGATGATGAACTGATCCAGATCAGTAAAGACGGGATGCTGGCGCTTACCCTGGCAGAGATGAAGATCATCCAGGGTTACGTCGCCGATCCGCAAGTCCTGGCCAGGCGCAGGGAAGTAGGCCTTGGTGCAAAGCTGACTGACTGTGAGCTTGAGGCTCTGGCACAGACCTGGAGCGAACACTGCAAACACAAGATCTTTGCTGCGCAAATCGATTACGAGGACACTACGACAGGTGAAAAGCAGACTATCGATTCGCTGTTCAAGAGCTACATCATGCGTGCCACCAGCGATATCCGGGAACGGGCCGGGGAGAATGATATCTGCCTCTCCGTGTTCAAGGACAACGCCGGCGTTATCCGTTTCACCGACGACTGGAGCATCGTCTTCAAGGTTGAGACCCACAATTCCCCGAGTGCCCTTGACCCGTACGGCGGCGCCCTGACCGGCATCGTCGGCGTCAACCGGGATTCGTTCGGCACCGGTATGGGCGCGCGACTGATGTTCAACACTGATGTCTTCTGCTTCGCCTCGCCATTCTATGACAAGCCCTTGCCGCCCCGACTGCTGCATCCACGCCGCATCTTTGACGGTGTGGTCGAAGGCGTCGAGCACGGCGGCAACAAGAGCGGCATCCCGACCGTCAATGGCTCGCTGGTTTTCGACGAGCGTTTTGCCGGCAAGCCGCTGGTTTACTGTGGTACCGGTTCGATCATGCCGGCCGAGCTCAATGGTCGTCCCTGTCATGAAAAACAGGCATTGATCGGTGACCGCATCGTTATGACAGGGGGACGCATCGGCAAGGATGGCATCCACGGAGCCACCTTTTCCTCCGAGGAGCTTCACGAAGGCTCGCCTGTGACTGCGGTGCAGATCGGCGACCCGATCACCCAGAGAAGAATGTTTGATTTTCTGATTATTGCCCGTGATCGCGGTCTTTACAATTCGATCACCGACAACGGCGCCGGTGGCTTGTCGTCGTCAGTAGGTGAGATGGCGGAAGACACCAGCGGCTTCGAGCTGCACCTGGATCGGGCTCCGCTCAAGTACAACGGTCTGCAGCCCTGGGAAATCCTGATTTCCGAAGCGCAAGAGCGGATGACCGTCGCTGTACCGCCGAATAAACTCGATGCATTTATGACCCTGGCCGCCGAGATGGATGTCGAAGCAACCGACCTTGGCCAATTCACCGATTCAGGTTATTACCACTGCCTGTATCAGGGCAAAACCGTCACCTGGCTGCCGATGGAGTTCCTGCACAAAGGTGTGCCGCAGCTGCAGATCCCTGCACGCTGGGTACCGCCGCAGACGAGTGAGCCGCAGTTGCCGTTGCCGGATATTGAATCGACCATCAAACAACTGCTCGGCAGCCTCAATATCTGCTCGAAAGAGAGCGTGGTGCGTCGTTACGACCATGAGGTTCAAGCCGGGACAGTGGTTAAGCCGCTGACTGGAGTCGTCAATGACGGTCCATCGGATGCGGCAGTGGTCCGACCTCTTGCAGATCGCTTTGATGGTGTCGTGACCGCCCATGGCATTTGCCCGCGCTTTTCCGATCTCGATACCTGGCACATGACCGCCAACGCCATCGATGAAGCGCTGCGCAACTATGTCTCTGTTGGCGGCAACATCGATCATGTTGCCGGGCTCGACAATTTCTGCTGGTGTGATCCTGTCAAAAGTGAAAAAACTCCAGATGGCGAGTACAAAGCGGCTCAGCTGGTTCGCTCCAACCAGGCTCTCTACGAGTATTGCCTGGCCTTTGGAGTGCCGCTGATTTCCGGTAAGGACTCAATGAAGAACGACTACCATATTGGCGACACCAAGATATCGATTCCGCCGACCTTGTTATTCTCGGTAATCGGCAGGATTGATGATATTCGCCGGGCAACGACCATGGACGCCAAGTGTGCCGGTGACCTGGTGTATCTTCTCGGTCGGACGGAAGATGAACTCGGCGGCTCAGAATATTACGCGTTGCATGGCGAGTTGGGCGCCAACGTACCGAAGGTTGATGCGCAAAGCGCCATGCTGCGCTACCGCTCCGTCAATGCAGCACAACAGCAGGGGTTGATTGCTTCCTGTCACGATCTCTCGGATGGTGGCCTGGCGGTGGCGCTGGCCGAAACCGCTTTTGCCGGCGGCTTCGGGATCGATGCCTTTCTTGGCAAGATCGATGCCCCTAAGGGGTTGAGCGATGCAACACTGCTTTTCTCCGAATCCGCCAGCCGACTGCTGGTCACCGTCAAGCCGGAGCATCAGGAAGCATTCGAGGCCCTGTTTGCCGGTCAAAGCTGCGGTCGTATCGGTGAGGTGACTGCAGCCAACGATCTGCGCATTACCGGTGTCCGTGATGAGCCGTTGGCCATTACCTCTATCGACGATCTGAAAGCGGCCTGGCAGGCGCCGCTGAAGGAGATGTAAGTATGGCCAAGACAGTCAAAGCCATTGTTATTGCCGGCAACGGGACCAACTGCGAACGCGAAGTTGCCACTGCCTGTGAGCTGGCCGGTGCCGAATGCGACATTGTCCATATTGCCGAACTGCTCGCCGGTCGAGCCAGTCTCGACGGCTATCATTTTCTTAATCTGGCAGGCGGTTTTCTCGATGGCGATGACCTTGGCAGCGCCAAAGCAGGCGCCAATCGCCTTAATCAGGCCGCAGTGTGCAACAGTCAGGATTCGCTGGCCGACCAAATCCAGCGTTTCATTGCCCAAGGCAAGTTGATTATGGGGGTCTGCAACGGATTCCAGCTGATGACCAAGATGGGCCTGCTGCCGGCACTCGACCGGGATTATCGCAACCAGTCGGCAACTTTGACATTCAACGATGGCGGCCGCTTCGAAGATCGCTGGTGCTATCTCAAGGTTGACAAGGAGTCTCCCTGCGTGTTCACCCGTGGACTCGACGGCATCTACTTGCCGGTTCGTCATGGTGAAGGCAAGTTTGTCGTGCAGGACGACCAGATTCTGGCCCAGATTGAAGCAAAACACCTGGCCGTTGTAAAATACTGCGATGCAGGCTACAGGGCGCCGGTGATGGATTATCCACTGAACCCGAATGGTTCTGTTGCCGCTATTGCCGGGGTCTGTGACGAGACCGGACGGCTGTTTGGCCTGATGCCCCATCCAGAAGCCTATTTGCACCGGACGCATCATCCGCGTTGGACCAGAGAGCCCGATTTGCCTGAAGAGGGTATGGGGCTGTGGCTTTACAAGAACGCGGTCGATTATATTCGTGACAATTTGTTGTGATTGTTATCTGTAATCCGTAACAAGCGATTAACCGGCTACAACTTTAACGACTAATTACTGATCACAGATCACCGAACACTTTTATAAAACTATTCATGCAGCACGGAGAATTTATCCCATATGTTCGACAAGTTTCAGGATGAATGTGGTGTTTTCGGGATTTTCGGACACCCGGAAGCCGCCAATCTGACCTATCTTGGTCTTTATGCTCTGCAGCACCGTGGTCAGGAAAGCTGTGGCATTGTCGCCGGAGATGGCACGAACCTGCACGCTTATCGCAAAATGGGGCTCGTCTCCGATGTCTTCAAACGCGATTCGATCTTCGATAGTCTGCCCGGTCGCAACGCGATTGGCCATGTCCGTTACTCGACGGCCGGTAGTAGCGACTTCAAGAATATTCAGCCGATCATGGTCGATTATGCGCGTGGCAGTATCGCCGTTGCGCATAACGGCAACCTCGTCAACGCCCAGGAAATCCGAAATAACCTCGAACATGCCGGCTCGATCTTTTCCACGACATCCGACACTGAAGTCCTGATTCATCTGCTCGCCAAATCGCAGAGCGATCTGTTGGCAGATCGTGTTGCAGAGGCCCTGATGGCTGTTAAAGGTGCCTACAGTATCATCTTCCTCACCGAGACCCGCATGGTTGCCGCCCGTGACCCGAACGGCTTCCGCCCGCTGGCGCTTGGCAAGCTCGGCGAGGGGTATGTGGTTGCCTCTGAAACCTGCGCATTTGACTTGATCGAGGCCGAGTTTATCCGCGAAATAGAGCCCGGCGAGATGATCGTCATCGACAAGCACGGCCTGAAATCCTTCAAGCCCTTCAAGGAGACCCAGCCTTCACCCTGTATCTTTGAGTTTGTCTACTTTGCCCGTCCCGACAGCACCATTTTTGGCGAACAGGTTTACCGGGTCCGCAAGGAGTTGGGCCGACAGTTGGCCCGTGAGCATAACGTCGAAGCCGATGTTGTCATCGCCGTCCCCGATTCGGGCGTCCCGGCGACCATCGGCTATGCAGAAGTATCCGGTATCCCCTTCGAGCTTGGCCTGATTCGGAACCATTACGTTGGCCGCACTTTTATCGAGCCGCAGCAGTCGATCCGACATTTTGGCGTCAAGTTGAAACTCAATCCCGTTCGTGATGTCATAGAGGGCAAACGGGTTGTCGTTGTCGATGACTCACTGGTACGGGGCACTACGGCACGCAAAATAGTTAAAATGATCCGTGATGCCGGAGCGCGCGAGGTCCATATGCGCCTCTCAAGCCCGCCGACCAGTTTCCCCTGTTATTACGGCATCGATACGCCGTCCCGCAAGGAACTGATTTCGTCCTCGCATACGATTGAAGAAATCAGCCGTTACATTACATCTGATACGATCGGTTACCTGAGTCGGGAAGGGATGCTTGCTGCAGCCGGCGTGCCGGTTGACACCCAGAAACGTAGTTTCTGTGACGCCTGTTTTAGTGGAGACTACCCGGTCAAATTCCCGCGCTTGAAGGCGGATAGCCAACTGGGCCTTTTTTAAAAAAGGTGGTAAAAAGGGAAAATCAGTAAGAAAAAACACCTATTAAACATGATGTTAGTTTATAACTGTTCACTTTTATATTTAACTTTTATGTGGTTATTCTTAACAATATTTGAAGGAGTGAGTTGATGATGGAACAGGAGCGTAATGAATTGATGCAGATCGTCCGCGAGTTGTCGTACGAAGAACGCGAGGTCACTCTGGCCTCGGGGCGCAAAAGCAACTTCTACTTTGACGGTAAGCAGACGGCGCTGCACGCAAAAGGCGGCCTCCTGGTGGGTAAAGCCTTCTGGGAGATTGTCAAAACCTTTGACGGGCCGGTTCACGGTGTCGGCGGCCTGACCATGGGGGCTGATCCGATTGCAACGGCAACTTCGATTGCCGCCAACCTGGAAGGCAGCCCTGTGCATGCCTTTATCATCCGCAAGGAACCGAAGGGCCACGGCACGGGGCAATGGCTTGAAGGGCGCAAGAACCTGCCGCCCGGATCGCGTGTTGTGATCGTCGAAGATGTGACCACAACCGGTGGGTCTTCCATGAAGGCAGTCGATCGTGCTCAGCAGGAGGGACTGGAAGTCCTCGGCATCATCACCCTCGTTGATCGCGAAGAAGGTGCCCGGGAGAATATTGAAGGCCAGAGCCAGATCCTCAAGTCAGTTTTCACCCGGTCTGAAGTCGTCGGCTGAGAACTTATTCAGATATTTTTTAGCAGGGATGTGGTGACGCATCCCTGTTTTCGTTTATAATCTAGTCATTGTAAAGGAGGCCTACAAACAGATGAAAATGAAAACACTCATTGTTGCACTTTTTTGCCTGATCTTTGCAGTAATCGGATGTGTCCCGACTTCAGAATTGTATATCGGCAAACCGGTAACCTCGGCACCGATCATAGCATTCCAGAAAGCTGAGAATGCAGCAGGAACTTGGCAAACCTTTGACGTGACAATCAACTATAATTATGCTGTAAGTGGCGGGCTGATTGAGATATCAGGGCAGGGGGAGCTCAGCCAGCATTACCAGATGGTGTACAATGGGGTCAGAACAATGCGTGTCTACCTCTTCCTGCTTGATGCGGATGCGGTCGTTCTCGAAACAGTTGAAATTCCGGCTTTTCTGATCAGTACGGAAGATAAATTCACATTCAATGTACCTTTTAAAGTCAACGAAAGCATCAAAGGCTTTTCTTTCGGCTATCGTGGTGTGGCTAGCGATATGGATGGTCAAGCATACTTTGACAGTCTGCCATGAGACTCTGCTTTGTGAAAATATCTCCTCAAGGCCAATGAGTTGAAATAATCTGAACCCTTGTTAACCTAAACTCATGTTTTGCCCCGTTTTTTTACAGGAAGGAGGAAATATGGGCTTTTTTAGTAAGAAGGTGGATTATCCGGAACTTGGTGCTGACAGCCCCGTAGCAGATCAAATCAACGAAGTTGAGGAGCCATTAAAGACTTTAATGAGACAGGTGTCAGATCCGCTCGAGGTCATTCCGGCTGATGATAAGGCCTACGTTTTCATTGGCAAACCGCCGAAAAAATTTGGTGTGGCCGTAATCGAAGGTGGCGAAGTGCAAAGCTTTGTTGCTGCTGCCAAGGAAAAAGGGCTGGAGCCGGTGAAAATTCAGAAACTGAACGAACAGTTTCGTGATGCATATGTTCAGACCCAGGAAGCGCAGCGTTACAAGGCAAGTATTGCCGGCAAGGAGATCGTCGTGACTCCTTGCGCTGAACTGGCCCGGGAAGTCACTCAGATTATGGGCCGCATGTAAGTTTAGACAGAGGCAACTGTCGGGGCATGAAGCCGGGGTTGAATTGAGTATTTATCTGATTCTCCCGGTTTTTTTTATCTTGAGTCAGAAAAACCGCTTTGCTAGTCGCGGTACGTTCATGGTGCGGTCTTGCGAGGTTGCTTGGCATCATCGAGAAAAAGCATGCTAAATAAAGGTTGAAAGTGATCATATGGCAAACCCCAATTTTTTCTCGGTTAATTATCAGCAGGCCCGCCAGAAATTTATCATAGCGGCAAGGGTTGCCGGTGCCGAGGTCGACAGTTTAGAGAATCCCTGTTCTGGGGTAGGCGGGGCAGGGTTGTTTACCGATGTTGCATCTCTTGGCCAGGCGGACGCTGAAAATGTTCTGGTTTTGATGTCCGGCACTCATGGTGTTGAGTGCTTCGCCGGGTCGGGAATACAGTGCGGTCTTTTGACCACAGGCATTGCCGAAACTTTAGGTCCGAACGTGCGTCTCTTAATGGTTCACGCAATCAATCCCTACGGGTTTGCTTTTCTGAGAAGAGTTAACGAAGATAATATCGATCTGAACCGGAACTTTATCGATCACGACAAGCCCTATCCGGTCAACAGAGAATACGACAGACTCTCCAGCGCGATCGCTCCTCGATCAATTTCTGCCCCGGCAAATTTTTGGGCGGCTCTAAGATTGCTCTGGTTTCGCCTGATTAACGGCGACGAGAAACTGCAGCAAGCAGTAACAAAAGGGCAGTACACAGATCCCGATGGATTGTTCTTCGGCGGGCGTTTCGCAACCTGGTCCAACCGAACAATACATGAAATTGCCGCCCGGGACCTTGACGGTGCTGCACGGGTTGTGGTTATTGATTTGCATACCGGGTTGGGGACGTACGGCCAGGGCGAGATCATCATGAACGACCCTGAGCAGGATCCTGCATACCGGCGAGCCATTGCCTGGTGGGGAGACGAGCGGGTCAAGTCGACCGAGAGCGGAGAGTCAGTCTCCTCTCACTTGTCCGGGACCGTCAAATTGGCCTTTGCGAGGATGCTGGCCGGGACGGAGGTCACTGCGGTCGGACTGGAATTCGGCACCTCGCCGCCGCTGGAAGTGTTCAAGGCTCTCAGGGAGGAAAACTGGCTGCACCAGCAGGCCGGGGAAAACCATCCGGAGGCTGCAAGGATCAAGCAGCAGTTCCTGAAGATGTTTTATCCTGATGATGATTTATGGAAACAAGGTATCTGGGAGCAGGGAGCGTTGGTTGTCAGGCAGGCACTGGCGGCACTTGACAATTAGCTCACTGATTTTTTCGCCGCTATGCTTCTTCCGGGATCTTGAAAATAACATGCACGCCCGGCTGGCTTTCGAGCTCAGCACGATTGACCGTTGTAGTGTCACCGATAACGCCGATTATGGTGCGGTTGGCACCGGTTGACTGATGAAAATCATAGTCGTGGTCGACCAGGTACTGTTTGACATTGCGCAGTTGATCCTCGCCGGCGCCCTTTTTCATGACAATCAACATGACTAGATACCTTTCGTGCGGATACGTTCAAGGCGACGGGACTCGTCGATAACTCTCTCAAAAAGCCTGGTAATGGCGTCATTCTCCAACGGTCCGGGGTTGGCGTTGGACATGGCCTCAAAGATCCTCTTCTCACGTTCCGGGTCGTAAACCGGAATCCCGTGCTGTTTCTTGATTTCGCCGATTTTCAGTGCCAGCGACGCACGCTGATTGAAAATGCGCAGCAACTCACTGTCCAGGCGGTTGATCTCTTTACGGTAATCGTCAATAGTCACAAGTCTCTCCAGGGTGGCAGAAGTCCAGATGCAGCAGTGTTAGTAGACTTTTCTGATCAGGGTGTCCTGCTTCCAGTGGATGTCATCTGTTTCAAGGTGGTTGATGTTGTAATGCAGGCCGCGGCTTTCCTTGCGTTTGAGCGCGCAACGGATGATCAGCTCGGCAACCGTGGCAATGTTGCGTAATTCGACGAGATCGGATGTGATCAGGAAGTCCCAGTAATAATCGGCGATCTCCTCCTGGATCATCTGCACACGACGCAGAGCCCTGATCAGCCTCTTGTCGGAACGGACGATGCCGACATAGTTCCACATGCAGAGGCGGATCTCGTGCCAGTTGTGGGCGACCACGACCTCTTCATCGCTATCTCTGGCGCTGCCGGGGTCCCAGGATTCTATGGTCGGACAGGGCGGCAGTTCTTCCTCCTTGAGGGCGAGTGAGCGTTCCGCCGCACGTTTGGCGTACACCACGCCTTCGAGCAGGCTGTTGCTGGCGAGTCGATTGGCTCCGTGCAGGCCGCTGCAGGAGACTTCGCCGATGGCAAACAGGTTGGTGATATCTGTCTCTCCCCATGAATCGATCTTGATCCCACCACATAGGTAGTGTGCTGCCGGCACCACGGGGATCGGCTGTTTTGTCATGTCGATACCGTAGGAAAGGCAGGTCTCGTGGATGTAGGGGAAACGGTCAGTGATGTATTCTTCCGATTTGTGTGTGATGTCGAGGAACACACAGTCGTCACCATGTGTCTTCATTTCGTTGTCTATCGCACGGGCGACGATGTCTCTGGGAGCCAGATCTTTCAGCTGATGGTAGTCCGCCATGAACGCAGTCCCATCTCGTCGCCTCAGGATGGCGCCTTCGCCACGTACGGCCTCCGAGACAAGGAAGCTCTTGGCATGAGGGTGGAAGAGGGTGGTGGGGTGGAACTGCATGAACTCCATGTTGGCGATTGTTGCCCCTGCCCGGTAAGCCATGGCGATGCCGTCGCCGGTGGCAATGTCCGGATTACAGGTATAAAGGTAGACCTTGCCGGCACCACCGGTTGCCATAACGGTGATCGGCGCGCCGAAGGTTATGACCTGGCCCGTTTCACAGTTAAGGACATAAACGCCCAGACAACGGTCCGGTTTGATGCGGCGCCTGGTGACCTTGGCTTCCGTGATCAGGTCGACTGCGGTGTGATTTTCATAGACACTGATGTTGGGATGGGCAAGGACAGCTTCAACCAGGGCCCGTTCGATCTCCTTGCCGGTCTCGTCTTTGACGTGATAGATCCGTCTCTGGCTATGGCCGCCTTCACGGGTCAGATCATACGATTGGTCGTTGTTGCGTGAAAACTGAACCCCCCAGTTGATCAGCGCTTCAATCGCTGATGGCCCGTTTTCGACCACCATGCGGACGATCTCTTCGTCCGGCAAAAGCGCCCCTGCCTCCATGGTGTCCTGCAGGTGCTGCTCGAAGGAGTCGTCCATACTGGCCACAGCTGCAATGCCGCCCTGGGCAAGCCTCGTCGCGGTCGTTGCAATTTCTCTTTTCGTAATTAATGCTACCTGACCGTGATCAGCAACGGTCAGCGCATAGCAGAGCCCAGCGATGCCGCTGCCTACAACGAGAAAGTCAGATGTTATTTTCATAAGGAAAATGGCCCGTGGTTTGCAGTGAATTTATGTGTGATAATCGCCCGACCATGTCAAAGGCATCCCATTATGTGAATGCAATACATCTGTGTCAAGACCTAAACTTCTTGAAATACAGAGGTTTTTCAGATATAAGTCATAGCTCTGGAGTTTGTCCTTATGATGTCCAAACACAGGCTGTTCTTCATATTGATACTCATTCTACCGCTGGTTTCAGGGATTTCACCTGCTTTTGCTGACATTTATCGGTATGTGGATGCGCAAGGCAGGGTACATTTTACCGACACGCCGACCCACGGGCGCTGGAATATGTATCTCAAGGAAAATCCTGCTGCTGGTTCAGGGCATCGCTCATATCTGGAAATTATCCGTCAACATGCCCGCTCTTATCAGCTTGAAGAAGCCCTTGTCAAGGCCGTCATCAAGGTGGAGAGTGATTACCGGCCCCGAACGGTCTCAAAAAAAGGCGCTCAAGGGTTGATGCAATTAATCCCGGAAACCGCGAAGGACCTTAAAGTACGAAATCCGTTTGATCCCAGTGAAAATATTCGTGGTGGCAGTCAATACCTGCGCAAGATGCTGGACTTGTTTGACGAAGATATAGAGTTAGCTCTGGCTGCCTATAATTCCGGGCCTAATACCGTGAAGCGTTATGGCGGCATTCCCCCCTATGATGAGACTCGTAATTATGTCAAACGGGTCAAACATTACCTGGACTACTATCGCCAGCCCGGAGACCCCCTGCTATGAACCTGAGGTCCGGCCTGTTGAACCTGCCCAACCTGCTGACTCTGGTCCGGATTGCCGCCGTCCCTGTTATCGTTGCCTTGCTGCTTTCCGACTCACGCGCCTCAGGAATGTGGGCCGCTGCGATTTTCGGCCTGGCTGCGGTGACCGATTTCATTGATGGCTGGCTGGCCCGCAAGTGGGAAGTTGTTACCGTCCTTGGCAAGTTCCTCGACCCCCTCGCCGACAAACTGATTGTCATGGCGGCATTGATTATGTTGATCCCGCTTGGCCGGGTGCCGGCATGGATGGTTTTCCTGATTCTCGCCAGGGAAATGGTCGTGACGGGCTTGCGTTCCATTGCATCATCTGAGGGCATTGTCATTGATGCCAGCGAACTGGGCAAATACAAGACGATTTACCAGATGGTCGCTATCCCGGGGTTGATGCTCCATTATAACTTCAACTGGTTCTTTGGTATTGAATGGAGCGTCTTGCAGGTGAACATGCACAACTTCGGCATTTTCTTTTTTTATATTGCATTTGCCCTGACGCTCTGGTCGGGAATTGATTACCTGCAGAAGTTTTTCCGTGTGATCGCCCGATGACTTCTTTTCCGGCTGTTAAAATTTCGGTTGACTTGCCTGAAGGGCTTTTGCTATAAAGTGCATCCGTCGGCACTGCCGACCTACATGTTTGCGGGACTAACTCAGTGGTAGAGTGCAACCTTGCCAAGGTTGAAGTCGCGAGTTCGAATCTCGTGTCCCGCTCCAATAATAAAAAGAGGCCAGGTCATCAACCTGGCCTCTTTTTTTGTTGGAATATCATCTGGATCCATTGATGAGCTGAAACTTATGACTAATTACGATAATTTTCCGTCAGGGTGTTCTTTACTGATTTGTGAGGGTCTGTGCCCTGTAGGTACCTTTCTCAAAAGATCCTTCTTGTACTATTTCCTTTATTTTGACCCTAACCCTGATGACTATGGTAACGTTTATATGTCGGCATTCATAAGAAAGGAGTCGTTATCATGGCTGAGATAATTCACACATCACGTATCACGATCACGAGAGACCGGGGCCCGATCAGGATAGCTCAAATAGAAGGCTTCTCTGAGCCGGTCTTCTATGGGGTACATGGCGGAATACAGAAATTTTACAAGGTTGATCCAGTAGAAGAGCACGCTGCTACTTTGGATCACATAGTCGGTGCAGTCTCGGCTTGAATGATGGGAACCTTCGCCAGCGTGCTGGCGACTAAGAAAATAAGAACCCACACCGACCTTTTTCGGGCCAATGTAGAAGGCGATATTGAGAACGTAGGGGGCATACTCAAAATTACTGTGATTCGTGTTCACTATGTACTGAAAGTCAGCCACGAAGAAGAAGTTGATGCTCGTTGGGCAATGGAGAATTACATTGAAAAGTGCCCTGCAGCGATGAGCGTTACCGGGTGTATCCGGATCGAACATTCCCTTGAGCTTGTTTCAGATTGAATTATAGGATCAATCTTTCAAATACAGCCTCAACTTTTGATAGAAATTTAAGACGCTGACTAATCAACAAAATGATGGCCACCTGGATCAATTCCGAGTGGCCATTGTCTATTTGTCAGAATTTAGCAGGCCGGACCAAGGTCCTCTTAAACTTTGGGCTGGTCTTGAATGCTTTGTAAGGGGTATTAGTTAACGATGTGCCTCACAATTACCTTCAAACTGCTTGGAGACTGCCGTGAGCAGTGTAACCATTTCAACAATGCGCTCGAAAGAGACCGCCCGTTCCCGCCGTGTGCCAAAAAGCACGGCAGTCCCTTCGGAAATCAGCACCAGAAAATGAACCAGCTCGCGGAGTGCCGTCAGCTCGGCGTCCGGCCGCGATCGCGCGAGCAACTGCACCACTTTCTCGATCAGTACATCATAGAAATCGTCAGCCGCATCGCGGATGACCTCATCGTGCAGCGCCATTGCCCAGAGCTCACGGGAAATCCGCACCGTCTCGTCGGATACACTCTCCATCAGAAGCCAGTGTACGAGCTGCTCCAGGTCCTTGTTGTTATTCCTAGTTACAGCAAGGCAATTCATTATTCTGGATTTTCTATCATGATTTCGTCAACTTTGATATTTGGCGTTGTCAAATATGCCTTTAAGATTTAGGATTAACAACGATTGAACACGATATACTTTTACTCTAAAGTTCAGGGAGGTTCTTCATGCTAAAGAAAATCATGCGGCCGGTAAGTTTCTTTTTGGTGTTTTCCTTTCTTCTGCTCAGTTTCAACGTACCCACAGCCCAAGCAAAGATGGTCGGAACCAGTGCTGTGATCGCCGGGCAGCAAGAGACTTCCCAACGGGCCCAGGCTGCCAGCTTTTTGGCGCGTGAAGATGTAAAGCAGATCATGACTCAGTACGGTGTCGACCCTGTCGAAGCACAAAAAAGAATCGACAGCCTTTCGAGTGAAGAACTAAGCAAGGTTGCATCCGCCATGGATCAATTGCCCGCCGGTGGCAGTGCAGTTGGTGCAGTAGTTGGTGCCGCGCTCATTGTCTTTGTCATTTTATTGATTACCGATATCCTGGGCTTTACCCATGTTTTCTCATTTGTTAATCCTCAGCGATAGACGAAAAATAGATACAGCATCGAGGCAGGCCGGCAGTTGGATGATTGCCGGCCTGTTGTGTTTAGCACTATGCGTAATGCTGACTGGATGTAGCTTATCGAGGTCCGGCTACTTATCTCAGGTTTCCGAAAGGCCGTCTCAGGCCATGATTGTCGATGTGCCTTTTTTTGCCCAGGAAGAATTGCAATGCGGTCCGGCGGCTCTTGCCATGGTTCTGAACTGGAGCGGGGTTGCCTTGCAACCATCTGACTTGTCTGCAGAGGTCTATACTCCCGGTCTCAAGGGCAGCCTGCAGAGCTCGCTGATCGGGTCGGCCCGAAGGCATGGTCGAGTTGCTTATCCCATAACAGGCATTGAGTCCCTGATGGCTGAAATTTCTGCCGGGCATCCGGTTATTGTGCTGGTCAACCTTGGTTTTTCTTGGTATCCGCAATGGCATTATGCCGTGGTTGTTGGCTATGACCAGGGAAAGGAAGAAGTCCTCCTCCATTCAGGACTCAATGCCAATGAGGTTTTAAGTTCCTGGACTTTCAAGAATATTTGGCGACGTGGCGAGTACTGGGGACTTTTGGTTTTGCCTCCAGACCGGTTGCCGGAAGTTGCCGAGGAAGATGAGTGGCTTACTGCTGTCGCCGGGTTGGAAAATGTCGGGCAGTGGCAGGCTTCTGCAACCGGTTATGCGATCGCCTTGAAACGATGGGATGATAGTTTGGTCGCCTGGATGGGGCTTGGCAACAGCCTATACAATCTTCATGATCTTGACTCCGCCGCTGAGGCCTTCTACCAGGCAACCTTGATTCAACCGGAAAACGGTATGCCGTTTAACAACTGGGCCCATGTCCTGGCTGAGCAGGGTAAACGGCAAGAAGCCCTGACCGCAGCGCAGCGTGCTGTAGATCTTGGCGGCCCTTTTCAGGGCACTTTTGTCCAAACCTTAGAGGAGATAAAGCTAATGACGACGGACTGATCTCCGAAACAGGAGGATATGTAAGCGACGTTGCATATATTGCGACTGCCGAGACAAAACGGGCATGTTATTGATGGAGACATTTAGGACGACAAAATGATGGTCACCTGGAAAATGGTGGCCATTTGTCTTTTAGGTATCAGGGCAGCAAAAAGCCCCACGGAAACCCGCGAGGCTTTTTTGCTAATCAAGGTAAATTGATACCTTAAATTTTGCGTACATTTGATGACTGAGGGCCTTTCTGGCCATTAGTCACATCAAAACTCACTCTGTCTCCCTCTGCAAGAGATTTGAAACCGTCGCCTTGGACTTCAGAGAAGTGTACGAACACATCCGGTCCGTTGTCCTGCTCGATAAAACCAAAACCTTTTGCATCGTTGAACCATTTCACAGTACCTTCAGCCATTTTTAACTCCATGTTCCCTTGTGAGAACGCTCTTGGTTGTGCAACCATAACTGCTGAAAAATAAAAAACACGCAACCGTAAGAGGTTTGCGTGACATATTCGTGACTGATTAACATTTAATCTAGTCCAACAAACTATCTCTGCACAAACGTTTAAGATTTAAGAGTGTTTATCACGGACACTCAAGTCAACGCAATATTAATATCATCCTCGAGATAACTCCAAGCACTTATATATATTGTCGAACTCATTTCCCATATTTCCTTGGGATATTTAACGCAGGTGCAGGACCTCTTAGATAAGGTAGGCCAACTCTTTGTAACATTGGACAATTCCCACTTTACTATTGACACCTGACGTCAAGAGACGTTACAAAATCAGTTCTATTATCTATGGGTTTTCGATTGGGTTTCGGGTCATTACTTTTTGACTATGCAAGGAGGAAGTATGGTGTCCAAGTGTCAGATGAACAACCTTTTGGTCGCAATTTTCGCTGTAGCGTTCGTGGTTTGCATGAGCCATTCGGCTCTCGCTGCAGAGGCAGTCTTGACCGCCGATGACTGTGTCAAGTGTCACAGTGAACAGCCCGCGCAAATCGAGGCTAACGGCGCGTCCCACAAAACTGAGATTGACTGCACGGCCTGTCATGCCGGACACCGGCCAAGCGTAGCAAACAATATCCCCCAATGCAGCGAGTGCCACAATGGCAGCGCCCATTACGAGGTCGACAATTGTCTTGGCTGTCACAATCCACATGAACCCCTGAACATCAGCATCACGGGCGAGCAGAAGGCTGTTTGTGTGAGTTGTCATGCTGGTCCGCAAGAGCAGATGGTTGCCAACCCGAGCAAGCATGAAGAATTTTCCTGTAATTTCTGTCATGCCGATACTCACGGCAACATTCCCGAGTGCATGACCTGCCACGAAGGTCACTCCGAGGCGATGACCCAGACCGACTGTTCGACCTGTCACCAGGCCCATATGCCTCTGGCTGTTGCATATCCGGACAGCACGACATCGGAACTGTGCGCTTCGTGTCACGATACGACTCTGGCCACGCTGGTCGGGAGCAAGACTAAGCACAGCGAGGTCTCCTGTGCAACGTGTCACGCTGAAAAGCACAAGGCGATTCCGGAGTGCAGCGATTGCCATGGTCTGCCGCATCCCAAGGCGATGCATACACGTTTCCCGAAATGCGGCGAATGCCATAACGTTGCCCACGACTTGAATAAATAGCTGTCGCTTAAGACAGGTTCCATAGCAGCAACATTCGAGAGGCTGACCCTAACAGGTCAGCCTCTCGTTTTTTGTAGTGAAACACATAGTATAAAATTTCTTGTCGGCAGTGAGCAAAACGGCTATGGAACCGTATCGAGGTTTTTTCGGACTTTTTGATGTTCTGCGGTGATCGGCAAATTCTGGTATCTTGTATTTAACCCGTTTGCGGCATGGATCTAACGATATATGTCTTTTCCGTATAAATCGACGTCTTTTCCCCGTATCCTCCGCGCCTCCATCGCCAGCTGGTTGTCGTTCATTCCGCACACCCTGCTGAGATGGAAATGTTTCAAGACCTGTACCCTGGCCTGCTTTTGTTCCCTTGTGTTGAGCGGCGCTGTTGCAGCGGAAATGCAAATTTTCGAGCTGCAGCACAGGTCTGCCAGGGAGCTTGCCGAGATCGTAAGGAGCATTGTCAGTGAAAATGCCAGGGTCGCAGTGCATCAGAATACCCTGGTTGTCAGAACCGATCCTGCGGAGTTGGCAGAGGTTGCCAGACTGGTCGCAGATTACGACCGTGCGCAAAGCATGTTGCGGATAACTATTGACCAGGGCGCCCGGACGGATAGCCAGGGCCAGGATGTCGGCGCTGCCGTGCTGGTACGGAATGATTCGGTGAAGATCGGTGTCGGTAGCCCTCGCAGACCCGGGGACGATTCTGTTTCCGTAAGCGCCGGGGGCGCCAGTGGCGGAATTCATGGCCAGGATGCAGAAATTATTGAAAACCGGCAGATCAGCCAGTCCATTTCTGTCCTGGAAGGCTACCCAGCTACTATCAGTGTCGGGCGTGCCATACCATTTACCAGTGAATTGAGATACTACTGGAATCGCCACCCGCATTATGTTGCAACCACTGAGTACGTGAATGTCGACACCGGTTTTGAAGTCATTCCGCAAATCCAGGGTGAGATGGTCCAGCTGGAGATCCAGCCTTTCATGGCTTTCCTGGATGCCGACAATCCGAAGCAGATCGTTTTTCATGAACTGTCGACCAGGGTCCGGATTCCTCTCGGTGCCTGGTATGATCTGGGCGGACAAACAAGCTCACTGAACAGCCTGGGCAGGGAGATCCTTAGAACGGGCTCCCGATCCGACAATGCAGGCAACACTATCAGGGTTCGTGTCGATCCTGGCTCCTAGGAGACAGCTTGACCGTAAATTTTAACCTTTTTTCGCTGATCAGAAACTCCTGACCCGTGTCCAATCACAAGGAGGATTACCATGGCTGTTGTAGAAATCAGTGTTGCACCTCTGGGAACGGCAACCCCATCTGTCTCCAGTTATGTTGCCGCCTGCGTTGAGATCGTTGCGGATTCTGGCCTGAATTATCAGTTGACCCCCATGGGAACCGTGATCGAAGGTGACATTGATGCTATCCTGCCGGTCCTGAGAAAAATGCATGAAGTCCCTTTCGGCAGGGGAGCACAAAGGGTTTCAACTCTGATAAAAATTGATGACCGGCGAGACAGTGAGAGCCACGGTTTGCAAGGTAAAATAGACTCGGTCATGAATAAAATCCAAACCCGTCCCTGACAGGATTTAGCGCTTGACAGATATGATACCCTCTGATATTCAAGGAAACTCTTTTTTGATGGCCCCGTCGCCAAGTGGTAAGGCAGAGGTCTGCAAAATCTCCATCACCAGTTCGAATCTGGTCGGGGCCTCCACAATCAACAGGTCAGCCATAACATGGCTGACCTGTTCTGCTTTCAGGTAACCATGGGTTCTTTCGGTATCGCAACTATCAGCCTCTTTGTTGTCCTGGGCGGTGTTGCCGGATTCCTGGCCGGTCTTCTTGGCATTGGTGGTGGGATTATCCTCGTCCCGCTTTTCCTCTGGTCATTTCATGCGGCAGGCTTCGCACCGGAGATACTGGTACACACAGCCTTTGGCACCAGCCTGGCTATTATTATCCCGACCGCTATCAGCAGCACCATGGGCCACCGTAAACGTGGCAACGTTGAATGGCACCAGGTGGTTGTCCTCTGCCTTGGAGGTGTCATAGGGGCCTATTGTGGCGCCTGGGCAGCCTCACTTCTCAGTGGTGTGTGGCTCAAAGGGCTGTTCGGTAGTATGCAGCTCCTGGTCGCCTTGCAAATGGTTATATTCAGTCCCCGGCTACCTCCGGAGCACACCGTCACGGTATCGCCAGTCTCACTTGTCGCGGTAGGTTTTGCCGGCGGCCTGTTCAGCGCGTTCTTCGGTGTCGGGGGAGGTGTGATAGCCGTGCCCCTGATGGTTATTGCCCTCAGTTTTCCGATTCATCTTGCTGTTGGCAACTCGAGCGCATTGATTGTCATCTCGTCATTGTCAGGCGCTCTTGCTTACATGTACCACGGCTGGAACGAAGCGATGCTGCCACCTTATTCCCTGGGTTACGTCAATCTCCTGGTGTTTCTTCTGGTTGCGCCCTTCACCATCGGCATGGCGCGACTTGGTGTGCGCGTTGCCAGTCGCACGGCGCATGATAAACTGGTGAAGGTCTTCGCTGTGCTGTTGGTAGTTGTCGGTCTGCGAATGATTTACAGCGCATGGTTCGGCTGATTTTGTCGGAGGTCCCCTATGTTGCGTACCGCTGTGGTTGCCGGGCAGTTCTACCCGGGTCATAAAAAATCCCTGCTAAAGTCCGTCACCTCACTGATGCCGGAAACCTCTGAACAAAAGTCGGCCATTGCCGTCATGTCTCCGCATGCGGGCTACATCTATTCCGGTAAAGTTGCCGGACAAACGTTTGCCGGCGTCAAGATACCCTCTGAAGTCATCATCCTTGGCCCGAATCACCACGGTCGCGGCCATGTCGCTGCTGTCTACGCCAGCGGTGCCTGGGAAACCCCGATTGGGCAAACGTCGATTTCGGTCAAACTCGCGGAGCATATTCTCAGGGAATGCCCGATGGCGGCAGAAGACACACTTGCGCATCGTTTTGAACATTCCCTCGAAGTCCAGCTGCCTTTTCTGCAGTTGAAGGCACCGGAAACCAGCATTGTGCCGATCTGCATCAGCCGCATGCCGCTCGATCTGCTACTCGATATGGGCAATGGCCTTGCCCGGGTCATCTCAACCTGCTCCGAGCCACCCCTGATCATCGCAAGCACCGATATGACTCATTACGAGTCCGGGGAAAAAGCCAGGAAGAAAGATTTCTTGGCCTTGGACAAGGTCCTGGCCCTGGATCCGGAAGGGCTCTACGACGTGGTGTTTGAGCACGGCATATCGATGTGCGGTGTCTTCCCGAGCGTGGTCATGCTGCAGGCGGCAAAATCCTTGGGCGCCGAAAAGGCCGAACTGATTCTTTACAGCAATTCCGGTGATGTGACAGGGGACCAGTCCGAAGTGGTTGGTTATGCAGGAGTCATGATTTCCTGAGTCTCTAATACTTGCTACATCCCTTGATTTCCGGTATAAAGCGGGTCACTTTGTATGAGTGATCCGCTTCTGTTTGTGAGGCAGACTATTTTTGCCACAAAGACTCGAAGTCACAAAGCAAGCATGATGCTTGGGTTAATATGGCAATATTGACTTCGTGTCTTGGCGTCTTAGTGGTTTATCGTTGTCTGGAGAATCATGATGTCTGATTTACGTGTACGTTTTGCCCCGAGTCCGACCGGCTACCTGCACATCGGCGGTGCTCGCACGGCTCTGTTCAATTACCTGCTGGCCCGCAAAGAGGGCGGCACCTTTGTCCTGCGTATCGAAGATACAGACGTGGAAAGATCCACGCAGGAATCGGTTGATGCCATCCTGCAGGCTATGGACTGGCTTGGGTTGAGCTACGATGAAGGCCCATTCTATCAGTCTGAAAGATATGACCTTTACAAACGCAAGGTTGCCGAACTGCTCGACAAGGGGCTTGCCTATCGCTGTTACTGTACCCCAGATGAACTGGACGCCAAGCGGGAGGCGGCGATACAGAGTGGCGGCAAACCCCGTTACGATGGCACCTGTCGCAACCGCGCGGATCAGCCCGATGCACCATTTGTGGTCCGGTTTAAGACCCCGCTGGATGGCACGACGGCGTTTGTCGACCGCATCAAAGGGACAATCTCGGTAGAAAACTCCGAGCTGGACGATCTGATCATCCAGCGAACCGACGGCAACCCGACCTACAACTTCGTGGTCGTGATCGATGATGCAGAAATGGGCATCACCCTGGTGATCCGCGGCGATGACCATGTCAACAACACGGTCCGCCAGATCCCGATGTATCAGGCTCTTGGTTATGAGGTCCCGGAATTTGCTCACGTACCGATGATTCTCGGTGCCGACAAGAAGCGCCTGTCAAAACGCCATGGCGCCACTTCGGTGATGGTCTACCGGGAACTGGGTTACCTTCCCGAGGCGATGGTCAACTACCTTGTGCGCCTGGGGTGGTCGTTCGGCGACGAAGAGATCTTCTCCATGGACGACCTGATCGCAAAGTTCGGTCTCGAAAACGTCGGCCGTTCGGCTGGTGTGTTCAACCCGGACAAGCTGTTGTGGCTGAACGAGCATTACATCAAAACTGGTGACCCGGGGCGCCTGGGGGCGCTGGTAGCTGAGATCCTTGCAGGGCAGGGCGTCGATGTCACGTCCGGGCCGGACATGTCGTCGGTCGTCATGACCCTTCAGGATCGCGCCAAGACGCTGGTCGAGATGGCGGATGGGGCGCGTTTCTACTTTGTCGCCCCGGAATCCTACGATGAAGAAGCCGCGGCAAAGTTCCTTACCAGCGATAAACGCGATGTGCTAGAACTGACTGCCAGGCATCTCGAAGCATTGACCATATACAACCACGACAATGTTGAAAGCGCTTTCAAGGCGGTCATGGAAGAGAGCGGTCTAAAATTCGGCAAGATCGGCCCGACCGTGCGTGTCGCTCTGGTTGGTGGCACGGTCAGCCCGAGTATCTATGATGTCGTCGCAGTACTTGGCAAGGAGAGAGTTTTGCTCCGACTGCAAAAGGCTCTTGCATCGCTCGGCTGATATCTATATTATGCGTTTTCTGGCGGCAAAAAGCTTGACTCCCAAAGGCAACTTTGTTAAAAATCACAACCTGCTTTTGGGGTGTAGCCAAGCGGTAAGGCAGCGGACTCTGACTCCGCCATTCGGGGGTTCAAATCCTCCCACCCCAGCCATAGTATCAACAGGGGAACATTTTCCCCGTGAGAGCATAGTTACCATGCGCTCATCGTCTAGCCTGGCCTAGGACATCGGCCTTTCACGCCGACGACAGGGGTTCGAATCCCCTTGGGCGTACCATTCAGGGACCCCGTGACTCACAAGAGTTGCGGGGTTTTTGTTCCTCTACATTTTTTGTATACTCTGAGTAGGGTTTTCTATAACGGAGGCAGTAATCATGATTGAAATGATGAGTGGTATGTTTTGTTTTGTCACATCATTCGTTAGTCTGGTTTACGGGACGAGGATCGCCTGGATAGCCGGCAAAAAATGTAATTTCAAGGAAGATCCTCACAACAAGATACACATCGTACTCGAAAGCATTCCGGCCGCCACCGCTGTCTATTTTTTCGGATTTATCATTATGTTCGCTTGCTTAATAGACGGACCCCTGACCATCTTTGTCTCCTCTCTGACAAGCGCCATCCTGCTTGCCGGATTCGTGGTTTCGATGGCCATGCCTGAATTGAAACGCAAGCCGAACAACAAGTAGCAAGACTCTGCACAAGTTACTTAGGTCAACCATTCAGAAGCAGAGTCAACAATGCCAATCGACAATTAGTCAAACTTCTATCGAAAATCTCGATATGTCTGATTTACAATATCGATATTATCAATTTGCTTTGCAGATGTATGAAGTGTATTTTTTCACGAAGTATTCTTGACCAAAAACACATTGGAGGAAGTATTATGTCTGTGCCCCGCTCTAGTTTTTTCCTGTTATTGGTAATCCTGCTGTCTTCTAGTTTTTCCTGGGCCGGAGACGGCAAATATAATTACATAAGTGCCTCCGATCTTGAGGCTCGCCTGACCACCAACCAGCCAACCAATATCGTCGACATTCAGGTTGAAGATGAGTTCGCTCAACATCATATCAAGGGGGCTATTCCTACATATGCTTACCCCGTTAAGAGTGATGCTGACCGCGTCAAACTTGATGCTACAGTTGAACGACTTAAAACCAACGATGACCCCGTGGTGGTTGTCTGCCCGCGAGGTGCTGGTGGGGCTACACGCACATATGACTATCTCTTACAGCAAGGGATATCCTCTGAACGGTTGGTGATCCTGGAAAAGGGCCAGGGGGGATGGTCCTGCATACCCCTCACAGAAAACAAATAGATTCATATTATTCAAAAAGACGTGGCCACCCGTTTCCAGGTGGCCATAGTTTTATGTATTAAAGCGCTTACTGAATACCTCTATCAAAAAGAAGTCGATTCTCCTCTTACAAGTCCTGATAAATAGTAATACGTATCTTAAACTACTTCAGAAACGACCGACACATTGACCCGGACATGCTTGCGCTGTTTTTAAGAAGCGGCGTATACTCAGGACATGTGTGCGAGTGTCTTGAACAAGATCAGGTAGACTTTGGATATAGAGCGTTACTGTCCTAACCCATCGAGAATATGTTTGAATCCTCCCTCACTAGCAATCGCAGCCTCGTACAAGTAATCAGTAGAAGTATTTGTTTCTTAACAGGTTTTCAGTTGATTCATTGCACATTCTGACCAGTTGCTTTATCCTGCCCCAAAATTTTAATCCAAAATAAGCATTTAAGGAGATAGCTGATGGAGTTAACCTGGACCCCGGCCCTGAGCATAGGGAATGAAGAAATAGACAAACAGCATATTGCGCTTTTTGGTTTTTTTGGCGATTTCGTAGATGGCTGTTCAAGGGGCGAAGCCAAGGAGACCTTGCTTGAACTTCATGACCGTCTTAAAGATTATGTGGAATATCATTTCCAGGCAGAAGAGGCTCTGATGCAACAGGTCAATTTCCCTGATCTTGATCAGCACAGGCGCAAGCACCAGAGCTTTCAAGAACGTCTCGCTGACATTCGCCAACAAATTTCGAGCCAGGGCCCAACCTTGATAACCATTATACAAACCAACAAGACCCTCGTGGCCTGGTTGGTCCAACATGTTCAGGCCCTTGACCAATGTTTTGGTGAGTTTCTGAAAGAACACCCGCCTGGTCAGGCCTGAACAACTCATTTTTTACCTGACAGCAAAATCTTGACGTGACTTGTCTGAGCGCTTAATTGCCTTCTTTGTGTGTTGACAAGTATCTGATTTTATTTAGTTATTTCGTTTCCCCTGCCTGTTAGGTGCATGCAATGTATTCCTTCCGTCGTTAAAAATATAAAAAATTATATAAATGAATGTTGACATTAAATAACAGCTCTGTATAATTCCCGCTCAAATAGTGAGGGTATCCATATCTGAAAAAATAAAATAACACGGAGAATGGTCATGTCTGATAACACGAATTTCAAGCGTTCTTTATTAACTGTTGCTCGAGGCCTCTATGTACTGACGACCTGTGCGGTTGTCCTCCTGGCGTTGTCATTTCTGAATATCGGTGGTCACTAAAGCCGAGTTGCTGCATCTGATGGTTGACCTCTATAAGCCATTCTAGTAAAACATGCTCTGTGCCTATAATTCCGATTTGCAGGGCTGCTATCGTGACCGACATCGATCTCAATAATCTCGACCCGCAAAAATTTATTTTCCGGGTCCCGCCTGAAGGCTCTGTCATCCACGTCGGGCCTGACCAGACCCCGGTTCCTCTGCCTCAATTCCCTTTGCCGGTTAAGATCAAGGATATGGAGCAGGTTGATTTCCCTACTGAGAATGCCATCGGTGAGGGTGTCTATGATTACTTGCGCCAGTTCCCTGATTGTTTGCACAACACCGCTTATGCAGAGTTGCTGCGTGACGGCTATTCGCACTATCTTGCTGACCTGGCTGCACACGTAGTCATGCTCGACAAAAAAGATGTCGAACCAGCTTATATCTTTCGTAAACTGACTTACCTGAAGATCCTTCGGTTGCTTGAACCTGAGAATACCGGTTTGTTGTGGCAGCTCAGCTATGGCTTTTATGAACTCGCGATAACTTTTACCGAACTGCCTCAAGTCCGTCGCCACCTGCTGGACGCCATGCGTTTTGGTCAAGCACTGGTCAAACTTGATCCCGATAACGTTGCAGCACTGAATCTTGTTGTGCAAATCGATATTTTATTCGGGGATTACCCTGCAGCGATCAAACGGTTACACAGGCTGCTTGAGCTGGTTGAAAATGAAGAGACCTTAGGGCAGATCAAGGCTCGGTTGGAGTTATGTGTTAAAACCGGATTTCCGGACCATTGCCTGGTCGACGATCTGGAAAAGGTTGCGGACGCCATGCAGCTTTATTCCGCCGGACACTACAACCTGGCAACCGAGATCCTCGAGCGGTTGGAAGTTGATCCGTATTTTACCTCTGAGCTCAAGTCAGTTGACTTTCTCTGCCTGCTTGGGATGTGCCGATTAAAGACAGGCGACAAGGGGGGAGCTTTCGAAGCTCTGACCAACGCCCTGGAAATCGATCCTGAGCACAAACAGGCTCGTGAAACTCTTGATTTAATTTAAATTACCACAACGTTTTGCTTCGCAACTTTCCTCTGGTCATGATAGATTTAAGGTGTCGTTTATAGGGGGCTGTCATGCAGGACATTGGCATCGGTGATGTCGTATTCATAATCCTGATTCTTGGTGTCATCCATGGCATCATGTCTCTGGTGACATGTTGCAGAAAACGCAAGTCTCGATCTCAGGATGCGCCATCAGACTGACTATCGCGACGCCCTAGGTCTTGCCCCGCCTGTGTTACCTTTTTCATAATTTGATCCCCGTGATATGATCTCGGCGTTTTTATCTTTACCTCGACTTCGGCTGGATAAATGAAACGAGGCTTACACCTTCACTTCGCGTTACTGATCCTGACGTTTGCAAGCCCGGTTTTTGCAGACGACGCTACGCTGTCTACTCTCTGGCCTCTATACGATTATCGATCCTCCGCCCACGCTGATTACCAGAGCCTTCACATGCTCGGCCCTTTCCTGAAATACGAAACCAAGGGCAATGAAACGGAATACGCCATGCGGCCTCTTTTTTACCGAGCCGTTGATGATGAAGGTGAATCTGATACAGATGTCCTTTATCCTGTCTTTGGTCACCAGAGAAAGGACGGTGCCTCCAGTTTCCATTTCTTCCATTTGCTTACTTACGATTTTGGCGAGCGAGAATCTGGATCTCGTAAACGTTCCTATCTTTTTCCATTCCTTTTCTACGGCGAAGAAGAGCAGGGCAGTTACTTTGCGTTTTTCCCTTTTGGCGGAACTCTTTATAACTGGTTTGGCCGTGATCGCATCTCTTTTAAACTCTTTCCTCTGTATAGCCAAACTGAACGCAAAGGCACACAGGTTGACAATGTCCTCTGGCCGTTTTTTGCCAAAATATCAGGCGAGAATGAATCTGGTTACAAGTTCTGGCCAATTTATGGTGCAAGTCGCAAAGAAGGTGTTTACCGTAAAAAGTTTTTTCTCTGGCCAATCTTTTTTTCGGAATCATTAAAACTCGACAGCGACAATCCGACAGAGGTGAGGGCGGCCTGGCCTTTTTATATCAGTAAAGAATCGCCAGAAAGGTCGTCTAGCACTTTTCTTTGGCCTTTTTTCTCCAAGGTTGAAAATCGTGTCAAAGGTTACACGGTTTGGAACGCACCCTGGCCATTGGTACGTGTGACAAAGGGTGAGAAATATCACGGGCTGAAAATCCTGCCGTTTTATTCTGATGAAACCATGGATGTTAACAGGCAGAGATGGTATCTTTGGCCGATATATAAAATTGAAGAGATGAACACAGACCTGATTCAGAGACGTCGTGACCGCGTCCTGTTTTTTCTCTACTCGGACACCAGGGAGTCGAAGTGGGAGACCGGTGGATCGATGCGACGGATTAACTTCTGGCCGCTCTTCGGGTATCACAGGAAAGATGGTGTAAGCCTTCTGCATGTGTTCTCGCTGCTGGAACCTTTTTTCCCGGGCAACGAATCTATCGAACGGCTCTGGTCGCCGTTGTGGAGGATATATCAACAGAAATGGGACCAGCAGGGCAACCAGGCGATAAGCCTGTTATGGAATCTGTTCTGGTCTGAACGACAGGGGGATATGATCGCATGGGAACTGTTTCCATTGGTTGAGTATCAGAAGGAATCGCCGGAGAGCAAGAGACTCCGTTTCCTCAAGGGCCTGATCAGTTATCGTGTTGATGAACAGGGCAAAAAGCTAAGTCTCTTCTATCTCCCCTGGGGACTGCGCTGGGATAAACCCGTGGCCATTGCCGAGTAACAGCTTTATGCGAATCTTCAACTTTATAGGCGGCAAACTGCTGGATGTGGCACAAGGTCTCGGCGAGATGCTGGCGCTCCTCTGTGAAACGATCTACTACTTCAAAGAAGCGCCACGCAACCTGACCAGCATCTTCCGACAGATGAGTATCATTGGTATCGGCACCTTGCCGATAGCCATGCTCGTGGCCTTGTTCGTCGGTATGGTCCTGTCGGTGCAAACGGGTTCAGAACTTGCACTTTACGGCACTCAGGAGGCCATCGGGGCGATCGTCGGCATGTCGATGGTCAAAGAACTCGGACCGGTCATGACCAGTCTCCTGGTTGCCGGGCGCATAGGCTCGGCGATGGCCGCCGAGGTTGGCGCCATGCAGGTTTACGAAGAGATTGATGCGCTCAAGACACTTGAAATCAGCCCGGTTCGCTACCTTGCCATGCCGAGACTGATTGCCTGTCTTCTGGTTGTGCCGGCGCTGGTTGTGTTTTCAATTATAGTTGGTGTGATTGGCGGTGGGGTGGTGGCAGATGTGAACCCTCGGATCGATGTACCGTTCACTGTTTACTATGACAACATGATTCGTGCATTGAGTTACAAGGAAATCTTCAAGGGGCTGCTCAAGGCAATGGTGTTCGGTGGGATTATTGCTCATGTCGGCTGTTATATCGGCTTCAAGACGAGCGGCGGCGCAAGAGGGATCGGCGAGTCGACGACCCGCTCCGTCGTCCTGTCTTTCCTCTTGATCATGGTGGCTAATTATCTCCTGACCCGTTTCATGCTTTGAGGATTGGCCGTGGCTTCAGAAACAAACCGGAATAAGGACTTTTGCTGACACAATGAAACAACCTGGTAATTTTTGGTCCAAGCTTGCACACGGTTTTGCTCCGTCGATCATGGAAGGTGACAGCTGCCAGATCGGTTACACGGCGTCCCGTGGTGTGAGGATAGAGATCAAGAATCTTAACAAATCTTTCGCTGGCAATCATGTCCTCAGGGACATCAACCTGAATGTCGAGCCAGGAGAGACATTCTCGATTATCGGGCCGTCGGGGACCGGCAAGAGCGTCCTGCTTAAACATATCGTCAAGCTCGAACAAGCAGACAGCGGCCAGATTCTGATAAATGGCCAGGATATTAATGAAGAAGTGCAGCAGAATGTGCCACAGGATTTCCGATACAGCATGGTGTTTCAGTCTTCCGCGCTCTTCAACTCCCTGACCGTTGGTGAGAATGTCGGCCTGTGGCTGAGGGAGAAACGCATTTGCGGTGAAATTCGGATCCGTCGGATCATCAGGGAGAAATTGCGACTGGTTGGCCTCGAAAGCAAGGAGGAAATGCGCACGGAAGAGCTTTCCGGTGGCATGAGGAAGAGGGTGGCAATTGCCCGCTCCCTGGCAATGAACCCGGATTTGATTCTATATGATGAACCAACCGCTGAGTTGGACCCGGTGACTTCGGATGAACTTGCCCGGGTCATTATGGAACTTAAAAGAGAGGTCAACCTGACGACTATCATCGTCAGCCACGACCTGAACTTTGCACTGTACCTTTCGGATCGCGTGGCGATGATGCATGATGGTCAGGTGGTTGCAATCGGAACGCCTGAGGAGATCAAGAAAAGCCAGAACCCGCTGGTCCGGAAATTTATCTATACGACGACCAAGGGTATCCAGGGGGAAAGGGATTAGCATGGCAGTGTCAACCGAACAAAAAGTCGGGTTGTTTTTTCTTGCAACCCTGGTCTTACTGGCTGTGATGATCGAGCTGGTCGAGGACTGGCGTCCTTTCGAAGATCAATATTCATACGTTGCCTATTTCAACTATGCAGTCGGCCTGAAGGTAGGTGACCCGGTACGGATCGCCGGCGTTGACGTCGGCAAGGTCAAGAAGATCAGTATTGAAGACCATCAGGTGAGGATCGATTTTTACGTCAACCGCGAAGACAGCCTTCGCGAAGATTCCCTTGCCCAAATCCGTCAGACCAATATGCTTGGCGGAGTTTTTCTGGGACTGGATTTTGGCTCTGCACAGAGCAAGCTCCTGGCGCCCGGAAGTGCTGTCAACACTCGAGACTCGACAAACATTGATCAGCTCATCACCAACCTCGATCGTAATCAGGACCGGTTCCTGAGACCGCTGGGCGATCTGGTCGATGAGAGCCGTGAACCGCTGGCCGAGACGATCAGCCGCCTGGAAAGAATCGTTGCCAAGATAGATGAAGGGGAAGGGACCCTGGGACGACTGGTAAACAACCCGACCCTTTATGATGAGATGGCAGCCATGTCAACACGACTGAATCGGTTGCTCGCCAAATTGGAAGGCGGTAACAGCTCACTGGGGAAACTGATTGATGACCCGTCTCTCTACGACAACCTCAATCAGACCATGATTAACCTTGCGGCGCTCTCCGATCTGATCAGGTCGGGCGAGGGCACCCTGGGCAAACTCTTTGTCGATGACCGGCTATACGAAGAGATCACCCTGTCGGTCGGCAACCTGAATGAAATAACGGCAAAGATCAACGCGGGAGAGGGATCTATTGGCAAACTCATTAATGATGACGTCCTTTATGACAACCTCAGTGACACTATGGCCCGGGTTGACAGTATCGCGACCAAGATTGATGAAGGGCAGGGCACATTAGGCAAGCTGGTTAACGAAGATGATCTTTATCGTGATGCCAAAACCACCCTGCATAAAGTTGAAAAGTCGGTTGATGGCATTAGTGACACCGGCCCGCTTTCGGCGCTCGGCGTTGTTCTTGGGACACTGTTTTAGATATAGACAGAGGGTTGGTTAAATTTTCACATTTCTTGTATATTTATCAACTGTTGATACGGTTGTTATGTATCAGTCTGCTTGCGTGTCAATGGATTGTTTGTTTCTGGTATAGGGTTTTTAGGTAATGTATACAGCTTCACTAGACCGAGCCTGGGGGGACTTCGTGAGGCGTTTTCTTCTGTCCGCCCTGATCATTGGTTCGTGCGGGTTTTGGGTCCCATCCAAAGCTGCTGCGGAAGAACATCTGATTGCCGTCATCATGGCCAATTCGCAGCCGCGTTACCATGACATCCATTCAATTTTCGTCAAAAATGCCGGTGATTTTTGTGGCAAGGATTGCCGGATTTATGTACAGACTCCCAATGTTGATATCATGTCTCTACGCAACAGCGTCAGAAAAGCTATTGCATTGGGAGCGGAATTAATTGTGGTTTATGGCCCTCTGGCAACAATTGCCGCACAGGCTGAAGTCCCGCCTGTTCCAACCCTTTTTGTCGATGTATATGACCCCGTTGGCCTCAAGATAGTCTCCGCCAAGACCAGAACTGGCCGCAACATGACCGGCATTCGTGGTGATGCGCCGGTTCAGGGGCTGTTTAAGTATTTCACCGATACAGTGGAAGTGCGGAAATTGGGAATCATCTACGACATACACAGCCCGGAGGCCTTGCTGCAGAAGCGCATCCTGGAAGAAAGTAGCAAACGCAAAGGCATCGTCGTGTTCTCTGCGGGAATCGGTGATTCACATAATTACCTGGCTTCGCTAGGAACTCTTCCGGCTGATGTCGATGGGATTTTTGTCGCCAGCAGCGAACATTACGAAAACCAGCTTGATTACGTTCTCGGATATACTAATGCTCGCAGGATTCCGGTGATTACACAGCTTGCCGGTGCTGCCGACGATGGAGCCTTCATGGCTCTTGAAACGTCCACGCTGGAGCAAGGAGAAAAACTGGCTGAAATGGCCAGGCAGGTGCTTTCCGGGACGGATGTCAACCAGATACCCATGCACAAACCTCACAACATTTCCTTTGTGATCAATCTTAAGGTGGCCAAGGGACTTGGCATCAAGGTCCCGATCCAGACGTTGTCAGTCGCCTCTCGAGTCGTCCGTTAACCTAACCAGTACAGCAGAACGGTCAAGGTCAGCGCGCTGCAGAGCGTGCTTGTCAGTATCGTGCCCGATACGAGGTCGGGCCGCGTGCCAAAGCGCAGGCAGTAGAGGAGAGGCAGGACCGCAGATGGCGTGCTGGTCTGCAGAATGACGACCTTGCGCGAAAGGCCATCAAGCCCGAGAAGTGAGACGAGTGCGATGGCGATCAGCGGTCCGACCAGCAGGCGAATTGACGCGGCAAGACCGAAAAATCCCCACCCTTGAGTTATTTTTGATCGTGACAATTGCATGCCGAGCAGGATCAGCATAACAGGAATTGCTGCCTGCCCAAGCAGCTCCGTTGCCCGCAAAATAAACCCGGGTGTCTGCCAACCCAGCATCTTGCAGAGTAATGCCAAAACGACACCATAGAATATCGGGATTTTCAACATGTTGCGGACTGCTTGATGCCACTTTACCCCCTGGCCCTGGGCAATGATAATCGCCAGAGTGCTCAAGGGGATATTGAACAAGACAAACACAACGATCGAGATATCGAGTGCTGCCTCACCGTAGGCAAAGAAGACCAGGGGCAAACCAAAGTTCCCGATGTTCGCCATCGATATCGTCAGGGCGAAAGCGCGGGTCGTATTGTTGTCGAACCTGCAGAAACGGGCAACGCAGAAAGCCAGGGCACACATCAGCAAGGTATAAACGAGCATGAATACTGAAAGACGTCCCAGCAGGTCGGTTGCAACAGTACTTTTAACCAGTGCCGAAAAGACCAGTGACGGAGCAAACAGGTACAGAGCGCCGTTTGCCAGTGAGCGGATGTCGACTTCTGACCTGCGCTCAAAAATGTATCCAGCGGAAGCTATCAGAAATACCGGGAGTATGACTTGGACAAAGAGCATGGTCTTCGCTGTTGATAATTGTGTACAGCCAGCAATTGGGTTGTGATGGTCCGACAGCTTCACATCTTATTCTTTTCCCTGTGCAAGGTCGACCTTATAATCATCTTGTTTACGGTTGCGCGACATCACGAGGGGCTCTATCCTTTTAAAGTAGACGGGATGATGTTTGGGGGGCACTTATGCTGATTGATATAGACAGCCTTGCACTCGGTCTGAAGAGGCTGCCTCTTTTCGAGAGACTGATTACTTTCTGCAATGGCAGAGAGGTCTATGTCGTGGGCGGGGCGGTTCGAGATGCCCTGGTTGGCCTTCCGGTCCAGGATGTCGATCTGATCTTTCCTGAAGACCCGACAGGATTGGCAAAGTCGTTTGCAAAGGTACATGATGGACATTGGTTCTGGCTTGATAAAGAGCGCAAGCAGAGCCGGGTTGTCTTCAACCACGGGCAACTGTGTCCCGTCTTTGATTTTGCGCCATTCCGGGCCTCTTCGCTTGAACTCGATCTCTTTGATCGTGATTTCACGATCAATGCGATCGCGCTCTCCCTGTCGGCAGATCTCAAGACCTCGCCCCTCGTTGACCCTGTCTGTGGCTTGGAAGATTTGCAGCAGGACTTGCTGCGGATGGTTGCCAAAGACGCCTTTGCCAATGACCCGCTGCGTGTGGTCAAAGGCGTTCGACACGCGACGGCGCTTGGCCTTGACATAGAAGATGAAACGCTCGGCTGTATGCAGGCCGAGGTGACGGAGCTCTGTCGAGTCGCACCAGAGCGAATCCGTCAGGAAGTTTGGAAAATCCTGGCCAGCGAAGATGCCGCGAGAGGCCTTAATTTGCTAGCTGAGAGCTTGGCTGGGGACTACCTGTTTGGCAAGGTTTTTTCAGATCGATCTGGTGACCTGGCTGAGTCGTTGTCTGTGGTCAGGCACTGCTGGTGCAACCTGACACTGAAACAGCCTGTGATCAGGGATTGGTTGGCGCGCGAAGTTGAACAAGGCCTCAGTTGGGCAACGCTCTTGCTCTGGACGATTCTCCTCGCTCGGTTGGACGCTGACTTGCCAGGCCAACTCGCTGAAGAGTGGCTGCTCAGCCGCAAGGCGAGCACCTATGTGAATGCCCTTGCCAGTATTGATGAAAAGACGCTGAAAGAACTGGATCACGTCAGCCAGGGGCGGCGCGCGTTCGCCTGGTGGGCTCACGGTTATCGCATCGAACCAAAGCTATGGCTCCTGGCGCTTGCGGCAATCGGGGCCTTGAATAATGACTCCAACAGCGAATTGATCTGCAGTTGGGTGTCGGTTGTTGACACGCTTGACGATCAGCCACCCAAAGAATTGGTCGACGGCCACTGGTTGCAGCACGGCCTCGGTCTGTCGGCGGGCCCCGAGATATCGCGTGCCTTGCATCTTCTCAGGAAAGCTGAGATCTCGGGCCAGGTTGATAGCACAGAGAGTGCCCGAGCATTTCTCATGCATCATTGCAAGAATATCGATTGACAAGGCAATTTTCCGGACCCTATAATCACGCTTCATTCGCGGGAATAACTCAGTGGTAGAGTGTCAGCTTCCCAAGCTGAAGGTCGCGGGTTCGAATCCCGTTTCCCGCTCCAAAAAAACAAGGGTTAGGCTACTTAGCCTGACCCTTTTTCTGTGCCACTGCTGCCGCGAGGTTTTAGGTTTGACTTGGCCAGTCGCTTAAGGTAGAAGAAGCTGAATTTGCTTATTATTAAACAGCGTCCAGGTTTTGTTGGCAGCTTGCTAAGCTCATGAATCGGTTTTCAGCCGATCAACACTCTATATCGAGAAAGGTTATCCGCAATGTTCGAAAATGTTCAAATCGCTCCCCCAGATCCGATTCTCGGCTTGACCGAGATGTTCAAAGCGGACCCCAACCCCGACAAGATCAATCTTACCGTTGGCGTGTATCAAGACGCTTATGGCAATACTCCGGTCCTTGCAACAGTGAAAGAGGCTGAAAAACGCATCCTTGCGCAGGAAAATTCCAAAGGTTACCTGCCGATGACAGGTGAACCGGTCTACTGCGCACAGGTTCAGCAGCTGCTATTTGGTGAAGGGCACGAAATCATCACCAGCAAGCGTGCCGCAACTGCGCAATGTCCTGGCGGCACCGGAGCGTTGCGGGTGGCCGGCGACTACCTGCATACCCTGCATCCCGACGCCAAGATCTGGCTGAGCAATCCGACCTGGGCCAACCATAACACCATCTTCGAAGCGGCCGGACTGACCTGCAAAAAATACGACTACCGTGATCCAGTAACCAATGGGCTCGACTTCGCCGCCATGTGCGCGTCGATCAAGACGATCCCGAAAGGGGACATTATTCTTCTGCACGGCTGCTGCCACAACCCGACCGGTATCGACCCGACACCGGAGCAGTGGGCCCAGATCGGTGACCTGCTTGCCGAGCAGGGCGTTCTGCCCCTGGTCGATTTCGCCTATCAGGGACTGGCTGCCGGCATCGAGGAAGATCGCGCCGGGTTGCTCGAACTGACCAAAAAGGTCAAGCAGATGCTCATCTCTTCAAGTTTCTCGAAAAACTTTGGACTTTACCGCGAAAGAACCGGCGCCCTGACGGTCGTCGCCGACAACGCTGAGCAGGCTGCCACGGTCATGAGCCAGGTCAAATTGCGCATCCGCTACAACTATTCGAACCCTCCTTCACACGGCGGTCAGATCGTGGCCACAATATTGAGCGACAAACAGCTCAAGGCCCAGTGGGTCGAGGAAGTCGCCGGTATTCGCAATCGGATCAATGAGATGCGCCATTTGTTGGTAAAGACCCTCAAGGAGAAAGGTCTTAAACAGGACTTCTCACCGATTATAGAACAGTGTGGCATGTTCAGTGTCACCCGACTGACCAAGGAGCAGGTTATAGAACTGCGCGAGAAGTACTCTATCTATATCGTCGACTCCGGTCGAATCAATGTCGCCGGGTTGACGCGCGACAATATGGACAGACTCTGCGAAGCGCTTAAATCAGTCCTTTAATCGGTTCGACGGATCGAATCCCGTTTCCTGCGCCGAATAAATGCGAGGCTGGTCTGTAAGGACCAGCCTCTTCTTTTGCAAACATGATAGATGTTGCGCCATCCTGATAAGTCTGTAAAATTTAAGCCTGTGCAAGGAACGATAGTTATGTTTCGGCTGTTTCTGTTCATAATAATCCTGTTGCTGGTCTCTGCTTGTACTGCCAAGCCAAGAGTCGGGGTGGATGTGAACGCCAATAACAACAGTTCCGATAGCCGGGTTTTTTTCTCGCAGCCCTTTTGATCAGTTCGCGCAAGGTTTGCAAACAGAAGTAGAATGGCACCATCCCGGTGCTTTTTTTATTGAGTCGATATGCCTTTGATGGAATCAAAACAACATATCTCTGATCGCCTCCCCGGTGGCCGCCATGACGTCTCAGAAGTCTTTACAGCTTTTCTGAAGCTTGGTTTGACATCTTTTGGCGGGCCGATCGCGCATCTCGGTTATTTCCGCAACGAATTTGTCGAGAAACGGCAATGGATCAACGATGGCCAGTTTGCACAACTGCTGGCCCTCTGCCAGTTCCTGCCTGGTCCGGCAAGCAGTCAACTTGGCTTCTGTCTTGGTTTACTGAGGAGTGGCTGGACCGGTGCTCTGGCGGCCTTTGTTTCATTTACCTTACCTTCTGCACTGCTTTTGTTCCTGTTTGCTCTTGTTGCGCCACAGCTTTCAGGCCCAACTGGTAGTGCCGTAATTCATGGCCTCAAATTGGTCGCCCTGGTTGTTGTTGCTCACGGTCTTTTGGGCATGTCCAGAAAGCTCTGCACGGATACGAACCGAAGGTGTATTGCTGTTTTTACCGCTGTTCTGATGATTTTTGTCGGTGGCGTATGGCTGCAGATCGCCATCATCCTCATTGGTGCGTTGCTGGGTCTGGTGTTGCTCCATGATGTGAAAAGTCTTCCCGAAAGCGCTTTGCCAGTACACTATGGCCGAAAAACCGGCTGGTCGCTACTGGCTGTTTTCATATTGCTGCTGGTCTGCCTGCCTCTGTTTGTGCACGGCAGCAACACTCTTCTTTCTGTTTTCGAGGCATTTTACCGTGCCGGCGCACTGGTCTTCGGTGGTGGTCACGTTGTGTTGCCATTTCTTGAGCAAGCCCTGGTTGGCCCGGGATGGTTGGCCAAAGGCGATTTTATGGCCGGTTATGGGGCCGCCCAGGCGGTACCTGGGCCCATGTTCAGCCTGTCAGCCTATCTCGGGGCTCATCTGCCGGGAAGCAGTGGCGGGCTGCTGGGCGCAGGAGTCGCCCTGGTGGCTATTTTCCTGCCTGGCTTTTTGCTGGTATCCTCTGCTTTGCCGCTTTGGCATACATTGTCCGCTCATCCGGCATCGGCACGCTCGATAGCCGGAATTAATGCCTCAGTCGTCGGGATCCTTGCTGCGGCTCTTTACGACCCAATCTGGGTTAGTGCTGTATACAGGGTCAGTGATGTAATAATTGCCCTGGTCGGATTCTTTTTCCTGTCCGTATGGCGTCTCTCCGCCCTGATTGTCGTCTTCTGGTGCGTATTGGCCAGTATATTGGTTGTCTTGTTCCTGTAGCGTTGGAATCATGAAGAAAGTGACGACATCCTCGGTGGTATTGTAATACCGGTTGTCCAGAAACATACTGGCAACATTATTCAGTATGCAGCAAGGAGTTTAACGTGCATAAAGATGTCCTGAGCTTCTGGTTCGATAAACTTGAGCCGAAACAGTGGTGGATCAAAGATGAAAGGCTGGATCGATTGATAACCGATCGCTTTTTAGACGTCCATGGTCAGGCTTCCCGCTGCGAGCTCTATCCCTGGAGGGAGGAAGCGCAGGGCAGGTTGGCTGAAATCATAATATTGGACCAATTCTCAAGAAATATGTTCAGGGGCTCACACCTGGCTTTTGCTTTTGACTCTCTGGCTCTGGCGCTTGCCCAGGAAGCCATATCTATCGGAGCAGACAAGCTGCTGACGCAGATCGAACGGAATTTTCTCTACATGCCTTATATGCATAGTGAATCTCTGTCGATCCACATGGTTGCGCTGGCGCTATTCAGTGACAACGGCATCGAAGGTAGTTACGAATATGAGGTCAAGCATAAAAACATTATTGAGCAATTCGGCCGTTATCCGCACAGAAACGCCGTGCTTGGCAGAGACTCCACGGCAGAAGAAATCAAGTTTCTCGAGCAGCCCGGATCAGGATTCTGACAGGAGAAGATCTTCCTGATGGTGTTGCTCCAATGAATTCCGTCGTGTTAGCTTACAGAATGGAGTCCTACAGATGAAAGCTGAAATCAAATGCCCGCAATGTAACAAGCCCGTCTTATGGCAGGACAACCCTGATCGGCCATTTTGTTCCGAGCGTTGCCGTATGGTTGACCTCGGCCAGTGGGCGGATGAGTCATATCGTATTGCCGGGAAATCACAGGACGCACTTTCCGATGAAAATATTATTCATTTAAGCGATAAAAAACAAGATATTGAAAGGCCCTAATTAATGTATCACCTGATGATAAAAACCTCTTTTGCCGCAGCCCATAATTTGATCAATTACCAGGGCGATTGCGAAAACCTGCATGGCCATAACTGGCGGGTTGAAGTTACCGTCGGGGCCAGGTCGCTTGATAATGCCGGCCTCGGTATTGATTTCAAGATCCTCAAAAAACAGACCAACCAACTTCTTGACGAACTTGACCACAAGTATCTCAACGACCTTGAGCCTTTCAAGTTGAACAGCCCGTCTTCAGAAAATATCAGTTGCTACCTGTTTGAGCGACTTAGCGAGTCGCTGAATAGTGACAACGTCACTGTTGAGTGTGTCAATGTCTGGGAATCGGACAATGCATGTGCCAGCTATACACGTGATTGAGGCCCCCCTAATAGAAGTTTTCTCCTCTATGCAGGGCGAGGGCGTCTTGATCGGCGTACGGCAGGTTTTCGTGCGTTTTGCTGAATGTAACCTTGCCTGTGCATATTGTGATACGCCGTTCCAGCCGGGGCCAACCTGCCGGATAGAAAAAATGCCTGGTAGCGGGGAGTTCTCGAATCATAAGAACCCGATTAATCTGGCAAACATTACACGTCTAATCTCAGAGTGGCAGCACGACTGCAAAGAAACCTATCACTCGATCGTGCTGACGGGCGGCGAACCCTTGCTGCATGCTGGAATGCTCAAGGATTGGCTGCCAGAGATTAAAGCCCTGTTGCCGGTGTTCCTGGAAACCAACGGCACTTTGGTCACGGAGCTTGAAATGATTTTGCCCCTGGTGGACATGATTTCCATGGATATCAAAGGCTCTTCGACAACCGGTGTGACGACTCCATGGGCCGTCCATGCTCAGTTCATGAAGTTTGCCAAAGAGCGCCTCTGCCAGGTTAAACTGGTTGTTGATTCAACAACCTCGGACGAAGAAGTGTTACAGGCAGCCATGCTGGTGTGCCAACAGGCACCTGAAACACCCTTTATTCTGCAACCCCGAACCTTGAAAACCGGTCCGGCCCTGGGTGGCCGTGCCTTGTTGAGACTCCAGCAGATTGCCGCAGAAAAATATCATGATGTCCGGATTATCCCGCAAATTCATCCGTTTCTGGGGGTCGTCTGAAAATCGATCTGCCTAGCCATATGATCCTGGTTGACCCCAAATACAGCTTCTGAACAAGGAAAAGGACGGCTGTGCCGTCCTTCCTCAGGCTACTGACAAAGTTTAATCATACTTCATGATAGAGAGGGCAATAGATGGTTAATCTGTTGCCCTTATTCTTTGTTTCTTGTTTTTAAAGACAGAACCGGCGGGTCGCGTCCCGCCAAACGCCTTACTTTTGTCCATGCGGCGACAAAAGTAAGCAAAAACGCCTTCTCCTAGCGGAGGGCATAGCTGCTCAGCAGTTTGTGTACTTCAATTGGCTGTCAGTCAAAGCGCTAGGCTTCCGGTGCTGTCTGGGAGCCGGGGCCATTTGAATGGCCCTCGTATCGGTATGCACCAGTTAAGTGTGGCTTTTCTGTTAAATCCAGAAAGCAGGCTTTGACACAGGGCTGGATCCCTAAAGCAAGTTTTTTAGGCAACGACGTCTGCTCTGACCTGCCCATTGCGCAGCGTTAGGGCCCTTTTCTGCTTACTCTTTTGGGCCAGCACAAAGAGTAAGGCGCTGTCGGGCGGGCGCAACCCCCGGTTTTGCTTTTGTTTTTACATTGCGGAGTGCAATGGAAAAGGGCAACAGATTAACCCTCTGTTGCCCTAAGCTTCACAAAAACACACCTGCCAGGAAAAAACAACCCCCGCATCGATGCGGGAGTTGTCAACAATCTGCAGAAAGGCTGTACCGTCCTTTCCGGTTATCCATGATCACCACTGGAAGCCTTCGTGGATTTATGACAGCGTGGGAGAACCTTCCGTTGTCTTTAAGAGTCTGTGCCTTAACCTTTGATCGCTTTATTCAGGGCTTCCAGCAGTAGCACTATGTCCACGTTATGGACCCCGGCACCATGCTCGACCTCTTCGTAGTCGGCGATCTGGCATTCCATGCAGTCAAGACCGAAGGCACGAAACACCTCAATCGTTTCCGGGTGCTTGGTAATGATGTCGGAAATTGTCATTTCACGTGTGAGCATGGCTCCTCCTTTAATCATTTCTTAAACCCCAAATTTCTCTGCCAGAGCTAGTCTGACCACGGGCGGGACAAGACTTTCAACGGACCCGTTCAGGCTCGCAACTTCCTTAACGATCGATGAACTGAGGTAACCATAAGGTACCGAGGTCATCATGAAGAGTGTCTCGACCTCGTTTTTAAGATTATGGTTCATCTGGGCGACCTGGAACTCGTATTCGAAGTCAGAGACTGCACGCAGGCCGCGCAGGATGACTCTGGCACCCTTGGAGAGGACATAATCGACCAGCAGACCTTCAAAAGTGTCAACCGAAACACACGGATTGTCTCCAATTGTCTCTTCTATGTGTCGAATCCGCTCTTCAGTGGAGAAAAGACTCTTCTTCTCGGAATTCCGAGCGACGGCAATAATGATTTTATCGAAAACTTCCAGCCCGCGTTCGATAATGTCCAGATGTCCATAGGTGATCGGATCAAATGAGCCGGGATAAACAGCAATTTTTTTATTCATGTCTGCCCCTCATCGCACAGGAAGTGTATCATAACCGAACCGTAACGGCGTCGATCAAAAATTTTCAGACGGCCGATTTTTTCAGGCAGGATTTCATCAGCTCCGGTTTCTACACAGAGAGTTCCATCACTGCGGAGTACTCCCTGTCGGCTTATCTCCAAGATAGCCGACTCCGCAAGATTCCTGCCATAAGGCGGGTCAAGAAAGATCAGATCGAAAGATTCTGGAGGAAAGTCCCGGAGTGCCAAAAATGCGTCCCTGTTATTGAGGTTGGCCCTTTCGGTCAACTGGCAACGTTCCAGGTTTTCGCGAATGATTTTTGCCGATGCAGGAGCATTTTCAACCAGACAGGCTGTAGCAGCCCCACGGCTAAGAGCTTCAATTGCCAGGGCTCCGGAGCCGGAGAACAGGTCCAGTACCTTGATGTCGGAAAAATCGCCGAGTCTGCTCTGCAGGATGCTGAACAGCGCCTCCCTGACACGGTCTGGGGTCGGGCGTACATCACGGCCTTTGAAAGTGACCAGCCGCCTGCCGCGTGAAGTGCCGGCAATGACTCTCATGTATTCACCGCTGAAAATCCTGTTGGAACGCGTAACATGTGAAAAAAACTAGCACAATCGATCTTTATGGTCAAGCCGGGCAACGCCATTACTGGCTTGACAGATTTTGTGCAGCATGGCTTTAATAGCTACCAGTGGAGGCTTGAATGAAAAGGGCGGAATTGGCCGGATATGCCGCGCAGAGCGAATCGACGCGCGGCCGCAGATATGATGAACTTTACAAGGATGATCGGCCTGCTTACGAGCGGGACCGGGATCGTATCATCCATTGTGCTGCATTCAGGCGCCTTGAGTACAAAACCCAGGTTTTTGTAAATCATGAAGGCGATTATTATCGCACGCGACTAACTCATTCCCTTGAAGTCGCCCAGATCGGTCGCGGCATTGCCCGCAGGTTGAATCTGAATGAGGACCTTGTCGAAGCGCTGGCCCTGGCCCACGATCTGGGGCATACCCCGTTCGGTCATACCGGCGAAAGTGTCCTCGACCGACTGATGGAACCATACGGTGGCTTTGAACATAACCGTCAATCTCTGCGAATTGTCGAAATCCTGGAAGAACGGTACCCGGGCTTCAACGGTTTGAACCTGACCTGGGAAGCCAGGGAGGGGATTATCAAACACTCTTCAGACTATGACATTCCTGACGGCTCAGGCTTTGAGGAGTACTGCCCCGATCTACGCGCGACTCTGGAAGCACAGATTATCGATCTGGCCGATGAGATTGCCTACAATAACCATGACATAGATGACGGGCTGAAGGCTGGTTATCTCAATCCCGAGGCCTTGATGGGAATAGAAATCTGGTCTGAAACTTACGCCCGGGTCAGGCAAAAGTACCCGACGCTGAACGAAGAGCGTCAAGTACTGCAGACGATCAGTCATCTGATCGGCTACCTGATTTTCGACCTGGTTGAACAAAGTCGAATGAACATATCAGCCGGAGGGATCTCTACTCTTGAGGATGTCCGTACCCATAATGGCAACCTGGTGATGTTCAGTATGGAAACGGCAGAGCGAAACAGGGAGTTAAAGACTTTTCTCTACAAAAACCTGTACAGCCACTACAAGGTTGAACGGATGCGCATCAAGGCAGAGCGTTTCCTCACCATACTGTTTGAAAATTACTTGCAGCACCCAACCTTGTTGCCGGGCAGTTACCAGGACAAGTACGAGGAGTATGGCCGCGAAAGGGTTATTTGTGATTACATCGCTGGGATGACAGACCGCTACGCTCTTGATGAATACAAGCGGCTCTTCGAGCCTTACGAGAGAGTCTGAAAGGGACAGCTGCGTCCCGAAGTCAGGGGAGGGTGATGGTCCGCTCTTCGCCGGGGCGATAGAGCAGAAAGGTTTTACCGAGGACCTGAATGACGACTGAACCGGTTTCTGTAGCGAGTTCCGAGGCTACGATTTTGCGGTCTTCAAGGCAACCTTCCTGAATTCTGACCTTGATCAGTTCGTGGGTTTCGAGGGCCTCATTGGTTGCCTTGATGACATCCTTGCTGAGATGATGTTTGCCGATCATTACAAAGGGTTGCAGGCTGTGACCCAGACCGCGCAGGTAGCGATTCTGCTTGCCGGTAAGTACGATGAGGCTGTTGTCTGACATGGATATGAATCCTTCCGGGGATTGGTTGGTGTGCGGCACACTATACACCTATGCTCGATTGCTTGAAAGCCCGTTCGTGATATGTCTTTGCAACTTGATATTGTCTGTGAAAATACTGTTGGCCGGCCTATAGCGGCATGCGCTGAGCACGGTTTCGCATGCCTGTTGCAGACAGCTGCCGGACGCTGGCTGTTTGATACCGGCAGCGGTGACACCTTGCTGGCCAATCTGTCAGCCCTCGGCCTTGACCACCAAAACCTTGACGGAGTCATCCTCAGCCATGGACATTATGATCATTGCGGAGGGCTCTTGTCCCTGCTTCGCGCGACTGGGCCTCGTCGTGTCTATGCCCACCCTGAGGTATTCAGAGAAAGATTCTGGAAAGGGCAGCATGAACAACGAAATATCAGCTTGCCTTTCAGCCGGGACGAACTTGAAGCAGCCGGCGCAGAATTCGACTTCGTCAAAGACTTTACCGAGCTGGCCCCCGGAATTTATCTCAGCGGTGAAATAGCCCGAGGAGTAGCACTGGAAGCAGGCGACCCTCATCTTGTCATGCGTTCCGAGACGGGCAACTCTTGGATGACTGATCCTTTTGCTGATGATGCGGCCCTCGCCATAGAAACGGCCAAAGGTCTTGTAATCCTTCTTGGCTGCGCACATGCCGGGCTGATCAATACTGTTGAATGGTTCCGGCAGAACCTTGATAACCACCGGATTCATGCGATTGTCGGCGGTACGCACCTTGGCCCTGCCAGTGACGAGCAGTTTTCTGCAACGGTAGACTATCTTGCAAAACTGGATTTTGATCGTCTGGGCGTTTCGCACTGTACCGGGCAGATCCGTTCTGCCCAGCTGTACGCAAAATTCCCCAACAAGGTTTTCTTCGCCAACGTCGGCACGACTGTCAAGGTCTAGACCACCCATTGCTCTTCTCTGCATATTCCTTGCATCTTGCGGAAAAAGGACGCTCAAGCTAACCAGGCAGAGTTCTGCACCCATATGGATTCGTGCAGGGCCGTTGCATTGACTCAAGAAGTGGTGGTATCTTTTCAAGGTGTAAACCGGCAATAAAAAGAATGAGTCGATCTGCTTGACGCTCATCTAACGGGCCAAGGCCAGACACCTGTTGTAGCCAACGACCTTGTTGCCTGAACAGAAGAAACAGGAAGGCGAATTATCCTTTTGGATATGGGGTTATTCGCGGGTTTTCCCGTTCCGGTTGGCATAGCTTTACGTTATCGCTACGGCAGATAAGTATAGGGGGGGGGTATGGGCGCAAAGTTACGCATTCTTCTGGCCGATGACTCGATGTTCTTCAGGGCAATCGAAAGTAAATTTCTGCAAAAGACACCCGTCGAGATACTCGAAGCGCGAAACTGTGCAGAAGTTCATTCCATAATTCGCGACGAGCGACCTGACTTGATCTATATGAGTTTTACGTTGCCCGATGAAGGTGGTGACGACTGTTGTCGCAAGATAAAGAACGATCCCGCACTCGGGTCCATTCCCATCGTCATGGTCTGTGACCAGAATGCCGAAAAACAGCCTGAAGCGGCTCAACGAAGCGGTTGTGACGCCTATCTTGTCAAACCACTGGACAGGCATTCTTTTCTGCAGGCAGGGAGGAGGTTTCTTGAGGGGATTCGAGAGCACCGCCAGCCAAGTTTCTTCCGCTTAACCTTTACTTTTGGCGGTGAAGACTTTGACGGCAAGTGCCTGGATCTTTCCAGTGGTGGCATGTTTATCGAAACTCCATCAGATGTCCCTGTCGGCACATTGATTAATATGCAGTTCAAGCTGCCGGACGGACCAGTAGCCTCAATCATCTGCAGTGGAGAAGTCACCTGGCTGAATCGCAAACCGAAGCCGATGAAAGCACACTATCCGAATGGGTTAGGGGTAAAATTTGTCGGCCTTCCGGACTCGATACACAAGGCCATCCTGCGTTTTTCCGATAAACAGTCCTCCAGATAAGATCTTCACCTCTTTGCCGGTGAATCTTGCGCATTTTCAGGGAGCAGTAATGAAGATTCTGATCAACAGGAATAGATGCCGTGGCTCCGGGGAGTGTCTCAAAGCCTGTCCGCATGGAGCATTACATATCATTGATGGCAAGGCTGTTGTCGACCATGAAAGATGCGATCTCGACGGCCTGTGTATCCCTGCCTGTCCGCATGATGCAATAGATTTTGTGGCAGAAAGTTAAAGGCGTCTCCAGATACCAGCCCCTAGCCCCCAGTCTCCGGTTCTCCAGTATTGATGTCAGCCTCAACGACGAATCGCTTGATCTTTCGCGTCGTCGTTTTAGGAAATTCATCTTCTCGCAGCGTAAATCGCTTGATTCTCTTGTAGTCCGCCAGGGCTTTGCCTCTATCGAGAATTTCCATCCGGATGATTTCTTCAACATCAGGAAGGCTTAAAGGGCCACTGTCATTCTCTACAGCGTAGGCGTCAAGGCTGTCCTGACTGGGATATATGAGAGCGTAAACTTCTTCAGAAATATTATCAACTTTATGACCATAAACCATTATTTCTTCAATGAAAGGACTGTTTAACATTTCATTTTCAACTTCTTCAGGGTAAACATTTTTTCCATTTGCGGTGACGATCAAGTTCTTGGCCCGCCCGCAGATTCTCAGGGCTCCATCTTCCTCGATACAACCCAGATCACCGGTGTGATACCAGCCGTCAGTAATCGCCTCATTGGTCGCTTCCTGGTTGTTGTAATAACCAAGCATGATGTTGGGGCCCTTCGCCCAGATTTCCCCGACTCCCTCTGCATCCGGCTCGTGAATCATGACTTTTATACCAGGCATCGGTCTGCCGACCGTGCCGAGACGATTGAACGTTGGTGTCTCTACTGCGATAACCGGAGATGTCTCGGTAATGCCGTAACCCTGGTAAACATTCAGCCCAAGTTCCATGAGTTTCGCTGCGATGATCGGATCGAGCGCTGCACCGCCACTGATGAAAACCGGGTTGCCGCCGAATGCCTCTCTTATTTTCCTGGTTACCAGTGGCCGCGTCGGTGCAAAAGCGTAGAGCAGTCTTGACAGTTTCCGGCTCTCGACCCGTTTCTCCATTCGATCCGCGAGCAGACGGAACACGGCCGGAACGCCGAGCAGGAAATTGGGTTTGACTTCGCCGAGGTTGTCGCCCAGTTTACGCAGACTTTCGGCAAAAGAGACTGTGCCGCCCACTGCAAGCGGCAGGATGATTCCGGCGACTTGTTCGAAAACATGGTTGATTGGCAGGAAGGAGAGGGTATGCATGTCAGGTTTAAGGTCAAAAAGCTCTATGGCAGAGCGAACGTTGCTCGTGATATTGGCGTGACAGAGCATGGCGCCCTTGGAGCGACCCGTTGTCCCCGAGGTATAAAGGATGACAGCGGGATCGTATGGCTGAACTGTCAACTTGGGCGGCATCGATGATTTCTGGAAATCATTCAGCGATTCGATGTTTTGAGGAAGCGGGGTCTGGTTGCGATTGCGCAGTAAACGTTTGAAGAAATTCTTCTTTTCCTGATCATTTCTGGCGGTCGGAGGTGTGACCCTGTCCTGGAAGTCTTCCGCCAGCCTCTCAAAGTTCTGGATGTCGTCCTCGTCTATCTGGTATCTATCGCTTAAGCGTTGCCACTCGGTGACCAGTTCGGCGAGAGCTTTCTCCGCTCGGGAGGAAAGCTGATTGTCAATCGATGACGCGTGATTTAAAAGGACGATCTTTTCCAGTGCCGGCAGACTGTCCGCAATGTCGAAAATCATCTCGGTGAATGCCTGCTCGGTGAAAAGAACGCGCGCATCACAGTCGTTCAGGATGTGACGTAATTCTCCTTGTTTAAGATCTTTGTCGATCGGCACAGCGATGGCGTTGCTTTTGAGGATGCCAAAGTAGGCCATCACCCAGGTTGGCGAGGATGCCCCGAGGATGGCGACTCTTTCCCCGTGCTCAATCCCCCATTCAGCAAGCCCGGCCGCTACACGGTCAGAGGTGCTCCAGATCGTTTCATAGCTGTAGTCAGTCCAGCGTCCTGCCGTTTTGCAACGCAGGGCGGCTTTTTGTGCGTATTTGAAGCTGCTTTCCTGCAGCATATCGATAATCAAAGACATGAATTGTCCTCCACATCCAGCATTGGTAGCTTGGCACAGCGACTTTTATCTTAAACATGGGAATTGCTCCAGGCAAGAACAAAGCCGATTCGGCCAGAGCACGTTGGGTTTAAAAGCACCCTCGTGGCTTTTGATCCTTTACAAAACTGCAATATTCCGATATTTTTCATTGTTGTGAAAAAATCCGTTTGGTCACTTGTCGCATGAAAAGATTCGCCGTAAGGTATCCGTACTTCAATATATGAAACAGTCACAGATTCGCAATTTTTCCATCATAGCCCATATTGATCACGGCAAGTCGACCCTGGCAGACCGTCTCCTCGAGGCGACCGGGGCACTGTCCGATCGTGAAAAGACCGACCAGTACCTTGACAAGATGGACCTGGAACGTGAGCGCGGCATCACGATCAAAGCTCAGGCTGTACGCCTGGACTACCATGGCAGGGACGGTCGCGACTACATCCTCAACCTGATCGACACCCCCGGCCATGTTGACTTCAGCTACGAAGTCAGCAGGTCTTTGTCCGCCTGCGAGGGGGCGTTGCTGGTCGTCGATGCCTCTCAGGGAGTTGAAGCCCAGACTCTTGCCAACGTCTATCTGGCGATTGATGAGAATCTCGAAGTCTTCCCGGTCTTGAACAAAATCGACCTGCCAAGTGCTGACCCGGAAGGCGTGCGCAAGGAAATCGAAGAGATCATCGGCCTTGATGCGAGCGATGCAGTACTGGCCAGTGCCAAGGCAGGTATCGGGATCGAAGATATCCTCGAAGCTATTGTACAGAAGATCCCGCCACCGGAAGGCGATCCCAATGCACCGCTGAAAGCCCTGATTTTTGATTCCTGGTACGATTCGTACCAGGGAGTCATTGTTTTGATCCGGGTTATGGACGGTACGGTAAAAAAGGGTGACAAGGTCCGATTCATGGCCAGTCGCAAGGAATATGAAGTCCTCAAGGTCGGCGTGTTCAGCCCGCAACCGGTTGCAGTAAACCAATTGTCGGCAGGTGAGGTCGGCTTTATCACAGCCAGCATCAAGGTCGTTCATGATGCCAAGGTCGGCGATACAGTTACCCACGTTCGCAATGGCGCAGACCAGGCGCTGCCGGGCTTCAAGCTAGTCAAACCGATGGTTTTTTCAGGGCTCTACCCGATCGACTCCGGCGATTATGATGACCTGCGTGATGCCATGGAGAAGTTGCGTCTGAATGACAGTTCCTTCTCGTTCGAACCGGAAAATTCAATGGCGCTGGGATTCGGCTTCCGATGTGGTTTCCTGGGGTTGCTGCACATGGAGATTGTTCAGGAGCGCCTCGAACGTGAATTCGGCGTCGACCTGATCACTACGGCGCCAACCGTTGTCTATCGTGTGACCAGTACCAAGGGCGAGACGTTCAATGTTGATAGCGCCAACAAGCTACCTGATGTCCAGTACATTGAAAAAATGGAGGAACCGTTTATCCTCGCTTCGATTCATGTCCCCAACGAGTTCGTCGGAGCTGTGCTGGCCCTCTGCGAGGAAAAACGCGGTGTCCAGCGTGAGATCAAATACCTGACCGCCAACCGGGTCATGGTTATCTACGAACTGCCGCTTAACGAAATCGTCCTCGATTTCTACGACCGGCTGAAAACCCTGTCGCGCGGGTATGCTTCGCTGGATTACGAGCACCTCGACTATCGGCCGAGTGAGCTGGTCCGACTTAACATCCTTATAAATGGTGACCTGGTCGACGCCCTCTCACTGATCGTGCATCGTGAAAAAGCACAATATCGTGGACGTGAACTGGTTTCCAAGATGAAGGAATTTATCCCACGTCAACAATTTGAGGTGGCGATCCAGGCCGCGATCGGCAACAAGGTGATTGCCCGCGAAACGGTTAAGGCCTTACGTAAAGATGTCACGGCAAAATGCTATGGCGGCGATATCACTCGTAAGCGCAAACTGCTCGAAAAACAAAAGGAAGGCAAAAAGCGTATGAAACAGGTTGGCAATGTCGAACTGCCTCAGGAAGCCTTCCTCGCCATACTGAAAGTCAAGGAAAACAAATAATGGGGTTTTTTCGTAAGAAGACTGTCAATAAACCGAAGACTCAGAAAAAATCGCAATTGCGCGATTGGACCGAAGCGCTGATCGTTGCCGCGATCCTTGCCCTGATCATCCGCACTTTCGTTGTGCAGGCCTTCAAAATACCTTCCGGCTCCATGGAAGACACCCTGTTGATCGGCGACCATTTGCTGGTCAACAAGTTTATTTACGGCACCCAACTGCCATTCAGCGATGATCCGGTCCTCTCGATTCGCGAACCCGAACGCGGTGACATCATCGTTTTTGAGTTTCCAGAAGACAAGGACAAGTCTTATTTCAATCGCCGGGATTTCATCAAGAGGGTGATTGGATTGCCAGGTGACACAGTCGAGATTCGCAACAAGAGTGTATTTATCAATGGTGAACGTTACATTACACCTGAAGCCGTGTACAAAGATGGCAACCTGACTGCTGGTCCCCGTGACAACATGCCCCCGATTAAAGTCCCGGAAGGCAATTATTTCGTGATGGGTGACAACCGTGACCGTTCGTATGACAGCCGGTTCTGGAGGTTTGTCGATCGTTCTGCGATCAAAGGTCTGGCGTTCATCAAGTACTGGTCCTGGGACAGCGTGGAATTCATGCCTCGTTGGGGCCGTATCGGGCGAACGATCGAGTAAGTTTGCTTGCTGTACTCAACGGCCAGAAGTTGGGATCGTGCTCGAATGTCCTGTTTCGATGGAATAAAAAATAAACGCCGAGCTTTTTGTTGACTCGTCATATCGGCCTTGCTATATTGCCAGAAATTCGCAGGTAACCTGTCTCCTTTTAAGCTGATCCAGAGAGGTCAGCAAGGGTGGCCAAAGATGTTTGTTGATACACGAAAAACCAGAACCGTACCTTTCTGCACTTTGCGGAGAGGTATTTTTTTGTCCTAAATTCGACGGGAGGAAAGAAATGGCCAAGGCGGAGACCGCAATTTTGGACCAGGCCGGCATAACCCGCGCCGTTACCCGGATTGCTCACGAAATTCTGGAGCACAACAAGGGGTGCAGCAACCTCGCCCTGATCGGCATTCGGTCAGGTGGCGACCACCTTGCGAGTCTTCTCAGGGCCCGTATTCGTGATATTGAAGGGATTGACGTGCCGATCGGAGAAGTCGATATCACGATGTACCGTGACGACCTTGCCGCACGCGGTAATCTGCCGATCGGCAGGACCAGCATCCCGTTCCCTCTCGACGGCAGAGATGTCGTCCTGGTTGACGATGTTCTCTATACCGGCAGGACCATCCGCTCGGCGATGGACGCCCTGATGGATTTCGGCCGACCAAGCACAATTCAGTTGGCCGTGTTGATCGACCGTGGTCATCGGGAGTTGCCGATTCGGGCCGATTACGTCGGTCGCAATGTGCCAACCGCACACGATGAGGAGATTGCCGTTACTTTCAATGAAGATTTGAGCCCGCTGGAAGTTCGGCTGGTCAAGCCATAACCATCTGGGAGGATAAGCATGTCTTTCAAGCACAAGCACATTCTCGGCATTGAGCAAATGTCCAAAGGGGATATCGAGATAATTCTCGACACGGCCGACGCTTTCAAGGAAATCAACTCCAGGGAGATCAAGAAAGTGCCGACCTTGCGTGGCAAGACGATTATCAACGCTTTCTTTGAGGCCAGTACGCGCACCCGGCTCTCTTTTGAGATTGCAGGCAAACGTCTGTCGGCTGATACGGTGAATATCTCCGGTTCGACTTCATCCGTGGTCAAGGGCGAGACCCTTGAGGATACTGCGCGTAACATAGAAGCCATGGCCCCTGATATTATCGTGATCCGTCATGGTCATTCCGGTGCGCCGCACTACCTTGCCGAGCGGGTCGGCTGCTCAATTGTCAACGCCGGTGACGGCGCCCACGAGCACCCCAGCCAGGCATTGCTCGACGTGATGACTATGCGCGAGCATAAGGGCAGTATAGAAGGACTTGAAGTGGCCATCATCGGTGATATTACACACAGTCGCGTTGTGCGCTCAAATATATACTGCTTGTCAAAAATGGGTGCCAAGGTGCGTCTGTGTGGACCGGGAACCATGTTGCCGCCCGGGATCGAAAAACTTGGTAACGTCAAAGTTTATACTGACATGCAGGATGCCATTAAAGGTGTTGATGTGGTCATGATGCTGCGTATCCAGATGGAGCGGCAAAGTAACATCATGTTGCCGAGTCTGCGTGAATATGCACGCTTCTATGGACTGAACCCAACCAACATCAAGTTCGCCAAGTCGGATGCCATAGTTATGCATCCAGGGCCGATGAACCGTGGTGTTGAAATTTCATCGGTCGTTGCAGATGGTGTACAGAATGTCATTCTCGATCAGGTTGAGAACGGAGTCGCGGTACGCATGGCGCTGCTCTACCTGGTCAGCGGCGTTGAATCGATGCAAACTTCTTGAACTGCTAGATAAAGGATAAGGTGAAATCATGGCGAAAATATTAATTAAAGGTGGCCGGGTGATTAGTCCCGCTCAAAAGCTTGACGATATCTGTGATGTCCTTATTGAAAAGGGCAAGGTAACTGCCATCGGCAAGGATCTCGAAGCACAAGGTGCTGAGGTTATCGATGCTGACGGCAAGATTGTGACTCCCGGCCTGGTTGACATTCATGTTCATCTACGTGACCCCGGTCTTGAATATAAGGAGGACATTGCTTCAGGCACTTTATCAGCGGTGACAGGTGGTTTTACCTCAATTGCCTGCATGCCGAATACCAAACCCGTCAACGATAACCAGTCAGTCACCAACTATATTCTCAATAAGGCCAAGCAAGAAGGTCACTGTCGGGTGTTCCCGATTGCCAGTATCACCAAGGGCCTTCAAGGTGAGTCGATGACTGAAATGGGAGAGCTCAAGGGTTTGGGTGTCTACGGCGTTTCCGACGACGGCAAGCCGGTCAGCAATGCGCAATTAATGCGCCGGGCCATGGAATATGCCAAACCGTTTGGCATAACGATTGTCACGCACGCCGAAGACCTTGAGCTGGTTGGCTCCGGTGTGATGAACGAGGGCCCAATTTCTACCGAACTTGGCCTGAAAGGCATTCCCTGGGTGGCTGAAGATGCGGCGACGGCAAAAGAGGTAATGCTTGCTGAATTTACCGGCGCACACCTGCATGTGGCTCATGTCTCCACAAAGGGCTCGATTGAAATTGTACGTCAGGCGAAGAAACGTGGCGTAGACGTGACCTGCGAAGTGGCACCACATCACTTCACCCTGACTGATGAAGCCGTCCGCGGTTATAACACCAACGCCAAAATGAACCCGCCGCTGCGTAGCGCTGAAGATCGAGAAGCCGTACGCCAAGGGATTGCAGATGGAACTGTTGATGCGATTGCCACGGATCATGCGCCACATCACATCGATGAAAAGAATGTTGAATTCAGCATTGCGATGAATGGCATTGTTGGCCTGGAGACGGCTCTGCCACTCTCGCTGAAGCTGGTTGAAGATGGTCTTATCGACCTGCCGAAAGCCGTCGCTTTGTTAACATGTGGTCCGGCTGCGGCCCTCGGAATACCCGTAGGCCAGCTCGAAGAAGGTGGTGTTGCTGACATCACCGTGTTCGATCCTGAGCTGGAATGGACCGTCGACGCACAGCAGCTGGCCAGCAAAAGCAAAAACACCCCATTCGACGGCTGGAAAATGAGGGGTGCAGCCACCTGCACCATCGTTGGCGGGAAGATCGCGTACCGGAGATAAAGTCAGGAAATACATGGGTATCCAGTATTCAGAAATCAGAAGTAATGAATGTGGAATATGCTGGATACCTGGTTCTGGATACTGAATCCCAAGGAGCTTATTTATGAAAGCAGCATTGGCCCTGGCCGATGGCAGGGTCTTCTACGGCCGTGCCTTTGGTTCCACCGGTGAAATTTCCGGCGAGGTCGTTTTTAATACCAGCATGACCGGTTACCAGGAGATCCTGACCGATCCATCCTATTGCGGAGAGATTGTAACCATGACCTATCCGCAGATAGGCAACTACGGCATCAACCGCGAAGATGTTGAGTCATCCAGGCCCCATCTTTCCGGGTTCATTATCAAGGAATTATGTGAATTCCCGAGTAACTGGCGCTCGGAAATGACGCTGGACGCTTATCTGAAAGAGCATGACATTATAGGTCTTTCCGGAATCGATACGCGCGCGCTGGTACGTCACATACGTGATAAAGGGGCCCAGGCCGGCGTTCTGTCGACTCTGGATTTGGATGCTGACAGCCTGGTGGCCAAAGCCAAGGCTGCCCCTTCGATAGTCGGCCGAGACCTGGTCCAGGAAGTGACCTGCAAAGATTCCTACACATGGGATGAGAGCGTCTGGGACCTGGAGAATGGTTACGGAAAGGGTGCGAAAAAAACAGAATTCAGGGTTGTCGCCTATGATTTCGGTATCAAGCGCAATATTCTGCGCAACCTGGTCAGCAATGGCTGCAGTGTGACAGTCGTGCCTGCAACCACCTCGGCAGAGGACGTATTGGCGATGCAGCCTGATGGGGTTTTTCTCAGCAACGGCCCGGGCGATCCCGAGCCGATCGGCTACGCACAGGAGAATATTCGTAACCTTCTCGGCAAGGTGCCGCTGTTCGGCATCTGTCTCGGCCACCAGCTGCTGTCGATAGCCCTGGGTGGCAAAACCTACAAGTTGAAGTTCGGCCATCGCGGCGGCAACCAGCCGGTCCGCCGTGGGGAAGGGCACAACGTTGAAATTACTTCCCAGAACCATGGCTTCGCCGTTGATGCCGGCACTCTACAGGATGATGTGCTGATTACCCACATCAACCTCAACGACAATACTGTCGAAGGCCTGCGTCACAAAACCGCTCCGGCCTTCTCGGTTCAGTATCATCCCGAGGCCTCACCGGGGCCGCACGATGCTAACTACCTGTTCGGCGAGTTCATCAAAATGATGGATGAGTTTAGGATGAAAGGGTCGACACCAAGACACTAAGACACTAAGACACAAAGGCTTACAAAACAATCAAGCAACAATAGCCAATGTCCATATAATATGTCTTTGTCTTAAACATTACAGGCCACGATTCTCTTTGTGCCTTAGCGTCTTAGTGGCAAGATATAATCACAAGAGAATGGAAAAACATGCCAAAAAGAACTGATATAAAAAAGATTTTGATCATCGGAGCCGGACCGATTGTTATCGGCCAGGCCTGTGAATTCGACTATTCAGGCACCCAGGCCTGCAAGGCTCTCAAGGAGGAAGGCTACGAGGTCGTGCTGCTTAACTCCAATCCGGCGACGATCATGACTGACCCCGACTTTGCCGACCGGACCTATATCGAACCGGTTACACCCGAGACCCTGGCGAAAATCATTGAGAAGGAGCGCCCCGATGCGCTCCTGCCGACACTTGGTGGTCAGACGGCCCTGAACACTGCCGTTGCGGTCGCCAAAAACGGCATACTCGACGAGTTTGGTGTAGAACTGATCGGCGCAAAATTGCCGGCGATAGAGATGGCCGAGGACCGGACTCTTTTCAAGGCGGCAATGGAGCGCATCGGCGTTGCTGTGCCGCGCTCCGGGCTGGCTCACAACTACCAGGAGGCCATCGATATCATCGACTATGTCGGTTTCCCGGCCATTATCCGCCCGTCATTTACCCTTGGCGGCACCGGCGGCGGGATTGCCTACAACCCCGAAGAATACGAGCAGATGGCAATTGCCGGCATCGACGCCTCACCGACCAACGAGATCCTGGTCGAGGAATCGGTGATAGGCTGGAAGGAATTCGAACTCGAGGTGATGCGCGACCTGGCCGACAATGTCGTGATTATCTGTTCGATTGAAAACTTCGACCCGATGGGTGTCCATACCGGTGACTCGATTACCGTGGCGCCGGCCCAGACCCTGACCGACAAGGAATACCAGATATTGCGTGACGCCTCACTCAAGATCATTCGCGAGATCGGTGTCGAGACCGGCGGTTCCAATATCCAGTTCGGCATCAACCCGGCCGATGGCCGTCTGGTGGTTATCGAGATGAACCCCCGGGTTTCCAGGTCCTCAGCGCTTGCATCCAAGGCGACCGGTTTCCCGATCGCCAAGATTGCAGCAAAACTGTCGGTTGGCTACACTCTCGACGAGATTCCGAACGATATCACGCAGGAAACTTTGGCCGCTTTTGAGCCGACTATCGATTATGTGGTGACCAAGATTCCGCGCTTTACCTTCGAAAAATTCCCTCAGGCGGATGCGACACTGACCACCCAGATGAAATCGGTCGGCGAGGTCATGGCAATCGGGCGGACCTTCAAGGAGAGCCTGCAGAAGGCGTTGCGTTCGCTTGAGATTGACTCCCACGGCTTTGAAAGCCGGCTTTTCGAGGAACCTGGTGACTACCGCTACAACCTGAGCGACGAAGACGTTGAGCTGATCGAGACCAAGCTCAGGGTCCCTAACTGGGAACGTCTCTGGTACATGGCCGATGCTATCCGTGCCGGGTTCACAGTCGAAAGGATTTTCGAACTGACAAATATCGATCCCTGGTTTATCAACAATATCCGCCAGATTATCGAGATGGAAGGACGCCTGATCCGGGCGACTGAACTTCTTGACCAGCCCGAGGGTGAAGTTTTCTCCGGCCTGCTGCGCGAAGCCAAGCAGATGGGTTTTTCCGACAAGCGTTTGGCCTTGCTCTGGGGTGCCAGCGAACAGAGAATCCGTAATTTGCGCTACAAATTGGGGATCCTGCCCGTCTACAAACGGGTCGATACCTGTGGTGCTGAATTTGAGGCCTACACGCCGTATCTTTATTCAACCTACGAGGAAGAGTGCGAGGCGGTTCCATCGGATCGTAAGAAAATCATGATCCTTGGAGGCGGTCCAAACCGGATCGGGCAGGGGATCGAGTTTGATTATTGCTGCGTCCATGGCGCCTATGCGCTTGCCGAAGATGGTTTCGAAACGATCATGGTCAACTGCAACCCGGAAACGGTATCAACCGACTATGATACTTCAGATCGCCTGTATTTCGAACCATTGACCCTGGAGGATGTCCTGGAGATCGTTCGGGTTGAGCAACCGACCGGGGTTATTGTCCAGTTCGGTGGCCAGACCCCGCTTAAACTGGCTGTCGCCCTGGAACAGGCCGGGGTGCCGATTATCGGCACGTCACCGGACGCGATCGATCGCGCCGAGGATCGTGAGAGGTTCCAGGAGTTGCTGAACAAACTTGGGTTGAAGCAACCGGCCAATGGTATCGCCCGATCCTTTGAAGAGGCCGAGAAGATTGCTGAAAGGATCGGTTACCCGGCAGTTGTCCGCCCCAGTTATGTCCTTGGTGGCCGAGCCATGGAAATCGTCTACGATCAGCAGCAGTTGCGCAACTATATGAAGTTTGCTGTACAGGCCTCTCCTGAGCACCCGATCCTGATTGACAAATTCCTCGAACAGGCGATCGAGGTTGATGTCGATGCCCTGGCAGACGGGGCCACCGTGGTGATTGGTGGCATCATGCAGCATATCGAAGAAGCCGGTATCCACTCCGGGGATTCTGCCTGCTCGCTGCCCCCGTATTCATTGTCACAGCAAATCGTCAAGGAAATTCGCAAACAGACGATTGCCCTGGCCCTTGAACTGGGTGTTTCAGGCCTGATGAACATCCAGTATGCCGTCAAGGACAACGAGGTTTACCTGATCGAGGTTAACCCGCGGGCCAGCAGGACGGCGCCGTTTGTTTCCAAGGCAACCGGACGTCCTCTGGCCAAGATTGCAGCACGGGTTATGGCGGGCAAGTCGTTGCGAGAGCTCGGCATCATTAAAGAGATCGTTCCTGAGCATATCTCGGTCAAGGAGTCGGTCTTCCCCTTCATCAAGTTCCCCGGGGTTGATACGCTCCTGGGCCCGGAGATGAAGTCGACCGGTGAGGTCATGGGCATTGACAAGGAGTTCGGCAAGGCGTTTGCCAAGGCCCAGCTCGGGGCCAACGTCAAGCTGCCCACCTCGGGCAAAGTCTTTGTCAGCGTCAGGGATTCCGACAAAAAAGCGATTATCGAGCCGGTCAGGAAACTGGTGGAAGCCGGTTTCCAGATCGTATCAACCAAGGGGACAGCCGCTTACATGCGCGCATACGGGATCACGGCTGAGCCGGTCAACAAGGTCAAGGAAGGTCGCCCCCACTGTGTCGATATGATCAAGAGCAATGATATCGCCCTGGTTTTCAATACAACGTTCGGCGCACAATCGATCATTGATTCATTTTCGATCCGTCGCACGGCGCTGGTTTACAACATTGCCTACTTCACGACCGTAGCTGGAGCAGAGGCGGTTGTCGATGGCATCCTCGCCCTGCAACGCGAAAGCCTTGACGTTACGCCGCTACAGGAGTATCATCCCCAGAACGGCTAGACGGCCGCCCGTTATACATTTGCCTGAGAACACAACTGTTCGGGCGGGTTTTCCCGCCCGAACACTTTTATTGGTAGCACAAACTAAAAGCAAGGAAGAAGAGTTATGTCGCAAACTGTACCAATGACCCCTGAGGGATACCAGAGGCTTCAGGAGGAATTGAAACATCTGATCCGCGTTGAACGCCCGCGCGTTGTTCAGGATATTGCCGAAGCTCGTGCACACGGGGATCTGTCTGAGAACGCTGAATATGATGCGGCCAAAGATCGCCAGGGGTTTGTCGAAGGGCGCATCGCCGAAATCAATGGCAAGATGGCCCGCGCCCAGGTTATCGATGTTTCCATCATTGATACGGACAAGGTTGTGTTCGGCGCCACCGTGACTGTCTTTGATGATGAATCGGAGAGTGAGTCAACCTACCGGATCGTCGGTGAGGATGAATCGGATATCAAGCAGGGGCTCATCTCCGTCAGCAGTCCGGTTGCCAAAGCTTTGATCGGCCATCGCATTGGTGACGAAGTGCAGATCAAGGTTCCATCGGGGATCCGCATTTACGAAATCATAGATATCAAGTTTGTTTAGCCTGGAGGCGATAAGTGGCCACAATTACCAAGGATATGACGTTTCACGAAGTGATGGGCAAAAGCCCTGAGGTAGTCAAGGTGCTGGCATCGTTCAACCTCGGCTGCGTCGGCTGTATGGGTGCACAGAACGAAACCCTGGCGCAAGGTGCCATAGCCCACGGCCTCGACGTTGAGGACCTCCTTACTGCGCTGAACGCGATTTTCGACTGATACCAGAACGCTCTCCAATCATCTTCATCACCTCACCGGGGAAGGGGAGATGACCCAGGCGACGAAAGCCCAGTTCCGTCAGAACCTCTCCACCCCTGTTATCCATCTTAAAGGGGTCGGGCCCCGTATCGCCGAAAAACTCGCCAAGCTTGACATTCATACGGTAGAGGACCTCCTCTACACCCTCCCTAACAGATACGAAGATCGTCGTGAATTCAGAAAAGTAGCCCACCTTCGCGATGGAGTTCACGAAGTCTTTTTCGGTGAGATTCTGGCCTGCGGAGAATCGACGACTTCACGTCGTCGCCGCCGCTTGTACGAAGTTGTCGTCAGCGACGGCTCCGGGCAGGTCGCCCTCAAGTGGTTCCATTATCGTAAGGACTGGATGACAAAACGCTTTACAGTCGGCCAGCGTGCGGTGTTCACCGGCGAGGTCAAGCGTTATGGCGCCCTGCGTGAAATTCACCACCCGGACGTAGAATTCCTGGCCCCTGACCAGTCTCTGGCTGACTACCAAAGCTCCGACCCTCTGGCCTTCGGCCGGATCCTGCCGGTCTACCCTCTGACCGAAGGGTTGAGCCAATATGCCGCCCGCAAGATCTGGAAACAGGCTGTCGACCAGTTCGCTCAATTCGTTGTGTCACATTTGCCTGAACGACTTGTCAAGAAACACAGCCTGCTACCGCTTGCGGATGCCATTCAGGAGGTGCACTGGCCATCCAACGAGACCAGCATGGAGCTTCTGGAGAAGAAAGCAGATGCCGGGGTCTGCGCTCGCTGGTTTATGACGAATTCTTCTTTCTGGAACTCGGGCTGGCCCTGAAGCGTCGTGGAGTTGTCCTTGAACCCGGGATAAAATTCGACGTGACGCATAAATACACCAGGCCTCTGGCGGCGTCATTGCCATTTCGCATGACAAATGCCCAGAGGCGTGTCCTGGGTGAAATCAAACAGGATCTGATGTTGCCACATCCGATGAACCGCCTGATTCAGGGTGATGTCGGCTGCGGCAAAACCATCGTCGCCCTGATGACCGCTCTGGTTGCGATCGAAAACCAGACCCAGGTTGCCGTCGTGGCGCCGACCGAGATCCTCGCCGAGCAGCATTACCTGCAATTTCATCGCTGGCTGGAACAACTCGGACTCAGGACTGCACTATTGCGCGGCAAGATGCCGGCTGCGGAGAAGCGCCAGAGTCCTGGAAGATCTCAGGGCAGGGGAGATCAACCTGGTGGTCGGTACCCATGCCGTTTTGCAGGAGGGTGTCGAGTTCAGGAAACTCGGGCTTGGCATCATCGATGAGCAGCATCGTTTTGGCGTGCGGCAGAGGGCTGTTTTGCGGGAGAAAGGGACCAATCCCCATATCCTGGTGATGACAGCGACCCCGATTCCGCGCACCCTGTCACTCACGTTGTATGGCGACCTGGCGCTGTCAGTCATCGATGAGATGCCTCCAGGCAGAATGCCGGTCGACACAAGGATTGCAACTGACGCACAAAGAGGCAAAGTTTACAGCCGCATCCGACAGGAGATCGAAAAAGGCCACCAGGTGTACGTGGTCTACCCGCTGGTTGAAGAGTCTGAAAAGAGTGACCTCCTCGCAGCTACTGAGGGGGCCGAACAACTAAAAAACGAGATCTTCCCCGAATCAGTAGTTGGCTTGCTGCATGGCCGCATGAAACCGGCAGAAAAAGAGGAGGTCATGACCCGTTTCAAGAACCGGGAGATCGATATCCTGGTCTCAACGACGGTCATCGAGGTCGGTATTGATGTGCCGAATGCTACGGTCATGCTGGTCGAGCATGCCGAGCGTTTCGGCCTTGGCCCAGCTGCACCAGCTGCGCGGGAGGGTTGGTAGAGGCAGTGCAGAAAGCCTTTGTATCCTGCTGAAATCATACAAGTGTAGTGAAGATGGCGAGAAACGACTTGAAGTAATGCGTTCAACCTACTGATGGTTTTCGAATCGCTGAAGCTGATCTGGAAATCCGCGGCCCGGGCGAGTTCCTCGGCACCCGGCAGAGCGGACTGCCGGATTTCCGGGTCGCCAACATCCTGCGTGACGGGCGCACCTTGGAAGACGCCCGCCAGGATGCGTTCGCCTACGCGGAAAGTGATGAATTTAAAAATTCAGTGATGATGCGGGATGTTCTCAGGGAGCGCTGGGGCAGTCGACTTGAGTTGGCCGGTATAGGTTAAATTGAAATCGGTGGAAAAATAGTTGTGAAGGATATTTCCCCCTTTAATGAATCTTTGGGACTCGATTAGCCCAATTAACTCTAGTAGCTCAAACTTTGATTTGATGGTCGCTGTTGGATTTATTCGAAGATAAAGGAGCTCAAATGCCGATATTTTTACATTGTCAGTGCTTATAAGAACAATTCACATTGGGCTTTTCCGACTGTTAAAAACCTTTTATTAATTTTAAAAATGGTATTCAAGTTGATTTGTAAAATGAAAATTTAGACCATGGTGATAAAAGACATTGGTATCGAGAGCATCTCAGAATTTTTGGTGATATTTTATTTGATAATTGCAAACAAAATGTAAGTCTAATTATGTGGTATTCAAATATAAGGATACAGTTTAAAATCATCTGCATAGATTTTTCTTACTTTTCTTTTCAGTTCATCATTATAAAACTTGGATCTTTTTGGAAATGTGTTTGTTTCTGCATGTCGCTGTATCAATTCAGTATTGGGCATGTCCCCAGCAAATGAAACTCTTTCATCTTTCTTTTCATCGTAATGATTGGATTGCCTGCGGATATTAAAATCAAAATTTGTCTTGATGAAAAATTGCTTTTCAAGCTCAGGCAAAGCAGTGGCAATTTCTTTTACGTCGATAATTTTATCGAGTTTGATACCATCCAAAATATAGGACTGTTTTCGCCAATGTGCATCTACAGTGTCGATGTTTTGTATGCCCAGGTATTCTACAAACTGGCTAAAAGTGATTTGCAGGTCACCCTTATTATCTTTAGAATTGATTGCCATGAGAATCTTCTGTGACTTGGGGGTTTTGAGGCCTTCCATACAAAATTTATCAACAAAAGCGCTTACCAAACGATCATACGGATTTCTAACGATAGCAAATTTGAACCAACTAGAATTGTCTACGATCTCCGGCAAAATAATCCGTGTGGCGTTCCTGTAATTTTTGATGAATTTTCTTAAATATTTATCATTGTTAATGATTTGTGTGCCATCAACAAATTTGTAATATTGCAAGTACCATCTTAAAACAAAACTAAATCTAAAATGGGGCAGGGCGCTAAAGAAACTTGAAAAGTTATTTTCTAAGTTCATCGTTTTAAGGAACCAGCTTTTTAAAACAGTTCCTCCACATTTGGCATTTGTGAAAAGAATGAATTTTTTTTCTGTGTTGATCAGTGGGAAAGGATTGAAATCGAGCATTACTTTTCGGCTATGTTTTTGAGATACTGACTGCTATGAGCAATTTATAAGTGATAGGAGTTTACTTTTTCGTTGATTGAGCCGACATCGCCGACCCTACTGGTCGTGACTGCATAATCCAAGGAAATTGATGATTAACTTTTTTTACCCTACTCTCAAAACCTTGTCCCACCAATAGATAAGCAAGTATCTTTGAGACGACTAGGTACAAATAAACTGCGTTTCTCTATACCTGACCATCAGTGCAGTGTGTTGCCCTTATCTTCATAACGTCCCCACATTTCGTCGAACTCTATGCTGACAATTATTTCAATCACATCACGAATCGGTTCTCAACAAAAAAAGTATCATGAGTCCTTTCAGAAAGACCAAAACACTTGCAAAGCTATATCAAATGTGACTATGAAGTTAGCTTAACAGGTCTTCAGAATACTAAATTGTAGTCGGAGAGTTAGCACGCCTGATAGAACGGGTAAATGCTTACCGATCAATTCCTAGATTGCAGATTTTTAAAAGATTTTTAAATTGTCCTGCTGTATTTTTTATAAGTCCTCTTGCAAGTCATTCTCGGTGTCTGTCAGATCAAGCGCCGATTACTACAAATAAACACATCAACGCAAATATTCCCGCTTTGCTTGAGCATTTTAAGCACGAACAATGCGGTATACGTATTTACTCAACTTCTCAACTATTAGCTCCACGCGGTCACCAAGGATATGTTGAAATCGATCCAGTCGTTCGGATACTTGCTCCGTAGAGAGATCGTGATAAGTGGCTCGACGGGTTTCGGGTGTTTTGCGTGGTTTTCGATTGAGAACCTTTGCAACATCAGTGCTCCATCGGGCACTGTACGCGCGCACTAAGCCGGCTAGACGCTTGAGATTGGGTAATTCCGAGTGACTTTTTAGACACCCTTCGAGTAGGTCCACGATCATTTCAGAAGCCAATGGCCCTTCCAGGGGGGGGGGATGTACTCGTCAATCAATTTTTCACGCTCCGGGCAATTGAAGCAACCCAATTCTCCGGCGATGATCATCTCCAATTTCTCACGCAAGGCGTCGAAATCTTCACCAGCGTGGCTAAGCAGGTCTGGCAATCTCCATGCATGCCCAAACTCGTGGCCATCTCCTTTAGTGGGCCCAAAACTAACCGTGGGGACACCTAATAGACTCGCTTCGACCGCTGTGGTGCAGCCATTGTGGATCGTAGCTTTTGCTGCAAGAAGCCAAGGGGTCACATTGTCTTCGATTGCGACGTGAATGCGTTCGCAGTTTGCTGCGATGCGGTGATATATTAATGGATTCTCCGATGGGTGCGGGCGAATGACTATATTAATGTTTGGGAACTTACTTGCAAGCTTGGGGATCATTTCTTGGAAACGCTGGAAAATCTCCAGTTTGTGTCGTTCCAGGTGCTCTGCGAATTCCCAGGTCATGCCTGCAGCTGCTGGACCAAGTACGCGATCAGAGTTGGTGTCAATCTTCGCTATGAAGAGACTGCGATTTGAATTGACCATCGAAAAGTTGGTGTTAATAAGAAAGAAATCACCGTAAATACGCTGGCGCTCCTTTATGTCGCTTACGAAATAGGTACGCATCTCAGGTCGCAGCAGGTCGAGGCGTGGATTTCCTGTAACGTGGATGGGGATTCCGGAATAGTGAGGAGAGCTTTGCCAAAGGCCGGCGTTCTCTCGTCCCCAGGCAAACAGGGTCGAAACGTATTGACCAGCCTCAGCGGACATGCGTTTTGCAAAGTATATCTCCGGCGGAAGGTGTACAAGGGCCTCTTCGTCCCAGCCTGTAATAGATGTGGCCGAGTCTCTGCAGTTTTCGGAATGTCGGGATAAATTCGGGCGCGATGCCTTTGGCGAGGTAGATACTACGTGGGAAGGAGCCTAAGCGGGCGTTGATAGTCTTGAGCCTGCCCAAGATCACCGGAAAGTTGCGTCTTGCTGCGACGCACGCCAGAAGCAACTTCGCGTCAAACTCGCGAATTTGACTCTCGACGGGGATGATTAACGGGACCCTTTGGTTAACCACCGGCGTACTTGCCAAAGTTGTTTTGTCTATAAATATCATCATTCGCTCAACTTATTCCTAGCTTTCTCCTTCTCATCGGCCTCTTCCGGGAAGGTCACTGGTAATAATATGGCTTGCTGCAGTTGGATCTTCTTATCCTCGTACCGCTCCATACGATCATAAACCTTTGCCAGGTTGTATCTATGGGAAATCCTGTCATACAATTCAATGGCTTGCCACAAAAGCTTCTCGGCTTCAGCAAGGGAGGCCTTCGGAACCCCACCATAGATGATTTTGGCGAAAGCCCGGGCCACCGTTCCCAGTCCAGAGACTTTGTAATGCCAACGGCTCAATACCAGGTAGGAGATGTCATCATTGGGGTTGAGTGCGATGGCTTTCTCAATACTATCTTTGATCTCCCTTGAATGGCGGACCTGCGTTTTCGTGTCAGAGTATTTCGACTGTGCCCCCAGGGCAATCGCCAGCCATTTGTAGCTTTCGCCACTTTCGGGATCTTGCGTTATTGCGGTACGAGCATATTCTTCTGACTTTTTAAAGAGTTTAGAAGAACGCTTTTCCTCCAACCGCCCCATCTCGTAGTGCACGCGTGCCAGGCGCCAGAGCTTCTCCACAGGGACCTGACTGTCTTCGGAGGACTCTTCTAGCATCTGCAAGGCCTGCTGATTATCTCCTTGAAACAGCAGCTCATCTATCTCCTGAAGCTTTGCACCATACTCTACATTTGCAGGGCCGGGTCCTCCGGCTATCGCCAAAAGGGGCAAGAGAATGCAGGATAGAACGGCGGCAATGGTCAGGCAACGAGTTCTCATCTTATGGGGTACTTCCTTCAATATTGCTGATTGTTGACTGACTACTTTTATTTCCAATACTGTCAGGATGGGGAGAGACCTGCGTGATATTTCCGGCTGCGATCTGGTAAACCCGGTCAGCGACATTAACCATTGCAGTTTGGTGACTGATCGCCAGGATCGTAAACTGTCCACGTAGAGTCCTTCAGTGTCTGACAGATAGCGGCTTCTGTCTCTGGATCAAGTGCGCTGGTCGCTTCATCAAGGATTAATAACTGCGGACGGTGGACCAGGGCCCTGGCGATTGCAATGCGTTGACGCTGTCCGCCGGACAGTTTGGCCCCGCGTTCACCGACAATCGTCTGAACCCCTTCGGGCATTGCGTTGATAAAGTCCCAGGCGCCAGCCGCTTTCAAGGCATGCTCCACATCCTCCTCGCTGAACGAAGGTTCGCCAAGGGTTACATTTGAAAAGATACTGTCGTGTAGCAGGATGGTGTCCTGGGGAACATAGCCAATCATTCGACGCCACTTGCGCAGATCCAGCTCAGGCAGAGGCACCCCATCTATCAGGACCTGCCCCTTAATTGGCTCGAAAAGACCTGTCACCAGGTCAACCAGGGTTGTTTTCCCGGCCCCGGATGGCCCGATGATTGACGTAAAGGTTCGGCTCGGGATTTCGATGGTGATATTTTTCAGGACCATGTGGTCGCCATAGCCGAAATCAACATGGTCGAACTGTAATGCCGCTTTCCAGGGTTGCCTCGATATGACCTCCGGTCGGCTCGTTGTGCTGCTGGGCCTTGACGATCTTGTCCTGTAGAGACCAGTAGGCACTCTCACAAATCGACATCTCCTGGTATTTGCGCTGGACCTTGCCGACCTGTGTCAACATGCGAGCCATGAGAAAGATCAGAACCATGACTTTGGGCAGGTCCATTTTCAGATTAACCAGCATCAGGTAGAGACCGATGATTACCAGGAGGGTCATGAGAGGTTCCTGAATGCCTCGCAGGGCCGCTTTGCTGAAGACCTGTTTGCGAAGGGCCTTGTTAAGTTTCAGCGTGTTTGTTGACAGCAGCTCATCGGCCAGGTTCTCCCTGCCCATGGCCTTGAACGCTTTCAATGATTGCAGACTGTCCGAAAGCTTCGCCAGCAGGGACTGTAGCAGACGGGTCTGTTTTCTGCCGGCCCGTTTAGCTCTGCTGACCATATGGCTAAGAAGAGCCACGACCAGTGCTGCAGCCGTCATAAAAATCAAGGTTGTTTTCCAGGAGACGACCAGTGCGACGATGAAATATGCGACCGCCTGAATGGCAAACGCCAGTGCGGTTGCTGCATGAAGATATGCCGAGGATGCCCGCATGACCTCAGTCCCTGCAGCATTCGCCATGCTTCCGACTTGTTGATTGAGAAAATAGCCCCAGCGGGTACGACAGCAGGGCTCGCAGCAGGGCAAGACGAAGGTCTGTGGCAACGTGGGCAACGGTGTAACCAACCTTGCGATCGGCAATCAGAATCAGACTACTTCTCAGAATTGCACCGACCATGATGACCATCAAAAGCGAACCGACAGTCGCTGGGATACCAACATACGCCAGAATCGAGGTGACCAGGTTGTCGGCTCCGGCACCGCCAGTTTGCTCAGCTGACGAGCCCGTGGGGAGGTCGATGGCCTTCTGCAGCAAAGGCAGTAGAGCTGTCAGGCCGACGCCTTCGACAATTCCCGCCATAACGAGCGCAAAGAGCATCACCAGGCTGTGTCTGGGGTAGGATCGGGCAAATTTGATTATCAGTTGCATCGTGAAAGAATCTACTTTCTCTTATTTACGAGAGGTCATCCTGCTCTTGTATCTGTCTGTATAACCACGACGCACATTAACATTTTTCACTGATTATTGTGAAGTACAACACCACGCACACAATTGTATTCCATGTGAATTTGGATAATTCCCTGCCAAGGACAAGAAACTGTTTGAATTTATATTCATTTTCGATTTACTGTTAACTCTCAGTATGTGACGATATACAGATTCGTTCTCCAACTCATTCAACAGGCTGTGTATATTTTGCCTGTTTCCAAGATACCAGACCAAGCCCCGTTGTCCTCCAACATCCCCCAAGTTTTCTGGGGTGGTCCGGACCGCCCCCCACGCTGTCTTCGAGATCTTCTCGAAGAACGCATCCACGCTGTGCCGTCCGGTGGTGAAATCTTATGGGTAACCTACTACTTCAGGGATGAGGGCCTGGCATCAGCCCTCCTGCAAGCCAAAAGCCGGGGGGTAAGGGTACGTGTTGCCATGGAAGGCAACCCACGCACAGGGGATGTCAATAGCCGTGTGCGAAAACTTCTGGAGAGTGACGGTGGTTTGGGCGCAGGCTTACGTGCCATTAGTCATCGTTTGGTCGATAATCGCTTTTTCAGAACCAGCCGGCTACACGAGAAACTGTACTACTTCAGTCATCCTGTCCCCAGCGTACTGGTCGGAACTTTCAACCCTTCCGGTAATCTGCCAGAGGACCCTGACATTATACGAAAGATAGGCGACCAGGACCGTGGTCATAATGTGCTGGTGGATATCATTGACCCTGTTCTGGTTGAGGGACTATATGAGCATGCACTACATCTTTTCGAATGCGCTCCATGGCCCTTGGGAGCGTTATCTCCCGCAAAACAACAAGGTGCTTTCTTCCGGGAATACCAGGATACTTTTCTTCCCGAGGTCGAAATGGGCTGATTTCGACGATCTGTTTGATGGCTTAGAGGCCGGCAACTCTTTGCGAATTGCTGTTTCCCACCTCAACGACCGCGGTATCTGCAAACGCCTGTTTGCTTTGTCTCGACGAGGGGTCCAGATAGAAATCATTGCTCATGACACGCAGAGACGTGTTCCTTCGTGGGTTGAAAAACAGATGCTTCGAGAACGGGATTATCTTTAGTCGTTACGTTCATCCGGAATGGCTTGCCAATGCACAACAAGTTCATGCTGATCGATACCACGGATACGCCATATAGTGACTTTCGGCAGCATGAATCTTTCTGTACGTTCTCTTGCACGCTAATCATGAGCTGCTGGTGATTAGCGAAGACCAGGCGCTCTACCAGGTCTTCCAGCGTCGATGGGATGATATACAAAGGGAAATGGGGAGCTGTTAGGATAGTTCTTTCCCGAGGGAATGATTCGAGGCTAAAGGTTATTAGATATGGGTTTGAAAAAAGCGCTCTGGCAAAAGATTGGTGATGCAAAGCTTGCGTCCCAGCGGAAGTGGGAACACGATTGCAGGCGCCTGCCGCTTACCGCGGCACACCGTGACCTTTATATGACCATCCATCGACTATGCTGGCAGAAATTGGGTGAGTTTCCTAACCTTGTGGCGTGTCGAGATTTCAATGATCGGATTCAGTGGCTTAAATTGTTTGATCAGGACCGGGAAATGATCCGATGCTCTGACAAGATCCTTGTTCGTGACTACGTGAGGGAACGGGTTGGGGATCAATACCTGGTTAACTTGTACCAGGCGCGTGATCGTTTTTCGCAAATCGATTTTGATGCGTTGCCGAATACTTTTGTAATCAAGACCAACCATGATTCCGGAACGGTCATTCTCGTTCGTGACAAGGCACAATTTGACAGTCATACTGTGGAAAACCAAATTAATTCAGCCTTGAAAAATCCTTATGGTCGTAATAAGGGAGAATGGGCTTATTTATTTGTACAACCAAAGGTTTTTGTAGAGGAGTTGATAGACACGCAAAGCCATAAGCCTCCACCGGACTACAAATTTTATTGTGTGGAAGGAAAAGTGAAATTTTGTCACTATATATACGATCGAGGTTTTAAGACAAAGGAACAAACCGTTGACCCGTATGGAAACGATCTGGCGACTGAATTGTATCCAAAATTCGAGCTTGGTACGGATTTTAGAAAACCGGACCGTTGGGATGAAATGATACATGTAGCAGAACGGCTGGGTCGCGGTTTCAAGTGTGTGCGCGTGGACCTTTTTTGCACAGGTGAGAATATTTACGTTGGAGAGATGACATTTTGGCCGATGGGTGGTCATTACAAGGGTGAAGGCCAGAAGAAGCTCGGTCAACTACTTGATTTTGATCGTACAACTTACAAACCATATTTATTGCCAGAACTGGAGGCTGAGTACAAGCATCTCAACCTTTATCCAGCTATCAAGGGCTAAATAATCCCGTAAATAACTGAATTTTATCGTTAAAGATCTCAAGCCTCTCGTCCATTTGCTTCGTCAGTTGATAACATCTCAAGCGAAAAAGGTTCTAAACATTGATGTCTCGTCGAAACATAGAATTATGCCTAGCATCGCCGGTTCTTTACCCTCCCCGTGGCGGTGCTGAGATCAGGTTCTTGAGTTACCTGTCTGGTCTCGAGCAAAGGGGCATCAACGTTCAACTTCTGTCCGGGACACCGAAAGCCAAGAAACTCACTGAGCAGGACAGGGCCATGGACTGGTACCGAATTCTCCCGGGCGACATCATCCCTACCGATCTCTTAAATGGTGTTCCGATCCATCGAGTCCGGCTACCGGACAACAGTGGCTGGCGACGCGTAGCCATGTTTAACCGGGCACTGCTTCGGCATTGCCACCAGGCTGAGTATAAACCTGACATTGTCCAACTGATCGAGCCTCTGTCGCCGCTTGCCAGTCCCTGGTTATCCAGACTGAAAACCCTCAATATCGTCATAGCTTTTGCTTATACGCTCCCTTACGAATTACCTGAGAAAGGATTCAAAAGGGTTTTACGTCAGAACTTCTTGCGCCTGCTCTACAGCCAATTGGACTGTGTTGTGACAAGCAGTGACGCAACGAGGACTCACGCGCTATCACTTGGGCTAAAAGCAAGGACAGAGGTGATACCCAATGGAGTCAACCTGCAGAAGTTCCATCCGTTGGCAGGAGAGGCAAAAAAAGCTTTAAGACGATCCCTTGGGCTCTCTGAAATGGACAGGATTATGATCACTGTCGGATCGATTATCCCGCGTAAAAGAATCGACCTTCTGCTTGAGTCATGGGGGACTTTATCCAGGCGTTTCCACGACTTGCATTTTGTGCTGGTCGGCCCTAGAACGGATGAGAACGACCCCAAGTTGAGTGCTTTTAACAAGAGGCTGGTGGAGCTTGTCAATGCCTCGGGAGCCGGCAACCGAGTTCATTTCACCGGTCGCGTGCAGAATGTTGAATTGTACCTGCAGGCTGCAGACCTGTTCGTCTTTGCTTCTGAAAGAGAAGGGATGGCGAATGTAATCCTTGAAGCCATGGCTTCCGGGCTACCTGTCGTGTTGACCCCCCACATTGGCCTGCCACCGGATTTTGGTGTGCCTTCACACCAGTACCTTCTTGCAGAGAGCAGTTCTGACTCAATAGTTGAAGTTGTTTCTGAACTTATAGGCAATCAGGAGCGCTGTCACGAACTGGCATTGAGCGGACGGAAGTGGGTTGAGGTGTCGATGGATCTGAATTGTGTACTGGATAGATACGCTGACCTGTATCATGAATTGTGTGGTCGTCACTGAACTCGTATTCTGCGAAGTCAGCGAGACTACCCCTGGGATGTTTTGAATAAATATATTCCGCCAATTCCAGATCCCAGTAAGTATCGATACTCACCAGGTTCCCCTCCAGCACAAGCGCGCCGGTACGATCCCCCTTGATGCTCTTTTGATCCAGCAGGCAGCTGCGCCTGATTGCGTAAGCAACACCGTTGCGGTGATAGACAGGGACCAGCTGCTGGCGGGCGATGATCTGTTTGCCGGACTTGTCATAGTAGTCAAGGCGGTTATCACTGACGGTCAGCTGCTTCAGGGGATGATTCTTGGAGTCCGTTTCGGAGACCGTCCAGACTGCGTCCCAATCGCCTTCAATCAGCATCTGGATCGTGTCACGGACATGTTCCGTGCATCTCAGCGGTGAGGTTGGCTGCAACATGACGACGATGTCGTATGTCACTCCGTCAAGTCGCTCCATTTCGATCAGGGCATGAGACAGGACCTCCAGGTCGGAGATCCGGTCGCCGGACAGGTCTTCAGGACGGTAAAAAGGAACATCGAGGCCGGATTCTTTGGCGACTGCGGCAATCTCATCCGAATCGGTTGAGACGATTGCGCGGTCGATGGCAGGAATCTCTGCGACCAGGTGTCCCACACGCGCGACCAACGGGACGCCCAGAAAGGGCTGCAGGTTTTTAAGTGGTATGCCCTTGCTTCCGCCACGTGCCGGGCAGACCACAAGAATACGTTGACCGTCGATCATGATGTCTCCATGGAGATTCTGTCCAGCAGGGCAGGTAATTCCCGTAAATCCTCTACGAGCAGAGGGCTGTTTCTTACAGGTGATTTTGCAATACCAGCTGTCATGGCTATAAAGCGACAGCCGAACTTTTCTGCACCGGCCTGATCATCAAGCTGGTCGCCGACATGAATCATTTCGGTGCGATCTGCGCCTGATTGCGCGGCAATGCTCTGGAGATTTTCAGTTTTGGTTGATTCCGCGCCATAGACAGCTTTAAAAAAATGATCCCAGTTGCGCAACTCCATAAGTCGACGCAAGGGGATAACAGGCGTAGCTGAGTTGAGAAACAAATGCAGACCTTTTCCGGAGAGTACTTCCAGGGCTGCCGTTGCGCCAGGCATTTCTACGCATTGAGCAATGGCCGCTTCACATCTTGCTGTATAGTCGTCGGCCAGGCGAGTTGCCCATTCCTCAAGGGATGAGTCCTCTGGCAAGAGCTTCCTGCCAATCAACTCTTCAGCAATCCTGCGGGTCTTTTCGTAGCGATTGGCGGCCGGCCAGCGCTCAAAAACTTCTTCAACGACCTTCCCGGAAGAGTCCCAGGGCCGAGCAACCTCAAAAAAGGCTTCTCTTTTGATGTCGTTGGAATCGACCAGGGTACCATCAAAATCAAAGACGACGCATTTGATCATGCCAGGGAGTTCCAAATCAGGCTTTGGCCTGACCTTTTAAGTTTTTGAGCTGGAAACGTCCCCAGTGGTCCACAACGGTTTTTCTCTCTGCTCTCGACAGCTTGTTGATGCTCTTGTCCTCGTAGAAAGAATCGTTGTCGTGATCACGGCTGGATATCTCTTCGAAGATAACACCGCCTTCAGTACCGAATGAGTGCCAGACCCCCGGCATCACAACCACGCTTTCACCTGGCACAAGGGTCCGATGATGGCCGTCTATCGTACATTCCAGCTGCCCGTAGAGTACCTGAAAGGTCTCCTCTTTCAGCGCATGATAGTGGGAGGGGTGTTTCTGCCCAGGCAGTTGCACAACAAGTTTTTTACAGTAGTCACGGGTGACGCATTCGATCAGGACAGCACCGGTTTCGAGGAACTTCGGGATGCCGTAATGATGCGAGTATTCGACCTTGAATTCCGGCCCAAGGTGAATCCTCGCTTCGTTGAGCATGGCCTTGACCTCGTGGACGGCATGTTTGATGACCAACTCGTCTTCCGATCCCGGAAGGTCGACCTTGTCCTCGAAAACCGGTTTGTTTGCGACGACATCGCTTTTGCTGACAATGCCCGGCTTGAAGTTGCCGCTATCAAGTTGTCCTTCGATGTAGGGAATGGCGAAGTAAACCTGATCACTTTCGATCACGGCGCCTTTACGTATTTTGCGCTTCGCATAGACCCCGCGCTTCAGGCCATCGATGGCACTCTGCTCGGCTTCCGAAGCAGGCTGACGCTCCCTGGGTCCGCACAGGACCTGGGCCCTCTGCTTGGATGTGATCCATTCGGCGATCTGTTCAGGCGTTGACGAATAAGCATTGAGAGGTGAATCTTTCGTGGCTATTCCGACATGACGTTCGAACAGTTCCGCGCCCAGCGCTACAGCCAGCTGCACGGGGGTCATGTCTGATGGAGATTCGTGGGTAGACCAGCCGACATGAATACCAGGATAACGGTTTCGCAGCAGGGCGATCTGACGCATGTTCATGTTCGCATCAGGGGTCGGGTAGATGGCGACGCAGTGCATGATTGCGAAATGAACCCCACGGTGCTGGAAGAAGCTGACCAGGTTGTCGATGTCACGAAGGGTCAGACCGCCGGTCGAAAAAATGACCGGCTTGTCTGCATCGGCAACTTTTTCAAGGAGGGGCCAGTCTTTGCCTGAACAGCTTGCCACCTTGATTACATCGAAGCCCATATCGCAGATAATGTCGACCGAGGCCTCGTCAAAGGGTGTGCACATGGTGACCATGCCCTGGGCACGAACCTCATCGAGCAGAGCCTGGAACTTGTCCCAGGGCAGGCGTGTCGACAGAAAGCGCTGAACCTGCTTGTGGTCGCTGTTCTTCTGGTGCTCCTGGTGGATAAAGGTATCAAGCTGCCGGAACTGGAATTTCAGTGCAGCGCGCGCCCCCCGATCCTTGACGACCTTGGCGAAGGAGCGAACAATATTGAGCCCGTGCTCGACGTCACCCTGATGATTGTTGGCCATGTCCAGGATCAGGAGATCTTTAAAGTCAAATTTCTTGTTCACGTCTGCCTCCGTTTATTGTTTCGGTGCGACCGTCAGTGCGTCGAGAGAGTAGCCTTTTTTATAGTCGATCAGGACCCGTTGCCCCCGGCTGTTCGCCAGGTGTGCGGCAGCGACGATCAACATGGTATCAAGGCCGCACTCCAGCGAAATGGAACTCCTTTGATTCCCGCTCTTGAGAATAGCTTCAACGTGCTTGAGCTCGGCGATAAAGTCATCCGGGCGGGTCTTTTTGAACACTATTTCTTCTTTCGGGTTGCCGCCGTACTGCCACTGGATACGGTCTTCACTGCCAATCGTGATATCCACGAAGCCGTCCTTGCCCTGAATACGGCCCCACTTGCGGGATGGCTGGGTGACCACGTCCTGGACCACGCGCCCGACCAGACCGTTCTCCGTACGCAGGTTGAGCAGACAGAGCTTATCGTAGTCGACCAGGTCGGTTTTGACATATTCCAGGCTCGCATCAACTTCGGTGACGCGGCCAGCTCCGAGACTACGCGCCAGATGTTGCCAGAGATTGATGGCGTGGGAATGCTCGCCGCTGGCACCGCCACCTTTCTGCCAGAAACCCAGGTAGCTGTCCTGTGGCCCATCGAGCCAGGGGTGAGCGGTGAAGATCCCGCCCCAATGCTCACGGAACTCAACATCAAGGGTTTCAGTGGCACCCAGGTACGGGACAAGCTCTACCGCCTTGTCGGCGACAGAGCTGACGACGTGGTTGTAGCCGACGAAAACCTCAACACCGGTTTCTCGGGCAAGGTCGTACAGCTCGTCGGCCTTCTCCATTTCCGGTGTGCAAAGTGGCTTTTCGATCAGCACGGCTTTAGGCTTTTCGGCAATCGCCTGGATAGCGAGATTCATATGTGAATCAGGCGGCGTGCCGATAAATATCAGGTCAAAGCCCTCGCTAGGGACTTCGGCTGCGCTGTAAAGCTGGATCGATTCATCCCATTGACCATAGCGCATCGGGTAAATTTCTTCCCTGGTCCGCTGCAGCGCAGCGGGGTCCAGGTCACAGATTGTCACATTCCAGCCCATTCGACGCGAGGCGTTGGCCAGGTGGTTGCCGATGGATCCGGCGCCATAAATTTTTACGTTGTACATGGGTTTCTCCCCAAAAAGTATTGTCGGGCTGATGGCAGGTCAAACCGTTTGTGCCTTCAGCCGTTTGCGTAGCTTATCTAATCACGACTATTTGTAAATCCAGTACAGGTGCTGCGAATGTTTTTTCACCTTGATGTCGTGGAACCGATCCAGCAGCTGGCCGAAACGGTCGATAATCGCCAGCATCTCCTCCGCTGTTATCCCGGGGTAGCGGTGGTCGTGCAGGGTTATGTTGTTGCGATGACCGGGTCTCCTCATGTTGATGCGTTTCTCGATAGTCCGCAAATGTGTCTGGTACCATCCGCTGAAACGGTCTGACATGCTCGGCGCTGGCGGCGGGCCTTCGCGGTAGCCGGCCTCGTCGAGAACATCCACGATCCGGTCCGCGGCAAGCCGTCCTTCGAGGGCGGATATATGCGGTTCCAAGGCAGCTCTTCGCACCTCCCAGGCGAGTGGGCCTATCTTCCCATCGACAATATCCCGCACAGCCGCCAGCAGCTCCTCAATGGTATAAACACGTCGACTGACATCGCGGGTAATTGGAAAGTCATATTCGTCGACGGTGACTGGCTCGAAGTTGACTCCGGCCGTACCGAGGATGGCAGATTCAACGAGGGTCGTGCAGCCATTGGCGACCACGACCTTTGCAGCCATCAGCCAGGGATGGACGTTCCCCTCGTTGGTAACCACCAGGTTGGGGTGGCTTTTGGCAATATCCTTCCAGGCCTGGTGACTTTCGGAAGGATGAGGTCTCAGGACCACAGTACAGTCGGGAAATGCTGCACAAAACACGGGCAGCATCTTCTGGAAATGTTCGAAAATGGCAAGTTTGTGGCGGCCCTTGCCGGCATCGTATGGGTCTATCTTGCCGGGCTTTTTTCCTTCTGCGGCCTGCTTTAGCTCTCCGAGTTGTTCGTAGTAGTGGTTGACCTTGCTGAAGTTGGTGTTGATGAGGATAAAGTTCCCGTAGCGTTCACGAATGACTTCTGCCTCGGGGCGGTAGAATTCACGCAGCTCGGGACGCAGCAGGTCGATCCGCGGGTTCCCGGTGTTTTCAATCGGGGCATTGCCGCGGCCACTGAATGAACGGAAGGCCCTGGCGTTGTCTTCGCCCCATGTCGTCAGACGGGCAACGCGCTGCATGGCTACGGCAGACAACCTCCAGCGATGGTAGATAGCGTCAGGCTCCCGCAGCAGACCTTCTTCGTCCCAGGCCAGTATGTCGTGTCCGAGCTGGTTGAGAATTTTAAACATGCGGTCACTGCGGGTCTTCATGCTCTTTGCCATGTAGACCCCGCGCGGCACCGATGCTGTTTTAAAATGGATGTATGCACGCGACCCGATCAGGACCGGATAGCCTCGTTCGGCGGCCACGCACGAGAGCAGGATCTTGGCGTCCATCTCGCGGACCTGGTTTTCTACCGGCATGATGATCGTTGAGGGTGATGCTGCCATTAACAACTTACTCCTGTTCGGCCATCATTGCCTTGATCTCGGCAAAGGCCTGGAGAAGAAAATTGATCTGGTCGGATGTGTGGGCAGCGCTGATACTGCAGCGCAGCAGACTCATCCCCGCCGGTGCTGCAGGTGGAAAGACCAGGTTGACGTAGATGCCCTTGTCGAGCAGCGCCTTCCAGGCGAACAGGGTCTTTTCTCTTGACGGAGCTCTGATTGCAACGATCGGGCTGAGGTCTGGTCCGAGTTCAAAGCCCAGCTCTTTAAGCCCGTGGTAAAGAAGGGTCGCGTTGTCCCAGAACCGAGTGCGCAGTTCCGGTTTCGATTGTATGACCCGCAGTGCTTCGCGAACAGAAGCGATCGTCGAGGGGGATGGTGATGCTGTAAACACGTATGAGCGGCAGACGTAGCGCACCAGGTCCAGTTCCGGGTGGTTGCTGACGCAATAGCCGCCTATGGCGCCCAGGCTCTTGCTGAAAGTGCCGACGATGAAATCGACATCTTCTTCCACTCCTGCTGCTTCAGCCATGCCGCGCCCGTGGTCGCCCATGACGCCCAGGGAGTGCGCTTCATCAACCAGCAACCATGCCCCATATTTCTTCTTCAGGGCGGCAATCTCTGCCAGAGGCGCACAGTCGCCAAGCATGCTGTAGATGCCTTCCACGATGATCAGGGTTTTTTCAGCTTTCGGGCCGAGACGCTTGAGCTTTTTCTCCAGGTCCTCAATGTTGTTGTGACGGAAAGCGAATCATCTCGGCGCCACTCATCTTGCACGCGTCGTAGATGCTCGCGTGCGAGTCGGCGTCCAGAACAATGACATCGCCGGGACCGGCAAGGGTCGAAATAACGCCAAGGTTGGCAACAAAACCGGTTGAGAAGACGATCGCGTTGCTGCAGCCGTAAAAGTTGGCCAGGTCCTTTTCCAGGTCACGGTGCCCGGCAAAGGTGCCGTTGGCCATACGCGACCCGGTCGTACCAGTCCCTTCCTTCTCCAGACTTAACTGCGCGGCTTTAATGCACTGCTGGTCAAAGGTCAGGCCAAGGTAGTTGTTGGTGCCGGCAAGGAGGACGCGATGTCCACCGATGGAAGCTTCAGTCGCGGAGTAAATTTCATCGATGACTACATTGAGAGGGTCTACTCCGGGAGGAAAAAGTGTTTTCCGGGCGTCTGCAACAGCGCTAAGTTTATCAAGAATTCCCATTAACTAGTCTCTATAATATTTTGAATTTGCGTTGTAAAATCTTTAACTGTCCTCAAGTCAGAGAGGCTGTTGAGTGGATAGGTTATGTCAAAAGCGTCTTCAACGTCATGTAGCATCTCCATGACTTTGAGCGAATCGAATCCGAGGTCGTTAACCAGTTCCGTCTCTTCCCGGATCGGCCCCGGCTGTGGGGCGTATTCTTTAAGAAGCTCGACCACCTGTTTATAAATGTCATCATAACGGGAGGGTGTCATAACCGGTGAAACTCCAATCTATAGTCAACCTTAAGGAAACAGGCGTTTCATCCCTTCAGCAGAACAAAACCCGAGGCTGCCAATTAGTCGCCTCGGAGATTGCAGTATTATCACAGACCCAGTCCGGATGAAAGATTTCTCTCACCTTTCCCGGCGTCAACATCGGTCGATAGCCAAGCAGTCGTGCCAGTCCGGCATTGGTCAGGGCGATCATCTGCAGCAAAGACCGGGGGATTGAAAGACAGCGAGGCTCTTTGCCATTCAAATGGGTAGCGATCGTCTCAATCTTCTGCCAAGTATAGCCATCAGGGTGCCCGTCATGCAACTCAAAACATCGACTTTTTGGTGCAGGGTCCGATCTCAACAGGCAACTGACTGCAGCAACCAGGTCGTCAACGTAAATCAGACGAGAATCGACCGTTTTTATCTCCGACAATCGGCACGATGCCACGTCTGATCAGTTGTAACAGAGGCAACATCTCACGGTCACCTGGCCCATAGACTGCGGGTGGCCGCAATATGTCACACGAAATCCTGTCCTGGTATCTCATCAGGACATCTTCACCAGACTTTTTGCTTGATGCGTAGGCGGACAGAGACGGTTCTCGGGCAGCCAGGGAAGACATCAGCAGAAAACGGGAGACTTTCTCTTCCACAGCGGCCTCAAGCAGGTGTGCAACGCCTGCGGTGTTGGTGTTTTCGAATTGTTCCAGTGAAGTCCCGCGCACGGCACCGGCACAATGAACAATCGCATCGACCCCTGCAACAAGCGTACGCAGGCTCTCGATATCGTTAAGGTCACCGGGATACCATTGAACTGAATCTGTCTGGTCGGGGCGGGGAGTAGAAGCAGGGCGGTACAGTGCTCTGACATGGAAGCCTTGATCCACTAAATGCCTGAGCAAAACGGCGCCGATAAAGCCCGTTGCTCCTGTGATTACTATACTGAGCAAAGTTGAAATCGTTCTGCGGAGAGGTCCAAGATTTACTTAGCGGGCACTGTCTGCGATACGCAATTCGGAAACGTCCTCACGATTTGACTGTTCTTGTTGAGTTTGATCAATTCGTATCAGGCTCTGTTTTGATTGTCGTTTTAGATATTCACGCCGCGTGCCGGCACGGGACAGCTTGCCTGACGAGGTGCGCGGCAGGGTATGTGCTGAGACAAGCTCAATGGTGCAGTCAATGCCCTGTTCTTCTCGCACGAGAGAGGCGATACGGCTCGAGAGTTCACGTCGTTTGTCTGTGTCCGTTTCGCGGTACTGGACGACCATGACCGCTGTTTCGGAGCCGTCTTCTGCCGGAATGGAGATAGCGGACGCATCACCGGGCCTGACTTCCGGGTGCTGTTCTGCAAGAAATTCAAGATCCTGCGGCCAGATGTTGCGCCCATTGATGATAATCAGGTCTTTTTCTCGACCGGTAATCACCAGGGTTCCCTCAACCAGGTAACCGATGTCCCCCGTATTCAGCCAGCCATCCTCGGAGAGGGCCTCTGCGGTCGCTTCAGGGTCACCCGCGTAACCAGTCATTACGCTTGGTCCACGGACGTGAATTGTCCCACACTGCCGGTCAGGCAGAATATCACCGTAATCATCCCTGATTTGGATCTCATGTCCGGGGAGCGGGGGCCCGCAGTTGACCAGTTTTTTCGTGCGGCGGCCTGTATCCGAAATTTCGGTAACAGGTACCGCAAGCTGCTTCTCTGACAACTGCTCTGCGTCAACTTCATCGACGATGATCCCGAGGTCTATACGGGCGAAGCTGACAGCAAGTGAGCACTCGGCCATACCGTAACTGGCAACAAAACTTTTGCCATCGAAACCGAACGGGGCCATCTTCTCCATGAAGTTCTCCAGAACCTCGGTCCGAATCGTCTCGGCACCGACCCCGGCAATCCGCCATGCACTCAGGTCGTATGCTGCATTGTCATCATGACGAAGCCGTCGCGAGCAGAGCTCGTAACCAAAGGGCGGAGCGAAGGAAATTGTACCTCGGTTTCGGGTCATCATGCTCAGCCACAAGCGGGGACGCATGGCAAAGTCGCGGGTAGAGAGAAAATCAACGGAGACCTGCGATGCCAGGGGGGCCAGGACAAAACCGATCAAACCCATGTCATGGTAGTAGGGCAGCCAGGATATGCACCTGTCGCCACTGCGGACTCTCAGGCCGTTTTTGATAATGCCGGAGAGATTATGCATGACAGCCGCCTCGCTGACCATGACCCCCCTCGGGAAGCGCGTACTGCCAGAGGTGTATTGAAGATAGGCGGTTTCTCCGGATTGCAGTGGCAGTAATTCACTGTCCAGTTTGGGGAGCTTGTCAAAAGTCTCGGGGCCGCCGACGAGCGCCAGCCCCAGACCTTGCGCAGCCTCGCGCAGAAAAGACAGGAATTCGAGAGGCGCCACCGCAATGGCTGCCTGACTTTTCTCCAGCAGTCCACGCAATTGCTCAACGTAAGCCTTATGGCCACCCAGATGAATCGAAGCAGGCAGAGGAACCGGTACGTAGCCAGCGTATTGACAGGCAAAAAAGAAGCGTGGGAAATCAGGATGGGTTTCTGCAACGATTGCAACCCGCGAACCCCTGTCCAGATGCAGACCACGCAGGCGCTTCGCCAGGATCCGGGCTTCTCTCTGTAATTCAGTATAGGTGAGAACGGTACGGAGTTCTCCGCGACCGCTGTAGAAATTAAACCCGCTCGCCCCCGTAGCGGCGTAATCCAACGCTTCAGCAAGGTTGGAAAAATCAGCGGTTCGTAGTGGTACCTTGCTTTCAGTTGGTGTCGGATTCAAAGGATTCATTTTCGCTCTATCACTTTTAGTTTATCCGGATAATTCACGCAATATTAATGCCAACATAATAAACATTGCGTATTCTATATGAATATGGATTTTTTTGTCAATTTACAAATGCGTAATGTTGCGATTTTACCAGAAAAAATGTGTTTTTTCTGCAACGGTCATAGGTCGCTACATTATCGAAGAGAACACAAAAAGACAACCAAACTCGATCGGGAGTTTTGACCTTTGAACTTTTAGGCTAAATAAAGCCAGCAGCAAGAGACGTATCGTGTCAGCCTGCTCCAGTTGAATCACGGCAGAACTTATTTTTCAACGATTCCCGTATCCGTTGCCTTACGACATCTTCGACTTGATTGGTTTTACCCAACTCAGGAGGACCTGGCCAGCCTGGATCTGTGAACTCGGCCTGGTCAAAAATTCGTGTAGCAGAATATCTCGGCAGAATGTGGAAGTGAACATCAGGGTCAACCATCATCAGCATGAGGTAATTGATCTTGTCGTATTTAAAAAGATCTTTGAGGCTAGACTCTACAACGGTCGTTATCTGCTTCAGCTCAGAAAACGCCTCGGCACTGATGCTGGACAGCGCATCAACGCTCTCCTTGCAGATGAGCACAAGAGCGCCAAGCGTCGCCTGCTGCGGGCGCAACAACACAACCCAGTTTTCATACTCCCTGATCAGGGTGTCCGGGTAACCGAATTTTTCCATCGTTGTATTCATCGAAGACAGCCCTCCTGTAATTGTTTGTCCTGTACGGTATAAACCCCTTACATGCTATCGGACTATCGAGTATTATTCAATTCGCGAAGATAGCGAATATTACCGAAGCAGGGCTAGCCTGCTGAGTCAACCAATGCCTGAACAAAAAGATAACGATAACCAGAACCACGAGATGCTGCGGCTCGTCCCGGTTGCAGGACGTCGCATGACCGGTCGTTTCATCGAAGTGCCATGGTCTCTTTATGCGGCAGACCCTTGCTGGGTGCCGCCTCTGCTGATGGAGAGAAAATGGCATCTTTCAGACAAAAATCCTTATTTCAAACATGCTGAATTTCAGGCCTGGATCGCCTGGCGCGGCGACCGGATGGTCGGACGCATCAGCGCTCAGGTTGACCAGCTGCACTTACAGCAGCACAATGACGCAACCGGTTTTTTCGGGTTTCTGGAGGCCGAGAACAACGCGGAGACTTTCCATGCTTTGTTCGAAACTGCCGAAGAATGGCTGAGAGAAAAAGGAATGCAAAGAATCCGTGGGCCGTTCAGCCTGTCAATCAACGACGAGTGTGGACTGCTGGTGGAAGGCTTTGACAGCCCGCCGCCGATTATGCTGGGCCACGCTTTACCTTATTACGGCAAACGCGTGGAAGAGCAGGGCTATGTCAAGGAGCAGGATCTGCTGGCTTACCGGGTTGACCCGAAACTTGCCCACCAGCCGCACCTGGAACACCCTCACCAAACGATTTTCACGACGCGTCAAGGTCCGCATGCTTCGGCGCGACCGCTTCGACGAGGACCTGGAAATTATCCGAAATATTTTCGAGGACGCCTGGGCTGAAAACTGGGGGTTCATTCCCTTTACGCCAGCGGAGTTTACCGAATTGGCTAAAAACCTTAAATTCCTGGTGGACCCCGAGTTCGTCAGTATCACCGAAGTTGACGGAGAACCCGTGGCAATGATGGTCATGTTCCCCAACATCAACGAGATGATCATGGATTTGAACGGCCGTCTGCTGCCGTTTGGTTGGCTGAAATTGCTCTGGCGCCTGAAAATTTCCGGTGCCAGGTCATCGAGAGTGCCGCTGATGGGTGTCCGGCGCCGTTACCAGGGGACAATGCTGGGAGCGGCCTTGGCCCTAATGTCGATCGCCCCGATTCATGAGCATGCTTGCCGGAAAGGTATTGCCGAAGTCGATATGTCGTGGATTCTCGAACAAAACAAGGGGATGCGAAAGATTATCGAATTGTTAGGTAGTGTTGCATATAAGCGGTATCGGATTTACCAGAAGGGTTTGAACGCAGAATGAAGTCGAAGCAGCTCTTTTGCAGTAATCATTCTGGCCGCAGACCGTGAGCTGACAGATCCTGTCGCACAGTACACAGCCGCAAGCTGCAAAGCTTTAACCCCCGTCTCCGGCCGCGAGATGGTTTTACGGGTTCTCGATGCCCTGGCAGACGCTGTTGAAACAGGGGACCGTTTTCTGGTGGGCCCGTCGGCTGTATCCGTCGAGCAGAGTGAGGAGCTCTCCGGATTGGTCCGCTCCGGACAAGTCAAATGGCTTGCCCCGCAGTCGACGCCAAGCTTGAGCGCCTTCACTGTTTTGCAGTCGCTGCCCGAGGACACACCGGTTCTGGTCACCACGGCCGATCATGCTCTGCTGACTGCAGAGATGGTCGATTACTTCTGCAGGGAAGCGCGCACCAGTGGTTGCGACGTCCTGGCAGGCGTCGCGCGCCATGAATTGATTGCAGAGGCTGTCCCCGGCACCCGGCGAACTGTTACGAAACTAAAGGACGGGGGCTATTGCGGCTGCAACCTGTTTGCCTTCCTTACGCCAAGGTCCCGCAAAGCTGCTGATTTCTGGCGTCAAGTTGAAAAGGAGCGCAAAAAGCCCCTGCGCATCATCAAGGTCATGGGATGGATGACCGTGCTCCGTTATCTGCTAGGACAACTGACCCTGGAGCAGGCTCTGGGTGGGCTGTCACGAAGGATGGGTTTGCGAGTGGGAGCAGTCCGGATGCCTTTTGCCGAAGCCGCGATCGATGTGGACAAGGTCGAAGATTTATTGCTGGTTGAGTCGATACTGGCAGAAAGACAGAAGAGCGGCTTTGAAAAGGCTCTCGGGGAAACTTAATGGCTGGACAGCGCTAAATACGTTACTATTTGAGTTATGCAAATCACTTTTTTATATTCTTCTGCTGTGTTAAAAGTTTGCAGGCGTTGGTTTTTCATGAAAACAAGTTCCCGAAAATGCTTAAGAGGTCAGGGTTAAATGAACAAAGAAAGAGTGGGCTACACAACCGGTGTTTTTGATTTATTTCATATCGGACACCTGAGGTTATTGCAAAGAGCAAAGAGTCAATGCGATCGACTGATTGTCGGTGTGAGTACCGATGAGCTGGTGCAGTCATATAAAAACAAAAAACCGGTCATCCCTTTCGAAGAGAGGATTGAAATTGTCGCCGCATTGAAATGTGTTGACGTGGTCGTTCCTCAGACGCACAGAGACAAGGTAGCGGCGTACCATGAGATCAAATTTGATGTCATGTTTGTCGGCAGCGACTGGAAAGGGTCGGACCTGTTCAACAAGGTAGAGGCTGAACTGGCTGGATATGGCGTGGATGTGGTTTATTTCGAATACACAAATAATGTGTCTTCAACAGCCTTGCAATCGACGCTTCAGGCTATATATGACGCGGAGGCCTCGGCAGGATAAGATGTCTATAGACGCATAATCTCCGTCATAACCTTATGTTATGGCAATCACCGCAATTTACAGGATTTGAATTGCTCATCAACCGCTATTTAAACCGTGAAATCCTGAACCCACTGGTGACTATCTGTACCATCCTGGTCGTCATTTTTGCCGGCTATTCTGCCACCCGCTATCTGCCCAATGCTGCTGACGGACTGATGACGGGGAAAACTGTCCTCGCCCTGGTCTTCCTCAAAATCTTAATCGCTCTGGAAGTTCTGATCCCCGTCACGCTTTTCCTCTCGGTAATTACCGTTCTCGGTCGCCTGCATGCCGAATCGGAAATTATCGCCATGCAGGCCAGCGGACTTTGCGAACGCACCCTCATGAGCTCGGTTTTGCGGCTCTCCTTTGTTGTCGCCCTGCTGGTTGCGGGGCTGTCCCTTTATGCACGGCCCTGGGCCTACGAAAAAAGCTACTGGTTGAAAGCTGACGCCGAAGCTAATTTCGATTTCTCACGCCTCAAGCCGGGGCGTTTCCATGAAATTGGCGAGAACAAGTACGTTGTTTTTCTGGAAAGTATCCATGAAAGCCAGGAGCGTGCAGAAGGCGTTTTTATTGAACAGCGAAATGAGTCGTTGCGTAAGATAATTAGTGCCAAACAAGCCTGGCAGGAGGTCGATCCGGTGACAGGGGAGAAGAGCGTGGTTTTGCATGATGGCTATCACTACGAAATTTTACCTGTCGTCGGTAAAACAAGCCTGTTCCGCTTTCAGAACTTCCGACTGATTTTAACGCCCAAAGAAATTGAATCGATCGGATACAGGCGCAAGGCCGCATCAACGATGAGTCTCGTCGATTCATCCGTGGCAGAGGACAGGGCGGAATTTCAGTGGCGGGTTTCCACGGGGTTCTCCACGATTTTGCTGGGATTACTCGGAATTCCTTTGAGTCGCACGGCCCCACGTCGGGGCAAGTCTGCCAATATTTTCATGGGCGTGATCATTTTTGCCATTTACTATAATATGACTGCGATAGCCAAAACCTGGATGGAGCAAGGGGTGGTCGGTGCGTTCCCGGGGATCTGGTGGCCTCATGCACTGCTTGCTGTTTTGCTGATTATCCTGCTCAAACCTTTTGGGTCAGGTTTCCAGTCGCACTGACCCGAGTGTAGCCAGAACGAGAACGGTTTTCTGTCTCTATGAGAATGCTTGCGCGCTATATCACTACCAGGCTGGCCTTTGGCTGGTTGCTGGTTTTCCTCATTATGACAGCCCTGTTCTCGTTCCTCGAACTGGTCGGCCAACTCGATGATATCGGTGAGGGCAGCTACCAGGCAAAAGATGCCTTCATGTACGTGGCCTACACCTTGCCCGGCCGGGTTCTTGGTCTGGCGGCGGTCAGCTCACTGATGGGAGGGATTGTCGGTCTCGGGACCCTGGCCAACACCGATGAACTTCTGGCGATGCGCGCTTGCGGCTTTTCCGTATTTCGTATCGCACGCGTACTGCTGGGGGCCGGCAGTGTGGTTATGCTCTCCGTCCTCCTAATGACCCAGTTTGTTGTGCCACCACTTGAACAAAGAGCCAAGATCAACCGTGAGCTAGCCCTTTCAGAGGAAGGTTCGCTGCTCTCGACGGGCGGCTTCTGGACGCGGGGCAAAGATAACCGTTTCATCAATGTGCGTTCTTCAAAATCCGGTGTCGGCAACGCAGATGTGAGTATTTACGACTTCGATGATCAGGGTAAACCGACCAGTTATGTCGGCTCAGCAGAAACGGAAATCGGCAAAGACGGCCAATGGATCGGTCGCGACGCCAGACAGATCAACTTTGCGGACAAACGCATTACGGACCAGCTAGAACCTTCTTTAGCCCTCGATGTTTTTCTCAGTACCAGACAGACAGACATCCTGAGTATCACCCCGGACATGCTCTCGCTGGACAAACTGTATCAGTATATTCAGGTTCTGCGGAAGAGGGGCCAGAACGCCGACCAATTTGTCCTGGCACTGTGGCAGAAAATGACCCTGCCGCTCAAGGTGGGTGCGATGATGTTTTTCTCTTTGCCCTTTGTATTCGGCGTGGCGCGGGAGGTCAACCCCGGGCGAAGGATGACACTTGGCGGTATTGTCGGAATTTCTTACTATTACTTCGATCAGGCTCTGGGGTATATGGGGCTTCTTCTCGGTATCCACCCGGCATTCACGACGCTGCTGCCACTCGCGATCATCATTCTGATCGCTACCTGGCTGTTGTTAAGGGTTCCATAGCCGCAGTCCTAAGTTCAATCAGAACTGCGGAAGCTTCAGGTTTGCCTCCTGCTCCTGGTCAAACTTTCCGGATTCTTCCGAATAGCCCCGGACAAGCATCTTCAGATTCCAACGGTCACCATTTTTTTTGATCAAATACAGGTTATACTTGGCGCAACGTTCAGAGCGCGGGTTCAGTTCCGATCCGGAGGGGGCTCCAATCACGGGAACTTTGCCGGCAGGAGTCTGCAATTGCGAAAATGTCTGGGCATGAGTGTGCCCATGCAGCACCAATTCCGCACCGCAACGGGCGATAACCTCGGCAAATGCTCTGTTGTCGACAAGACGTTTGCGCCATTTTATAGTTCCCGGAACCGGCGGATGATGGATCAGGACAACCCGCAGGAGGCCTGCTTCGCCAGTCTCCTGAAGAAGTTCGGCCAATATGCCCAGTTGTTTTTCACCCAGACTACCGACCGCGAGAAAAGGCAGGCTGGGTCTTGCCGAGCAAAGACCGATCAGGGCGACTTTGCCACGAATGCGAAGGCTTGGGAATAACTCTCCAGTCCGGGAGCTGTCCTGCCTGTCGTCGGAGGTGAGGTAAGGAGCCCATGCCGAGAGTTGAGCAGACCATTTCTGCCCGACGTAGGCTTCATGGTTGCCAGGAATGGCTGTGACCTGGTCCGGTGGCCCGAGTCTGGCCAGCCATTGACCGGCATCGGTAAACTCGTCTGGCAGGCCAAGATGCGTCAGGTCGCCGGTTACGGCAATATGATCAGGCCGGGTTGTTTTCAGGTCTTCGAGTAAGGCTTCTACAATGTCGCGCCGATGCACCCGTCGCCGTTTGCGCCGCCAGGACAGATAGCCCAGAATTCGCTTGTTAAGCAGTTGGCCAATAGTCGTACCCTTGAGCGAGGTCAGGTGGAGATCGGACAGGTGAGCCAGGGTGAAACTGCCCGGTGTCGGTGACGGCACAGGTGACTCGGAGCCTTCCGGACGGGCAGGCGATGTCTCTTTCTTTACTTCCGGCATTCAGGGAGTATATAGTACTGACTTTGTTTTTTCTACCGATCTTTGTTCGGGTGGGTCCCGTCTGCCAGCTCCTGCTTAGGACGGCACAAACCTTCCGAAGAATTTATTTTCAGGGCCATAATATATGTCAGTTTACGTACGGATTTTACAGGAAAGCCCCCTTAAATTATGGGGATTGAGCTCTCGTGAACGTCTTGAACGCATGCTCACGAAGGCCGGAGTTTCTTGCGGTCCTCGCGACGACAATGCGGTTGCCGGGAAAGATTCCGTGTTGTTGCTGCGCGGCGATTTTCTTTACGACCAGCGCATTGTCAAGAATATGATCGACTCTGTCGGCATCGTGCTGGAAGCGGCCGCCGCGGAAGGTCACAGGCCGGTTGCCGCCCATGTTTCAGCAGAACTTGCCGACCGCATGGAAGCCATTCTGTCTGATGATGGCCGGCACGATTATCCGGAGGGCCTGCGTCAGGAGACCCCGGAGACGCTGGTCAATGCCTACCTGATGGAATTGCGCAAGTTTGACGCACCATACCTCCTGCCGATCTCGGACAAAAGTCGACGGAGTCTGGAAAAGAGACTTTTTGATGGCTCCTACAAGGGGGTTACCGACCTGGTGACCAAGTGGCTCTGGCCAACTCCGGCACGCTGGGCAACCGGCGTTTGCACCCGGTACGGCATTGTGCCCAACCAGGTTACAACCCTGAGTCTTATCCTGTCGGCGCTGGCAGTCCTCATGTTCTACAACGGGTTTTATGTAACGGGCCTGTTTATGGCCTGGTTTATGACTTTCCTTGATACGGTTGACGGCAAACTTGCCAGGGTCACCCTCAACTACAGTCCTTTCGGCAACATCTACGACCATGCTATCGACCTGGTTTTTCCGCCCATCTGGTACGTCGTCTGGGCTTTGAGCCTGCAGAGTATTCCCGGTATGTCCACAGAGGTTGCGATCTGGACGGTGATGGTCGGCTACATCGTCGGCCGGCTGGTGGAAGTTATCTTCAAGCAGTTCCTTGAATCATCGGGGATCTTCTGTTGGCAACCGGTCGACTCCTGTTTTCGGCTGATTACAGGCCGTCGCAACCCAAACCTGGTCCTGCTCACTGTGAGCCTTTTCTTCGGCCGACCTGACGTCGGTCTGCTGGCCGTGTGCCTGTGGACGGCCCTGTCGAGCGTTTTCCTGGTCGCACGTCTGATCATGGGCATACAGACCAGGATCTCATCCGGGCCTTTGCGTTCCTGGTTCCTTGACCTCGATCCGTCGGACGAGTCGCTTACTTTTACTCAAAGATGGTTCTGTCGTCGTCCCAAGGCTTGAATGTTATGAGTGGCCCTTTCATGCAAAGCCCTGAGCCTACCGACTACTATCATAACAATGGGCAATGTTTGAAGGTGGGTGTCATAACCAACCCCCGTAGTGGCGCCAACAAAAAAGGCAGCGGGGAGGTACACAAGCTTCTTAAGCACTGGCCGGACGTCATGCATTATGAGGCCTTTGATCCGCAGGGCGTCTCCGCAGCGCTGTCCGATTTCTCCCGCAACGGCGTCAAGTTGATCGTCGTCAACGGTGGCGACGGGACAGTTCAGGCCGTACTGACTACCCTTGGCAACAAAAAGATCTTTGCCCAACCACCATTACTGGCGCTGCTGCGTTCCGGGACCACGAGTATGCTGCCCAGGGATGTCGGTGTTGCGGGCCACCCGGCCACTGCTCTGCAACGAATCCTTCAATGGTCGAAATCGACGAACCAGGACCTTGGTATTCAATCGCGCTCTATATTACGGGTGCAAAGAGATACAGACGATTTGTTCGGTATGTTTTTCGGCGCAGGGGCGATCTGCCAAGGCATCAGGCTTTTTCACAGCAAAGACAACCCCATGGGCCGGCGCGGCCAACTGATGCCGATGTTGACCATGGCGCGTCTTTTACTGGCGATACTGTTTAACAACCAGGACAAAATTACGCCTTTTTTAAACAATACGGGCCTCAATGGCCGTCAACCTGAGAAGAGGGCAGACCTTCTTGTCCTTGTCAGCACCCTTGATCGGCTGTTCCTCGGCATGCGTCCTTACTGGGGTACTGAAGAAGGCCCGTTGCGCTACACGGCCGTAGGCACAAAACCCAAAAAACTTTTGAGAATCCTGTGGTCACTGTTTGGTTCAGGTAACAACCGACATGCGATACCGACAAATGGGTATTCGAGCCATAACGTTATGGAAGTGCGGTTGGATATGCAAGGTGACTTTACCCTCGACGGCGAGTTGTACGCTGCAGGAGAGAGGCCGATCACGGTCTCCTCAGCTGGCCAGGCCCTCTTTCTTTGTTCATGTTGATTATGAGCTATTGACATTTATAAGCAACAATAACATGCAGTTAAGTGGTCAAGAAAATATCTGTGAAGTGATCAGGAAGCGATCGTCTACGGATCAGCCTCCCGGACTCAGGGTTTTGTCTGACGCAGCCCGTGACTTGCACGGCGATTCTGTCCGTGCGGTACTGTTTTACGGCTCCTGCCTGCGTACCGGTAACGTTCATGATGGACTCGCGGATCTTTACCTGCTGGTGGATGACTATCTGTCGGCGTTCAATAGCCGCACCCTTGCTTTCTTCAACAATTTGTTGCCGCCCAACGTTTTTTACCTGGAAGTGCCTTATGAAGGCCACGTACTGAGAGCCAAGTATGCCGTACTCACCCTTGATGACTTCATCAAAGGCTCGGAAAGATGGTTTCACTCCTACCTGTGGGGCCGATTTTCCCAGAAAACAGGGATAATCTATGCGCAGGATGATTTTGTCATTCAACAGGTACACCAGGCGTTGGCCTGCGCAGCGAAAAAGTTCATTACACAAACGTTGCCACGCATGCAAGGACCATTTAGCGCACGTGACCTTTGGTCGAGAGGGCTTTCACTCAGTTACCAAGCCGAGTTGCGTACCGAGGAGCCGGAGAAGGCAGCTGAAAAACTGTTTGATGCTGACCCGGACTATTACCAGGCGTTGACCAGCGTTGTGCTTGAGTCTTCAACATTCAACATAACCGTCGATGACGATACAGGGACTCCTGGTTATCAGGTGGAAGTTTCGACTCATGACCGGCGTTTAAACGGCATTGCCTGGCGTATACGGACCCTGCAGGGCAAAGTCCTCTCCGTCTTGCGGCTCTTGAAAGGGCTTTTTACCTTTAAGGGTGGTATCGACTACATCCTCTGGAAAATTGAGCGGCACTCCGGCGTTCGTGTCGAGGTCGGGCCAGTTTTAAGACGCGTTCCGCCCGTTGCGGTTGTGGTTATTCTCTGGCGCTTGTATCGGCAAGATGCTTTTCGTTAGCCACCACCAAGCTGTGATTGCTTCTTCATGAGTTATTTGTTTTCGTCAAATGACGTAGGTGAGTGACAATTTCTGTTAACTTTTCCGAGGTTGTTCTAACAATAAATTTTAACAGGCCCTTCCAAAACCCAGTTACCGTGCTGTATTATGATTAAAAATTGGAACGATATATATTTTGGTACACTATGTGCCATATTCTCACAGACCTGAATAAATTGATCGTTGCAAATAACGATTAAATATCTCCGATAAAGGCAAAGCTAGAGAAATCTGGTGACGCAAAGCTACGGGTCCTGACTGTTCAGGATGGCCGGGTTGCCGAAGAGATGAGACACATTTCTTGGAATCCGGCTATAGAGGTATTCAAGAAGCGCTCATCTTCGG
>CAWGUB010000016.1:0-22783 GCA_963825575.1 uncultured delta proteobacterium
TCTTTTCTGCACATCTAGCCATCTGTAATACTTAGTTTAAATAGATAATTTCCTAAAAAACCCCCGGCTGGTTAAATTCCGCTCAATAAAATGCAAAGTCTCGATATTTTAGTGACTTCGGTCAACGTTTACTCTCTGTGTTACTATTTTTGGGTATTTGGAATCTACTGTTGAAACGGCTTTAAGATTTGGTTTGCATGAATTTTCTAAAATCGGATTTTACTGTTGAATCTTAAATATCAGGGGTAGTAAGAAATTTGCGTTTTGGCGAAACCAGAGCCTTCAAAACAATCTGAGAGGATAAGCAGTAAACCCGATGCCTGGGTTTGAAACCAGTGTCCGCCTGCTTCGAAGTAGTGGCCTGCGCCCCATTTCACTTTTGATTCTTCCTGTGACACCTGTCTCACAATTGACCTTTTAGATCCACGCATATGGTGACTTTTCACTTAAAAGTGCAGCCCTAAAAAAAGACAACCGGCGTCTAGGAGACAGGGGTTTTGAAGCCAGAGGGCTTAATGGTCAAGATTGAACAAGTGATCCGACTCAGTACCAATTCAGCGGTGTTGCCGATCAACAGACCAGGCAAGCCTGACCGGGCAACGGTTCCCATGACCACGATATCAGGCTTTTTCTTCTCGATTAGTTCAACCAGAGTCGTTCCAGACGGCCCTTTGGCCATAGTGGTCTTGAAGTTGCTCCCATCATAGGGAGAAAGAATATCCTCCAACCACTTCAGGTGGGCTTTTTCGACTTCTTCAGTCAAAGCGTCGACCTCTTCTTTGCTCATTTTGAAACGGGGCCCTCGCAGTGTTGTTTCGCCATCGAGCAACCAGGTATGAACGACCTCTACCTTGCTGTTTTCACGTTTTGCCAGGGACATTCCGAGCTTGACTAGGTCTTGATGAAGTTCGAACCGCTCGGGATCAGAAGGGTCCGGATCAACAGCAATAAGGATTTTTCCGAAAGGCTTCCTCTGGTTGGGTTTGATGATCCATACCGGGCAAGGGCATTTGCGAAGAAGATGCAGGTCGGTGCTTTCCAGCCGTCCTTCTTTGAAGGTCAAGTGTTTCGGCTTGATGATGAGATCATGGGAATTACCCATAACCATACGAATCAATTCTATGAAAGGCTTTCCGAACAAGACCTTGGTTGCGACCTTCAGGGATGGGTCGATTTTTTTGGAGTAATTGTCGAGTTCCTTTTGGGCGAGTTCCTGAGTAGCGTCCTTGAACTCGGCCAGGCGTTTTTTTGAAAGGAAATAGCTGGCCGCAACTGGTAACTCTTCGATAACGCGAACAAGGGTCACTTTGGCCTGATTGGTTATCGCCAAACGATTCGCCCGCTCAAGTGCAACCAAATCATCCTTACCGCCAATGGATGCAAAGAGAATATTTTTAAACCGCTCCATAAAACCCTCCAGTCAGGTCTCTTGATTTTCAAGTTGGATTATATCATAATCCCGTGGGCTTGAAAGGTTCGTCGCACGAACTTCTCATTAATTTTCAGGCTTATGACAACGGTTTAGAGCCCTAACATGTACAAGGTCAATGGTCATCAGTAGTCTCCTTGGTAAATTTACTGCCCCGAAAAATCAAAAGTGCGAAATCGTGTATAATTCCACATTGAACGGCCTATGCAGAACGCTTGACAAGAAGTTTACATGTCGAGTGATTATCTTACATAAGCACCCTTTTGTTAACCTAGAGCTATTCCGAAACAGTTAGCTCTCGGCAATCAAACGAAACCCAATCAACACCTGATCCTGGAGTTTCTGTGGGCAATATCGCGAGAAGTCGCAATGAGCAAACGCAGTCTAAGGGGCCGCCATGGTTGGCGTCGATCCCAGGCGCGCTGTTTGCGTTGTTGCTTTGCACCTTGTTCTTCTCACCACTCCCCTTGCAGTTCTCACGGCCATGGGTCCCGTCACTCGCCATCGACTTTACTATCTATATCGACGGGCTTTCCGCCCAATTTCTGGTCTTAATAACCGGGATCGGCACCCTGGTCTTTGTTTATGCTGCTGGTTATCTCGCCGGTCATCCCAAATGCACGCGGGTCTTTACTTTGCTGACCCTATTCATGGCCGCCATGATCGGTGCGGTAGTCAGCGACCATCTCATGGTCCTATTTGTATTTTGGGAGCTGACCAGTATCCTATCGTTCCTGCTGGTTGGCTTCGATCATGAACGGGAATCAAGTCGCAAATCGGCACAACAGGCGATTCTGGTCACAGGCGCTGGCGGTCTTTTCTTGCTCGCCGGTTTTATCCTCCTCGGTCAGATTGCCGAAACATACTCTATCCAGTTGCTGCTGGAACGTTCGCCCCAGTTTCTCAATGATGGGCGTCTCAATACAGCCTTGGCCCTGATCATTGCCGGAGCCTTTACCAAGTCGGCGCAATTCCCTTTTCATTTCTGGTTGCCCAACGCTATGGCTGCACCTACGCCTGTGAGTGCCTACCTTCATTCTGCGACTATGGTCAAACTCGGCATTTATCTTCTGGCACGACTGGATGCAGCGTTTAGCGATCTCTTGTTCTGGGAATACACCCTCATCGGGGGAGGAACCATCACCGCGGTTTTTGCAGCTCTACAGACGGTCTATGAGCGTGATCTCAAGCGAATCCTTGCCTGGTCCACAGTTGCGACTTTGGGCACGCTGGTCATGCTGGTTGGCCTGCCTGGGCATGGTGCGGCCCTGGCGACTTCAGCCCTTTTTTTCGCTCATGCTCTGTACAAGGCGCCATTGTTCTTCGTCGCTGGCAATCTCGATCATGGTGCCGGAACGCGAGATATCGACAATTTGACCGGAATGCGGCATTACATGCCATGGACCGCAGCGGCGGCGATGTTGGCTGCCCTGTCGATGGCCGGTTTGCCTCTGACCTTCGGCTTTGTTGCCAAAGACGCAATCACATTTGCAAAAGCACAGGCTGATGTTATGCACCTGGTGAGTTATGCCACGATCTTCGTCAGCGGGCTCTCCGTCGCCGTCGCGGCGATTGCGGCTATTCACATTTTCTGGGGACGAGATACCGTGCCACGCAAGGCCCATCCACATGAGGCGAAGGCCAGCATGCTCATACCTCCACTGGTCCTGGCCTCACTTGGCCTTCTTTTCGGGCTCTTTCCAACACTGATCGATCCGTTTCTCGGCGCCTCGGCGCGATCGATCTCCCCAGGTTTTGTTGCCTCCAAGGTCAATGCAGCATATGACATCGTGCCTGTATTGGAGGCCACCCTCGGCACGATCATTTTCGGCATACTGGTCTATTTACGTTGGGACTGGCTCCATGCGCAGCTGGACCGGATCAGGCATTTTGAGACTATTGGCCCGGAAGCCTGGTACCGTCGTGGACTCGAAGTTCTCCCGAGACTAGCTGCCCGGCAAACCCGTCTGCTGCAACACGGCTCGTTGCCCCGTTACCTGCTGACCATGGTGGCTGTGGTGACTATCTTGACCATTGCCCTGCTTGTGCGTGACTTTCCGGTGTGGAATTGGCCAGAGCTCAAGACGTTGACGATTCCGGTGTTGGGTGCCTCTACGCTGATTGTTATCGGAGGGTTGGCGACTCTTTTCGTTTACGACCACTTGGTTCTTCTGCTGGTTAGTGGTTTGGTCGGCTATGGCAGTGCTATCCTGTTCCTGTTCACCGGAGCCCCTGATCTCGCGTTCACGCAGTTCGTGGTGGAGACGGTTTTCGTCGTGGTCGTGGCGACCGTTCTGGTCAGGTTGAGGCGCTTAATCCCTGAAAAAATAAACGCTCCACAAGAACCGCTTCTGCGACCACTTTCCTTGGTTGTCGCGATCGCTTTCGGCACGACACTGACTGTGCTGGTCCTGCTCGTGTCCGGATTGCCCTTTGACAGCATGCTGACTGATTTCTATTCCGAACAGAGCCTTCCGGTGGCGCGCGGTCGCAACGTTGTGAATCTCATTCTGGTCGATTTTCGCGCGTTGGATACCCTAGGTGAGATTTCTGTCCTGATGTTTGCACTTGTGGCGGCACTTCCTTTGCTTAAACTGGTGGGTGAAAAACGCCGATGACGTCACGTCCCCTGATCGCCGAAGTGTTCATGCGCGGGCTTTATCCGGTGCTGATGGCTGTCTCCTTTTGGATCCTTATGCGCGGCCATAATGCCCCCGGTGGTGGGTTCATCGCCGGCCTCCTGGCTGTTGCAGCGAGCTCCGCCTATGCATTGGTTTTCAACTCCAGCGAGGCATTACGGCGTCTGCCGCTTGGCCCGTACCGTCTTGCGGGATGTGGTGTTCTCCTTTCGTTAGTGAGCGGTCTACCAGGCATTCTACAGGGCTTGCCGTTTCTGACCCATCCCTGGGTCACCCTTTCGCTCGGTTTCTTTGAGGTCCCACTTTCGACAGTCATGTTATTCGATCTCGGGGTCTACCTCGCGGTGTGGGGAGCCATCGGTGGGTACTGCCTTATGTTGGTGCAGGCCATCGAGGAGGTCGCATGATTTGGGCGGTTGCACTGGCGATTGGAATCGTTGTCACCGCGGGGACATATTTGGCCTTGTCACGAGATTTGCTGCGTTGCCTGATCGGGTTGGCGGTGCTCGGCAACGGGATCAACCTCCTTTTATTCACCGCGGGTCGCCTCGGCAGTGAGGTCCCGCCGATTATCCTTGAACAGGAGGCAACGCTTCACAATGCAGCTAATGCCCTGCCACAAGCATTAGTTCTCACGGCAATCGTTATCAGTTTCGCGCTGCTCTGCTTCTCCCTGGTGCTCGCCGTGCGGTTGGTCCAAGTCGCCGGCAGTGACGATGTGACGACACTTCGCAGTGCGGAACCTCCTGCAACGGATGCGGTCAAGCCCGCGTTGGAGGGCGGGCCATGATCCTGGCTCATCCTACCACTGCTGGTACCACTCACCACAGCCTTGCTCTGCGTGATAACTCAATCTTCAGCGCGGTTGCAACGAGCTACCAGTGTTTGCGGCAGTTTTGTACTCCTGGTATGCGCGATAGCCTTGATCTGGCAAGTCAACCTTCAGGACACCGTCACATTGACGGCCGGTAACTGGCCGTTGCCATTTGGGATCGAGATGACCGCCGATCGTTTGGGCAGTGCTCTCGTGCTTATCGCCGCGGTCATGGTGACGATTACGGTGCTATGGCAAGCCAGCGACGCTGATATCGCGCCTTCGACACCCGGACTGCACCCTCTGTTGCATGGTTTGGCCGCCGGTGCATGTGCGGCTTTTCTGGCTGCAGACCTCTTTAATCTTTATGTCTGGTTCGAGGTCGCACTGATCTGCTCCCTCGGTCTGCTTGTGCAGGGCGGTGCATTACGGCAGCTCGATGCCGCCCTCAAGTACTTTGCGATGAACCTGGTGGGCACATTGTTGTTGCTGACGGCGGTTGCTTTGTTGTATGCAGCCACCGGGCAACTCAATTTCACGGCAATCGGAGTAGCCGCCACCCAGCTCGATACGCCGCTCATGCTGCCCCTGATTGGCTTGCTGGTTCTAGCTTTTTTGATCAAGGCCGCCGCGTTTCCCTTTTTCGCGTGGCTTCCGGCCTCTTATCACACGCTCCCCGGGCCAGTTCTGTCCCTGTTCTCGGCGTTACTCAGCAAAATCGGGATCTGTGCACTAATCCGCACTTTAGGCAGTACCTTCCAACCTGCCCCGGAACTGCTCTTCACGATGCTCGGCTGGATTGCACTACTGTCGATGCTGACCGGAGTCCTAGGAGCTGCTTATCACTGGGACATGCGCCGCATACTGGCTTTTCACAGCATCAGCCAGGTCGGCTATATGCTGCTCGCCATTGCTCTCGCTTCTCGCGCCGGGAACGCCGCCTCCATCTTCTTTGCACTGCACCACAGTCTCGTCAAGGCCGGGCTTTTTCTTTCTGCAGCATTGATTTATCGTCAGACCGGACATTACGATCTGCGCCGAATCGGTGGGTTGTATGCTGCTAAGCCGTTCCTTGCTGCGGTGTTCCTGCTATTTGCGCTGTCCCTTGTCGGTGTCCCTCCTCTCAGCGGCTTCTGGGGCAAGTACCTCATTGTTAGCGAGAGTCTCATTCAGGGTGAATATCTATGGGCAGGCGTCGCATTGTTTGTCGGCGCTCTGACCTTTTATTCCATGCTAAAGATCTGGCTTGAGGCTTTCTGGAAACCGCATCCGGATCATAACTGGCAGCCGCCTGTGGCAACTCGCTTAACCCCGGCTTACGCCAGTGTGGGGGTGCTAGCCTTACTCACCTTGTGGATGGGCCTGTTCCCGGAGCAAATCGTTATTTTTGTTACGAATGCTGCCATATCACTGCATGGAGTTTCGCCATGAGATTTCGGCCTTTGATTATGTGTAGGCTTTCCCTGCGTTTTTTCGGACACTGTGTTCTCTCGGGAGTGTCCACCTCAAGGATCATTCTGAAGCGCACTGCACCGCCTGCGGGTTTTGTACGATTTCGCTTCGTGCCGATGAGTATGACAGGAGCTGCTGTCCTCGGTGCCTTGGTGACATTAACCCCGGGCAGCAGCGCAATTGATATTGACATGGAGCGTCGTGAAATTCTCCTGCATCTGCTTGATACCCGTCTTACCAAGGCTAGCATAGAGGCCATCAGGCGTGATTTTGAGCACGATATTTCCCTGCTTTTTCCAGAGACTCCATCATGATGATCCTTCTGCTCGTTTTAATTGTTTTCGGATGCGTGGGTTTGGGAGTTCTGCGTTTTGTACTTGGGCCATCAGATGCTGACCGGATCGTCGCACTCGATATCCTATTCTCTTCTTCTGTCGCTTTGTGCACTTTTGCCGCACTTGCGACCCAAAGAGTATTGTTTCTAGATATTGCCCTCGGAGTGGCACTGATCAGCTTCGTTGTAACGCTGGCATGGTCACGTCTCTTGGAGATGCGTAACAGTCATAAAGAGGAGATATAGCCATGACTACTTTTGGGACTTTATTTATTGCCCTTGGTGTCCTCGTGCTGTTGCTGGCAAGTTCCGGACTGTTTGTATTGAAAGACGCCTTGTCTCGTCAGCATGCCGCAACCAAAGCCGGATCGCTGGGGATTGTCATGATCGTCTCAGGGGCGGCTTTAATCGGTGGCAACTGGTCCTGGGGGTGGCGCGCTCTGGTGATCGTGATACTTGTCTGGTTGACGATGCCAGTTGCCTCCCATGTTCTCGCTCGTGCGGCAATGCGTGAAAGCAGATCTAAGGATGAAGTGTCTGATACTGAATTGCAGGGGTAGAAAGAATTTCTCAGACTGGTAAACTTAAACACTCAAAGCAATGTATTGGTATTTATATGACACCCATCGCTTCGTGTTGAGTGCATTTAAAAATCCTGTCCAGCCCCAGTTTTGAGGGACTTTTTGAGTGGGTGGGAGGGAATGCAAAAAAAATGAGAGGAAAAGCCCCATCCGGGGAGGGCTGGGGCTTAGGAAAATGTGATTAATCTTTTGTTGCTTCAGGAAGGATCCTTGTTTTCTTATAATGATCAAGCGGTCCTTTTGACTGATCCATCGGCTATCATTGCCTGTAAGCTTGCCAGCAAAGCTCTCTCTTCAGCGTCCTCGTGTCCGTCTGCTCCAGACTGGGCTAAAATTTCATGATATTCCTTGGAGGTGACAACACCATCTTCAATCGCTTTGTTAATCAGTTCTCTTAACTTGTCAGCTTCTGTTGCCATAATTACTCCTTAAATAGTGATGTTGAAAGATCTTCGCACAAAGAGTAGGTGATTATGAGTTCTCTTTACTGTATTGATAAATAGATTACCATGATAGTTTAGAAATGATAGTTGCGATTCATCTTAATCAACACAAGAATAGCCTTGCGAATAATCACAAGGCCACTCTAAAGTTTAAATGTGATAGTCGCAATTATTAGTCTTTTCAATTTGAGGCAATTTCGTATAACCAATATCGAAGACACACTGAAAATTGACAGTATTAGTGGATATCCTTTTAAGGTTTTGACTTGGGTTAAATTGAATCATGCCTTCAGAACGGATTTTTAGTCTAGCTGGCTATTTTTATCTAACGCTGGAGATTGCCGCAATATTCTCGGCAATCAATGCAGTTATGCGAGCACGTACATCCCAAGGTGCAATCGCCTGGGCAATCGCTCTGATTTCCTTTCCCTTATTGAGCCTCCCTCTGTATTTCATCTTTGGCCGCAGTAAATTCCAGGGATATGTCAAAGCACGTCGAATTAATCACAAAAGGTTAGCCTCTATTTTCGAGACATTCCTGGTAAATACAGAAAGATATCGCGCTCAATTCAGCATGGGCGAACAAATGTTTCACACCTTTGAATCATTGGCCAAAATACCGTTTCTGAAGGGGAATACAACAGAACTTCTTATAGATGGTGAGCAGACCTTCTCTGAAATATTCAGGGGGATTAGTCAGGCAAAGAGTTACGTCCTCATCCAATTCTATATTGTCAAGAATGATGGGCTGGGGAAACAACTAAAATCCGTTCTGCTACAAAAGCTTGGTCAAGGTGTGAAAGTCTATTTTTTGTGTGACGCTATTGGTAGCGCCGGGCTGTCGACGGATTATTTCGATGAACTTCAACAAGCCGGTGCTGAAGCGGTCACGTTTCGCTGTATGACCAAGTTCAGTCGCCGTATGCAAATCAATTTTCGTAATCATCGTAAGATTGTCGTTATAGATGGTCGCACTGCATATGTAGGCGGGCATAATATAGGCGATGAATATTTAGGGAAGCTTCCCAGGTTAAGTCCCTGGCGCGACACCCATGTCAAAATCACGGGGCCCGCCGCACTCGCAGTGCAATTGGTTTTCGTTGAGGACTGGTACTGGGTGACACAACAAATACCTTCATTAACCTGGGAGCCAAAGGTACCGGATGAGGTTGGTCAAAGAGTATTGGCTTTACCGAGTGGTCCGGCAGATCACATGGATACGTGCAGTCTATTTTTCGTCCATACGATTAACTCTGCACAGAAAAGATGCTGGATTGTGAGCCCTTACTTTGTGCCTGATGAGTCCGTGGTTAGCGCACTGCAACTCGCGGCATTACGGGGCGTGGATGTGAGCATATTGTTACCTGAAAAAGCGGATCACAAGCTGGTTTATCTTGCCGGGTTCTCATATTTCCATGAAATCCTGGACGCTGGAATCAAATTGTATCGCTATGGGAAAGGTTTTCTGCACCAGAAAGTCCTGTTGGTTGACGATCAACTTGCCTTGGTGGGTACTGCAAATTTTGTTAATCGTTCGTTTCGTTTGAATTTTGAGATTACCATGGTTTTTGCCGAGCAAGAGTTCAATGCAGCGGTATACAATATGCTGGAAGATGATTTTAAGAACAGCACACCGGTCACCACTGATGACTACGATAAACGTTCGATTATATTTAAATCTCTGTCGCGCATCTCGCGATTGTTTTCTCCAATATTATAATGGGGTGCAGGGCTTTGTAATGGCGTGTTCACTTTAACAACTGGCAGCTCCCGTCCTATCCTAATGACAAGCCAGCGGAGAGAAGATCGAAAAATCTCATAAATCACGATTAACAGGAACCCTTGGCTCCCTACCTAGCAGCATTCTTATATATATTGTTGCATCTCATTTTTGCATGTCCTTAGGATTTATCAGACCTCCAAGAAAGCTTTAGTTTGCGTAAGCAATAAACGCCTTAGTGAAAAAAAATACACAATTTATGTGAACGGGTATGTATCATGACACTCCCCTTCGTTTCAAAACCGAACAGGGGGGTGGCCCTTTCCTGACAGCTTGCGAACCTGGCAATGTCATCAGTAGCACCCGCCCCTCAATACCTGCGTAAACCTCCCCGCCCCTGTCACTTATGGCAACTGCCTGTCATGTCACACTGTCACGTTATCTTGGGGCCTTGTCACTGACATGGGAAATGTTACTGTCCCTAAATCATAGTGCAAATAATTTTGAATGGAATTTATAAGGAATTGCTGAAAATAAAAACAAAAAAGGCCAGCCGTAAAAACGGCTAACCTAATGTAATTATTGGCGCGCGATACAGGATTCGAACCTGTGACCTCTGCCTCCGGAGGGCAGCGCTCTATCCAGCTGAGCTAATCGCGCAAGGGTTTGCTTTATACCCCAATTCATGGGCTATTGCAACCGCTAATCAAGCGTATGTAGAGGGCTGTCGGGCCAATCTTATCCAGCGTCGAGAAGGGCGCTGCATGTCAGTCATGCAGCGCCCTTTTGTACAAAATCAGATGTCTCCGCAGATCAGCCGCCTTCTTCTTCGTAAGCCTTCCTCACCAGCAGGAAAATCACCCCGGCCAGGATGAACAGGCCAATTACGACGCTGCCCCAGAGTTTCCTTTTGCCCAGCGTGTTGTCAATTTCGGCCACCTTGCCCTTGACCTTGCTCAACTCGGCCTGCACGCCGCCGGTCTCCTTGCGCACCCGCTCCACATCAACACCGTGGAAGGTACGATGGAAGACGTTGCGTTGGTTGAAGAGAGTCCCCTCCAGCTCATCAACGGCAAAACCGAGCCGATAGAGTCGGTCGAGGTCATGCTCGACATCCTTGATCATCGTGTCCGTCTCGACCAGAGACAGCCTGATCAGGGCGGCACGTTCGTAACTGTGGCAGCGGGTGCAATCCTCCTCGTTAATCAGGGCCAGACTGGCTCTTTTCACCGCATGGTTGCCGTGACAGACGACACACTGTGCGCCACCTTCCTCAATGGCCTTGCCATGGGCTCCCGCCTTGTATTCCTCGGCCACGCCGACATGACAACGCCCGCAGAAGTCGGGGACCTCGGTATAATCCGGAGCACCGATAAAACCCCTGTCGGGGCTCTTGGCCATAGCCATATCGGTCGGGTCGCCACCGTGACAATCGTGACAGGAGATCCCATTTTCGGCATGTACGCTGGTCTGCCAATCGGCAACCGGTGCGCTGAGATGACCGGACAGGCCGGCATGGCATTGCAGACAAACGGTTTCGTCAGCGTGGCTTGTGTCAGGCGCCGACAACAGGGCCAGGCTTAAGACCAGAAACGACCAGATGACAACGCGACTCATGAGTAGTGCCCCCATACGGAAATGGCCACAAACAGGAGAATCCCGAGAACGTAGCAGGTTACAAACAACGGCCGCCTGGCCGGTCGTCTTTCCGGGCCCCGGTCGATGAAAGGCAGCAACGCCAGGAAAGTCATGAACGCGCCCTGCACCCCCAGGCCGATAATCTCACTGGGGAAGATCTTCAGCGTCTGGTAGGCCCAGAGAAAGTACCATTCCGGCTTGATGTGCGGTGGTGTTACAAACGGGTCCGCGGGCTGGAAGGCCGATTCGGGGAAGAACATCCCCGGTGCATAGAAGATAATCGCCAGCATGAACGCGATAAAGAAACTGATGACGGCAGCATCTTTGACGAAATAATTCGGGAAAAACGGGATTCCGCCGGGATGCTTATCATGCTCGAAGAACGGCAGTTCCTCGGACGCCTTATATTCAGAACCAAATGGTGCGGACGAAATGCCGCGGCGTTTTACGCAGAACAGGTGGGCGCCCATCAACCCGAGCAGCACCAGCGGCATGCCGACCACGTGCAGGGCAAAGAACCGTCCCAGAGTCTGGTTGTCGACCGTAGGTCCGCCACGCAGGAACTCGACCAGGTAGTTGCCAACCACCGGGATGGCACCGGCCGCGTCGGTGGCGACCGTGGTGGCCCAGAACGAGAGCTGGCTCCAGGGCAGCAGGTAGCCTGTCAGGCACAGGCCCATGGTCAGGTTGAAGATAATGAATCCGGTCAACCAGGTAAACTCTCGACGCCCCTTGTAACTGCCCATGAAGAGGACTGAAAGCATGTGCAGCAGCAGGGCGATGACGATGACGTTGGCACCGATCGCATGCAGCATCCGAAACAGCCAGCCATAAGGCACATTGTTGACAATGTGCTGGACGCTGGCAAAAGCTTTCTCGGCGTCCGGCACATAGAACATGAGCAGCAGGATACCGGTGATGATCTGCAAGGTGAAAAGCGCCATCAGGACGGCACCGAGGGTATACCAGACATTGACATTGCGCGGTAGCAGGTAACCACGCAATTCCTTGTCGTAGATGTCTTTGATCCCGAGGCGCACATCAATGAAATCGACCAGCCATTTTATCGGTTGCATGAAAGCCTCCTATCCGATCTTCAACTGGTCGCCATCAAGCTCGACGACAAGGGTTTCAAGGGGGGCCGGTGGCGGGCCGCCGAGGACCTGACCCTCCGAAGAGAACCGGCCGCCGTGGCATGGACAAAGGAACTCACCGGCCTGTTCCTGCCAGGCAACTACGCAGCCGAGATGGGTGCATACTGCCGAGAGGGCGACAAATTGGCCCGGTGTCGGTTGCAGGACCACCGCGGGCTTGCTGCGGTATTGAAAAAAGTGTGCTTTCCCCTGTTTGACTTCGCTGCGAGCCACGACGACTTTTTCACCGCTGCCAGCAGCTGTGATGGGAGAAAGAAAACGGAACACCGGCCAGGCCGATGCCGCACCGATCAGTGCGCCAAGCCCGCCAAGCATGGTGAAGAGAAACTTTCGCCGTTGGGGGGGCGAGACATTGGTCGTCATGGAGTCTCCTTGGAAAATTAAATGGAATCAAACCTTAAAAAACTTGTTCAGTATAATACAGTCGAGAAGTCTTTCAATAGTGGAAAGGGTAACCGTACAGATAAAAATACCGTTAATTGCGAATCACGGCGTAAACAGGAATGCGCAACTGGTTATTCGGCACACCATCCACCGGCACCAGGACGTAACCACTAAAGCGCAACGTGCCAGGTTTCGGAGTTAGCATCAATTCGAGAGAGGCCTCCTCACCCTTGGCCAGCGTGGTCTTCGGCATCTCGGCCTGAAGTTCTGCTGCTGTTGTACTCGGCACCCCGAGGGTTAAAGACGTTTCCCCCTGGTTGCGCAGAACGACCTTCGATGCCAGGGTCTGGTCGCCGGCTACCGTGCCAAAATTGACCTGCTCAGGTTCTACGGCAATGATTTCAAGGACCTGGCCCTTGATTTTAAGTTGCACGACCGGCTTCACCGGATCGTTGCTGTACAGGTAAACCGTCTTGCTCACGCTGCCACGAAAACGGGTACTGTCAAAATTAGTCTTTATCTGGCCTTTTGCGCCGGGGGCCAGATTCTTTTCCGAAAGCAGAACTGCCGTACAGCCACAGGAACTGCGCACCCGGTCAATCAGCAGGGGGTCCTGTCCCGCATTGACGAATTCGAAGGCATGCTGGACTCTCTCACCCTGATAAACTTTGCCGAAATCAAATTGCGTACTCGTGAATTTGATGTCCGGAGCTGCAAAGGCGAGTGACCCACACAGACAGATCAGGAAGGCAATGGCTGGGCAGACTATGGTGCGCATCGAAATACTCCCGAGTGAAATGGCCGCATATCAAAGGGCCTCAGATGGGGCAGATTATAACACAGGATTTCCCTGGACCCGACCAGGATTTTACTCCCTTGAAAAAATTGACATAAATTGACTGCTTTGCTATAGAATAGCCGATTATGGCGACTCCCGACACCTCTCAGAAAAAGCATTTATTAACCCAACTTTTTTCTGCGGAAGAAATCGCCGCCAGAGTTAAAGAGCTTGCCGGCCAGATCGACAGGGATTACGATGGCCGCGAGATATTGATGGTCGCGGTGCTCAAGGGCTCTTTCCTTTTTATTGCCGACCTGATCAGAGCGGTCAAAGCCCCGACGATCATTGACTTTGTGCGCCTGGCCAGCTACGGCTCCGCAACCCAGTCATCGGGAATTATAGAGGTTCGCAAGGACCTGGAGATGTCGATCAAGGGCAAGGATGTTCTGATCGTTGAGGATATCGTCGACAGTGGCCAGACCCTTGAATCATTGCGCAACATGCTCTTGAACCGCCAGCCTGCCAGTCTGCGGATCTGCACTCTGATCGACAAACAGGCTCACCGCGTAACCAATGTCCCGGTTGACTACATCGGGTTTTCCATGGGCGATGGGTTCATCGTCGGCTATGGTTTGGACTTTGACGAGAGATACCGTGACTTGCCCGACATCCGTGTGGTCGAGAGCGTCTGAATCCACGACTAGGAGAAACTGAATGATCGTTCAGTGCCAAGCATGTCAAACCCGTTTCCGTTTGGCAGACGAAAAAATCAAGCCCGGCGGCATCAAAGTCCGTTGCTCGAAATGCAAAGAGATATTCAGCGTCACCTTGCCCGAGCCGGAGCCCGTAGAGGAGTCAGTAGATTTCGGCTCCTTTAACATGGAGCCGGTAGCCGAAGAAACTCCTGACGAAGCGTCAGCTGCTGCCGACAACCCGGAAGAAGAGTCCTCCGAGCCACAGGAAGAGTCCTTCGAACCGGAAGAAGAATCCGCTGCTGCAGATTCTGGAGATACTCCTGAACCGGCTGATGAACCGCAGGGTGATGAATCGCCGGCCGATGAGATTGATTTCAGCAGCCTCGTAAAAGAAATGGATACTACAGTTGCAGGCGGAGAACTAGCCGACGAGTTTTCCTTTGCCGACATCAGTCAGCCCGCCGAAGGCGATGAAACATCAATAGACTCCGATTTTGCCCATGTAGACGAGACTCCAGCTGGACAGCCCGAAGAGGAATCTGCCGATTTCGGCGCGGCGCTCGAAGCAACCGAGGAACCAGGAGGCCCCGTCGAGTTCGACTTCGGCGATGATTCCAGCTCCACGGACGAGGTGGAAAGCACGACACCGGACCCCACAATAGAAGAAGAGACGGGGGTTGCAGAATTCACTTTCGAATCAACCGACGATGAAACCACGGAACCTTCAGAGTTCACTTTTGCAGAGGAGGAAGACAGCACGGAAGAGTCTCCTGTAGAGGAACCTGCAGACTTTGCCTTCGGCGACCCAAATGACCAGGGAGACGAAAACGCTTTCAGCCTTGACGATGAGACCCCACGCGCCGCTGACCCGGCTTCTGAATGGGATGAAAAGTCGCCTGCCGGTGATTCTTTTGATTTCGATGAGCCCCGGTTTGACACCGATAAAACTGAACCGGAGAGCGCACCGAAAGCCCAGGAAGAAGGGGGTCTGCAGTTTGGCGAAATCGACTTCTCCAGCGATGACGACGAAAGTGGCGTACCAAACTTCCAGACCGATGATTCCTTCCCCGGAGCCATCATGGAGAAACAGGAAGAGCCAGAGTCTTTTTCCCGGCACGAGCAGACACCGCCAGCTTCCCGTGACTTTGATAATGAAGAACCGCTGCCGGTTCCTCCCCCTCCGAAAAAGAGCTCCCTGTCGCGGATCCTGCTGCTACTGATTCTGCTGCTGGTTGCTCTGGGCGGCGCGGCCGGCTTCCAGTTCATGCAGGAGGGTTCTCTTAATCTGAATGCCGTGACAGAATACCTGCCATTCCTGAAGGATTACATCGGCGAGACCCAGGAGGTTGCCCCGGCAGATCGCATTGGCATCAACATCAGTGGCAGCTCATATGTCGACGGCCAGGCCGGACAAATGCTGGTCATCCAGGGATCCGCAGTCAACAACGACACGAACAGGCGATCATCGATCACCATCAAAGGGACTCTACTCGACGCGAATGGGACAACCCTCCTGCAACAGACTGTCTTCTGCGGCAACGCTCTTGATGATGCCGCCCTGGCAAAGATGCCTTTCAGTGCCATCGAAGAGGCGATGAACAACGAGTTTGGCGACAGCCTTTCGAACATGAATATTGCCTCCGGAGGATCGATTCCATTCACCATCGTCTTCCGCAACCTGCCGTCCGGAATTGCCAACATCAATGTCGAGGTGGTCGATTCCAAGCTCGGCGGGGGTTAAGCGACAAAGCAAGCCGGATAAAAAAAAGGCCGTACCTGAAGCAGGTACGGCCTTTACTGTTTGAATCCAACCCTTAAATTACATTGATGCTCAGGGAGCCTCAATCGCGTCGACAGGACAGCTGTCAACACAAGCGCCACAGTCGGTACAGAGTTCTGCGTCAATCACATGCTTGTCGCCCTGCTCACTGATCGCGTCAACCGGACAGGTGTCTGTACACGCAGCGCAATTGATACACTCGTCGTTAATTGTGTAGGCCATGGAAGTTTCCTCCTCTTGAAAAATTTGTGGGTATCAAAACTTCCGGGGAGTTTACCGCAACTTGCCAATCCTGTCCAGCGCAAACAGCCAAACTTCCTACCCTGAAAAAACTTGCAATTTTGGCAACCATCCATTAACCTTTCACAACATGTTTTACGCCTGCCAGGCCAGATAAAACCTGACTTAACTAAAATTTCAGCTTGGCTAAATTTTTAGCTTTAAAACAGTATTTTGTTTTTCAACTTAAAAAAAACTGTAAATCGGACATCTGGAGGAAAGAAATATGGATATTCTGGCCCTGAATTGCGGAAGTTCATCGGTAAAATACCAACTCTATGACTGGGAGAAGAAGGAGGTCATTGCCAAGGGCATGGTGGAACGTGTCACGATTGGCGATTCTTTCATCATCCATGAGGTCCCGGGGCGGGAAACCTACCGCGAAGAATATGAATGCCCCGACCACCAGGTCGCTATTCACCTGATTATCAAGACCCTGACGGACAAGAAGTACGGTGTCGTCAGTGAAATCACCCAAATCTCTGCTGTCGGTCACCGCGTCGTACACGGTGGCGAAAAATTCACCTGCTCGGTCCAGATCGACAACAACGTCCTTCAGGCCATCAAGAATGTCCAGCACCTGGCGCCCCTGCACAACCCACCGAACATCTCCGGGATTGAAGCCGCCCAGTCAGTCCTGCCCGACGTTCCCCATATAGCCATCTTCGACACAGCCTTTCACCAGACCATGCCCGAGGCCGCCTACACTTATGCGGTCCCTTACGAATGGTACGAAAAACACGGTGTCCGACGCTACGGTTTTCACGGCACCAGCCACCTGTACGTTTCAAAGCGTGCCGCCGTCATGCTGGGCAAGGATCCGAAAGACTGCAACCTCATCACCATGCATATCGGCAACGGCGTATCCCACGCAGCGATCAAAAACGGCGTATCCGTCGACACATCAATGGGCCTGACCCCCCTGGAAGGGGCTGTCATGGGCACCCGCTGCGGAGACCTTGACCCGGCCATACCTGCCTTTATCATGGAGAAGGAAGGTCTGAGCCCGAAAGAGATCGACAGCGTTCTCAACAAGAAAGCCGGCATCCTGGGGATCACCGGTCAGTTTACTGACCGCCGGGACGTCATTGAAGGTGCTGAAGACGGCAGCTGTCCGCGATGCCAACTGGCACTGGATGTCGAGGCCTATCGATTGAAGAAATATATCGGCTCTTATGCCGCAGCAACCGGAGGCATCGATGCCGTGGTGTTCACTGCCGGTGTTGGTGAAATGGGTTGGCTGATTCGCGAGAGTGCGCTGGAAGGACTCGAGTTTATGGGGATCATCCTGGATAAGGAGAAAAACCGCAACACCATGACCCGTAAGGAAGAAAACGTGATCACCACGCCGGATTCTCCGGTAAAGGTCTTTGTCATTCCGACCGACGAGGAACTTGTCTTCACCGAAGACGTGGTCGCCATCCTGGAAGGGACCTACACGGACCACATGAACTTCAAATACAGCTTCTCTTCAAACGATTTCCAGCGCAAATAGCAGATGCACTTAGACCAGCAAACGGGGAAAGGCCAGGGGTTTCCCCTGGCCTTTCCTCGTTCCGACCTGACTGAACGCTATACTCATTTTTCCAGGAAATAGCTTCCCAAGCTGCTGGAGATGTACTCTTCCGGCATTTCTTCCATTTCAAACCCACTGTTCTTGAGAAACCTCAACCCTTCATCGATGGCGTTTTGCAACAGGGCTTCGTTTGCCGGGGGGGCAGCAGGAACATAGACAAGCGTATGTTTATTTTGCTTGAGACGGAAGAGCATGAACAGCTTCTTCAGATTATCCTTCCTCAGTACAACCAGGAAAGCCATACAATATTGTGATGGGTAACCTTCCAGGGAAATCTGCACGTTAAAAACCGTCTCCCATACCCTGACTATATGCTTTTTAGATTTGCAGGGTAACCCCTCGAGGTCCCAGTCAGGGTGGAAGAAAGCCGCCTTGTTCGGTGCTGGTCGCAATTCGTGAGGCAGCGGCTTTTTCGATTTGGCTGGCTTACTGCTTTCTCTCACTTCAACAGCTTCAGACTCGGCAAAAGTGGCAACATTCTTGTTCAACGCCTTCTTTCCTGTCGAGCCTGGCCTGTCAGCCAACTTCTTTTCAGCTGTTGCGACTTCTTCCGCAAGTTCCTCTTGCCGGGCGCGTTCCTGCGCGAGCTGTTCCTTGATCAGCGCAACTTCTTCTGTAAGCTCGAGCAGCTTCCGGTCTTCCTCCGGTTTTTCTGTGGCGTGACGTTCAGGGGCATTTTCTGTTTCCTTGACCATCTGCTCGAGTGAGTCAATTACCTTGTGGGCCTGTTCGAGATCACGTTCCAGGTCTTCTTTCCCTGCCTGCTCTTCACGCAACCGGCGTTCCAGGTTCTCCAGTTCGTCTTTCATGGAGGCTTTCTGTTCACCGTCATGCGTCATTTCATCCGTGGCAGCAGAAGCCTCATCCCTGGCCTTTTCAAGGGTCTCTTCAAGGTCCCGAATGCGCCTGACGTCTTCGGTCGCGCTTTTTTCCAGGCGTCTGCGCATAGTGCATTCGCGCAGTCGATCCTCACGGAGATCGCGCATTTCACCTTCCAGCTGTTCAAGTTGTGCCTGAAGGGCATCGGCATCCTTGTCTGCTGTGCCTGTCCGAGTATCCTGCTGGCTAAATCCCCGGAGCTCTTCTTCGAGCTCACTGATGCGACCTTCTGCGCCTTTGAAAGAGGTTTCCACCTGACTCCTCAAGGCCCGTTCTTGTGCCAGCTGATCAAAGCTGTCCGCCAGCATTTTCCCGGCTTTTTGCAAACTGTCATCGAGCGCCGCAATCTGCTTCTGGGCTGACTTGACATCCGTGATAAACTGCTCCTGTTTGTCACGTTCTTTTGCAACCTCATCGGACACCAGCGTCAACTGGTCCTCAAGTTCTTTAATTCGCCTCTGCAACACAACAATTCTGCGTTTCTGTTTAATTTCACCTGCTGACCGGGTCTCAACATCGATGAGAATTTCTTCGAGTTCCTGAATACGTTTCTCGGCAGCGGCGGTAATCGACTCGCTTACCTCCCGCTGCTTGCGCTCCTGGTCGACCAAGCCTTCCGCAACCTCCAGCTTGGCCGTCAGGTCCCTGACCTGCGCCATCATCGCCTCGCCATCCGCGTCACGCTCTTGTGCGGGAGACAGGGTCTCAATCATGAGCTGTCGTAGCTCTGCAATCCGCTCGTCCAGGCGTTTTTCAGCGCCGAGTTTGAGGGCGGCTTTCCTGCCGGCGGCACTAGTCGGGTTTGTCTCGACCGTATCCTGCAGCTCGGTCAGCAACCGGGCTCTTTCATTCCTCTGCTTGCGTGCCTCGGCAGGCGACGCGAGCCCTGGAACATCCCTCAGGACAACTTCAAGCATAGCCGGGCTGAGCCTGAGGTTGTACTCATCAAGCTGGTACCCCAGGCTGGCAAGTACATCATGTGCATGTTGCCACGCAGAAACTTCTCCGGGGCTTTTGACAGAAAAAATAAGGGCTTTTTTCAGTGCCTTGTCATGAAACGTAACGTAACAACGTGATTGGGAATTATCCTGAAAATCGCAAAGGACGGCGTGAACGTCGAAGCCACTTCCATCGGCATCACCAAAAGTGACGGAATCTCTGGATCGACAGAGACGGTTGATACTGTCGACTTCCACTTCAAGAAAGCCTTCAGCTTCGTAGAGGAGCATACATTTCCCCCCGGAAACGCAATTCGGATAATTTTAGTTATATTAAAAACAAGAAATCAGGGCTGATGCGCAACACCAGCCCCAATTTACATTAAAAGATGTGGCAATACAAACAGAACGCCTGGGAATCAGCCTTGTGCCTGGACTGCTGTAATTGCCGATACGGACACAATGTCGTCAACGGAACAGCCACGCGAGAGATCGTTGACCGGCTTGGCGAGGCCCTGGACGATCGGCCCGACCGCTTCGGCGCCGGCGACGCGCTCGACCAACTTGTAGCCGATATTGCCAGCATCGAGATCGGGGAAGATCAGGGTGTTTGCCTTGCCGGCAACGGCAGAGCCCGGGGCTTTCTTCTCACCAACCTTGGGAAGCAGTGCGGCATCCGCCTGCAGCTCGCCATCGATTTGCAGGTTCGGGTCAATTTTTTTGGCAATCTCAAGGGCTTCGAGGACCTTGTCGCAATCTTCGTGACTGGCGCTGCCTTTGGTGGAAAAAGAGAGCATTGCGACGCGGGCGTCAACGCCGAGGAAGCTCTTGCAGCTGCTCGCAGTGGAGACAGCGATCTCGGCCAGGGCCTGGGCATTCGGGTTCGGGTTGACAGCACAATCGGCGAAACAGAGCACGCCGTTTTCACCAAAGTCGGGGTTCTTGGTCACCATCAAAAACACCGAAGACACCGTCTTCATGCCAGGGGCAGTACCAATCACCTGGAAAGCAGCACGCAACACGTCGCCGGTGGTGTTGTAGGCACCGGCAACCATGCCCCCGGCATCACCTTTGTGGACCATCATGGCACCGAAGAAAAGGTTGTCTTCACCGGTCAGGGTTTCGCGGGCCTGTTCGGGGGTCAAGCCCTTCTTCTGACGCAGCTTGACCAACTCAGCGACATAATTGTCAAGGCTGGCGGCACTCTTTGGATCAATAAGCTCGACACCGGCGAGGGAGACCCCCAGTTCACCGGCCCTGGCTTCAAGAGTGGCAGCGTCACCGAGCAGGACAACTTTTGCCAGGTTGTCACCGGTAATCAGTTCGGCGGCCTGGATCATGCGGTCATCATAACTTTCAGGAAGCACTACAGTCTGGAGACTGGTGCGGGCTTTTGCCTTGATCTGGTCAACGAGATGCATCGACATTTCCTCCTTCAAACAGGGTTTTATTAAAGACCAAGAATATACCGGATGACCTGTTAACCGTCAACTTATTTCCCCTCGTAAATTGCAGGCTGCAGGCCTATTCGATACTGGTAGTTCCCCTCCGCTTGTAATATAATTACTCGTTTATAAATCATTAATGCCATGACCACTGAGCAACGACAAGATATCATAATCACAGGGTTTATCCTGTTATCCCTGCTTTTACACCTGCTTTTGCTGCTGGTGCCGAAAGACAGGTTGTTTCCGGTAGAGATTGCACCACCGCCGGTTTATGTTGAGGTTCGCCCTCCCCAACCACGTGACCGGGAACTCGATCTGCCGATCCGGAAAGAGCTGGAAAAACCTCGTCAGAAACCGGCCGAACGCCTCGCTGAAAAGGATCAGGTCGTAGAGAAGGAGACCGCCCCGGAGGGACAGGACACCGAGGATCGTGAGAAGGTCGTCCGCGCTCCCGAACAGGTGCAGAAAATCCCGCAGCCAACGCCGCCACAACCTGAACCGAGGCTGGAGAAAGCCCCGGCCGATAAATCTGACCAGACACTGCCGGAGACCGCTGAGGCTCTCAGGCGGCAGAGAACCGAGCCCTCCCCCAGTGTTCCAGACCTGCAAACCCTCACCCAGATTTCACCTCAGGCCATGGCACAAATAGAAAGTGACTGGCGACGGAAATATCGCAAGGACATCGAAAAGGGCGATACCGTCTGGATGGACACTCAGCAGGACCTGCTGATCTCCTTCATGCGCCGCTTCCGTAACAACATTTACGGGGTATGGAACTACCCAGAATCTGCCAGAACTCGCAACCAGCAGGGATCCTGCCTGATTCGCGTCACGGTCGATCGTGACGGCAACGTCACCGATGTTATACTGATGGAGAGCTCCGGCTATCGCGTCCTCGACGACGAAGCGATACGCGCCGTACGGCAGGGTGCCACCTATGGGCCACTGCCAAGGGCCTACCCAAATGAGTACCTGCACATCATGGGCTTATTCAATTACAGTCTCGGTGGCAGCAGTAACTACCAGCGCCGTTCCCTCTATTAGGGACCATCCCCCCCTTACAACTTGAGATGGAGACTTGCTCCGGCACTAGCCGATAACATATAGTTGGAAATATAAGACGATTATTGTCAGAATCCTAGCCAGAAGGTCCGACAGAGGAATCTTCTCGCTTGAAAGGTTAAATGATGCTCCGATTATTGATATTGACAACACTGACGGTCGGACTGGTGACGCCGCTGGTCTCCCAAGTATTGGCAGGCGACCGGCAGTTGCCTCCGGTTCATGTCTACAAGGCCCCTGGCTGAGGCTGCGGCGGCGGTTGGAGCAAGCACCTGGAAGACGTCGGCTTTATCGTACAGACGGAAGAGAGCCCGAGGCTCGCCGAGATAAAAGCCCACTACAAAATCCCGTTGCAGGCCCAATCCTGCCATACAGCCATCGTTGATGGCTACGTTGTTGAAGGCCATGTCCCGAAAGATGAGATCCTGCGGATGCTCAGAGAAAAACCTGACATCATCGGCCTGAGTGTGCCTGGTATGCCGATCGGCTCCCCCGGCATGGAAATGCCCGGCAGAGCCGCAGACCCTTACCAGGTTCTGGCGTTGGGCAAGGATGGCAGTGTCACGGTTTACGCCAGCTATCCGAAGTAGAGTCACGATGAAAAACAGCAGAGGGCCGGTCAATAATGACCGGCCCTCAGGCTACTGACAAAGTTCGGTCAGAATTCATGATAGCGAGGGCAACAGATGGTTAATCTGTTGCCCTAATTGCTTTATATTTAAAACCAGAACCGGCGGGTCGCGTCCCGCCGGACGCC
>CAWGUB010000017.1:0-211180 GCA_963825575.1 uncultured delta proteobacterium
TCTTTCTCGTAACGCTGCACATCAGTCGCCGGATACTGGTCTACATAACCGTTGTTAACGGCAAAGATCGCGATAACCTGCTTCTCGACCGGCAGAGGCACATACTGGCTTTGCTTGAGGATCTCAACCAGGCGAGCACCTCGATTCAGCTGACCCTGGGTAGCAGCATCAAGGTCTGAACCGAACTGAGCAAAGGCTGCCATCTCACGATATGAGGCAAGGGCAAGGCGCAGAGTCCCTGCAACCTGCTTCATGGCCTTGACCTGGGCAGAACCACCAACGCGGGAAACCGAGAGACCGACGTTGATTGCCGGACGTACACCGGAAAAGAAGAGATCGGTTTCAAGGAAGATCTGACCGTCAGTAATCGAAATGACGTTGGTCGGGATATACGCGGAGACGTCGCCAGCTTGAGTCTCAATGATCGGCAGAGCAGTCAGAGAACCGGCACCCTCTGCATCGTTGAGCTTGCAAGCGCGCTCAAGCAGACGGCTGTGGAGATAGAAAACATCACCGGGGTATGCTTCGCGGCCCGGCGGACGACGCAACAGCAGCGAAAGCTGACGATAAGCGACGGCCTGCTTGGAGAGGTCGTCGTAGATGATCAGGGCGCGCCCGCCGCTATCGCGGAAAGAATTCGCCCATGGTCACGCCGGTGTAAGGGGAGATAAACTGCATTGGTGCGGGTTCGGAGGCAGACGCAGAGACGACAATCGTGTAGTCCATGGCGCCGGTCTTGTTGAGCCTGTCAACCACCTGAGCCACCGTCGAGCGTTTCTGGCCGATGGCGACATAGATGCAGATCATGTTCTGACCTTTTTGGTTGATGATGGCATCTACCGCAACGGCTGTCTTGCCGGTCTGACGGTCACCGATGATCAACTCGCGCTGGCCACGACCAATCGGCACCATGGAGTCGATCGCCTTGAGACCGGTCTGCATTGGCTCATGCACCGATTTACGTGCAACAATGCCCGGCGCTTTGATTTCAACCTTGCTGTAAGTATCGGTTTCGATCGGGCCCTTGCCGTCAATCGGAATGCCGATACCGTTAACCACCCGGCCGATCAGCGCTTCGCCGACCGGAACCTGAACGATACGTTCGGTTCGCTGACCGTGTCACCTTCCTTGATATGCTCGGCATCGCCTAGAATCGCGGCACCAACATTGTCTTCCTCGAGGTTGAGAACCATTCCCATGACATTTCCGGGAAACTCCAGCAACTCACCGGCCATCGCCTTGTCCAGGCCATGGATGCGGGCGATACCGTCACTAGCGGAAATGATGGTTCCTGTTTCACTGACCTCGACTTCACGGCCGAAGCTCTCAATCTGCTTCTTGATTATTGCGCTGATTTCTTCTGCTCTGATTTGCATTGTGACGACCTCATCACCCTTTCGTTAAGGATTCTTCGATTCGTTTAAGTTGCGTTTTGACACAGCCATCAAAGAGACGGCCAGCGATTTCAGCCTGCAGCCCGCCGATCAGCGTCGGGATCAAGCTCAACACTGATTGCGACCTGCTTGCCGGTCTGTTTTTCGAGGCTGGCGGCAATCGCCTGCTGTTGGACATCGTCCAGTTTAACGGCTGATGTAATTTTGGCACTCAGGATACCGGCCAGTTCATCTGACAAAAGGTGATATTTATCTGCAATCTGCCCGAGATAACCGATTCGACCCTTGCTCAGAAGCAGGCCGAGAAACTTGACCATTCCCTCGGAAAGCTCCATCGCCTTGCATAAATCAGCCAGCATGGCCTCTTTCTTGCCAAGGTCGAGGGTGGGGCTATCTAGCAACTGACGGAACAGGTCTTCCTGGGACAGGACATCCTTGACCTGGGCCAACTCGTCGCCGTAGATCTCTACGGCCTTTTGTTCCACGCCGAGTTCAACCAATGCCTTGGCGTACCTACGGGTAAGGGCACTGACGCTCAATGGAGTTCTCCCATTTTCTGCATATATTCTTCGACCAGACGCTTCTGGTCATCGGCAGAAACCTGCTTTTTCAGCAAGTCCTCCGCCAGCTCCACGGCCAGCCGCGAGGCCTCTTCACGCAACTCGATGCGCGCCTTGGCGACCACACCGGCAGCCTTGTTGTCGGCCTCCTGCTCTATCTTCACCGCCAACTCTTTGGAAGCAGCGATTATCTTGTCACGCTCCAGTTCACCTTCACGGCGAATCGATGCGGCAATGCCTGCGATTTCTTCGGTAGCCTTGTCCAGTTTCTCACTGTATTCACGATGCTTGGCTTCGGCTGCCTGCTTGGCCGCTTCGGCTTCGGCCAGGGTTTTTTCAACCTCCGCGCTGCGTTCTTTAAGGCCCTTGCGGATCGGCTTGGTCACAAAGTAAGCAAGCAGTCCGGCCATCAGGGCAAAGTTGAAGCAACGGTAGAGGAAATCCTTCAGAATGGTGCCACTATCGGCATGGCCGTCACCACCGGAAGCAAAAACTGCGGCTGGGGCCAAAACCAATGCAGCGAAAAGAAGGCCTTTAAAGAGCAGTGTGTTGCGCTTTGTCATCAGACAGCCCTCCCCAGAACCTTGTAGACAATCTCCTTGGCCAGAGCCTCGGTCTCATTGCGCAGGGACCGGCGTGCAGTGTCGGCCTCTTGCTGAATCTGTTCCTTGATGGTCTGCAGTTTTTCCGCCGCTGTCCGGTTCGCTTCACCAAGGATGCGGGCTTCTTCTTCCTGCCCGGCCTTGCGCAGGGTTGAACGTTCCTGGGCCCCTTGCAGGCGAGCTTCCTGAAGTTGGGCTTCGTAGCGGGCAATTTGCGCCTGCACCTGTTCGTCAATGTCCTGAACCTTGGCCTTGGAACCCTCTATCGTCTCCCTGCGTGCCTGCAGTGCGGCCCGCAAGGGTTTGAAAAGGAGTGCGTTCAGCACCGCCATCAGGACCATAAAATTGACAAACTGCAGGAACAGTGTCCAGTCGAGCTTGATCACCGCTTTACCTCATTCGTGTTAGCGCCAGGTTGACGCATCGGTATACTGTATACAACCTTTAGACGCTGTTAAAAAAGGCCCTGACCCTCGGGGCCAAAGCAAAAGATGACTACCATAGCACCCTGTTCATGTCAAGGGTCTTTTCATAAAAATCCACCACAGAAAAGGCCTTTTACATCGACGGATTAAATTATTTCTTGGCCACTTCCTCGACGGGCTTTATAGCAGAAGCAATTTCACCGGTCGTCATGGTAATGGTTCCGTTCAGAACGACGCCTTCCTCCACGGAGAGGGCCGGGGTTTCGATCGAGCCATCCACGTTGGCAGGTGCGCGCAGCTCCACACGACTCTTTGCCTTGACGTTGCCCTTGAATTTCCCGCTCAGGATCAGCGTGCCAACCTGGACATCAGCCTGGATGTCAGCACTTTCACCAACGATCAGGGTATCGTGGGAAGTCACTTCTCCACGGAAAGCACCATCCAGGCGCACGATTTCGTTGAAGACCAGCTTACCTTCAAACTGGCTGCCGGGTCCAAGAAAGGCCTTGATTTCACTCTTTTCTATCGGGGTCTCTTTACGCATCGGTTCTTTTTCCTTCTTGTTAAACATCAGTTTTGTTTCCTGGGTTTACTCACCTAACATATTGGATTTATTAACATTACCTTCTTTCAAAAAGCTCCAGCAAGCGCTCGAACTCTTCGGCGGAATAATATCTTATTTCGATCTTGCCGCCTTTGCCGCCACGCGCCTGTGGCAAGATATTGACCTTGGTGCCCAGACAGCGCTGCAGACGCGCGGCGAGGTCGACCAGTTCATGATCAATCTTGGCTTTTGGCGGGGGCGCCTTGTCCCCACCCCTCTTGAGTTTTTTAACCAGCGCTTCGGTCTGGCGTACGGAAAACTGTTTTCTGACTACCTGGTCGCGGGCCTCCTTGATGCGTGTCGCACTATCCAGAGAGAGGAGCGCACGGGCGTGGCCCATACTCAACTGCCCACCGATCACATCTTGCTGGATCTCCCTGGGCAGACGCAGCAGACGCAGCGTATTGGCCACCGTTGGCCGTTCCCGACCGACCCGCTTGGCAACTTCCTCCTGGGAGAGGTCAAAATTGTTCATCAGGTGGCGATAGGCTTCAGCCTCTTCGATCGGGTTGAGGTCTTCGCGCTGGATATTCTCGATTAGCGCCATCTCCAGGGCCCAATCCTCCGAAACGTCCTGAATAACGACCGGAACTTCCTTGAGACCCGCCTTTTGTGCAGCCCGCCAGCGCCGCTCACCAGCGATAATCTGATAATGATCATCGGCATGACGGACCACCAGGGGCTGGATGACGCCCTTTTCGCGGATCGAAGCGACCAGTTCGGCCATCTTTGCATCGTTGAAGGTTTTGCGTGGCTGTTGGTGGTGCGGTTTCAGTTCTTCGACCGGGCAGACGAAATACTTGTGGCGACCGTCCTGGGAAGCTGATGTGAGAAGGGCACCGATCCCTTTGCCGAGTGCGGGTCGTTTGACCATGCTGGTTGCTACTCCATGCGGATAATTTCGCGCGCCAGCTCCAGGTAAGCCGTCGCACCCCGCGAGGAAACATCATAGAGCAGGGCGGGCAGACCGTGACTGGGCGCTTCAGAAAGGCGCACATTGCGCGGAATCATTGTTTCGAAGACCTGGGCGGAAAAATGCTTGCGGATCTCCTCGCTGACCTGATGTGACAGGTTGTTGCGTGCATCGAACATCGTCAGCAGGATGCCATGGATTTTCAGGGTCGGATTCAGTTCACGCTGAATCAGACGCACCGTATTGATCAGCTGACTCAACCCCTCCATGGCGTAATACTCGCACTGCAGGGGAATCAGGACGCTGTCCGCAGCGGTCAAAGCGTTGATCGTTAACAGCCCAAGCGAGGGCGGACAGTCGATCAGGACGTAATCAAATTGATCTGTCACCGCGGCAAGGGCCTGCTTGAGCTTGTTCTCCCGAGCCAGAGCTGAAATCAACTCAACTTCCGCACCGATCAGGTCAGGGTTTGCCGGGAGCAGGCGGAGCAGGTCGAGGCCGGTGGCCTGGAGCAGCTGGTCTACTGAAGCCTCGCCGATCAGGGCATGATAGATTGTCTTCTGCATGCTGTTCGGATCGACCCCGACACCACTGGTGGAGTTGGCCTGAGGGTCGATATCAACCAGCAGGGTACGCTTTTCGGCAACGGCCAGTGACGCGGCAAGATTGACTGCCGTAGTGGTCTTGCCGACGCCGCCCTTTTGATTGGCGATGGCGATTACCTGGGCCATGCCTGCATGTCTCCTTGGGGTGAGTTTTTCAAGTCGCTCAGACTAACATAAGCACCTGGATCTGCAAAGGAAATTTGCCCAAGTCGAGTAAAACACCAGATATAGGTGTCGTGTTTTTATAAATCACAATATATGGTAGAAATACTACGAATATCCCATCTCGATCAGGCATCGGGCCGCGCCCGATGCGGGCAGCTTCAATCGGTGCACGGTAACCGACCAGCCGGCCCCCTTCAGTTGCTCATCAAGCACGGCAACCTCCTTGACACCTTCGGGGCCTTTCATGGCCAACAGACGAGCCCCAGGGGCCAGGAAGGGCCTGGCCATGGCCAGCAACTCCTCGAAGAGAGCAGAGGGCTCTTGCGGTAACCGTATCGAACCCCCCGCAATAATCGGGATGATCGCTCAGAGACTCGATACGTTCATGCCGCACGGTGAACCCATCGAGATCGAAAAGCCTGGCAATGTGGCGCTGAAAGTCGACCTTTTTACCGACCGCCTCGACAGAGACGACCTCGAGGTCGGGGCAGGCGATTTTCAGCGGTAACGCCGGAAATCCGGCTCCGGAGCCGATATCAAGCAGGCGGCCAGGGCGGCTGATGAAGGGCAGAAGGGTCAGTGAGTCGACCAGGTGCTTTTCCAGGATTTCATCTCGCCCGGTAATTGCCGTCAGGTTGCGGCGGCGATTCCAGCGCAGCAGTTCATCGGCCAACCTTTCAAGACACATAATCGCTTCAGGAGCGACCTCCAGGCCAAGATCGGCCAACAACTCCGGCAAACCCATAAAAATCCTCAGCGCTTTAAAATAACTGCCAGAATGGCCGTCGCGGCAGGGGTGACGCCGGGGATACGCCCAGCCTGTCCGAGGGTTCGTGGCGCCACCTGCTTGAGCTTTTCGCGCACCTCTGCGGAGAGGCCATGAACGGTCTCATAATCAAACCCTGCAGGGATCACCAGGCCTTCCAATCGTCGGAAACGCTCAACCTGCTCCTGCTGGCGACGGATGTAACCGGCATATTTGACCTCGGTCTCCAGTTCGCTGCGCACATCCAGGGGAAGTCGGGCCAATTCGTCATTAAGGAAGCTGAGGTCACTGAGGCCGATTTCCGGGCGCCGCAACAACTCTTCAAGTGATGCGCCGTTTTTCAACTCCTGCAGGTCCAGTCGCGCAAGAACCTCCTGGTGAGCAGGCGAAACCCGTGTGTCGCGTAAAAGCTCATAGCCGCGCGCCATATCAGCAAGTTTGGCAGAGAAGCGCTCCCAGCGCGTATCGGTCAGCAGGCCGATCTTTCTGCCGATTGGGCTGAGCCTCTGGTCGGCATTGTCTTCTCTGAGCAGGAGACGGTATTCGGCACGCGAAGTGAACATCCGGTAGGGCTCTTTGGCGCCCAGATTGACCAGATCGTCGACCAGAACGCCAAGATAACCCTGGTCCCGGCCGATAATGACCGGCTCGCGGCCTCTGACTTGCAATACGGCGTTGATCCCCGCCAGCAGTCCCTGGGCGCCAGCTTCCTCGTAGCCGGAGGTCCCGTTGATCTGGCCCGCATGGTAGAGTCCGTGAAGCGCCTTGGTTTCCAGACTGGGATGCAGCTGAATCGGGTCGACATAGTCGTACTCAATGGCGTACCCGGGCCGCATGATCTCTACCTGTTCGAGGCCTTGCATAGTCCTGAGGTAGGCCAACTGGACATCGACCGGCAAGGAGGTGGACACACCGTTCGGATAGATCTCGCCGCTGGCAAGCCCTTCCGGTTCGAGAAAAATCTGATGTTGCTCTTTGTCTGGAAAGCGGACGACCTTGTCTTCGATCGAAGGACAATATCGCGGCCCAACCCCCTCAATCACTCCGGAATACAGAGGAGAGCGGTCCAGGCCACGACGAATCACTTCATGGGTCCGTGCGTTGGTGTAGGTGATATAACAAGGCACCTGGGGACGATCTATACTCAGGGTGTCTGCAGAAAAAGGTTTCGGGTGCGGATCGCCAGGCTGGGCCTCAAGTTGGGAAAAGTCAATCGTCGCCGCAGCCAGGCGCGGCGGGGTCCCGGTTTTCAGGCGCCCAACTCGAAACCCCAAGGCGCGCAAATGGTCAGACAATCCCTCTGAGGGCGGCTCTCCGGCCCGCCCGCCGGGATAGTTCACCAGGCCGACATGAATCAGACCGCGCATGAAGGTACCGGTGGTCAGAATCACCGCCGGTGCCATAAAGCGCAGGCCGTCACGGGTTTCTACACCACAAACCCGATCTCCCTCCACAACCAGCTTGACAACCTGGGCCTGCTTGAGATCCACACCATACTGCTCTTCGATGACCTGCTTCATACGGGATCGATACAGATCACGATCGGCCTGGGCCCGGGAGGCCCTGACGGCCGGCCCCTTTTTCGTGTTCAGAACACGAAACTGGATCCCCGTCGCGTCGATATTACGCGCCATTTCACCACCCAGTGCGTCGATCTCGCGCACCAGGTGCCCTTTAGCCAGACCACCAATGGCCGGGTTGCAGGACATCTGTGCAACGGCGTCGAGGTTGAGGGTCAACAGCAGGGCACGGCTCCCCATGCGGGCCACAGCTAGCGCAGCCTCACAGCCCGCATGACCGGCACCAACCACTATGACATCGTAGCTTTCTGCCACAACAACCTCGTTAGATTAAATTTACTGTTGCGTTTAACGTTCCACGTGGAACACAGCCAAACAACACTTAGCAAAAAGTTCCACGTGGAACAAGGGGCTATTTGCCAATACAGAACCGGCTGAAAATCTGGTCGAGTATCTCATCCGGGGTAGTTTCACCAGTAATCCGGCCGAGCGCACCGAGCGCCTCACGCAAATCCATTGCAAGGCACTCACGGGGGGCGGTTGACCCCGCCGAGGCAAAGAACTCGTCGAGAGCCACAATCGCGCCCAACAAGGCATCCCGGTGACGACGTTCCGTAATGACAACCCCTTCATTATCAGCGAGAGAGGAATCATTAGTGAGGTGTCTCACGATTGCTTCGCCAAGCTCCGCGAGGCCATGGCCATACTTTGCCGACACGGCAACCTGGTACTCAAACCTTTCCAACCTGGAAGTGTCGCACCACTGCGCCTGGTCAGATTTATTAATTACAAGCAACGTCTTGTCTGGACGACAGAGTTCAAGCGCCAGCAGGTCTTCGTCGTGTAGTGTGACAGAACCATCTACCACCATGAGCACCAGGTCTGCTGAAGAAGCCTTGTCTCTGGCTCGGCGCACCCCCTCCAGTTCGACCAAATCATCTGTGTCACGTACCCCCGCCGCATCAATCAGACGCACCGGGAATCCAGCCAGAACCAGCTGTTCTTCCAGGGTATCACGGGTTGTGCCGGCCACCTCGGTAACGATCGCGCGGGCTTCGCCGAGGATGGCATTCATCAGCGAACTCTTGCCCACGTTAGGTCGGCCAAGGATCAAAATGCTGATTCCCTCACGCAGAACCCGGCCAAGATCGAAGCTGTCAGCCAGCGTGCGCATCTGTCGGGCAACCTGGTGAAGCGGGTCAAGCAGAGCGGAAAGGTCCAACTCCCCGACCTCGTCATCAGGAAAATCAATGTGGGCCTCCAAGAGAGCCAGCGCGTCTTTGATCTGCCCGGAAAAACGATAGATCTCCCGGGACAGACGGCCGCCTAGTTGGTCTACCGCAACCCGGCTCGCGCGCTCCGAACGGGCACGGATCACTTCGATCACGGCCTCCGCCTGTGCGAGATCGAGACGACCATTCAAAAAAGCCCGCTGGGTAAACTCACCAGGGCCGGCCATCTTTGCCCCTGTCTCAAGAAAACAGTCGAGAACGCTACGCAGAACCTGGGTGCCGCCGTGACAATGGACTTCAACGACATCTTCGCCGGTATACGAACGGGGGGCGCGCATGATCACTGCAAAAACTTCATCGATCAACTCTTCACGACCGTTGTAAAGGCCGCCCAGATACAGACGGTGAGATTCCATCTCTGCCGGGGTGATGTGTTTGCTGCGAAAAGCTTCAGCCAGGCAGGCAATCGCTTGCGGGCCCGACAGACGCACGATACCGACACCTCCCTCACCAGGCGGAGTAGCCGGGGCAACGATCGTATCGGTTGACAGCATCGCTAGCACCAGTTCTGCAGAAAGACGGCCTTGCGATCCCCTTCGTGATCCTTTGATCGGGATTCAAGGCCTAATTCCTGCTTGAAAAAGTCGTTCAGAATGCGGCGGTGGTTGAGGTTAAGGGGTAGGGTGGATACCGGCCAGCCTGATTGGCGCACCTTGCGGGACATCCACCGAGCCAGGCGGCTGAGAAAGTCTGTGCGATGCTGACGGTAGCTGTATGCCATCACTTCAGCAGTCAGGTGGTCAGGCTTCATGGCTCAGGGTTCAGGTTTTTTTGCGATGGATAAAATACTGCTGGGCAATGGTCAAAAGGTTGTTGACCAGCCAGTAAATGACCAATCCCGAGGGAAAATTCAGGAACATGAAGGTAAAGATGACCGGCATCATCATAAAGATCTTGGCCTGCATGGGGTCGGCCGTAGTTGGTGTCATCTTCTGCTGCACAAACATGCTTGCCCCCATCAGCAAGGGGGTAATGTAGTAGGGGTCTTTGGCTGAAAGGTCGGTCAACCAAAAGGCGAAGTCTGCGTGACGCAAGGCAATCGAATCGAGTAAAACCTTGTACAGAGCGAAAAAGACCGGTATCTGCACCAGCATCGGCAAGCACCCACCGAGCGGGTTGACGCTGTGGGTCTTGTACAACGCCATCATCTCCTTGTTGAGACGCTCCTTGTCGCCGGCATGTTTTTCCCGCAACTTCGCCATCTCCGGTTGCAGCTTCTGCATCGCCTTCATCGACGAGTAGCTCTTATGGGTCAGAGGCCAGAAGATGATCTTGATCAAAACCGTCAGGAGAATGATGGCAACGCCATAATTTTTGAAGTACCCGTAAAAAAAGGTGAGGACCAGGAACAGTGGTTGGGCCAGGATGTTGAAGAAGCCGAAATGCACGACCTTGTCGAGATTGTGGCCGGCGGCTTTGAGTTGTTCGGCATCTTTCGGGCCGATATAGACAAGGTAGTCGAGCTTTTTCCGTTCACCGGCCTGAAGGGTGATCACCGGGGTTTCAATGAGGTTCTCAACGGCGTCACCCTTGCGCCGTACCTCGATACGCTCGCTCACCCCGACTCCGGGAACAGCTACGGAGAGGAAATACTTGGTCTGAAATGAAGTCCAGGAGACATCCGTGCCGTAAGCTCACGGACCCTTCCTCCAGGTCATCGACATCAACCTCGTCGATTTCTTCATTGACCAACGTTGCCGGACCGGTGAACGAATACATGTCAGAGTCCTGGCTTTCGTCCCAGCGCTGCACCAGGGCGAACCCGAGGCTGCCCCGCAAGGGCATTGCGCTGGCGTTGGATAACTCGATCGATGTGGCGATCGTATAGCGGTCGCCAAGCAGCTGATATGACTTCACATATTGCATGCCGTTGGCGGCAACATGCCTAAAGCGCAACTCTTTTTGTGCATCACCACTTAACTCGATCAGGTCCGTCGCCGTGGTTTCGAAGCGGGCATCTTCATTGAGGATAAAGCCCTCTGTACCGGTCGTGCGCAGGGTTGCATAACGCAGCGGACCTGATTCGAACATCTGGACGGGTGAGGCCATCTTCTGCCGCGGTTGCCTTGTAGTCCTTTAGTTTGAAAGAAACCAGCCGAGCACCCTGCGTGGCAAAGACCGCCTGGTACTTATCGGTTTCGACCGTTATTTCCCGACCAGGGACAGAGTTATCAATGTTATCAGTAACAGCAGGAGACACAGAACCTGGCTGGTTGAGCGGTTCAATCCTGGCCGGCTCAGGGGTAATCGTCCGTTCGGTGGTCTCGACCACAGCCTGGCTGGCTGGTGCCGGATCAGGTTGCGTCTTCTGTTCCTGTTTAACGGGCGGGAATAATATGGAAAAACCCAGCCATACCGCCAACATAAGGGACATGGCAAGGATCAGGTTTTTATTTTCAGATGAATTCATGACAAAAAAACTCCTGGTTATGTAAGGTCCCTGTCAACAGGATCATAGCCACCCGGATGCCAGGGATGACACCTAGCAAGACGCTTTATTCCCAACCACAATCCACGCGTGGCACCATATTTGTCTACAGCATCCAGAGTATACCTGGAGCAGGAAGGATAAAAACGGCAGGCTGGCAGCATCAAGGGGGAAAGACAGACCTGGTAAAAGCGAATGCCCGCTATGGCTAACCGCTTAATCATGGTGATCGGTCTCCAAACGGGCAAAGACAGTCAACAGTTCCTGGTCCACTTGCGAATGTTCCAGGCGTCCGGCTAGGCGTTTGGCGACAACAGAAACATCCACGGTCTGACCGAACTGTTTGTAGTGATATCTGAAGAGCTCTCGAATCCAGCGTTTGAGTCGATTCCGACAAACCGCATTACCGACCTTGCGACTCACAGTTATACCCAGGCGGGAAACATCCTGACCTGGGTTGATAATCACAACAAAATGGGCCGTGTGATAACGTTGTCCCTCCTGCCAGGTCCTTTGGTATTCGCTGGATCGACAGATCCGGCGAAACCTGGGGAAGGTTTGTTCACCGTTCACCCGATGGTTCGGTGCTACTTGCTCGAAATTATTGCGGCTAAACGCTTGCGGCCCCTGGCACGCCGACGCTTGATAACGTTTGCACCGGACTTGGAACGCATCCGCTTGCGAAAACCGTGTGTACGCTTGCGAGAGATTCTACTTGGTTGAAATGTACGTTTCATGGTCTTATCTACTCCCGTTTAACAACAAAATATTGATTTTTGTGAAAAGAACTTTTAAGCATAATCATTAACCTATGTCAAGAACGAAAAATATACGCAATATATCGAACCAATATTTTCAAGAGAAATTTCCCTTGCAATAAAAAAACGGCTCTGTTAATCTTTATCGTCAAGTTTTTCACCTGATTATTTTTACTAAACTATTGATTTATAGTTGTTTTTTAGTTATCCACAGTTGTTTAAAACCTTGTGGATAAATCCATCGCCACCGTCTCCGTCCGGAAACCGGTGAGTGACAATTGACGCAGGTATGAGCAAACTCTGGGAAGACACCCTGACACACTTGGAACTGAACCTCAGTTCACAACACTTTTCTACCTGGATAAAACCGCTGAAGCTCGTCAAGGTCGAGCAGGGCATGGTTTACCTGGAGGTTCCCAACCGGTTTGTGCTCGACTGGGTTAAAGACAATTACAGCAAACTTATCCAGAAGATTCTTGAAGAACTCTCGGCAGTCAGTTATCAACTGCAATTCAGTGTAACCGGTCAGGCCAGAGATGGTTTGCCCCGGTCTAGCGAGATTCCGGCAACACCAGCCCTTCCCGTCAACAACCAGCAAAAAGCGGTTAATTCAGCAGATCTTAACCTGAACCGCAAATATACCTTTGAAGAGTTTGTTTCCGGTTCATCCAACCAGTTTGCCTATGCTGCAGCGATGGCGGTTGCCAACAATCCGGCAACAACCTACAACCCCCTTTTCATTTATGGTGCTGTCGGACTCGGCAAAACCCACATGGTGAATGCAATTGGCAACGCCATATTGAAAAAGTCGCCACAAATGCGGATATGTTACTACACGTCCGAAAAATTTATGAATGAGTTGATTAATTCCCTGCGTTATAATCGCATGGACGAATTCCGTAATAAATTCAGATCCATGGATGTTCTTTTGATAGACGATATCCAGTTTATTGCCGGCAAGGAACGTACCCAGGAAGAATTTTTCCATACATTCAACGCTCTTTACGAATCGCACAAACAGATTATCGTCACCTCGGATAAATTTCCCAAAGACATTCCCGGGTTGGAAGAAAGACTTCGGTCCCGCTTCGAGTGGGGATTGATTGCCGATATACAGCCGCCGGATGTCGAGACAAAACTGGCAATTCTAAAGATGAAGGCAGAACAGAACAGTATCAAACTTCCTGAAGAAGTAGCTCTGTTCCTTGCCAATTCGGTTTGCAGCAATGTCCGGGAACTGGAAGGTTATCTGATCAGAATCGGAGCTTATGCGAGCCTGACCTCAACTCCGGTCTCTCTTGAAATGGCACGGGAAGTTCTGAAAGATATTCTGGTTGAACGTAACAAGGAACTGACTGTAGAGGAAATAGTGAAAAGGGTCAGCAGCCATTTTAATATAAAAATTTCCGATATAAAATCAGCGAAGAGACTAAAGGCTGTGGTCCTGCCTAGACAGATAGCCATGTATATCTCGCGGCAACTCACCTCATCCTCTTACCCGGAAATAGGTGAACGATTTGGCGGCAAAGACCACTCAACGATAATCCATGCTATTCGTAAGATAGAAAGGCTAATGGAAGAGGATTTTCAATTACGCAGTACTATTGAAAATTTGAAAAAGGAATTGACCAGTTGATAAGTTGTTCAAAACAGGAAGGGATAAACTGTGGACAAACAGAGCCTGGATAAAAAGGCTCGTTTATCCCCCCCTTCCAAACAACTTATACCTGAAGTTGTTATACAGTTAAACTATTGAAATAATAAGATAAATAGAGTTTTACAGATATCAACAGGACTTATTACTACTACTATATTTTAATTATTTATAGGTTTTATATTATTAATAATAACTTGTTGATTGAGGAGGACATTATGAATTTCACCATAGAAAAAGAAGTTTTTCTCAAAGGATTAGCAAGGATCCAGGGAATTGTCGAAAAGCGTAATACCATCCCTGTTCTTTCCAATGTTCTTTTGGAAGGTAAGGATGGTGAACTGTGTTTGACCGCTACGGATCTGGAGGTTGGTATGCAATCAACCTATCCGGCCCAGATACGCAAACCAGGGAAAATAACGGTTTCCGCAAAAAAACTTTATGAAATAATCAAGGAATTACCGGATAACGAGATAAGTTTCAATGCCAAGGATAATTGCTGGATTGAAGTGGAATGCGGTAAGGCACAATTCAATATTGTTGGTCTTTCGGCAGACGAATTTCCCAATTTTCCCAAACCGGATAAAACCAATTTTATTTCTCTGGAAAGCTCTCTCTGCAAGGAAATGATTGAGAAAACCTTTTTTGCTATTTCCCAGGATGAGAGCAAATATAATCTGAATGGTATTTTCTGCCAGGTTCAAGAAGATACCAATCAGTTGCGTCTGGTTGCTACAGATGGCCATCGTCTTTCTATGATAGATAAGGCTATAGAGAAAAACGAAAGTGAAGAACTGACACGTGGAGTGATACTGCCGCGCAAAGGTATTCTCGAATTAAAGAAACTTGCCGACGAGGGTACAGGAAATATTCAACTTGGTTTCATGGATAACAACGCTGTGGTCAGTAAGGACCAGACCGTGATTATCATGCGCCTGATAGATGGTGAATTTCCCGATTACAGCAGGGTTATACCAAAAACCAATGAACAAAAGGCCTCAATCGCTGTCGACCCGTTTCTGCATGCTTTACGTCGTATGATTATTGTTTCAAGCGAAAAATCTCGCGGTGTAAAGATGAACCTGAAAGAAAACCTTCTGGAAGTATCATCCTCGAACCCGGAGCTGGGTGATGCACGTGAAGAGTTGGATGTCGAATATCAGGGGCCGGAACTTTCAGTCGGTTTCAACGCACGCTATCTGCTGGATATATTGCAGGTTCAGGACCAGGATCGAATCAATATTATTCTCAAAGACAATCTCTCGCCGGGACTGATCAAGCCGGTCGATGAGGATGGATATCTGGCGGTGATCATGCCGATGCGTCTCTAACAGGATGAAAGAGAAAAAAGCCTTTAAAGTACGGGGCTTTTTTCTTGATGAGGAGTATGATTCTCGACAACCTGAAGCTGCGCTGCTATCGCAATCTGGCAAATGTGGATGTTTCGTGGAGTGGGCACTTCAACGTCATTTATGGACACAATGCCCAGGGCAAGACCAATCTCCTTGAAGCAATTTACCTGCTCGGTCACCTGAAGAGCTTTCGAGGAGCGCGCGGGCATGAATTGATAGAACATGCCGCCGAAACAGCCTGGGTCGGCGCACAGATCGAAAAAAACGGTGTGCAGCATCGGCTGGAAATAGGTTTGCAGAAAACCGGCAGGAATCCACGTGTTAATGGAAAAACGGTAAAAAAACTCAGTGATTTTCTCGGCTATCTGCGAACCGTAATATTCACACCGGAAGAATTGAACAATGTGAAAGGTTTTCCGGCCGGCCGCCGGGCGCTGTTGGACCGGGCTATATTACAGACTGACCCGGCGTACCTGGATCGAGTTCAGGAGTATGACCGGATTTTGCGTCAACGCAACCAGCTTCTCAAGCAGCAGGTTGGTGACGAGCAACTGGCACCCTGGACAGAGTCTCTGGTGCGTACCGGCAGCCGTATCCGCCATGACCGGTTGACTTATCTCGCAAGGTTTTTACCGCAGCTTTGTCAGGCGTACCGGGAGATAACCGCCGGATCGGAGTCGGCAGGGCTAAAATATTCCGTCGAGGAGAACTCCATCGAGGCATTGTCCGATTACCTTGTGGAAGCATTACAACGGCTGGCCCCAAGGGAAAAGAAGCTGGGATTGACAATGGCCGGGCCACATCGCGACGATCTTGATTTTCTGGTTGAGGAAAGGTCTTTGCGCTCTTTCGGCTCACAAGGGCAACAGAGGACCTACCTGCTGGCTTTCAAGGCCGCCCAGGTCATGGACCTCGAAAAAGAGATGCGGGACCCGCCGGTTCTTCTGCTTGATGATCTGGCAAGCGAACTGGACCTGCGTCGCCAGGAAGGATTTTTCAACTTTCTGCTGCAACGCAGCGGGCAGATTTTTCTGACGTCGGCACAGCAAACCCTGTTGACGGACGCCGTACGACAGAAGGCAAGCTACTATAAAGTTGACCAGGGAATGGTCAGCACTATATCCCCGGAACGAGGGTGATTATGACACAGGATTTGAAAAAAGATTACAGCGCGGACAGTATCAAGGTGCTCGAGGGCCTTTCAGCAGTCCGCAAGCGACCAGCCATGTACATCGGCTCAACATCGATCCAGGGGTTACACCACCTGGTTTACGAAGTGGTTGACAATTCCATCGATGAGGCGCTGGCCGGCCACTGTGACGAGATCAACGTTGTCATCCACGTCGACAATTCCGTGACCGTGGTCGATAACGGACGCGGTATTCCGGTTGACATGCACAAAGCCCAGAAGAGGCCGGCCGCCGAAGTGGTCATGACGGTGTTGCACGCCGGTGGCAAGTTCGACAGCGACAGTTACAAGGTCTCGGGCGGCCTGCATGGCGTTGGTGTATCGGTCGTCAACGCCCTGTCGAGTCGACTGGAGTTGGAAATCCGCCGTGACGGCAAAATTTACCGCCAGAATTATGAGCGCGGCGTACCGACCAGCGAGCTCAAAGAAGACGGCAGCACCAAACGTCGTGGCACCAGGATTATCTTCTGGCCGGATCCGGAGATTTTTGAAACAACGGATTTTTCCTTCGAGACCTTGTCAACCCGTTTACGTGAACTGGCTTTTCTCAACGCCGGCGTCAAGATCGAGATCATCGACGAACGCAGTGACAAGAGCCACCTGTTTCATTACGAGGGCGGCATCGTCTCTTTTGTAGAATATCTGAACCGGGCCAAAACCCCTGTGCATCCAAAACCGATCCTCTTTACCGGTGCCAAGGAAGGGGTCGAAATCGAGATCGCTATCCAGTACAACGACGCCTACGACGAGAAGATTTTTTCCTTTGCCAACAACATCAACACCCACGAAGGTGGTACTCACCTGAGTGGTTTCAAGGCGGCGCTGACGCGCACCATGAATACCTATGCCACGAATAATAATCTTCTGAAAAACATGAAAACCGCAATCTCCGGTGACGACCTGCGCGAAGGAATGGCTGCGGTTATCTCGGTCAAGGTTCCCGATCCGCAGTTCGAGGGGCAGACCAAGACCAAGCTCGGCAATTCCGAGATCAAGGGATATGTGGAAACGATAATGAACGAAAAGCTGGCGGAATTTCTCGAAGAGAACCCGCCGATTGCGCGCAAGATTCTTGAAAAAGGGATTGATGCCGCGCGGGCTCGCGAAGCCGCTCGCAAGGCCCGTGACCTGACCCGTCGAAAAGGCGCTTTGGACGGACTGGCTCTGCCGGGCAAACTGGCTGATTGTCAGGAAAAGGATCCGGCCCTGTGTGAACTCTACCTGGTCGAGGGTGACTCGGCCGGTGGCAGTGCCAAGCAGGGACGCGAACGTCGTTATCAGGCGATTCTGCCACTTAAAGGAAAGATTCTCAACGTCGAAAAAGCCCGTTTTGACAAGATGCTTATGTCCAACGAGATCCGGACCTTGATCACCGCCATGGGTACCAGTATCGGCAAGGACGATTTCGACATTGCCAAGCTGCGCTATCATCGCATCATCATCATGACCGACGCCGATGTCGACGGCTCGCATATCCGCACCTTGTTGCTGACCTTCTTCTTCCGGCAGATGCCGGAGCTGGTCGAGCGCGGTCACCTTTATATTGCTCAGCCGCCGCTCTATAAGGCCAAGCGGGGTAAACGCGAACTCTATCTCAAGGATGAGGCCGCGTTACTGGAATATCTGCTCGATGAAGGTGTTGAGGGGATGACTGTACACCTGGAGAAGAGCGGCAAGGTGGTGCGCGGCAAGCAGATCATACCTACTCTGCGCAACATCATCGAGTTCAATCAGCATTTTGACAAGATGGTGCTCAAGGGGGTTAACCCGGAAGTCCTCGAGGTGTTTGTGCGCGGTAAACTGCAGAACGGTTTTGCCGACATGCTCGACCTCGAACCGCTGGCCGTCAAACTGCGCCAAGTCGAACCGGCTGCCGAGTTCGTGGTCCAGAACGAACCTCCTCGCATTTTATACCAGCGCGGCAACCTGCGTTCCTACATCGACCAGAAAGTCCTCGAGAGTTTGTCGATGTACGAGTACAAGCTATTGCTCCAGGCGTACAAGCAGGTTGAAGACATCTGCCAGAACGGCAGTGCGTTTATCAGCCAGGAAGACAAAGATGCCGAGGAAGTGACTTCGCGCCAGGGTTTGCTCGAGTATTTTATCAATCGCGCCAAGAAGGGCCAGTATATACAGCGCTACAAGGGTCTCGGCGAGATGAACCCGGAGCAGCTCTGGGAGACGACCATGGACCCGGAGAAGCGGGTGCTGTTGCAGGTCAAAGTCGAGGATACCCTGGAAGCAGAGCAGATCTTTACCGTGCTGATGGGTGACCAGGTCGAGCCGCGCCGCGAGTTTATCGAAAAAAACGCGTTGAACGTGTCGAATTTGGATGTTTAAAAACAGGAGTGAGGAACGTGGCAATGAGGTCAGGGTTTACACCACCACTAACCTCTTCCCCCTCACCCGGTTTCCGGAGGAAATCGTAGATGCTCTCTGAACAGAACCGTGTCACAGTCAACATCGAAGATGAAATGCGCAAGTCCTACATGGACTACGCGATGAGCGTCATCGTCGGCCGTGCCCTGCCGGACGTACGTGACGGCCTCAAGCCGGTCCATCGCCGGGTACTGTTCGCCATGAGCGAACTCAACAACGATTACAATAAGCCGTACAAGAAGTCGGCCCGCGTGGTTGGTGACGTGATCGGTAAGTACCACCCCCACGGTGACTCGGCTGTCTACGATACGATCGTTCGCATGGCCCAGAGCTTCTCCATGCGTTATCCACTGGTTGATGGTCAGGGCAACTTCGGTTCGATCGATGGTGACTCGGCCGCAGCGATGCGTTACACCGAAGTCCGCATGGACCGCCTGGCCCATGAGCTGCTCAACGACCTCGACAAGGAAACCGTCGATTTCGGACCCAACTATGACGACTCTCTGGAAGAGCCGCTGGTTCTGCCGTGCAAATACCCGAACCTGCTGGTCAATGGTTCCGAGGGTATTGCGGTCGGTATGGCTACCAAGATCCCGCCGCACAACCTTGTTGAAGTAATCAACGGTCTGATCGCGATGATCGACAATCCGAAGCTCGACGATGAAACGCTGCTCAATATCGTCCCCGGCCCTGATTTTCCGACCGGAGGGTTCATCCTCGGTCAGGAAGGGGTCAGGGAAGCCTATCGCACCGGCCGCGGCATTATCCAGATGCGCGCCCGTGCCCTGGTCGAGCAGAACAAGCGCACCGGCCGGGAGAGCATCATTGTCACGGAGATCCCTTTCCAGGTTAACAAGGCACGCCTGATCGAGAAAATTGCCGACCTGGTCAAGGAAAAGAGGATCGAGGGTATTTCTGATCTGCGCGATGAGTCGGACCGTGATGGCATGCGGATCGTGGTCGAACTGAAAAAAGACACCATCCCGCAGGTCATCATCAACCAGCTCTACAAAATGACGCCGATGCAGTCGTCCTTCGGCATCATCATGCTGGCGATCGTAGCAGGCCAGCCGCGGGTCCTCTCTCTGCGCGAAGTGCTCGCGCATTTCATCGAACATCGCAAGGAGATTATTACCCGCCGGACCCTGTTCGAACTGAAAAAAGCCGAGGCCCGCGCGCATATTCTCGAAGGCCTGAAGATCGCTCTCGACAACCTCGACGAGGTCATCCAGACGATCAAGTCCAGTGCCAACCCTCCTGAAGCCAAGGAGCGATTGATTGTCGGCTTTGACTTGAGCGCTATTCAGGCCCAGGCAATTCTCGAAATGCGCCTGCATCGCCTGACCGGTCTCGAGCGTGACAAGATCATCGAGGAGTACAACCAGGTCCTTGCCCTGATCAAGCGCCTCAAGGAGATCCTGGGCAGCGACTCCGAGGTCTTCACGATCATCAAGGGTGAGCTGACCGAGACCATTGAACGTTTTGGTGATCAGCGCCGCACCGAGATCGTCGCAATGACTGCCGACCTGTCGATCGAGGACCTGATAGTTGAAGAAGACATGGTGGTGACCGTGTCTCACTCGGGTTATATCAAGCGCAATGCGGTTTCACTCTACCGGGCGCAGCGACGCGGCGGCAAGGGCGCAACCGGAATGCGGCCCAAGGAAGAGGATTTTGTCGAAAACCTCTTTATCGCCTCGACCCACAGCTATATCCTGATCTTTACCAGCAAAGGCAAGGTCTACTGGCTCAAGGTCCATGAGATCCCGCAAGGCGGCCGCGCGGCGCGCGGCAAGGCGATCGTCAACCTGCTCAACCTGCAGGACGATGAGAAGGTTATGACGATCCTGCCGGTCAAAGAGTTCGAAGAAGACAGGTTCATTATTACCGCAACCCGAAAAGGGACCGTCAAGAAGACTGACCTGATGGCTTATTCACACCCGCGCCAGGGCGGAATTATCGCCTTGACGATCGATCAAGGTGACAGCCTGATCGCTGCCCGCCTGACCGACGGCTCCATGGATATCCTGATGGCCAGCCGCAACGGCAAATCGATCCGCTTCAACGAGTCCGATGCCAGACCGATGGGTCGCACCACCCGCGGGGTAAGGGGAATGATGCTCGAGGGTGATGACCGGATTATCGGCATGGAAGTGGTTTCCAATGCGACCTCGTCGACCCTGGTTTCCGTGACCGAAACCGGCTTCGGGAAACGTACCAGCCTCAATGAATACCGGGTCCAGAGTCGTGGTGGCAAAGGGATCATCACGATCAAGACCGGCGGTCGCAACGGTCAGGTCGTTGACGTTAAACTGGTGGATAATGAATCCGACCTGATGTTCATAACCGATCGCGGCAAGGTGTTGCGTACCCGGGTTAAGGCGCTGTCGATTATCGGTCGCAACACCATGGGTGTACGCCTGATGGTCCTCGAAGCAGACGAGCGGATTGTCGCTGTAGCCAAACTGGCAGAGAAAGAAGATGACGAAGGAAATCCAGAAATTGAAGAAACGGCTCCTGATGGAGGAGCTCCAGCGCCAGGGGAAGGTGCCTAACAGGCGACTCTGGATTGTTCTTGGTCTGGCGCTGGCAGCCCTGCTTGCCGGCGGAGCTTACTGGTATCACGCATCGCTGCAGTCGAGACTCGAAGAGACCTTCCAGAACGGCATGGCCTTACGGCAGTCGGGCCGGTACGCTGAGGCCGTTGAACTGTTCAGCAACCTGCACGACGATTATCCTTCTTTTGTGCGTGTCCCGCAGGCCCTCTTTCAGAAGGCCGAAATCCTGGATCTCTACCTGTCCCGCCACTCCGATGCGCTTCTGACCTACCTGCTGCTGGAACGGGATTACCCGGAGGCCCCGGAGGTGGATCCGGCCAGGCGGCAGGTTGCGATTCTTTTCAAGTATCGCCTCGATGACTGTGGTCAAGCCATTGCCGCTTACCAGAAGGTTCTCGACCTGCCCGGCCCTGACAATGACCGGCTGCAGTACGAGGTTGCCGACTGCTATTTCCGCTTGAATAATTTTGAGCAGGCACGCATAGAGTTCGAAAACCTCTTGAGCAACTACGCTTCCAGCGGCCTGACTGCCGAAGTGCGGTACCGCATCGCCATGACTTATGCCCTGGAGGGCAAGCTGCCGGAAGCCGCCGCGGCTTACCGTCTGGTTATGCAGGACTGGCCCGAAAGCCCCTACGCGATCGAAGCCAGCTTCGGCCTGGCAACGGTGCTCGAGGAGCAGGAAGAGTTGCGCGAGGCTCTGAAGATTCTGGAAGAGCTGGATGGAATTTATCCAAAACAGGATATACTGAAGAGAAAAACCGATCAGGTGCGCGAGCGCATAGAAAAGAAAAAGAAGGCGGTTTAAGGACTGATCATGTTGAATATAGGTGTCATTGGAGCCGGAAGCTGGGGAACAACGTTGGCCAATGTGCTGGCGAAAAAAGGCTATCCTGTAACCCTGTGGGTATATGAAACGGATCTCGCCGAACGGATGGCGAAGACCCGAATTAACGACCTGTACCTCGATGGATTCACCCTGTCGCCGAACCTGGCCTTTACTAACGAGCTGTCCGAGGCCGTAACCGGTTGCCAACTGCTGCTTTTAGTCTCTCCATCCCAGGTGATGCGACAGGTCCTGAAGCAGTTGCAGCCGCACCTGGACGCAACCTGCCTGCTGGTTTCCGCAGCCAAGGGGATAGAAAACAACTCCTTAAAGCTCATGTCGGAAGTGCTCGAAGAGGTTCTGGGGACCGAGGTCAAAACCCGTTGCGCCTTCCTGTCGGGGCCGTCCTTCGCCAAAGAGGTGGCCGCAGAGCAGCCGACGGCGGTGGCGGTGGCCGCAGAAGACCTGGATGTTGCGCATCGGGTCCAGGAGGTTTTCAGCACGGATTACTTTCGGGTCTATACCAACCAGGATGTCATCGGCGTTGAAATCGGCGGCGCCCTGAAAAATGTTATCGCCCTGGCCGCCGGTGTTGGCGACGGGCTCGGGTTCAACCACAACGCCCGGGCAGCGCTGATTACCCGGGGGTTGGTGGAAATTACCCGACTCGGCATGGCCAAGGGTGCCGTTGAATCAACCTTTGCCGGGCTGGCCGGGATGGGTGACCTGGTATTGACCTGTACCGGCGACCTGTCACGTAACCGTACGGTTGGCATGGAGTTGGGGCGAGGTCGTAAGCTGGACGAAATCCTTAACCAGATGCGGATGGTGGCGGAGGGGGTCAAGACGACCCTGTCGGCCTACCAGTTGGCCAATAAGCTCGGCGTGAAAATGCCGATCACCGAGCAAATGTACCAGATCCTCTATAAAAACAAAGATCCCAAGCTTGCTGTTAAAGACCTGATGCAGCGGGCGCTGACCTCGGAAGACGAATGAAAGGATTGCTGCTGATGAAGAAGATATCTCTCCTGCTCCTGTTAAGCCTTTGCCTGATCTCTCCGGCCTTTGCCTATAAATATGCCGTCATCGAAACCAATTATGGTGACATAACCGTCGAACTGAACGATGAGAAGGCACCGCAGTCCGTGGCCAACTTCCTGACCTATGTTGATGCCCAGCATTACACGGATACGATTTTTCACCGGGTCATTAAGGATTTCATGATTCAGGGGGGCAACTTTACCGTAGACATGACACCAAAAAAGAACCGTGCACCAATCAAGAACGAGGCCAGCAACGGTTTGCGCAACCTGCGCGGTACCATCGCCATGGCCCGCACCGGGGTCGTCGATAGCGCCACCAGCCAGTTCTTCATCAACCTCAAGGACAACGGCTTCCTCGATCATAAAAACAGTTCGCCACAGGGTTATGGTTATGCGGTGTTCGGCAAGGTCGTCAAGGGGATGGATGTCGTCGACAAGATTGGCAGCACTTCAACGCACAACTTCCGCCGTTTCAGTGATGTGCCGGTGGAACCAGTTGTGATTCGCAGCATCAATCGCGTCAACCAAGAGTAGTCAGTCGTCGTCGGATGACGACCAGGCAGCGAGGCAGGAATGACAACCGCTCGCATTATGACCTACAACATACAGCAATGCAGGGGTAGCGACAATCAGGTCAATCCGGACCGGATCCTGAACGTGATTGCCGATGCCGCTCCCGATATCGTCGCGTTGCAGGAGCTTGGTGCCGTACATCACGCAGATATTCTCCCTTATCTGGTGGAACGCAGCGGTCTGGACGCTTATCGTGACGCCGCCGGTGGTCCGTTGGCCTACCTCTCCTATTTCCCTCTTAAAGGGGTGCAAAACTTCGAGCTTGGCCACGGTGGACAGTGTTTGCGCGCCGACGTCGAACTCGGTGGCAAGCGCCTGCACCTGCTCAACGTCTGTCTCGACAGTTTTCCGCGTTTCCGCAGTCACCAGGTGACGCAGTTGCTGGGACCTGACTTGCTTGGCAACCCGTCGCTGGTCTGCCCTGCCCTGATCCTCGGAGATTTTGCCGACTATATCTGGGGCGCCGGGAACCTGGAGCTGGCTTCGGTCCTGCGTCGAACCCGCTGGCCACTCTGGCGCGGCACCTACCCGTCATGTTTGCCTGTTTTTGGCCGCGATCGCGCTTATCTGCGCGGGGCAGTCAGAATCCTCGATGCCACGATCAACCGCAGCTTCCTGGCCCGGAAGGCGTCCCGGCACCTGCCGTTGACACTGACGGTACAGGTCACAGACACCAGGCGCTCCGTCAAGCTGCATCGATTGCCTGCCCGTCGCATGGAAGCGGCCCCTGGCTAGCGATCGATTGCTTGCTGAAGCCGTCTGTGGAAAAATCTGTGGACAAGGTTGATAACTCAACAACAAATCGGCAAAACTGAACCTGTTGAATGAAGAAAACACGCATTTCAGCTGCTCATGCCCTGAGGACTCTCGATCTTCTTCAAGCGACCTATCCGGAGGCCTGTTGTGCCTTGGTGCACGACAATGCCTGGCAACTGCTGGTTGCGACAATCCTGTCTGCCCAGTGCACTGATGTAAGGGTCAACCAGGTGACGCCTGAACTGTTCCGACGGTATCCCGACCCGCACAGCATGGCGACTGCCGACCAGGCAGAGATCGAAGAGCTGGTCCGCTCGACCGGGTTTTTCCGCAACAAGGCGAAAAACCTCATCGGGTGTGCAATGGAGCTGGTCCGTTGTTATGACGGCAAAGTCCCGAAGCAGATGCAGATGCTGGTCTCTTTGCCGGGCGTCGGCCGCAAGACGGCCAACGTGATCCTTGGCAACGCCTTCGATGTACCGGGGATGGTTGTGGATACTCACGTGGGCCGGATTGCCTGGCGGCTCGGCTGGGCTACAGGAAAAGACGCTGAAAAAATCGAGAAAGAGCTCTGTGCCCTGCTCCCTGCAGGGCGCTGGACCCAGTCTGCCCACGTGCTGATTTTTCACGGCCGGCAGTGCTGCCGGGCTCAGACTGCCTGGTGTTCAAGGTGCCCGGTTGTGGACCGTTGCCCGCAGGTTGGGGTTGGTCGGCAGAAGTAGCCATTTTATCTGGCTATTACAGTTAAAAACGAAATCTAAAATAGAAACCAAAACCCGGGGGTCGCGCCCCCCGACCGCGCCTTACTCTTTTGCTGGCCCAAAAGAGTAAGCAGAAAAGGGCCTGCGCTGCGCTGGGCATGTCTGGTTCGTCAAGGCAGCAACATCAATTCAGGAAGTTCTAACCGATCAAGAGTCTGCACTTCCCCCGCAGGACCCGAGGCTCTTGAGAGCCTCTCCTGCTGTGGAGGGTTGCAATGATCGTCACTAGTTTTTAGGCTTTTCCCTTGTAGATCACACAGAAAGGTCAGGCCCTTTGACACAGGGCCGGATCCCCATCACAGCAGGTTCTTGAACTCACAGAAACCCGGCAAAGGAGATGCCCTCCGCAAGGAGCAAAGGCGTTTTTGCTTACTTTTGTCGCCGCATGGACAAAAGTAAGGCGTCTGGCAGTACGCGAACTGCCGGTTTTGTCAGTTAAAGATTTTATGTTTATGTAACAAACAAAAAAAGCCCGACAATCGCCGGACCTTTCTAAAACAGAAAACAACATCAAACTATTCTCTAAAGCTCATCCATGTCCAAGCGGAAAAAATCCTTGGCCTGCGGAGTCTTCTCTTCAATGGCGTAACGTACCGGAGCCGTGTTGGGAGCAAACGCCTCGATGATGATATCCGGGCTGTCCTCAGGGGCCAAAAGGCCGGTTAACGGGTCGATTGGCCGGAACTCGATAGTATCCGGCACCGGGAATTGCTCGACCGGCATTCCGGCGGTCGCCTGTTCCATGAAAGAAACCCATGCCGGTGCCGCGGCTTTGGAACCGGTCTCCTTGTTGCCAAGCGGCCGCTCCAGGTCATAACCGACCCAGGAAACGGCCAGCAGTTGCTGGGTATAACCGATGAACCAGGCGTCCTTCAGGTCATTGGTAGTGCCGGTCTTGCCGGCTACGGGGCGCTTCAGCGCCTTGGCGCGCCATCCGGTGCCCTGCTGGACGACACTTTCGAGCAGGTTGGTGACAAGGTAGGCGGTTTCCGGGCTGATGACCCGGTTGCGTGACTGGCCAATCAGCTTCTGCCCTTGCTGGGGACCGCCGGGGAAATCAGCGGGGTCGTTGGACTCGATGACCTTGCCGTCGCGGTCGTAAACTTTATTGATATAGGTTGGCAAAACCCGCACGCCGCCGTTCGCCAGTACAGCGAAGCTGCGCGCCAGCTCCATCGGTGTCAGGGCCGAGGAACCCAGGCCAAGAGTCAGGTCTTCAGCAAGTGGAGATTCGATCCCGAGTTTGCGCGCGTAGTTGGCAGCATAGCGGACGCCGATATCCTCGAGGATCTTGATGGTAATAACATTGTACGACTTGGCCAGGGCGATGCGCAACGGCACCGGACCGTAGAAACGCTTGGAGTAATTCTTCGGCTTCCACTCCTTGGTGTCACCGGATTCAAGGCGCTCCTTATAGATCAACGGCGTATCGAGAATCACCGTGGCAGGTGTGTAACCCTTGTCGAGGGCCGCAGCGTATATCAACGGCTTCATCGCCGAACCCGGCAGGCGGCGGGCCTGGAGGACACGGTTGAACTGGCTGGTGCGGAAATCGTACCCACCGACCATGACCTTGATCTGGCCGTTGTGTGGGTTCATGGCTAAAATAGCCCCCTGGGCTTCTGCGGCCTGTTCGAGGGTCAGCTGCCATGGCCCCTTCTCGGGGATTACTGCAATCCGGGCCAGGACCTTTGCCCCGAGCGGCAGCCGGGTGCTGGCCCCGCTCGCGTTGCCTGTCGGGGCACTGGTTCGCTTGACGATTTGTGGCGGACCCGCCCACTTGGCCGACTCGAGCGCGATGCGCCCTACCTGGTCGGCGAACTGCAGGTGCAGGCTCTGTTTGTCAGCGCCGCTGATAATTGCTTCGACGAGATCATCAACCTGCGGCGGGTTCTCGGCAAAGGTCTCGGTCTGTTGCTGCAGGAATCCGGCCTCTTCTTCAGCTGTCAGCACCGCCAGCGGGCCACGGTAGCCCAGGCGTTTGTCGTGTTCACGCAGGTTCGCCTGCACGGCAGTCTGAGCTGCCAGCTGCATCTCGAGGTTCATACTGGTGTGCACTTCGAGACCACCGCGGTAAAGCTGTTCTTCGCCATAGGTGTCCTCGAGATAACGGCGGACCTGCTCGGTAAAATAGGCGGCGTTGGTAATGTGCTGGTTGATTCGCGGCCGGATATCCAGCTCCTGCAGCTTCGCCTGTTCGGCTTCGTCCTGAGTGATGAAGCCTTCACTGACCATGCGTCCGAGCACGTAGACCTGGCGCTCCTTGGCCCGGTCATAGTGACTGTACGGGGAATAGCGGCTCGGTGCTTTCGGCATTCCGGCCAGCATGCTGCTTTCAGCTAAAGTCAGCTCATCGACGTCCTTGGCGAAATAATTTTCGGCAGCAGCCTGGACGCCGTAAGCGCCGTGGCCGAGAAAAATCTGGTTGAGGTAAAGGTAAAGAATCTCTTCCTTGGATAAGCGTTTTTCCATGCGGTAGGCAAGGATCGCCTCTTTGAACTTGCGCTTGAACTTACGCTCCGGGGTCAGCAGCATACTCTTCGCGACCTGCTGGGTGATGGTGCTGCCGCCCTGGACAATTCCACCCGCCTTGATGTTCTTGATTGCGGCTCGCACGATTGAGGCAATATCGATTCCCTGGTGCTTGAAAAAGTTGGAATCCTCGGCAGCGACAAAGGCCTGGATCAGCTGTTTCGGCATGCGCGAGACCGGCACGACAATGCGGCGTTCCTCGTAGAGCTCGGCGATCACCGTCCCGTTATCGCTGAGCACGCGGGTGACGATCGGTGGCCGGTAATCGGCGAGCGTGTCGACACGGGGCAGAGATTTGGCCACGTAGAAGTAGGCCCCGAGCGGCAACAGAATCGCCAGCAGCAGGCCAAGCAGGCCGAGGCCGAGGATCACCCGGGTCAGGATGGCGAGCAAGGATTTTTTTGATTTGTTTTTCTGCTCCGGCATAAAACCTCGGTAGAGTGGAACCTGAACACCCGGACAGGTTCCGGTTGAAGGGGAACTTTTACCATAACAGCTTGCTTTTCGGCAACTCTTTTGCCAGTTCAATCGCTACATACGCTATGCTATAGTCTACTCTCGATTGACAGCGTTTTTACAGATTGTTAATGAAATATGAATCCTCGGATGGTTAATTCCGGGGCGATCAAGGAGCCAGAATTGCCTGTCACGGATTTTCGTCGCAATAAAATAGTCGCCACGGTCGGACCGTCGAGTTCCTCGCGGGAAATGCTGCTTGCACTCATGCGGGCTGGTGCGGACGTGTTTCGTCTCAACTTCTCGCACGGCCAGCACGCAGCCCTTGCCGAAACCGTCGCGCTGATCCGGGAACTGTCTCGTGATCGCCGCCGCGCGGTTGCCATTCTCGGCGACCTGCAGGGGCCGAAAATCAGGGCCGGCATGATGCGGGGAGGGTCGATGGATCTGACTGCAGGACAACTGGTCGTAATTACCACTGACGATGTGCTTGGTGAAAACGCTCTGATCCCGACTACCTACCAGGCGTTGCCGAAGGATGTCAGCGTCGGGAACCGGGTTCTGCTTGATGACGGCCTTCTTGAACTTCAAGTTGAAAAAGTTCAGGACGGTCAGGTGCATTGCCGGGTGTTGGTTGGAGGCATACTGAAAGACCGCAAGGGGATGAACCTGCCGGGCGTTAATGTCTCCGCACCCGCCCTCACCGAAAAGGACCTGGTTGACCTCGATTTCAGTATCGACCAGGAACTCGATTACCTCGCGCTCTCATTCGTGCGGTCGGCAGCGGACGTGGTGCATCTCAAGGAGCTGCTCTACAAGCGCCAGTCCGCGATGAGGGTGATCGCCAAAATAGAAAAGCCAGAAGCGGTTGAAAACTTTGACGAAATCCTGGAAGTGTCAGATGGCATCATGGTGGCGCGCGGCGACCTCGGCGTAGAAATCCACCCGGAAAAAGTTCCCCTGATTCAGAAGCGGATTATCCGTCAGTGCAATCTGGCTGGCAAGCCGGTTATCACGGCGACCCAGATGCTCGAGAGTATGGTACACAGCCCGCGGCCAACTCGCGCAGAAACCTCCGACGTGGCCAACGCCATTCTTGATGGCACGGATGCGGTCATGCTCTCGGCGGAAACCGCGTCCGGCAAATACCCTGTTGAGGCGGTGGCGATGATGGTGCGGGTCGCCGAGGATGTTGAAAGTGATCCGCAGCTCCAGGAGCGGCTATTCCATCCCCTTTCGGAACAGAGCGGCTATCGTCGCCTTCCTGAAGCGATCGGTCAGGCGGCCTGCCGGGTTGCCGAAAGTGTTGGCGCCGCGGCAATCCTGGCCTTTACCCAGACCGGCAGCACTGCGGCCCTGGTTGCCAAGTACAAGCCGCCGGTCCCGGTGTTCGCCGTCACCCCTTCCCATGTCGTTCGCCGACGCATGGCGCTCTACGCCGGGGTCCGTTCGATTCGGGTTGATATCGAGGGAGATACCGAAGCACAGATACGCTCGGTGGAGGAGTCTGTCCTCGATGCCGGGGTCTTGCAGAAGGGCGATGTAGTGATCATCACCATGGGTAGCCCGGTTTCAGATCCGGGAACAACCAACCTGCTCAAGATCCATCGGCTGGGCATTGGACCCTTTTTTGAGGTCCATTAAGACCAGGGGCTGGTGATTGGCGACTGGAGGCTGGAATGAACAAGAAAGCAGTAGTTCTTTATAGCGGCGGGCTGGATTCGACGACCTGCATGGCGATAGCAAAGGCCGAAGGTTTTGAGCCATATGCGATGAGCTTTGCCTATGGCCAGCGACATTCTGTCGAACTGGAAAAGGCTCGCGCATATGCGCCTCGGATCGGTGCGGTGGACCACCTGGTGGTGGAGGTCGACCTGCGGCAATTCGGTGGCAGTGCCTTGACCGCCGATCTTGACGTGCCGAAGGACCAGCTGGCGGAGGGGATTATCCCGATCACCTATGTGCCGGCCCGCAATACTATTTTTCTGAGCTTCGCCCTGGGCTGGGCGGAAGTCCTCGGCGTTCAGGATATCTATATCGGCGTCAATGCCCTCGATTATTCTGGCTATCCCGACTGCCGACCGGAATTCATCAGCGCTTTTGAAAACATGGCCAATTTGGCGACCAAGGCCGGAGTCGAAGGCGACAACCCCTACACGATCCGCACACCGCTGATCCAGCTCAGCAAGGCAGAGATTATCCGTACCGGGCTGGATCTCGGCGTTGACTACCGGCTGACCCACTCCTGCTACGATCCGACCCCGGCCGGTGTTGCCTGTGGCCGGTGTGATTCCTGCCTGCTGCGCCTGAAAGGTTTCAGCGAGGCGGGGATCGAGGATCCGATAGAATATGTGACGCGAGACGCGTGACGTGGAACGCGAAAAGCAAAGCACCCCATTAGAAACAGAGAAATTATAATGACCGATAATCAAAAAGGTAAAGATTTTATACGTCCCGCGTCCCGCGTCCCGCGTCCTGATTCCGGCGAAGCCGGAATGCCCGACATGCAGAAATTGCGGGATGATCGCAATATTGCGATCAACAAGGTCGGTGTCAAAGACATCCGCTACCCGATCGTGGTCCTCGACAAGAGCAAGGAGCGGCAGCAGACGGTGGCGCGCATCAACATGTACGTCGACCTGCCTCACCACTTCAAGGGTACGCACATGAGCCGCTTCATCGAGATTCTCAACCAGTACCACGGTGAGATCAGTATCGAGCGCATGGACACGATGCTGCGTAACATGAAGGAACATCTTGAAGCGAGCTCTGCGCACCTGGAATTGGAGTTCCCCTACTTCATCGAAAAACAGGCGCCGGTCTCAGGGGCCAGAAGTCTGATGGAATACCAGTGTCGCATGGTCGGCAGCCTCGACGAAGACTACGATTTCATGCTTGGTGTGACCGTGCCGATGACTTCGCTCTGTCCCTGTTCAAAGGAGATCAGCGCCCGCGGCGCCCACAACCAGCGCAGCGCCGTCACCGTCGAGATCCGCTATTCCGACCATATCTGGCTCGAAGACCTGATCGCCTGGGTCGAGGCGTGCGGCAGCGCCCCGGTCTTTGCCCTGCTCAAACGGGAAGACGAAAAGGCCCTGACCGAGCAGGCGTATGACAACCCGATGTTCGTCGAGGACGTGGTGCGGGCGGTGACTCAGCGCCTGCTTGAGGTTCCTGAGATCACCTGGTTCCGTGTCGCCTGCGAGAATTTCGAATCGATACACAACCACTCGGCGTACGCCATGGTTGAGGGCCCGATCTTTGACGGGCGTGGATAACTCTGTGGACAAGGTGGACAACTCTGCAAACCGCCACATTTTTAATCAATCTGGCACGATTATTGGCCTGTTTGCCAAGCAGCCGATTGCCGGGCAGGTCAAGACACGGTTGACGCCACCGCTGTCGCCGGAACAGGCCTGTGAGCTCTACAGGGTTGCCTTGCAGGAATCGATTTCCCGGCTGTTGACTTCGGGAGTGACGATCGCGATCTGCTATGCCGGAGAGCGTAGCTGGTTCGAGACGGCCTTTCCCGGACTGCCACTGTTTGCCCAACATGGCGAGGGGCTCGGTGCGCGCATGACCAATGCCGTACAGGCGTTGTTTGCCGACGGCGGCGGGCCGGTTCTGCTGGCCGGCTCTGACAGCCCGGACCTGCCGCTTGAACAGGTCAAAGATGTGATCGAGTGTTTGGCCCGAATGGATGTCGCCACAGTGCCCTGCCGGGACGGTGGCTATGCGATCATAGGCGTGCGGCAACCGACGCCGGAAATTTTTAAAGAGATTCCCTGGAGCACCACGGCAGTGCTTGAAGCGACGCGCCGCCGTTGCCGTGAGCTCGGTTTGAGTTACCATGAAACCACCGGCTGGCACGATCTCGATGAGTTGGCAGACCTGCAGCGGCTGGTAGAGCGCTCCCCGGGGTCGTTGACCGCCCGGCATATTGTCGGCGAACTCTCTGCACTGCTCTGATGCAGATTGAACTTTACACGCCTGCCCGGTTGACTTGCTGTCTATGCTGTCTGATAATCAGGCGACAACACTGTTGAACAAAGGAGAATTCTCTTGGAACTGGTACTCAATGCCGGGCCTGTCGTCAAGCTGGTCCTGTTGATTCTGGTCTATTTTTCTGTGGTCTCATGGGCCATAATCTTTTACAAGCAGGTGGTGATCCTCCGCGCGATCCGTGACTCGGACCGCTTCCTGGAGTTCTTCTGGTCGAAAAAACGTTTCGACGCCATCGGTAAAGGCCTCGAAGATTTCCGCCATTCGCCGCTGACGGTCCTGTTTCGCGAAGTTTACAGTGAACTGGCGCAGAGCCGGCGACAGATTGACGGTGAGGTCAACGACAACCTCGTCGCAGACCTCGGCGAGCAGGAGCGGGTCGCCCGCGTCCTGCGGCGTTCGACGACCTCGGAAAGCCAGCGGCTGGAAAAATACCTGTCCTTTCTTGCCACCACCGGATCAGCGGCGCCATTTATCGGCCTGTTCGGCACGGTCTGGGGAATCATGGACGCCTTCCACGGAATCGGTACCAGTGGCAGCGCTTCCCTCGCCGTAGTCGCACCGGGGATCTCCGAGGCGCTGGTCGCCACGGCAATCGGCCTGGTGGCGGCAATCCCTGCAGTCATCGGCTACAATCATTTCGTCAACAAGATCAACATTCTGACCGGCGAAATGGATAACTTCAGCCAGGAAATGCTGAATATCGTCCAACGCATGAGTCGAGGCAACTGAGATGGAAGTCGGTCAGCACACCTCCCGCCGCCGCACGGTTCTGGCGCAGATCAATGTGACCCCTTTTGTCGATGTCATGCTGGTCCTGCTGATCATCTTCATGGTCACCGCGCCGATGATGGAGAAGGGAGTCGATGTGGCTCTGCCGGAAGTGGAAAACGCGCCGAACCTGGCCGTCGCCAAGGAACCGCTGATCATTACCGTAAATCGCAAGGGAGTGATTATGGTCGGCAACAATGTCGTTGAGAGCGCTGACAAATTGACGCCGGTCCTGCAGCAGGTCCTGAGCGAACGCGAAGAGAAGACGGTCTATCTCGAGGCGGACAAGGCGGTTGCCTATGGCAAGGTGGTCCAGGTCATGGCGGCGATCAAGCGGGCCGGGGTTTCCAAGCTCGGCATGGTTGCCCAGGAGCCGGAAAAGTAAGCGAGCAGCCTGATGTCAGTTGTCCCTTTGCGCCCAATCAATGACTTTCACAAAGACCCGAAGTTTGGCCGCCTGTTGCTGGTCTCGCTGGTTGTCCACGGTCTGGTCTGGGCCGCATTCACCGGCGACTGGTTCGGCAGCAGCACCCGCCCGAAGCCGCCTGTCTACTATGTCGACCTGATTCACAAGCCGGTCCTAAACCCCCAGGCTGGGCGACCCGATCCACGCCCGGCCAAGAAACAGCAGGCCGCGCCGGTGAAAAAATCCGTGGCGACCCCGGTCGCCCCCAAAGCAGTGACCAAGCCTGAGGTCAAACCACTGGCCAAGCCGGCAAGGACCGCCAAACCGAAGCCGGTTCCGAAACCGGACCAGCGCCAGGAAAAGAAAGTGCAGAGCGCCATCGACGAAATTCGTCAGCGCCAGGAACGGGAAGCAGAACGCGACGCCCTGAAAGACAAGCTCGCCCAACTGCGGGAATCTGCCGGGGCCGCCGCGACGGTCTCAGCTGACGTGCCGGTCGGCATGCCGGACGGCACGGGGGACGAGGTCGGTGTCAGCGCATTGGCTTTTGTCCAGGCCTTTATCCAGCAGAACTGGGCTCTCTCGCCCTACTTGCTCGACCAGTCGCGTCTCGCCAATATTGAGGCAAGGGCCAAGCTGCTCTACGCAGCAGACGGTCGGCTCAAGAGTTTTCGTATCGAAACCCCTTCGGGGAACCCGCAGTTTGACGACTCATTGAAAAAAGCCATTATCAAATCGCAGCAATTACCGCAACCGCTGCCGAAAGATCTTGAGCTGGTGGTGATTTTCAACCTCAAGGAAATGGCTGCGACAAGGAGATAAAAGATGTTGTTGCGTTGGCTGGTCGCTGTATTGCTCTGCCTGGCCCTGCCCCACACCGCATTGGCCGCCACGGAGATCGAGATATCATCGCCAGGCGAGCAGTCGATTCCGCTCGGGCTGACAAAATTTCTACCCGACGAAGGCGTCCGGTCGGATCGGCTTGCGGATGAGTTCAACGAGGTCTTGTTCGCCGACCTGGATCTCTCCGGGCTGTTTCGTTTTGTTGATCCGCAGTCTTTTCTTGATGATGCCGGCCGGATCGGGTTGTTCAGCAACCAGGTCAATTTTCCCCAGTGGCGGCTGCTTGGCGCTGAAACGCTGATCAAGGGCACCTATCGCCTCGACGGTGACAACCTGGTGGTCGAAGGGCGGCTTTTTGATGTGGTCAACCGCCGTCTGCTAACCGGTCGCCGCTATGTCGGTCAGGTGAAAGATGTCCGGCGCATGGCTCACGCCTTTGCCGACCTGGTTCTCAAGGAACTAACCGGCGAGGAGGGCCCGTTCAGTTCACGGATCGCCTATATTTCCGACCAGACCGGCGACAAGGAGCTCTGGCTGATGGACGTTGACGGCAAACGACCGTTGCGCCTCACCAACCACCGTTCAATCGTGCTCAACCCCGATTTCTCACCGCGCGGTAAAGAGATCCTGTTCACCTCCTACCGGGCCAACAACCCGGACCTCTACCGCAAGGAGATCTACACCGGCAAGGAAGCAAAGCTCTCCTATAAACCGGGGCTCAACGTCGCCGGCCGCATGTCCCCGGACGAGCGGGAAGTCGCTTTGACCCTTTCCAAGGATGGCAACCCGGAAATCTACCTGATCAGCACCAGCGGCCGGATTCGGAAACGCATTACCGACAATTGGGGTATCGACAGCGACCCTTCCTGGAGCCCTGCTGGCGACAGGATCACTTTTGTCTCGAACCGCCAGGGCAACCCGCATGTTTTTATTGCCGACATCTTTACCGGCAAGACGGTTCGCCTGACCACTCAAGGCAAGTACAATGCGACCCCGGCCTGGGGCCCGAAAGGTGACCGCATCGCCTTCACGCGCCAGGAAGGCGGTCGCTTTGATATCTACACTATCAACATCGACGGAACAGAAGAGCGCCGCCTGACCTTCGGTCCCGGCAACAGTGAGCACCCGCGCTGGAGCCCTGACGGACGCTTTATCGTCTATTCATGGGACAAGGACGGCAAACGGGCGATCTATGTCATGCGGGCCGACGGTACCGGTTCGCGCAGATTGACAAGCCTGGCAAGCGACAGCCGTCATCCAGCCTGGTCGCCGCGCTGGTAACTGATAGTTGTTATTTCTGTAACAGACCGCTATAATGCCTCTTCTCACGCCGAGTTTGAGATGCTATGAACCCTGTCCAGCTAAGGAGTGTACAAATGAAAGTAAGCCATTTTATCAAAGTTGCCCTCGTCGTTCTATTTCTCGTCAGTGGTATGATCGGTTGCTCCACGACCCCACCTGCCTCACAGGATGCGGTCGGTCAGTCCGATATGAGCCAGCAGGCTGATGTAAAACCTGCTACTGGCGCCGCTGAAGAGACCATGAAGGAAGAGGCGGTACCGACCCATGCCCACATGGCCAACATGGAGAGCATCTATTTTGATTTTGATCAGTTCACCCTTTCTGCCGAAGCGCGCAAGACCCTTGCTGACAACGCCGCATATCTGAAGACCAACAGCGGCACCCAGGTTGTCGTCGAAGGTCACTGCGACGAGCGCGGTTCCGATGAATACAACCTGGCTCTCGGCGAAAGCCGCGCCCTGGCCGCCAAAAACTACCTGGTCTCTCTTGGGGTCAGCGCCAAACAGCTTTCGGTTATCTCCTATGGTGAAGAGAAGCCTGCCGTCATGGGCTCCAACGAGGCCGCATGGGCAAAGAATCGTCGCGCAGAATTCAAGGCCGTTCACTAAATACGTAACGACGCTTAATGCGTCGATCAGGGAGCATGTTGATGTTGCAAGTTCGTAGCCTGGCCCTTTTGTTTGCCGGACTCTTGCTGAGTAGTTGCGTGGTGACACAGCAGGATCTGCAGATGCAGCGCGATCTTCTGGAGATGAAACGTCGACTCGGTGAAGCCGAACGGGCGGTCAAGGAGCTGCAGGATGACACATCGGGCGGCGTCCGGGCCCATGTTGAAACGCTTGCTGGCAACCAGGCCGATTTCCAGGCCGAACTCGACGGTGTGCGAGTTGACCTACAGTCGATGCAGGGTCGCACCGGTGACCAGGAACGGATCAACGATGACTTCCGCCAGGACCTGTCCCTGCTGCGCGACGAGTTGAACCTGCAGGTAACCGACCATGAGAAGCGCCTGGCGCAACTTGAAGCCGACAGCAAGGTTGCTATGTCTGCACCATCGGGGACTTCGACGTCCCCAGGCGTAAATCCACCGCCGGCAACCAAGCCGACGGTCTCTGTCGCAACGACGCGGCCAACCCCGACCGGTGAAAGCGCCCCGGAACTTTACGACCGGGCCCTGAAAATGATTCGTGAAAACCAGGATTTCACTGCCGGGCGCGAACTGATGGAGACGTTTCTCAAGCGCTATCCGGATCATGACCTGGCTGTGAATGCTGCCTACTGGGTCGGTGAAACCTACTACGCTGAAAAGAACTACGAACAGGCAATCCTGAAGTTCGAAGAGATCATCCAGAAGTACGGTGATCACCCGAAGGTCGCTTCGGCCATGCTCAAACAGGCTCTGGCCTTTGAGTCCACCGGTGATCAGGCGACCGCCAAGCTGCTGCTGCAACGGGTGGTTGAGCGTTTCCCGCTCTCCGACGAGGCCGCTAAAGCCAAGCAGAAACTGCAGGCCCAGTAAGCCGAAGAGAAAGAAACCCCCCGGAAAAAAGGGGTTGACAAGCAAGTCCGGGTCAGTTTATAAGACGCCTTCTGTGTGCCGCTAGCTCAGTTGGTAGAGCATCTGACTTTTAATCAGATGGTCGTAGGTTCGATCCCTACGCGGCACACCATTTTCAAAGCGTCGTACGTTGCAGGAGCCTTTCCTGCTAGGTCCTTGAGATATCAAGTCCCTATCGTCTAGCCTGGCCCAGGACACCGGCCTTTCACGCCGGCGACGGGGGTTCGAATCCCCCTGGGGACGCCAACAATTAAACCCCGTCGCTTTTGCGGCGGGGTTTTTGTGTCTCCGCGATAGGGAGATGAGAAGCGGAGCGAACGCTGCCAGTGGCAGGAGGAGTGAGCGGAGGGGAGCCGACGCAGGAGAGAGCGTTTTCGCGATCGACGTAGTGGGAGAATCCCCCTGGGGACGCCAAATTGATGAAAGCCTCTTCCAAGTTTCTTGGAAGAGGCTTTTTCCTTTGGGCGTCTTAGTGGAGACGTCATTGGCGTAAAAGATGTAACCCTTTGTATAAAAACTCAATCAACTGTTTTCAAGAGGCTTGAAACAGGATAATATAAATCGAGGTTAATTAATCTCATGTTTGTGTGAAAAGGCCTTTCGGGCTTTCTCGCTAGAATGATTGCCGCTCCTAATGGAGGGAAAAATGAAAAATCTATGGTTGAAGTGTTTCTGCATGTGCCTTGTCGCGACACTGTTCGGTTGTGGTGGCGGTGGTGGCGGTGGCGGTGGCGGTGGTCTTACGACGACAATCTTCACCGACTGGGCTGCAGTCAATCCCCCGGTGAAACTCGCATTGACCGGCCTTTCACAGGACACTGTATACGAACTAGTTGCCGGTAATCCCCCTTTCGACATCACCGTCGACGAGTTCAACACGGCAAACGTCACGGCCACAATCACATATCGAGCCAACGGGTCGATCGAGCGCATTGACATCGCAACGCCACGTATTGCCCTGTCATGGGACGAGACGGCTGGCGATATCATCAGCGATGGTGGGCCGTTGGTCCTCGCCGGAGACGCGAACGTGTTAAAGTTTGGTGTTTTCTACAATCCCCTGAATGCCGCCGCAGACCCATGGGAATACCAGACCTTCGGCGCATGGGCAGATGCTCGGCCGATCGCCGCCGGCGCCGTCGGGGCGCTTTCCTTCGGCACGCCCACCCCGGGCGGTGCAATTCCGGTAGGGGTAATAGGCGAGGTGGTACCTTTTACCGGGCACAGCGCCGGCATCTATACAACCAGCGATGGAACGTCCGCCTACCTGACCCAGAGTACCGTCACTGTAGGTGTCGACTTTGAAGGTCTGTCAATGGTATTGAATACCCACGGCACAACCCTGACCAACATTGAAACCGGTGACCCCTGGACAAACGGCCCTCCCCCCACCCTGGATGTAACGGGCACCTTGACTTATGTCGATGGTGTCAATTCGTTTAGTGGGAACATCACCGCTAACGGTGCGACCGGCGGCATGACTGGGACATCGACGGGACAGTTTTACGGCCCTGCCGCACAAGAGTTGGGCGGCGTCTTCTCGCTGACCGGAGATAATTCGCTGGAACACTATTCCGGAGCCTACGGGGCAGCACGCTAGTAGTGTGCCTTAGGCTATTGAAGTCCTGGTTGTTTCTCTCTGTCTGCTGCGGCCTGGCACTGGTTCTTAGCGTGGCCGGCAGCTGCCGGTCTTACGCCACCCCCGCACCAGATGGCACCGAAGTCACTATCACCACAAGCATCAGCGATCCGCTCGAGATCCTGTTCCGGATCGGTTTGCATGAAACCCAGCAAGGCAATTACCCGTCGGCAGTCAAAATCTTCTCGTCCCTGGCCAAACAATCGCCCGGCCCGCGCATTCAACTCGAACTGGCTCGAGCCCTGTTCCTGGATCGCCGGTATCAGGAGGCTGCGGAGGTGTTCAACGACATCCTCGCCCGGCCGGATATCCCCTGGACCGTCCAGGAGAACATCCGGGCATACCTCGAGGCCATCGATGCCGCGCTGGGCTATCTCAGGTTCGGCTTCTCGCTGATCAGCGACAACAACCCGCGGAACTTCACCGACAGCAAGGAGGTCAAGGTCGCCGGCCAGCCCCTCAGAGTTGTTGAACCGGAAGACAACAAGGAAGTCACCGGCGTCAGGTATACGCTCAACGCGGCGAGGGTGATGACCAAAAGCGGCTGGTTGACCGGCTACCTGAATGCCCACTACTCGGATTTCCCCAGCTCCCAGTTCGATCGCTGGACCGCTGACCTCGGCCTGTTCATATCGATGCGGGCGCTGCCGAAGTTCAAATTGCGGGCCGGGCTCGAAGAATCTTATTACGGCGGCGACCATCTCTACGAATTCCCCTACCTCGGCTTCATCTACAATCCGGACCCGGTCTTGCAGTTCCGGTCCAACACAGAACTCAAGGTCGGCCAGCTGCGGGTCCCGGATGCGGGCCAGTATGATGCGACGAACCTGTCCCTGGCGACCGTCGCCAATCGACCGCTGACGGAGAAGATCCGCGTCTCCGGAACCCTCTACCTGGAAAAATCGATTGCCGATGAAAAAGCTTATGCCTATTATGGCGGCGAGCTTGGCCTGGGGCTGGGCTTTGCCCTGTTCCAGGACTGGGGCTTGAAGCCGTATGCCTCGGTCGGCCGGAGGATCTATGAAGCCGACGACCCGTTTTTCGGTGACACCCGTCGCGACACGAGAATAACTGCAGGGCTGAAGCTCAACAAAGAGAGCTTCAAGGTGTTCGGTTACGTGCCGGAATTGGAGCTGCGCTATGATGAGACCCGCTCGAACCTTGATTTTTACACATTCGACAAGGTTGTTTTCCTGTTGAACTTCAACGAATAACTCCTGTCACAGTCGTCCTCGCCCTGTTTCCAGAATCCCGCAACCCTATTAAACGCCACCCCGCCCAAAGTTTAAGCACATCACTTTTTTCGCTTGAATGCGAACACTCTTTCGGCTATAAAGAGGCCTCTGCATAAATATTATACAAAACAGTGATTAAAAAGGAGGCACACATGGCTGCAATGGATGAAAAGGTTGAACCTATCTATCAGGAAGTCCTGGCACGCAATCCTGGTGAAACCGAATTTCACCAGGCTGTTCGGGAAGTTCTCGAATCTCTCGGACCGGTTCTGGTCAAACACCCCGAGTTTGCTCATCATAAGATTATTGAGCGGATTTGCGAGCCTGAGAGGCAGATTATCTTCCGGGTGCCGTGGCGTGACGACAACGGAACAGTGCAGATCAACCGGGGGTTCCGCGTTGAGTTCAACAGTGCCCTTGGTCCATACAAAGGGGGGCTGCGTTTCCATCCTTCGGTTTATCTCGGCATCATCAAGTTCCTTGGTTTTGAACAGATTTTCAAGAATGCCCTGACCGGGCTGCCGATCGGCGGCGGCAAAGGTGGTTCCGACTTCGATCCAAAGGGCAAGTCGGACGACGAGATCATGAGCTTTTGCCAGAGTTTCATGACTGAACTTTATCGGCATATCGGTGAGCATAAGGATGTTCCTGCCGGTGACATCGGTGTCGGTGGCCGCGAAATCGGCTTCATGTTCGGTCAGTACAAACGGATCACCAACCGGTGGGAAGCAGGCGTACTGACCGGCAAAGGACTCGACTGGGGCGGTTCGCTGGTGCGGACCGAAGCGACCGGATACGGGGCAACCTTCTTTGTCGACGAAATGCTTAAGGCCCGCAAGGACAACTTCGAAGGCAAGACCTGTTCGGTCTCCGGCTCGGGGAACGTTGCGATCTACACGATCGAGAAGATTCACCAGCTCGGCGGCAAGGTTGTGACCTGCTCTGACTCCAACGGCTATATTTATGACGCAAAAGGCATTGATCTGCAGTTGCTGCAGCAGCTGAAAGAGATTGAACGCCGCAGGATCAAGGATTACACTCAGTACCGCAAGCACGCCAAGTACGTTGCCAAGGGTAACATCTGGGAGATCCCCTGCCAGGTCGCGATGCCTTCGGCAACCCAGAACGAGATTAATGGGGCAGATGCAGCGATGCTGGTCAAGAATGGCTGTATTGCCGTGGGTGAAGGCGCTAACATGCCGACCACCCCGGAAGGCGTCAAGGTTTTCCTTGACGCACAGATTGCATACGGACCGGGTAAGGCGGCCAATGCCGGGGGGGTTGCGACTTCGGCTCTGGAGATGCAGCAGAATGCCCAGCGCGATTCCTGGACTTTCGAGTACACCGAAAAACGCCTGCAGGAGATCATGCGCAACATTCATGAACTCTGTTACGATACTGCCATAGAGTACGGGACCCCCGGAAACTATGTGAACGGGGCAAACATCGCCGGTTTCATCCGCGTCGCTAACGCCATGGTTGCCCTCGGTGTTGTTTAAACCATAGACTGGACAGATGGGCCGGCAGGTTTCCTGCCGGCCCTGTATAATTGAAAGAACTGGCAACAGGATTGTGATCATATAGCAAACATATGGGGAACGCAGAGGGGACAGCCATGAACGACAGGTGGGTGACGACCGGATTCAGGGGCCTTGATGATATCCTCGATGGTTTGCGAATCGGCGATAATGTGGTCTGGAAAGTCGACACTATCGAAGATTACCGGTATTTCGTGCAACCCTATGTCAAGCAGGCCTTGGCAGACCGACGCAAGGTGATCTACTTCCGTTTCGGCCAACACCCTCCGGTTGTAAGTGCGGACATGGGAGTCGAGACTATTGAGCTCGATCCTCGCCAAGGGTTTGAACCTTTCGCCTGTGAAATTCATGCAACGGCCACCGAAAAGGGCGTTGGCGCCTTCTACGTGTTTGATTGCCTGTCCGAGCTTTTGTCAGCCTGGGCCACCGATCACATGATCGCGAACTTTTTCCAGGTGACCTGCCCCTACCTGTTTCGTCTCGACACGGTCGCCTATTTCGCGCTGCTGCGTAACCGCCACGCCCATAAAACGATTGCCCGCATCCGTGAAACCACCCAGGTTTTTCTGGAACTGCACAACCGCGAAGGGCAACTGTTCGTTCATCCTCTGAAAGTCTGGGAGCGGCATTCACCAACCATGTTTCTCCCCCATCGCCAGTCAGGTGAAAGTTTCATCCCCTTGGCCAACAGTTCTGAAGCGACAAACCTGCTCGCTGGAGCCTATAGCCAGGACCAGGCCGCCGGCAATCGCCGCCTTGATCATTGGCACCGGTTGTTTCTGCAAGCCGAGGATTTGAATGCCGAGGGGGTTCCTCCTGCAGAGCAGAAGAAAATGGTAGATCATCTGTGCCGACACTTGATTGGTCGTGAGGATAATATCCTGGCCCTGGCCAGACAGTTCTTTTCTTTGAGTGCTTTGCTTTCCTACAAAGCCCGTATGATTGGCACCGGCTTTATCGGCGGCAAGGCCGTCGGCATGCTGCTGGCCCGCCGCATTCTCGAAGCACAAGCCGATGCTGACTGGAAAGATCAACTGGAACAGCACGACTCCTTCTTTGTCGGCTCGAATGTTTACTACTCCTATATTGTCAACAACGGCTGGTGGGAGCTCTACGCCGCACAAAAAACCCCGGAAGGTTATTTCAGGGCGGGTGCGGAGTTGCACGAGAAAATGCTGACCGGCTCATTTCCGGAACAGCTACGTGAAGATTTCCAGAGCATGCTCGATTATTATGGCCAGTATCCGATCATCGTGCGCTCCAGCTCCCTGCTGGAAGATAGTTTTGGCAGTGCTTTTGCCGGCAAATATGACAGCTTCTTCTGTGCCAACCAGGGCTCACCCGAAGATCGCTACAATGCCTTTGAGGATGCCGTACGCAAAATCTTTTCCAGTACCATGAGCGAGGATGCGCTGACTTACCGCAGGCAGCGTGGCCTTGATCAGCAGGTGGAGCAGATGGGTCTGCTCGTGCAGAGAGTGTCCGGTTCTTACCATCAGCAGTATTACTTCCCGGAGCTGGCAGGGGTGGGAATCTCCTACAACACCTTTGTCTGGGACAAGCAGATGGATCCGAAGGCCGGGATGCTGCGTCTGGTGCTTGGTCTTGGCACGCGCGCTGTCGACCGAGTAGAAGGTGACTACCCACGAATCGTGGCGCTTGACGAACCCATGAAGCTGCCCTTGAAAGGGCACGAAGATATCCGTCGTTTCTCGCAGAAAGATATCGACCTGGTTAACATCAACGATAACGACCTGCAGTCGCAGTCGCTTTTCCGGCTGATCGAGGAAGGAATCGATCTCAACCTCGATCAATATGGTGTGCTTGACCGGGAAACCATGAACCGGCTGCGTGAGCGCGGCAAGCCTGCTCAGGATGTCTGGGTGCTCACCTTCGAACACCTGCTGACCAGAACCGATTTTCCTCAAAGGATGCAAAAGCTTTTGAAAACCCTTGAAAGAGCCTACCAGTATCCTGTCGACATAGAATTCACCGTCAACCGCAATGCTGATGAAACGGTCAGGATCAACCTCTTGCAATGCCGCCCGCTACAGACGAAAGGTTTAAAGAAGCGGGTCAGTATCCCCGAAGGGATCGCCACGGAGAAAACCTTTTTCAAGGCGGAAGGCGGTTTCATGGGCGGCAACACGGCCCTGCAGATCAAACGGCTGATCTGGGTCGATGCGCAGCGTTATTCGCAACTATCCCTTTCTGATAAATACGAAGTCGCACGCCTGGTCGGTCGCCTGAACCGGTGCATCAAGGATCGTGAGCAACACCCGACCCTCCTGCTGGGTCCGGGTCGCTGGGGCACCTCGACGCCGTCACTGGGGGTTCCGGTCAAGTTCTCGGAAATCAACAATATGGCCGCTATTGGTGAAATGGCTTTCCCGGAGGGGGAAGTGATGCCGGAGCTTTCTTTCGGCTCACATTTTTTTCAAGATCTTGTAGAGGCCGATATTTTCTATCTGGCGCTGTTCCCGGATACCTTCCCCTGCACCCTGAACAGTGACTGGATTTACCAGAGCAGCAATGCCCTGGAGAAATTGATGCCGGGCAGCAGCCATTTCAAGCCGGTGGTCAAGGTTGTTGAACTGCAAAAGCAGAACCTTATGCTGTTGGCCGATGTGGTTGCGCAACAGCTGGTCTGTTTCTGGGACGAGGAGTAGGCTCGGCTTAACTGCAGATCGGCAGTAACTTTAAACAACTATCGGTTGACTTGAACTATGACGGTGGCTAATTTATCGCCGGCCAGCCCGGCAATAATGCCCGGGCGGGTGAGTATGATCAGCGCTACGTCAAGGATGCCGGCTCAACCGTGAAAACGGGAGAGCCGTTTTTTCTTCGAACGACATTTTGCATTGAAAGGTTTTTAATTTGCATACTGAATCTAGAGGGCTGATTTTGGCTGTCGCGCTGTGCTAGAATGGCGAAGTTTTTAACCGTACGGAACTAGAAGCGTAACGGCATGAATGACACAGAGAGCCTTTTAGTGGAGATCTTCTCCGACGGCGCCTGCTCCGGCAACCCGGGGCCCGGAGGCTGGGGTACGATTCTACGTTTCGGCGGGCAGGAGAAAGAACTCTCGGGCTACGATCCGGAGACGACCAACAATCGCATGGAGCTGATCGGTGCGATTGCCGGGCTTGAGGCCTTGACAAGGCCGTGCCGGGTCAGGGTCACCACTGACTCGGAATACGTCAAAAAGGGCATGACCGAATGGATCGATGGCTGGGTCAAGCGTGGCTGGAAGAACACCCAGAAGAAGCCGGTTGCCAACCGCGACCTCTGGGAACGCCTGCTTGAGGTGGCCGAACAGCACCAGGTTGAATGGCACTGGGTGCGCGGTCACGATGGTCACGCCGAAAACGAACGCTGCGATGCGTTGGCCAGGGCGGCGATCGAGACGGGTAGAAACGGGTATTTCAATCGATAGACGTGGTCGGTTTTTATGCTAGTCTTTGGTGGTACTTTGTCGTCAAACAGATACGGGCTTGACTCAATTTTCAACTGAACCTTTTAGTGGTTATGTCACCAGTCAATACCTCGATAAAACTGATTGCTGCACAACCGGATTTCGAGTCCTATCTGGCACTGGGAATCTACATCGGGATTGCCATCTTCCTGGTTGCGGTCCTGTTGTTGCTCTCCTGGGGCCTGGGTCACAAAACCCGTTCCCGGCAAAAACAGGAACCATACGAATCGGGTATCCTGCCGCTTGATAACGCACGGCTGAAAGGGCCTGTGCCTTTTTATCTGGTTGCAATCTTCTTCATCATTTTCGACGTTGAGGTGATCTTTGTCGCCTCATGGGCGGTTGCTTACGACCGGCTTGGCTGGTCCGGGTTCGCTCACGTCTGCTTCTTCATCTTTATCCTTTTCCTCGGCCTGGTCCACCTCTGGAAGACCGGCGGTCTCGAATGGGGCCCGCGGGCGCAGCGTGAAAGCCGCAATGCGGAACGGAGAGCTTCGTGAGTGAACAGCTGCCGCCCAACGTGGTCCTGACCACCCTGGACGATGCCATCAACTGGGGTCGCAAAAACAGCCTCTGGCCGATGTTCTTCGGGCTGTCCTGCTGTTTCGTCGAGATGATGACCAGCATGACGCCACGCTTCGACCTGGCTCGTTTCGGTGCTGAAGTGCTGCGCAGCACGCCGCGCGAAGCCGACCTGATGATCATCTCCGGAACACCCTTTAAAAAGATGGGCGCAAGCATTCTGCGCGTTTATGAGCAGATGGCCAACCCGAAGTGGGTCATGGCGATGGGTAGCTGTGCCAATTCCGGCGGCATGTACGATGTCTACAGCGTCATGCAGGGGGTCAACCAGATTCTGCCGGTCGACGTCTACATTCCCGGCTGCCCGCCGCGACCGGAAGCTTTTCTGCAGGGGTTGATGCTGCTGCAGGAGAAGATTGCCAAAGAGGAGAGTCCTGCCCGCCGCGTACTCGGCATGCAGGGCGGCAGCGAGGGCACCACGCGACCGATGCTGGTCGACGGTGTCAGCAAGAGTCGTGATACGCGCGGCCCCGGTTTCGGCAACAGCCCGAATCGCGGCACTTCCACGCAGGCACCCCACTTCTGGGGCAACCGCTCTGCGGGGATGTGGCGCCCGGTGCAGCCGCGGGTCGAGTTTGTCGAATCGACGCCCGATCTGCACAAGGCACTGTACGAGCGATTCGGCGAGAAGGTGCGTGAAGACGCCAAGGGCGTCGACATGCCGACCTTCTGGACCGATGCAGAGACGGCCACCGACCTGCTGGGCTTCCTCAAGGAGCAGGCGCCGAAGAAATTCCGCCGACTCGAAGACCTGACCGCAATCGACGAGCGCGCCCGCGACCAACGCCCGGACCACGACTTCACCCTGGTTTACCATCTGATGTCCTACGATGACCCCGGTTACGTACGGGTCAAGGTGCCGCTGTATGGCGAGATGCCGTCGGCACCGACGTTGACCAACGTCTGGACCACGGCCAACTGGTACGAGCGCGAAGTCTTCGATATGTTCGGCATCGATTTCAAGGGCCATCCTGACCTGCGCCGCATCCTCATGGCCCACGACTGGCAGGGTCACCCCTTGCGCAAGGAGCACGTCTGCCGCGCCACCGAGATGGACCCTTTTACGCCGGAAGCCGCTATGCGGATGGTGCCGCGCGACGCGGAGAGTTTCTTCGGTGGCAAGGAGATGGAGCGTGTCGATGACGAGACGATGATCCTCAACCTCGGCCCTCATCATCCCGGCACCCACGGTGTCCTGCGCCTGGTCGCCAAGTTGAATGGTGAAGAGGTCGAGGATGTCGACGTCGATCTCGGCTATCATCATCGCGGCGCCGAGAAGATTGCCGAGCGCCAGAACTGGAACCAGTACATCCCCTACACTGATCGTATCGACTATCTCTCCGGGGTGCAGAACAACCTGGCCTACCTGCTGCCGCTCGAGACGATGCTCGGTGTCGAGGTCCCGGAGCGCGCCCAGGTTATCCGGGTCATGCTTTGTGAACTTTTCCGCCTTGCCAGCCACCTGGTCTGGCTCGGCACCTTCGCCCACGACGTTGGTGCTATGACGCCGGTCTTCTACGCGTTCGAATCGCGCGAGAAGATCTTCGATATCATCGAACAGGTGACCGGCGGCCGTATGCACCCGTCCTGGTTCCGGATCGGTGGTCTGCCGATGGATCTGCCCGAGGGCTGGCAGAAAACGGTGGAGATCTTCACCCGCGATTTCGATAAACGAATCGACGAATTCGACCGCATGTTGACCGACGGCCCGATCTTCCGCGCACGCACAGAAGGGATCGGTGTCACCTCCCTCGACGAAGCGATCGACTGGGGGATGTCCGGGCCCAACCTGCGTGCCTGCGGCCTGGAATGGGATCTGCGCAAGAAGATGCCCTATTCCGGTTACGAGCGTTTTGACTTTGATATCCCAACGGCTTCGGGTGGCTGCAGCTTCGCCCGCTACCTGGTGCGGCTTGAGGAGATGCGCCAGAGCCTGCGCATCGTCAAACAGGCTGCAGCCGATATGCCGGTCGGCGATTATGTGAGTCGCGATTGCCGTTATGTTTACCCGGAACGGGAGGCCGGCAAGAAGGATATCGAGACGCTGATCCACCACTTCATGAACGTGACGCGAGGCATGACACCGCCGCGCGGCGAATGCTATCGCGGTATCGAGTCGAGCAAGGGTGAGTGTGGCTACTATGTTGTCAGCGACGGCGGCAACACACCGTACCGGCTGCGGATCCGTACGCCGAGCTTTGCCCACATGCAGGTCTTCCCGAAGATGACCAAAGGCTGGATGATCTCCGACCTGATCATGGTGCTCGGGGCAATCGATTTTATTTTGGCGGATTTAGATCGATGATCACTTTTGCCACAGAGACACGAAGACACGAAAAGCTCTCTATTCTTTTCTTGGCGCCTTCGTGCCTTAGTGGCGGATTGATTTCAGGGTTATGACAGAACTTCTTCCACAACAGCAGATCGACAGCTTCAAGGCCAGGGCCGATGCGATTGCACATCCCCATGAGCTGATCATAGACCTGTTGCGGGCGATCCAGTCGCATCATGGCTGGGTGCCTGATGATGGGGTCCTGCTGACCGCCGAGACCCTCGGAATCCTGCCGATCGAAGTGGAAGAATTGGCGACCTTCTACGATAAAATTTTCCGGCGGGAAGTGGGCCGCCGGGTCATCCATGTCTGTGATTCGATCTGCTGCTGGGCGACCGGCGCCGAGATGATTGCCGAACATCTGCAGAAGAGCCTCGGTATCGGCCTGGGTGAAACCACCGCTGATGGCATGTTTACCCTGCTGCCGACCTGCTGCCTCGGTGCTTGCGGCGAGGCCCCGGCGATGATGATCGGCCTGACTACCCATGGCCACCTGACCCCGGAGAAGATCGACCGGATTCTGGCAGATGTGCGTGCGGAGGTGCAGGGATGAGCACCTATCCGCAGGTCCTTTTCAAAAATCGTCGCCCCGGAGAAACGGTGCTGCTTCCCGAGTACATAAAGAGCGGCGGCTACCAGGGGCTGCAAGATGCTCTGAAGATGCAGCCCTCGCAAGTTTGCGACGTGATCAAGGCGTCCGCGCTGCGCGGCCGAGGGGGCGCGGGCTTTCCGACCGGTATCAAGTGGTCGTTCTTCCCGGCTGACGCGCCGGGGGAAAAGTACCTGGTCTGCAACGGTGACGAGATGGAGCCGGGCACCTACAAGGATCGTCAGCTGCTGCTAGCCGATCCGCACCAGCTGGTCGAGGGGATGGCGATTGCGGCTTACGCAATGCAGACGCCGGTCGGCTATATCTTCCTGCGCTACGCCTACGAGGATTGCTCGCAGCGGGTCGAGCGGGCCATCGAGGAGGCCGTCGCCGCCGGCTACCTGGGCAAGAATATTCTCGGCTCCGGCTTCGATGTCGAACTGCACGTGCACCGCAGCGCCGGGCGCTACATCCTCGGTGAGGAAACCGCCCTGCTCAACGGCCTCGAGGGTCGTCGCCCGAATCCGCGTTCCAAGCCGCCTTTTCCGGCCCAGCGCGGCCTGTTCGGCAAGCCAACCAACGTCAACAATGTCGAGACCCTTGCCAACGTGCCGCATATCCTGGCCAACGGCGTCATGTGGTTCCATGACCTGGCGCTTAACCCGGAGAGTGCCGGCACCAAGCTGTTCGGCCTGTCCGGCCACCTGAACCGGCCGGAATGTTTCGAGCTGCCACTCGGTATCACTTTGCGCGAGGTGGTGGAAGAAGTCGGCGGCGGTGTGCGCGGTGGCAAAAAATTCAAGGCATGCCTGCCGGGCGGGGCATCGACGCCCTACCTGACCGCCGAGCATCTTGACCTGATGATGGACTTCAATCCGCTCGAAGTGGTCAAGAGCCGGCTCGGTACGGCGGGTGTCACGGTCTTTGATGAAGATACCTGCATGGTGGCGGTGACCCGCAACCTCAACCAGTTCTTCGCCCGTGAGAGCTGCGGCTGGTGTACACCCTGCCGCGACGGCCTGGCGACCATCTCCTGGCTGCTCGACCGGATCGAATTCGGTCAGGCGACGATGGATGACCTGGCGATGCTCAAAGACCAGGTGCGCAATATCAGAGGCCGCTCCTTCTGTGCCCTGGCCGAGGGCGCCATGGGTCCGGTCGAGGCGTTGCTGCGACTGTTTGAAGATGAAATTATAGATCACATCAAGCGGGGCAAATGCCCTTTTAACCGGTAGACGGGGTCTGGAGGCTAGAGGCTAGAAATGTTAATAGCTTTTGCCAGTCTCCAGCCCCTAGCCACCAGCAACTGAATTTATGCCGAAACTGACCATCGACAATCTTGAAGTGACCGTGCCCGAGGGGACTAATGTCCTCGAGGCGGCGCGTGCGCTTGATATCGTCATTCCGCACTTCTGCTACCACGAAGCGCTGGGAGCGGTCGGCTCCTGTCGTCTCTGTGCCATGACGTTCCTCGACGGTCCGGTCAAGGGGTTGCAGATGGCGTGCATGGTCAAGGCCCAGGAGGGCATGGTGGTCTCGTCCACGGACCCGGCTGCGGTGGAGTTGCGCGAGCATGTCATCGAGTGGGCGATGACCAATCACCCCCACGATTGTCCGGTCTGTGACGAAGGCGGCGAATGTCAGCTGCAGGAGATGACCGTTGCTGGTGGTCACGGCATGCGCCGCTACCGTGGCAAGAAGGCGACCTTTACCAACCAGAACCTTGGCCCTTTCGTGCAGCAGGAGATGAACCGTTGCATTACCTGCTACCGCTGTGTACGTACCTATCGTGACTATTGTGGTGGGAGCGACTACGGCGTCTTCGGTTCGCGCAACCGGGTCTTTTATGGCCGCCTCCAGGACGGCAAGCTGGAGAGCCCCTTTTCCGGCAACATCATCGACGTCTGTCCGACCGGGGTGCTGACCAGCAAACCGTTCCGCTTCAAGACGCGCCTCTGGGATCTCCAGGAGGCGCCGTCGATCTGCCCGCACTGCAGCCTCGGTTGTGCCACGGTACCGGGCGGGCGTTACCGTGAAGTGCAGCGGGTCAGGGCGGGAATCAACCGCGCAACCAACGGCTTTTTCATCTGTGACCGGGGCCGGTTCGGCTATGATCATGTCAATCATCCCGAACGTCCGCGCCAGGCCCGCGTTGACGGTCAGCCGGTTGCTGTTGAGGAAGCGTTGATCGCAGCCCGGCAAAAGATTGCCGCGATCGTCGAGACACATGGTTCGAACAGCGTCGCCTTCCTCGGATCATCCCGCGCCTCCTTCGAAGCCAACGCCCTGTTGCGTGACTGGGCTGCGACAACCGGTTCAGGCCAGCTGGTTTACGAAGCTCACCGGGAACGGGACCGTGCCGCACGCACCCTGTCCGCGCGACTTGGCGAAGCTGCGCGCAGCCTTGAAGAGCTGCGCCAATGCGATCTGGCGATCCTGGTCGGTGTCGATCCCCTGGCCGAGGGCCCGGTGCTTGCTTTGGCCTTGCGCCAGGCCGTCCGTAACGGCGGCAAGGTGATAGTGATTGACCCGCGGCCGGTGGAGCTGCCCTGCAAAGCCAGCCACCTGACTCTCACTGCGAAGCGCCTGCCGGAACTTTTGCAGGCCATCGCGCAAAACGATACCGGCGCCTTTAAAGACCAGGCCAAGCAGGAACTCGCTGAGTTGTTTGAGCAGTTGGAGCAGGCCGAGCGACCGGTCCTGATCGGCGGCGCTGATCTGCTGGGTGGTGACGGAATTGACGCTCTCTGTTCGGCGGCGGAACAACGGTCATCGGGCCAGCGCCAGGTCGGTGTGATCACCCTGCTGGCCGGGCCGAACAGCCTGGGCGGTGCCCTGCTGGCTGACGACGGACCCCTTTTCGATTCGCTGCTCGATGCGATCCAGGAAGGTACGGTCAAAGCCCTGGTCTGTCTGTCCAGCGACCCCTTCTGTGAAGCAATGGACCCGTCGCGGGCGCAGAGCGCCCTCGGCCACCTGGAACTTCTGGTCAGCATCGACGCTACCCCGTCCCTGGCGGCGCAGCGTGCCGATGTTTTCCTGCCGGCACGGGCCAATGCCGAGATGGCAGGCAGCTATGTCAACAACGAAGGCCGCCTGCAGGCTTTTCTGCCGGTGATTGATCCGGGCACCCCGATCCGCGCAACGGGCCAGGGCGGTCATCCGCCCCGCGAATTTTTCCAGGAGACGCCCGGTTCGACCCCTGAGGCGGACTGGTGGCTCCTGGCCTCCCTGCTTGGCCGTGAAACTGCGCTTGCCGAGGTACGGAAGACCATTGCGAAGACCGATGCGAGGTTTGCGGCATTGGCAAAGGTTGCAGCTGAAACCGAAGGCCTGCGAGTGCCGTTGAGCGGACCTCTGCCCCCGGTTGCCGAGCAGGGCCTGCAGCATGCGGCAACAGATGCCCTGACCCTGTTGGCGATCCCGGACCGGCTCGGTTCACACTGGCTGGCGCACCTTTCGGCGCCACTGGCAGCAACGACATCGCAGCCCTACGTTCTCCTGCACCCGGCCCTGGCGAACCGGCTGGGGCTGGCCGAAGGCGAGCGGGCCCGCCTGACAACGCACTTCGGCCACTGCTCGGTTGCGGTCCACGTCAATCCGGGCATGGTTGAAGATCAGGTCCTGGCCCCGCAGCTCTGGAACACCGCCCTCGAAGGGATGGTCCCCGGCAGCAGCTGTGAGTGCCGTCTGGACAGGGAGGTCAAGGCATGAATGAGATGCTTATCAGCCTGGCCCTGATCCTGGTCAAGCTTGGCCTGATCTTTGGCGTGGTCCTTTCCATGGCGGCCTACCTGGTGCTGGCCGAGCGCAAGATCCTTGGTCGCATGCAGCTGCGCTACGGGCCGAACCGGATCGGTCCCGGCGGCATGCTCCAGCCGCTCTGTGACGTCATCAAGCTGCTCACCAAGGAGGACTTTGTCCCCGACCGGGCCGATAAATGGGTGTTCCTCTTTGCTCCCGGGTTGACCGCCCTGACCGCCCTGCTCAGTTTTGCCGTGGTGCCTTTCGCCCCGCCCTTGACCCTGTTCGGTCGCGAAATCCCTATGGTGGTCTGCGACCTGAATATCGGCCTGCTTTACATCTTCGGGCTCTCTTCGCTGGCAGTCTACGGCGTGGTGCTCGGTGGCTGGGCCTCCAATTCGAAGTACTCCCTGCTCGGCGCCATGCGCGGCCTGGCGCAGCTGCTGTCCTACGAACTGGCCCTCGGCCTGGCGCTGGTGCCGGTGGTGATGAGCGCGAAATCTTTTTCGCTGACCGAGATCGTCATGGCCCAGTCGACCTGGCCGAACCTGCTGCAGCATCCGCTGGCCTTTATCATCTTCATGATCAGCGTCACTGCGGAATCGAAGCGGACCCCGTTCGATATGCCGGAGGCGGAGAACGAGATCGTTGCCGGGTTCCACACAGAATATTCCGGTATGCGGTTCGGCCTCTTCTTCGTCGGTGAATATATCAACCTGATCGTCATCGGCGCCATGACCACGGTGTTTTTCCTCGGTGGCTGGCATGGGCCGTTCCTGCCGCCGGTGGTCTGGTTCATCATGAAGGTGCTGTTCGTCGCCTTTGTCTTTATCTGGATGCGCGGCAGCATGCCGAGACCGCGTTACGACCAGCTTATGCATTTCGGCTGGAAGGTGCTGATTCCGCTGGCGCTGCTGAACGTGGTGGTGAGCGGGGCGATAAGGCTTGCGCTGAACTAATGTGGCGATGAATTTGCCACCAGGACACTAAGTCACAAAGGAAAGCTTTAAGTTGTTTGTTTCTCTCAGTGCCTTTGAGCCCTTGTGGCGATTTGGTTAAGATTTGGATTTATGAGAAATCTATGGCGTGACATAAAAGGAACCTTGCAACCCTTCTGGATTACCTTCGGCTATCTCTTCAAGAAGCCGGTGACGATCCAGTATCCGGAAGAAAAGCGCACGCCGCCGCCGCGCTACCGGGCACGTATCGTGCTGACCCGTGACCCGGACGGTGGTGAGCGCTGCGTCGCTTGTCAGTTGTGCAGCGCCGCCTGCCCGGTTGACTGCATCTCGATGCAGGCGGCAGAGGACGAGGACGGTCGCCGCTACGCGGCCTGGTTCCGAATCAATTTCTCGCGCTGTATCTTCTGCGGGCTCTGCACCGAGGCTTGTCCGACCCTGGCGATCCAGACCACGCCGGACTACGAGATCTGCAACCGCGAGGTTTTGCATCTGGTCTACGAAAAGGCAGACCTGCTGATCGACGGCGGCGGCAAGGACACGGAATATAATTTCTACGCGCATTCTGGAATCGGCGTGGCCCAGGCGCGCGGAGAAGGTGAAGAAGAACATGGGCCGGTGGACCCGAAAAGCTTGATGCCTTGAAGCAGCCACAAAGACACAAAGTAAATCAATCTATGTTTTCTCTTAGTGTCTTTGAGCCTTAGTGGCCAAACAGGAATATGACAACAGTTCTTTTCTACATACTCGGTTTCATCATGCTTGCAGCGACCCTGCTCTGCATTACGCGGCGCAATCCGGTGCACGCGGTGATCTACCTGGTCGCCGGCTTCTTTGCCCTGGCACTGATGTTCTATCTGCTTGGCGCGCCGCTGGTCGCCGCCTGGGAGATCATCGTCTACGCCGGGGCGATCATGGTGCTGTTTCTCTTTATCATCATGATGCTGGGTCTGGCGCCACAGGAAACCCCGGAGGGGCCGGGCTGGCAGCGTTGGGCGCCGCTGGTGCTGCTGTCGGCGAGCCTGATGGTCTGCACGGTGCTGCTGATCATGCAGGACCCGGCCGCGGGCAAAGAGATTGGTGATTTCTACCTGGCGCCGCAGGCGGTTGGTGAAGCGCTGTTCGGTCGGTACGTGCTGGCGGTGGAGATGGTCTCGTTCCAGCTGCTGTTTGCCACCATCGGTGCCTACATGCTCGGGCGCCCGCTGTCGAAGGGAGAGGAACAATGATGATTCCCTTCGGCCATGCCTTGAGCTTTGCCGCGGCGCTCTTCGTCCTCGGCCTGACCTGCGTATTGCTGCGCCGCCAGGTCATCATGATCCTGATCGGTGTGGAGATCATGCTCAATGCCGCTGCGCTGGTCTTTGTTGCCGCTTCGGCTTACTGGCAGCAGGTGGACGGCCAGGTGTTCGTGATTCTGCTCATGGCGATTACCGCGGCGGAGGTTGCCGTGGCGTTGGCCATGGTGGTTTATCTGTGGCGACGCAAGCGTAGCCTGGTCGCCGATGAATTCAACGGGATGTCCGGATGAGCGAGACGCTACTCTTCCTCATACCTCTGCTGCCGCTCTGCTGTGCAGTCATCAACATGCTCTTCGGCATGCGCTTGCCGCGCCTGTTTGCCGAGATCATGGCGGTGACCGGTGTCGCCGGCGCATTTCTGCTGACCCTGCTGTTCTGGGGGTACGCCGAGGGCGAAGGGACCAGGGTGATCCTCTTCACCTGGCTCAACAGCGGGACGGTCGACGTCTCCTTTGCCCTGAATTTCGACCGCCTGGCGGCGCCGATGACCCTGATGGTGACCGGGGTGGCCAGCCTGATCCATCTCTATGCCGTTGGTTACATGCATGAAGACGACGATTATGCCCGCTTCTTCGGCCTGCTTAACCTGTTCGTCTTTGCCATGCTGATGATCATCCTGGCCGATAACCTGCTGGTGCTTTTCCTCGGCTGGGAGGGCGTAGGTCTGTGCTCCTACGGCCTGATCGGTTTCTGGTATCGCAAGCTGGAGAATGCCAAGGCCGGCACCAAGGCCTTCCTGGTCACCCGGGTCGGCGACGTGTTCCTCGGTATCGCCCTGCTCTGGCTCTTCGCCGTTACCGGCACCCTGAGTATCAGCGAGATCAACGCCCAGGCAACCTCGATCTCACCGGGCGTGTTAATTGCCCTGAGCCTGCTCCTGCTGCTCGGCGCCTGCGGCAAGTCGGCGCAATTGCCGCTGATGACCTGGCTGGCCGATGCCATGGCCGGGCCAACCCCGGTTTCGGCCCTGATCCATGCAGCGACGATGGTCACAGCCGGTGTCTACCTGCTCTGCCGGTTTTTCCCCCTGGTCTCGCTCTCCGCAGTCGGTATGACGGCGATTACCGCCGTCGGCGCCCTGACCGCACTCTACGCGGCAACCTGTGCCATGGCCCAGCGCGAAATCAAGCGCGTGCTGGCCTATTCAACGATGAGCCAGGTCGGCTACATGTTCATGGCGGTCGGCGCCGGCACCGTTACCGGCGCGATGTTCCACCTGTTGACCCACGCCTTTTTCAAGGCGGTCCTCTTCATGGCCGCAGGCTGCGTGATTCACCTGGCCGGTGACGAAAACGATATTTACAAGATGGGCGGCATGGCCCGACGCGGGCCGGTCGAGCTCTTCTGGGTGTTCCTGGCCGGCGCGGTCTGCCTGGCCGGGCTGCCGCTGACCGGCGGGTTCTTCTCCAAGGACGGCATACTGCTGGCACTGTTCACCCATCCGGACCCTGCCTACCGGGTCTTCTGGCTGATCGGAGTCCTGACCGCTCTTTTGACCGCGTTCTACACGTTCCGCCTGGTCTACCTGGTGTTCGCCGGCGAGTGGCGCGGCACCGGTCACCCCCACGCCATCCCATTACAGATGCGCTGGCCGCTCTGGCCGCTGGCCCTGCTGGGACTGGTCGGCGGCATGCTGAACCTGCCGGCTTTTGTCGGTGGTGATGAAATGCTGCATCACTGGTATGGTGATCTGGCTGGCCGGGCCGTGACCGCCAGTCACAGTGTCGAATGGATGCTGGTCGGGCTTGCGAGCGCAATTGTCGCTCTCGGCTGGTTTGCCGCACACTGGCGTTATCGCAACTACCGGCCTCCCGTGGAGAACCGGGTCAGCCTGTTCCTGCTCAACGGCTGGCAGGCAGACGCCCTGGTCGACCGCCTGTTCGTCAGGCCTTTTACAGCGATGGCGCGGTTCTGCTCCAACGGCTGTGACCGCTCCCTCTTCGATGGCACCATCGAGGGGCTGGCGAAGATGGCCAGCCGTTACAGCGCCATGCTGGTGCAGCTGGCAACCGGGCGCGCGACGACCTATCTGTCCGCGTTTGCCTGGGGCTTCCTGGTCCTGCTCGGCTGGTTCCTGCTGAAACTGGTCAACGGGGGAGGGCACTGATGAGCGCGCTGACCAGCCTCCCGCAATTCCCCTGGATGAGCCTGCTGATCCTGATGCCGCTTGGTGGCGCACTGCTCTGCCTGTTGCACGGCAAACGGCCGGCCGACTGTCGCGGCCTGGCGCTGGCGACCGCATTGGCCACCTTCGGTGTCGCCCTATACCTGTTTGTCTGTCACGGCCAGGGCGGCGAGCGTTGGCTGCTTTATGAGGATGCCAGCTGGATACCGGCATACGGCATCCGCTATGTCCTGGCGATGGACGGCATCGCCCTGCTGATGGTCCTGCTCACTGCCTTCATGCAGGTCTCTGCGATCCTGCTGGCCTGGCGCGTCGAGCGGCACGTCGGCAGCTTCTTCGCCCTGTTGCTGCTGCTGGAAAGCGGCCTGATGGGGATATTCCTCGCCTACGACCTGGTGCTTTTCTACCTGTTCTGGGAAGTCGCGTTGATTCCGATGTTCTTCCTGATCAGCGTCTGGGGTGGTGAGCAGCGCCGCCGCGCCGCGCTCAAATTCTTTCTCTACACCCTGGTTGGCAGCCTCTGCATGCTGGTGGCGATCATCGCGCTTTACCAGATAAACGGAGCCCAGACCGGCGCCTACACCTTTGTTATCGGCGATCTGTTGAAAACGCAACTCACTGCTGCCCAGGAAGGCTGGCTGTTTGCCGGTTTCCTGGCGGCCTTTGTCGTCAAGTCGCCGCTGGTGCCGTTCCATACCTGGTTGACGGATGCCCTGACCGAAGCACCGGCCGCCGGCTCCCTGGACCTGACCGGCCTGCTGCTGAAGACCGGTATCTACGGCCTGATCCGTGTCGCGTTCCCGCTGTTCCCCAACGCTACGGCGAGCTTCCTGCCGATCCTTGGCGTGCTGGCGCTGATCGGATTGTTCCATGCCGCCTGGAGCGCCTATCATCAGGACGACATCAAGCGCCTGCTGGCCTACTCGTCGATCTCCCACCTCGGCCTGGTGGTGCTTGGCCTGGCGGCCTGGCAACTGACCGCCTGGGAAGGCAGCATCCTGTTGATGGTCACCCACGGCATCACCACCGGAGCCCTGTTTGTGCTGGTGGCCCTGATCCGCGAACGCACCGGCACCCGCAGCATGCAGGAGCTTGGTGGCCTCTGGGGGCAGGCGCCCTGCCTGGCCGGGCTCTTCCTGCTCTTCGCGCTGGCCTCGCTCGGCCTGCCGGGACTGGCCAACTTCGCCGGCGAGATTCTGGTTCTGCTAGGCACCTTCCAGGAACATCCGGTCTGGGCGGTTGTCGCATTGCTCGGCGTGGTGTTTGCTGCGGCCTACATGCTGCGCCTGGTGCAGGGAGTCATCTGGGGCCCGGCCAAAACCGAACGCACCTTGCCTGACCTGACCATGCGTGAGTGGCTGATGCTGCTGCCGATGGCGATCCTGGTGGTCTGGCTCGGTCTGTACCCAGCGCCGTTTCTGGCGCCGCTGCACGGTGCTGTCGCCATCTTGCTGGCGGGAGGTCTGCCATGAGCCTGACAGATCTGCTCGCGCTTCTGCCAATCTTGATTCTGGCCTTCGGCGCTACGGCCATTCTGATGGCCGGCGCCTGGTACCGTGAACCGCTGCCACTGCTGGCTGGCGGCATTGTCACCGCGCTGCTGGCGGCCCTGTCTGCCGGCCTGGTATCGCCGCCCGCCCCGGAAATCGCCGGACTTTTCAGCGCCGGCGGCTACGCCCGTTTTTACACGATTCTCTGGTCGCTGCTGGCCGCCGCCGGCCTGATGACGGGGAGTCGCTACATTGTCGAAAAGCGCCTCGGGGCCGGTGAATATGTTTCCCTGGTCCTGTATGCCGCCGTCGGTATGGCGCTGCTCTCTGCCGCGACGCACCTGGTTGGTCTGTTCATCGCCCTGGAGATGTTCACCCTGGCGTTCTATATCCTGATTGCCAGTAACCGGAGTTGCGCCATGGCCGCAGAGGCCGGGCTCAAGTACCTGCTGCTGGGAGCTGTGGCCACCGGGTTCATGGCCTTCGGTATTGCCTTGATCTATGCCGCTTCCGGTTCCCTGGTGCTGCCGGACGCGGTCGTGCTCCTGTCGGTGGAGACCGGTGAGCTGCAGGCCTGGGGCCTGCTTGGCTGGGGGATGATCCTGATTGCGGTTGGCTTCAAGATTTCCCTGGCGCCCTTCCATCTCTGGACGCCTGATGTCTATCAGGGTGCCCCGGCACCGGTCACTGGCCTGCTGGCCACCGGTTCCAAGGGTGCCGTGGTTGCCGCCCTGGTCGGCCTGCTGGCAATGTCCGGACCGGTCTGGAACGATCTGACCGACCTGGTCTGGCTGCTCGCAGCCATGACCATGCTGGCCGGCGCCTTTGGCGCACTTGGCCAGACCAACCTCAAGCGGCTGCTGGCCTATTCTTCGGTAACCCATATGGGGACCCTGCTGGTTGGTGTGCTTTGCCAGACCACAGAAGGGTTCGCGGCAACAACCTTCTACGTTGTGGTCTACGTGATAACCAGCCTGGGGGCCTTTGCCGTGATTGCCTCTCTTGCTGACGGTCGTGGCGAGCCGATGTCGTTCGACCAATGGCGCGGCCTTGGCTACCGGCATCCGGTGCGCTGCGGCGTGCTGGTGCTGTTGCTCCTGTCACTGGCCGGCCTGCCGGCCACGGCCGGGTTCATGGCAAAATTTGCTGTGTTTCAAGCGGCGTTGCAGTCCGGTTACATTGGCCTGACGATACTCGGCATCTTTGCTTCGGTGATCTCTTTCGCTTTCTACCTGCGGGTCACAATGCTGCTCTTCCAGCCGGACGAGCAGACTTCCCACTGGCATCAGGGATCGGCCTTCGAGCACACGGTTCTCGCCGTCTGCGCCTCTGCCGTCCTGGTCCTTGGACTCTTCCCCGGTCTGCTGTTTGACCTGATCCGGCACATCCTTCCCTAAAGACGACGAATCAGGTTATAATAGGGACGCACACGAACCAGTCTCCACAACTTTTGTTGGAGCCTGGCTCATGGTAAGGAGACTAGCTATGACCATCACAGAAAGAATTGGCACTTTTCTTGGCGCAGAGACCTTTGGTGTTGTCGGCGCTTCGAGTAAACCTCATAAATATGGCAACAAGGTGTTGCGTTGTTATCAGCAGAACCAACACAGGGTAATCCCGGTCAACCCGGTGGAAAAACAAATCGAAGGGTTGCCCTGTGTTGCCTCCGTCAGCGACCTGCCGGAGCATGTCAGCAGTATCTCGATTATCACCCCGCCGCAGGTGACAGAAAAGGTCGTCGAGCTGGCGATTGCCAGGGGTGTCAAGAACCTCTGGATGCAACCGGGGGCTGAAAGTGAGGCTGCGGTCGCCACAGCAGAAGCCGCCGGGCTCAACGTGATCGCCGACGGCAGCTGCCTGCTGGTCGTTCTCGGCTATCATGAACATTAAAAAGTTGTCTTGGCGATCGGGTAACGGTGTGCTTGCCGAGGGCTCTGTGGAGAGGAGCATTTCCTGAGTCAACGGCAGCAGTGAGAGGGCTATGAAAAAAATCGTAGTGTTCTGTCTCGGGGTTCTGGCGGTACTCTACCTCCTGAATCCGACCGCGGGTGTTTTTGAAATCATCCCCGACAATCTGCCCTTTATCGGCAACCTTGACGAGGCGGCCGCCGTTGCCTTGTTGCTGATGTGCCTGAAATATTTCGGTATCGAACTGCCTGATATCTTCAGGCGTAATCGGCGGGATGAAACAACGATTGAGATAGACAAGGATTGAGTTTTACATTTTTTTACTTTGCAGGTGGAGTTTCTATGAAGTTTAGGGCAACAGATGACCATCTGTTGCCCTTTTTCAGTGCTTTATGGAATTAAAAGACAAAATCAAAACCGTCGGGGTTGCCCGACAGCAACTTCATTTTCTTTGTAGCGACAAAGAAAACGAAGCAAAAGAAAGCTTGGCGCTGCGCTGGGCATGTCTGACGCGTAACGGCGGCGACCTCAACCCGGATTGTTCTAATCGATCAAGAGCCTGCGCTTCCCCCGCAATTGACGAGGCTCTTGTGAGCCTCTCCTTCTGTGGAGATTTGCTTCTGAGGTCATGTGTTTCAGGCTTTTCCCTTGTAGGTCACACTGCAAGGAAGGCCCCCCTGTAACGGGCCGGCTTCTTGAGCTCTGTCGCTATTGATGACTCAGACCTCTGGCAAAGGAGATGCCCTCCGCAAGGAGAAGGCACTTTTGCATACTTTTGTTGCCGGACAAAAGTATGGCGTCTGGCGGGACGCGACCCGCCGGTTCTGCTTTTAAACATTTAAAGAGATAAGGGCAACAGATGAACCCCCGTTGCCCTTCTAAACATCAAAGCTGAACTTTGTCAGCAGCCTGAGGGACAGCCTGACAGTCTGTCCCTTTTGTTTGCTCAGCGATAGCTCCAATACTTTCGCCAGGCCCTGATCGCAGTCAGGGTCGAACCTTGCGCCTTTAGCTCACAGCGAATTTCACCATCAATAAGGGTGTCGAGGGCAGGAACAAGGGCCAGACACTGGTCGGGTCGACGATTCTCGGGCAACTGGCAACCCTCGCTCTGCAGGAAAATGCACCCACTCTCCCGCTTTTGCGGTGCCGGGATGGCAATTCCATCAATCTCACGCAGTAAAAGTTCTCGCGGCAGCAAACGGCGTAACGTTTCCGGCGAAGATGTCTTCGGTAGGTCGAAAGCTTTGAAAAAACGCTCCGGGTCGACCCAGACGCCAGGATGTCCCTGGCAGCACAGGCCGCGGCACTGGCGACACATTTGCGGATCGGCGTAATTGCCAGAGTTATACGTCGACATCCTTACTCAACCCGTTTTCATGTAAATATCGGCTAGTCGAGGACCGTTACGGCCGTAATAACGACCGGTTCCCGGGGCACGTCGTCGTAGCCGGCGATGCTGCCGGTCGCCTGTTGTTCAATGGTGTAGACTACGTCCATGCCATCGACCACCCGGCCAAATACCGCGTAACCGTACATCTCCGGTTTGAGCCCACCGTGGTCGAGAAACTTGTTGTCCCCGGTGTTGATAAAGAACTGGGCTGTGGCGCTGTCGATTTCGGCAGTGCGTGCCATGGCGACCGTCCCGACCTTGTTCTTCAGTTTGTTGGGCGCCTCGTTGACGATCGGTGTGCCGGTCGGCTTCTCCTCCATGTCGGCAGTCATCCCGCCCCCCTGGATCATGAAACCCTTGATCACGCGGTGGAAGATGGTGCCATTATAATGACCCGCATTGGCATAGGTGATGAAATTCTCAACGCTGAGCGGGGCTTTGTCCCGGTCGAGTTCGAGCAGAATCTCGCCGGAGGATGTTTCTACCTGCACCAGTGGCTTTTCACTCATGGCTGTTCCCCGGGATGTAGTCGCACTGCAAATGATACCGCTGCGTCGCTATTGTGTCTACTTCTCAACCTCGCTGAAGGCATCATCAAAAATTTCCAGCCGCGCCTGTTCTGTTTTGTGAGCGTCATGGTCTTGCCGACAATCCCGTAATAGAGAATGCCCAAGCGGGTTTTCGACGAGTTGTCCTGTCTCTGCGGGGGTCGTTTCTTGTTGGGCTCAGTACTCAATGATCTGTTCAATCTCCTGATGGAGCTATATTATATGTGAAAACAGGGTTTTTCCAAGGCCAGAGAATGTTGCCCTCTTTGTCCTAGGAATGGGTTGTGCGCGAGCAGGTAATTTTTTTTGGGTTCGAGTGAGGGCCCCTTTTTATGCAGAGGTAAAGATTTTATTGGGTATTTTGAATCTGGTGGGGCAAAATTGAACTTGTAAGCTTGGGAGACACCTGCAGAAATTGGCAGAGAGAGTGAAATCCCAGAATACAGGTCCTGGATAATGCCGATGGGGTTTCAGCGGCATGATTTTTGCTGATTTATCTTCCATTGAGCGTCTCCAACGTAAAGGTGGAATATGGGAATATTTAAGCAAAGCATATTCATCCTCTTCTTGTGGTGTGTTTTCGCAGGCAATGGTTTTGCGGACATTCGAGGGGACTTTAGATTTCAAAAAGTGTATGAGAATAGCTATGGTACCGTGACCTTCAACCATGAGAAACACGCTGTCAGCGCTGTTAAAGATTGTGGTTATTGCCACAGCGCATTAAAGGTTTTTGGTGGCAAAGTGAATGAATTATTTGCTCACAACGTCTGTAAAGTCTGTCACGAGTCAAAAAAAGTGCCTGCTGAATGCGTTAATTGTCACAGAAAGCCATAACGCCTCGATAACAATTCCTTATCATCCCAGATAATGCTGGACACCATTTTCAACTTCATGGCTGAAAAGCAGCGTGCCTGTCGCAGGATACGGGTTGCAGCCTGCCGAGCAAGCCAGGCACCGGCTCAAACCGGGTTTTTCATCTGTTCGAAAAGATCATCGTATCTTGGGGATTGCTCCCGCCAGTCGTAGCGGGCGACATGCCTTCGCAAGTCGTCGCCGATCGGCGACAGCCCTTCGAGCCCTTCCCTTAATCGTTTCACCAGGGCATCATAATCGTCGTAAAGATAGTGAGCGTGTGCATGCGCTGGGAGGTGTTCGGGGTAGGCCAGGCATCTTGGCAGCAGCGGGATGCAATTGCAGTAGATTGCCTGGACAACGCTGGCACCGAAAAAATCATGGTGCGAGGTGACCGGCAGGATATCGGCACGCCAGAGCCAGCGGGCGTAGTCAGGAAAACTTTTAACATAACCGAACTGGATGACCTTTTCGCCAAGCTGTTGTCGTGCTTTTTCAAAAATATCCGGAGCCTTGCGGTAAGCTTCGCCGAGGATCGCGACCTGAAAGGACTGGCCCTCATCGTGCAGTTGGCAGAGTGCCCGGAAGAATTCTGCCGGGTTCTTGTCGTACTCCCAGCGATGGTTCCAGAGGATTAGCGGAGGTTCGGACGCCAGTTTCGGTTGCTCCGGCCGGTATCTGTCAAGAGCCTGCAGATCGAGGCCCAGCGGCAAGACTCTGCTTTTTGCCCTGATCAGGTCGACGTTCTCCAGTTCGTTGTGGTCCGGAAAACCCTTGAGGAATTCCGGCAGCTGACCGGTCAGGGCCTCGAGGTGGTAGCGGGAGTTGAACAGAACCGCGTCGGCTGCCAGGGCGCTGGTGTAGTTGATGAAGGCATAGTGGGCATCGCGTTTACGCCGCGGGTCGGTATCGTCTGGCGACCAGGGGTAGGTGAGCTGGTTTTCGTGGCAATAAAGGGCGACTGGCAGGTTGGCGGTTTTTTCGCGGGTCAGGGCGAGGAAGGTGGCCAGATCGAGCATATCGCTGACCAGCAGCAGGTCCGGCTGAAAATCGCCGGCGATAAAACTTTTTGCCAATGAGACCGCGCCACCATGCATGCGCCATTTCCAGTGCCGCCCGCTCAAGGTCAGCAGGGAGAGATCGTGGCGGCTGTAGCTGGCATACTCCTCGGCCCAGCTGGCGTGGGAGCCGCCATGAAAGGGTTCGACCAGGCATATCTTCATCACAAGAGCTCCATGGCAGGAATGATTCTAGACGGCGGCATGAGAATTGACAAGGAAGATATGGTATTCTTGATGGCATAATTTGCATCCAAAGGAGGTCAAAATGAAAATTGACTGGGCATATCTACGCAAGGGGTGAACGTCCTGTAAAAATGCTCAAGAGTTTCTTGAGAACAGGCAGGTGGGTACGACAGAAGTTGTTGATGCCAAGAAAACCAGAATCGATGAAACGGCAGCCTGGCAGCTGCTTAAAGATGCCGGTTCGATCGCGATTGCCAAGGGCAAGAAGGTGCAGAACTTCACATCGGCCAAAATCGAAAAAGATGAGATCCTCAAGCATGCCATGGGGCCGAGCGGCAACCTGCGCGCACCGACCTACCGCGTCAAAGACCGGTTTGTCATCGGCTTTAATGCCGAACTTTACGAGGATTGGGTGAAGTAGCCTGATTCGTAGCAAGTAGCAAGTTATTGATTGTGGAAAGCAGGGGGGGCTCGAACCGGGCCCCCCCTGCTTTGGAATCTTTCTCGCGGCAGGCACTCTAGCTGGCCCCTTCCATTGACACCTAATACTTCTGCTGCATACTTTTCATAAGGCGTTGACGGGAGATTTTACGATCAAAAAGACCCTTGGCATAACCCTGGCCTTGGTGATCGGCGGCTGTGTTGTTTTGATGACGGTCGTGCTGGTCCTGCAGGTTGTTTTGTCGCTGCTCGCCGCAGAGTGAAGCCGCCCTATCTCAACAGAACCACCACTGAGTTTTTCCTGACGGTGTAAATCCCCTGGTTTTCCAAAGCCTGCTCCTCGCCCGGAACTGCGCTGGCCTGTTCGGCTGGCAGGGCGGTGTCAACGAAGAGTCGCCATGGCGAATTGTGGTCTGATGGCGGCAGTTTGAAGCTTGCATCAGCTTTACCGGCATGGGCGACCAGGTAAATCTCCGCCTCACCCGCTTGGCCCTGCAGATGCATTCCGAGAGAATGTGATTTGTCTGACCAGTCCGGGCGCCCTGGCTCTCGGCCATGCCAGGTCAGGCGGCGCTCGCCACTTTCTTCGCCCTCGAAATGCTGCGGACGCAGCAACGGATGCTTTTGACGGAAGGCGATCAGGTTGCGGAAAAACCTGAACCGGTCCCGGTTGTCTTCGAGATTGTCCCAGTTCAGCCAGCTGACCTGGTTGTCCTGGCACCAGGCGTTGTTGTTGCCGCCCTGGCTACGTCCCATCTCATCGCCGGCCAGTAGCATCGGTACGCCGTGGGCGAGGATCAGCAGGGTGGCGAAGTTGCGGACCTGTTGTTCGCGCAGGGCGAGAATGTCCGGGTCGTCCGTAAGGCCTTCGACACCGTGATTGTCGCTCAGATTGTGGTTGTCGCCGTCGGCGTTGAATTCGCCGTTGGCCTCGTTGTGCTTGGTTGCGTAGCTGACCAGGTCAGAGAGGGTGAAGCCGTCGTGGCTGGTGATGAAGTTGATGCTGTGATAGGGGGCGCGGCCGCCTTTCTGGTAGAGGTCGGCGCTGCCGGCAAGCCGCGTGGCCAGGACCGGAACCATGCCTTTTTCGCCGCGGACGAAACGCCGGAGATCATCACGGAACTTGCCGTTCCATTCTGCCCAGCGGCCGAAATTCGGGAAACTGCCGACCTGGTAGAGACCCGCTGCGTCCCAGGCTTCAGCGATCAGTTTGGTGTTGGCCAGCATCGGGTTGCCGGCAATGCGTTCCAAAAGCGGCGGGTTGGTAAGGACTTCGCCGTCGGAACCGCGGCCCAGGATCGAGGCCAGGTCGAAGCGGAAGCCGTCGACGTGCATCTCGGTAACCCAGTAGCACAGCGCATCGATGATCAGGTCACGCACCACCGGGTGGTTGCAGTTGACGGTGTTGCCGCACCCCGAGTAGTTGGCGTAGGCCCCGGTCTTCGGATCGACGATGTAGTAGATACTGTTGTCCAGGCCGCGCATGGAAATGGTCCGACCTTTTTCATTTCCTTCACCGGTGTGATTGAAGACCATGTCGAGAATCACCTCGATTCCTGCGGCATGCAGCGCCTTGACCATCTCCTTGAATTCGCGGACCTGGGCGTCTGGGACCATCTCCACGGCATAGGCCGCCTTGGGAGCAAAAAAACTCAAAGGATGGTAGCCCCAGAAGTTGTGCAGGCCTTCGCCGGTCAGGGGGTTATTACGGTAGTTGTCGGCTTCGTCGAATTCTGTGACCGGCAGCAGTTCCACCGCCGTTACTCCCAGTTCCTGGAGGTAGGGGATCTTCTCGATGATGCCGTGAAAGGTGCCGGGATGGGTCACGCCCGCCGAAGCGTGGCGGGTAAAACCGCGCACGTGCAGTTCGTAGATAATTGAATCGGCCAGGTGCCGGTTGAGCGGCTGGTCCATTCCCCAGTCAAAGTTGTCGTCCACCAGCAGGCCGCGCCAGTCGCCGTGCCTTGTGGCTTCGCGGGTTGCCGCTCGCCACAGGGAGGGTCCTGAAATCGCCCTTGCGTAAGGGTCGAGGACAACCCTGTCTGCATCGAAACGGTGGATCGGGGAGATCTCATTCGGTTTGCCGGCAACGCGGTAGCCGTATTCGAAGCCTGGGACCAGCCCCTGCAGGCTGATATGCCAGACATCACCGGTACGATTGATTGTCGGGTCGAGAGGAAACTCGACCAGGGGGGTCAGGTCGCCGGGACGAAACAGGACCAGGCTGATTGCTTCGGCATGGCGTGAGAAGATGGCAAAGTTGACCCCTTCAGCCAGCAATGAGACGCCAAACGGCCGGGGGTGTCCGCGGACGACGGCGAAATCCAAGGTCACGGCATCGAGTAGTCGATTATGGTGTTCGGAACGGGTCATTCTAAAATTCCGGGTTCAATGTTTGCGCCTGGACGAGAACCGGAACAAACAGGTTTGCGGCGGTTTCTCGTATCGGGGATGGCTAGGATACCCGGTCGGCTTTTTTGGCGACGATGTTGCTGAATTTTCCACCGTCAATGGAAAACCTTTCGTGAGTCCCCTCCCCGATTACCTCCTGCTCGTCTCTGGCGATGATCGACCACTTGGTCCGCGGGCCGTTGACCTCGAGCAGGGTGACTTCGACATCGACGTGCATGCCTGGCGGCGTGGCGGCCGAATGGGTTACACAGATATTGGTCCCGAGGCTGATTTCATTGTCATTCATGTATGGCCGCAACGCTTCCATGCACGCCCATTCCATGAGGCCGACCATGAATGCAGTCGCAAATACGGGCGGCATTGCCTGGAAAAGATCGGATTCCTGGAAAACAAAAGGCACGGTTTTCTCTTGCGGGACCAGGTAGCGGTGCGTGAACGTCGTGCCGTCCTTTAAGGTGTCTTTCATTGCTGGCTCCTGTGCTAGGGGTCGAATTGTAAGTTCTGTCCAGTTTAGCATGCCTGCATCAGAGAGAAACTGTTCGCATTAACTTTGTTAAAGGCAAAAGCAGAAGGACGGCATCATGGCCGTCCCTTTTATGCCTGTTCTCCTCTCACACTTCAAGCCTCTTGCTATTCCTGATGTGCCGGGCGCAACAGGTCGAAGACCGTTTTTACCGGGTTGAATGCTTCGGGCGGGATTTCGACAAAGAGGGTATGCCAGCCGGCCATGCCGCCGTTCCACAGGCCGGGCAGTTCCAGGACGCGAAGATCCCTGTCACCCTGGTGCTTGGTGGTGATGATCACGGCATCGTCATCGACGAAGCGGGTCAGGTCATAGGGTTTGCCCTGCCAGTCGCGAACGCCGCAGACCATATCGACCGGGTTGAAATGGGTGGCGTTTGACAGGATGGCGGCCTGCCCGGGATTGCTTTTGTCGATCTGGGCCCCCTCGACGATCTGTTTGGTCAGCCGTCCCTGTCGGTCGCGTACCCAGAAAGGACCGCCGCCGGGCTCGCCGCTGTTCGGCACCATGCCGCAGACCCGGATTGGCCTGTCCAGCGCCTTGATCAGGGCTTTGGTGTCGCTGATCAGTGACACCTCGGTCTGCAACCGGTCGGCAAGAAAGCTGATGACCAGTTCGCGGACCATGGGATCATCCGGTTGACCCTGTAGGGCCTTGAGCAGGGTGTGCTGCTCCTCCTGGATTTCGATGAGGTAGCCGGTCAGGAGCCTGGTCCAGGTCAGGTTGGCCTGCTTCCGTGCATCAGGAACGACATTGTCGATATTACGCACCAGCAGGATGTCTGCAGCCAGGTCGTTGAGGTTTTCTATCAGAGCACCGTGGCCGCCGTGACGCAGGACCAGTTGGCCGTTGGCATCGCGCAGCGGCTGTCCCGAGTCGTCGAGAGCCAAGGTGTCGGTCGACGGCTTTTGCTCCGAGTAGCTGACTCTGAAATGACAGCCGTAGGTGTCTTCAAGGGTTTTGAGCCAGGCGGAGAGCTGCGCTCTGAACAGCGGCAGGTGCTCGGGTGATACCGTGAAGTGCAGGTCAACGTCACTGTCAAGGCCGCTCAGCAGGGCCGCTTCAGCCAGATGTTCGATAAATGGTGTGCGGGCGCCGTCGACGGCGTTATGAAAAGCCAGCAGCCCCTTGGGCAGGAGGGCATAGCTGAGACCGCAGGGGTCGAGCAGGTAGTTGGTGATCAGGGCCAAGTCGCGGTCGGCCACGGCACGGGCCAGATTCTGGTCATCTTCAGCCATGGCCTTTCGCAGGTCATTGTAAAATGCGAACTTGTCAAGATTGTCGAGAAATCGCTGCAGGTCTGCTTTGGTCTGGTCTCCAGGCGTTCCGGTTCGGGCTGCGCGAAGTTGCCTGAACATGCGCGATGCTGCCCCTGAGGCGGGGACAAAGCGGAGCAACCTGCCCGCAGTCGCAGCGTGTTCAAACACCTTGTTCAGCCGCGCGTGTGATTCCGGGCGGATCTGAATGATGCCGTCACCAGCAGTACAGGGGCGCTCCAGTTTGATATCGATCTGCCCGGTGCGCAGCAGGTTGATCTGGCGGACGGCTTTTGCCGACTCGATCCCGAGGTGCTTGAGGTGATTCAGGTCTGTGTTGGAAAAATTCATGACTCCTCTTGCAGGAAAAGCTCAGAAGAGCAGGACCGGGCAGGCCACGTTGTGTAGTACGTAATTGGCGATCGAGCCGAACAGGACATCGCGAATTTCTCCAGTGCTTTCGCGCCGGCCGATGACCATGAGCTTAAAGGCCTCTTCATTCGCCACCTTGCAGATCGTTTGCCGGGGCGAACCGAATTCAAGCCGGGCTTCGACCGTAAAGCCGGCCTCTTCAAGGGCTTTTGCCCGCTCGTCGAGGACCATCTGGCCGGCCTTGCCAGCATTTTCGCGGATCATGTCGATCTGGAAATCAGGGATCATTCGATAGGCAAGCTTGTCGATATCGACAACGTGCAGCAGGGTCAACTGTTTCGGGAAGTGCTCTTTCAGCGAGATGATTTTTTCCAGCGTGCGCCTTGCAGTGTTGGAGCCATCGACCGGAATCAGAATTTTCATTTCCATCGTAACCTCCGTTTTCAGCGACTAATGACTGAAGGCCTGGTGCAAAGTCCAGTCAAAGACAAAACCCTCTAAGGCGTTGGATAGACCCACCTGGGCAGGAACAGAACCAGGTCGGGCGAGAAAGTCAGCAGCATCAGGATGGCAACCTGGATTAGCAGAAAAGGGATGACCGCCTTGGAGACGTAGATCAGGTCACGGTCGGCGACGGCACCGGAGATGTAGAGACTGACGCCGAGCGGCGGTGTGCAGTAGCCGATGCCGAGGTTGAGTGTCATCAGCAGGCCGAAATGCATGGTGTCGATACCGAAGCGCGAGAGCAGCGGCAAAAAGATTGGCGTCAGGATCAGGGTGGCGGAAATGATATCCATGAACATGCCGATGATCAGCAGCAGGATATTCACGGAAAGCAGGAACACCCAGGGCGTCTGGATGTTTTCCACCACGGCGTTGGCGATCTGGCCGGGAATCTGTTCGAAGGTCAGGTATTCACCGAACACCGAGGCGCCGGCAACGATGACCAAGAGGGTCGAAGAAGTGATGGCTGAAGAGATAACGACGTTTTTAATCTCGCGCAATTTGAGGTCGCGGTGAATGAATAGCTCGACGATGAAGGCATAAAAGCAGGCGACTACGGCAGCTTCGTTGGCCGTAAAGTAGCCGGAATAGATGCCGCCGAAAATCAGCACCGGTAACATCAGGGCCCAGAAGCTTTCGCGCAGGGTTGCCAGAACCTCCTTGAAACTCGGTCGTGGCAGGGTTGCCATGTCACGGCGCTTGCAGAAGAAATATGCATACAGGGACATGAAGATGATGATCAGAACGCCGGGGACGAAGCCAGTTAGAAAGAGCGCTTCGAGGGGGTCGTTACTGACCATGGCGTAGAGGATCATCGAGATCGACGGCGGAATGATAACGCCGAGGATCGGTGCTGTGGTCATGATGCCGACAGTGAATTTCTCATCGTAGTTTTCTTTGAGTAGTGCCGGGATCATGAAGCCGCCGATGGCAACCACGGTAGCCACCGTCGAACCGGAGATGGCGCCGAAGAAGCCGCAAGCCAGGACCCCGGCCATGGCCAGGCCGCCTGGCAGGAAGCCGACCATGACGTTGGCCGTCTTGATCAGTTTTGCGACGATGCTGCCAGTGGTCATGATGTTGCCGCAGAGGACGAAAAAGAGCACCACGATCAAGGCGAACTTATCCATGCTGCGGTAGAGGACCTCGATGACGATCTGCGGGTCGATGCCGGCAATCCACACCAGACCGACCATGCCGGTGAAAAACAGTGACATGAAAACCGGGATTGTCGAGGCCAGGCAGCCGATCAGAAGCGCCATTATGATGAGGTAGTTATTCTCCATGTTCTAAGGAGCCTCATCTTTGGCAGGAGGTGTGCAGAGCTCGAGGCCGAACCAGTCCTCAGTCATGATGATCAGGGTGCGGATGAACATCATCGCCCCCATGATCGGCAGGACAGCGTAAAAGTACCACTCGGGAATCTGCAGTGAGGCCGTCTTCGCAAATCGATCATGGTAGACCATTGCGGTCATGCCATAGCCGAGATGGATCATGAGTCCCGAGAAGACCAGTACGCCGATATGGCTGAACAGGGTCAGCAGCTTCTTCATGAAAGGGAAAAGTTGTGGCAAAGCGTCGATGCGAATCAGGGCGCGGTTACGGATCGCCGCGATACTGCCGACATAGGTGGTGAAGAAAATCGTCTTGCGTACCACCTCATCGGACCAGTAGAGGTTGACATCGCTGGTCATTTTGCGCAGGGCAACATTGGCAATCGCCACCGTCAGGGCAACCATCACCGTGATGAAAAGACTCCAGTCCTCGAAAAAGGCGAAGGCACGATGAATGTAGTAAATAAGCTTTTTCATAGGATAGCGAGACACCTGGCGCTGTTACAAAAAAACGACCGGGGAGAATTTTTCTCCCCGGTCGCAGATCATAGCTGTTTTTGCTTTAAGAATCAATTGCCGAGCGTAGCCTGAACCTTTTTGAAATAGTCCATGCCGATCTTCTCGCCCCAGCTCTGGTAGACGGGAGCGATATCTTTGATCAGTTGCTGCTTGTCAGCATCGGACAGGGTGTAGAAGGCCACGCCGGCTTCTTTGGCCTTGGCAACCTGTGTGTCATGCTGCTGCCGAGTCAGCTCACGGGTCTTGGCGCTTTCTTCGACGATGGCAGTCATCAGGATCTGCTGCAGGTCGGCAGGCAGCTTGTCGAACCAGCGCTTGTTCATCAGGTGGACGAAAAGACCCTGGGCGTAGTTGAGTTCGGTGAAGTTCTTGGCGATGGTGAACTTCTTGGTGATGTTGCAGACGATCGCTGTGTGATCGAGGCCGGTAATGACGCCGGTCTGCAGAGCCTGGGGGACGTCCGGCCATGGCATGATCGTGAATTTAAGGCCCCAGTCATTGTAGACGTCAGCGTTGACCGGTGCTTCGGCGATGCGGAAGTTGATCGCCTTTGCGTCGGCAAGAGTCTTGACCGGAGTAGTGGTTGCCCATCCGTACGCACCGTAACCAGTGAAATCAACGGTCATGATGCCACTTTTCAGGGCGCTGTCAGCAAAAGGCTGCCAGAGTTCAGGGGTGTTGCGGAACTTGTCAAGCTTGTCAAAGGTGTCAACGACGTAAGGCAGGTTGACGATGCCGAGGGTGTCGGCAACGTTGGCTGCGGCCACCGAGGAACTCAGCATACCGTGTACGGCACCGAGCTTGAGCTTGTTGATAACATCTTTTTCGCCACCCAGCTGGGCCAGGGGGCGGAAGTCGACATAGAGACGGCCTTTGGAATCTTCCCAGACACGATCACGCAGGCGGTAGCCGAAGCCAACCCCTTCAATGACCGGGTGCGAGATGTTGGACAGAACGTAGGTGAACTCTGCACCACTCGGGTCAAATTTGGCTTTCCAGTTAGCGAGAGGATCCTCTTTCGCTTCAGCGGCGAAACCGGTGCTAATGCCGATACCCAGGGTGAGACAGAGAGTCAGAACCAACAGGGACAAACGTTTCATAATTACCACTCCTTAAGAAATTGAGGTTAAAAATAACCCTAAATGACACGATTCGATAGAGCATCTTAAAGCAAACCATGTTTTATTTCAATTTTTTTATAGGAAACACTAAGTTAGCCAAGTAGCCATCACTGCAGATCCGAAAAGTTAGACTTCAGAAGTCCAAAAGGCAGGGGATAATCACACTAAAAGCGACAATTTTTACCCCTGATCACATTAAAAATAATCAATTCCTGCTATTATTTATGCGTTCTAGATTGACTAGAGCATAAAAACAATATATATGTTTTTTTAATATATTATGTGGTCACAGTCTAACAAATTTTGTAACTGACTTTAGCTTGTGGAGAATTACAGAGTTCACATTAATCAACATATCCGCACTCCGGGATGTCAAGGCGAACAATTACAGTCAAGCGACAGGCAAGGCAATGAAAGCGAACCAACTCATATCTCTTCTCCTGGTCGTACTGACCAATGTCCCAGTGTTCGCTGCGGGTTCGAAAATTCCTCAAATCTGGACGGCACGCCAGGCGATAGACTTTGCCAGGCAAAACAACCCGGACAGCCAACTGGCCGCGCAGCGGATTATTCAGGCCGACGCTATGATGCAAAAGGCCGCTGTTGGCTTTTATCCTCAGGTTGAACTGTACGGCAACTACAGCCAGACCAATAACCCGATGTATTCCTTCGGTAATATTCTCAATCAGGGGGAATTTTCGCCGGGGATCGATTTTAACAATCCTGGCCGCACTGACAACCTTGGTCTGGGCGTTGGAGTGCAGTATCGCTTCTATAATGGCGGTCAGGATCTGGCTCACAAAAACGCGGCCAAAGCAGGTGTCGATCTGTCCGCCGCTGCGAGTGAGGCGGTCATCCTGAGGCTTGAATTTGAGGTTTTGCGTGGTTTTCAGCGAATAGTCGAGGGCGGCAAGATTTCACAAGCCCGCCAGAAGGCCCTGGAAGCCATCTCCTCCTCACTGGCTGTCGCACAGGAACGCTATGATGCCGGGGAGCTTCTCAAGCTTGACTTGCTGAATCTCGAAGTAGAGAAATCACAGGCCATGGAAAACCTGATTCAGGCTCAACATAATCTTGACTTGGCTAAAAGGATTTTTCTGACCCTGCTGGGACTTCCCGGTGACAATCCGAGGATTGAGATCAATGATGCAGAATTTCCCACCCTGCCAATTGGTCCCGATCCGACTCAGCGGCCTGAGTTGAAGAAGTTGACCGCGGCTCTTAAGGCCGCAGAATCACAGTTGACGGCAGCGCGCGGCAGTCGCTTGCCGACAGTCGATGGCTTCGCTCGCTACCAGTATGACCAAGGCACAGTCCTGAATGGTAACGGCGATTCTTGGATGGCCGGTGTTAATTTGAACTTCAAACTGTTTGATGGCTATCAATCCCGCGCCGAAATTGCCTTGGTTGAAGCACAAATCGGTGCCTTGCGCGCCGAACAAAAGAAGCTGGAGTTGGCGCTTGGTCTTGAAGTGGCCCAGGCTCAACTGGCATTAGATCTGGCTCGGCAGCGACAACAAGTCACAGAGAAAGCGGTTGAACAGGCCGTTGAAAGTGAAAGTTTAACCCAGGCCCGATTCCAAGCGGGGGTGCTTTTGGTTTCCGAACTGATTGATAGCGAAAACCGCTTGACCGATGCTCGGGTTCGACATGCTCTTACTTCTTCTGCAGTACGGATCGCCATCGCAGACCTGCGACGCGCGGCCGGGTTGCCGCAATACACAGAAGACTTCAATCAGACCAACAGCATGGAGAAACAGCCATGATCTTGAAAAAATACGCCCTGTTCATAACCATACTGGCCCTGGCTTTTATTGCTGGATGCAATGAACCAGTTGAAAAATCCGCAGTCTCATCCCTGCCACCGGTAGAGGTGCATATCGAAACTCTGACCCAGAGCGTAATGCCCGTTCAAATTGAACTGGCCGGAACGCTTCAGGCGGTTGAGCATGCCACTATCTCGGCGCGTGTTGCGGGTCAGGTTGTCAAGTTGCCGGTACAGATCGGCTCAAAGGTCAAAAAGGGTGACTTACTGGTTAAAATCTCAGCCGCTGAGATTAACGCCCGGCTTCAGCAGGCCGAGACTCAACTCGCTCAGGCGCAGCGCAATCTGGCGCGCGAGACCAAACTGCTTCAGGTCAATGCATCAACCCGGGTAAAGGTGAAAACTCTTAAAGAGCTTGTGCTAACCAATGAAGCTGTCTTACGCGAAGCTCAAACGATCCTCGGTTATACGGAAATTAAGGCGCCATTCGCAGCCACAGTCACTGACAAGCTGGTTGAGGTCGGTGATCTGGCTTTATCTGGAGCTGCGCTGCTCAAACTCGAAAACGGCACGGCACTCGAAGTCGTGATCCAGGTCCCCGAGGCCCAGTCACATTTTATAAATCTTGCGAGCCGTCTGCCGTTGACTGTACCGGCAGCCGGGCTGACGCTTGAGGCACAGGTCCGGGAAATCTCGCCAACGGTTGATCCCGCTTCACGCACTACTCAAGTCAAGTTGATGCTGCCCGCGGCTCCTGAGCTGCGCAGCGGTCAGTTTGCCCGTGTTGCTCTGGTAGATAGCAGCGTGAAGAGCTTGATGATTAACAGCAAGGCCCTCAGGCAAAATGGCCAGATGCAACAGGTCTTTGTTACAGACCAGGGTGTGGCCCGCATGCGTCTGGTTCGAATCGGTGCCGAGTTTGATGGACGCATCGAGATTCTTTCCGGTCTGCAAGCAGGGGATCAGGTCGTCATCGACCCGATTGAACAACTGCACGATGGTCAACCCCTTAAGGTTCTAACGGACGGTTCGGCACAATGAACGAACCAGAGGTCGAAAAAGCAGGATTTGCCGGGCAGATTGCTGCATATTTTATTAATTCGAGATTAACGCTGCTGATCGTGATTTTCTCGATGCTGCTCGGCCTGATGGCAATCAGCATGCTGCCTCGCGAGGAAGAGCCGCAGATTAAGGTGCCGATGATCGATGTTATGGTCAGCATGCCCGGTGCCACGCCCGCCGAGATTGAACAACAAGTCACTATCCCGATGGAAAAGCTGCTCTACGAGCTACCCGGAGTCGAGTACATCTACTCAACCTCAATGGCCGGCCAGGGGTTGTTGATAGTCAGATTTTATGTCGGAGAAGATTTTGAATCGGCCATCGTTCGCCTCAACCAGAAACTGGCAACCAACTTTGACCGCATCCCGCCCGGCGTATCCACACCCTTGGTCAAACCACACTCCATTGATGATGTGCCGATTCTGGCGCTGACCTTCCACGGTGGAGGTTACGACCATTTTATGCTGCGGCGGCTGGCGGCCCAGGTTGATGATGAAATCAAGACCATCGCCAATGTCGCCGAGACGAAACTTATCGGTGGCACCCGGCGCCAGGTAAGGGTTGAGTTTGATCCGCTGCTGTTGACTGCACGGAACCTGACCCCGGAGCAACTGATTCCGGCTCTCCAGCAGGCAAACACGCAGGAATATACCGGTAAGGTCGAGGCACTTAACACACAGATTTTGTTACAGACGGGTCAATTCCTCAGTTCAGCCACAGAGATCGGCCGAGTCGTGGTTGGTGTTTTTGACGATCATCCGGTCTATCTCGCCGATGTGGCGCAGATAATAGATGGTCCACAAGAACCTGACAACTACGTGCTCTACGGTGAAGCGGGGCAGAGTGAAGAGGCAGCGGTGACCCTGTCGTTGGCCAAGCGGCCCGGGACCAACGCTATCGATGTGGTCCACGCAGTCGAAGCTAAAGTTGACGATCTCAGAGGAAGTATGATCCCTGCCGATGTAAGGGTCAGCGTCACGCGAAACTACGGCGAGACCGCCGCTGAAAAATCGAATGAGCTGCTGTTGCATATGGGCATCGCAGTCTTTGGGGTCGCACTTTTGATCTTCTTCTTTCTCGGCTTTCGCGAAGCATTGGTGGTTTTGCTGGCGATTCCCACAACCCTGGCCCTGACGCTGCTGGTTTTTTATCTCTACGGCTACACCCTGAATCGGATCACCCTTTTTGCGCTGATCTTTTCCATCGGCATCCTGGTGGATGACGCCATTGTGGTGGTGGAAAACATTGTCCGCCACACACGCCTGCCTGGAGGGCGGGAGAAATCAATGGTGACGATTGCCATTGAGGCGGTGGCCGAGGTGGGTAATCCTACCATTCTGGCGACCTGGGCGGTGATCGCGGCGATTCTGCCGATGGCTTTTGTCGGCGGGTTGATGGGACCCTACATGCGGCCGATCCCGATTGGTTCCTCGGCGGCCATGATCTTTTCGCTGCTGATTGCTTTCACCGTCACGCCCTGGGCGGCGATTCGTCTGCTGGCTAAATGTAGAGAGCCCAAGGCAGCCGAAGAAGTCTGCGAGATGGATCACGATCATGCGCCAGATGATATCCTGACCCGGCTTTATCATCGAGTCATGGACCCCTTACTTACCAGCGTTGTTTGGCGCATGCTCTTTTTTGGCATTATTACTCTGTTGTTGCTGGGTGGCTTCTCTATGGTCTTGTTCGGCGGGGTCAAGGTCAAGATGCTGCCCTTTGATAACAAGAGTGAGTTCCAGGTGATTCTCAACATGCCGGAAAGCTCGACCCTTGAACAGACCAGCAGGGTCGCGCTCGAAATGGCTGCCGTGGTCCGCAATGACCCGACCACAACCGATTATCAAGTCTATGTCGGCATAGCGTCACCCTACAATTTCAACGGTCTGGTTCGCCACTATTTCATGCGCAGCGGGCCAACGGTGGCCGATATCCAGGTCAATCTGTTGCCAAAGGACCAGCGGTCACTGCAGAGTCATGATATCGCCGTACGCATGCGGCCTGAAATCAGTAAAATCGCGGAAAAATACGGGGCCGCTGTCGCCATCGCAGAAGTTCCACCCGGACCACCAGTGCTGTCGACTCTGGTGGCTGAAGTCTATGGTAGCAGTGACGAGCAGCGGGTCAAGCTGGCGAAACGCGTCAAGAAAATCTTTAACTCCACGGCCGGAGTGGTCGATGTCGACTGGTACCGTGAAGCCGAACGCACACGCATGGTTCTCAAGGTTGACAAAGAGAAGGCCGCTCTCAATGGCCTCAGCGAAGGAGTGATTACCCGCACCATACAAATGGCGGCTCAGGGGCTGGCGATCGACCTGTTCCACCAGCCGTTGGACAAGGAAGAGATCGATATCGTCTTGCAACTGCCAGCAAGCCAACGGGCTCGAATAGACAGCCTGCTGAATATTTCACTACGTTCGACAGCGGGTTCGCAAGGAGTTTTGGTGCCGTTGCGTGAGCTGATCACGGTCACCGAGCAAGCAGTCGAACAGCCGATCTATCGCAAAAACCTGAAACCGTTGATCTACGTCACCGGAGATGTTGCCGGCGAGGTTGAAAGCCCGGTTTACGCAATTTTTGATATGAATCGTCAGTTGGCAGAACTCAAAGCCGATGAATTTGGCGGTGTCGGTGAGGCAATTGAGATCTTCAATCTCAATCAGCCCTTCGACAGTATGCAACCGTCGATCAAGTGGGATGGCGAGTGGCATATCACCCTTGAGGTGTTTCGCGATCTCGGACTGGCCTTTTGTGCAGTGATGATCCTGATCTACATGTTGATGGTCGGTTGGTTTAAAGACTATTTCACGCCGCTGGTCGTGATGGCAGCGATCCCCTTTTCTCTGATCGGCATTCTACCAGCACACTGGGCCCTCGGCGCTTTCTTTACGGCGACCTCGATGATCGGCTTCATGGCCGGCGCCGGAATCGTGGTACGGAACTCAATCATTCTGGTTGATTTTATCGAGTTACGCATCAGTCACGGCCTGCCGCTGGCCGAAGCGGTGGTCGAAGCTGGCGCCATTCGATTTCGACCAATGCTGCTGACCGCACTGGCCGTAGTGGTCGGCGCCTCAGTAATCCTCGCCGACCCGATCTTCCAGGGGCTGGCGATCTCATTGATGTTTGGTGAAATTGCCTCGTTGTTGGTCAGCCGCATGGCGGTCCCTGTGCTCTATTACATGCTCAAGAAGTCGAGAACTGAAGTAACGGCGACATAAGCCCGTTAGTATTCCTATCTTCATATTGTATGTTGATATGGATTCTTCCGATTGCGCAAGCCTTGCGTGGCTGGAGGCTTTACAGGCAAGCTTCGCAAACTTAAACAAGGAGATTTTTATCATGACCATCAATCGTTACCTGCGGCTGATCGCCGGCTTTTTCATTATGCTCAGTGTGGCCTTGTCCCAATTGCATTCACCTTACTGGCTCTTCTTTACCGCCTTCGTTGGCTTGAACCTCTTCCAGAGTGCTTTCAGCAACTGGTGTCCGATGATTACTATTCTGCGCAAGCTTGGGATCAAGGAAGGCTGATAAAATGGATAGAGGACACTAACTTTTCCCAAAGGATTCGGGAGCAGGGGGGCCCTGGTCCCCAGTCTTTTCGACCAGTTTTTACATGAGAGCGGCCTTCCCGGGGTCGCTCTTTTCTTTTGAACTCCGGTCCAAAGTTTTGCTCGGGGCGCTCTCTAAACATCGGGTTGCAGCAATACCGATCGTGCTATTAAAATGATAATGGAGAGAACCGGTGCCGAAACGGAATTACTATCAAGCTATAAGGAGATCACAATGGCCGCAACACTCGCTTTTGATGTTTATGGAACCTTGATCAATACACACGGTGTTGTGTCAGCACTGGAAGAACTTGTCGATGATCAGGCAAAGGCATTTTCGAACACATGGAGAGACAAGCAATTAGAGTATTCGTTTCGCAAAGGTCTGATGCAAAACTATGAAACCTTTGCTGTCTGTACAAGCCAGGCCCTTGATTATACCTGCTCTTTTTACGGGACCAATCTGAGTGATGAACAGAAACATGAATTGATGAGTCTCTATCGTATCCTTCCAGCGTTTGATGACGTTAAAGAAGGGTCTGACCCGATTGAAAGGTGCAGGTTTTCGTCTCTATGCATTTTCAAATGGGGCAGCAGACGCACTTGAAACATTACTGAACAATGCCGGGATAAGAGACCTGTTTCTAGGTGTCGTGAGTGTTGACGACATCAAGTCATTCAAACCTAACCCAGCTGTATATAGTCACTTCCTCAGGAAGTCAGGATCTACCGGGGGGAATGCATGGCTGATTTCTAGTAACCCCTTTGATGTGATCGGGGCGATTTCCGCAGGAATGAAATCAGCGTGGGTTCGTCGCTCACCAGAGGCGGTGTTTGATCCATGGGGAATAGAGCCGACGATTACGGTCGGGAGCCTGGTTGAGCTTGATAAGAAAATAGATCAGAACTGATAGCTTGTTCAGGGGTGCGCGCCATCTCTAAAGGGGAAAGTTTTTGCCGAAGGCTTATCTGGTGGGTTGCTATCGTGATCTGCATACTCTTTTGGGCCAGCAAAAGAGTACGGCGTCTGGCCGGACGCGACCCGCCGGTTCTGTTTTGACCCATAATAAAATCAGTTGGTTATACGTTTTGTTCTGTCGCACCGTCTGGTGCGTTATGGCGTTTTTGGGTGGGCCGTTTTTGTCTCAGAAGTCGTGAGAAATTCTTACAAACCCTGCCTTATAAGAACGCCTGAGCTTTTGTCGGCCCAGGCTGAGTCCCCCAAAGTAATGTCGTGGGTTGATGAATGAGGGTGAGACAATGTTATTGCATTCCCTTCGTTTGTTGAAGATCAGAATGTCCCGAGATTTTATTCCTCTGCTTTCTCTGTTGGTTCATCAACCTCAGAGTCATTACTCGTTGCATCTTTTGTCTGGACGCTCTCTGCACTTTCTTCTGCCATGGCAATAACCTCAGGTTTTTCTTTAACAACACTCGTCTTTGTTGCGTTCTCGACTGTCACAGGGGTGCCCTGAAAACGTGATGCGAGCTCGCGCAACTGTTCGGCCAGGGTTTCAAGGGCATTGATTTCATCAATAATGATCCGTGCCTTACCGGCATTAGCAGTCAGGCGTTCTGCCGAACGGCTGAAGTGGCTGAAGATCTTCTCCACGGTTTCCATTTGGTAGCGGGTTGCCTCGAAGATCGCCTCGACCTGTTCTTCGCGGGCACTCAGGCTGCGGTCGAACTCCCGGTTTGCCTTGACCTGTTCATCGAAGCTTCGGGCGATCTGGTCGGCGGCCGACTTCATTTCATCAACCCCGTGGTCAATGCGGCTGATCGCGGCGTTCTGTTCTTCGAGGGTCTTTACAATCGCCTTGACTGAACGCAGGCTGTTGCCGGCCTGTTCAATCACGCTGCGGGCGCGCAGGCCCTGTTCGGCTGTCTGTTTTGAAAGCGCATGAGAATCCGCTGCCGCCTGGCTGGAACTGTCAACGATTTTGCCCAGCGCATCTGCCGTCGATTGGGACAGCTCCTTGCCGCGGCCGATGAAGTGACCGGTTGATTCGACCGTGGTGTTCACCTGTTCAGTGTCCTTGCGGATCGATTTGATAATGCTTTCGATTTCATCGGCACTGGTGGTCGTGCGATCGGCCAGGTCACGGATCTCTTCGGCAACCACGGAGAAGCCGCGGCCTTCATCTCCAGCCTTGGCGGCAATAATCGCCGCATTGAAGGCGAGGAGCTCGGTGTCGGAGACCAGGTCCTTGATCACTTCGATGATCTTGGTCACTTCAGCGGTCTGGCGGGTCAGGCGCTGCATGGCGGAGATCGCCTTCTGGCTTTCCTCTTCGATGCGGTCCATTTCCGAAGTGAAGGTCTGGACTACCTTGACGCCTTGCTCGGCGTCCAGTTTGACGGCGGCAGAATTATCCGCATTGTTGGCGACGCCAGACCTCAGACGATCGAGGGCTTCGCCGATCTGGTCTATATCACGGGCCGTGCTCTCCGTAATATCGGCAACCTGTTCCGCCTGGTTGGCGGCGTTCTGAATGGAGCTGACCATTTCATCGACATTGCGGGTTGTTTCGAGGAACTTCTGCGAGGAATGTTCCAGTGCGCCGGCCATTTCTTCCAGCGACGCGGAGAGCTCCCGGGACAGGGCCGCTTCGTCTTGTGACCGGCTGTTCAGCGTTTCAACCTGGCTGATCACCATCTGTTGCTTCTGATACATCCCTTCAACATCGGCCCTGGCACTTTTCCCCGCCTGCAAACCGTCTTCGGCACGGGCCGAAAGGTAACGGCTGGCGTCGGCAAGGGTCCGGTAGTGCGGGACGAATTCATCGACGGTTCCCTGGAGGCGGTTGATAAGTTCACTGACCTTGCCGACGGTGCTGCCGACGGCAGCGAACAGGTCTTCAACCGTCTGGCCAGCCCCGACGCGGGTTTCCTCACCAATCAATCCATGCAGCGCATCAAGCTGCTGTTGCAGCTGGTTTTTCAAGGTCTGCCTGACAAACCAGTAGGAGGCAGCGCCGAGGCAGAGTCCGGCAAACAGGCAGACCAGGAAAAATCCGGGGGTGAGCGCGGCTTTGCCCAGCATCATGTAGGCGACAAAGGGAAAGCCGCCGCCAACGAGCAGGCCCGCACCATGGTTGAAGATAAAGAGTTTACGGAGATATGTGGTGCTGCCTTGTGCAGGCGTCTGCATACAGACCTCTCTAATAAGGATTAAATACCAACCACGACTATCATATGCGAGTCAGAACCTACAAGCAAATTACTGAGATTGTTCGCCTGCGGAAGCTTGTGGTACGATCTGCAGATCATGATCAAGGCCTTTGATACCCATCTTCATCTTGATGCTTTCGATGACCTGAACCGGGACCTGGATGACGCCCGGTTCGCCGGCATTGACGGCTGGGTCGTGCCGGGAGTCTCACCAGACGGTTGGGCGAAAATAATGGCCCTCGCCGAGGGCCATCCCGGCGTCTATGCCGCACCGGGAATCCATCCGATGTCAGCGGATCGATATCAACCGGAAGACTCTGCTGAACTGCGGCGTCTGCTGGCCCATCCCCGGGCGGTTGCTGTCGGCGAGGTCGGGCTTGACCGACAGGCCGGCGTGCCGTGGCTGGTGCAGGAGGAAGTGTTTGTCGAAATGATTCGTTTGGCCAGGGATACGGACAAACCTCTCCTGATCCACGCCCGCAAAAGCATTGACCGGATTCTGGAAATTCTGCAGCGTGAAGGTGCGGCACAAATCGGCGGCATTTTTCACGCCTTCTCTGGCAGTGTCGAGACGGCTCATAGAATCATCGATGCCGGGTTTGTGCTCGGGATCGGCGGCGTGGTGACCTGGCCAGGTGTCCGACGACTGCCGGAGGTCGTCCGGGCGCTGCCCGCGGCAGCCATGGTGCTCGAAACTGACGCACCCTACATGACGCCTGAACCGCATCGTGGAGAATCGAACCGGCCGGCATACCTGGCTTTGGTTGCAGAGAAGGTCGCTGAGCTGCGCAGCTGGAGTATTGAGGATACCGTCCGCGTGACAACGGAAAATGCCAGAAGAGTGTTGAAGCTTGCTTGAGGGTAGAATCGCTTGCCTGAATTTTTAGAGGGTTTTTCCGTACTTTTGCGTCTCGCGCTTCCCTCACCATAGATCTTCATGCTAGATTTGCCGGGACCTGATTTACGGAGACACGCATGCTGCAACCCCATCGCTTTGCCCGCCTGGCGCTTCTGTACGGTGAGGACGGCCTGGCACGTCTGACCGGCAAATCCGTGGCCGTCTTCGGTCTGGGCGGTGTCGGCAGCTATGCCGTTGAGGCGCTGGTCCGCGGCGGTGTCGGCCGACTGACCCTGGTCGACTTTGACCAGATTGACATCACCAATTGCAATCGGCAGATTCATGCCTGTAACGGCACGGTCGGCCAGCCGAAAGCTCTGGTCATGGCCGAGCGCTGTCGCGCGATCAATCCCGATGTACAGGTCGAGCCGCTGCAGGCATTCTACAGCCAGGGCAATTCCGAAGAATTATTGCAGCGCGGTTACGATTACGTCCTGGACTGCATCGACCATATCACGGCCAAGCTCCACCTGATCGAAACCTGCGTTGTCAGCAGGCTGCCGATTATCTCCTCGATGGGTGCCGCCAACAAGCTCGATCCGACGCGGATCTTCGTTGCAGATCTGGCGAAAACCAAGAGCTGCCGACTGGCCAGAATCATTCGCCGGGAGCTGCGGCGACGCGGCATCAGCACCGGTATCAAGACGGTTTACTCGACAGAGGAATTCAGACCCCTGACCGATGGCCGCCGGGGAGCTGCCGCTGAAGATGCAGAACACTACCAAACCCAGCGTGCACCACTTGGCAGCTCTTCAGTCGTCCCACCGCTTTTCGGCCTGACTATGGCCGGCGAGGTGCTCCGTGACCTTCTGGAGTTGAAATCAGCATGATCGATCCTTATCTCTGGCAAATCCCGGCATTGATGCTGGTTGGTGTGATCGCGGGGTTCCTCAATGTTCTGGCCGGTGGCGGATCGCTACTGACCTTGCCACTGCTGATCTTCTTCGGCCTGCCTGCTGCGACGGCCAACGGCACCAATCGCATCGCAATTTTCTGTCAGAACATCTTTGCCATCACAGGGTTCAAACGTCAGGGGGTCTTCCCGATCCGCCTGGCCCTGCTCTGCATGCCGCCGGCGTTGCTTGGCAGCTACCTCGGCGCCAACCTGGCCATTACCGTTGATGAGATGCTGTTTCGCCGGTTGCTCGCACTGATCATGGTCGGAGTCCTGCTGTTCATGGTCTTCGATCCGATGAAGCGCTTCCGCAGCCAGGAAAAGCCGATGACGCCGATGCGTACGGTCGTGCTCATGGTCAGTTTTTTCGGTGTGGGTGTATACGGTGGGTTTGTTCAGGCCGGAGTTGGTTTCCTGATCATTACTGCACTGCTTGTCCACGGTCTTGACCTGGTACGGATCAACGCGGTGAAGGTCTTGGTCATCTTCGCCTTTACCGCGGTTGCTCTCGGCGTATTTGTTTCGCACGGCCAGGTCGATTATGTCCTCGGTCTGTCTCTGGCGGTTGGAAATTCCCTGGGAGGCTGGATCGCGACGCATTACGCGGTGAAGAAAGGCCACGACTGGATCAAGCGCTTTGTCATCATCACCGTCCTGGTGTTTGCCCTGCGACTCCTTCTCCCGTAGTTTGTTGAATAAGTTGCGCAGGGGGCGAGATATGTTATCCTGATTCAACTTGTTATATTATGTTATGTAATGGATTGATGTCATGCTCGAACCGATACCCCCTATCGCACGGGGCCTGCAGCAAAAGCTGCCGGTAGTCAAACCGTCCGTGAATTCCGCGGGCGGTGATTTCGTAGCCCGCCTGCTGGTCGAGCAGGGCCTGATTACCGAACCCCAACTTAGCTACGCCAAACGCGTTAAAACCAAGCTGGTTTCCGACCGATCCCTGATAGAAATCTTCCTGGAATTACGTCTGCTGACGAACCGTCAACTCACCCAGGTCCTTAAAGCGCAGCGCCTGAACATCCGCAGCGGTGACTTGCTGGTCGAACTGGGCCATATTCGCCAGAATGAACTCAATGCCGCTTTGTCCATACAGCAGGAGAACAAATCACAAAAGCTCGGTGATGTGCTGGTTGAATACGGTTTTATCGACGAGCATCGCCTGATGGAGATCCTGGCGACGAAGCTCGGCTATCCTTTTGTCGAACCGGTTTTCGCTGACATTGACCGCGACCTGCTGGCCCAGGTTCCGGCCAGGGTCTTTTCCCGACATTCTTTTATCCCTGTGGCAAGGGAAAACGATCATATCGTGATTGCCTTTGCCGACCCTCTTGACCTGGAAGACCACGAAGCTGCGGACCGGATCTTTGGCCGCAAGATTATTCCGGCAATCGGGACCCGTCAGGCTATCTGTGAAGCCATCGAACTGCATCGCCATGGAGCCCGGCGCAGCGCTACAGAAGTGGCTGACGATTCGACGATCATCGGTATCGTCAACAGTCTCTTTGATGATGCCATGCAGCAGGGCGTCAGCGACATCCACGTCGAGCCGATGAAAGACCGCCTGCGCATCCGTTTCCGGCGTGACGGTTTGCTCGGTGTCCACAAGGAGATCGGCCTGGAGCTGGCAGCGCCGATCGTAACCCGCCTGAAAGTCATGGCGGAGGCCGATATCGCTGAACGTCGCCGTCATCAGGATGGCCGCATCCTTTACGAGAGTGCGGTCACCGGCATTTCTCTCGATCTGCGGGTCTCTTTTTACGTCACCGTACACGGTGAGAAGGTCGTGTTGCGGCTGATGAACAAGAAGGGTGAACTGCTCGGCATCGAAGATATCGGCATGGCACCGCGGATGCTGCAGAAGTTTCGAGATGACTGCCTTACTTCGCCGAGCGGCATCATGGTGGTCACCGGTCCGACCGGGGCCGGCAAAACCACCACTCTGTACAGCTGCGTCAACCATCTCAACGATCTCGAAGCGAGTATTATCACGGCCGAGGAGCCGGTCGAATATGTGATCGACGGCATTTCCCAGTGCTCGATCAATCCAAAAATCGGTCTGACCTTTACCGAGACTTTGCGTCATATCGTTCGCCAGGACCCGGACATTATCGTCATGGGCGAGGTGCGGGACACCTTTTCCGCCGAGACGGCGATCCAGGCGGCTTTGACCGGACACCTGGTGCTGACGACCTTTCACACCGAGGATACCGTCGGTGGTCTGCTGCGCCTGCTGAACATGGGAATCGAGGCCTTCCTGATCGCTTCGACTGTGACCTGTATGCTCGCCCAGCGTCTGCTGCGCAGGGTTTGTCAGCATTGTGCCGCACCCTATACCCCGACTCCCGACGAATACCGCCGACTCGGTTACACCCACGGCGACTTGGCAGGGGCCACCCTGCAGATCGGCCATGGTTGTTCAGCCTGCCGTTTCACGGGCTACATGGGGCGGGTCGGGATCTTTGAGCTTCTGACTCTGAACGATGATGTCAAGGAGGCGATCCTTGCCCGCAAAACAGTACAGGAAATCCGCCGGATCAGCATTGAAACCTCGGGGTTGGTGACCCTGCTTGAAGATGGGATTGCCAAGGCGGCTCTCGGCGGGGTTTCCCTGCCGGAGGTTCTGCGCCGTCTGCCCCGCTCAGTCAAGCCGCGCCCGTTGCATGAGTTGCGGCGTTTACTTGGAGAAGAGTTTTGGCCAACAGACCGCTGGCAGAGATAATCACTGAAATGATCGATGCGGACCGGGTCTATCTGCCGGTGCATCCAGCATTGCTCGGGCAGGTCAAGGCATGTCTCACAGAGGGGAGTGTCGTATCGAACCAGCTTTGGGTGTTGGTCGGTGACGAACCGTCATTGATCTGTGGGTTGTTTCGTGCCGCCAACGCTTCCTTTTATGCCGGGTTGCCGAAAACCTTGTCGATTCAGGAAGCGGTCACCCGTTTGGGCTACGATAAGGCTGTCCGGATTGTTGAAGAGACCTGCCGAAGCAGCGAAGGTACCATCGAAGGGGAGCTGCTCTCGCGTTACATGCCCAGCCTCTGGCAGCATGCCCAGGGGTGCGCTCTCGGGGCTCGATGGCTGGCAAGACGTTGTGGCTATCTGACGATTTCCGGTCAGGTCTATCTCGCCGGGTTGCTGCACGATATCGGCAAGTTGGTTCTCCTCGCCGCCATGCAAACCGTTGCCAATGACAGTGCCCTGGAGATGGAACTTTCCGAGGCCCTGGCTTTGGAGGTCATATCCACGATGCATGTCGAGCAGGGCCTGCGACTGTTCGATGAATGGAGCCTGCCGGAGGTCTACAGGACAGTCGTTTCGGAGCATCATGCCGAGGGACTGGACACCCAGAACACGATCGTCGCCCTGGTCAAACTGGCGAACAAAGGGTGCCGCAAGATTGGCCTGGGCCTGGAGAAGACGCCGGACATTGTCCTGCCGACAAGCAGGGAGGCGCAATTTCTCGGTATCGATGAAATTGCCCTGGCTGAATTTGAAATCATGCTGGAAGACAGGTTTCTCTGAGGCGTGGGCATAACTCTGGGGCAAAAGGGTGATTCCTCGAACTCTGAATGATTGATGTTGTTTCGACTTTAATTTATCCGGTTTTTTGCTAAACTGCTTGAATAAATTCAATTGGTCGACAGGGAGTCGGTATGACGAAATCGATAGCACAGATATTAAAACTTAAAGGGCGGGAGGTTTACAGCATCGCCCCGGACGCAAAGATTTACGATGCCCTCAAGGTGATGGCCGACGCCGGCATCGGCGCCCTGGTCGTTCTGGACCAGAACCAGGACCAGGTGATCGGGGTTTTTACCGAGCGGGATCATGTCCGCAAAGTTGATCTCAGTGGCCGATGTTCCCACCGGGCTTTCGTTCATCAGGTCATGTCGGAGGATGTCTGCTATGTTACCCCGGAAGTGTCTGTTGATGAGGCCATGGCGATCATGACGGAAAATCGCTGTCGACATTTGCCGGTCATGGAAAAAGGCCGACTGGTTGGCCTGGTGTCGATCGGTGATCTGGTCAAGGCTTCCCTGGATGAAAAGGATTTTGTCATCAAGCAGCTCAAAAAGTACATCAAGGGTGATGCCTGATCCGGTTGGCGGCCACCGGCTGATGAAGGGACCGGCCTCCCCACCTGAGCATGGCCAGACTCCCCGCGAAAGGCTACTGCAGGCCCTCTCTGCAGAACCGCTGTCCGCCAGAACCCTTTCACAATTGGTCAGCCTCGCCGAACGCGAAGTCCTCGATCATTTGCAATATCTGCAAAAAACTCTCAAGACCCGTGGGCGGCGCCTTGCTCTGACGCCGGCGACCTGCCTTGATTGCCAGTTTGTTTTTCGCAAACGTGAACGCCTGACCCGGCCGGGCAGGTGTCCTGTCTGTCGTAGCACTCATCTCAGCGAGCCGCTCTTTTCTCTGGAAAAATGAACTCCCCCGCAGCTTGCTGCGGGGGAGTTCGTTAAACCCTATCCATTTCGATCTACGCACGGTGATGGCTCCTGGTCGAGGAGGTATTGCCCCAGCCAGTGCCTGGCAAACTGCAACGCAGTGCGCCCACAGCGCTTGCTCTTATCGTGTGACCACTTGATCGCCGCCCGGGCCAGCTCGTCGTCCCATTGCGGCTCGATGCCGTGCTCGGCGCAGAGCTTGGCGATGGTTTTTTCGACAATCTCCAGGTATAGGCTCTGCTTGAATACGTAAAACGACAACCAGAGGCCAAAACGGTCGGACAGGGAAATCTTCTCTTCGACCGCTTCGCCATGGTGAATCTCGTTGTGGACCATCTTGGCGCCCAGGTTGTCAGTGTGAAACTCCGGGAGAAGATGACGCCGGTTGGAGGTCACGTAAATCAGGACGTTTTTCGGCGAGGCATAGACCGAGCCATCGAGGACGCTTTTCAGAATCTTGTAACCCGGATCGTCCGGTTCAAAGGAGAGGTCGTCACAGAGAATGATGTAGCGGTAAGGTTGCTTGCCGACCTGGGCAAATATGTCGGGCAGGAAATCCAGGTCATGTTTGTCGATCTGGATGATGCGCAGACCCTCGCCGGCGTACTTGTTCAGCAGCGCTCGCACCAGCGAGGATTTGCCGGTCCCTCGTGATCCCCAGAGCAGCGCGTTGTTGGCCGGAAAGTTGCGCAGAAACTGGCAGGTATTCCGCTCGAGGATCTCTTTCTGCCGTTCGATGCCGACCAGTTCCGCCAGGCTGGTGTTCTCGATGTTTTCAATCGGTTCCAGGTAGCCGGCAAAGGAGTGGCGACGCCAGTTGGCTGCAGTTGTCCTGGTCCAGTCAATCGGTTCAACGGCTTGCGGCAGCAGCTGTTCCACTGCAGAAAGGACACGTTCGAGTTGCTCAACGACTTCCGGTTTCAAATTCATTGTCCTGCCCTCTGGTCAGCTGGGGGTTCATGGTTGTCGCGGATGGTTCGACCCGTTGCCGCGCCGAAGTGAAATCAGCCGACGCAGCCTGGTTAACTGACCCCTCTCCTCTTCATCGTCACGCAACAGGCTGCGCACCCGCTTTGCGGTAGCAATCTCCCTGCCGGTCGCATAAGCCTCGATATTCTGTTCCATATCCTTGAGATGGTAGAGATAGTTGACCATCAGGCCACACGATTCCAGCATCCCTTTGTCGGAGGTATCGCCGAGCCAGTTGATGCGCTCGATGCGGGCGCCGTTGCCGAGATGAAATCGGGCGACCGGGTCGAGAGGTGCGCGGTCCTTTTCGCGATATTCGTGCAGGTAACGGGCACACAACGAAAGCAGCGGATCTCTCAAGGCTTCGGCGACCTGCTGGTTCTGCCACCAGTTCGGGACATTGAACAGCGCGTCCGGCTCTGCGGCAATACCGAGCAGGCGGGCCGCTTCGTCTATGGAGTCCAGGATCGGGTCCTGCTCCTCACCCGTCGCGGCTGCTTCGACATAGGTTGTCAGCCAGAGCCGGAAACCCGGCAGGGGCGACAGGGTGGAAAAAGTCCTGAGATTCGGCAATTCCTGGCGCAGGCTGTTTACCACCTGCTTGATCAGGAACGGGCCAAAGCTGATTCCCTGTAGTCCCTTCTGAGTGTTGGAGATCGAATAAAAGATCGCCGTGTCGGCTTCCAGAGGATCAATGTCCGGGGCGTTTTCATCGAGCAGTTCCTGAATGCTGGTTGCCAGCCCCTCGACCAGCGCGACCTCGATGAAGATCAATGGTTCATCGGACATGCCGGGATGAAAAAATGCATAACAGCGCCGATCCGATTCAAGACGGTTATGCAGGTCGTTCCAGGAGCTGATCGCATGCACGGCCTCGTAGGCCATGAGTTTTTCCAGCAGCGCTGCAGGGCTTTGCCAGGTGATGCGTTCGATGGAGAGAAAACCGATATCGAACCAGGAGATCAGCAAAACTTTGAGGTCGCGGTCAAGGGTGGCGAATTTCGACTGCGTCGAGCGGAAGGACAACAAGTCAGCACGCAGATCGACCAGGAATTTGACGCCCTGGGGGAGGGCATTAAACTGGCGGAGCAGCCGCTGTTGGGGCGAAACCAGTGCTTCACTCAGCCGGTTTGCGGTCTGGTGGAAACTCTTGTCATCGACCGTTGCCAACAGGTCTTTAGCCGTGGCCTTGATCTGTTCCCGGTCGATGTGAAAATTGTCTACCAGGGTTTCGAGGAAGTTCCTGCGTCCTGTCTCGCTCAGGGTCAGGTAGAGTTCACCGAGAACTGCGGCCCGCTGGCGGGCAGAGACTTCGCCGCCACGACCGTTCAGACAGTCTTCCATCAGGAGCTTGACCCTGGCTGCATCGGCGGGTGGCAGGTCGGCATTCACCCTGGGCAGGTTGTTCCTGTCGGAGCCGAGGATGTCGCGCCAGGCCCGCCTGATATGACCCCAATTGAATTGAAAACGTGAATTCATTGCATGAACTCCATGGTTCAGGCCAACCACCAGACGGCGAGATTGAGCAGGCCGATCAGGAAGCCGAGGATGGCACCGAAAAGGTTGATGTATTTGAACTGTTCCTTCATGATCCCCATCAGAAGGCCCTCAACCTGAAGTATATCAAGCTGGTTGACCTTGTCTTCAACCATCCGGGCAATGTTGAGGGTTTCGATCAGCGGTGGGACTTCCTTCTGCAGGACCTCGCCGACCTGGTGATACAGGCTTTCTTCAAGCTCCTCAAGCGCATCGGCTGGCAGGCGCTCTGCCAGGCGGCCCAGAGGGTGACGGTACACCAACTCATCGATCTTGTCCTTGAGAACCTGGTCGATCGCTTCTGCCGCTTGGGTGGACCTGGCCAGTTTCAGGACCTGGTCGCCGAGTTCGGCCTGTAGTTTCGCAACCCCGTTCTCCGGCAGGTTCTCGTCCAGCAGGCTGCGGAAGGATCTGTCTTTGACCCGCTGCAGCCCCTGCTCGGCAAAACCGAGCAGCAGCTCGGTGGTCCGTCGACTCTGCACCGCGGCGACGGAACGCTCGCTCAGGTAGCGTCTGGCTCCGGCGATTTTTTCATAGGGGGCTTTTTCGAGGAAACTGCTCAGCGGTTTTTCCAGCAGGTTTTCCAGGCGTTCACGCAGCATGGTGGCGACCTGTTGTTGGGTCTGCTCTTCACGCAGCCAGCGGGAAATCTCTTCGCCGGCCTTGTCGAGAAATCCGGGAATCTTGTTGTAAACCTGGTCGAGATTGATAAAACCGCTCAGCAGGCCGGCCAGCCCGCCAAGCGAGTCGAGAAAGGTGTCGATTCCTTGTTTGGCCCTCTCGGCCAGGCGCTGGCGGAACTCCGGGTCGTACAGGAGCCCGCCGAAACGCTCGAGGAGCGGGGGGACTTCGCGTTCAACCTGCTGCAGGAGAACTTCGACCAGGTCCGTCGGCAGCATATCGCGCAGGCTACGGTCACTCAACAGCAACCGTTCGATCCGTTGATCGACGAACCTCTCCACGGTCTGGGCGGTATCGGCAGAATGCAGGACCGTGGTCAGGCGATTGTCGAGGTGTCCCTGCAGCTCCTGGTAACGGGTGGGGGTCAGAAAGCTTTCCAGATCGCGCGCCAGCAGGGCGTCGCCCTTATCGTTTATAAAGCGGCGCACTTGCGCTTCGAACTGGTCGCTGGTGAGGTAGCCGGTGACCACCCGGAGCACTTTCGAGCGCAGGGTTGAGACCAGTTCCTGAAAACGCCGCTGGTAACTGTCCGGCACCAGGGTGTCAAGGGTGCCGAGGTCACGATCGAGAAATGCGCCGAGCTTGTCGTTGACGGCGCTTTTCAGCTCCCGATTGAAGGCCGGTTTCTCCAGGGCCTTGCGGACATCGTCAGCGGTCAGCAGGTGCGAACCGACCATTTCGCCCATGCGTTGTGCCAGTTCACCGCGCTTGGCTGGAATAATGCCGGGGGTCAATGGCAGGCGCATGCCGAGCAGGCGCCAGGGGTACAATGGCCGGAACAGCATGCGGATGGCGATGTAGTTGGTGACATAGCCAATCAACGCACCGAGCAGGGGCGGTGCCAGATAGGGGAGCCATGGCAGGTTGTCTAGCATGATTTTCTCTCTGCAGGCGTCATCGGCGTCTGATATGATCCTTTACCAGTGTCGTGCTTTCGGCTAAGATCCTGGTCGTTTCGAGGAGAAGGGCTCATGACTGATCATATGCTTCGTATCCTGACTCTTGACGGTACCATTCGTGTCAGCGTCGCCGCAACCACCTCTCTGGTCGAAGAGGTGCGCCGTCGGCAGCAGACCGATCCTACCGCCACTGTTGCCGTTGGCCGACTGGCGACTGCGGCCGCCCTGATGGGCAGTCTCCTTAAAGGCGAGCAACGAACCGGCCTTACAGTCGAGGGCAACGGGCCGCTGCAGAGGGTTCAGGCCGAGACCGATGCCCACGGCCACGTCAGGGCGACTCTCAAGGTAGCGCAAGCCGGTCTGCCGCCTCGTGACGGCTGCTTCGATGTCGCCGGAGCCATCGGCCATGCCGGGTTCCTGCAGGTCGTCAAGGATCTGGACCTGAAGGAGCCTTACCGGGGCATGGTGCAACTGGTCAGCAGCGAAATTGCCGAAGACCTGGCTTACTATTTCATCACCTCAGAGCAGACTCCGTCAAGTGTCGCACTCGGTGTCGAACTGGGCCAGCAGGCCGAAGTTGTTGCCGCCGGAGGGTTCCTGCTGCAGTTGATGCCCGACGCTGACGACACGATCGCCGAGCGTCTCACCGAACGTCTCGCAAACTTTCCGCCTACGACCACCATGCTTCGCCAGGGGCTTTCCCCCGAAGCGATTGCAGAGCGGCTTCTCGAGGGCTTCCCTTATCGCATCCTCGGCAGTACGGAGCTTGAGTTCGCCTGCAACTGCAGCCAGCGGCAATCCCTCAGCCTGCTGCGCAGCCTCGGTCCCGATGAACTGGACCGTTTGATCGAGGAGGAAGAGGGGGCTTCGGTGACCTGCGAGTACTGCAAGGAGGTCTACACGGTAGCGGTTGACGCTTTACGGGAGCTCAGGGCGAGTCTCTGAGCTCCACAAACGGTAATGGCAGGTTCTGACTGGCCATGCCTTGACATTGCCAACCTCTCAAATTGTCAACCCTTTCCTGACTGTTCATTAAAGGTCACGCCGGCCGCCTGAAAGGCCGGATGCTGACCGAGTCTTTGCAGTAGAACCGCCGCCAGCCAACCGGTCAGAATCCCAGAGAAAACCGTGAAGAACAAAAACAGCGGGGCAACCTGCCAGATTGCCTCATGTTGTATGATCAGTAGCCTTGCCGCCAGGATCTGCCCTAAAGCATGCCCCGCAGCGCCGGTCGCCGAAACGCCCACGGGACTTAAATACCGTCCGCAGGTTCGGTGCACGATTATCATAACAGATGTAGCGACGATTGCGCCGGTCAGTGCGAGCCAGAACCCCGGGCTGAACAACCTGCCAAGCAGCAGAGCGCCGATTCCGACCCGGGCCAGGCTGACGGTCCATGCCGCTCTGCCGTCGTACAGATAGAGAGCAGACAAGGTCATGACATTTGCCAGCCCGAGCCGCAGCCACGGGACTGGAGATGGCAGGAGCGACTCAAGGATGTGCAGGCTCACGGCCAGGGCGATGAACATGGCGAGAAAAACCTGGCGCCGCGCCCGGGCCAGGTTTTCCGCATCAACGGCTGAGCAGGTCATAAGGCACATCCTCGCCGGCCGGGCCCTCGATCCGGACCATGATCCGGTTTGGCACACAGGCCAGCAGATCTCCTGAATGCTTGGCCGGGCCCATAGAGATACAGATTTTTCGCGGGCAGGGCGAGCTGGTCACATAAGCCCCTTTTTCATCGATTACCAGATGCGTTTTGCCGAGCGGGCCATCCAGGTCAACCGAGTGGACCTGGTCGAGATCGGCGACGAAGCAGATTTGGTCGCCAGAAGTAGCTACCACGCGTGTCCCTGTCGGAGCCGTCGCCAGCCAGGCCAACCCTGCCAGGGCGATCCCCAGTAGCGTGAGGACGATCAGCCAGTCCCCTCCAGTCATGATCTGCCACGGTGTTTTCATTGTGAGCTCTGGTAGTCAGCCCAGCCCTGGCTGGGATGCAAGGTCCCGTCGGCAGCGACAATTAATCCTGCCGAACCGGGATATTCTGCCAGCAGTTCCAGGCCTTTTTCCGGGCCGAGGACAAAGAGTGCAGTGGCCAGGGCGTCGCCGAGGGCGACGTTGTCGGTGATCACTGTGGCGCTCTGGCAGCCGCGGGCCGGCGATCCGGTTTCCGGATCGAATATGTGATGATAGCGTTGACCATCCTGTTCGAAGAAGCGCTCGTAATCGCCGGAAGTGACCACGGCCTTGTCACGAACCTCTACGGTTGTCAGGATGCTGCCCTGTTTGCGGGGGTGCTGGATGCCGATTCGCCATGGGTGTTCCGGGTGCCGGCCGAGCAGGTACATATCGCCTCCGGCATTCACGGCACCACTGGTGATGCCATGTTTTTTCAGCACAACGATCGCCTGGTCGACGATATAGCCTTTGGCAATCCCGCCGAGGTCCACCATCAGCTGCGGGCTTTGTTTTGTCAGGTTGAGTCCGTCCAGGCTGAGGGCTTGGGGGCCGATCCCGTCGATGGCCCGGGCTATGGCCGCCTGTTCCGGAACCGTCGGGTTCTCCCGGTCGATACCCCAGAGAGTCTTTAAGTGACCGAGCGTCATATCGAAGGCACCGTTGCTGTGCCTGGCTACGTCGAGACCCAGCGCGACCACCGCAGCGGTTTCCGGGGCAACCTGGCCGCCAATCTCGCTCTGTGACAGGCGGGTTACGTCGCTGTCCTGGTAATGCCTGCTGAGCAGCCTGTCAAGCCTTGCCACCTCGGCAAAGGCTTCATCAACGGCCGCTTCGAGCTGGCCGGTGTCCTGTCCCGAGGCAACAATTTCGACGATCGTGCCCATCATCAGCTGGCTTCGGCGAACCTGTTCCGTCTCTTTCGAGTTCGTGCGTAGCCACCCCAGTGCCAGCAGGAGGACGATGACGCCAATGATGAGAGGTCGATTCCAGGGCAAGGTCAACTCTCGCAGATTTCGCCGATCAGATCGTATTCGGACGAGTCGGTGATCTTGAGGTTGACGATATCGCCGACGTTGGCCTGGCCGGCGGTAATGTAGACCTGGCCGTCCACGTCCGGAGCCTGGCGCACACTGCGGCCGCGCAGCAGCAATTCGGTCTCCTCGCTGTAGCCTTCCACCAGGGTCGGTTCAATGCAGCCTTTAAGAACCAGGTTCTTTTTGAAGGAGACCCGTGACTGGGTCTTCATCAGGCGTTTGACGCGCGCCAGCTTGGTGCGCTCGGGCACCTGTTTGCCGAGCTGTGCGGCGGGCGTACCGTCTTCACGGGAATAGCGGAACGCGCCGAGTCGCTCAAAGTGGCCTTCCTCGACAAAGGCGAGCAGCTTGCGGAACTGGGCGTCGGTTTCTCCGGGGAAGCCGACGATCAGTGAGGTGCGTAGAGTCATGTCCGGGATGCGCGAACGGATACGTTCGAGCAGAGAACGGATGTCGGACTCGTCGACCCTGCGGTTCATGGCCGCCAGAATCTGGTCGTCAATGTGCTGGATCGGCAGGTCGAGGTAGTTGCAAATCTTTTCTTCCGCGGCGATCAGGTCGAGCAGCTCATCGGTGATGCCGTCCGGGTAGGCATACAGCAATCGCAGCCAGGCCAGTCCGTCGATCTTGACCAGCTCGCGCAGCAGGGCGGGCAGCTCCGGGCCGCTGTCGCGCTCGGCGCCAAAGGCAGTCACATCCTGGGCGATCAGGTTGATTTCCTTGACGCCGTTGTCCACCAGCCGCTTTGTCTCGGCCACAACTGATGCGATGGTTCGCGAACGCAGGGTGCCGCGGATGCTCGGGATGACGCAGTATGAACAGTGGTTGGCGCAGCCCTCGGCGATCTTGACGTAGGCCGAATAATAGGGCGACGAGGTCACCCTTGGCGTGGTGTGGTCGTAGAGGTAGTCCGGCAGGCCGATCTGGTGCTGCGGGCCGCCTTCAAGATGTCTGTCGAGCAGTTCGACGATGCGTGGCGCGTCGGCGGTGCCCATGAAGAAGTCGACTTCGGGCAGCTCTTTTTCCAGCTCTTCCTGGTAGCGTTGCGGCATGCAGCCGCTGACGATCAGTAGTTTGCAGCGACCGTTCTTCTTGTAGTCGGCGACTTCGAGGATCGTTTCGACTGATTCCTCCTGAGCGTCGCGGATGAAGGCACAGGTGTTGACGACGATGATATCCGCGGCACTCTCATCGGTGATGATTGAGAAGCGCTCGGCGGGCAGGTGGCCGAGCATGACCTCGGCATCGACCAGGTTTTTCGGGCAGCCCAGGCTAACCAGGCTGACATTGTATTTAGGCAAAATGATTCCTCCGGAGTTCTTCCAAGATTCGGGGAGTTATAGCACAAGTCCGTTCCGGGAAGAAAGCTTTCCTGCCGGAGCGGTTGAATGCAATTCCTTGCGGAAGGAGAGACTCGAGCGTCGGGGTCAACCTCTGGTCAACGACGGGTTCCAACCGGTCTTTTGCGAGAAATCGAGTTCCTCTGAATAAGCGAATAACGCCGGAGTCCCACCGGTGTGCCAGAACAGAACCTTATCCTGTCTGCCTATCTCTCCGGTGCGGATCATGTCGATCATCCCTGCCATGGCCCTGCCGGTGTACACGGGATCGAGCAAAATCCCTTCGGTGCGGGCGGTGAGCATAATCGCTTCTTTTTCCGGCGCGCCGATCACACCATAGCCTTCACCCAAGTAGTTGGAATTCAGGATGAGTTCCCGCTCTGCGAACTCATGATTGAAGCCAATCAGGCCGGCGGTGCGGTTGGCAAGGGACAATACGTAACGGTTAAAAGGCTCCTGGTCGGCTTCCTCTTTATCGATTTTTATTCCCACTATATTATAGCTCTGTTCAAGCATTCTCTTGCCCAGCATAAGACCCGCCTGGGTGCCGCCGGAGCTTGAGGCAAAGACGATGTGAGTAAACGACAGCCCTTCGTGCTGTTCGTGCAGTTCCTTGGCGGCGGCCGCGAAGGCAAGAGCGCCAAGCTCGTTCGAGCCGCCATAGGGGACGAGATACGGTTGCTTTCGCGCCGCTTTCAGTTGGGCAAAGATCTCCGGGATATCTTCGCCCTTGCGGTTTTCTCCCGTCCAGTGGATCTGGCAGCCGAAAATCCGGTCCAGCAGCAAGTTGCCGCTCGGCTTACCGGGGTCTTCGCCACCCAGGACCAGATGACAGTCCATGCCCAGCTTCGTCGCGGCCGCAGCTGTCTGCCGGCAGTGATTCGATTGTGCTGCCCCGGCCGTGATGACTGCATCGCAACCTCTCGCGATTGCGTCACCCAGCAGGTATTCGAGCTTCCTGGTCTTGTTTCCACCGAAAGCAAGGCCGGTCTGGTCATCTCTCTTCATGAAGATGGCCGGACCGCCGAGAACCCGACTCAGTCGTGGGAGTTCAACAATTGGCGTCGGGAAAAACCCGAGCGGTGCTTTGGGAAACTTGTGCAGATTCATAGCCAGCTCTTCATGATTCTCGATGTCCGGAAGTTCTCATGCCAGGAGCAACAACGGCAAAAGCCATCCGTTGGTCGACTGGATGGCTTGTTTTGGGTCCACGTGTCTCCTCCAATGGGGACAGGTCAGAAGATAGAGAGCGGTTGGTAAAGGGTGCCGATCAGAAACCCGTCTCCTTGCCGGTCGGTCGAACCACCTGGACGCCTGCAGGTATGATAAAGCCAAAAGTTGTGTCGGGAAGGCCCTGGTTGACCCGCAGGTTGCTGAATTCAATGATGGTGCTGTTGCCGCTTGGATCGTAGACCGTGGTTGACAGGATCGGGAACCAACGGTTTCCGGGCCTCTCCTCCTGGTCGCGATTCAGGTATCTTTCCACGGCGTACTGGTCGACGACGATAACCAGTTTGTTGATCAACGAGGAGGTGCGGCGCGGGCTCATCTCCAGCACGTAGTTGCCGTCGGCATCCTGGTCCGGTATGGCCCAGCTGATCGTAAAGTCGCGGGACAGGTTGCCGAGACCGGTGAGAAAAGCCATAGGATCGTTCTGGTCGGCCTTGTTGATCTGCTCGATGTTAGACTGGATGACCTGGTTGTTCTCCGGCAGGTAAACCCACATGGTTTCACCGTCAGAGACGATCCTCTGGGTGGTGGGGGAGTCATATTGCCAGTGGAACTTGACAGTCGGGACGGTCCGCCCCTTCTGCCCGGCCAGGTAGTCGAAGGCGACCTCTAGGTGGCCATTGGCACGCTGCAGTCGATCCAGTGAAGCGATTTTCGATTCCTGGAAAAAGTTGGCCGAATAATCAAAAATCCGGTACTCGGCGTCGGTTCCGGACTGGAAGGGTGTCTCCAGGGTGTTGATGACGTCGCTGAGGGCGACAGCCCAGGCAGAAGGCACCGTGACCGCCAAGCCGATACCGAAGCAGAGAGCTGTTAAAAGGCCCTTTTTTATCATTCGCAGTTCCTTTGGAATTAAACATCTACAGGGATGCAGGTTCTTCAGTATGGGCAGAGTAAACCAACAATTTGCCAGTGGCAAGGTCAAACTCAACGGTGCGGCCGCGGTTGCCGCCGACTTCTTCGCCCACGATCGGGATGCCCAGAACGTTGAGCGTCCGACGGGCGCTTTTGGCGTTTCGCGCGCCGACGCTGTTGATCAGCGTCTGGTACGAAGTTTCAAACATATTGGCCCCGCCGGCGATTTTTGCGACCAGCGTGTCCCGGTTCGCTCCGGCTCGTACCAGCTCCTCAACGATATGGTAAATCCCGGCGTCGACATACTTGTTCTCTGAGCCGAGAGGATCCTTGGTCGGCCGGTCGGGCAGGAGCATGTGGCCCATACCACCGAGCCTGGTTTCCGGGTCATACAAACTAACGGCAACGCAGGAGCCGAGCCCGTAAGCCTTCAATACCCTCGGCGCCCGGTCGATTATGGCCTGGGCGATACGGACGTGCTCACTCATTTATGTTCTCCGGCGGCAGCAAGGAACATGTCAAGCGTCGACGGATCGGGGATCAAGAAGAAATGCCCCTTGATGGCCAGGTCACTGGACGACTCGCCGGTAAAATCAGTTTCCACGAGCATAGCCAGGTCACTGGATTTACTCAGATCGATCAGGACGTAGTCAACGACCGCCCCCGCCATATCATATGCAAGCAGCGGGACCGAGGGTATCAGGGTTTTGTGCAGCAGGTTGCCGAGCGCGCTGAGATAAGCTGATGCGAGGATATTGCCGACTTCTTTCAGAGTGGAAATCGTCAATTCGTTCATGATCAGAACCTTGCTCTGGTCCCCGAGCAATTTAGAGAGGAGCCGATGGGCACTTTCCTGGGGAAAGAGCAGCATGATGCTGCCTCGCGCATCACCGAGGATCTGCAGGGTGATGCCGACCATCATCTTCTCGGCCCCGCCGAGGTAGTCAGGAACCTGGCTGATCTCGGTAATCGTAACGTGCGGAACCCGCAGCTGCACGGGCTGGCCGATCATCTGCGACAAAGCCGTTGCGGCGTGTCCCATGCCGATGTTGCTGATCTCCTTCAGGGCATCCAACTGGATGTTGTTCAGTGTGCGAAAGGGCATCAATTCCTCCGGTCATTGATTGATATGCATTTGGTGCTTTTCCAGCAGGGCCTGGGGGTCGACCACGTAGGTGACGCGGCCGTCGCCCTCCACGGTCGCTCCACTCAGCCCGGTCAACAGGTTAAGGGGGAAACCGACCGGTTTGATAAAGGCGTCACGCTGGCCGAGGAAAGCATCCACCTGCAACCCGATTTGTCGGCCGCGAACTTCGGTGAGGATCGTCCAGGTGGTGTCGCCGGCTGCCGCTTGCGGCAGGTCGAGCACTTCTGCCAGGGAATAGAGGCAGAACTCTTCATCATCGAGATGAAACACTCTATGTTGTCCGGAAGTCTCTATCTCTGAAGTTGGCAGATCGAGGGTTCTCTGTACATGTGTGATTGGAATAGCCAGTGTGCGACCTGCACAGCTGACCAGCAGAATCTTGATGATGGCAATGGATAGTGGCAGGCGCATCTGGAACCGGGTGCCCGCGCCGCTTTCAGAAACGATATCCAGGGTGCCGCCAAGGCTGCGAACGGCAGTTTTGACCACATCCATACCTACGCCGCGACCAGAGGTTTCGGTCACTTCTTCAGCGGTTGAGAACCCTGGCTTGCAGACCAACATCAGGGCGTCTCGGTCACTCATGTTGTCAGCCTGGGCCTGGCTGATCAGGCCGCGATTAACCGCTTTCCGACGCAACGTTTGCGGATCCATCCCTTTGCCGTCGTCTGCGACTTCAACCAGGATCAAACCTTTCTCACGGCGGGCGGAGACGGTGACGATACCCGCTTCTTCAATACCGTGGTCCACCGCATTGCGGACCAGGTGCATGAGGGGATCGGTGATCTCTTCAAGAATGACGCGGTCGATTCCGACATCGGTGCCGCTGAGCTGCAGAGTGACCTGCTTGCCGGAGTCCCGACTCAGGTCGCGAACGATGCGCGGCAGCCGCCCGGTAATGTTTTGCAATGGCATCAGGCGGACCTGGAGGACGTTGTGGTGCAGGTCACTGATCAGTCTTCCGGCCCGGTCGAGTGCCGCGTTCAGCTTGTCCCAGTCACGGCTGTTGCCCGCCATGTTCAGCATGTTGCGGTGAGTGATCAATTCACCGGTCAGGTTGACAAACTGATCAAGCAGGTCAGTGCGCACCCTAACCGTACGATCCACTGCGTTGCGTTGCTGCCGGTCGTCATTGCGCCGGTCCTCAACGAACTGGATTTTGGCCACGCCGCTGATTTTCAGCAGGGTGGCTTCGATCTGTTCTTTGTCCAGAATGGAGTTCAACCAGACCTGGATCTGCTCGCAAGGGCCTCCCTTGCGTAACTCGTCCATGTCCGGTTTACAGGCTTTCAGCTCGCCGGACTTCTCCAGCTCTCGCAGGATCAGTATGCCGCGAGCGGCTGCGGCTGGAGTATCTTTTTCCAGTTCGACCAGGACCTGGAATGCCTCGGTTTCTTCCTCACTCTCGGCGGCAGCCCCGACCACAGCCCGCTCAGCCCCTTCTTCGTTGCGGTCTTCGGCAGTAGCCGGCTGTTTAGCCAAAAATTCTTCGGTGTTGCGCTCCACTCGACCTTCCTGCAGGTCGTCCAGCAGCCCGTCGAGGAGGTCAATGCCTTCCAGCAGGTAATCGATTGTTGCCGAGGGAACGTCGCCGGAAGTGCGGAATCCGTCGAGCAGGTCCTCAAGGTGGTGCGACAGCCGGGTGGTGCAATGGAAGCCCATGGTTGCAGCCATTCCCTTGATCGAATGTGCTTCGCGAAACAGGGCATCAATCGTCTGCCGGTTGCCCGGCTCCTGCTCGAGGGTGACGACCAGCTGATTCAGGTTGTTGATATGTTCCCGGGTTTCGCTTAGGAAAAGCTCCCGGTATCTGGACATGTCCATAGTCAGTCCCGGTCCCTGTCAATCCTGCCCGGTGACCCGTCTGACGGTTTCGAGAACCTTCTCTTCCTTGAAAGGCTTGACGATAAAATCCCTGGCGCCGGCCTCGACGGCCTCGAGAACCAGTGAATCCTGTCCGAGCGCGCTGACCATGACGACGCAGGCTTGCGGATCGTTTGCCATAATTTCCTGCAACGCCTCAATCCCACTCCTTTTCGGCATGACGATGTCCATGGTTACCAGGTCGGGCCTGGTGTCCTGGTAAAGCTGCGGCGCGGTTTCACCGTTCTCCGCTTCAGCGACAACCTCGTAGCCGTTACGGACGAATATGTCCTTGAGCATGTTGCGCATGAAAATGGCGTCATCGACAACCATCACCCGTAAAGCCATCTTTGCCTCCTATTCAGAAAGAATCTCTTCAAGTCTGTTTGATTACTTGATCGGTGTCAAGCAGGTTGATTGTCATTTCGTCGAGATCAATTACTCCGCGCACTGCGGGACGATCATTGTCTTCCGGAGGGGGCAGAAGGAGCTCCATCTCAAGGTTGACAATCCGTTCAACACCACTGATTGTGAGCACCAGAGACCTGTGTTCAGGGGTCAGGACCAGGTGGCGATAGTCGTGCTGGCCCTCGGCAAACCCCAGCAGTGCGGGCAGGTCGATAACAGCAAGGATCTGGCCGTGGAAATTAATAGAACCGGTAAGCACGCCCTCAGCCCGCGGAACGTAGTGCAGGACCGGGTCCTCGACGATCTCCTGGATGGCTTCAATCTCGAGGCCATAGAGATTTTCGCCAAGTTTGTAAATCAGGACCAGAGCCATTGTCTCAGTCTTGCTCTTCTTCTTTGACGAGTTTGAACTGCTTGACGATCTGGAGCATCGATTCGGACATGTTGGAAAGCTCCTTGGCGGAATGGGCCATCTCCTCCATGGAGGCTGACTGTTCCTGGGTGGCCGCCGAAACCTGCTCGGTAGAGGCCGCGTTATCGGACACGACTTTGTCGATTTCATCAATAGCCCGGGTAATTCGTTCGGCGCTACTGATCTGCTGCTCCGCCAGCTCGGCGATACTGCTGGCCTTGGCGCGGGTTCCCTCGGCGTTCCGGGTAATTTCCGAAAAGGCCTGGTTGGTGCGATCGGCGGCTTCGCGACCGCTCTCCATCTCTTCGATCACCTGGGCCATCGAAGACTGAACCTGTTGTCCCTCTTCGCGGATCGATTCCACCAGGCTGGTGATTTCGTCGGCCGAGGTCGTCGTTGAGTCAGCCAGCTTGCGGATCTCTTCGGCAACCACGGCAAAGCCGTGCCCGTATTCACCAGCCCGGGCGGCTTCGATAGTTGCATTCAAGGCGAGCAGGTTGGTTTTCTGGGCAATGCCGTTGATGACCTCAACGAACTTGCTGATCTTCTGCAGCTGAGCGACAAAGTTGACCATCTGCTTGCCGCTGCCCTCTGCTTCGGTCAGGACCTGACGGATACTGTCGAGGCTGGAACCGGCCATGTCGTTGCCACTTCGGGCGGTTTCCAGGGTCTGTTCGGCCGAGTTGGCCACCATCTTGGCTGAACTGGCCACCAGTTTGATCGATACCGCCACTTCCTTGAACAGACGGGTTGACTCTTCGACCATCTCGGCCTGGGTCTCGGCACCTTTGCTGATCTGGTCGGTGGCCCTGGCGACTTCCTGGGAAGAGGCGGACATCTCCTGGGATGTCCCGGAGAGATTCTGCGCTGAGCTGGCAACCCGGAAAGCGATGTTGCGGATATCACCGACCAGGTCGCGCAAGCTGCCCTGGAGCTGGTTCATGGCCTCGGCCAGGTCAGTGGTTTCGTCCGGGAATCTCCCCCCCTTGATTTCGACATCCTCGGACAGGTCTCCCTGGCTGATCCGGTCTCCGGCTGTAGTCAAGCCGCGGATGTTGCCGGCGAATACGCGGGAGAAAACCGCACCGATGATCAGGCCGACCACCAATGAACAGAAAATGGAAAAAACTTGTCTGAATTCAGGTTCTATCCCTTCGATATAAGGGACAGCGAGATTGACGAGAATCCCTGATAAAACCACGACAATAAAGCCGATAATAAATTTGTAACTGATTTCAATACGCATGATTCTGCTCCTTACCGGGTAGTCATCAATCGAGAGCCCAGTTCGGCTGCCGGAGCTTCAAACCCAGGCAGCTTGATGGGCTCTGCGGTGCGGCGATAGACTCGCTCCACCGGGAATTCAGATTTGAAGTAATGGCGAACTTCGCCGGTTATTGTCTCCGATCGGCCCAGAATCAAGATGCCCTGTGGAGGGAGGGCCGCGGCAAAGCGCAGGAGGATCTTTTCCTGCTCGGGTCGGCTGAAATAGATTAAAACATTGCGACAGAGGATCAGGTCCGCTGCTGGATAATCGCTGTCAGTCATGATGTTGTGGTGTTGAAATTCAACCCGGCCCCGAACCGATTCAATCAGGCGGTAGCAATTATCCTCCGCACGAAAATATTTGTCCAATACTGGCGGCGGGACTTCTTTGATGCGGGAGGTGTCATAAAAACCGGCTCGGGCCGTTTCCAGGACCGGTTTGCTGATATCAGTCGCCAGCACCCGGATTTCAAGATCGTCTGCCGACAGGTCGTCAACCAGAAGGGCGAGGGAGTACGGCTCCTCGCCCGCGGCACAGCCGGCGCTCCACAGGGTCAGCTTGCTGTGACCTGTTGCCCGGGCCTGACGGCAAAGCTCCGGCAGGATCTTCTGTTCGATAATCCGGAAGGTGTCGGGGTTGCGGAAAAACTGGGAAACATGAATCGATATGGTTGCCAGGAGGGTGTCCAGTTCGTTCCGGTCGACATCCAGGAGATTCAGGTAAGTGGCAAAATTATCTATTTTACAGGCCCGCAATCGCTTGGCGATTCGGCGTCTGACGCAGCGGTCCTTGTACTGGCCGAGGTCGAACTGGCGCAGGTTGCGTAATCTCTCAGTGATGGCCGAAAATTCGGCATCGGTGAGACCTTCTCCCGTCCATATTTGCGTGGATGATTCAGTCATGTCTTCTCGGCTTCTCTTCAGGTGCGACAAAAATGGTCATAGCTCCTGACGAGGATGGGCCGTACCGCGCCCTTTCCGTCCTGGAGTGAAATGCCTCCGGAACCGCATTGAACAACCCCGATACGGGTAATCAGAAGATCCAGTTCGGCCCCCAGTGCCAGGGCTGCGGCCTCGTGTTCCGGGGCCGTGGTAAAAAGGAGCTCGTAATCTTCGCCACCAAAGAGCGCCAGGTCCCGGAGTGCAGGCTCATTGACTGCATGATGTATAAATGCGTCTGACAAGGGCACCTTCTGTGCTTCGATCACACCATCTACCTGAGATGCTTGCAGGATGTGCTCCAAGTCTCCTGTGAGGCCGTCGGAAATATCGATCATGGCCCTGGCGATGTGCTCTTTGCCAAGCCGGCGGCCGAGTTCGACCCGGGGCGTCGGCCGGTGATGCCTGGCCGATAACACCACGCCGGGATCGCGGTTTTTTTGCATGAAATGCAAGGCCATGGCGCTGTCGCCAAGGGTCCCGGAAACCATGATTATATCACCGGGTTGAGCGCCGTTGCGTCCGACCGCATGCCCAGCTTCTGTACTGCCTTCAACTGTTACTGAAATGATCCATGGCCCTGGGCTGCGGCAGGTATCACCGCCGACCAGAGAGACGTTGTAGCGCTCTGCTTCTGCCAGGGCACCTTTGAGAAAAGCATTGATGTCTTCCAGGCAGGTTGCACCGGGACAGGCAAGTCCCAGGTAGAGGTAGCGGGGAGTACCGCCCATGGCGGCGATATCACTAAGGTTGACGGCCACGGCTTTGTGACCAAGATCTTCGGGGCTGATCCAGTCCCGGCGGAAATGAACACTTTCGATCAACATGTCCGTCGAGGTTAGCAGGTGATGGCCTTCGGGCACGGTAACTACGGCGGCATCATCACCGATACCGCGGTGGACATCGTCGCCAACGGGCGCCTGTTGGCGAATCTGTTCTATCAATTGGAATTCACCCAGGTCCTTGAGCTTCAAATGGAGTACTCCCGCTGCTGATCTCGAGATGGTAACACGCCATTCTTCTTCAAGAAAATTTATCTGTCAAGTAAACATCCCTGTGCTGTCCAGGAGAATCTGCTCTCTTCCCAGCTCTCGGGAGAAGCGGCAAAGCGTCGTTCGACAAAGCTTTGGCTGCCGTCAACTGTTCTCATCAGCAGAGTCGAGCACCGCGTGCCATAATCCCGGTCACTGATAAAGGCTGCGGACAGTGTGCGTTCCCACTCAAGAGGGATGCCGGTGTCAGGCAGGTTGGCATCGGCTGCCAGCGTTGGGTCGGCAAGGATTGTAAAGGCCTGGTTGAGATCGATCTGTGGAGAACTCATCAGCGTGCGCAAAGCCTCTTTACCACGCTTGACCTTTGGCCAGGGGGTGTCGATGAGGTGATTGCTCAGACCGTAAATCCCCGGCTCGAGCCGTTGTGCAGCAGGACCACGATTCGAGCCGTACCAGAGCTCTTCGTCGTCGCCCAGCAGCAGGTTAAATCCTGCATATTCGGCAGTTTGATCGGCAGCCTTTGCCAGGAATTCCTGAGGTGAATTGTTTGACAGCAGGTAATCACGCACCAGCCAGCCACGCGACTGGTGGCTGTGGTTGTGTTGAATGCCCTGCCGAACGTTGGTGACGCTCGCCCAGCGCAAACCCCTCGCGCCGAACCAGCTGCCGCCGGAGGCCAGGTCCCGGCCGGCAATCAGCTCACGGCATTCTTCCCATGGCGCAGCTGCCGCGGCTGGTCGGTCGTAGTATTCGTCACGATTGGCCAGGACCAGAAGTGGCGTCTGCTCGGTGAAGTGGTGGGCGATCAGGATCAGGCACATGTCAGGGCGTCCTTGCCGGTCTGGAGAGTGTAACAGTCTGGCAGATTTGGCCGGTTTAGACAATCCGGTTGCGATAACTTTTATACAGCAGCGCTTGCCGTGGCAGGCTTAAACAAGCTGCTGCCGAAAGCAGAGTCAAATACCTTTTTGGCAGGCTCCTCTTTCCGCCAGTTTAAAGTATTTTTTATCGTATTTGGTCGAAAATGTTTTTAATTTACCTGATGCGCGGATTGTTTTGCCAATCACACATTGACAGTTGCAAAATACAAAGTATATTTGATTCTCTGTAGTTATAGCTTTTCCATACATCCCGCTGGATGTAGTTAATCAACCTTCAAAAATGAGGAGACAAACAGATGAGATTGAGTAGACTGACAGTATTGGTAATGATTCTTTCGTTGTTGGCTGCGGGTTTCGCCTTTGCAGGGAAGGACCTTGATGCCGTGAAGAAGAAAGGCTTTGTCCAGGCCGGTGTAAACGGTGGGGTCTTCGGCTTCGGCATGCCTGACGAAAAAGGTGTCTGGAAAGGGCTGGATGTTGACACCGCCAAGGCCGTGGCCGCTGCAATCTTCGGCGATGCCAGCAAGGTCAAGTACACTCCCCTGACCGCCCAGCAGCGTTTTACCGCTCTGCAGTCGGGCGAGATTGACGTGCTGACACGTAACGCGACCCGTACCCTGAGCCGTGAAACGCAACTCGGCCTGAACTTCGTCACGGTCAACTATTATGACGGCCAGGGCTTCATGGTGCCGAAAAAACTCGGTGTGAAGAGCGCCAAGGAACTGGGCGGCGCAACGGTTTGTGTCTTGCCAGGAACCACCACCGAGCAGAATGCCGCTGACTATTTCCGCAGCAACAAGATGGACTGGAAGCCGGTTGTCATTGAGTCGACCAGTGAACTGGCCAAGACCTTCTTCGCCGGTCGTTGTGACGTGCTGACTTCGGATGCTTCACAGTTGGCCGGTAGCCGTGCGGTTGCACCGAACCCGGCAGATTATGCGATCCTGCCGGAAATCATTTCCAAGGAGCCCCTGGCTCCCGCCGTACGCCATGGCGACGACCAGTTCCGTGATATCGTTGACTTCTCAGTCCTGGCGATGATCAACGCAGAAGAATTGGGCATCACCTCGAAGAACGTCGATGAAATGCTGAAGAGCACGGACCCGACGGTGCAGCGTTTCCTCGGCGTGATCGAAGGCAACGGTGCGGCACTTGGCCTCGATGAGAAGTGGGCTTACAACATCGTCAAGCAGGTCGGTAACTACGGCGAAGTGTTCGAGCGCAATGTCGGTGTGAATACGACTCTCGGCATTGAGCGTGGCTTGAACGCACTGTGGACCAACGGTGGCCTGATGTATTCGCCGCCTTTCAAATAATAATTTTTCTGTTGGATCGGGGAGATGCCGCTTGTCGGCATCTCCCCTTTTTTGTTATGATGACTTGGCAAACCCTTCCTGCCGGGCCGGTTTTTAACTGAGACAGGTTATCCTTTGAACAGTAAAGAGCTGAACAATACAACAGATGCGGGCTTGCAGCCGAGCGCGGTGCCATTCTGGCGCGACCCTGACAAGCGAGCCATCGTGTTCCAGGTCGTGGCCCTGCTGCTGGTTGCTTTCGTCAGCTATTATCTCTTCTCCAATACCCAGGCCAACCTCGAACGACAATCGATCGCCACCGGCTTCGGTTTCCTGGAAAAGGAAGCCGGTTTCGAGATCGGCGAGGCGATCATCGAGTATTCGGCCGCCGACAGTTATGCCGACGCCTTGCTGGTCGGAGCCCTGAACACGATCAAGGTGTCCTTTATCGGCATCGTCCTGACCACGATCCTCGGCACTATCATCGGCATCTCCCGCCTTTCCAGCAACTGGCTGTTGTCAAAACTCGCGGCGGGTTATATCGAACTGATGCAGAATATCCCGATCCTTCTGCAGCTGTTTTTCTGGTACGCCATCTTCTACGAATCCTTTCCGTCGCCTCGCCAGGCACTCAACCCGTTTGGTGGGGTGTTCCTCTGCAACCGCGGGCTGATTTTTGGCGTACCGGAGGCCCATGCTGCGCATGCCGCCATGGGCTGGGCGTTTGTTATCGCCTTGGCAGTCGGTTGGGGGCTGAATCGCTGGGGGCGCCAGCGCCAGGCACGGACCGGGCAGATCTTCCCGGCGGTCCGGGTTACCCTTGCGCTGTCAGTGGTGTTGCCACTGCTCGCCTGGTTTGCCTACGGTGCGCCGACGGCCATGGATATACCGGAACTGAGTGGCTTCAATTTTAAAGGGGGCGTGACAGTCAGCCCCGAGTTCAGCGCCTTGTTGCTGGGTCTGGTGCTTTATACGGCGGCGTTTGTCGCCGAGATCGTCCGCGCCGGCATCCAGTCGGTCGGTCGCGGCCAGGTAGAGGCGTCTATGGCGGTCGGTTTACGCCCCGGCCAGGTCCTGCACCTGGTGGTCCTGCCCCAGGCGCTGCGTGTGATCATTCCGCCGCTGACCAGCCAAATGCTCAACCTGACCAAGAACAGTTCGCTGGCGATCGCCATTGGCTATGCCGATTTCGTGGCGGTCACCAACACCACGATCAACCAGACCGGTCAGGCGATCGAGGGCGTGGCCCTGATCATGCTGGTCTATCTCTTCTTCAGCTTGTCGACGTCTGTATTTATGAACTGGTACAACAAGAAGATGGCCCTGGTGGAGAGGTGACCCCATGACTAATCCTCCAGTCTCGAACCGCGAATATCTCAAACCCCCGATTACCGAAGTCGGAGTAATCGGCTGGCTGCGTGGCAACCTGTTCAACAGCTGGTTCAACTCGCTGTTGACGATAGCAGTGCTGATGCTGCTCTGGCAGATCGTGCCGCCATTTTTCAGCTGGGCGTTCATCGACAGCGTCTGGAACACTCCAGCAGAGGCCTGTCGCGACATCGAAGGTGCCTGCTGGTCGATCATTCCGCAAAATATCAGTTTTATCATCTTCGGCTTCTTCCCTGATGGTGATCAGTGGCGGCCGGGTCTCGCCATGGCGCTGATGCTTGGCCTGGTGATCTTTTCCCGGAATCGCAAGCACTGGAAGAAATCACTTGGCGTTTACTGGACAATCGGACTGATTGTCATGGGCACCCTGATGTATGGCGGTGTCTTCGGTATGCAGGTGGTCGAAACGGCCCGCTGGAGCGGTCTGCCACTGACCTTCATGCTCGCCTTGTTCGGCATGGTCGCCGCTTACCCGCTCGGGGTGTTTCTGGCGCTTGGCCGGCAGTCAAGGATGCCGGCAATCAAGACCCTCTGCGTCGTCTATATCGAGATGATTCGCGGGGTGCCGCTGATCAGCCTGCTGTTCATGTCGTCGGTGATGTTCCCGCTGTTTCTCCCCGAAGGGGTGACGATTGACAAGGTGCTGCGCGCCCAGGTGGCGATCATTCTCTTTACCGCGGCCTATATCGCCGAGGTGGTACGTGGTGGACTTCAGGCCATGCCGCGCGGTCAGTTCGAAGCTGCTGACTCGATCGGTCTGAACTACAGCCAGACGATGCGGTTGATTATTTTGCCACAGGCGCTGAAGATCGTGATCCCGCCGAGCGTCGGCATTCTGCTGTCGGCATTTAAAGATACCTCGCTGGTTGTGATCATCGCCCTGTACGATGTACTGAAAACGACCAAGGTTACCTTGTCGAACCCGAAGTGGACCGGTTACTCGACCGAGGCCTATATCTTCCTGGCAGTCCTTTACTTCATCTGCTGCTACGCGATGTCGAATTACAGTCGAAAGCTGGAGAAAGAACTGCACACCGGTCGCTAAGGCCGGCAAGCCGTATACTGTGAGAGTGTTATGAACGAGATTGAACAACAAGCTGCCGTTGCCTCCACTGAAAGACCGATTATCGAAGTCAACAGCATGCACAAGTGGTACGGGGACTTTCATGTCCTCAGCGATATCAACCTGCACGTGCAGTTGGGCGAGCGGATTGTTATCTGCGGGCCGTCCGGTTCCGGCAAGTCAACCCTGATCCGCTGTATCAACCGGCTTGAAGAGCACCAGAAGGGCCAGATTGTCGTTAACGGCACGGAATTGACCAACGACATCAAAAACATTGAGAAGGTCCGCACCGAAGTCGGCATGGTCTTTCAGCACTTCAACCTCTTTCCGCACCTGTCGATTATCGACAACCTGACCCTGGGGCCGATCTGGGTGCGCAAGACGCCGAAGAAAGAGGCCGAAGAGATGGCGATGATGTTCCTGGAGAAGGTGCATATTGCCGAGCAGGCGAAAAAATTTCCCGGGCAACTATCGGGTGGCCAGCAGCAGCGTGTGGCGATCGCCCGCAGCCTGTGCATGAAGCCTAAGGTGATGTTGTTTGACGAGCCAACCTCGGCGCTTGATCCGGAGATGATCAAGGAGGTCCTTGACGTCATGATCGATTTGGCCGAAGAGGGGATGACAATGCTGGTGGTTACCCACGAGATGGGTTTTGCCAAGAGTGTTTCCGACCGGGTGATGTTTATGGATGCCGGACAGATCGTCGAACAGAACAATCCACACGAGTTCTTTGACAATCCGCAGCATGAGCGGACCAAGCTGTTCTTGAGCCAGATTCTCTAGGCCAGCGCGCCAAGACAACAACCCGTCAGGTATATCGAGACCGGGGACACATCAATGATGTGTCCCCGGTTTTTTTTAGCGCATCCCTTCCTGAATATGCTGGGCCATGCATTCTACGGCTGCGGCGCAGCGGCCCGGGGCCCGCTTGAGAATGATCGTGGCCTCTGGCAGCTCTGGAAAACTGTCGTCGCTTCTCAGTCGACGGAACTCCTGGGGCGCCACGCTGTCGAACAGGATGGCGACAGCCAATCCGGCAGAAACGGTGGCGATGATGCCCGCGACGCTGGGACTCTGGTAGGCGACGCGGTAGCGACGATTGATTGAATCGAGGGCTTCGAGGGCCCACTTGCGAAAGATGCACTCGGCATGAAAAACCGCCAGGGGCAACGGGTCCTCCTCGTGGGTCAGGTGGTTCGCGGAGGTCACCCAGACGGCCTGGTCATGACGAATTATTTCGCCGTCCTCACCGGGATTGCCATTGACCAGCACCAGGTCGAGCTCTCCATTTTCGAGGGCGGGAACCAGCAGCGAAGTCGGCTCGCAGCGGACCGTCACCTGTACCTGAGGATAGGCGGCGGCAAAGCGGGAAAGGATGTTGGGCAGGAAGCGCAGGGCGTAATCGTCGATGATGCCGATTTTCACAGAGCCGACGACGTTCGGCTTGATCATCGCCGCAACGGTCTCCTCGTGCAGCTTGATGAGTCGCCGGGCATAGGGAACCAGGACCTCGCCTTCGGCAGTGATCCGGAAACTGCGCCCGATCCGCTCAAAGAGAGGTTGTCCGATGGTGTTCTCGAGCCGTTTGACCTGCATGCTGATCGCTGACTGCGTCCGATGCACGCGCTGCGAGGCGCTGGTAAAGCCGCCAGTGTCAATGATAGCGAGAAAGGTTTTCAAGAGGTCGATTTGCAGTTCCATGGCACATTCCATCAAAATAATTGATGTGAAACATAAAATAAATTCATTTTACAAATCAATACCATGGGAGCATAGTGAAGTCAACACACAGAAAGGAGACTTAAAACATGTTACTCGCAGGATTATTTAAAAGAGGCTGGAAACAAATCAGGGTGTGGCGGGAGATTGCCCATGAGCGCAGTGAACTGCGCCGGCTTAGCGAAACCCTTGCCAAGGATATCGGCATCAGCCGCTGCCGAAGCAGAGCGTGAGGCCGATCGGCCTTTCTGGGATTACGACCGCCCGGCAGATTGCTTGCTGAAGCGGGACGGGAAAAGTACTCTTTGCATCGACTCCGCATCGCCCAAGCACTGCCAGCCCGCCCACTGATGGCCCCATCAAATTTCTTCGAAGCGGTTCATCTCGACATTTTTGCGTGAAGCGTGCGGATCAAATATTCGCCCATTCATGGCGATATAAACCCCGGCCGAAAGAGTCTGTGCTGCCATCATCGCGCTGGCGATATTGAAGACGGCATCGGTGAGGCGGAAACGTGCCGGTTGCATGGCGCCGGTCAGGACGATGGTTTTGTCGGTAATGCCGGCCAGTGCCTTGGCGGTGTCGATCATGGTGTCAGTGCCGTGAGTGATGACGATATGTGCTGCGCAGGAGCTCTGCACCGCTAGACGAATGGTTTTGCGATCCTGGTCCGTTAGTTCAAGACTGTCTTTACGCATCAGCGATGTGACCCGATAATCGACAGTCAGGTTGGCTTCACGAAGAACTTCGACAATCTGTGGCTCGCCGATCTCGAAGGTGCTCTTTGAGTCAAAATAGACCTTGTCGATGGTGCCGCCGGTGGTGAATATTTCAAGCTGCATATCTTCTCCCCTGTATATCTGACGCCTAGTTAAATCTATACAGCATGGACTGCTTGTCAATGTGATTCACTTAGAATTTGACATTTATGAGATTGATTCCGTCCGAGTGATGTTCTGAGAACCCTCGGCCCGGAAAGAGAAAGGGCGCCAGAAATGGGCGCCCTTTCTCTTGTTATTTATGTCCGCGTTCAGACCAGTGGACCGGCCTGGGTGTAATCGAAAGCATCATTGTCACTGGTGTATTTCTTAAAGTTCTCGATGAACATGCCAGCCAGTTTATTGGCGGTGTTATCGAAGGCCTCTTTGTCAGCCCAGGAATTGCGAGGGTTGAGCAGGCTGGTATCGACGCCCGGCAGGGTCTTGGGAATGTTGAGTCGGAACCAGCGGGTCTGATCGAATTCAACATCGTTGATGCTGCCGTCGAGGATGGCATCGATGCAGGCGCGGGTTGCCTTGATGCTCATTCGTTTACCGACGCCGTAGCCGCCGCCGACCCAGCCGGTGTTGACCAGGTAGGCGTTGACGTTGTGCTTCTCCATCTTCTCGCCGAGCAGCTTGGCGTATGCCGTGGGGTGCAGCGGCAGGAAAGCTTCGCCGAAACAGGAAGAGAACGTCGCCTGCGGTTCGGTGACCCCTCGCTCGGTGCCGGCGACCTTGGCGGTATAGCCGGAGAGGAAGTAGTACATTGCCTGCTCCTTGGTCAGTTTGGAGACCGGTGGCAGTACGCCGAAGGCGTCGCAGGTCAGGAAAATAATATTTTTCGGATGCCCGCCCTTGAGGCTCGGGTCATGGTTGTCAATATGTTCAATAGGGTAGGAGACCCGGGTGTTCTCGGTCTTGGTGTCGCTGTCGAAATCGATCACGCCGTCGTCATCGGCGACCACGTTTTCAAGCAGTGCGTTGCGCTGGATGGCCTTGTATATCTCCGGCTCGTTCTCGGCGCTCAGGTTGATGCACTTGGCATAGCAGCCGCCTTCGAAGTTGAAAATGCCATCGTTGTCCCAGCCGTGCTCGTCATCACCGATCAGCTTGCGATGGGGGTCGGTGGAGAGAGTGGTCTTGCCGGTGCCGGAAAGGCCGAAAAAGAGGGCCACATCACCACCTTTGCCGATGTTGGCGGAGCAATGCATGGAGAGGATTCCCTGCATCGGCAGCCAGTAGTTCATCATGGTGAAGATGCCCTTCTTCATTTCGCCGCCATACCAGGTGCCACCGATGATGGCAATGTTCTTCTCGATGTTGAAAACAACGAACACCTCGGAGTTGAGGCCGTGTTGTTCCCATTTCTCGTTGGTCAGGCTGCAGGCGTTGTACACGGTGAACTGGGGCGCAAAATTGTCGAGGTCGCTTTGTCCCGGGCGGATAAACATGTTCTTCACAAAGTGAGACTGCCATGCGAACTCGGTGACGAAGCGGACCGAGGTGCGGGTCTTTTGATTGGCACCGCAGAATCCATCGGTCACATAAAGGTCCTTGCCGGAGAGGTATTCGATAACCTCGCTATAAAGCTCGTCGAAAACCTCGGGAGCCATCGACTGGTTGATCTTGCCCCAGGCAATATTTTCAAAGGATGGTTTCTGATGGACAAAATACTTGTCCTTAGGGGAGCGGCCGGTAAATTTGCCGGTGTCCACCATCATCGTACCGTTTTCAGAAATGGCACCTTCGCGGTTGTTCTGTTCCAGATCAAAAAGCTCGTCATAAGAGAGGTTGTGCCGGATCTTGCCGATACTTTTCAGTCCGAGGTCCTGGGCGCTGAGGTTTGACATTGTGTGACTCCCTGAGTTTGCTGCTGTAGGTGTTGTAAAAAAGAACAGGCCTGTCACAATAACAACCTGGGTGACAAGCCGGCGTTTAGTTCACTTCTGACAAGACTATTTCTGACCGATTGAGTAAACTATAGGGTAAGCTTCGAAGCAAAATCAAGCTGTTTTTAGCTGCTTTCGGGCGAACAATCACGGCCATTATCCCTGTCGCTACAAATAGCTGCGGCACTTTAACAAATTTAGCGAGGATAAAAAAGTAAAAATGTCGCCGATGCCTAATTATTGTAGAGTCATAAAACTTCAACGATTTTATAAGGACTGACTTTGTTGTTGTGAAAACGAAAACCGGGCGTGTATATTCTAATTTTAATTTCAAGAAAAATGTGCCGGCCCGGGTTGCGCTGCCACTGTTTTATATCGTTTAATAAATATCACCCTGGGCCACTGCCAACAGCGAATAACATGGTAGGGTATTATTGATTGGACAGACAGAAAACCACCTGACGGGAGGCAAGAAAAATGAGTTTTGAAATTCCCAAGAACGACAAACTGCTGAGATGGGTCGAAGAGGTCGCGGGACTGTGTGAGCCGGAACGCATTCACTGGTGTGATGGCTCCCAGAAGGAATACGACGAGATGTGCAACTTGCTGGTCAAGTCGGGAACCTTCCGCAAGCTTAACCAGGAGAAACGCCCCAACAGCTACCTCGCCTGGTCCGACCCGATCGATGTGGCAAGGGTGGAAGACCGCACCTTCATCTGCAGCATCTCCAAGAACGATGCCGGCCCAACCAACAACTGGATGCCGCCGAAGGAGATGAAGGAGAAGTTGCAGAAGCTTTTCAAGGGTTGCATGAAGGGGCGCACCATGTATGTTATCCCCTTCAGTATGGGTCCGCTTGGCTCTCCGATTGCCAAGATCGGCGTCGAGATCACCGACTCACCCTACGTCGTCGTCAACATGCGCATCATGACCCGCATGGGCAAGGCAGTGCTCGAGGTGCTTGGCGGCGGGGATTTCATCCCCTGCCTGCACTCGATCGGTGCGCCACTGCAAGCGGGCGAGCAGGATGTCTCATGGCCCTGCAACAAGGAGAAGTACATCGTCCATTTCCCCGAAGAACGTTCAATCTGGTCCTTCGGCAGCGGTTATGGCGGGAACGCCCTGCTCGGCAAGAAATGCCTGGCGCTGCGCATCGCCTCGAAGATCGGCTATGACGAAGGTTGGCTGGCCGAGCACATGCTGATCCTCGGCGTCGAGTCACCGCAGGGGGAGAAGTCCTATGTCGGGGCTGCTTTCCCGAGTGCCTGCGGAAAAACCAACTTTGCCATGCTGATCCCACCTAAAGGGTTCACAGACAAGGGTTGGAAGGTGACTACCATCGGTGATGACATCGCCTGGATCAAGCCTGGCAGCGACGGCCGGTTGCACGCCATCAACCCCGAGTACGGCTACTTCGGCGTTGCTCCGGGGACCTCGGTTATGACCAACCCAAACGCCATGGCATCCTGTGCCGCCAACACCATCTTCACCAACGTGGCGCTGACCGAGGATGGTGATGTCTGGTGGGAGGGGATGACCGATGAACAGCCAGAGAAGCTCACCGACTGGCAGGGGAACGCCTGGACGCCCGGCTGCGGTCGCCCGGCGGCCCATCCCAACGCACGCTTCACCTCGCCGGCCAGCCAGTGTCCGTCGATCGACCCGGATTGGGAAAATCCCAAGGGGGTGCCGCTCAGTGCCATGATCTTTGGTGGCCGCCGTAAGGATACCATCCCGCTGGTCTACCAGGCTTTCAACTGGAATTTCGGTGTCTACCTCGCCGCCACCCTTGGCTCGGAAACTACCGCCGCTGCAGTTGGAGCCACCGGCAACGTGCGCCGCGATCCCTTTGCCATGCTGCCGTTCTGCGGCTACCACATGGCCGACTATTTCGGCCACTGGCTTTCGGTCGGGCGCTCGGTGGCTAAACCGCCGCGCATTTTCAGCGTCAACTGGTTTCTCAAGGACGAGAATGGCAAGTTCGCCTGGCCGGGCTATGGCGAGAACATGCGTGTGCTCAAGTGGATCATCGAACGGATCCAGGGGCGTACCGGTGCCGTAGAAAGCCCCCTGGGGTGGATGCCCCGCTACGAAGACATGGACTGGGAGGGTCTCGAGGTGTCACGCGAACAGTTCAACGCCCTGACCTCCGTCGACCGCGATCTCTGGCAGGCCGAGGTGCTTTCCCACGAGGAACTGTTCCTGAAGATGTTCGACAAACTCCCCAAGGAGTTCCTGCGTATGCGCGAACTGATCATCTCCAGCCTGTGGCGTTCCCCCGAGCATTGGGAGCAGATCGGCGACGTGCACCCTGAGGGTTGGAACGAATAACCTTTTACAGACAATCCAAAACAAAAAGGGCCGGATAACACCGGCCCTTTTTGTCATTTACGGGAAGCATCCTGTTCTTATTCTACCCGTGTTTTCAAATAGGCTACCAGCTGCCAGATCTCCTGGTCTGTCAGCCCGCGCCAGGAAGGCATGACCGAACCGCTTGAAAGGTAGGGTTCGACAGTCTTGCCAACTTCAATCCTCCAGAACAGGTAGGCAGGATCGCTGTCGCGGAAATGAGCTTCGGTGAAATCCGGTGCCGGAGGCTGAAAAAACACTGCTCGGCTGGAACGCCCTTCGCTTGGCTTACCGTGGCAGCTGGCGCACTTGTCACTGAACAGAGCGTGCCCGGCCGCCAGTTGAACACTGTCCTCCATCAACCCTTGCGGCATCTGCCGTTGGGGATAGTCTGGTTGCTCCTGGCCGCAGCCATACAGCAGCAACACTGACAGGATGACAAGCTGTAACGCACGGTAGACTGCTTGCCGAGCGGCTCTCACTTTCCATCTCGCGCTTCGAATGCAACCCCCCATAACTGCAATTCCTTCAGAACCTTTTGCACGACCGGCTCAACCGCTGACTCGACAGTTGCGGTCAAATCGGTCCCCATCTCGATACATTCCGGCTGAACGCCCCAGACCACCAGTTTGGTCGGTACGTGTCCCTGCAGCTCGGCCACGGCGAGTAAATCCTGCAGCCCCATCTGGTGGACCGAGAGCTTGCTGGCAAATGCTCGGGGCACATCTTCCCCCTCAATGCGGAAGATCTGGCCGGGCTTGTCGCGCATGTCGAGGGCATCGATGATCAGGAGGGACTCCACATCTTCCAGGTGAGGTAGCAGGTCAAGGCCGAGGGTGCCGCCGTCAATCAGACGGATCTTTCCCTGGAAATGGTAACGGGATGAAAGCGTGTTGACCACTTTCACCCCGAAACCATCATCCGTCATGATCGAATTGCCCAGTCCAAGGACCAGGGTTGACATTAAAGATCCTCCGGTTCGATGAAACGGTACCCACTGAAGATGCCGCTCATGGTGCCGTTGCGCATCTTAACATCCATCAGCCAGCCGCTGTAGATATGGTTGATGATGAAGCCGGCCAGCAGCCACATGACGCCATGGTGCAGCAGGCGCAGCCACTGGTTGCCGACCAGGACATTAACTCCGCCGAGAATGCCGTCCCAGAAACCGCCGGGGGCAAACTGGCCGTACATGGCAAAGCCCGAGACAATCTGGAAGATGAAGAGGGCGAAGATACCGATATAGGCTGTGGCCGCGACCGGGTTGTGGCCAACTTCGTAGGTGATCTTCTTGCCGGTAAAGGTGTAGTAGCGGAACATCTTGATAAAGTTTTTCCGCCCATCGGCCGTTATCCATGGAATAAAGGCTTTCCAGGAGGCATGCTGGTTGCCGACGAACATCCAGATGATGCGCGCAGCAACCGATACGGTAAACAGGTAGGCGAACGCAAAGTGCAGAAACCTCATCCAGCCCATGACAAACATCGATGTATCAGGTGCTGCTATGAACGGGCTGCCAATATAAAAGCCGGTGATCGACAGCATAATCATGGAGATCACGTTGACCCAGTGGCAGATGCGAACCGGCCATTGCCATACGTAATGTATTTCAAGCATGGTGTGCGCCTCCTTCCTTTAGAGGATCCGAACCTTGACGATCTCCGTACCCTTGCCGTCCATGACGTGCACGGCGCAGGCCAGGCAGGGATCGAAGGAATGGATAGTCCGCAGGATTTCCAGCGGGTTTTCCGGGTCGGCAATCGGGGTGCCGATCAGGCTTGATTCGTAAGGGCCCATCTGTCCGGCAGCGTCGCGCGGGCCTGCGTTCCACGTCGAGGGAACCACTGCCTGGTAATTGGCGATTTTCTGGTTCTCGATGCGAATGAAGTGGCCGAGGGCGCCTCGCGGGGCCTCGTGGTAACCAAAGCCCTGGGCCTCTTTCGGCCAGGTAGCCGGGTCCCACTTCTCCTTGTTGAATACTTCTAGGGTGCCGCGGCCCATGTTGTCGGCCAGCTGGTCGAGCCAGAGCTCATTCTTCTGGGCCAGCAGCAGAGCATCGACGCCGCGGGCGGCAGTGCGGCCGAGCGTTGAGAAGAGCGCCGAAGCCGGTGCGCCAAGGGTTTTCAGGACGAAGTTGACGGTGTCCACAACCTCTTTTGTGCCGGAGGCATAGGCGACCAGGATGCGTGCCAGAGGGCCGACTTCCATCGGCTGGTCCAGGTAGCGCGGCGACTTGACCCAGGAGTACTTGCCGTCGGTATCGAGGAACTCGTATGGCGGCTTCGGGCCGGTGTAGTTGTTGCTCGTTTCACCCTCGTAAGGATGCAGCCCCTTGTCGTCACCCTTGGAGTAGTTGTACCAGGAGTGGGTGACGTACTCGGTGATCTTCTTCTCGTCCATCTCCATGACGTTGGCCAGGTCCTTGCCCATGATCACACCGCGCGGGAAGAACAGGCTGCCGGTACCGGGGCTGTTGTCCATCGGGAAGTCGCCGTAGGAGAGGTAGTTGCCAACGCCGCCGCCGATCCCGGCCCAGTCGAGGTAGAAAGGTGCAACCGCCAGCAGATCGGGGATGTAAACCTGCTCGACAAAAGCACGGGCCTTGCGCAGCAGTTTACGGATATGAGCGATCTTGTCGGCGTTGATGGCGTTCTGGCTGTCCGGATCGACAGGAATCGACATGCCGCCGACCAGGAAAGTTTGCGGATGCGGATTCTTCGAGCCGAGGATGGCGTGAATCTTGATGACATCCTTCTGCCACTCCAGGGCTTCCAGGTAGTGGGCAACGGCCATCAGGTTCGCTTCCGGCGGCAGCTTGTAGGCGCTGTGCCCCCAGTAGGCGTTCTGGAAGGGGCCGAGACGGCCGGTGCCGGCAAAAGCGGCGACCTTGTCCTGGATACCCTTGAAATAAGTCACGCTCGACTTCGGCCAGTTGGAGATCGACTGGGCCAGTTTGGCCGTGGCTGCAGGGTCGGCAGACAGGGCGCTGACGATATCGACCCAGTCGAGTGCGTGCAGGTGATAGAAGTGAATCACGTGGTCCTGCACGTTCTGGATGCCCATGATCAGGTTGCGGATCAGCCGGGCATTGTCGGGGATCTGGATATTCAGGGCATCCTCCACGGCGCGGATACTGGCCATGGAGTGCACCGTGGTGCAGACCCCGCAGAAGCGTTGGGTGAAGTGATGGGCATCGCGAGGGTCACGACCCTTGAGAATCTTCTCGATACCGCGGAAAGCTGTGGAGGAACTCCATGCATCCACGATTTTGCCACCATCGATCACTGCTTCGATGCGCAGGTGGCCTTCTATTCGAGTAATGGGATCAACGGCAATTCTTTTGGCCATCGGTTAGTCCTCCTTTACGACCTTGTCTTCTTCCATGGCATCACCCTTGCGGAAGCAGCTAGCCACTCCATGGATGCCGAAGGCCACTGCGGTGGCCGCCGCCAGACCGATACCAATTTTGTCGGCCGTATCTTCAATACCAAAACCGGGGACCTTGGGCAGGCGCCGGTAGAAGGGACTCATGGTGTCCCAGAACCCTGGCTCCGAACAGCCGATGCAGCCGTGGCCAGCCATAATCGGCCACGACACGCCCTCGTTGTAGCGCACGGTCGGGCAGTTGTGGAAGGTCTCCGGTCCCTTGCAGCCGAGCTTGTACAGGCAATAGCCCTGGCGGTGGCCGGGGTCGCCAAACGATTCTGCATACTGTCCAGCATCGAAATGGCCGCGTCGTTCGCAGTTGTCATGAATGCGTTTGCCGTAGGCAAACTTGGGACGACCGAGGCGGTCGACCGCCGGCAGTTTGCCGAAAGTCAGGAAATGTACGATGGTCGCCGTCAGGTTCACGGCATTGACCGGACAGCCGGGGAGGTTGACGATCGCGGCACCCGGAACAATTTCACTGACCGACTTGGCGTTGGTCGGGTTCGGTGCAGCGGCAGGGATGCCACCGAAAGTGGCACATGAACCCACTGCGATTGTCGCCGCCGCGTTTTGCACCAGCTTCTTGCAATCTTCAACGGCACTTTGTCCGCCGATTGTGCAATAGCCACCATCGGCACCGGTCGGGATCGACCCTTCGACGATCAGGATATACTGGCCCTTGTACTTCTCCATGGCGTCGTGCTTGGATTTCTCAGCCTGGTGACCGGCGGCAGCCATGATGACATCCGCATACTCGATGGAGAGCAGATCCAGGATGATTTCACCGGCGGTCGGCTGGTTGGCTCGCAGGAAAGCCTCCGAATCGCCGGAACAGCTCTGGTATTCGACCCAGATGACCGGTGGCCGCTTATCTTCGACAGCCCGGGCAACTTGCGGCAGCATCGTGATCGGCAACGCCAGGGCTGCGGTTGTTGCCGTGCAAAACTTGATAAAGTCGCGACGGCTGATCCCTCTGGCCTCCACGCGCTGGAGGATATCCTCGGGAATCCGTGGGGTGACATCCAAGTCAGTTTTCATGGAACGACCTCCTTTTGGTGTCTGTGACTCAAAAGTGCAAACGTATAGAATTCAGTATATTATGATGCAAGGCTCAGACGTGATCGAGAAAAATACTCCTCCCTTGATAAATGTTAAAACAGTGTTTTGTCAAGTAAAAACCCGGTTTTCTGAAAAGTTTTTCATCCTGCTGCCAGCGGTCGGCATTTAACGGTAAAAAACCGTACTTCTTGCCATTAAATATATCTCATATTTTAAAAAGCGCCAGATTTGTGCCATGATTAATTCAACCGGCCAATCTCCGACTTGCTGTTATAATTGACAGGTCGATCATGAAGGCTCTGAAATATGTACAAACTTATTGAACACACGGCAGATATCGGGATCGATGCGCGAGCGGATTCTCCCGAGGCGGTTCTGCAGGATATGGCGCAAGGCCTGAAAATCCTGATGTTTGGTGAGAGCCCTGCTTTGGCGAAGTTTGATGCGCAGATCACGGTTCATGCCGAAGACCTGACCGAACTGCTGGTATGCTGGCTGAATGAGGTCGCCTACTGGAGTGAAAAGAACAATCTGGTCCCGGCGAGGTTCAGCATCGACCTGCTCACCGAAACAGACCTCCGGGCGACTGTTTCAGGAGAACCTTTCGACCCGTTGCGTCATGTAGTTGAACGACAGGTCAAGTCGGTCACCTATCACCAGGCCTGCCTGGAAGAGGTTCCGGAGGGCTGGCGTGCCAGGGTCTATGTCGATCTTTAAGGGTAGATCATGAGTATCAAGGTTCAGCAGATCGACGAATGTCGTTGGCGCATCCCGCGCGAGGGGGCGATGCGTACCGACGGCCTGGTCTTTGCCTCGGCGAAGATGATGCAGGACCTGCGCCGGGAGCAGGCCCTTGAGCAGGTCTGCAACGTCGCCACCCTGCCCGGCATCGTCGGCCCATCGATGGCAATGCCCGATATTCACTGGGGCTATGGCTTCCCGATCGGCGGGGTGGCAGCGTTCGATGCTGATGACGGGGTCGTTTCCCCGGGCGGCGTTGGCTATGACATCAACTGTGGCGTGCGGTTGCTGCGCAGCAATCTGGACGCTGCATCGATTAGGTCACATCTCGATAAACTTGCCGATGAACTGTTTCGTAACGTGCCATCCGGGGTTGGTTCCCATCGTCGGGACCTCAAGCTGTCTGTAAGCGAAGAGAAAAAAGTCCTCGTCAAGGGGGCTGCCTGGGCCGTCCGACAGGGCTTTGGCGAAGCCAGCGACCTCCACTGCATCGAGGGACAAGGCGTCATTGCCGGTGCCGATCCGGAGATGGTTTCAGCGCGAGCCCTGGAGCGCGGCCGCGCCCAACTCGGGACCCTTGGTTCTGGCAATCACTTTCTCGAGATCCAGCAGGTTGAGGAAGTTTATGACGAGAGAGCTGCAGACGTACTCGGCCTCTACCCTGGGCAGGTTACGGTCAGCATTCACACCGGCAGCCGGGGTTTAGGTTACCAGGTCTGCGACGATTACCTCAAGATCATGCTCAAGGCCGCCCGCAAGTACGGCATCACCCTGCCCGACCGGCAGCTCTGCTGCGCGCCCTTGCAGAGTGACGAGGCCCAAAGCTACCTGGCCGCGATGGCCTGTGCCGCCAACTTCGCTTTTGCCAACCGCCAGATGATTACCGCCTGGGTGCGTGAAACTTTTGAGCAGGTTCTGAACAAGGGACCGTCCGAGTTGCGGCTCGGTGTGATCTACGATGTTTGCCACAATATCGCCAAGTGGGAGAAGCATCTGGTTGACGGTAAGGAACGTCGACTCTGTGTGCATCGCAAGGGGGCAACCCGTGCGTTTCCGCCGGGGCACGTCGAGATTCCGGAGGTCTATCGCCAGATCGGCCAGCCGGTTCTGATCCCCGGAGATATGGGACGTTATTCATACGTGTTGACCGGCACTGCCGGTGCCTATGAGGAAACTTTTGGTTCCACCTGTCATGGCGCCGGGCGGGTGATGTCCCGGCAGGCCGCGAAAAAGGCTGCGCGGGGTCATGACCTGATCGGCGAGCTGGCGGCCCAGGGGGTCCTGGTGCGGGCTGCCGGTCGGGCCACGGTCGCCGAGGAAATGCCGAATGCCTACAAAGATGTTGCCGATGTTGTGGATGTGGTGCATCGAGCCGGAATTGGACATATTGTCGCCAGGCTGAAGCCGATGGCGGTTGTTAAGGGATAAATGCCGGTAAGAGAAAAATCTAGAAACTAAAGGTGAAGACATGAAAGTATTTGTGACTGGTGGCACCGGGTTTGTTGGTCGAGAGATATTGAAGCAACTGTTGCAGGCAGGGCATGCAGCGCGGGCCTTGGTGCGGGAAGGTTCTGAGAGCAAGCTCCCGGAACTAGACAAGGTCGAAACGCACACCGGCGATATCACTGATGTGGCGAGCCTGGTTGGCGCCCTGGATGGTTGCGATGCGGTGATTCACCTGGTCGGAATTATCCGTGAATTCCCCGGACGCGGTATTACGTTCAAAAAAATGCACGTCACCGCGACGGAAAATATTCTTGGGGCCTGTGACGAACAGGGGGTACGGCGTTTTCTGCACATGAGTTCGAACGGCACCCGCGAGCGGGGCAACACGGCCTATCACCGCACCAAGTGGCAAGCCGAGGAGCTGGTCCGGGCCAGTGGCTTGGACTGGACAATCTTTCGCCCCTCGTTGATCTTTGGCCGTGGCAGTGAATTCGTCAAGATGCTCACCGAACTGATTCGACGGGTTCCGGTCGTGCCAGTGATCGGTGACGGTCAGTACCGCATGCAGCCGGTGTCGGTTGCCCAGGTGGCCGAGAGCTTCGTCAGGGCTCTGGCGATGCCGGAATCGGTCGGCGCGATCTATCATCAGGGCGGCAGTGAGAGTTATACGTACGATGCAATTCTTGATTTGACTGCCCGGGCCATGGGCAGGAAGCAGGCGACCAAGGTGCACCAGCCGCTCTTCATGATCAAGCCGATGATCAAGCTGCTGCAGGGCTTTGAGCAGTTCCCGATTACCGAAGACCAGCTGAAGATGCTGGTCGAGGGGAATGTCTGTGATCCGGATGAGTGGGCGCAGACGTTTGAGCTGGTGCCGATCAGTTATGCCGAGGGGATAGGGGAGTGTGTACAGGGTTGAATTACGGGGCCACCATACTTAATCGTATTGTGTCCCCCACGGGTTTAGATACTTAACCCTTAAAATTAAAAGCAAAACCGGCGGGTCGCGTCCCGCCGGAGGCTATAAGCTTCCGAACGCGGCGCGAAGTGCGAAAAAACCATATCTTAAAGTCGGCAGTTCGCGTACTGCCAGACGCCTTACTTTTGTCCATGCGGCGACAAAAGTAAGCAAAAACGCCTCTCTCCTTGCGGAGGGCATCTCCTTTGCCGGATTTCTGAGACATTCAATAACGACGGAGTTTAATAAGCCGGCCCGTTACTGGGGGCCTTCCTTGCAGTGTGATTTAAAGGGGAAAAGCCTGAAAGCATGGCTGCCGTTGCAGTCCTCCACAAAAGGAGAGGCTCACAAGAGCCTCGAGTCCTGCGGGGGAAGTGTAGGCTCTTGATCGATAAGAACAATCTGTATTGAGGTTGCCGCCTTGACGTACCAGACATGCCCAGCGCAGCGCAGTCGGGGGGCGCAACCCCCGGGGTTTGCTTTGTTTAGAAGTGATAAGTTGTTAAGTGAGGCTGAGGCGCAAAAGAGAAAGGGCGCTTTTCTTCCACAAACCCTTTTTAAGTTTCCGCAGCAACCCGCAACCCCAGCGCAATCATCACCGTCCCGGTAACCCCATCAAAAACCTGGCTGACCCGTGGTCGTTGCAGCCAGCCTTTGGCTTGCTTGACCATCAGCGCCAGCAGGCACTGCCAGATCATGGCGATGATAAAATGCAGCCCGGCGAGAAACAGCGACTGGGCCAGGGCTGAATGAGCCGGGTTGATGAACTGCGGCAGAAAAGCCATGTAAAAGACTGCCGTCTTGGGGTTGAGGACATTCGAGAGGAACCCTTCCCGGAGTGATCGCCCCAATATGAAAGAATTCCCCTCGAAGGTTTCACCGTTTGCAACGGCGAACGTCTCCTTTTTGATGACCTTGCGCCAGCTGCAGTATCCCAGCCAGACCAGGTATCCGGCACCAGCCAGCTTCAAGGCACTGTAGGCCCATGCCGCCTGCAGCAGGATAACCGATATGCCCACGGCGGAAATCGTTGCATGAATGAAAAGGCCCGAACAGATACCGAGGCTGCTTACAGCACCATCGCGCCAGCCGCCACGGGCGGTGTTGCGGATCACCAGCATGGTGTCGACGCCTGGAGTTATGGTCAGCAGTGTGATGGCGATCAGATAGGTTGTGAATGAGGTGATGTCCATGTCGGGGCACTAATCCAGTCAAAAGTAAAATGTGAAAAGAATAAGGCCTGCTTGAGACTAAAGGTTCTCGTCCTGGGGATACGAAGAACTGAAACTGTATGATTTGACGACATCCTGGTTATCGAACCTGATGACCAGGTCACGGCTCATCTTGACGCTGTATTCGCCGTAGGTATAGGTCCGGAACCCGTCCTCGATGCCGGTGCGCCAGGGATCACCGAAGATCTTCTGGACCTCGGCCTTGGTGGTGGTGCCTATCTCGATCTGACGAACCTGCTGTACCGGGAAGGGCCGGCCGACCGAGGGCATGCAGCCGGTGAATGGCAGACTAAGAGTCGCCAGTAGCGTCAACGCTATGGTATTTCTGAGAATTCGCATGACATTTTCTCCTTGTAGGTAAAGATCGTGGATGGATTGATCTCAGTCTTGACCCCGCTCCCGGTATACCTGGGCAATTCCGCCACCAGCGGTTTCCCGGTAAAGTGAAGGCAGGGCCTGACCGGTTTCCTTCATTACTCTGGTAATCTCATCAAAGGTGATCTTGTGGTCTCCACCAGAAAGCAGGGCAAAATGACAGCAACTCAAAGCCCTGCTCGCGGCATGGGCATTGCGCTCGATGCAAGGGATCTGTACCAGGCCATTGACCGGATCGCACGTCAGCCCGAGATGATGCTCAAGGCCCATCTCGGCAGCATACTCAATTTGCCTGATTGTGCCACCGTGGATCTGGGTGGCGGCTGCCGCAGCCATGGCGCAGGCTGTACCAATTTCACCCTGACAACCCACCTCGGCGCCCGAAATGGAAGCGTTGTGCTTGACCAGATTACCGATCAGACCGGCCGTTGCCAGGGCGCGCAGAATATCCTCGGTACGGCATTCAAGGCTTTCCAGCAGGTAACGCAAAACCGCCGGCAAAACCCCGCTTGCGCCACAAGTCGGTGCGGTAACAATCACCCCTCCCGCGGCATTCTCTTCGGAGACGGCGAGTGCGTAAGCCCAGAGCAGGCCGTTGCGTTTGAAGTCAGGGCCATAGAGAGAGGCTTTACGTTTAAACGCCTGGGCTTTGCGCTCTACGCCCAACCCTCCTGGTAAGACGCCAACATGATCAAGCCCGCGCTCAATGGAAGCTGACATCGTTTCCCAAACCTCTTCGAGGAAGGGGTAGATTTCATCACTCTCACAGCGGACAACATATTCCCAGCACGATTCGCCGATTTCTTTCGATCGCGACAGGATTGCTTCCATGCTGTTCAGGTCGTAGATGGCATTACTGTCAATTGGTTCGCCGGCTTCGCGGAGGGCGCCTCCACCGATACTGTAGACTTCCCATTTGTCTATCACCCTGTTGTCATCTGCCAAGGCCTCAAAATGCATACCGTTTGGATGCAGCGGAAGTTTCTCCTCAGGTTTCCAGATGAGTTCCCAGGCGACGTCGTCAAAGACTTCACCCAGAACCTTGTCGGTCAGGTGCCCTCGTCCGGTTGCGGCCAGGCTGCCGAAGAGGGTGACGCGGAACCCGGTGATGTCGGGGTGCCGTCCGCGAAACTTTTCGGCGGCTATGCGTGGTGCCATGGTGTGACTGCTCGATGGCCCGTTGCCGATACGGTAAAGCTCTCTGAGTGATTTCATCCTGGTTAAACCTGTCTGGTTGCCCTGCACCAGCTGCCAACCGGTTTGTTGACCACTAACGAGTTGTCATCTTCATGCATGATGTGCATGCGGAGATCAATCTATACCGATTCGAGCCGCAATGACAAGGGTGTCGAAAAAAGTTGACAAAAACAGTCACATTTAATAAAAATGAAAACCGTTTTCAATAACCCTCTGGAGAACTCAATCTTATGGCCAAATTTACAGGCCCGAAAGGCAAGCTCATTCGCCGGTTTGGCGTCAACATCTACGGCAACCCGAAGTATGACCGACTGCTCGAACGTCGCAGCCACGGCCCCGGTCAACATGGTCCGAACCAGGCCCGGCGCAAGGTCTCCGACTACGGCCAACAGCTGGTCGAAAAGCAGAAACTTCGTCACACCTACGGCCTGCTTGAGAAACAGTTTCGTCGGACCTTTCGCAAGGCCCAGCAGATGCGCGGCGTCACCGGAGACAACCTGTTAGGCCTGCTCGAAACCCGTCTCGACAGTATCGCTTTTCGTGCTGGATTTGGCTGTACCCTGATGCAGGCGCGGCAACTGGTCAACCATGGCCATCTCAAGGTCAATGGCCGCCGGGTGGATATCGCGTCCTATCGGGTCAGGGTCGGTGACATGATCAGTATTCGCGACAGTTCGTCATCCAGAGAGCTGGCAGCGCGCTACCTTGTGGAAAACCCGCGTTTTGATGGAGCAGAATGGCTCACGGTTGATCAAAAAGAGATGACCGTAACAGTCAACCGCTTGCCGCAGCGCGACGAAATCCAGGTCGCCGCGAATGAACAGATGATCGTCGAGCTCTACTCGAAGTAGGCTCGTCCTGAAGATTTATGGTCATCAGGACATGATCCGCAACGCCAGGTAGGGGACGATAAAAAAGGTGAAGATGCAGATCTTGTAGAAAGTCATCCCGGCGTAGTGAATAGTGGTGAATTGTTCGACCGGAATTTTATAGAACCTGCTGTGTATCTTGTAGACCCAGTCGTGGGCGAAGGTGAGAAAGAGAAACCACCAGAGCAGGATACCCATATTCAGTACCGCGCTCCATGCCAGCGTGCCCCGCAAAAGCTCCAAGGTCATGTGATCCTCCATTAGTTGATAGGTATTATCTCTCCCAATATACCCTGCATACGACCTTTTTGTTCATTTGCCGGCTATAAAAGTCTAGAATGGGCATCGTCTTTGTTCTGATGCAAGGAGTTTCCAGTGCGTCGCTTTGCCAATTTTTACATCATTATCTTCCTGATCGATGCCGGACTCTCCCTGGTCGATGAACTCCTTGTTGCCGCCGGGTCGCCCTACCCCCTTTTTACCAGCGGGCGCCTGTTGGTTGCGTTTGTGACCATTGCCCTGAGCATGGTGGTTTACGCCTGCCTGGGGATAGACCGGCGTCTGCCCAAGCGGGTCTTTTTGCCGATGACCCTTTACATTGCCTGGTGCACCGTGGCGATGTGGCCACTCTCCGGCGTGATCGACCGCGCGACGCTGCCGTTGATCGCAGCCATTGGCCAGGTTGCAACCGGGTTACTCGCGATTGCGTTGCTACGTGGCCGGGTTCTGCTGCCGCAAGAGCTTTTCCAGACAAAAACCTTCAGCCTGAGCAACACCTTAGGCTTCACGGTCATTAACCTGCTTTTGACGCCCTTGGTACTGCTTTATGGCAGTCTGGCTCTGGCTGGCAACTATCTTGAGGAGCGGACAGCCGGTTTCCTGCGCATCAGCCCGGTTGGCATCTATATGGCCGAGCGCAGCTACCACCGCGAGTCGAAAAAGATTCGCCTGGCGGGGATGATACATGTCGGCAGGGAGGAGTACTACGCAGACCTGGCCGATTCGATTTCAACCGAAGCAACGATTATTCTTGCCGAGGGGGTTACGGATCGTGACCACCTGCTGGAACACGATTTCAATTACAGCAAGCTGGCAGGAGTCATCGGGCTGAGCTCCCAGGACAAGATGCAGATTGATGGCAACCTGGTTGACCTGGATGATCCGGATCAGGTGACGGGAGGGGTCCGGGATAAACCGGATATCGCCTGGGCCGATATAGACTTGAGTCGTTTCGATCCGCAGACGATTGAATTCCTCAACGAGATCGGCCGGACCCTGTTCAGCGGCAAGCCGTTGGCTGAAGCTCTCGCCGAATATACTGCCTGGGCGAATGAAAACATGACTCCGGAACGGGTCGTCGGTGTCATGGCGGATATTCTCGACAAGCGCAACGAGGTGGTGGTCGCCAGTATGTCAAAGGCTTTGCAGCGTTACGATACGATCATCATCCCCTGGGGAGCGATGCATATGCCGGCCATCGAGGCGGCAGTCCTGGAGCAGGGCTTTGAGCCAGGCGAGAGAAAGGAAAGGATGAGTCTCGATTTTCGAACCATCCCTTACCAAGAGGTTTGGCAGAAATGGTCGGAGCGGACTGCTCCGGTCAAAATATCGGCACCGTCGACCTGAGTCCCTGCCCGACAGCCCGGTTCCAACCGGTTTCCCGCCAATCTGCAACTGTGAGCATCCTGTTGGTGATGTTCACGCTCTCGAAATGGTGATCACCCGTATCCTCCTCCTGGCAGATTGATAAATCGAAAAAATGCTGTGGTTTGAACAGTTTGCCACTTTTTTGATTGTTCGGCTGATTTTTCGGTTTGCAGGCCCAGATATTGTAGGGTATAGTCATCACCCTACAACATATAGTAGTTTTTTGTTATGCGGGGTCTTCCGGATATTGGGCATATTTTCGTGCTCTGTCCGGTCAAGGCCTACTAAGAGGACGCAAAAGGATACGGATTGATGGAAGGAAATGTGATCAAGATAGCGGCCGAGCCGACAGAGATCCCCTGGCAGGAGGCCTCCAAGGAGATCTGGGACAGCAAGTATCGGCTCAAGGATGCAACGGGGAAGTCGGTCGATGCCGATCTGCATGCAACCTATGAACGGGTTGCCAGGGCGCTGGCGGGTGTTGAAACAGACGAGAAACAGCAACGCCACTGGTTCGGGCGGTTCCTTTGGGCACTGGAGAACGGGGCGATCCCGGCCGGTCGGATTACGTCCAACGCCGGAGCGCTCGAGCACAAGCCGGCGACCTCGACGATCAACTGCACGGTTTCCGCTACGGTTGGCGACTCGATGAACGAAATCCTGGCCAAAGTGCACGAGGCCGGCCTGACCCTGAAAGCGGGCTGCGGTATTGGCTATGATTTCTCGACCCTGCGGCCGCGCAATGCCTTTGTCAACGGCGCCGGGGCCAACACCTCGGGACCACTGTCATTCATGGACATCTACGACAGCATGTGCCGCACGGTTGCTTCGGCAGGTGGCCGGCGCGGTGCGCAGATGGCGACCTTCGACATCTCCCATCCGGACGTGCTTGAATTCATCAAAGCCAAACGGGAAGATGGACGCCTGCGTCAGTTCAACCTGTCTCTGCTGATCACCGATGAATTCGTCGAGGCGGTCAAGCAGGACGCCGATTGGCCACTCTGTTTCCCCCTGACCGAGAAGGAGCGTGAGCGTGACGGTCTGGACCTGAGAGATCCGACCCGGATCCTCTGGAAGGACTGGCCGGTTAAAGATGATTACATCCAGAACGAGGTCGGCCAGGTGGCCTGCAGGATTTATCGCACCATCCGCGCCAAGCAGTTGTGGAACGTGATCATGGCCTCCACTTATGACTTCGCCGAACCTGGTTTCATCCTGATCGACAAGGTCAACGAGATGAACAACAACTGGTTCTGCGAGGAGATCCGTGCCACCAACCCGTGCGGCGAGCAGCCGTTGCCACCTTATGGCTCCTGTCTGCTTGGTTCGATCAACCTGACCCGCTTTGTCGAGCATCCCTTTACTGGCGAGGCCTGTTTCAACTGGGCGCGTTTTCGTGAGGTGGTCGCTGTCTTCACCCGCATGCTCGACAACGTGGTGGAGATCAACGGCCTGCCCCTCGAACAACAGCGCAGCGAAATCTTCGGCAAGCGCCGCCATGGCATGGGCTACCTCGGTCTCGGCTCAACGATCTCCCTGCTCGGCATGAAATACGGCGATGCTGATTCAATCGCATTCACCGAGGAAGTCACCTTGCAGATGGCACTCGCCGGCTGGCAACAGGCTCTTGAGCTGTCCCGCGAAAAAGGCCCGGCACCGGCGCTGCTCGAGGAATATACGGTTACCGCAGAAATGTTGCGCAAGCGGCCGGAGATGGCCGCCGACGGCATCAAGGTGGGTGACCTGCTTCCTGGCCGCGTCCTGCATTCGCGCTACAGCCGCTACATGCAGCAACTGGCGCAAAAAGCGCCGGAACTGGTGGCGGAGCTGGCCGAAGTTGGCGCGCGCTTCACCCATCACAGTTCGATTGCACCGACCGGAACCATCTCGCTGTCAATCGCCAACAATGCCTCCAACGGCATTGAGCCGAGTTTCGCGCACCACTATTCACGCAACCTGATCCGTCCCGGGAAAAAGAGCAAGGAGAAGATTGATGTCTTCTCCTATGAGCTGCTGGCTTACCGGGAGTTGGTCAATCCTCAGGCCATGCCAGGCAGCAAGGATCCGAACCGGCAGCTGCCCGACAACTTTATCACCTCGGACGACATCCAGCCGAAGCAACATGTGGATATCCAGGCCGCAGCCCAGAAGTGGATCGATTCCTCGATTTCCAAGACTGCCAATGTGCCGAGTGATTTTCCCTATGCGGATTTCCAGGATATCTACCTGTACGCCTACGAGCAGGGTCTGAAAGGCTGCACGACTTTCCGTTACAACCCGGAAGCTTTCCAGGGGGTCCTGGTCCAGGAGAAAGACCTGGCGGAGACACTCTATCGCTTTACCCTGGAAGACGGCTCTGTGGTCGAATTCCGTGGCAACCAGGAAGTTGAATACGACAACGAGACCCACACCGCGGCCAATCTGTTCGACGCCCTCAAGGAGGGCTACTACGGCAAGCTGTAACAAGGACTGAGAAAATGTCGAATAACATTGATAAAAAGATAGTCTCCTACGAGGTCATTAACCTCCAGGAACAGAGAGTTAAAGCGGCGCAGGAAGAACAGAACAAGATCGAGGCCATGCACGAGAATGTCGAACGGCCGGAAATGCTGGTCGGCGCCACCTACAAGATCAAGACCCCGCAGAGCGAGCATGCCCTGTATGTCACGATCAACGATATGGTGCTCAATTATGGCACGGAAAACGAGATCCGCCGGCCTTTCGAGATCTTCATCAACTCGAAGAACCTCGACCACTTCCAGTGGGTCGTGGCGTTGACACGGGTCATGTCAGCGGTGTTTCGCAAGGGCGGTGACGTCACCTTCCTGGTCGAGGAGATGAAAGCAGTCTTCGATCCCCAGGGCGGTTACTTCAAACCGGGGGGCGGAGGCTTCATGCCGTCGATTGTTGCCGAGATCGGCTACGTCCTGGAAAGACACATGAGGATGATCGGGCTGCTCGAAGAAAAGCAGATGCCTGAAGCCCACAGGGAAATGCTACAGACCAAGCGCGCCGAGTACGCCATCCTCAAGGGACAAGCACAGCCGGAAGAAGATGCCTCTTTTCCTGCGGATGCCAAGATGTGCGGCAAGTGTTTCAACAAGGCCGTTATTATCATGGATGGCTGTCTGACCTGCCTGAACTGCGGCGACTCCAAGTGTAGCTGACGCAGGGATGCATGGAGCGGACAGGCCCTGCCCGTCTGAGGAGAAGAAGATGGCGAGCACCAATTGGGACAACCGCTGGATGGCCCTGTCCCAACTTATAGCGACCTGGAGCAAGGACCGCGGCAGAAAAGTCGGAGCGGTCATCGTCGGGCCCGACAACGAAGTCCGCTCAACCGGTTTCAACGGTATCCCCCGCGGGGTGAACGATGATGTTGAAGAGCGTCACGATGCGGCCTCGGGCGAAAAGTACCTTTGGGTTTCGCACGCGGAACGCAATGCGATTTACAATGCTGCCCTGCTGGGAGTCTCAACCAAGGGCTGCACGATCTACGTGCCCTGGTATCCCTGCATCGAGTGCGCCAAGGCGATCGTTCAGGCAGGCATCGGCAGGATCGTCTGTTTCGAACCGGACCTGGCAGACAGCAACTGGGGGAAGGACTTTGAAAAATCGCTGATCATTCTCGGTGAAGGCAATGTCATCACCAAGCTGGTTGAGCAGAAGAACTACCTGCAGGCGACAATCGACAGGGAGATCATGGTCGGCAACGTACCGGTTGGTCCGATCTGATATCAACGGTTTTTTATAAATCTTAGATGATATAAGAGAATAAGTTGCGAGAACATTTATAAGAAACTCATAGGCGATCAATGAATCTTCTGGTAAATCGTGATCTCTGGGACAGTTCAAGACCTGGAACGTGTAGCAAGATATTCACCATTGCCAACTGGGACCAAACAGGTAGTAAATTCTTTATCTGCTTCGACCAGAGCAATAAGCGGCTTCATTTGCTCTTTATGAGAAATAGCATTGTCCACGACTAGTAGCCCCCCCTTACAGAGGACCCTTCTGAGATCATGCCACCAACCAGGATATTCAGATCGTTCAGAATCAAGGAAGATCAAGTCATAGCTTTCGTCAGGCAAATTAGCCAGAAAGATACCTGCGTCACTATTAATCTGAGTTATTGATGAGGAAAGACCTGAGCGTTCAAAATTGTGGGCAGCTAAGCCAAATTTATATTCTGACAGTTCCACAGTAGTTACTTTACCACCTGTTGAAGTGACCGCATCAGCAAGCCAGAGAGTTGAATAACCATTTGACGTCCCAATCTCCAGCACACGTCGTGAGAATGTTGATCTCACAAGAACGGACAGAAGCTCTCCCGTATCACGTGTAATGTTTAGCATACGCCTAGGACGGTCAGTGATTATTTGATCATTTTCATCACCGAACTGTTCTAGTTCTGACAATAAATGACTCAGAGCATCAATCAAAACATCCTCCAATTCTCTTGATTGTCTAAAATCCTAACATGAAAATTATAGTCATTCATGGGTTGAGGTAAAGCGGAGGGGTCTTATTTATCATCCTGCATTGTTTTGATGTGCTCAGATTGGCCGAAATGCGAAATTTTTGCTGCCCCTGCAATCTAAGAAAAACCCCCGATCCGAAGATCGAGGGATTTCGTGGTTTATAAATGGTGACTTATGGGGTTAAGACTTTCCTGGCCAGTGCCACCTACAAAACAAAAAACACCAACCAGCCAACAAGGAACAGACAGTTTCCGTTATACTGAGTAAGGAAGAAGTGAGGAGGCTATCATGCACATCCGTCTCAAGTATGGTGAAAAGGGCCTGGATCTAGAGTTCCCTCAAACGTCTAACTTTGTCGGCGTGCTTTATCCACAAGAGGCAGATATCTTGCCGATGCCCGAGGATGCTGTCGAACGGGCACTTTTACAGCCGATTGACTCTGAACCGCTCAAGGAAATTGCGCAAGGTAAATCTGATGCCGTCATTGTCATCAGTGATATAACACGGCCCGTGCCGAATGCCTTGTTGCTGCCGGTCATTATTCGGCATCTTTTAGCGGCAGGCATCCCTGCCAATGAAATCACAATCCTAATTGCTACCGGTATCCATCGGCCCAACGAGGGGCAGGAGTTGGAACGTTTGGTTGGCAAAGAGATTGCCTCCTCGTATCGGATCATCAATCACTTCTCCAAGAACCAGGACGACATGGTCCTGGTTGGACATATCGGTGATGGGGTGCCGGCCCTTGTCAATAAGCATTATCTGGCAGCAGACCTGAAGATACTGACCGGCTTCATCGAGCCCCATATGTGGGCAGGATTCTCAGGTGGTCGCAAATCGATTCTTCCCGGGATCTCGTCGGTGAAGACATTGGAATTCATGCACGGGCCTGAGATGGTCGCCCATCCGCAGACCCGTTACGGCATCCTGGAGGGGAATCCTTTCCACGAAGCCGGTCTAGCCATCATGGAGCAGGCCGGAGCCGACTTCATCGTTAATGTTACTCTCGACACCAGCAAAAAAATTACCGGTGTTTTTGCTGGCCATCCGGTTAAGGCCCACCTCGAAGGGGTAGAGTTTCTTTCTCATCATTGTGTCCGGACTCTGGATGAACCGCTCGATTTTGTGGTGACGACCAACGCAGGCGCTCCTCTTGACTGCAACCTGTATCAAACGTCAAAAGGAATTTCCGGCGTGGCTGGAGCAACACGCGAAGGTGGGGTCATCCTGATCGCCACTGAATGTCTGGAAGGGTTTGGCAGCGAAGAATACCGGGCCGTTTTCGAGCATGCCACTACGCCGCAAGCTTTTATTGAAAAGCTGATGAAGAAGGAGTTCTTTCTCCCTGACCAATGGTGTGCCCAGGAGACTTATCAGGTGATGTTAAAGAATGAAATCTGGGTACACACCCAGGGGATCGACGCAGAGACACTGAAGCGGTTTCATTTTAAACCGGTTGAAAATATGACAGTAGCTATCGCTGCATTACTCGACAGATTCGGCCCTGATGCCCGCTGGGCGATTGTCCCCGATGGCCCGTTGCTGATCTTAAATGTGCAAAAAGGTAAAACCGGCCGCTTTACAGAATAAAAGGCGTCTTAAATATCTCTATCAATAGTATGCCCGTTTTAGTCTCACAACTCGTGACTTATTAGTAATCAGGTTGATGCTCCCGGTCCAAAAAGGCATAGCCTGTATTATCAACAATAGTTATCTTTTGTGGGAAGCTTCTTTGAGGGGGGCAGTTCTTAAAGCTAAGGCGATGGATTCGAGTTGTTCATCGCTTAAAAAATCGAGAAAATTCTTCGCAGGAATGTATTCTATTGCTGAGCGGAGGCGACTCAGACTACGTTGCGGCTTGGTTGTTTTGGCAAAACTTTTGTGGCAATTGGCACAGAACTCCTCATATAGTGATATGCCCTTTTCAACCTGCTCAGATTGACTCCTGATGTGTTTAGTATCATCAGCGAAGGATGAGGCTGACATTACTAGGCCATAAAATAAAATGATAATTAAGATATAAAGGCGATTCATCTCTTCCTCGTTTTCAGAGGATGAGATTTTTTATCAGATGAGATTTGTGAGTCATCTGCAAACAGGATATTTCCTTCCATAGCCTCCCCACACTTTCGGCGCATATATCTCAACTCCATGCTTGAGAAGAGAATAAAGCTGTTTGTTTAATCCTCAGGATATAGCAACTGACATGCCAAAAAAATATATTTCTGTAACTTACTAGATATTGGTGTTTTGTCCTGGTTGCAATAGAGATTCCCTCTGTAAGTTGAAGTAAATCCTATACGGAAACATGTGACAGAAGTGTGTCGCTGACACAGCGTTAAGTGATCGAATGTCACATGTATGGTTATGTTGTAAAATGTGCAATTTTTGCGTTACAGGTTCTAGATCTTGAAGAGGGTGTGCCAGTGACAAGCAATTGAGACACTCGTCAATATGCGGCAATTGGTCAAGAACATCAAAGTTCAGAGTTTCTCGGAAGTTGTTCCAGAAGATTTGACGGGTCTACTTCGATTGTTATTGCCTGATCGTTCAAGTGGACTATCGCTAACTTGAATTTGCGGCCAAGACCGAATGAATCCGCCATAGATCCGAGCTGATATGCCGGCATGGTTGGTAGGCGACCAGGCACATCCCAGACAGCTAGAACGACTAAAATCCCTGACTCCCTGCATGCCTCAGCAACTTGTGTCCATGCGCGTATAGCATCGTCTAATTCATTGCCAGGAGACCACTCCCCCGATATATCTGCTCGGAGATATTCTGGATTTTTTTGGATAATGCATTCGTATGGCATGAATAATACCCCAAATGTCTAAATCAATAGGATGTTGTCAATCTACAACAATCAAAATACAGGGTCAAAGAGTTGCTTGTATTATTTATATCCCTGCATAACTTGGAAGGGTGCGGATTTGACTAAAGCAGCTGGCTCTTGCTGATCCTGACAAATAGTAACCATCTCGAGAGCGAGTCTGGGTCATACCATATTGATGGTGAGTGACAGATCAGGTTTGAATGATTGTCTTTGAAGTTTACTTTTCTGCATGATGCCTGGAATAAGTTTTGAAACGCTTCAGCCGGAAATAAGTCTCCCGTTCCCGTTCGGCCAGGTACTGGGCCATGGCATGGATGTCCCCTTGCAGTTGAGGCGCGATCCGCTCTTCGAGAATCCGGATGCGCCGCGTCAGACGCACCAGCTCTTCAGCCAGGCGCCGGAACTTCCCTTCAAAATTAGCCAGCGACAGCATCTCCTCAACGATCCCTTCAAATTCCTCGATCGCTTCGTCAAGCCAGGGTGAACTGCCGAGCATGTCGTAAGGACGTTCTTCGAAACTGCGGGCGACCGTTTCATGCATGGTCAGGTCGCGAAAGCGCAGACCAAGCAGGTTGCCCTCGGCGACTTCGACAGCGATCTCGCGCTGATTGGCGACAGCCAGGGCATCGATTGCAGGTTGCCCTTCGCGGGCCTTGCTGATGTGCAGGGCATCGATGGCGCGCGCATAGGCCCGGCTGAGTTCCTCCCGTGACTTTATGAGCGGTTTGGTGATTTTGAGGAACTCCTTGATCAGGGCCTGGCGACGTCCCTTGAGGATCGTCGTGCAGTTGACAACGGCTCGCATGCGATCTTTCAACAGCAGCAGGTTGGTCCGGGTCGGCTGGATCATCGTGCTACCTCCCGGAACTCGTCAATCAGTTTCTGCGCCATATCCAGGGTATCGTCGATGGTCCGGCGCAGCTTGCCCTGGTGGACGAAATCCGTTTCGAAACGGTCGGCAAAATCGAGCAGCCTGCGATCATCGGCCAGCATGCCGTCGCGCCCGACGACTGCTTCGAGGCGGCGCAGGTCGCAACCTTTGGCGTAAGTGCGGTAAAGGTGGTTGGCCAGATCGCGGTGGTCGTTACGGGTCTGCCCCTTGCCGATGCCATGCTGCATCAGGCGAGACAGGCTCGGCAGCACATCCACCGGTGGGTAAATACCCTTCTGGTGGAGTTCCCGGGACAGAACGATCTGGCCTTCGGTGATGTAGCCAGTCAAGTCGGGAATCGGGTGGGTGATGTCGTCTTCGGGCATGGTCACGGTCGGCAGCAGGGTGACCGAACCTTTGCGGTTGTGGATGCGCCCGGCACGTTCATAAAGGGAAGCCAGGTCTGAATACATGTGGCCGGGATAACCGCGCCGGCCGGGGAGTTCCTCGCGGGCGGTGGAAATTTCACGCAATGCATCACAGTAGTTGGTCATGTCGGTGATGATCACCAGCACGTCCATCTCCTGGCGGAAGGCCAGGTCTTCGGCAACGGTCAGCGCCAGACGGGGAGCCAGCAGGCGCTCGACCACCGGATCGTCGGCGAGGTTGATGAAGCCGACGAAGCGGCTCTGCATGTGCTCGAGGGTCTGCTGATAGAACTGGTACTCGAAATGGGTCAGGCCGAGCGCAACGAACACCAGGACAAAGCCGCCGCCATCGGTCAGCCGGGCCTGGCGCAGTATCTGGTCGGTCATTTCCCTGGCCGGCAGGCCGGAGCAGGAGAAAATCGGCAACTTCTGCCCCTTGACCAGGGTATTTAGACCGTCGATGCTTGAAAAACCGGTCTCGATGAACTCGACCGGGTGAGCACGTGCGACCGGGTTGATCGGCGCGCCAAGCACCGGCATGCGGAATTCTGGAATGAACATAGGCAGGCCGTCGCGAGGCCTGAACGAGCCGTCGAAGACCCGTCCGAGTACGCCGGGACCGAGTGGAACACGCATCACCGCATCAGTGAAACTGACCGTGGTGTTGTGCGTATCCAGCCCCTGGGTCCCGCCGAAGACCTGTATCAGCACCTGCTCACCGGAGATTTTGAGGACTTCGCCGCCCAGAGTTCGTCCGTCCGGCGTCTCGATGCGCACCAGCTCGCCGAGGCGGGCGGCAAAGACCCGGTCGAGGAACAGCAGCGGCCCGCGAATGGCGCTGACCGAACTGTATTGATGTTCAGCCAGGCGCATTACTGGCCTCCTTGAGCAGGTCGTCGAGCAGGACCCCTTCCTTGAGGCCTGTGTTGATTCTCTCGTGTTCCGCAATCAGTTCGGCTATCTGTTCAAGAGTGCTTTGCGGCGTCGCATAGGCATCGTCTGTGAAGCTGTTCTGACAAAGGAACTCGAGGCGGACCTTTTCTGCGGTTCTCATCAGCAGACGGTCCGCGTCCTGCAGCCCTTCCATACCGACCACTTCCGACACCTCGCGCAAGGCCTCTTCCCGCTGCAGGATGTCTCGACAACGACTTTGCAGCATGGCCCACTCTGCATGCTGTTCGGTGAAATGGGCCAGAGCGGTATCGCTGTACAGGGAATAACTCTGACTCCAGTTGATCGCCGGGAAATGCCTGCGATGGGCAAGTTGCGTGTCGAGCATGTAGAGGGCGCCGGCAACACGCAGACAGGCCTGGGTGACCGGTTCGGCGAAATCGGCGCCGGGTGGGGACACGGCGAGAATCATGCTCAACGAACCGCTGGCACCGCTGAGCGTTTCCACCACCCCGGCGCGTTCGATAAAACCGGAAAGCCGGGAGCCGAGATAGGTCGGATAGCCATCCTCTCCCGGCATTTCTTCAAGGGCCGCGGAGATTTCGCGCAGCGCCTCGGCCCAACGCGACAGGCTATCGGCGAGAAACAGTACATCGAGGCCCATGTCGCGGTAATACTCGGCCATGGTCACCGCAGTAAAGATCGATGACTCGCGAGCTGCGACCGGCATGTTTGACGTGTTGGCGACGATGATGGTCCGTTCCATCAGCGGCCGGTTGCTGCGGGGGTCCTGCAGCTCGTTGAATTCATCGAGCAATCCGGCCATCTCGTTGCCGCGCTCGCCACAGCCGACGTAGACGACCACGTCAACATCGGCGAACTTGGCAATCGTCTGCTCCAGCACCGTCTTGCCGGTGCCGAATCCGCCCGGGACAATGGAGACCCCGCCCTTGAGCATCGGAAAGAGAAAATCAAGGCACCGCTGACCTGTGACCAGTGGCGTAACCGGCGGAAGTTTCCGCCGGGGTGGCCGCGCCTTGCGCACCGGCCAGCTATGCCAGCCGAGCAGCGGCTGGCCGTCTTCGAAGTGCGCAGCCGGCTGCTCGAGTTGCAGCTCACCGGTATTCAGTCGCGCCAGCATGCCGTCCCGCGGAGAGAGGAGTAAATGGTCGATATGTCCCTCCCGGACCTTGCCGAAGGCCTCGCCGGTTTTCAGGGCATCGCCCGCCGTGCATTCGGAACTGAAATCCCAGCTCCGGCTGCAGTCGAGCGGAAAAGGGTTCTGCCCGCTGGTGATGAAATCGCCGCTGTCATCCTGTAGTTTGTGAAGGGGGCGTTGCAGTCCGTCGAATACACCGCCGAGCAGGCCCGGGCCAAGGTGTACCGTCAAGGGCCCCTGCGCGGTTATGACCGGTTCACCGATACCTAGTCCGCGGTTGTCCTCAAAAACCTGGACCGTGGCGATGTCGCCTTCGAGACGGACCACTTCACCGGTCAGTCGACTGTTGCCGACGAACACCCGGTCACCGATTTTCAGATCGGGCAGATCGACGCATACTGTGGCGCCGCTGATGCTGGTGACCTTGCCGTTCATTTCTGCAGCCTCACATGATAGCCGAGAGCCCTTTGCACCAGGCGCTGAAGTTCGTCGACCGGTGGAGCGCGCCGGCCGGCCGGTGCCGGTAAAGTGACCAGGACGCCAGGCCAATGTTCGGTCAACTCACGCAACCGAACCGGGTCAATTTTTTCCAGCAGCCGGTTGTCCGCAGCAATCACACCTATCTCAGGGTCTGCAAAGGCCATCTGGATTTTTTCCAGGGCCTGGTCCGGACTCAATATCTGCTGGCGGACGCCGGTCAGGGCAAAGCCGGGGGCACTGTCTTCCGGAGTCATGAAGAGGATCTCCTTCATAGCAGCAGGACCTCCTCGAGCAATTCCTGCCGATCATCGACCAGGGTGCTTCGCAGTAATCTGTTATGTGCGGCAAGCTGGGTTTTCCAGAGATATTCGATAATTACGGCCAACCCGAGCGGGTCGCGTCCGGCCTGTCGCAAGAGACGCGTCAAGCCGTTAATCAGGCCCTGTTCCATGTTGACAAGCTCCAGGTTGCGGGTCGACACTCCACCCAACTTTGCGACCAGTGCGGTCAGACGTTCTTCGTCACGGGTTGTCCAGATTCGGACCAGCTGATCAATCGATATTGCACCACCGGCGGTCAATTGAGGCGCCTGGCTGACCTGCCAGCGCCAGTACTTCTTGATGACCAGGCAATTGCGCATATCGATCTGGTAGCTTAAAACCCTGTTGACAATACCCTTGCCTGAACGGTTCAGCCCGTGCTGCAGGATGCCGCTGGCAAGTTGTTGTTCAACACCGCCGGGACCGTGGCTGCGCCAGGTTACAGCCAATCCGTCGACAAACGGATAATCTCTCTCGAGAGCCGCTTCGAGCCGGACGATGGTGCTTTCAGTGTCCGGAGCCGTCATCAGCTCCTGCAGCGGTTTGGCGAGCAGTGCATTCTGCCGGACCGAGGCCGGCGGGTTTTCTTCAGCCAGGAGATAGCGCAGGGCCAGCACCAGGTTGCGCATGGCCAGCAGCTCGAGGAATGGGCCAAGCCGCTTGCGCAGTTGTCTGTTGAGCCGCCGGTAGACCCAGTCAACGACCTCTCCCGGAGGGCCTGTGGTGTCACTGCCGGAGGCCAGGTCGATTGCCGCGCGACGGCAGCGAAGACGTGCCAGCAGGGCGTCTGTTGGCAGTTCAGCAGGTTGAGTCGTTGCGAGAAGTTGCATCGTCGTCCACCCGTTTGCGAAGATCCTTCATCAGGCTCGGCAGTAAATCTGGCCAGGCTCGCATCAGTCGGCAAGAGAGGGTGTTGTCGATGCGGATCGTGCCCTCTGCATCGGTCGCTATCAGTCCTCCACCGACTGCCTCATCACAGTCAATCGTTGCTGACGGGAATGCCCGTCGGGCGAGCTCCAGATCCTCCGGATGGACTTTAACCTTCATCCATCGATATTCCGGCAGCTCATGATACAGGACTTGCCACAGCTCCTGGCGGGCCTCCCCGATCATTTCACCCAGAACCGGGCCTGCCATCTCCAGCAGGCGCAACTCCATGGCAGCCTCTGCACGTAGCCTGTCTGCCGCGGCTCTCGCCCGCGCCTCGAAGAGCAGGTTGTTCCGCATGGTTGCTGCTTCTGCCTGCAATCCACGTTCGGTCTCATCGCGCAGATGCTCAAGGTCAGCCTCGATCTCCTTGCGGCGCTTTTCAACAGCCCCCTCGGCCTGCTGCCAGAATTCACGGGCGCGAGCCTCTCCTTCATGCTGCAGGGCTATTTTCAGCTCTGTTTCGCCCATGATCTACAACATCAGGAGGATCATTGCGGCAACCACGAAGCCGAGAATCACCATGGTTTCAGGGATCGCGACCAGGATGATGATTGCGCCGGTCAATTCAGGCTTTTCAGCCAGGGTGCCGGCTCCTGCAGCACCGATCCGCGATTGGGCCCAGGCCGTGGCCAGGGCCGGAATGCCTACGGCGAGTGCGGCGGCAAATGCGATCCAGACTTTTTCCATGTGCACCTCCTTGTTCAATGTCACCTGTTCAGGGGTGACGTTTCTGCCAGGGCTCGAAGCGACGTCCGCCCAGGTCGAGAAACTTGCTGAAGAACTCCACGTAATGCAGACGTAATGAATGAACCGTGGGGGCGAAAACCCCCAGCAGCAGGTTGAACGCGTGCAGGGTTCCGGCAACCAGGATACCGACCATGATGTCGCCGGTCATGCCACCCAGCCGGTTGGCGACCATGGCGAGCATGATCGAGCTGAAGCCGATTGCCATGATCCGGACGTAGGAAATGATGTTGCCCATGGTTTTAAGCAATTCAAGCGGTGCCAACAGACCCTCGGCAGCGATCAGGACCGGCATCAGGATGCCCACGCCGATCAGCAGAGGCCCGGTCGACAGCCAGGATTGCGGGTAGAACCAGCCGACCAGTGCCAGCACCATCAGGATCACGCTGACCAGCATGGCCAGCTTGATCAGTGCCTTGCGCGGCTGGTGACGGCGCAGTTCGGTCAGTGCGCCGAGGGTCATCCCGAGCAGGATGTGTACGACACCCACCGTCAGCGAAAAGACGATCATCGGCACCACGGCCTTGCCGCGATCGAACCAGACGGGGTGCAAGCCCAGCCAGGTTTCGCCGAGATCGCCGAACAACTCACCGTAAAGAATGCCGAAAACAAGCGTGTAAAGAGCGGCAATCCCCAGAACTTTGCCGAGATCACTGGCCAGTGTCCGCGCAGGAAAATGCCTGGCCAGAAAAAATGCCAGCATCATCAGGATCATGCCGTAACCGATGTCGCCGAGGGTCATGCCGAACAGGACAGGAAAGAAAAGGCCGATCAGGGGGGTCGGGTCGTAGGATGAATATTTCGGCAAGGGGAGCAGGCGCGACAGGATTTCAAAAGGGGCAAAATAGCCGGGATTGCGCAACATAACCGGGACCTGGTCGAGATCTTCCTCGAGGATCGCCTGTTGCTCAAGCACAACCCGGCCGGAAAAAGAACGGTTCAGATCGTCATGCAAACTGTCGACTTGATGATTGGCCATCCAGCCCTGGACGATGAAGCAGAGCCGGGTGGTGTAAGCTGTCGCTGTCGCACGGTAGAGGGCCAGCCTTTCTTCGAGCCAGGTCAGAGCCTGACGGTAAATCGGCCGCCAGCGGCGCGACATGTCCATCAGCCGGACCTCGATCTGATTGCATTTGCCCAGTTGTGTCTTCAGCTGGTCATGCAGCGCCGTGATGCGCTGCGGCAGGGGCAGGCCGGCAAGCTCTTCGGGAAGGGGAAGCTCCGGGACTCTTTCAGCAGTCAAGGCCTCACGCAGGTTGTCAGCCATCCCTTTGTCCGTCGCAATCAGTCCGATCAGAGTCCCGTCCGCAGTCGTCGTGCTGCTGATATAACACCTCCCCTGGGTGCGCTCCTGCAGCAAACTGTCCAGATTATGCAGTTGACGGGAATCGCGAATCGTTACCCCGAAAATCTCCAGGTTGGAATTTTTGGGCAGATCTTCCAGTAAGGGTTCGAGGGCTTCCCAGAAGCTCAGGTCGTGCTGGAGGTCTTCAGCATTCCTGCGGCATTCATTGAGAAGACTGGACAGGTCCCGGGCAGTGACAAGGTGCTGACCGACGAGTTCATCGAGCAGGGCCATGACCGGCAATGGCTGCAATGGCGAGCTGCCGTTGCTGATTTTCGGGAGAAGTTCCAGGAGACTGGTGACGCGCTCCTGCAGATCCTGGAAAAAACTGCGCTCACGCAGTTCATTCTCATCGAGGACCAGGGTCTGCAGTCGATCATCCTCGGCCAGCACGACCTGCTCCATGAGCTGCGGGTCTGGCTGAAAGATCCCCCGGTTATGGAGGAGGTCAAGGGTGTTCAAAAGGTCCTGTTTGGGGCCGACGATCTCAACTTTGGCCATGCGGATGATCATGATCACCCCCCGGCAGCACACCTGCCAGATGCCGCTCCAAGATTTCTACTAACGTCGCATCGTCGAGCTTTGCCAGGCGTTGGCACCAATCTGTTGCGGCAGCCTCGAGGTCCGCTGCTTCGCCCATAAGCTCGGCTTTTTTCTCAGCCAGAACCTGCTCGCGCTGCTCCTCTGTTGTGGCTCGTGCCTCAGTCAGCGAGCTTTCGAGGGTCGCCAGTTCATGCGCCTGCCATTGCCCGGCACGAACCTGCTCTGCGGCCACGTTGGCCTGAATCTGTTTTTCCAGATGAATTATATTTTCCAGCAACCCGTCTGTCATGACTAACCATTTGTTGTTTTTAATAAAACCAGTATATCAGAGTGGTTGATCTTTGCATTTTTTGTGTGGATGAATCGATGTTTCGGGCTATCGCTCGAAGTACGTGACCTTGCTTGAAAAATATGCTAGATTGCGACAATTAATTCAGAATATAAAGAGTTTGGATTTCAATCAATACTTGGGGATCGCATTGTCTACTGACGTCCATCTATTGAAAACGCTGGAACGGCGCAACCGTGAGCTTGAAGTTCTCATCGAGATCGGCAAAGCTCTGACGTCGACTGTCGATCTGAAAGACATTCTGGCCGTGATCATGAATCATGTCAGCCACCTGCTTCACACTCAGGCCTGGTCACTGATGCTGCGGGACGAGGAGACCGGCGACCTGACCTATGAAATTGCGGTTTCTCCTGCGGCGGAAAAACTCAAGGGAATGAAGATCGCCGCAGGCCAAGGCATCGCCGGCTGGGTCGCCGAGCATGGCGAACCCCTGGTGATTGCAGACGTTAATGAAGATGAGCGTTTTTCCGATCAGTTTGACAGGGCGTCTTCATTTATCACCCAGTCGGTTCTCTGCGTACCGGTTCGCAGCAAGGATCGCATTCTCGGCGTTATTGAACTGGTAAACGGCCCGAATGAAAGGATTTTCAGGGATGCTGACCTGCAGATTCTTTCCACCATCGCCGATTACTTGGCGATTGCCATAGAGAATGCCCGTAACTTCATGCGGGTCAGTGAACTGGTCATCACTGACGATTTGACCGGGCTCTACAACGGCCGTTATCTGCATACCCTGATCGATGAAGAAATAGAACGAGTCCGTCGCTTTGGCGGCAAGTTGTCCCTGATCTTCATTGACCTCGATTTCTTCAAAAAGGTAAATGACACCTGCGGGCACATGGTGGGCAGCCGCACCCTCAGCGAAGTCGGTGGGTTGATCAAGGACAACATCCGCAAGATTTGCAAGGCTGCCCGTTACGGCGGCGATGAGTTTGTAATCGTGCTGCCAAACACCGGCAAGCGCGGTGCCGTGACACTGGCAACCAAGCTCTGTGAGCTGTTCCGAGCATATGACTTCCTTGATGACCATGATGTCTCGTTCAGACTGACCGCCAGCTTTGGCATTGCCACATTCCCCGATGATGCGGATTCGAAAGATGGACTGATCCGTCTCGCCGACCAGGCAATGTACCGTGTCAAGGAATCCACGCGGAACGCCGTCATGTCAGCCTGACCCTCTTCCAGAAGTTCCAGGGCGGAGGTTCCCGATGGCCCATCGCACCCCTCGTTCGAGTTACGAAAAACTTACCACCCGTCTGAATCTTTTCCCGCAGGGGGCACCGCCCTCCGAACTGCTTTACCAGATTCTCGCATTACTTTTTTCCGCAGAAGAAGCCGAACTGGTCGCCGGCCTGCCGATCAAGCCGTTTACCGCCGAGCTTGCAGCCAGAAACTGGAAGGTTTCGGTTGCCGAGGCGGAAGAGACCCTGCAGCGCCTCGCCGGTCGCGCCCTGCTGGTTGATATCAAGGGCAACGATAAAACCGAGTATGTCATCCCACCGCCCATGGCCGGTTTTTTCGAATTCGCCCTGATGCGCACCCGGGGGGACCTCGACCAGAAACTGCTCAGTGAACTCTACGAGCAGTACATCACCGTCGAAGATGATTTTGTCCGGCAGCTGTTTGTAACCGGCAAAACCCAGCTGGGTCGGGTTTTTGTGCTCGAGGATTCAGTCCGAAGCGAACACGCCCTGCATGTGCTTGACTATGAAAGGGCGACGCAGGTGATCGAAACCGCCGAAGATATCGGTATCGGTCTCTGCTATTGTCGACACAAGCGCCAGCACCAGGGCAAGGCGTGCGATGCTGAAATGGATATCTGCATGACGTTCAATACCGTTGCGACGTCACTGATCCGCAGCGAATATGCCCGGCGGGTTGATCGTGGCGAAGGCAAAGAACTTTTGCATAAGGCATGGGAACAGAACCTGGTGCAGTTCGGTGAAAATGTTCAGAATAGCGTCAGCTTTATCTGTAACTGCTGCCCATGTTGCTGCGAGGCAATGATTGCCGCCCAGCGCTTCGGCCATGAGCGTCCGGTGCACACGAGTAATTTTATTGCCCGGGTGGAAGAGAATTGCAGCGGGTGCGGCCTTTGCCTGAACGTCTGTCCGGTCCGGGTCATCTCACTGGAAACCGAACAGGCTGATGGCACAGGACGCAAACGGGCGGTGATCGACGAGGAGTTATGCCTGGGCTGTGGTGTCTGTGTCCGCAACTGCAGGATCAATGCCCTGACCCTGCCGCCACGAGAGAAGCGCGTCCTCACCCCGGTCAACTCGACCCACAAGGCGGTGTTGATGGCGATTGAAAGGGGCAAGCTGCAGAACCTGATTTTTGACAACCAGGTGCTCTGGAGTCATCGTGCACTGGCGGCAATGCTCGGTGTAATTCTGAAGCTGCCGCCGGTCAAGCGGGCTCTGGCGAGTGAACAGATCGGTTCGCGCTACCTGGGGACGCTCTGTGAGTGGTATGACACCTGATCGACCTGACCTGTCTTCGCCAACGATCAGATTCGGGTCTTTTGCGACAGATTCTTTGCGAGCAGCTTCTGAATGCATGGCAGCTATTTAAACAGCCGGTCAATCAGTTCCCGGTATTTTCTTTCGATAATATGGCGGCGCTTCTTGAAAGTATTGGTTAGCTCTTCGCCAACCTTGAACTCATGATTGAGAAAATCGATCTTCTGCAACTTTTCGTAGGGTTTGAAGCCGTTCCTCGGCTGTAATAGCCGGTTGATCTCATTCTTGACCCGGTCGCGCAGGGCCATGTCCTGTTGCAGGTCTTCGGTTTTTTCCGATATGTGGTTGAAGCGTTCTGCAACAAAGTCTTTCAGCTTGTCCCAGTCGGGTACGATCAGGGCGGCCAGCCCTTTGCGGTCCTGGCCGACCAGTACGGCGTCACTGACGAAAGGCAGCTGGCCAATCGCCCCCTCGATGCGTGAAGGGTCGATATTTTCGCCGCTGGCGAGAACGATGATTTCCTTGGAGCGGCCGGTCAGAATCAGTTCGCCGCCGACCGTCAGTTTCCCAAGATCCCCGGTGCGAAAGAACCCATCGGCGGTAAAGGCTTTGCGATTCTCTTCGTCGTTATTGTAATAGCCTTCGAAAACCTGTGGCCCGCGGACTTCGATTTCCCCCTCCACTCCCGGTCCAACCTCCTGACCGTGATCATCGACCAGGCGAAGTTCGGTTACGGCTATCGGCCGGCCCAGAGTGCCGTGGATTTCGCTGTTGTAACCGCGCCCGGCGATGGCTGGGGCACATTCGGTCATGCCGTAGGCATTGGCAATGCGGATGCCGATCGCATCGATCCAGTTTTCCAGGTAACCGGGCAGTGTTCCACCACCGCTCACGGCCATCCTCAGTCGGCCGCCGAACTTTTCATTTAGTGGGGCGAGTTTTTTCTGTGCCAGCATAAAGGGGAGAAACAGCAATGCCAGTAAGATAAGGGCCTGAAGCTTTTCTCTGAACCGGGCCGTCCGGCTGAGTTCTGAAAATCGTGGCAGGTGGCCACGCAGCTGACGTTGCGCGCGGCGATAACGGGTCGAGATTCTGATCAACAGGTTGAACAGAGACAGGGCGCGCTTGCCACGTTCCGCAACGGTCGCAATGACTTTATTGTAGAGGGACTCCCAGAGCCTCGGCACTGTTGCCACCAGGGTTGGCCGGTAGTTTACCAGGTCATTGGCGAAGGTCTTCAGGCTGGAGTAGACAATACAGCTGCCGCAGCTCAGGGCGAGCAGTTCCAGGGTTCTTTCAAAGATGTGCCAGCTTGGCAGAATCGATACCCAGAGATCCTGTTCGTTCAGCTTGACAATCGGCGGCAGGGTCTCGGTATTGAAGAGGATATTCCGGTGGCTCAGCATCACCCCCTTCGGGTTGCCGGTTGTTCCCGAAGTGTAAATGATCGTGACCAGGTCGTATTGGGTGATCTCTGCCACCATATGGTCGAAGCGGTCGAAGTCTGCATGGCTGAGAGTGCGGCCCTTGAGGATATCATTGTAGGCATAGATGCGGTTGAACAGGGTGTGCTTGTCGCTGCCCTCGATGAGGAAGACGGTTTTTATCTCTTTATGAACGCTGAGCGTGTCCTGATGGCGGTTAAGCAGGATGTCAGTTTCGACGATTATGAATGAGCACTCGGCATGATCGAGGATGTACTCGAGTTCCTGGGTTGGCGTTTCACTGCCACGGGGAACGCTGACGGCACCAAGGGCCATGAGCGCAAGATCCGTGACGATCCAGGCGTAGCGATTGTCTGACAGCAGCAGAACATGGCTGCCACGAGTGATTTTTCGCTCTTCAAAAGCCTTGGCCAGGAGGATGACGTCCTCACGCAGCTTGGCGTAGTCGACGGTCAGTTCCTGGTTGCCGACCCGGTAGATGAAAGCCGGACGTTCGGCGAACCTGCGACAGGTTTCCATGATGGCCGCGATCACTGATTTTGCACGTGGCTGCCAGCCGCTTGTAGGAGTCATTCGGTCAATCCTGTCAGAATCAGTGTTATCGATCAGTTGCGTCTGGCAATTCTGAGCAGCCAGCTCGCCAATGCCGGGAGCAGGAGCAGGGCGCCGAGCATGTTCAGCAGGAATATGAAAGTCAGCAGGATCCCCATATCGGCCTGGAACTGCAGAGGAGAGAATATCCAGGTCGCCGTACCGATCGCCAGGGTGACACCAGTGACCAGGACACCGTTGCCGGTGACCTTGAGTGTTTCATGGTAGGCTTGGTAGATGGTCATCCCCTCATCAAGGTGCGACTGGAAGCGGCTGTAAATATAGATCCCGTAATCGACACCAATCCCTACCCCCAGTGCCACCACCGGCAAGGTGGAAACCTTGAGCCCTATCTCCAGTTGTGTCATCAGGGCGTAGGCTAGCAGAGAAACCAGCCCGAGAGGCAGGGTGATGGCCAGAGTGGCCCAGACTGAGCGGAAGGTCAGCAGGCAAAGGATGATGATTGCGGCGAATACATAAATCAGAATCGGGAACTGGGCCGAAGAGACTTCTTCATTGGTTGCGGCCATGACGCCGATGTTGCCGGTTGCCAGGCGGAACCTGATCTGATCCGTGCCGTTCTCCTCCTGGTAGGCCTTGATCGTATCCACCACGTGGGCAATGGTTTCGGCCTTGTGGTCCCGAGTGAAGATCATGACCGGCATCGTCGAGCAGTTGGCATTGAGCAGGCCGCTACTGGTCGGGACGTATTGCACTGCTTCAACCAGGACCTGCCGGTTGCGCGGCAGGACCCGCCACTTGAGAGCACCCTCGCTCCAGCCGGCATTGATCACCTTGGCAATGCCGGGCAGGGCAATCACCGACTGTACCCCTGCCGTGTTCGACAGCTGCCAGGCAAAGCGGTCCATGTTCTCCATCACCGCGTACTCGATACAGCCGTCCGGGACGGTCTCGACGATCACGTTCAGGATGTCGACTCCGATCGAGAAGTGTTCGGTGATCGCCTTGCTGTCGAGGTTGTAGCGTGAGCTCGGCCGCAGTTCCGGCACTCCCTGATGCAGGTCGCCGATCTTGATCTCGCTGCCGCGCTTGGCACCGAAAACCAGCAGTACCACCGCCACAACGATCAGGGCTGCAGCCGGCCATGGTTTGGCAATCAATGCAACCCGCATCCAGAATCGGTCCATGCGCTCAATCCTGTCATGCAGGCGTTGCCGGTAGTCGGCCGGGAAACCGATGTAGGAGAGCAGGACGGGCAAAAGGATGAGATTGGTGAAAATGATGGTCGCCACACCGAGGCTGGCGGTGATCGCCATCTGCTGGATGACCTCGATGTCAATCAGCATGATGGTGATAAAGCCGATCGTATCGGAGATCAGGGCCACACCGCCAGGCAGGAGAAGCCTGCGGAAGCTTTTGCGTGCGGCGGTGAGGCCATCCTCGCCATCAAAAATGGCCGCCCGGTTGGCCGTGACCATCTGTACACCGTGACTGATAGCTATGGCAAAGATCAGAAACGGTACCAGAATCCCCATCGGGTCGATACCGAAGCCGAGCCAGGTGAGCAGACCGAGTTGCCAGATGACAGCAATCAGTGAACAGACTATGGCCATGGCCGTAACCCGATGTGAACGGGTAAAGAGGTATACCAGACCGCCGCTGATGAAGAAGGCTCCGACGAAGAAGAGGATCACCCGCTTTGCACCATCGGCAATATCCGAGATCACCTTGGCATAGCCGATGATGTTGACCTCGATGAGGTCGTTCTCAAACTTGTCGCGCAACGCCTCGAGTTGACGACCGACTTCGATGAAATCAATTTTCTTACCGGTTTGCGGGTCCGTTTCAATCAGCTGGGCGCTGATGATTGCTGCAGAAAAGTCGTTGGCGACCAGGCGGCCGACGATCCCTGACTTGAGGATATTCTTGCGGACCTGCTCCAGGCCCTCTTCGGTAGGCTGGAAGTCTGCCGGAACCACGTTGCCGCCGGCGATACCGTCTTCAATGACCTCGGTAAACCGGACGTTCGGAGTGAAGAGCGAGCTGACCCGGCTGCGGTCGACGCCGGCGATGAAAAAGACTTCGTCGGTCGCCTGGCGTAATGCGTTGAAGAATTCCGCAGTGAACATGTCGCCGTCACGGGCCCGCAGGGCAACCAGGACCCGGTTGGCCCCGCCGAACTCGTTGCGATACTCCATGAAGGTCTGCATGTATTCGTGCTGCAGCGGCAGATGCTTGGAAAAGCCTGCGTCGACATGCATTTTGGTCAGGCCGTAGCCCATGATTATGGTAATCGCAACAAAGACGCCGATGATCAGGGGGCGTGTGCCGAAGATGAAATTCTCGATCCGGTCGAGGATTGGCGAGATCATTTCTCCCTCTCTTCGCTGAATCCTGACAGGTTGAGACGCGTGACGCCCATCTCACCGATCAGGATCAGGGAGCCGTCGTTGGCCTGAAGGACTTTGGCAATCCCGGCGCGGTCTGCCTGGGCGTGTAGCTGAAAGCTCTGCCCCTGGTCATTGCTGATCAGCAGGGTGCCGGCCAGACCCGCCAGAACGATCCGGCCATCACGCAGCCGGATGCCATCGTTCAAGGTGGCCTGGGTGTTGCTTTCAACGGCAACCCAGCTGGTTCCGGTGTTTTCAGAGAAGAACAGGTGGCCGCGCAGACCGAACAGCAGGACTTTTCCCCGGCCCAGGGGGAGACTGCCGTAGAAAGAGCCTTCGTAAGGGGATGGCAAACTGATCCAGGAACGACAGCCGTCATCCGAACGGTAGATGTTGCCTGCTTCGGCGGCGATCAGGACCCGGCCATTTTCCGTCGCGGAAATCTGGTTGAGGTGGAAGTCAACCCAGACCTCTTCTTCCTTATCATCCCAGGGATCATCACCATTTAGATTATCAAGGACCAGGGTGGCGGGATTGAACTCGACAGGACTCCAGTTCCTGCCGCCGTCGTGGGTCGCCAGGAACAGCCCGTAGGCACCGACTGCGTAGCCATGGATCGCGTCCTTGAACCAGAGGTCAAGGATCGGTCGTTCATCCTCCGGGGCGCTGTAAACCTCCTGCCAGTGCCTCCCGCCATCGCTGGTTCGAAGGATAAGGCTGTCGTGGCCGGCCGCCCAGCCGTTGGCCGGGTCAATGAAGAACACGCTGGTCAGGGTGACCCGGGTCGGCACCGGCTGCTGCTGCCATGAGCTGCCATTGTCCTCGGAGGCCAGGATGTGTCCCCGTTCACCGACCACGATGATTCTGTCGCCGATCAGTTGTCCGTCAAGCAATAAGGATTTGTCTGCCAGCGGCATGATCTGGCTCTCCGCGGCCAGAGCCGCGGCTGGGGAAAAAGTATGGATGAGGACAAAAAGAGTCAAGCCTGCCAGCAGGGGGGTTCGAGAAGATCTAATCAGAAATTTTCGGGTCAGGTCGAGCACGCAATATCCGTTCAAGACAAAACGGCCGGGCCAGTGGCCCGGCCGTCAGTTAACGTAACGCGTGATTAACGTTTGCCGGAGCGACGCAGGGCCGCTGCGGTAAACTCGTTATTGTCGAATGATACATCAAAATTATACTCTGAATGCTCATTGTTGAGGTTGATGGCGATATAGCGGCCCGATTGCAGGTCGTAGTGAGCTTCAACGGTTGACCAGAAAGTCGGCACCTCGTAGTAGTTGATGCAGTGCCCTTCGGAAACTCGCCAGAGCTGGTCGCGGCTGTCGTACTGATCCATGGCGAGGATCTGCCAGGAGTCCTCGTCGATGTAGAAGGTACGTTTCTTGTAAATGTGGCGCATGCCTTGCTTGAGGTTCGCTTCAACCACCCAGACGCGGTGCAGTTCGTAGCGCAGGTACTCGGGGTTCAGGTGCAGCGGTGTGAGGATGTCCTTGTACTTGAGCTGGTCGCTGTGCAGCAGGTAGCTGTTGTAGGGAACGTAGATTTCCTTCTTGCCGACCAGGGTCCAGTCGTAGCGCTCGGGGCTGCCGTTGTACATGTCGACCGTGTCGCTGGTAGTCAGGCCGTCGCCGCCTTCCTTGGGGTTGTCAAAAGCGACGTTCGGTGCGCGACGTACGCGACGCTGTCCGGGGTTGTAAAGCCAGGCCCGGCGGTTTTCCTTGTTCTGGTCGAGGGTTTCATGGACCAGCAGGATGCGGCCGGCAACGCGGGCCGGGGCAAAAATCTCCTGCTTGAACATGGCGATGACATTGTCCAGATTTTCCTCGGTCATCCCTTCCTGGCTGTAGCGGAAGTCGCCCTTTTCGTTGAACTCGACCATGGTGTAGTCGCCGCCGCGGGTCATCGGTGCAACGCCGAAGTTGCGGTCGAAGGCGTTGCCGCGCCAGCGCAGGATGTGGTTCCAGATCGCCTCGGTACCGTTTTGCGGAATCGGGAAGGGAATGCCGTTGACGCCACCGAGCACACCGTTGCCGCCCGGTGCCAGCTCAGCCTTGGTTGCAAGTGATTTGGTGGCGTCGTAGATGCGCTGTGGTGCTGAGGCACTGCGATGAGGCGGATAGACATTCATCTTGTAGCTTGGATAAGCCTTGAGCATCGCCTGCTGGCCGACAGTCAGCTGGTCGGCGTACTGGTCAGCGTTCTCCGCCGTGATGGTGAAGAGCACCTTGTCGGTAGCAAAGGGGTCGGGGTGATGCATCCCTTTCTGATAACCTGCCGGCGGGGTGGTGATGCCGCCTTCCCAGGCCGGGATCGTACCCTTGGCGTTGCCGGCTTTTTCCCCGCCCATCGGGGTGAGGTCTTTGCCGAGACGTGCCGCCTGGTCGGCCGTGATGGCCGCAAAGCCCGGACCCGCGAGGAGCAGGCCGGCCATGATAAGTATCGTTGTCTTGATGGTCAGATTTTTCATTCTTCTCCCTCCTTAAAGGATTAGAAGGAATACTTGATGTTGAAGGCCACGAAATCCCGGTCGTTGAGCAGGTTGTAGCGATCGGCACCGAAGAAGTTGGTATAGCTCAGGTCACCCGACCAGGTGCTCTGGTAGCTGGCGCCGAGACCGAAGGTGATCGCCTTGCGATCTTCAAGGAAATTGCCACCGGGGCCAGGAGAGTTGCCATCGACGTCGTGTGCCCAGGCAATGCGAGGCGAGAGGGTGACCGCACCGATGGCATTGTTGAAGTCAAGTTTGGCGACTGCGCGGTAGCCCCAGGAGGTTGCATCAGCAAAGGCATCAGACGATTCGGCGGGTTTGCTGCATGTGCTCCTCCAGGGTAGCGGCCTGATCTGGGATTGCCAGTCACATAGGTACCGGCCGATTCAAGGCGCAGTTTAGCTCTTACTGCGGCATGTCATGGACATGGGTTACGCCGACTTCACCGACCAATGACGAACTGGTCCGCACCAAAGGTTGGGCCGAACAGTCTTGGTCATGGTCATCTGTAGCTGGGAGACGTCCTTCTCTATATAACCGTGAATATAGCGTGTCAAGACCTAAATCCGAGCCATCTGTGAGCTGATTGTCCGAAAACGGAAAAGCTGGATTAATAGTGCTGCCCAGTGGACTCAGAGCGGCCAATAGAAGTTCGACATCATCGACTTGCAAAGGGGCGTCCTTACGATAGGAATACTCCCCCTGCAAAGAAGCGCCGATGCTGTCCAGTGCGGTATTGAAGCTGACCCCGAAAAGCTGGATGTCTTCCGGATATTCAGACATTGTATTGTGCCGTCTTGGCATAATATCGTTGCAGAGCGCAATCCCGCCACTTGTGTCTCCCGGTAGCAGGCTTTGCGGCGTTAGCTGCACGGGATCAATTCCGTTGGCCTCATCAGGGGTAAGATGCCTTCCCGCAATCAGCTGATGTATTAACTGCAGACGTTGGCCCCTGCACCAACCCCAGCAGCGATCGAGTTCCCAGCCTTAGGGGCTGCTAAGTGGCATTGCTGCTACGATGCTGCACCGACAGAAACCGATTACGGTCCCGGTCAGACCGCTGAGTCGGCACGCGACTATGATAGTTGATGATAGTAGAAGCCGAACTCCGTATCATTCAGTCGGGGGGCATAAACACGCACTGCCAGGCCGAATTGACCATCGTCAGAGGGGATCTTTGGGGGGGACCACGAGCCGACGTCCGTAACACTGCCGTTACGCCTAACGGCCGCAAAGCTTGTTCCGAGGTCCGACAAGTCACCGAAGCCAAGCAGGACCTTGTTCCCGCCTTCGCCGGCGAAGTCGTTGGTACTCCAGTAGATACCGGGTGGGTCTATTTCGATTTTTTCCCAGTCGTACTGGTAGAAGCCTTCGAAAGTCAGGTTCTCGTCGGGCTGATTGATCCCGATACCATGCCAACTGGAACGAGACGCTTCTTTGAGTTCGAGCCCCAGGGACGCGCAACTTGCTGACATCGAATGGGGTTGATGATGTTGATACCGTTTTGGATAAAGGTGCTCTCACCCCAACTCAGGACCTGGTCACCGACGCGGACTTGAGCGAGGCATGCTACCGATTTCGAAGTTCCCACCAGATGTACGCATCCAGAAGCTCGGCGTCCTTGCCGACCAGGTCTATTGCATCACCACTCAGGTCGGTCCGTTCTCGATCACCGGTCCTCATTTTCAAAATCATAGAAGGCCGACCCGCGTACGAACAGTCCGAAGTTTTTGTAGGTAAGTTCCAGGTCGCTGGTAATTTTGGCGAGCCTGCTAATCAGGTGTCACCGTCATCATAGTTCAGGTTGCCGTCGTCGCCGTTAACGGAATAGGCTCTCCCGCCATTTGCCAGGCCGATAATGTCCTGGTCGCGATCCGCCACCCGCCAACTCATACCGTACGACAGGGTACTGTCCAGGCTCCCCTCCACCTCACCGAAGTCAAACTGGAACGCTGCTGCCGGTGTTCCCCATAGCATAGCCAGCAGGACAGGCAAGACAACACCCAGCCGACCGTGACGCTTCAACCCTTGCAGATTCATCGTGTCACCTCCTGATATATGCAGAAATATTCTGACCATAGAAACGAAAAACATCGCCTCAAATTATGAGACAAGGTTCTTTATACAATAATCCGGTCGGAAAACAAAACGCTATTTTACTGGAGAAAGAATACAGACAAATTCTGTAAGCAGATAAATTTATTGAAGTTGATCTTTGCGGAAGGGGAATTCTAAAACCGGCGGCTCAAGCCTCTATTCGGTCCGGATAAAACGCCCCCGGTCCAGAGACAGCACGGGGGATGCGTCGTGATTCAGACCTACTTTGTCAGGTGTACCGCCTGGAGATGAAATTCCAGGCGGGCCGTTTTGGGACCGGACATCTCCAGGCAGGTCAATCCGGCATTTTCGAAGATCAGGTCTCCTCCCTGGATCAGGGTATCGGCCAGGCGGGCCAGATGGGGCAGGTGACCGACAATCAGGATGCGGCTATCGGTCGATTCATTTTGCAGGAGTTCGAGCAATGCCCCAGGCTCTTGGTCCGGCATGAGTGCTTCGGTTGTCATAATATCACTGTACGGGTAGCGAACTCCCTCAGCGACCAGTGCAGCGGTCTGCTTTGCGCGGCGCTTGGGGCTGGTCATAATCAGGTCGAACTCCAGTCCGAGGCGCCTGATGCCGTGTGCGGACTGTTTGGCCTGCTCAATGCCTGCCGGACTGAGCGCCCTTTCAGAATTCTCTTCGGACGAGTAGGCAAGTGCATGCTGCATCAGATATAATCTCATAGTACAGTCCTCTGCCGGTTGTTGAGTGTTTCAAGTTGTTAACAGCTTACCCTGTTTATTGAGCCTGTTCAATTGTCCTTCTCAGGTATGTGTCTTGAGTCGAGGCGAGAGGTGAAGAATGATCGCCCGATTGTTTGCCGTAATCCCCTGGACTCTTCTTTTGCCAGTGGCTGTCATCCTCGGCCTGGCGCCCTTTCGGCCGGAGCCGCACCTGGTGGAGAAGCTGCGGATGCTGGTGAATGGTCAACTGACCGCACCGATCGATATTTTCGACCTCTTTCTGCACGGAGCGCCCTTGTTGCTGGTCGCAGGCAAGCTCCTGGCCGGACGCGCAACTCCTGTCAACAGGAAACGACGGCCTTGAAGGTGACATGACAGATTTCGTGACACGATTAATTACCGAGACTTGGCATATCTTTACCGATGCCGCTCCCTACGTAATTTTCGGTTTTCTGGCCGCCGGTTTGATCAAGGCCATATTGCCCGATGAAGCTGTCGCCCGGCATCTGGGCGGTGGCTCGTTTGCTGCGGTGGTCAAGGCCTCGTTGCTGGGGATCCCCCTGCCGCTCTGCTCCTGTGGCGTGATCCCGGCGGCGATCGGTTTGCGGAAGCAGGGTGCCGGGCGTGGTCCTTCTGCGGCATTCCTGGTTTCGACCCCGGAATCCGGAGTCGATTCGATCGCCATCACCTGGGCCCTGCTGGATCCGGTCATGACGGTCGTTCGCCCGATCGCCGCTTTTATCACCGGGACTCTTACCGGCATGTTGATCAGCATGCTGCCGGAAGAAAAGACCGAACTGGATATTGAACAGAACGCATGTGGCTGCCCCGATGCCAGTTGTGACTCTGCGGACAAGCAAAAAGCGCCACTGATATCACGGGTTGTTGACGGTACCCGTTACGCGTTCGGTGAACTGCTCAAAGATATCGGCGGCTGGCTGTTGCTCGGGGTACTGATTGCAGGGCTGGTGGCAACACTGGTCCCGGATGGATTTTTTGCCATACTGTTCGAACACCAGGCGGCTTCGCTGGTGCTGATGCTGCTGATCGGTATTCCGCTCTACATGTGTGCCAGTGCCTCGACACCGATCGCTGCAGCGTTGGTATTGAAAGGGTTGTCCCCGGGTGCGGCGTTGGTCTTTCTCCTGGCGGGCCCGGCAACCAATGCCGCAACCCTGACGGTCGTCGCTCGCTTCTGGGGACGCAAGGCAACGCTGGTTTACCTGGCCGTGATATCCTGCTGTTCCCTGGTGTTCGGCTGGCTGGTCAATGAATTCTACGCCTGGGCCGGCCTGGATATAAGCCGCTGGGTGACCACGTCGGAGACCCATGCGGTGAGTGTGTGGGGAAATCTGGCGGCGCTGGTTCTTTTGGTGCTGATCGGGCGGGCGTTCTGGGTCTCCCGGAAGACAGCCGGTTGTTGTGATGGCTAGAGCGGAGAGGGTTTGGCGGCTTCGCATTCACCGTAGAAGTTAGCGGTAACCAGACAAGGTGGGCCACTAAGGCTCAAAGACATTAAGCTGACCTTAAAGTAAGGGAAAAGCTTGTATGTTAAAGAGAAAAGAAGCTCTTTCTCCGTGTCTTGGTGCCTTTGCGGCAAGTCTTAGAGGTTCAGTTATAGATCCGGTTTTGCATGTACCGCTCATAATAAACAGCCGGAAGACCATATGGGCTGCCGGCTGTTTTCTAGAACGACATGACAATGAAGAGGCTCCGGTTTTAGATCCGGAGTCTCTTTACTTTAACTATTGTGCCAGAGGAATCGCTTTCGCCAGTTCGTAGCGGCCGATCGCCGACAGCTTTGATTCAATCTGCATATACCGGAAGGCCTTCTTGCCGGGCAGGACCTTGCCCACATCGCTCGCCATTTTCTTCAGAACCGTCAGGCGTGCGTCCTGGATATCGTAATACTCATCTATCAGTTTCACAGCCTGCTCATCGGTCAGGGTCTGGTAGGCCGCTGCATAGGCCAGAATCAGTTTTGCGCCGCGCTGGTTGACCTGGAAAAGTTCTTCCTGGTGCTTCTCATAGACCGGCCAGAACGCATTGCCTTCGGCTTCGGTCAGTTCCATGTTGTCCATGACGATCAACCTTTTTTGATCCATCATGATTTTCTTCCGCAAAACGTTGGAGTCCTCGGCCATCGACAGGAACGGAATGGCCAGCAACAGGATGGTCAATAGAACAGATTTGATACGCATGTGCTTCTCTCCTTTAAAGTACTCGATTTTAGGCATTATTGGGCTTGATTGTAATAACAACCCGACGGTTCAACTGCCGTCCGGATTCGCTGCTGTTGTCCGCGACCGGCGCCGATTCGCCAAAGCCAATCGTGCTGATTCGGCTGGGGTTAACCCCTTGACCGACCAGCGCATTCTTGACGTTTTCGGCACGATTCATAGAAAGAGTCTGGTTGAACTCTTCGGAACCGGTGCTGTCCGTGTGCCCGGCAACCTGGATGCTGGTGTCTGGGTACTGGTTGAGGACCCGGCTGACCCGGCTGATTTCGTTGAAAGCCCCGGCATTCAGGTTGGCAGAGCCAACCGCGAACAGGTAGTCCGACTTGAAGGTGACGGCCAAAACGTCGGCGGTGCGCTGGATATTAGCCGCTTCGACAGCAGCCAACTCGCGACGCATGGCGGCTTCCTGTTCATCCATGCTTTTGCCAACCTGGTTGCCAATTACGCCACCGGCCACGAGCGCCGAGGCCCGCGCCTATCAGCGTGCCCTTGGTATTGCCACCGATCACCTGCCCAAGCAGGGCGCCGGCGGCAGCACCGCCCAAGGCGCCGTAGCGGGTGCCTTTTTCCTGGTTGTTCTGCGGCGGTGCACAGCCGGCAAGGAACAAAATAACGAGTAACAGAACGAACAATTTTTTCATGCTGAAGTCTCCATACTTTTTGATGTAAGTGAACGGTGAAGAACGAACGATGGTTATTATAACAGGGATTTTTAAGGTTGCATCATGAATGTGTTGACCATAAAGGTCACATAAACGTCTACTGAATGGCACTCACTCTTGACAGGATTGCAAAATATGGCTCTGATTGTTCGGAAGGGGCTCCATTCTCCGACAGCGGGTTGACCGTACGCGATGCACGATTGGTGCATTAACCTCCTCGCTGGCGACCCAGGTTGTTTTACCAAAGTCGTCATAGCACCTTTGGGCGACATGTTCGGTTAAACTGAATGTGTCCCTCCAGTTAATGTCGGGAGGTGTTAAACCTCTATTTAAGTTCCTCCGGGAGGTACTTGGAGCCCATGTGGTAGGAAAAACCAATCCCGGCAACAAACTGGTTCTTGTCATCGACGATGGGACTGTCTGCGGCATCGCCCAGCAACCTTTTGTACTCCATTGTTGCTCCGAGTCGCCAGCGATTGGTAATCGGGTAGCCGACTGAAATGCTTAAATTGACATCCTTGAACCCGGCGTCCGCGTTGTGCCTATCAAGGCCCGAGTTTGCAGACTGTTGCGTATCAATGCCGAAAAAACTCTCCATGTAGTCGTCACTCGCCCAGGTTGTGCCGAGTTCGACAAACACCAGCGGCTTGGTAAACGGCAGTTCCGTGCCGACGCTCAGCTCCACCAGTGCGCCTTCGTGCCCGGAGTCGACTTCCTGTCGGGCTTCTGCCTTAAAACGCCACGGTTTGTTCTTGTAAGAAATGAACCCTCCGGCCTCGATGCCACCGTCAACGTCGCCGAGTCCCTCAAGTTTGTCGTTGTCATCTTCATTGCGTCCCGAAGCTTTGGCCAGAATCACGCCGGCCTTGAAGTTTTCCTTGCGGATGAGATTGGCGCCCAGGGATTTGCCCTTGTAGAAGATCGTATCCCGCCAGGAAGCCGAAATGTTGGGACCAAAGCCGAAACCGTAGTCATTGGAACCCTCATAATCAGGGGCAACGCCAGCGGCCACTCCGATGCTGATCGCCCATTTACGATCAGCATCTTTGGTGTCCTCATAGACCGGTGCCTCGTTGATCTCTTCGGAGACATCCGCCCATAGTTCGGCTTCTTCCATGGCATCACCACCTGCCAAAGCGACGTTTGTGAAAAAGAAGGTTGAAATCAGCACTGTCGCGAGCAGAGGCAAAAAACGTTCTAGAGCGGATTTCATGTTGATCTCCTTAAATTCTAGTGAAAACGTTCCGGCTACTCCGGGATCGCGCTGAGCTGGATCAGCGCATCAAAGGCCGTGGATCTCTGCTGGGCAAAAACGCCGAACCACCGGTCGTAGATTTTCAGAATTTCCCTGGTCCGGTACAGGTCGGCAATCACGCGATCGGCGACAAGGCGAAAGTCTGCATCGTTGCGCCTGACCGCCAGTGCAAAGGGTTCATAGGAGAACAAATCAGGAAGAACCGTGTAATTGCCGGGGTTGCCCGAGGTCAGGGCCAGCCCGATGAGGACCACCTGGTCGGCGGCAATAGCGTCGATTTCCTCCTTGTTCAGTGCCTCGAGAGCTTCTGCAGAGGAGTTCATCAGGACAATCTCGGCTTTCGTCTGTGCTTCCTCAAGAAGCTTTTTCAAGTTTTCTGCAGTCGTCGTGCCCTTTGAAACACCGATTTTCTTGCCTTCAAAATTGTTCATGATTTTGGTTTTCTTCAGGGACATGAAGGAGCCGCCGGTGACGAACGTCAGTTGCGTAAAATCGACTTTTTCACTGCGGCTAAGGGTTTTCGTCGTCGCCCCGCACAGGATGTCGATCCGGTTTTCGGTCAATGCATCGAAGCGATCTGCGGAAGTCACCGGGACATACTCGACACTGACGTCACGGCCAACTTCTTTCTTTACCGCCGTGGCAATTTCCGCACAGAGATCAATGGAGTAGCCGACGGGAGCACCGGCTTTATTCAAAAAGGACAAGGGTGGTACAGATGCACGGTAGCCGATCTTCATCTTCCCGGACTTCTGAATCTGCTGCAGGGTGCCGGTCAACTCTTGCGCAGAGAGGGGTGCAACAAAAAAGGTAACGACTAACAAGCTGGCCAGAATCGCTCTCATGGTCTTTTTCTCCTCCTCAAAGGGTCATCCGAGTGACGCGATCAAATGGAATCAAGCGGTCTTATCAAATTATCGGTCTGCCTGGTCCGTAAACACAGAAGCCTATTTTGCAACATGCTTCTGCCAGTCGGCGAGGAACTTTTCCAGGCCGAGGTCGGTGAGCGGATGCTTGGCCAGCTGCAGCATGACACTGTAGGGAATGGTGCAGATGTCGGCACCGATCATCCCGGCCTGCAGGACGTGCTGCGGGCTGCGCACAGAGGCAACGATGATCTCGGTGCCATAGCCGTAATTATCAAAAATGGTGCGGATCTGCTCGACGCATTCCATCCCTTCGTGACCGACATCATCGAGTCGGCCAACGAATGGGGAGACATAGGTTGCGCCGGCCTTGGCTGCGAGCAGCGCCTGCAGAGGGGAGAAGATCAGGGTCAGGTTGGTTTTGAAACCTTTCTGAGTCAAGGCCTTGGTCGCCTTCAGTCCCTCTTCTGTCAATGGCAGCTTGATGACAACTTTCTCGGGGTCGAGCTTCGCCAGGACCTCAGCCTCGCTGATCATCCCTGGAGCATCCGTCGCAACGACTTCCGCGGAAATCGGGCCGTCGACCAGCGCGATGATTTCCTTGAGGACATCGTGGAAATCCCGGCCGCTTTTGGCAACCAGCGATGGATTGGTGGTCACCCCGTCGACGAGGCCCAGTTCATTTGCTGCAGCAATTTCCTTGACGTCAGCTGTGTCGATAAAAAACTTCATCTATGCGCTCCTTGAATAAGGTTATTTGCAAGAGGTCTCGCAGCCATCAGCTGCGTTCCAGGTATTTGTCACGGCATTCTGTCGAGCAGAAATAACAGGTTTTATCTTTTGCCTGGGTCTTTATGGCGTCGTTGCGCGGTACATAGGCGCCGCATTCCGGATCCTGGACCATTTCCTCGCCGCGGCTGGTTTTCTCAGGTGGTGCCCCGGGAGGTTTTAACATGGCCTGTTTGATCATCTGGAACACCGTGTAAACCAGGAAACCGACAATCAGCCAGATCAGCAGACGAACCAGCATCACAATCACCAGTTTGTGCGCATCGGCACAAGCTCTTCGACGCCGGCGCTTTCAGCGGCCAGCTCGTTAATGGTTTGCTCAAGCAACGGGTGCCTGAGGTCGGGTGCAATTTCCCGGAGCGGCGCAAGGACGAAAGGGCGCTCCTGAAGTCTGGGATGAGGAAGAGTCAGGTCCTCATCGCAAATGACCTGGTCAGCGTAAAACAGGATATCGATATCAAGGGTCCGGGGTGCCCAGCGCACCGGGCGGGAGCGACCGAATTCATCTTCGACTCCCAGGCAGACTGCGAGCAATTGTCGTGGTTCCAGTGATGTCTCTATCTGCAGAGCCGTGTTCAGGAAAAGGGGGTTGTCAGGCGGCCCGCCTACCGCTTCGGTCTCGTACACAGCCGCTGTCCGGATCAACACGATCTCGGATCGGTCCACCAGCGTATCGCGCCCGCTTCGTAAAAAAGCCATGCGGTTGCCAAGGTTACTGCCTAGCCCGAGGTAGGCTGTATTCATAACGTCTAAAACTCCTTTTCAAGGATAGGATTTAACCATAGTGATACAAGTGCGTCAACTACAGTGAAACTCCAGACGCAACGAAGCCATGCATAACCTGATATAATTCACCTGTAAGGGTTGAATTGTATTGAGTACTTGCAGTTGGGGTTTTGCCGTAGCCGGGAGGAGATGATGAGCAGGGACGTGGCGAAAACCACATCCTCGAGTGTTCCCTGGCATGCTCTGAAAGATTCCGAGGTGCTCGCCAGGACACAAAGCCGGCGGCAGGGACTGACCAGCGGCGAGGCGGCCGCCCGCCTTGGTCAATACGGGCCCAACCAGCTACCCGGCAAGCCGCCGCCCGGCCTCGCCGTCATCTTTGCCCACCAGTTCCTCAGCCCGCTGATCTACATACTGATTGTCGCCGGCCTGGCCTCTCTGGTTATCGGTGAATGGACCGATGCCGGTTTTATCTTTGCCGTAATTTTGCTGAACGCCTTGCTGGGGACTTTCCAGGAATGGAAAGCTGAGCACAGTGCCGCAGCTCTCCAGCAACTGCTAAAAATATCCTGTCGGGCCAGGCGTGACAACCATGTCCAGGACCTTGATGCGGAACATCTGGTTCCGGGTGACATCGTTGTCCTTGAATCGGGTGGCCGGGTCCCGGCTGATGTGCGCCTGCTGGATGTCCACAGCCTGTCTGTCGATGAGTCGTTGTTGACCGGTGAATCCCAGGCAGTTGTCAAACTGGCTGGTGTTTATCCCGAAGCGGCACCCCTGAGTGAGCGAGGCAACCTTGCCTTTGCCGGCACCAGCGTCACCCGGGGGCGGGGACTCGGTGTTGTGGTCGCAACTGCGCAATGGACTGAGGTCGGTTCGATTGCGGCGGCGGTTGCCACCACGACTGTGGCCAAGCCGCCGCTGGTGATCCGTATGGAGCAGTTCGCCCGCCAGGTCAGTTACCTTGTGGTCGGTTTTGTGATTTTACTTGCCAATGTCGCCTTCTGGCAGGGCGTACCATTCAACGAAGTATTCCTGATGGCTGTCGCATTGGCGGTTTCGGCAATCCCGGAAGGGTTGCCGGTGGCCATGACCGTTGCCCTGTCGATTGCGACGACCAGAATGGCCCGCCGCAATGTCATCGTTCGCAAGCTGACAGCTGTTGAAGGGTTGGGCAGCTGTACCTGTATCGCCAGCGACAAAACTGGTACCCTGACGGTGAATCGTCAGTCTGTCCGCCAGATTTGGCTACCGGAGGGGGTCTCATTCCGGGTCAGTGGCGAAGGCTATGCCGGGGCGGGAGAAATCACCCGTGCCGATGGATCGATGCCGGAGGCCGTCGAGTTGGTACGCCTGCGTGAACTGGCTCTGGCCGGCATCCTGTGCAATGAAGCGTCCTTGCGCTTCGCTTTTGGCGAGTGGCTGCATCAGGGCGATGCGATGGACGTGGCCTTGCTGGCCCTGGCCCATAAGCTCGGGCTTGACCCTGAAGCGGAAGCTGATCGTCACATCGTTCTGGGAGATATCCCTTTCGAATCGGAGCAGCGCTATGCCGCGCGATTTGTCCGTGGTGAAGATGCCGCCTGCATCGTTAAGGGAGCTGTCGAACAGGTTATTGATTTTTGCGAGACGATGGCCGGACCCGAGGGGCTGGTGCCGATCGATACCCTGGAAGTCGAGGGAGAAACCCTGAGTCTTGGAGGTCAAGGCTACCGGGTTCTGGCGATTGCCAAAGGTCCTCTGGCGAGTGTAGCGGACCAGCCATTGTCTGGCCCTGAGCATATGCCGCCCCTGACCTTGCTTGGCCTGGTCGCTTTTATCGATCCGCTGCGTCAGGACGTTCGGGGCGCGATTTCCACATGCCGCAGAGCCGGAGTCCGCGTAGTCATGGTGACCGGCGACCATCCGGCCACAGCTCTCGGTATCGCCCGCGAGCTTGAACTGGCGGCAAGTGAAGCGGACATGCTGACCGGCAAGCAGCTCGAGTCGCTTGACCTGAAAAACCCTGAATGGCGGGAAACTTTTGATCGGATCGGCGTCTTTGCACGGGTCACGCCGTTGCAAAAACTGATGATCGTCGAGGCCCTGAATCAGCAGGGACATTTCACTGCAGTCACCGGGGATGGTGTGAATGATGCCCCGGCATTGCGCAAGGCCCATATCGGTGTTGCCATGGGGACCGGTACCGATGTGGCCAAGGAGACCGCATCGATCATCCTCGCTGATGACAATTTTGCCTCTCTGGTCGCCGGTATCGAAGAAGGCCGTTTTGCCTATGATAACATCCGAAAAGTTGTCTATCTGCTGATATCGACAGGCGGCGCTGAAATCGTTCTGTTCTGTTTGGCTCTGGGCTCCGGTTTACCGATTCCACTGGGGGCGGTGCAGTTGTTGTGGCTGAACCTGGTGACCAACGGCATACAGGATGTCGCACTCGCCTTTGAAGGCGGTGAGCCCGGGGTTATGTCGCGTAAACCTCGACCGACTGATGAAGGCCTGTTTAACCGGTTGATGGTGACGCAGACGATTATTTCAGGTCTGACCATGGGCGCCCTGGCCTTTTCCACCTGGGCATGGCTGCTTGCCCAGGGGCTGGGGGTGCAAGAGGCACGTAACTTTGTGCTATTATTAATGGTGCTGTTGGAAAACGTCCACGTTTTCAACTGTAGATCGGAGCGGGTTTCGGTTTTCCGAGTCCCGTTGAAACGTAATCCGCTGCTGATCGGTGGGGTGCTGGCTGCCCAGAGCGTGCACATCCTGATCATGCAATGGCCATTCATGCAGAGGGTTCTCGGAGTTGCGCCAGTCAGCTTTACCGCCTGGTTCAGCTTGCTGGGCCTGGCCGGTCTTCTGTTGGTGGTCATGGAGGGCTTCAAATATCTTCGCCAGCGCGTCACGCCTGAGCAATATGAAACTTAAGGAGCTGTACCACTCATGTCGAATGATCCGCGTCTGCCAATTCTGAATGTCATCGAGACCCTTGCCGATCGTTATCTCAAGGGTAAAGTCAAGGCCCTGAAACTGGCCATGATGACACTGCTTTCGGGTGGGCACCTGCTCCTCGAAGATATTCCGGGGCTTGGCAAAACGACTCTGGCCCTGGCTCTGGCCCACGCCCTGGGGCTCTCTTTCGGGCGGATCCAGTGTACCAGTGACCTGCTGCCATCAGATATCACCGGCCTTTCGATCTATGACCGCAACAATAACCAGTTCAATTTCATGGAAGGACCGGTTTTCAACAACCTGGTGCTGGCCGACGAAATCAACCGGGCGATGCCGAAGACCCAGAGCGCTCTGCTCGAAGCGATGGAAGAGCACCGGGTGACGATTGAAGGGAAAACCTACCGTTTGCCCGATCCGTTCATGGTGATTGCCACGCAGAACCCGGTCGAGCAGGTCGGCACCTACCCGTTGCCGGAATCACAGCTCGATCGCTTTCTGATTACCACGGGAATCGGTTATCCGCCGGAAGCGATGGAAAAGAAGATTATCCAGACCGGCAGCATCAGGGAGGGAATCCGGGAGATCAAACCGTTGTTGTCTATCGACGAACTGTTGCGCGCACGCGAGGCGATCCGCAGCACTGTCCAGTTTTCCGATAAGATCACGGAATATATCTATCTGCTGATCACGGCCACCCGTGAACATCCGATGCTGCTCGCCGGAGTGTCAACCCGCGGCGGCATCAACCTGGCAGAAACAGCGCGCAGCCATGCTTTTCTGGCTGGCCGGGACCATGTCCTCCCAGAGGATGTCAAGGGGCTCTTCGTGCCGGTTTGTGCTCACCGCCTGATCATGTATCCGGAGAACGAAACCCTGGACCGCAAGGAGTTACTGCAATCGCTGCTCGACGAAGTACCGGTTCCTTTGGCCTGAAACTGACCCGGGCCGGGGTCCTTTATATTGTTATCACCCTGTTGCTCGGCTTTGCTGCAGTCAATACCGGCAACAACCTGATCTACCTGCTGGTCTCCGCCTTGCTCGGATTTATGGCTATTTCGGGAATTCTCGGCAAGTGGAACCTGTCGAAGATTACGATCAGCTGTACCCCTCCCGAGGAAGTCTACGACGGTCTGCCCACCCTGTTCAGCATCAACCTGGAGAACAACCGGCGCTGGCTGCCGGTCTTTCTGATGGAGGTCGCACTCGGCGAAAAGGTCGTGCTGTTCCCGCTGGTTGACCCCGGGCAATCGAAGAGCAAATCTCTCGAAGCCGTCCTGAACGGTCGCGGGCTGCAGCTGCTGGAAACGGCAACAGTCAGGTCGCGGTTCCCGATCAATTTTTTTATCCGCAGCCTGGTCATGCCGATCGATCGGCAGGTTACGGTTTTCCCCAGACCCCTGCCCTGCAATGACGTCCAGCAGCCAGACCCCGGCGGTATGCGCGGGGCTCATGCGCACTGGATGAAAGGGCAGGAGGGCGATGTCAGCCATATCAGCGATTACCGGGGTGGCGAACCGCTCAAGCTGATTCACTGGAAGCTCTCGGCACGGCACGATCGTCTCAAGGTCAAGGAGCTCTCCGCCGCTTCACACACCCCGGTTACCATCGATCTGGATGCGATCCCGGCAGCGGGTCTCGAGCAGCGGTTAAGCTATTGTGCCTATCTGGTCACCCGCCTGTTGCGCTCCGGCCGGCCGGTCGGTCTCAAATCGGGAGCGATGGAGATCCCTCCAGATTCCACCCGACAACACAAACTCATGCTTCTCAAGGTGCTGGCTCTCTATGGTACGGATTAAAACACTGCTGAACCTGCTCGGCAGTATCGTTGCCGTCCTTGCCCTGGCGCCAGTGCTGCCATACCTGTCTCCTTTTGTGATCGGGGTTGCTGTGATCGGCGTCCTCGGCGGGATCTGGTGCGACCGTCATGAGCGATATCCTCTCAACACCTTGACGGCAACGCTGGCTGCTGTTTCCGGAATCGCGTTTTATGCGGATTCAGGTCACCAGGGCCGATGTGGCGACACCGGTTGCCCAGGCCATGATTATTCTGCTGATTATTCGCCTGCTGACACCAAAAGAATCCCGCGACTACCTGCAGATCTTTGTTCTGGCTCTCTTCATCCTTGCCGGATCATCGTTGATCAGTCTCGACCTTGGCCTTGGCTTCAGCTTCCTGACTTACCTGGTGCTGATGATCTTCAGTGTCACTCTCGGGCTGGTTCTGTTGACCGTGTTTGTGACTGACAAGCGCCTGGCCCTGCCCCGGGAAGACCTTTACAAGCTGGTTAAGGTCAGCCTGATAATGCCTGTCGTCTCCCTGCTCCTCATGCTGGTCTTCTTTTTCATTCTGCCGCGCACCCGCCATCCGCTCTGGAATTTCCTCAACCCGGGTGGCAGCGCAAGCGTCGGCCTGGCGGAAAGTGTGCAACCTGGAGCTTATGCTCGGATCTCGTCAAACAAGAGCCTTGCCTTCCGTGCGGAAGTCGAAGAGATAGCTCCGGACAACCTGTACTGGCGGGCGCTGGTGCTAAACCAACCGGAAGGTCGCACATGGATACGCGCCCAACCGCCGAAAGAGAGTTCCAAAATTATCGGGAGCAAGCGCGTAGTCACACTGACGATTTATCCGGAAGCGAGGTCCGACCGCTACCTGATCACCCTGGATCGACCATCCCGGGTCTCCGGTCCTCGAAATTCGAGTGACGACGATTATGTGTTTGTCTCTAAGTCAGCGCTTGACCACCCCTACCGGCTTGAACAAATCAGTCACCCCGGTGCCGATCTCAAGGTTTCGGGCGAGATCAATCGTGGATTTTATCTGACGTTGCCGGAACAGATTTCCGAACGTGTGCGGCAGGTCGCTACAGGGATCATAAACAGCGCGACAAGTGAACAGGGCCGACGGGACGCCCTGGCCGAGTTCTTCCGCAATCAGCAGCTCAGCTATGCCCTGGATGATCTTCCCGGGGGGGCGGACCCGATCGATGGATTCCTGTTCGACAAGAAGCGCGGCTACTGCGAGTTTTTTGCCTCGGCTTACGTTACTATTGCTCGGATGGCAGGAATCCCGTCTCGCCTGGTCGGGGGATACTACGGGGGGGAATACAATTCTCTTGGCGGATATTTTCTGGTGACAGAAGACACGGCCCATGTCTGGGCCGAAGTCCTGACCGAAGATAACATTTGGGTCCGCATCGATCCGAGCCAGTGGGCGATCAACGCTTCCAGCGCTCTGAATAACCGTGGGGAGGCCAGCCTGGGGGTTCTGCAGAAGTTGATAGACAGTCTCAACTACCGGTGGGTGCAGACAGTTCTGCTCTTTGATTTTGCCCGCCAGATGGAGGCCTTTAATGAAACCCGCGAGAAGTTTCGCGGCATTCGAGCAGGAAAATTCGAGATCAAACAATACCTCTGGTTTGCCGGCTTGGTCCCCTGCCTGATGGTCGGAATTTTGCTGCGACGAAGGAAGCGGCTCTCTCCTGAAGCCCGTCTTTTGGAAGACTTCAGGGCCCGGATACGCAGACGTTACGGGGATGATGCCGTTTCTCCAGCCAGTGGTCTCGAGGAACTCGGCGAGCGGCTTGATGATGACGCTATCGGCAGTTTGCGAATATTTACCATGGGGCGGTTTTCGGAGATCGACCGTTCACTGAATGCCGCCGAGCGGGAACGATTGAAAGAGCTGCTGAGAGAGATTTATAATGCACTTATGATCGGTCTGCTCTGACGTCGCCGGCGGGGTCTCCGACGGGTGCGCCGGGTTGCGTCACTGGACGGTTGGTGGGCTCCTTCTTCACGTGAATGCAGCGCCTTCTGCCAGATTGTCAACATCTCCCTGTCGCCGTTGCCGGCCTCTGTCCAGAGGCGAAACATTTCCAGGGAGAGGGGCGTGCCAGGGTTGTGCAGGAAGCGTTTCTGGCCGCGATGACCCGGACCGCGGGCAAAACGGTAGCATCCGGCCAGCAACTCGCGGGCCTGGTGGCGCAGGCCATGGGCCAGGTGGAAATGGGTGCAGTAGGGGGTCAGCAGATGTCCGGCAGACTGCACGACCTCGTTGATCGGAAGTGATGCTTTGACAGGACATTTCTGCCAGAAACGGTCGATAAACAGCGCGGCGAGGAGCATTGCCTCATCGACCTTGCCGAGCTTTTGAAAATACCGGTTAAGCTCCTGCAGCAGTCTGAAGGTCGTTTCCCCGGGCGCATAGCCACCCATCATCGGTTGCATCAGTTGGAGCGCTTGGGCCTTTTGCAATACTTCTGCGCCGACTCCGTGACGGAAAAGCTCCAGAAGCTCCTCGCGGATCCTGGCCGTTGCCGCTTCGCCAATCAACGGGGCTTGCGCGGTGATCGTCGCGAGAGTGTTGTCGTCGAGAGAAAAATCGAGACGGGCGCTGAACTCAAGCGCGCGCAACATGCGCACCGGGTCTTCCTCGAACCGGATCTTTGGGTCGCCGATTACGCGCAGCTGTCGTTTCTCAAGATCGTCGAGACCGCCGACATGATCTATTATTGAAAAGTCGGCGATGTCGTAGAACAGGGCATTGATGGTAAAGTCGCGGCGGAAGGCGTCCTCTCTGGGAGTGCCGAACTGGTTCTGCATGAAAAACCCGTGTTCTTCGGGATCTTCCGGGAATTCGTCAGGTTTGGGATGACGGCGGAAAGTTGCGACTTCTATGACCTGGTCGCGACCGAACCTGATATGGGCAAGTCGGAACCTGCGTCCGACCAGAAAGCAGTTGCGAAAGAGTTTTTTGACCTGCTGCGGCGTTGCGTCGGTGCCGATGTCGAAGTCCTTGGGAGTCCTGTCCAACAGCAGGTCCCGGACGCTGCCGCCGACCAGGCAGGCTTTATAGCCGTGGCGGTGTAACCGGTAAAGGACCTTGAGGGTGTTCTCATCGATCCGGCGACGGGAAATATTGTGCTCTGAACGGGACAGTACCCTTGCTGTGTCGGGTTCTGCCCCCAAACTTGGTGAGGAAATAGACATCTGGTTCCGGGACATTCTTGATTTGATCAGTCAAGGGATCATAGGGTCACCACTGTATAACAGATTTCCCGTCGAGAGGAAAGCTTGCCAGGAATACGCGTTGTCATGATATTACGATCCGGTTATAACGGAACTTGTCCTTGTCGGGCATTCGCCACAACCTCGGAGGAACTTTTCTAACCATGAACCTTCTGGTTATCCTCGGTCCAACTGCCTCGGGTAAGACCCATCTGGCCGTGCAGGCCGCCCGTCACCTTAACGGTGAAATCCTCTCCGCTGATTCACGGCAGGTTTACCGCGGCCTGGATATCGGCAGCGGCAAAGATCTGGCGGAATACGGCGCAACGCCATATCATCTCATCGACATTGTCGACCCCGGTCGCGAATTCAGCCTGTTCAACTTTGTCCAGGAGTTCAAAAGTGCATACGAAAAAGTCACCAGCCGTGGCTGCCTGCCGGTTCTGGCAGGGGGGACGGGCCTCTATCTCGATGCCATCCTGCGCGGCTATGAACTGGTCAGGGTCGAGGAAAATCTGCCTTTGCGTCATGAGCTAGAAAAGATGGAGGCTGCCGCTTTAGTAGAACGTCTGCGCAGGCTGCGTCCTGATCTGCACAACACAACCGATCTGACTGATCGTGAACGGCTGACCAGGGCAATCGAGATTGCTGAAGGTGAACGACAGCCTGTAGCGGAGCCGGTCGTTTTGCCGAATCTGTCCCCGCGAGTGTTCGGCTTGCGCTGTCGGAGAGACATTTTGCGTCAGAGGATCACCCGGAGACTGCGCGAGCGCCTCGACCACGGCATGATCGAAGAGGTCCAAGGCTTGCATGCGGCAGGGGTCTCCTGGGAAACCCTCAATTATTTCGGGCTCGAATATCGCTTTGTCGCCCAGTATCTGCAGGGCCTGTTCAATCGCAACGACCTTTTCCAGAAACTCAACAGTGCCATCCACCAGTTTGCCAAGCGCCAGGAGACCTGGTTCCGGCGCATGCAGCGACAGGGGGTTGATATCTGTTGGCTTGATGCGGACAAAGACCCCGTCACGGAACTTCTTGCCTCCTGTCAGGATCTGAATAAATGACTGGACCGCCTGTTGCTGCACAACGTTACCTGCACAGAAGCGGCGTCAGTGGGCCATGGCGGCTTGCCGGGGAGTCTCGGTCTGATTTCCGTGGTGCGATTGTGATCCCGTCTCTCGCCGAGGGGGATCGTCTCTTCGCGACCTTGCGCAGCCTGTCCGACAATCCTCCTGAATGGACGAACTGTTTTCAGGTCGTGGTGGTCTGTAACCATGGCGAACAGGCAGCAAGGCAAGACCGGTTGCAGAACGAGATCGACCTTGCACGGTTGAATGATTATGCGCAAGGGTCGACCCTCAGCCTTGCCTGGGTCGACGCGGCCAGCCCCGGCCTCGAGGTGCCGGCCCATCTGGCGGGAGTCGGTTTTGCCAGGAAACTCGGCATGGATTTGGCTTTGCAGTCTCTGGACTGGTCCGGAGACCCCCTGCTGGTCGGCCTTGATGCCGATACCCTGGTAGAAGATAACTATCTGCAGACCATCGACCGACATTTTCTCCTGTCTTCCAAAGGGGCTGCGGTGCTGCCATATCGGCACCAGCCGGGTGTCGACTTTGATCAGCAGGCCGCGATAGATCGCTACGAGCTTTTCCTGCGCAGCTACGTCTACGGCTTGCGCCTGGCCGGCTCACCATACGCCTTCAATGCGGTTGGCAGCGCCATGGCCTGTCGGGCTTCCGCTTACATTCGCTGTGGGGGGATGAACAGCCGCAAGGCCGGCGAGGACTTTTATTTTCTGCAGAAACTGGCCAAGACGGACGGGGTCGATCTGCTGTCCGGCACTATCGTTTACCCGGAACCGCGTGTTTCGCAACGGGTCCCTTTCGGCACCGGGCGCAGCATGGCCCGGCTCCTTGCTGGCGACAAGCAAGGTGTTCTCTTCTATCCGGCAGCAGTTTTTCGCATCCTGTCCGACTGGCTGAAAATCGTTGAAAACAACCTTTCGGTTGACGCTGAACAGGTTTTATCCCTTGCGACAGATGTCTCGCCTGTTCTGGCAAGCTATCTCGATAAACTCGACTGGCAATCGGTCTGGCCGAGGATGCAGAAGACCCACCACCTCCGACATCAGCTTCAGCAGGCATTCCATATCTGGTTCGATGGTTTCAGGTCTCTGCGGCTGATTCACCTGTTGTGTGATTCGGAATTTGGGCGCAGTGAATCGGTGGAGACCCTGCGGGACTATTTTGCCTGGGAGGGTTGTGCTGTTCCGACCTCCCTGGGTGGTATGCTGGAGGCACTGCGGGTTGCCGATATGGCTTAGTACTTGACAAACGGGCGAAAATCTAAAAAGCTGTGCTATGATGCAAATAACGTTACCGACCCTGCCCGCCTCATGGGTGGAACGAAGAGGATGCCGATGAGTGAACCCGACAGCCCAGAGTATGAAGCGGAGCAGAAGAACAAGCGCCTTGCCACGCGAGTGCCCCTGATCGTCGAGAAAATCCCGATTGAAGACGGCCAGAAAACCTTTTTCGGTTATGCCAAGGATATCAGCCGGGGAGGGCTTTTCATCGCTACGGTAAAGCCCCGCGAGCCAGGTGAAGAATTCACCATTGAGCTGACATTGCCGGTCAAACCCAGGCACGTAATCCGTTGCCGTTCTGAAGTGATCTGGAAGCGGCACTACCACAAAAAGGCCCCTTATGAACCAGGGATGGGGATGCGCTTCCTCGATCTAGCTGATACTGATGGCGACAAGATTGAGGCATGGGTCGAAGAGCAGGTGGAAAGGCTGGAAGACTAGACTGAACGGACTGGGTCCGATGATTTCCCCGTCGTCACTCTATAGAGAATATGTTTTTTGGGGTTTATTGCAGCTTTGAAGGGAGAGCAAGATGAACCAGGAGCCGACTCTGCTCGATGCGATCAAGCAGGCAATCCAAACCGAAAAAGATGTAATGGATTTTTATCTGAAGGCCGCAGTATTGACCAATAATGCGCGTGGCAAAAAGGTCTTTGAGCAGTTGGCCAAAGAAGAGCGCGAGCATGCCGGCCATTTTTTCGAAATCTATACCGGTAGCGACCTCGGTTCTTTTGAAGATTTTATTGCTATGCCGCCATCAAAGGGCCATGTCATGCTCAAACAGTTGGAAAAGGCCCTTGACGAGAATGTCCATGAGCGCAAGGCCATGGAGCTGGCGCTGAAGGAAGAGGAAGACCTGGTCAAAAATCTGCAAATGACAGCGTCCCGTATCGTTGATCCTGCAGTGCGTTCCGTATTCGAGCGGATGGCCCGGGAGACAGAGAACCATTATGCGATTATTGAATCGGAATATGCCCACATGATGGGTATGGTCCATGAAACGGACATCGATACTTATGTACGTGAATAGCAACTTTAGCGGATTGACCCTGTTGCTCGGCCTGCTGCTCTTGCCCGTGGCGGCGGTCGCCGTCCCCGGGGCCGTGCACGACGTTCACCGCCTGCCGGAGAATGACGAGTTCCAGAATACCATTGAAGCTCGCTGCACCATCTGTCACACGAGGGCAAGAGTGGATGAGGCGATTGGCCAGCAGGCCGACCTCGAAGAGCTCATGCAGCTCATGATTGAGCGGGGCGCTATCCTCAACGAACGCGATCAAAAGGTCCTGGGGACTTTCTGGGGCTCGCCTCTCAAGAAGGATCCGGCCTCGCCAGTGAAACCGAAATAGTCGCTTGCTGCACCAGATAAAACAAAAGGACGGGACCGGCCATCAGGCCGGTCCTGTTTGTTGACAAACCCCGCACCGATGCGGGGTTTGTTTTTTTGCCTGGCAGGTGGAGTTTCTATAAAGCGTAAGGGCAACAGATGGTTAATCTGTTGCCCTTTTTCATGGTCTACTGGACTTCAAAAGACAAAAGGGTTTTAAGTTCCGATGCCTGCCGGTTGCAATCGATCTCACCAGCACGATTTTGCCAGCCCATAAAGAGCAGCAGAACAGCGAGGCCCCCTGCAACGGGCCGGCTCGTCTCCGTCTTCTGTTCCGGAAGCCATATCAGCATCGCGAACGTCTATAGCTCTCCGTAGGACGAAGGCACTTTTGGCCTATACTTTTGTTGCCGGACACAAGTATGGCGTCTGGCGGGACGCGACCCGCCGGTTTTGCTTTTAGATTTGAAATCAAAAGGATAGACCAGAACCCGGGGGCTGCGGCTCCCCGATGCGCCTTACTCGTTTACTGCCTAAAAGAGTAAGCAGAAAAGGGCCTGCGCTGCGCTAGGCATAGACGTCGGCATGATTCCTGTGATTTCTAATGGCCTCTGTGTACGGGAGCAGGCCCGTTGCAGGGCGCCTCACGGGACTGCTTTCTTGACCCGGTGGCCTTTAATTGCATCGTACTCAGTGAATTAATGTACAGCCCTTTCCGTTGCACACAAATAAGTAAGGCACAGGTGGGACGCGATCCGCCGGTTTTTCTTTTAAGAATTTAAAGAAAAAATTAAGGGCAACAGATTAACCATCTGTTGCCCTCTCTATCGTGAAGTCTGGCTGAACTTTGTCAGTAGCCTGGACCGGCCATCAGGCCGGTCCTTTTTTTATAGAATATCGGGCAAGCTCAGGGTTGCCAGATTTTCAACAGAGCCTCGGCCATCTCAGCCGGGCTGTCGGCAACGCTCACTCCACATTCTCGCAGGAAAGCTTTCTTGCTCGCAGCATCCCCCTTGCCACCGGAGATGATGGCACCGGCATGTCCCATGCGTTTACCGGCGGGAGCCGTAGCGCCGGCAATGAATGCTGCCACCGGTTTGGTCATGTGGTCCCGGACAAATGCGGCCGCCTGCTCTTCGGCGTCGCCACCGATTTCACCAATCATGATCACCGCTTCAGTTGCCGGGTCATCTTCGAACATTCTCAGCACATCCAGATGGCTGGTACCGTTAACCGGGTCGCCACCGATGCCGACACAGGTCGTCTGGCCGATCTTACGGGTCGTGAGCTGCCAGACCGCTTCATAAGTCAGGGTTCCGGAGCGTGAGACCACGCCGACTGGGCCTTTTTTGTGGATGTAGCCGGGCATGATGCCGATCTTGCACTCTTCCGGGGTAATTATGCCCGGGCAGTTTGGGCCGATCAGGCGACAGCTCCGGCCTTCCATGTACCTGTTGACTTTGACCATGTCGAGCACCGGGACACCTTCGGTGATGCAGATCACCAGTTCGATGCCAGCATCGACTGCCTCCATGATGGCATCGGCACTGCCGATCGGCGGCACATAGATAACCGAAGCACTGGCGCCGGTTGCCTTGACGGCGTCTTCGACTGTATTGAAAATCGGAAACCCATCGATCTTGGTGCCGCCCTTGCCGGGGGTCACGCCCCCGACCATCTGGGTGCCGTAGTCACGGGCGCCTTGAGCGTGGAAAAGACCTGTGGCGCCGGTAATCCCCTGGGTAATAACGCGTGTATTTTTGTCGACCAGTATACTCATCGTGTTCTCTCCTATTGATTCAGGTCAGAGGTGAGTGGCAAGAGGCGTGAGGATTACGATTTCCTCTATCCTCTTTCCCCTAACCTTTAACTGCCTTGACGATTTTTTCGGCAGCATCAGCCATACCGTCAGCGCTGACGATATTCAGCCCCGATTCGGCGAGCATCTTTTTGCCGAGTTCGACGTTGGTGCCTTCCAGTCGCACTACGAGTGGGACCTTGACGCCGAGTTGTTTCGCCCCTTCGATGACTCCGGTGGCGATGACGTCGCACTTCATGATTCCGCCGAAGATGTTGACCAGAATCCCCTTCACCTTGTCATCGGAGAGGATGAGCTTGAATGCTTCGGTGACGCGTTCGATGGTGGCACCGCCACCTACGTCGAGGAAGTTGGCCGGATCGCCACCGTAGTGCTTGATGATGTCCATGGTCGCCATGGCCAGGCCGGCACCGTTGACCATGCAGCCGATGTTGCCATCCAGGGCGATGTAGGAGAGATCGTACTGTGAGGCTTCGATCTCATTGGCATCCTCTTCATCGTAGTCGCGCAGGTCACGGATGCGCAGGTGACGGAAGAGCGCATTGTCGTCAAGGTTCAGTTTGGCATCGAGGCAGAGCAGGTTGCCTTCGCCGGTCAAAACCAGCGGGTTAATTTCGAGCAGTGAGCAATCGGTCTCAACAAAAGCTTTGTAAAGGCTCATCAGCAGCGGCACCGCCTGCTTGACCTGGGCGATTGCAAAGCCAAGTTTGAAAGCGATTTTGCGAGACTGGAAGGCCGTCAGACCGACCACCGGATCGATAACTTCAAAAAACAGTTTCTCCGGAGTTTTGGCGGCGACTTCTTCGATGTTCACCCCCCCTTCGGCCGAAGCCATCAGGGTGACCCTGTCAGTGACGCGATCGACCAGGAAGGAGACATAGAATTCGTCAGCGATGTTGCAGCCATTCTCAATCAGGACGCGCTTGACGATTTTGCCCTCGGGGCCGGTTTGGTGGGTCACCAGCGTCATGCCGAACATGCCTCTGGCAAACTGCTTGACCTCGTCGGCGGTCTTGGCAATCTTGACGCCGCCACCCTTGCCGCGGCCGCCGGCATGGATCTGCGCCTTGACCGCCCAGGGCCCTTCGCCGAGGCGTTTGGCCCAGTCGCGGGCCGAGTTGCTGTTGTAGACCACGTGACCTTCCGGGACCGGAACCCCGAAATTACGCAGGATCGCCTTGGCCTGGTACTCGTGAATATTCATGGGAATTTGACCTCCGCAGGAAATGGGTTTGGTTCGCCAGCCTTTTCAGGATGGCATCAGATTTGGATCAATAGCAAAGTTGGTGCCAGAGGCACACCTTAAAAGTCTCGTAAAATCAGCGTTTGTCAAACGGCTTATGGTGGATTTTTTCGCATCGCTGGTTAAAGTTCACCTTTTGTGGAGGGTTTTCGCCACATGGTCTGACCTTTTAACCTTTTGCCCGCGAGCAAGGTAGCGCGTTTACCTGTTTTTGTCTAAGTAAAAAAGTTTATCTTGGCTAAAAAGACATTCAGCAGCGCAAAAAGGTTTACAAGTTAAAGCTCGCCATCTGTGTGCCAATATCAATGGTCGTGGTTGTGTGGAATGTTGCTGTGAGGTTCGATTAAGGGGGGGTGCTCCGGAAAGGGCCTGTGGTATGGGGAGCAGACCGGGCAGGCCTGCATGGCGAAAGGTTTTTCGAGGCGACAGGTGTTCAGCAGCTCGTCATCCTGGAAGATCTTCAGAGTCGGGCCATCCGCCATGACTGTCCCTTCATGCAGTACGATAGTGCGTTCACAGAGTTCGAGGACCATGTCAAGATCATGACTGGTAACGATTCGTGTGTGGTGGAAGGCCTTGAGCAGGGCTATCAGCTGGCGTCTCGCATGTGGATCGAGACCGTTGGTCGGCTCATCCAGCACCAGAATCTCGGGCAGCATTGAAAGCACGGTTGCTATGGCTACCCGCTTCTTTTCACCGCCGGACAGGTGATAGGGGGGCTTGTCACGCAATTCATCGGCTTCGACCCTGGACAGGGCTGCACTGACCCTGGCTTCAATCTCTTCCGGAGCCAGCCCCTGGTTGATCGGACCGAAGGCGACATCGTCATAGACTGTCGGCATGAACAGCTGGTCGTCCGGATCCTGGAAAACCATCCCGACCGTGCGCCTGATGACCGCCAGGGAATCTTTCGTGAGCTGGTCATCGCCGATAATAATGTCGCCAGAGGTTGCGCTCAGGTAGCCGTTGAGGTGTAGTAGCAATGTCGATTTTCCGGCGCCATTGGCACCGATAATCCCGACAGATTCGCCATGCTCAATGCGGAGCGAGACGTCCTTCAGTGCAATGGTGCCATCGGCATAGACATGTTTGAGATGTCGCGTTTCGACGATATGATGGCTCATTACATCTCCCCTGTGAAAAAACTGCCTAGCAATTGCGGAGCGTTGTAGAGGCGCAGCAGGATAAACAGGGTGACCCAGCAGGCTGTGAATAAAAGCTCCTGTTTGCCGAAATGACTTTGTCTGCGTCTTGAATGGACCTCGCCGGAGAACCCGCGCGCCAGCATCGCCATGTGAATTCGTTCGGCGCGCTCCCAGGTCCGCAACAACAGGTGACCGGCCAGTGAACCGAAGTGGCGTAGGCTGAGCCCGCGCCGGCCAAAGGTTCGCAATTGTCTGGCGCGGGCGGTGCGGACGCCCTCATCGGTGAGAACGAAGATGTAGCGGTAGAGGAAAAGCAGCTGTATGGCAAAAGTCTGCGGCATCTTCAGCTTTTCCAGTGCCTCACAGATGGCCGGGAAGCCGGTTGTCGCGACCAGGATGATCGCTGCACTGGCTGTCAGAATGGCACGCATGAGGATTGACAGGCAGGAGACCCACCCGCCCCAGATATCCAAGGTGCCGAACTGCATGATGACCTGTCTGTCGAAAATCGGGTTGAAGAGGCCGACCAACAGGGCAAAGGGTATGACAATCAAGACCTTGCGCAGGATGTAGCCCGGCGGCAGGTCAGCAATAGCGACCAGGGCTATTGGATAGATGAGGAACGGCAGCATTGCCGAGATCTCGTACTTGTCGAAAGACACAACGCAGATGATGAAACAAAGCGTGGTCAGCAACTTGGCTCGCGGATCGAGCCGGTGGGTTGCTGTCTGCCGCAGGGCCAGCAGGTCGAGCTGCTTGAAGTCGAGAAAAGAACCGTCTATGGCCAGCATTAGGTTCTTCTCCTTCTGCGCAAGACAAAGCCGGTCAAGATGCAGATGGCCAGGGTCAAGGCTCCGCCGAAGATTCCTGAAAGACCCTTCCCTACGCGTTGGCTGCTGCCGCGGCCTGCTCGTTCAGGCAGAGCGTAGTCGGGCAAGATTGCGGTCTTCTCCTGAATTGCTTCCAGGGCTTGATACCCCTTGAGGCCAATTTTTGGCAGTTCGTGTGATCCAGTGATCCTGGCGATTGACCATTCGAGACCATCCGGGTGCTCCGAAGCAAACCAGGAAAGGACCCCGCCGATCAATACCGCAGCAATCAGGAAGATGGCCAGTAGCGAACGTAACGGCAGGTCCCCGAGGGGTTTCTCCTGCATGATGCTTTCAAGGACTTCAGGCCGGGCGCGATAGACGAATGAGACGACCAGGGCCGTGACGATGCCTTCAACTACACCGATGGCCAGATGGATCGGCTGCATCAAGAGAATAAAAGTATCAAATGGCAGGGAAGAGACGCCGGATATGACAGTTTGCAATACGACCGCCAGAGATCCGCACTGCAGAGCGATCACCGCGGCTATAATTGCGGCAAAGACCATGCGCGACTGAGACGGTTCTTTGTCGACCAGCTTCCTGTAAACGAAGGGATAGGCTACGAACGCCGGAAATACCCCGAGATTGAAGATGTTGCAGCCGAGGGCGAGCAGCCCTCCATCGGCAAAGAAGAGAGCCTGTACCATCAGGACTGAGGTAATTGACAGGAAGGCTGCAGATGGACCGAGCAGGATGGCCAGCAGCAGTCCGCCGCCGAGATGTCCGCTCGAACCGGTTGCCGGGATGGTGAAATTGATCATCTGGGCGGCAAAAACAAAAGCCCCGAGAACCCCCATCAAGGGGACTTTGCGATCATCAAGTTGTTTTCGCACCTGTGCCGAACATAGGGCGATTGTCCCTGCTGATGCGGCCCAGAAAGCGACGCCGACAGCGGGAGAGACGAGAGCGTCTGCCATGTGCATTTTGTGACGTCTCCCAGCGCTCAGGGGTGAGGTAATGGTGCAGCAAAAGCCTGTCTGTCTAACACTTTAGAGGGGGAGTGCAGCAGCGTCAAGGACAAAGTGCTACGATTTTAAGAATCGTAGCACAGGAGCGGGCGACTGCTATCGAACCAGTTTGGCAACAAATCTGAGATGAGTCTTGCAGCTTTTGCACAAGGCTTGGTAGCGGCGAGACATCCTGTTATGCATGGTCCTGGTCAGGCGATGTTCGCGGCAATTGCACCGATAGAGAAAATTGCGGGGGACAATTCGGGCTGGGGTCGTCTCGTAAGTGTGGCAGCGCACAGGCTGCAGATCGTAACAGTTTTGCATCACAGACTGCCATTCCTGACCGTGCGGGCGCGGCCGTTGGCGCTTTTTTCGGGCCTGCCAGTTGACGACCAGGTGACCCACTTCATGAGGGATCGTCTGCTTCAGGAAGTCATCGAGATTATTCGCTAACAACTCGAGGTTGATCCGCAGAAACGTCTCACCGCTGCGCTCGACCCTTGCCTGCCCCGCACAGCGCCCACGCAAAGAAAAATCGATCACGGCCTCGGGTAGCCTGATGGCGTATAGTTCGCGCGCGCGACTTTCTGCTGCACGAACTGCTGCTTCGGCAAGCTGCATGATCTTTTCTGAGTTGTGAGTCGTATGCATGTCGGCCAACGGGGTCGTGTCACTTCAGGAAGCGTGCATGATAACCGGGAGAACCCTGGATGGCAACCGTTTCAGTCAGGCAGGACCATCCTGTAGAGTTTTGATCAGTTCCCGGGCAGGCTGGTAGCCGGAGTGGACATTGAGGGCCTTTTCGCAGTCGATCCGGGCCTGGGCGTATTGCTGCATGTCGTTATAGGTCTGGGCACGGCCAAAGAAACCATCGGGACGGCCAGGGTTGATCTTGATTGCCCGGTCAAAATCCTTCAGTGCCCGATCGTACTTTTTCAGGACCCGGTAGCAGAGCCCGCGATTGGCGTAGCCCCGGTCACTGTCCTGATCATACTTGATCGCGTTGGCAAAATCTTTCAAAGCCCGCTGATAACTGCCCATGGCAAAGTAGGCCATCCCCCGGTGGTTATAAACCAGACCGCGGATTTTACGGTCCAGTTGCATGCCGAGCAACTGACCGTAAAGGGCAATTGCAGTTTCCAGGTCGTGGTTGCTGTGGGCTTCAAGAGCGCGCAGCATGGTTTTTTCCAGGTGACTGGCCATGGTCGAAGGGATCGGCCCCATTCGGGATGGGGGCTCGGTCGCTGTTGGGTGGGAGATGGCAATATCGTTATCTTCATTGACATCGTGTGCAGCAATGGCCCGTCGCTTGCGGTCGTGCTTGCGGATCTCCTTCTGATAATCGCGAATCTCCTGGAAAATCAGGTCCGAAAGCGTCAGCGTAGCGTTGAGAGATGCCAGCTTGCGGCGGATCGACTGGTTGGGCAGGGAGATGTCTGATTTGTAGACCAGCTCATGCTCCACTTCGGCCCAGGCATCCTGCAGGATGGTACGCAGTTGAATTTCACAGACTCTTTTCACGCCAGGCAGCAGCCGTCCTCGCTGCTGTGTTGCGAGGCGGACCGCATGGTGGACAGAATCATAGCCGAACTCACGGAACGAGTGCTGGCTCGCCTTGCTCTCGGTTTCAAGCAGCTCGAAATGGGTCGCAAGCAGGCTGGAGACGGTTTCGACGTCCTCAAGGAAAGGACAGACAATACGCAGCCCGAAAAAATCGTTGATCGTCACGATACGACTGCTGCCGTTAGCGGTATTCTGTTTGCGCAGCTTGACGAAGTACGCCTCGAAGCTTTTGATCCGAAACTTGATTGCCGGCGTCAGCCCCTGCTGTTCAAGAACCAGACGGATCTCCTGAGCAAGCTGCTGCAATGCAGCCTTGTGCGCAGGCAGCTGTTTCTCATAGAGGGCCTTTGCCTTGCTTCGCTCTGGCAATCGGAGATGGCCGGTTGAGGCATTTTTCATGCAGAGGAACTCCGGGTTAGCGTTTTACTGGCGTTAGGGTTTATATTCTAACCCGAATCCGGAGAGTTTGCATCCTGTCCGGACAGAATGAATATGGAGCCGGCAAGTTGACCTTGTCTCAGGCAATGGCATAGTCTTTATCAGGGCGTCAATACCTCCGGTTACCCTGAATAGGAAGCGGACGAATGAGTTATGTTTATTTGAATGGTGAGTTTATCAAGGCCGACGAGGCGATGGTGTCTGTGTTTGACCAGGGATTTCTCTACGGCGACGGCATTTTCGAAAGTTTCCGCTCGATAGGTGATCGCATCTATCAGTTCCCTCAACATTACCAGCGACTCCTGCAGTCCGCAGAAGCTCTCAGCTACCCGATGACATTCACCCAGCAGGGACTCGAAGCGGTCCTGATGGAACTGCGAACAAGGAACGCCCTCAATGATGCCTACTACCGGATTACCATTACCAGGGGCAAGGGGCAGGTCGGTTTTCAGCGCGAAATTGACAATGACCTGACCTGCCTGGTGATCGGCCGCGAATTCCAGGGATTTGATAGTGCTTTGTACCAGCAAGGTATCCAGCTGCGGGTGGCGCAGACGCGCCGCAACGCTCCGGAGGCGATCAATCCGAAAATTAAATCGATCAGCAACCTCAACAGCCTGTTGGGCAAGCTCGAAGCCCGTGCGGCAGGGGCCTTCGAGGTGATTATGCTGAATAACAAGGATCACATCTGCGAAGGGGCTTCGTCAAATATCTTCTGGGTCAAGGATAAGTGGGTCTTCACCCCGGATGCATCCACCGGCCTGCTGGAAGGCGTAACCCGTTCAACGATCATGCGGCTGTGTGAGCAGAAGCTGAACCTGCGGGTCATCAACGGGGAGTTCAAGCTGCAGGATCTGAAATTCGCCGACGAGGTCTTTATCACCTCCACCTCGCTTGAGGTGATGCCGGTCGTCAAGGTTGACGATTTTACGATTAACCAAGGGCTGGTCGGGCCGGTCACCCATCATTTGCGTCAGGAGCTGCACCGGGATATGGGTAAGCCTGTATAGTGGAATCTGCAACCGGGGTATGTTTTTTTAACCCCTTGTGCTATAAAAGACCGCGATTTATGCGGGAAAATGAGAATATCCTTGCATTGCACTGCTAAGACGTGCTAGCTTGCTTCAAGTTAAACGTTTGTGCAGCAGTTTGCCGGGCCCGATTAAAAAGTTAATCAGTCAGGAAAAACCACACAGACCGATTTCGGCTATGTGGTTTTTTTGTTTTATGCAGCAGGCAGGATTTGCACACCAAGCAGAGTGTTGAAAAAACACGAGGAGTAGGAAAATGGCAGAAGGTACAGTAAAGTGGTTCAATGACGCAAAAGGGTTTGGTTTTATCGAACAGGACAATGGTCCGGACGTTTTTGTCCACTTTTCGCAAATTCAGGGAGACGGCTTCAAGTCTCTTGCCGAAGGCGATCGGGTAAGCTTTGACGTCTCCGATGGCGCCAAAGGCCCGCAGTCTTCGAACGTGCAGAGGGTCTAACCTCTTTTTTGCACGAAGATAGACAGAATAGCCCTGCGGATATTCCGTGGGGTTATTTTTTTGCACTGCCTGGCTTTGAGATGAATTCTGGGTCAGGTGCGAAACCAAAGGGGAACTTCATGGGTCGTAAGCCAAATTATGGTTATGAAAAGCGCCAGAAGGAAATAGCAAAAAAAGCCAAGAAGGAAGAGAAGAGAAAACGCAAATCTGGTGAAGAAGAAACTGCCGTTGAGGGGGAAGAAGCCTCTCCTGCAGAATCTTCGGACAACGTTTCAACCCCGCCAGATTAACCGGCCATCTCGTCCCAGGCCAAACAATTAGGGAGTCAAGTCATGCAAAGCACTACGCTTGCCGCCGGCGACCCAATCGAGTCGCGTTGCACAAAATGCCGTAAAATCACCAATCACATTATCGTCGCCATGGCTGAGGACGTACCGGCCAAGGTCCAGTGCAACACCTGCAGCGGCCAGCACAAATATCGTCCGCCCACGGTTCGAAAAAAACCGGCGCCGCGCCGCGCCGTTGATCCTGCAATCGCCGAGCAGAAAGAGTGGCTGAAGCTGCAGGCTGACATAGAAGCCAAGGCCGCCACCACCTACACTATGGAAACCGCCTTCAAGGTGGGCTCCGTAATGAAGCATCCGATGTTCGGCCTCGGGCTCGTACAGGGCAATCTTGGCCCGCAGAAGGTCGCAGTTCTTTTTGAAGAAGGCAAAAAAAAGATGCGCTGCCGCTAGCCTCCTGCCTGGTGTGGTCTGATTATGAAATTAAACAACGGGAGCCTGTCACAGACAAGCTCCCGTTGTTCTTTCTCGCTTGTTTCGACAACTGTGCATGCTGTATGTTCGGCTAACTTTGTAACCGGTTGGCATGATGGAGTCTTTTGCTCTGTCATTAGGTGCTCTAAAAATCAACGGCACCAGAGAAACGCATTCCCTAAGGAGTATGACAGATGAACAGGTTATTGTGGTTGCTGTGCTGTCTGGTCCTGGTGCTTTCTGCCTGCGCCACGACCGACGTCGAGAGTGTCTGGAAAGATGAAACCCGGACAGAAAAGCTCGACAAGGTTTTTGTCCTGGCGGTGCTTAAGGAGCCTGCCTACCGGGATTCAGTCGAGTACGGCATTGTCAATATCCTGAACGGAGAGGAGCTTCGGGCGATACCGACCCTTGATTCATTTCCAAACATTGACCAGATCGACAAGGACAAGGCCTCCAAAATGAGCAAGGAATACGGCATTGATGGTGTCCTGATTGCCCGCCTGGTCGATCGCAAGGTGGAAACGGTCTACCATGGTGGCCCATCGTACTACGATGGCTTCTACGGCAACCGTTACCGGGGAGGCTGGTACAATTATTACGGCGCCGGCTACAATGCATTCAACGCCCCAGGCTATTTCACAGAAAATTATATCTCGACGGTTGAAACAGTCATATACGACATCGCCACGGACAAGGTCCTCTGGTCGACGATCACCGAAACGCGTGAAAATACGCCACCCAAAGCCATCGCATCCTACCTTGAGACGATCAGCAAGTCCCTGCAGGAGAGTGGACTGTTCTGATCTCCGAGGGTTTAGATTCTCCCGGCCCGGCGCGGGATGTGGCGCCACTGAGGGGATGACTATTACTCTAAGGGATGTACCGGATGATTGATGTGCCCGGGACTTTGCAACCGAATGAATGAGGCTCAAAAAGGCCTGCGGCGTTTTCGCTGCAGGCCTTTTTAATTGATGGGCCACAAAAATTGGCAGATATTGAATTCTTCCAGGCAGGTCTTTAACTTTAATATTTGTTCGAGTACCTTATGTTTAATTTTCCAACGAGCTTGTTATAATGATCAATCACTTGCTAATCAATGGAGATCCTGTGCTGCTTCGTAATACCCGTACAACCATCCTGAATCTCGGCACGCCGGACGAAAAGCGCGCTGAAATACGCGATTACTTTCACAAGACCTACAGCATCGACGAGCAACTCTACGAAACGCTTGCCGATGATGCCGCATTTTACCTGCGCGCAGAACCCCTGCGTCATCCGTTGATCTTCTATCTTGGCCATACGGCAGTTTTTTACATCAACAAGCTGATCGTCGCCAAGCTTATCGAGGACCGGATCAATCCGCGCTTTGAGTCGATGTTCGCTATCGGTGTCGACGAGATGTCCTGGGACGATCTCAACGACGAGAATTACGACTGGCCGACCGTCGCGGAAGTCAAAGCCTATCGTGACCAGGTGCGACAACGGGTCAACGATGTCATTGAAACGCTGCCGCTGACCTTGCCTGTCGACTGGGATAACCCGTTCTGGGCGATCATGATGGGGATCGAGCATCAGCGCATTCATCTGGAAACCTCTTCCGTAATTATTCGTCGGATACCGATCGAAAAGGTCCGACAATTACCCCTCTGGGAGATCTGCACTGATACTGGTCCCGCACCGCAAAATAAGCTTCTGAAAGTCCCCGGCGGTGAAGTTAGAATTGGTAAAAGCAAAGACCATCCGCTCTACGGCTGGGACAATGAATTTGGTCAGCACTGTTTCAATGTTGAAGATTTCGCTGCCAGTAAATACCTGGTTTCCAATCGTGAATACCTGGCGTTTGTCGAGGCTGGTGGCTATCAGGATGAAACATACTGGACGGAAGAGGGTCAACGCTGGCTGCAATTCAGCAAAGCAAGGCATCCCCTTTTCTGGATCAAGGATAATGCCGGCTATCGTTTTCGCACCATGGCCCAGGAAATTGCCATGCCCTGGGACTGGCCGGTCGAGGTCAATTATCTGGAGGCCAAGGCTTATTGTAACTGGCAGGCGACAAAAACCGGCCTGCCAATTCGCCTGCCCACCGAGGATGAATGGTACCTGCTGCGCGATCGGCACGAGATTCCTGACCAGCCCTACTGGGACAAGGCTCCTGGCAATATCAACCTCGAACATTGGGCCTCTTCGTGCCCGGTCAACCGCTTTGCTTTCGGCGATTTTTATGACCTGGTCGGCAATGTCTGGCAGTGGACTGAAACCCCGATTAGCGGCTTCGACGGCTTTGAAGTACATCCTTACTACGACGATTTTTCCACCCCGACCTTCGATACCCAGCACAACCTGATCAAGGGCGGATCATGGATCTCGACCGGCAATGAGGCGACGCGAGATTCACGTTACGCATTCCGCAGGCATTTCTTTCAGCACGCCGGATTCCGCTACGTTGCTGCCGAACAGGCGATCGTCGAATCGAAAGCGATGTACGAAACCGACGATGCGGTTGCCCAGTATTGTGACGCCCATTTTGGACCGGACAAGTTCGGCATTGCCAATTTCCCCAAACAGCTCGCTGAAATCTGCGTGTCGGTAATGAGCGAACGACCGATGAATCGGGCAATGGATATCGGCTGCGCCGTTGGTCGCACCAGTTTCGAGCTTTCAAGATCTTTCAGCTTTGTCACCGGAATTGATTTTTCCGCCCGTTTTATCCGGATCGCTCACCAGTTGCAGGAAAAGGGCCTGATTCACTACCAACTCACCGAGGAGGGCGAGATCGTTTCCTTCCACGAGAAACGGTTGAGTGAATTCGGGCTCGAGGGGCTGGGTGAAAAAATAGAGTTCGTCCAGGGGGATGCCCACAACCTCAAGCCGCAGTTTGCCGGCTACGATTTAGTTCTGGCGGCAAACCTGATCGACCGGCTGTACGATCCGAAACGTTTCCTGTCGAGCATTCACGAGCGGCTCAATCCCCGCGGGCTGCTGGTCATTGTCTCGCCTTACACCTGGCTGGAAGAGTCTACGGCCAAGGAGAACTGGGTTGGCGGAGTCCGCCGTGCCGGGGAACCTTTGACGACGCTCGAGGGCCTTGAAGAGCAGCTTGGCGGAAACTTCAGAAGGCTCGGTGATCCGCGTGACGTGCCTTTCGTGCTGCGTGAAACGGCGCGCAAGTTCCAGCATACAATCTCGCAACTGACGATCTGGGAGAAGCTCTCCTGATGCCATCGGCTTTTGATGTCGATAAGGCTCGGCGCGACACCCGGGGTTGTGAAACGGTGATCCATTTCAATAATGCCGGGGCATCCCTGCCGCCGATTCCGGTCGCCGACGCTCTCTACGAGTACCTGCATGAAGAAGAAATGCACGGCGGCTACGAGGTCATGGCAAGGCGTGCTGACGCATTGGCGAACTTCTATTCTGCTGCGGCCAGGCTGCTCAATTGCACCTCAGATGAAATTGCATTCAGCGACAGTGCCACCCGGGCCTGGAGCGCCGCCTTTTATGCCCTGGACCTGCAACCGGGTGATCGGATCCTCGCCGGTTGCAGCGAGTACGGCAGCAATCTGATTGCGTTTCTGCACCTGGCCCGTAGGCGTGGAGTTGAGACTACCTGGGTGCCGGATGACGAGCATGGACAGATCGATGTCGCGACATTAGAGCAACTGATCGATTCCCGGGTACGCCTTATTTGTCTGACCCATATTCCTTCCGGTGACGGGCTGGTTAACCCGGCAGCCGCAGTCGGTCGGGTGGCGAAAGCCGCCGATGTCCCCTACCTGCTCGACGCCTGCCAGTCGCTCGGTCAGATGCCGATCGATGTTGAGCAAATCGGTTGCGATATGCTCTGTGGCACCGGGCGCAAATTTCTGCGCGGTCCGCGCGGCACCGGCTTGCTCTATGTCCGCAAGTCGTTGCTCGAGCAACTCGAGCCGAGTCAGCTCAACCACCATGCTGCAGAATTAATCAGTATTGATGCGTATCGGTTACGTGGAGATGCGAAGCGTTTTGAATGCTGGGAGCGCAGCTGTGCCGGCCAGGTCGCTCTGGGCGTGGCGATTGATTACGCCCTCGGCTGGGGACTCGAAGCTATCAAGCAACGCATCGGCCTGCTTGCTGCGGAACTGCGCTGCAGGTTGGCCGATGTCGGCGGTGTTACAGTTGCAGACCAGGGACTCGAAAAATCTGGCATCGTGACGATGTTTGCCGAGCAGGCTCCTGCTGACAGGTTGCAGAAGCAGCTGATGTCACGTGCTATCAACACCTCGCTGGTGCCTTTTTCTGCCAATCCGGTCAGTGCGGCGAGTCGCGACCTGCCGGTGCTGCTGCGGGCCTCTCTGCACTATTATAATAGCCAGCAGGAGATCGACAGATTCATTGCCGAACTCAAGCGGGCTGTCGCGAGTGCGACCGCGTCCTAAGAGTCATAAATTTTGTAAACTTGACTTCCAGGGCGTTATTTGTGATTGTTTATGGAGAATGATTCTCCAATTATGCTGTGATTTCAAATGGTGACAACGTGAAGAATCCGCAAGACCGACTGGATGAAATCCTCGACAAGCTTCGTCAAAGCGAGTTTCGCATCACGCCGCAACGGATCGCCATCATCAAAGTGTTTCTTTTCAGTAATGAGCATCCGAGTGTTGAAAGGGTGTATGAGCAGGTCAGGATCAACTTCCCGACCACCAGTCTGGCGACGGTCTACAAGACCGTAAACCTGATGAAAGAGATCGGTGAAATTCTCGAGATCAGCTTTGCTGACGGTTGCAACCGCTACGATGGCAACAAACCCTACCCCCATCCTCACCTGATATGCACGCACTGTAAAAGCATCATCGATCCCGAAGTGAATCAGCTTGAGCGTTTGACATCTGAAGTGGCTAAAACCACCGGCTATAAAATCGTCTCACACCAGGTTGAGTTTTTCGGCGTTTGCCCAACCTGCCAGAAGAACTAAAAGCAGCGTTATTTTTTTTGAAAACTTATGGATAATAATTATCAATAAATATTGACAAACCTGTAAGTCATGATAAAAGTGAAGTGATTTTACCTGTCAACCCCACAAAAATTTGAACGTCGTTAGTAACCGAAATGTCTGCAAGGAGGAAGCTTTATGAATGACGAGAGCAAGTGCCCGGTCACGGGCAGAACCAGCAAGCAGGTCGCCGGCGGTGGCACTTCAAACCGAGACTGGTGGCCGAACCAGTTGAATCTGAATATTCTCCATCAGCATTCCTCTCTGTCCAATCCGATGGGGGAGGATTTCAACTACGCTGAAGAGTTCAAGAAGCTCGACCTTGATGCTCTGAAGCAGGACCTCTACGCGCTGATGACCGACTCGCAGGATTGGTGGCCGGCCGACTACGGTCACTACGGGGGGCTCTTCATCCGCATGACGTGGCACAGCGCAGGCACTTACCGCATGGGCGACGGCCGCGGCGGGGGCGGGACCGGCAACCAGCGGTTCGCGCCGCTCAACAGCTGGCCGGACAACGTCAACCTTGACAAGGCGCGCCGTCTGCTGTGGCCGATCAAGCAGAAATACGGCAAGAAAATCTCCTGGGCCGACCTGATGATCCTCGCCGGCAACTGCGCTCTGGAGTCGATGGGCTTTAAGACGTTCGGTTTTGCCGGCGGGCGTGCGGATATCTGGGAGCCCGAAGAGGACATCTACTGGGGCTCCGAGGATGAGTGGTTGGGGGACAATCGCTATAAAGGCGAGAGGGAGCTCGACAATCCCCTCGCCGCCGTGCAGATGGGCCTGATCTATGTCAACCCGGAAGGGCCAAACGGCGAGCCGGATCCGGTTGCCTCGGGTATCGACGTACGCGAAACTTTCGCCCGTATGGCGATGAACGACGAAGAGACCGTCGCCCTGGTCGCAGGCGGACACACTTTCGGTAAATGCCATGGTGCCGGCGATGCCGCCCATGTCGGGGCCGATCCGGAAGCCGCCCCGATCGAGCAGCAGGGGATCGGCTGGAAGAGCAGCTTCGGCAGCGGCAAAGGTGGCGATACGATCAGCAGTGGCATCGAGGGGGCCTGGAAGCCGAACCCGATCAAGTGGGACATGGGCTATCTGAAGGTGTTGTTCAAATATGAGTGGGAGCTGGTCAAGAGCCCGGCCGGAGCGCATCAGTGGCTGGCCAAGGACGTCGACGATGAGGACATGGTGGTTGATGCTCACGACCCGTCGAAGAAGCACCGGCCGATGATGACCACGGCGGACCTCTCGCTGCGTTTCGACCCGGCCTACGAACCGATCGCACGGAACTACCTGGCGAACCCCGAGAAGTTCGCCGACGCTTTTGCCCGCGCCTGGTTCAAACTGACCCACCGCGACATGGGCCCGCGCTCGCGCTATCTCGGCGCGGAAGTGCCGGCAGAAGAGCTGATCTGGCAGGACCCGGTCCCCGCGTTGACGCATAAATTGATTGATAAACAGGACATCGCCGCCCTCAAGGGTAAGGTCCTTGTCTCGGGTCTGTCGGTCTCCCAACTGGTTTCAACTGCCTGGGCGTCGGCATCAACCTTCCGCGGCTCCGATATGCGCGGTGGCGCGAACGGCGCGCGGATCCGGCTCGCTCCGCAGAAGGATTGGGCGGTGAATCAGCCTGACCAGCTGGCAAAGGTGCTGAAGACCCTTGAGGGAATCCAAAAGGAGTTCAACAGCGCGCAGTCCGGTGGGAAAAAGGTCTCGCTCGCCGATCTGATTGTACTGGGCGGCTGCGCAGCGGTCGAGCAGGCGGCGAAGAATGCCGGTCATGCTGTGACGGTTCCCTTCACGCCGGGGCGAACGGATGCCTCGCAAGAACAGACCGACGCTGCTTCGTTCGCGGTCCTCGAACCGGTCGCGGACGGGTTCCGCAACTACCTCAAAAAGAAAGTACTCGCGTACGGCCGAGGAGCTGCTGGTTGACCGGGCGCAACTGCTGACCCTGACCGCTCCCGAGATGACGGTGCTGGTTGGCGGCCTGCGCGTCCTGAATGCCAACTACGGCCAGTCTCAGCACGGCGTCTTCACCAAGCGGCCGGAGACGCTCACCAATGACTTCTTCGTCAACCTGCTCGACATGGGCACCACCTGGAAGCCGGCTTCGAAAGACGGCGACGTATTCGAGGGTCGTGATCGCAAGAGCGGCAAACTCAAGTGGACCGGCAGCCGCATCGATCTGGTCTTCGGCTCGAACTCCATCCTGCGGGCCGTCGCCGAAGTTTATGGCTGCAAGGACTCCCAGAAGAAGTTCCTGCACGATTTTGTCGCGGCATGGAACAAGGTCATGAACCTGGACCGCTTCGACCTCGCCTGATCGAAGCAAAAAGACCTTTGAAGGCTTAGAAGTGTCAAAACGCAAATAGAGGGCCAGCTATCAAGCTGGCCCTCTATCTTTATGGCTCCCTGTGCCAAAAGATAGCAGGCACTGGAATCAAGGTTTTGAAACCTTAGGGGTCTTCCTTTCTTGAACGTTTTAGGTGGGTCACCCAGATGAGACCACCTGTTAACCCGATCCCGATCATGATCCAAAGCTCCAGATGTTTCAGGTGCCCAAGAACAATCTCCAAGGCGTGACCGAAAAAATATCCTGCAAAGCCGATGGCAACCGACCAAACCAGCGCCCCAAGGATGTTCAGCGGAACGAAGATCCTGGCAGGGACGTTTGCTATCCCGAGCGTGAATGGGGTTACGGTTCTTAGGCCATACAAGAACCGGAAGCTCAAAATGATCAGGATCCTGTGCTTATCGATCATTTGCCTGGCCCTGTCGATCCTTGGCTGCCATTTTGGCCGATGGCTTAATATCGCCTGACTGTGTTTACGACCCAGGAAATAGAATAACTGGTCACCGAGGACCGTGCCGGTAAAAGCCGCAGTGATAACCAGATAAAGGTCCAGGTATCCCCGGTGCGCGGCGAAGCCGCCGAGGACCAAAACGGTTTCACCTTCCATAAAGGTGCCGATCAGGATCGCCAGGTAGCCATAATCTTCAATGAACGTTTCCATGAATTATTACGGCCCCTCATCCCCGATCCATTCGAGGGCTGCCTGCTTATCGTCGAAGGAGAAGTGCCTGACCTCGGCCTTGATAAAATGGCTTGCCACCTGCGGCAGGATGGAGAGAAAACCACTGTTAGTCACCGCTGCAACCTTGCGAACCTTTTCATGATGGGCCTTGACAAAACGCAGGTGAGAAAGCAGGGCAGCAAAGTCCTGCCAGCCTGGAAAAGATTCTGTCTGGATCAAAAGCCCTTTGAGTTGACCATGTTCTTCGAGATATGGATCGACTTCCTGCGCCAACCGGACAAAGTCATCGGCCTCGAGCCGTCCTTACGGGGTGATGCTAAGAATGTTGTGTTCACCTTGCCATTCGGTTCTAATCATTGCTGTCTCCGTTCCGATAAGTATGTTTAAGTCAGGCCCGGGGAGGACGGATTTGGTTAAGAGGCCATGTGCCGCTTGGTCGCCAGAGAATCTTATCTCCTCTGTTTCACTTCGTTGATTAATTCCATCTGGATGTCCTGGATTTCAACCAGTCTTTCCCATTGATGCGAAAGCAGGTGGTCGATTTTCTGGTGCAGATGTCGAATCTCTAACTCGGCCTTCAAGTTGACCTGGTAATCGCGTTGGGCGTGCAGGCGGTCTCTGGCTTCCTGTCGGCTCTGGCTCATCATGATGATCGGTGCCTGCATGGCAGCGAGGCATGACAACACCAGGTTCAGCAGGATATAAGGGTAGGGGTCGAAGGGCTGACGTAACAGACTGATCGTATTGATCAGAATCCAGCACAGCAGGACCCCGGCGAAGGAGAGGATGAATGCCCAGCTGCCGGCCAGGCTGGCGAGTCGATCGGCCATGCGCTGTCCGATAGTCATGCCTGCGACGTGCTCGGCGTCCGGATTGATCGATAATATCTCTTGCTGTTTCAAGCTCTCGATGACTTCCTGTTCCAGTGAACTGATCTCACCTTTTTCTTCCTTAAGGAGGAGTTGGATGTACCTGTGCCGGTATTTCTGGAGATCTTCCGTACATATCCAGTCATCCTCGATCCAGTTGCCTGTTTCATGCTGAATCAGATCGGCGACCACGGGACGAACCATAATACCCCGATGAAGATCGCAGCGCTTGTCGCAACCGCAGATCTGGCAGGTGGGCTTGATTTGCGATGGTTCCTTGTTCATAGGAGGTGCTCCATTCCTAAAAGATTTTCTTTAACCAAGCGGCACAAACGGGCTGGTTTCGAAACAGGCATCTTTGACATGCACCGATGAATTCTGGGGCACGGCATGCCAGATTTCAGGGAACAGGCCGATAGGTTCCGAAACAATGGCGCGGGCCTTTACGCCAAAGTGTTCACGCAGGTCCGGGTTGAGATGGCAGACGGCTTCGATGTCCCTGCTATGGTAAAGCGTCGGGGCCTCTCCGTCGCTGGCATAACGTACGGCGTAAAGATTGCTGCCGTCGGTGACGCCCACAGTCATCCAGAGTGACTCCTCGATGCCACGCTTGCGGGCAGTCTCCTCGACGAACCCGGCCATACGAGCCAGTCCCTGCAACGGGTTATGCTCGAGTCCGAAAGTCAAGGCGAGAAAGAACATGACCTCGGAATCGGTGGTCCCGAGGATATTCGGAAACAGGTCCGGATCGACCGCCATGAGGAGATCGCGGCGAACTTTATCGACCTCGAAGATTTCCCCATTGTGCACGAACAGCCAGTTCTTGTAGCGAAACGGGTGGCAGTTGGTCTCCTGCACGGTGGCCTGCGAGGTTGCCCGGACGTGGGCCAAGAACAGGGGAGAACGAATGTGTGCGGACAGGTCGCGCAGGTTGAAGTCGTTCCACGCCGGACGAATGCTGCGGAATATCCCCGGGTTTGGCGACTCGGTATACCAGCCGACGCCGAAGCCATCGCCATTCGTTGGCGTCTCGGCCGATCTGGAGCACATGCTCTGATCGATCAGGTTGTGCTTTGCCTTGAACAACAGGTCTTCAAGAAGTACTGGTTCACCTGAATAAGCCATCCATCGACACATAGATCGAAACCTTTCTCAGTATTAGTGGATCCTTGTAATACGGGTGTCGGTAAGCTTCGGCGCTGAAGCAACAAACCTCCTCGTTGAATGGATAGTATATACCCAATGATCCTGATTCGTGATTACTGTGAGACAATATTTCTTTGACAGTTTCTCTGTAGGGACCTCTGCTCGCTACTTATCCTTGCCCCAGAAGAAAAGCAATTGCGGCGCCGTGGAGCTCTGTTCATGGATCAACTGCTCAGTGCTGACAAGTTCCCACCCCACCTTGGCCATTTGATTCATATGCTCTTCCAGGTCAAGTTCATACAGATCGTTGGTCGGATAATGCTTGGCTGTGAACGTATATTCTTTCGGCATGGAGATTCTCCCTCTTTCGGGTCATTGGGCATTCGGTTTTTTATGTGTCTGAGAGAGCAACGATGCGGACATCGACGATCAGTTTGGGGGGTGATCCGGATGGACCGATAAAGCTTCCGGCCACCGGGGGGACAGCCTCAGGATGACGGGATACGGCTACTGGAATATGTCGACGCCCTGCGACCTCGCCGTTGGTCGGGTCGAACCCCTTCCAGCCCGCTCCCGGGAGATATACCTCGGCCCAGGCATGGGTCGTCGCAGACCAATGCTCTGTCGCGGGGGCGTGAGCATAACCGCTGATGAAGCGACTCGCCAGGCCCAGGTAGCGACAGGTCTCGACAAACAGGGTGGCAAAGTCGCGGCAGGAGCCCTGCCCCCAGGCCAGCGTCTGCCCGGGTGTTTGTACTCCCTGTTCTTCACGGGAAAAGTAGGTAAAGCGACCGGCGATGGCTTTATTGATCTGGTCGAGCAGTGCATAGGTCTGCATGACGGGCTGCCCCAGGCCCAGCAGGTCAAGCCAGTTACGGATAGCGTCCTCGTCACCGGGATAGACCGGTTGCAAGAAGGGAAGCAGGTCCACTCTGTCCATCGGCGCATAGTGGAAGGGATAGTTAACGGCGTAGTCTTCAAAGAGAAAATCAAAAGGGTTTTCCACGTAGTGCTGAATGACCACTTCACTGGTAATGGAGAGGAACTGGGTCGGCTTCTGGAAATCGACAACCGCCGCGGCATTATCCTGCGCATCCCGGTGCCATTTTACCCTGTGGTCGGTGGGCATGATCGTCAACGACGACGATTCGACATGTACCTCTGGACCCTCCCGGGGACGCAGCAGGAGGCGATGCGGCAACAGCGTGACAGTACTGAAAAAATGGTATTCCGTCAGGTGTGTAATCTTCAGTCGGCGCATGTCGATAACCCTCTATTCCCTTCGTGTCTGCGGAAAAACTGAACACCCCTGCCAGCTATTAAATGGTCTGGTCTTCACTCATCATCTGCGCTAACCGGCGGCAAAGCTTCAGAATCTCAGCCTGGTGTTCCTGCTCTTTTAGGCGGAGTTTTTGCTCCATTTCATCAAGCTGACGCTCCATTGTCTTGACTCGCTCCCGGTAGCGCAGCACGAAATCGATCGCCTCCAGGGCAAGCCCCATATCGTCATGAAGGTAGCGGATGAGTTTAAGTTTACTGACATCCGCTGCACTCAAGCCCTTTGCGCCATGCAACATCGTATGCGCAGTGACCAACTCTTCATGCTCACATTGGCGAATGAACTCCTCTGAGACTCTTGTCATGCGGGCTACAATCCGATATTCGTACTGAGCCTCAGGATCATTGCAGAAAAGCGCGATCGGGTATTTCTTCATGGCCTTCTCCTCACCAGTCGGCTGGAATTGCACAACTGGGTACGAACGATTCGTTTAATGCATAGACTTCCACTGCTCAATCAGGTCCTTTTCTTTCGCGGTCAGCTTTTGCGGCAGAACTGTTTCCACGGTGATATACAGATCGCCGCGCTGGCCGGGGTGCTTGATTTTGGGCATCCCTAAACCGCGCAGCTTGAAAACCCGGCCATTTCTTGTTTCCGGTGGGATAGGCAGGTTTACCGTGCGGTCGATACCGGAAACCGAGAGCTTGCCGCCTAACAACATGGTGAACAGGTCTGCTTGAACCGTGGTCTTCAGATCATCGTTATCGCGCAGGAACCGTTTGTCGGGCAAAACTTCAATAGTCAGATAAAGATCTCCCGATCCCCCTCCTCCAGTACCGGTCCCCCCCTGTCCCTTAACCCTGACACGGGATCCGGTTTTGACCCCGCGAGGAATTTTTACATCTACCTTGCGACCATCCTCCCATTGCAACGATCGCTTGGTACCGTGGTAGGCCTCATTGAGGCTCACCTGAAGTGAGTGTTCGAGGTTGCCTCCGTTTCGCGGCCGCTCCTGATAATAAAATTGTTGGCCGCCCCTATCTGCAGGGCTTTGCTGCCGGCCGCCGCCAAACAGGTTCGTGAAAAAATCCGAAAATCCGCCGCCAGCACCAAACAGCTCTTCAAATTCCTCGGGAGTGACCGTTCGATAACTGTAGTTCTGATTACCCGCTGCCGCGCGCTCTCCCCAGTTGAAGTCTTCGGGCTTTCCTCCGCTTTTCTGGTACTGTTGCCACTGGGAACCAAGGCGATCGTACTGCTGACGTTTTGCGGGGTCGGACAGCACTTCGTTGGCCTCGTTGATATCCTGAAATTTCACTGCCGCATCGCTGTTTGCCGGATTGACGTCGGGGTGATATTTCCGCGCCAGCTTGCGGTAGGCTTTTTTGATCTCCTTCGCGTCCGCTTTCCGATCTACCCCCAGGATACTGTAGTAATCCTTATACTCCATGCGTTCTCCATTTCGCCTCACCCGGAAGGGCTCGTCTGCCAAGGCCAACGTCGATCTTTGGACCCGGTCCAGATTTACGAATCAATTTGATGCAATCAGCACCTGCGCCGGACGTAACAGCTTGCCGCTGAGCAGATAACCCTTTTTCTCGACTCTCACTATGGTGTTGGGGGCGACGCCGGGATACCGGACCATCCCTATGCTTTCATGCAAACTGGAATCGAAAGGTCGGCCCAGAGCTTTCATCTCTTCGACATTGTATTTGGCAAAGAATTGCCCCAGAAGGCTTCGGATCATTTCGATTCCCTGCAAGATATTCCGGTTATCATCTTCAGGCGAAGTATGCAGCAAGGCGAGGTCAAGACCATCCGCAACGGGTAAGATGTCTCTCAGTAACGTCTCCTTTTGGGCCTCGACTTCCTGGGCAGAGGAGCGTGCCAGACGTTTTTTGGTGTTCTCCAGATCGGCAAGCTGGCGCAGATATCGCTCTTTCCAGACAACTTCCTCATCCGACAACCGTTTGTTGGTTTCCGTATCCATCTCCCCCGATGGCCTGGTATTTATTGGAATCTCATCGGTCATCATCACACCACTTTAAGCCTTTATAATCACATTGCTTAATGTACATCTCGTCATCAGAAATCTAGACTCTCCATATTTAGTGCTTTCTTCTTTTCAATTATGGCAGGTGTCCTGTAATTAGCAAAAAACAGGCACATCATACCGTTCTTAAAATCAGTGTTAGACAATAAGGACTCAAAATAACTTCTTGGAATTCTATCGTGCTGGCAAGAAAAGAGAATGTATGGAAATTGATCGGCAAAAAATTGTCCGAAAGGGGCGCAAAAAAAGATCTGATCCATAAAAAGATCACGCCCTGAGTAGATGGCACCCCGGGTAATACTCGAAACTGCGGTTGGCGGAAGATGGCTCAGTGCCCGACTGGGAGCCGGCTTAGTCGGGGCCAACGAGCCGGCGTAGAACATGTCGCACTCTCCTCCGGGGAAGAGTGCCAGGCCCATTTGATACAGTTTCAGCACCGGCCATGCAGAGGATGAACCTGGCACGTTTTACCATACCTAAATCCCGTTCGCGGTGCACCGCACCAACGGCTGACGATCTCCATGTTCAGCTTCTGGAGATGCTCCTCCTGCCCGGTCTCCCACCAAGAACCGGTCGCGACCTGCATCAGAAAAAGATCAAATTTGGTGTCGTTGGGCTTCGAGCGTTTCGCGCAGGGGCATGAGTCGCATTTTGATATGTGCACGATCATGCGCGGATTCGATAGTGCGCTCGGCCAATTCGGCAATCCATTGCATCTGTTCACAAAGCGCCTCCCTGTGACGCTGACTGTCGGTCAGGCTGGCGATGTTATCAAGAGCGCTAAGGATACACGCCATGATCACGACATTGCCTGCCGCGCTTCTGCGAATCTGATCGAATGAATCGGCCAGTAGACTTTCAAAAGTAGGGACGATTGTGATCACCCTCAGCTCGCCATCTTTGCAGAGGCGCGAAGGAGGGAGCTGCCGACCAGCTAAATGCGCCAGGATCGCCGTCAAGTGATCGACGCACATCACAGCCGTCGAGGTGTCATTGACACCGGGCGAGAGTGCTTTCAGGGCAATATCTTCAATCTGTCTGACGCCGAAAGCCGGGTCCTGATCAACCGTACGATGAATGCTGATGCTGTAAGCCGCATTAATGGCGGCGATCGTCTCTTTATCCGGAGCTTCTTCCAGAGCAAGTGAGGCCAACGCGGTCTTCTGGACAACGAAGTCGCCGATGCCGCGCTCCATCCGCAGGATGGTATTTTTGTCCCGTGCCAAACGCAGAAGGGCATCGCTATCTACGTTCTGGATGTAACCGCTTTCCTCTGCCGGGACTGTACACCAGGCCTTTTCATTCAGGAGACGGAGGAACTGCTCCTCATTCTCATCTTCCCCTGCTCCCGGTTCCTTTTCACCCGGGAAAAGTCGATCAATGGCTGAGTAGGTTTCCCGAGCGACCGAGGCGATGATGCTGGAAGCTTGAATCGAAGAAGCAATGTGATGAATAAAGAAAATCAGGACGCCAACGCTACCGAGGGCAAGAACAAAAGCGAAGAATACCGCGAGACCAGGGATGAACTCGTCTACGCTGCCGCTGCGAATGGTGCGCAATACGATCAGGCAATAAGTGAAAGTTCCCGCGAAGACGCCGAGCGCGGTCTGCGTGGTCCTGCTGCGCATGAAGATTCGCAGGATGCGTGAGGTGTACTGACTCGAAGCCAGGGTCAGCGCCACCAGGGTCATTGAAAAGGTGACGCCCAAAACGGTCATCATAGACCCCGCCAGTGTAGACAACATTTGACGCGAGCCTTCCGCACCGGCACCGAAAAGGCGTGGCCACTGTGCCAGCCAGCGGTCGCTCCCTGCGGAGTCCGCTTCAATCAAAGCAACTGCAAGGACAACATTGACTATGACAATCAATAAAGGCACAAACCAAAAGCTCGCCCGTAGACTGCTCAAGGTTTCTCTGAGTTTAAGCATGGGGCAATCCTCTTGTACCGCGTCGGCTGAGCATATTCATCAGGATCCGCTCAACCTTGCAAAAGGGGCCTCGCCGACAGGCTGCTCGCTGTTTCGTGTCGCTTTGGGCACATGACTGGTTCACCCTCATAAAATGTAGCGTTTACAGATGATGCGGAAATGGTAGCCATAAATTGCCAGGGTGACCGCCTGGGAAAGCAGCTTGGGCCGGGTAAAGAGGGTCCAGAGAATGACTTTCCAAAACTGGAAACGTTCCCTGCCGAAGAGGCCGAGGCGGTAGCTGGCATGGATAAAAGCCATTTTGTAGTGCAGGTTCAATGATGTTCGAAGCCTGGGCGCCGGATATTCCTGGAGAAAGGTTTTGACCCGCCGGTAGTAGTTTTTCGGCGAATAGATCGTCCGTAGAATTCTTTGATACCCTTCCGTCAATGACTCAAGACCCATGGCTGGCAGGATATTACTTGCCATGCTGACGTTGTCTCCGGTCGCATCGGCGACCAGGCGGCCCTCCTGCTTCAGGCGCTCATAGAGCGTCGTCCCTGGAAGAGCCTGGAGCAGACCGACCATCGCGGTGGCGATGCCGCTGTTTTGGATAAAGTCGATCTGGGCCTGAAAAATTCCTGGGGTGTCGCTGTCGAAGCCGACAATGAACCCCCCCTGTACTTGCAGCCCTGCCCGCTGGAGCCGTTTTACATCGGCAAGCAGGTCACGGTTGCGATTGTGCAGTTTGCCAGCTTCGGCAAGACCTGCCTCACTGGGGGTTTCGATGCCAATGAATACGGTATCGAACCCGGCCTGAACCATCATTTCTACCAGGTGTTCGTCATCGGCCAGGTTGATGGAGGTCTCCGTATAGAACGCCAGGCCTTTGCGGGTCTCACGCCAGGAGATCAGTGCCGGGAGCAGGTCTGTTTTGAGATGCCGCTTGTTGCCGATGAAGTTGTCATCGACAAAAAAGATGCTCCCACGCCAGCCGAGATCGTAGAGGCTATCGAGCTCAGCAAGGATTTGGGCCGTACTCTTGACCCGGGGGTGATGGCCGAACAGGGTCGTTACATTGCAGAATTCGCAATGGAACGGACAGCCGCGTGAATATTGGAGGCTCATTGACGCATAACGGCGCATGTCTGCCAATGCCCACAAAGGGGTCGGCGATGTCTTGAGATCGACAAATTCGGCAGTCGCATACACACGGTCGGCCTTGCCTTGAGCCAGGTCGGCCAGGAAGCGGGGAAGGGTCAACTCAGCCTCGTTTAGCACGAAATGGTCAACGTCTTCGAACTGTTCATGTTCGGTCGTAAAAAGCGGCCCCCCGGCAATGATTTGCACCCCGGCGTTTCTGCACCGGGTAATGACCTGTCGAGTCGCCTCTTTTTGCACCAGCATGGCACTGACAAAAACCGCATCGGCCCACTGCAGATCTTTTGCGGTCAGTTTGGAGACATTCAGATCGATCAGACGCTTGTGCCATTCGGCAGGGAGTATGGCGGCTACGGTGAGGAGCCCCAGGGGAGGGGAGGACGCTTTTTTGTGGGCAAGTTTCAGGGCGTGTTTGAAACTCCAGAAAGTGTCCGGGAATTCAGGGTAGATCAGAAGGATCTTCATTCGACCAAGCTCCGTTTACTGTTTAACAGTATCAAAGATATCGGGGGACTCAATTGCGATGTCGCAGAATGTATGGAATTTGATCAGTTGTTGTCAGTGAAAATTAGCAGGAAGGTGTCACTGTACATGCTTTAGACTTCAGGGGGGAAAATGCAGGGAAGATGTTTAGGATTTGAAAAGAGAGCCAGTGCCGGATGATGTCAGGCCGAGCTCTTCAGCCTGCTTGGCCAGTTCTCGACAGACCTCTTGATTATCCTGATGCAGTTCACAAGCCGCCCGGTAAAAGGTTGCCGCATCAGACTGTTGACGATGTTCAATCAACTGCGAAGCAATTTCGCCAAAGAACCAACCATTTTCATGCTGATTGGCCATCAGTTGACGATAACAGCTTACAACCTCATTTAATTCGCCGCGTATCGCGTGCACCTTGGCAAGGCCCAGAAGACTGAATTTGTCGTAACCGTTATCAAGGCTCTTCCGGTAGGTTGATTCAGCGGCAATCAGGTTGCCGTCATTTCTATAGGCATCCCCCAGTCGAGTGAACAAGTCAGCATTACCTTGTGAGAGCTCAAGAACTCGCTCCCAGAGAGAAATGGCCATAGGGTAATCACGCTGCCAGCGATAGTAGTGACCAAGTCCGTACAAGGCATAAGTGTTGTCACTTTCCAGATCGAGTGCTTTTTTGAAATGTTCTCTGGCTTTTTCATAATCTCCACGACGCCTGTGGAGATTTCCCAACGTAGTCAGGATGTTGATCATCTCAGGACTTTTCTGCAATACCTGTTCATAGTACTGAATGGCAAGCTCGTCTTGTCCGATTTTATGGTACAGATCAGCTAGTCCCATCAAAGCATGGCTGTCTTCCTTATTGATGTACAGAGCCCGATGATAGTACTCCTCGGCCAACTGAAGTTTGCCGATGTTTTTGTACCCATCGGCTATCCGGGTAAGCACGAAAATGTCCCTGGGTCGGCACTGGATGTAACGTGTCCAGAGCCTCAGAGCCTCATCTAGCAGATTCTGGTCGCGGCGGGTATCCCCTAAACCACGTAACGCAAAGAGGTTGTCCGGGTCTTGGTCCAGCACTCTTTGGTAAGATTGGGCTGCCTTTGAAAAGTTTTTCAGCCCACGCTGGGCATCGCCAATACCGACGAGTATATATGGATTGGTTGGCTCGAGCTTACGGGCTTCATCGAACAGGGCACAGGCCTCAAGGTAGCTTTTTTCTTTGAGTAGTTGATGTCCACGCTTGGAGAGTTCGAGGATCTTCATATAATCGGATGAGCGGACCATGGAATTGTGGTTTTGCGTGTTTGTCTTCATTTTCGACTCACACTATCTGAAGGCCTCCGAATGGGGGAGTGAAGATGTCTCAGACCCTATGTCGGTTGAGAGCAACCAATTCTAAAACAAATTTTAGCAGACGACTACGCACAACAACGCTCTCACAAAGATTCTCTGGTTAATCTTGTAAGCACTTAACAACTGAGAGACAGGATTCTTAGTGATCATGATATTTAAGAACCAAACCCAATGAGCATCATCATAACATTCGACCACTCACAGCTTTCTCAAAATTCCTCTCGGATTGATCCACGGGCTGATTTTTGGCACAAGATTTTCAATTAACTGCATGGAACTATTATTTACTCTCTGAATGCTAAAAAAGCCGACGGCATTGCCGTCGGCTTTTTGTTGGTTAACATAATCACGGGGAAAGTTTTTCCCCAAGGGGACGCCGGACCCTACTTACTTGCCCCAGCGATAAGTCGCCATCAGGCCGAAGAAGGCCTGCGCATCATCACCTTCATCGACAATCGGGCTGTCTTTGGCGTCTCCAAGCAGGGCGGAGTAAGACACAATGCCCATAATTCCCCACTGCTCCCAGGGAGTATAATGTGCGATAATTCTGGTTCCGACATCCTTGAGGCCGGACCCAGCTTTGTAGAAAGGCAGGTCGCTGGTGCCAACATTTCCGGGGTTTACACCGAAGTATGTATCCGTGTAATCGCCATCAGCATAGGTGAGGAAAACATTTGGCGTCACAACCAGGACATCTGAAGCTTTCCATCTGTAACCCACATTTCCCTGTACCAGCATACCGTCATGTTCATTGGAAACATCCATCTGGAAGTCTACGCTAAGCAGTACATTGTCAAATTTTGCCAAAGCATACGCGCCCACCTCCATGGCGTTATCAATGTCATCCATTCTGTCGACAGCCTTGTTGTCGACGTCATCACGTCCCATACGATAGCTTAAAACCGGACCAAACTCGAATTTATCACTGGCCAGGATATTGACCAAGAGGGTAGTGCCAAGTAGAGAGAAAGACCGGCCGCTATCATACTTGCCAGTCAACATCAGCATGGGAACGCCTTGGTAATCATCCGAACCTTCGTAATCAGGAGCAAAACCCGCACCGACACCGACTGAGTGTTTGGCGGCAAGTACCGGACCAGCGGCAATGCACAAAGCGAACATTAAGCAGAAGAAAATCTTTGTCAGTTTCATTGAAGCCTCCTAAGTGATTAGAATTTTTTATATACCTTATCATGCTAAACGATATTTCTAAAATATCAATAATTTTGGCAGGGATTAAGCGACCCCCCCCTGGAACAAGTCTTGGTTCGTATTTATCGAAAGCTCAACTGATGGCAATGCGCGCCTTGAGTTGCTGGCCTCAGACAATCATACCTGTTGCTGTTTCTCTTGACATGGGGGCGATACTGAAGAGCTTCTCGTCGTCTGGCATCTCAGCCAGGACGTCCACTTCAGCCTGATCCTTATTTATACTCTCAGATAATGGCCAATATTGTGCTGAAACACGGGAATCACCAGGTGGGGGCGGTGTTATAGGCAAAGGAAGCAATATATATTTGCTATTTCGGCCACAGCGTTAATGGGCCGTTGTGGAATACTTAAACCTGAAGAAGCCAACTGACGGTCAACATCTAGCATAACTCGATTAAACTCTTTAGGGCCTTTCTGGAAATCAATCACGGCAAAAGCCTTTTTGCGTCAAAATAGGCCGTTGATAACTTGGGGGCCTTATCTTGTGGATCAAGCCATTTCATAACCACCCTTGACCAACTATTGATAACATTTTATGTGAAATAATTCCAAGGGAATAGGGCAGTTAAGAAAAACTGATTCTGAAAATTGGCGGCATTGTGGCTGGGTATGGGGCCCTATTTATTAAGAACCTGGCTACTCAGGAGGGGTCTGGGGGTAGGGTGAGGGAGAGACACCAAAGAGGTCTGCATGGGCAATCGCTCATGTGCCTTGCTGCTACTGAAGCAGATGGTTGAGGTAGGGGTAATCAGAAAAAGTGGCTACCTTTTTGGCTACCTGGAGTCTTGACCAATAACAAAGGGGCTTGTAGTGAACAACTACAAGCCCCTGTTTTTATTATGGCTCCCCGAGTTGGACGGTAGTGGGCACTGGGAGGAACTGCTAATAATGCATATTAAAAATCCCAGATAATCCAATAATTAGCTGCGAGAGGATTTTGCAGTAAGCCGTCAACTGTGCCAGTGGGTTTTGATATATATCGTGGCTTATGGAAAAGAGGTGCCACGAGAGCCGAGTTTTAGCTTTCGCAAGAAAACATTTCAGACGGCTTGCTCCAGTGCGATACAAGGCTTATCCCCGCAGTTGATGACTTCAATGGAAATATGTTTGATTTGGTATAAGCCGGCCAGCAATTGCTTGTATTCGCTTGCCGAACGAGGGTGGTGGGTGACCAGAGTCAATAGCACCGCGAGGTGTTGTGGCCCTATTTTCCAGACATGAAGATCGGTGATCCGGTTGTCTGCATCTGCTTCAATTAACTCTCGAATTTCATCACGCACTTCACTTTTGACTCCGGCATCAAGCAGGATGGCGCTGCTTTCCTTCAGGAGCCCCCAGGCCCATCGGGTAATTACCAGAGCACCAACAATTCCCATCAATGGATCCAGCACCCACCAGCCGAAGAGACTGCCAAAGAGCAAAGCAATGATCGCCAGAACAGACGTCAAGGCATCGGCCAGGACATGAAAGTAGGCAGCTTTGAGATTGTGGTCTTCATGATGATACTCATGGCCGTGACTGTGCCCATGGTGATGATCGTGCCCGTGGTTATCATTCAGTAAAAAAGCGCTGACAACATTGACCGTAAGACCGACCACAGCAACCAGTATCGATTGGCCATAATGTATTTCCACCGGAGAAAAGAAACGCCCCACCGATTCGACAGCCATCATCAGGGCAACCACTGCAAGAGCGACGGCACTGGCGAACCCTCCGAGCACATTGATCTTGCCAGTGCCAAAGCTGAAATCAGGATTGTTGGCATTTTTACGTGAATATCGGTAGGCAAACAGGGTGATCAGAAAGGCCGCGACATGAGTGCCCATGTGCCAACCGTCAGCCAGTAGCGCCATCGAGCCGAACACAATTCCGGCAATAATCTCGATGACCATAGTTACGGCCGTCAGACTCATCACCATAAAAGTGTTTTTCTCACTCTGCTCACGGGGCACAAAGAAATTGTGCCCATGCCGCCATTTATCAAGATTGTGAATATGCATGCAACAATCCCTCAATGATTACTGCAACCACTCGTAAACTTCCTTGACCTGTTCACTGCAACCACCACAGCAACCGTCACTGCTACATCGATCTTCCTGATGGAGCCGTACACGACCTTTTCTGATCCAGTGGCCAAGCATTCCGCGCACAGCGTCCGGTTCCATATCAAAATGAACGGCAATATCGTTCAAAGGTGCGACCTTACGTTCTGACAGGTAGCGTTTTACTTCACTGGGAGTCATTTTTTTCTCCTTGTCAAACCGGGGGACAGGCCCCGAATCAATGTTGCATTAATTTCAACCCTTAACCGGAACAGTCACGCCAGAACCACGGGATTCTTTCCCCATGACACGCATCACCAACACGACGACTACAAATAGCAACGCGCAACCGGCCAGCCAGGCCGTAGAGAAGCTTGGATGCCTTTCGAAGGTCGCCAGTTGATAAAAGCTGGTTGCCGAGACATAAGCCAGACCAGTTGTCCAGACAGCAATAAAAGCTGTCCAGCGCATGTTGGTTTCGCGGTAGACAGCGGCCATGGCCGCAACGCAGGGGAAGTACATGAGGATGAACAGCATGTAGGCGATAGCGCCGATCTTGCCGTCAAACAGTCTGCCCATAGCACCGAAGGTCCCGGCACTAACGGCCTGCGCCTCGGCGGCTATTTCAATGGAACTGGTGTCTCCGATGTTCAAACCCAGAGGGTCGGTGAGAGTATCGACAACCCCGGCCAGGTTTTCCGGGATGGTCTGCACCGCTTCTATCAGAGACGCGTTGAGGCTGTACGCCTCTGCCTCGCCACCTGCGGCAAGCTCTTCTTGAAGTTCGTTCTGTAGATAGATTGCATCGAGGGTGCCGACGACAGCCTCCTTGGCGAAAACCCCTGTGAAAATACCGACCGTTGCGGGCCAGTTGTCCTGCTTGATCCCCATCGGGGCAAAGACTGGTGTCAAAGTACGGCTGACTGTCGAGAGCAGAGACTCCTTGCTGTCATCGTGGCCGATGGTGCCGTCTATCGACATGGTATTGAGCAACGCCAAGATGGCAACCATTGGAATCAGAATGCGGCTGGCTTTGAGCAGGAAAGACTTCAGCCGGTCCCAGGTGCGCAGCAACACAGACTTGATGGTCGGTACATGATAAGGCGGCAGTTCCATGACAAAAGGAGTGATGCTTCCCTTGAGCAGGGTGTATTTGAGGATCAAGCCAGTCAGAACAGCAAAACCGATCCCGGCCAGGTAGAGCAGAAAGACAACGTTTTGGCCGCCCGTCGGAAAGAATGCGGCGGCAAACAGAGCATAGACCGGCAAGCGCGCTCCACAGCTCATAAACGGGTTCATCATGATAGTCAGGGTGCGATCCCTCTGGTTCTCCAGGGTCCGGGTGGCCATGATCGCCGGAACGTTGCAACCGAAGCCGACCAACAGCGGCACAAACGACTTGCCTGGCAGACCGAGCATTCGCATGAAACGATCCATGACGAAAGCAGCGCGTGCCATGTAGCCGGAGCCTTCCAAAACGGCCAGGGCCAGGAACATGAACCCGATTGGCGGGATAAAGGTTGCCATCGTCTGGATTCCGCCACCGATGCCGCTGGCAACGATTCCAATCAACCATGCAGGGGCATTGATATTGCCCAGCAACTCTGCCATACCGTCGACAAAAATTGCACCGAAGGCAATGTCAAAGAAGTCGATAAAGGCACCGCCGACATTGATGGTGAACATGAAGGTCAGGTACATCATCAGCAGAAAGATTGGCAGGCCCAAAACACGATTCAAAACCACTTTGTCGATCTGGTTGGTTAGCGTCCGGCCTACCTTGGTGGTGTGCGACACGGCACTTTCTGTGAGCCAATGGATAAACCCATAGCGCGCATCGGCGATCGCGATGTCAGCGTCATCATCCAAATGACGGGTAATTTTCTGTTGCTGTTTTTCAAGATCAGAAGCAGTCGCAGCATCCAGAATATTCACAAATTCAGGGTCATCTTCCAAAAGCTTCATTGCCAGCCAGTCGGCTCTGAGGCTTTTTTCATTCGCTAAAGTACGGACCTGATCAGCCAGTATGGTGGCGGCTTCCTGGATTTCGACCGGGTAAATCACATCAGCCTTCGAAATTGGGTTTTGTTCGGCAGATTGATGAATGGTTTTCTTCAGCAGCGTCAGGCCGCTACGCTTTGAGGCTGCAATTGGCACAACTGGTACGCCCAGTCGATCCGAGAGCTCTTGCGTGTCAATTCTTATCTGCCTTGCCTTGGCGACATCCATCTTGTTCAGAACGACGATCATAGGCACGCGCATTTCCAGAAGCTGCGTGGTCAGATAAAGGTTTCGCACGATGTTGGCCGCATCGACAATATTGATGATCAAGTCGTAGTCTTCTGACAAGATATAATCTCGGGCAACTTTTTCATCTGTAGAAAGGGCAGACAGTGCATAGATACCAGGAATATCGACCAGCTCGAAATCGTGGCCTTCAAAAGAGTACACGCCGGTCTTGCGGTCGACGGTCACACCGGGCCAATTGCCCACCATCTGACGGGAACCGGTCAACTCGTTAAAGAGGGTGGTCTTGCCGCAGTTGGGATTACCCGCCACTGCAATTCTGAGGCACTTTTTCTGCATCGCGTTCAACTCCTTTCCACCAGCACCATTGCCGCTTCCGCCTTGCGCAAGCTCAAGGAAAACCCCCGGACACTGATTTCCAGCGGATCACCCAGAGGAGCAACTCTGGTTAATTCAAGCTCAATGCCTTTAGTCAGGCCCATGGCCAGAAGCTTGGCACGATACTCTTTCTGCCCTTTTGCGAAACCACTTACGATGGCTTTTTCGCCGACTGACAATTGTCCAAGATGGTATTGCATGGTAGTGCTCCTGTGGGGTTGTCACAATGGGACCCGGGTGATTTTAAACCGTCTCTATGCTTTGTGGATTTATCAGGATTGAATAATTTGTATGATGAAAATGAAAACCGTTATCAAAATACACCCACGGCAGTTCACCGTCAAGATAAAAAATACCGTATATATATGACTTAATTGGTTATATTTGGAAGGAGGTGTAGATTATGGCCCTAGATTGTGAAGCACGAATGGATCACTTGCAGAGAGAACCCTCGGTGGATGGGACACATGTCAATATACAGGAAGCGAGGTCGAAAGATAAATTCGGATGTCTCGGAAGTTGTGCCAGCAACTTTGGCTGATCTAAATCATTAGAAAAGTCCTTTGTCTTGAATACACTGCAATGTAGGAAAAGCCACCGATCCGAAGATTGATGGCTTTCGTGTTTTATAAATGTAGATTCTGGGACTTCATGTTTGCCTTGTTATTTCACTTTCAATCTAGCGAAATAACATAATTCATCTTAATTTATTTCTATTTAAAGTTTCAAGTCGCTGATATTTATAGGATTTATTTTTTGGCATACCTCATGCTTAGAATACTATTCTAGTTAGGTATTGTTTCGTTTAATCCCGAGTCATGAGGTAGACATTATGTTTCAATTGCATAAAATATTTTTGTGTAATGCATTCGTAGCTGCAATCTTTATTTTTTCCACATTACCACCATTGGTAAACAGCATAGCAGAAGGGCTGTTGCTTATCTTTCTGACTTTTTATGTGGCGGCCTTCCTGGAAAGTGTTTTTGTCCGAGTTAGACAATAGATTTGAAGTTTGAGT
>CAWGUB010000018.1:0-277571 GCA_963825575.1 uncultured delta proteobacterium
GAAAAGGAACTCCTCGTTGCGGATGAAGTCGCCGAGCTTGCCACGCAGAGCCAGGTAGTGCAGCGAGAAGTTGACCCCGGCCAGGAACATGAAGAGGGTGATGACCCAGTCGATAAAGGCGCTGTCATAGGCGGCCACGGATGCATTGCGGGTCGAAAACCCACCGGTGGCCATGGTGGTGAAGGCATGATTGATGCCATCGAAAAAGCCCATACCGCCGGCCATCAGCAGGATGACTTCAGCACCGGTCAGGAGCACGTAAACCCCCCAGAGAAGCTTGGCGGTATCCTGAATACGTGGTTTCAAACGGTCGGCGGTCGGGCCCGGCACCTCGGCCTTGAACAACTGCATGCCGCCGACGCCGAGCATCGGCAGGATCGCCAGCGAGAGAACGATGATTCCCATGCCGCCGAGCCACTGGGTCAGCGAGCGCCACAGCAGCAGGCTGGGGGGCATCGCCTCGATGTCGGTCAGGATCGTCGAGCCGGTGGTTGTGAAGCCGCTCATCGTCTCGAAGAACGCGTTGAGATAGGAAGGGATTGCCCCGGAAAAGACGAATGGCAGGGCCCCGAACAGGGCAAAGAAGGTCCAGCCGAAAGTGACAACGGCAAACCCTTCGCGCACGGACAGGTCGGTTTCCGAACGGAACTGGCTATAGAGTAGGCCGCCACAGCCCGCCGAAATGATGGCCGAAAGGAAAAATGCCCCGGCCGCGCCGTCGCCGTAGAACCACGAGAAAGGCACCGGGACGAGCAGGGCCATGGCCAGAAACAGCAGCAAAGCTCCGAGTATGCGCAGAGTCAGGGTGACGTTCATCTATTCGAAGAACCTTTCCACCTTGGCGAGCGCTTCGGGCAGGGCGAACACCAATACCCGGTCACCAGCTTTGAGGCAGCTTTCGCCGTCCGGAATTTCATAGCCTTTCTCGTGAACGATGGCACCGATGATCGCATCGCGCGGGAAGTGCAGTTCCTTGAGCGGGGTGTTGATGATCGGACTACCCTGCTTGACCTCGATTTCAAGGACCTCGGAATTGCTACCCTCGATCGTAGCGAGAGAAATAACATTGCCTCGACGGACGAACTTCAGGATCGCTCCGGCTGCGGCAAGTCTTGGCGAGACGCAGGCGTCGACGCCAAGAGAGGGTGCCAGATCGAGAAATTCCGGCCGGTTGACCAGACTCAGGGTGCGATGCGTGCCGTGGCGCTTGCAGAGCAGCGAACAGAGGATATTGGTCTCATCATTATCCGTTGCGGCAATGAAGACATCGGCGTCGGCGACCCCTTCATCGAGCAAAACGCGAATGTCCGTGCCTTCCGCATGGATGACCATGGTCTTTTTCAGCTTTGCCGAGAGTTTTTCGCAGCGCAGCTGGTCACGCTCCACGAGGCGGACATGGAAATTGCGCTCTTCGAGGTTGCGGGCGACGCGCAGGCCGATCCGCCCTCCACCAAGGACGAAAGCCTTTTGCGCGCCACGCCTGGTCTCCTCCTTGATCTGCAACATGTACTGGATTGCCGGCAGCTCTTCCTTGTGGGCAAAGATAAAGATGCTGTCGCCGACCTGGATGGTGTCATCCCCACGCGGAATGATGGTATGACCGTGCCGCGTGATGGCAACGACTACAAAGCGGTAGATGCCGCGGATTTCACCGAGCTCCTTCAGGGTCAGATCACACAGTGGGCTTTCCTGGGTGATGCGATAGCCGAGGAACTGGATCTGTCCGCCGACGAATTCAGCCACGTCGAAGGTTCCGGCGCGTCCGGCAAGGTTGGCGAGTTCATCGGCAACCGCATCTTCCGGGTTGATCATCAGGTCGATGCCGAGTTTGTCCCTGGAAAGGACCGCTCCCCGGCTCAGGTAATCGATGCTTTTGACGCGGGCAATCCGTTTGCCGACGCCGTATTCCCTGGCCAGCAAACAGGCCAGGATGTTGACCTCGTCGAGATCGGTAACAGCCATGACGATGTCAGCAGACTTGATCCCGGCCAGTTCCATGGTCTCGGCACTGGCACCATTGCCGTGGATGCCGAGCACGTTGAGACGGTCCTGGGCGGCATTGAGATGATCCTGATCACGGTCGATCAGGGTGACCTCGTGCCCTTCCAAAGAGAGCCGTTCGCAGAGAAAGTAGCCGACCTGGCCGGCCCCGACGATGATAATGTTCATCAAATGGTCCTTGGATAAATGCGGTAAAAACAAGTGCCAAGAATACATAATTCAGAATCCGGAATAAAGAGATTGTTCAAACCGGAACCCGGTATCATATCCGGCATGCAACGGAGCAGTCACTGGCCTGCAAGGATCGATGAATTTTCTACTGTATTCTGGATACTGAATTCTGTATGCTTTTTTTCATGAACTTCTACAGCGACGTCCCCGAGGAGCAACTGCGCCGCGAGCGGCAAAAAGCCCGCGAACTTCGACGCACCCAATGGTGGAGGAACCGGATCGCCACCGGCATCTGCCACTATTGCGGGACCAGGAATGCTCCTGGCGAATTGACCTTAGATCATGTCGTGCCATTGGTTCGGGGCGGACGCAGCACCCGCGGCAACTGTGTGCCTGCCTGCAAGGAATGCAACACGCGCAAACGCGACCTGCTGCCGACCGAGTGGCAGGAGTATCTCGACACTCTGTCCCGTTCTTAAACCTGCGCCAGGTTAAAGTTCCTCATCCAGGTCCTGCTCATCATCTTCGACGATACCGTCCGGTTCGTCGTCGTTCGAGATCATCGAAGTCTTCATCCATGAAACGCTCCAGAAAACGCTGGTTGCTGCGCAGACGCCGCTGGATTTTCTCCTCCAGTTCAACGAGCTCCGGAAAACGCTCCTGTCCGGCTTTCGTCTCCGGTGCCGCCGGCACCTCTGGCTCCGGGTTATTGGTGTTGTCCTGCTGATCGGTCATCGGGCTTCCCTCGTGCACATCCGGTAGAGATTGACGTATTCGCCGGCGGCCTGCTGCCAGGACATGTCCTGGTTCATCCCCCGCAGCATGATTGTCCGCCATGCATCAGTTTTTGCATAAGTCTTGAGCGCCCGGTCCAGGCAGCCCAGGAGGCTGCTGTGCCGGTACTCTTGAAAGACGAAGCCATTGGCCCGGCGTGCCGGGTCGAGCGGATCACTGATCGTGTCAGCCAGACCGCCGGTCGCGTGGACAACGGGAACGGAGCCGTAGCGCAGTGCAATCAGCTGCCCCAGACCACATGGCTCGTAACGGCTCGGCATCAGGAATATGTCGCTGCCGGCGTAGATGCGCCGCGACAGGGCATCGTCGAATTTCAGCATAACCGCGGCCTTGCCGGGATAGTAACTTGCGGCCTCGACCAGGCGACGTTCGAAATCAGGGTTGCCGGTGCCGAGGATCACCAGTTGCAGGTCGGGCCGCATCAGCTTGTCCCAGCTTTCCAGAACCAGCTCGATCCCTTTCTGGGAATCGATACGCGTGACCATGGCGACGATCGGAGTCTTTGGCAAGAGCTTCAGCCCCAGTTCCTTCTGCAGTTGTTTTTTGCACTCTTTCTTGCCCGACAACTTTTTCGCGGAGTAGCAGCTCGCCAGCGCCTTGTCGTGGACCGGTGACCAGAGGTTTCCATCCAGGCCATTAAGGAGCCCGTGCAGGTGATCACCTCGCGAGCGCAAAAGCCCGTCCAGCCCCATCCCCTGTTGCGGGGTCTGGATCTCCCTGCAATAGGTAGGGGAGACTGTGTTGACGTGGGTTGCGAAGCTGATGCCGGTCTTCAACAGGGATATCTGCCCGTAATATTCGGGACCATCGGGGGCCAGCAAGAGATCGTCGAGGTCGAGGAGATGTGCCGATTCCAGGGGGAAGACGCCCTGGTAGCCAAGATTGTGAATGCTGAAAAGACTGCCGGTGCCGGCGAAAAAGGGGTCACGCCAAAGATGCCGGTGCAGGTAAACCGGAACCAGGCCGGTCTGCCAGTCATGGGCATGGATGACGTCCGGAGCAAAATCGATTTGCCGGGCGAGCTCCAGGGCAGCCCGGCTGAGCAGACCGAAGCGTTCGGCGTTGTCCGGGTAATCCTGTCCCTGCTCACCATAGAGCCCTGGGCGATCGTAGAACTCCGGGAAGTCGAGGAAGTAAACCGGCACGCCCCGGTTTTCTCCGGTGCGCCAGGAGACCTGGTAAACCCGGCCACCCATGGTTACTGCGATTTTTTTTCGACCGGCCCGGAGATTCCCAATGGCTTTGCGCACGGAACGATACCATGGGATGATCAGGCGTACATCGTGACCGAGAGCGTGCAGGGCCGGAGGCAGAGAGCCAACGACATCCGCGAGCCCTCCAGTTTTGGCAAAGGGCGCTGCCTCCGATGCAACCATGAGAAGTTTCAGAGGCGACTCAGCCATTATATTCACTGTTGTTCAAGAGAGTCATAACAGGCAGGCATATTACCCCAGGTGCAGGAATTTATCCAGTCGGTAACCCACGGCAGCGGCGCGCGCCAGGCGTTCACGCAACCGTTCAGGGATGAGGGCGGCCGTGATGTCCGGCTCTTCGGTGGTGTCCGGGGACAACAGGTGCATCAGGGCAGCCTGGAATGCAACGGCGCCTGCCATGGCGGCCAGCCCTTCCTTGGCGAACCAGCTTTGGCCGGCGTGGTGGTTGATGCCGAGCAGGCCGGCATTCTTCGGGTCTGTGACGAACTCTGCAAAGACCGGGTCGCTGGTGGCCGGGTGAAGAGGTTGTGCTGGTATCTGCATCAACAGCATGCCGAGGAAGACATCTCTGGTCTCTGCCTGTGAAGTAGAGCTTTCCTGCCATGCAAAGTCGAGGCCGAAGCGACGAAGCAGGTCCAGGCATTGCCGGTCGTCTGCCAGCCCCAGTTGCCGGCCCAGGTCGTGTAGCAGAAGCCAGCTAAGGACGGCGGAACCCAGTCCTGGGCGGTCGTTTTTGCCCTGCCACATCTCGTGCAGAAGCTGTACGGGTATTTCGGCTTTGGCTATCCGGATCAGCCAGGCGGGAAGCTTTTTGAAAAAGTTCTTGAGCCCGGCGGGTGGTGGCGCAGACTTCTGAATATCTGCAGCAACCCGCAGTTCAGAGACAAGCGAGTCGAGCTCATCAAGCAGTACCTTGACCGTTGCCCTGACTGGTTTCGGTTGCGGGGTCACCCCCAGGCCGTCGGTCAGCACATGCAGGCGTTCCGGGTCGAGGAGTCGAGTCATGGCGTGCCAGAGCGGCTGGTAGCGCAGTCGCAGTAGCTCCCGGTCGAGATTATCCACGGGCTGGCCCTGCAGTTTCTGATGCAGGGCCAGCCAGAAGCCATCCTGGTCGTCGAACACCCGGAAATCCAGGCAGACCCGATGTTCATAACCGTTCAGATGCAGTTCCAGACCGTCGGTCAGCTGGTCGATGTGCAGCAGGTACTCATTGCCCTGCAGGGTACGAAAGCGACAGAACTGTCCTTGCCCGGCGCCCAGGCCCAGTTCCTGGCGAAGGACGGGCATGGCATGTGCAGTCCCTTCATGCTCTGCGGACGCCTTCGGCGTGGCGTGGTGCAGCCGGCCATGGGTGGCATTCAGGGTATTGTTGTAAACTACGAGAATTTTCTGCCCGGGCGGGCCGTTGCTGAAAGCAAAGACGTTTTCATCGATACCGTATCCTGTCGTGAAATCATACATGGAAAAATTTTCGACCCCGGAGAAGCCCCGACGCAGGCGCAGCAGGGGGAAAACCTGCCTTTCATGATGGGCAACGAAACCGGTGTCCGGTGTCTCTGACCAGTAGGCACGACGGTACTCCATGCCGTATTTTTCCCGGAACCCCTCGATCTGACCATGTCCGAACATCGGCAACCCCGGCAGGGTGGCCAGCAGGACTGCGACACCGAAATACTTGTCGCCACTGCCAAACTGCTCGATGGCGGTCGCTTCGTCCGGGTTGTTCATGAAGTTCACGTAGCGTTTCATGATCTCCGGATTGTAGGCGAGGATGTCCTTGAGAATTTTTCGGTACTTGGCATTCTCCTCGCGCTTGAGCATGTTCATGAAGGCGCTGTTATAGACCCGGTGCATGCCCAGGTTGCGTACGAAGTAACTCTCCATCAGCCAAAAGGCCTCAGCGATCAGCAGGGTGTCGGGAGCCTCACGATTGACGCGGTCAACGACTTCCCGCCAGAACTCAACTGGGAAGGCTTCGGCAAAGTCTGCATCGGTCATCCAGAAAGCGGAGCGTGACGGTACGCCGGCACTGCCGCCCGGGGGCGGGAACCAGAGTCTGCGAAAATGCTTGCGCGCCAGGGTCATCGCGGCGTCAAAGCGGATCATGCTGAAGCGCCGGGCGATGCTGATGATCAGGTCGCTCATGGCCTGACGCACTTGCGGCAGCAGGAAGTTCAGCTGGGCCGTGTCGTTCCAGGGCATGTGTGTACCATCGTTGCCGTGGTAGATGTAGCGGCGACGACCAGTGTAGTGGTCATGGTGCTCACAGACCACTGCCGCATCGCTGTTGTCCCAGTAACCGTCCTCGATGCGGATGCTGACGCCCTCGGCATCACAGAGGTCAGGACCATTGAAGCGATAACCCGGGTATGGCGGCGATTCGGTCTGTAAAAACCAGTCCGGGTGCTGCAGGACCCACTCGGAATCGATGCCGGTGTGATTGGGGACAACGTCGCAGGCGAGGCGGAGGCCATGACGGCGACAGCGGGCTTCCAGTTCCGCCAACGCAGCATCTCCTCCCAGGTCCATGGCAACGCGATAAGCGTAGAGGGCATAGGCAGAGGCTTCTGCTTCCGGGTTGCCGCACAGTCGCTTGATTTCCCTTGAGGCAGAGGACCGTTCCCAGATGCCGATCAGCCAGATGGCGTTGAACCCCCAGTGGGCCAGTCGAGTCAGCTCCTCTTCGGGGATGTCGGCAAGGGTGGTAATGGGACGCTGATAGCGATTGCTGAGCTGGTCAAGCCAGACATAAATCGATTTTGCCAGCAAAACGGCACTGGACATCCAGTCGATATCGGCGCTGAACGCTGCAGGAGAATCGCTGCCGTCTTCCTTGCCGAACAGAGGCATCGGTGCCGGGCCAGGGCCGGACAGGCGCGGCTGGCTCTCTTCGACACTGATAGCCCCGGCAACCTGCAGCTCGGCGACCAGCTCTGGCGGTAGCCACGGCGACCAATGCTTGATGATATAGGCGACCTGCCCCGCCAGGCTGGACGGTGCCGCCCGCATCGGGCTTTTCAGGAGCTCGGAAAGTTTTTTCTCGGCACTGATAGAACCCAGCCCGGGCTGCATGATCCTGTCGAGCTTTGCAATCAGGGCGTGATAATCGAACTTCTCACAGAGCCCTGCATCGTCAAACAGGGGCCGGAAGGCTTGTGCTGCCGGGTTGTCTGCCAGGGTCTCGAGGAGAAACAGTTCGGCGAGCAGGCGCAGCCTGGAGGCCCGGCGGGAGGGCGTGTTGTCGGGCTCCTTGGCCTGGTTCAGCTTCCGGTTCGGATAGAGCTCCGGGAACAGGCGGTAAATCTTGGTGAGCTCCGGCACCGCATGGCTCCGGCCGGCTATCTTGACCAGGTCAACTCCGGGATGCAGACCCAGGCGGGAGAAGTAATGCAGGGCCGTTTGCCTGGTTGCCGAGTTCAGCAAGGCGAAGAGGTATACGTCAACGCCCGACTTTTTGTGCCACATGGCAAACCGGCGGGCCGCGTTGATATCAGACAAACCCCGGGCCAGCTCAGCCAGGCCTGCCCTCTGGAGCTGTTGCAGGAAGCGTCGATTCAGAAGCAGTTTGTTGTCAAGACGTTGAGACATGTCAGTTGGTATTGCTCTCTATGAGGATGCGCATGATCGCAAGTCGGTCAGAATCTCAGGTCCGGATCAATGGCCCGCAGGAATGCCGCGGCATCTTCAGGTGGCAGGGGGTTGATGAAGAAGCCGCTGCCCCATTCAAAACCGGCGATCTGGTTGAGACGCGGGACCAGTTCGATGTGCCAGTGATAATCACGGGGGAGAGTCTCCCAATTACCGGGCTTACTGTTTTGTGCTTTGATAGGTGGTGCCGTATGCAGAATGAAGTTGAAGGGAGGATCCTCAAGCAGACTGTAGAGCCGACGCAGCATATTCTGCAGCGCTTTGGCACAGGACAGGAGTTCCTCGTCGCTCTGCAACGCGAAATCATGGTTATGCTGGATCGGGAAGAGGTTGAGCTCAAAAGGGAAACATGAGGCGTAGGGCGCCAGGACCAGGAACTGACCATCGTTGTAGACCACGCGCCTGCCATCTTCAATTTCCTGGGCCAGCAAATCGCATATCAGGCAACGGCCTGTTTCGAGAAAATGCCCCCGACAGGTGTTCAGTTCTCGACGCATCACCGGCGGTGTAATGGGTACGGCCATGAGTTGCGAGTGAGCATGAGGGAGCGGTGCGCCGGCTTCAACACCATGGTTTTTGTAGATTTGCAGGTAACGGAAGCGTAAATCCTGCCTCAGGTCAAGAAGCCTGGCACGATACGCCTGCAGGACACCGGCCGTTTCCCGAATTTCCAGGTGCGCGAGGCTTCGGTGGTGATCCGGCGTTTCGATAATAACCTCATGGGCGCCGACACCGGGGATGTTGCGGTACAAACCAAACTCGTGCTGCTGCAGTTCACCCTCGATCCTCAACACCGGGAATTTATTCGGCACCACCCTGACCAGCCAGTCCGAACTGTCAGCTTGCATGCCGTCCGGCCTCAGAGCGAAAACTTCCGCGGGGGTTTTGCTCTCCTGTCCCGGACAGAAAGGGCAGACCGTAACCGGCGTCTGCTGACGTTCTATAATGAACTCACGAGACTGACGAGCGCGACGGTTCTCAGTGATGACCCATGCCCCTTTGAGGGGGTCCCATCGAAATTCAGACAATTTCCAACCCTTCCGGATATGAGATTAGTAATGCAATGTGAACGCTCGAGCGGTTTATCCCGCCGAAAGTTCAGCCAGCCAACCGGACACCTTGCCATGGTATTGATCACTTAAAGCGTCAGCATCGGCGGTATCGATCGCTTCAACATAGATATGGACGACAGACCGATACTGGTCAGGGAGGACCTGAACCCAGCCCCGTTCCGTATCGATCCGCACCCCGTCGGTAAAAGAGGCCTGCCGGTCTACGGCATCCTCGCTCATGCGCCGCATCAGCCCCCCCTTGTTTTCCCATGGGCAGGGTAGCTGCAGATGATAATAGGTGTGCCTGGGGAGTTTGGCAAATGCTCCATCCAACGACAGCCCGGACCGGGCACTGAGCTCCATTATCTTGGCCACCGAAAAGAGACCGTCAAAGTGCGGATGGAAGCCCGGGAAGCCGAAACGGTCATCCATCGAGGCAACCAGGCGGACATGGCGGTTGCTGGCTGCCTCGACCAGTGAGTGGCCATCGGAGCGCGTTCGCTGTACGCTCAACCCTTTGCCCTTGGCAAAATCGTCCACGGCCTGGGGTGCGGCGACTGGCACAACCAGGCAGCCCTCATCCTCTGCACCGCAGACCAGAACCGTCAAGGTGCTCAACGCCTCGCGGCTGGAAAAAATCCGACCGCTGCCACTGACCAGGCGAATTTTCTCTCCCGAAGGGCCAATCCAGAAGCCGGCATCGGCTTCGAGGGTCTTGACAATCCTGCTCAGACGGTCCAGTGCTGCATCGAGCTCATCTGCGCTGATGTCCATCGATTTTTCATGAACGTGGGAATTCAGCTCGGTAACTTCGAAGCCCAGATCGCTGAGCAGATCGGGTAGGAGGTCGGCGGCAGGGGAATGGTTGAGGTCGAGGACCACCTTGGGTGCCGCTTTCTTTAACAGGTTGCGATCAAGGCCGCGCAGGAACCCTTCGCGATAGAAATCGTAAATGCGCGGCAGCTCTTCGATCCCACCAGGCTCGGAATGATGGGCGCGACGAAAGTTTTCCTTGAAATAGATGCGCTCCATACCTTTTGCGGTGTCGGACGAGATCTCGTTGCCGTTGTTACCGAAAAAGATGATTTCCGTTGCGGCCTGGTCCTCAGGCGACTGGCGGAAATGAATGCCGCCGACCTCGCCGAAAGTGGTCAGTTTGTAACGCAGGACCGGCAGGGAGATCATCTTGACGTCCCGGACACTGACGCCCGCAGAGAGCAGGCCGCCGACAAAGGAGCGTTTGAGCATGCGTGATGAGCGTATCGCATCACGACCGGCCAGAACATAACTGCCCTTGGGCAGGGTCGACCCGTAGGCGGCACCGAGCCGGGCCGAAAATTCCGGGGTCATCTCGATATTGGTCATGCCGCGCACCACTGCACCCTCGAAGAGACTCTTGCGCCACTTCTCACCCCAGATCATGTTCCCGGAAACCGTCGAGCCGTTCTCGATGACCTTGCGTGGCCAAATCTTGATATTCGGACGGATGTTGACATCATCACCGACCGTGGTTTCATCGGCGATGATCGCCCCGTTCTCGATCAGGGTCCGTTGCCCGACCCGCACCCGGTGGCCGAGGTTGGCACCGGTCACCCTTGTGCCGGCCTTGATATAAACATTGTCCCACAGGACGGCATCCTCCATGATGACCTCGTCCTCGATCAGGCAGTTGCGTCCGACGACGGAGTTAGTGAGTTGGGCATTGCCCTGGATCCTGGTGTTGCCGCCGAGAACAACCATGCCGGAGAGCGTTGCCTGCTCGTCAACCTCGGCGTCAGGGCTGACAAAGATGCGGTCCTCCCCGGCGACCGGTGGCTCCTGGATTTGCACGGAGACCTTGCCGTGGCAAATGTCCCGGCTCGCTTCGAGGTAAGCTTCCGGGTTGCCGATGTCGGCCCAGTACCCCTGCATATTGCAACCATACAGGGCCGCGCCGGTTTCGAGCATCTTGGGGAAGACGTCTTTGGCCCAGTCCCGGTTTTCTCCTTCAGGGATCAGGTCGAGGACCTCCGGCTCCAGGATGTAGATGCCGGTGTTGATTGTGTCGGAAAAGACTTCCCCCCAGCCTGGCTTCTCAAGGAACTTGGTAATGCGGGCGTCCTTGTCGGTTATGACCACCCCGAACTGCAGGGGATCCGTCACCGAAGTCAGGGTGATCGTTGCCTGGGCCTGTTTCCGGCTGTGGAAGTCGATCACTTTTGAAAGGTCAAAATCGGTCAGAAGATCGCCGCTGATGATCATGAAGCGCTCATCCAGGTGACGTGCCGCTGCTTTGACAGCTCCTGCAGTGCCGTAATCCTCCAGCGGGGTCACGTAGGTGATGTGGGCGCCGAATTCGCTGCCGTCACCGAAGTATTTCTTGATGATCTCGGGCTGGTGAAAAAGCAGCAGGACCAGGTCGGTGATGCCGTGGCATTTCAGCAGGTTGACGATATGCTCCATGATCGGTCGGTTGATCAGCGGGATCATCGGCTTGGGCAAGCTAATGGTCAACGGGTGGATTCGGGTGCCGAAGCCACCTGCCATGATGACGGCTTTCAATGAGAACTCCTCATATTCCGGAGACAGAATCAGTGCTGCGCGAGAATGCGCCGGACTTCTTTTTTCAACTCATCAAGGTTGGAGCTTTTGACCACGTAGGCATCTGCCAGCCATGAAGAAAAATCGTCTTTGTAGCTACTGTATGCGGTACAGAGCACAACCGGTATATTCTCTTGCTCCCGGGTAATCTGCTGCAGCAACTCCAGACCGCTTTCCTGGTTAAGCTGGATGTCGAGAACAACCAGGTCAAAGGCTTGATGTCTCAGCTGTTCCATGGCTTCCTGACTGCTGCCACAGGCAACAACCGTATGGCCTTCGTCTTCAAGCTCAGCCGCGTAAAGGTGGCGGATATCACCTTCGTCGTCGATCACCAGCAGATTCGCCATGGCACGCTCCTTGGGGGCAGAATGGGCCCAGTTCATTATACCAACCAGAAGGGGAGCTGCAATCACGAAAAGGCTTTGCCCTGTTGCACTTGAATGGCGGCGATGGCATAGTCCTCCTGTTATGTCAGTTAAACCTTACCAGCTTTTTTCCGAGCACCTGAAAAAACATTTCGGTGTACGTGTGCACAAAGTCTCTGTCGATGCCGGTTTCGGTTGCCCGAACCGCGCCGGAGGACGGACCGGGCCGGGGTGCCTCTTTTGTGACCCGGATGGCTCCGGAGCCGTCGGTATCGAGCGCCAATCGAGTGTTGCGGTGCAGATCGAGCAAGGCAAGGAGGTCATGAGCCGTAAGTACAAGGCCGGTAAATTTATGGCCTATTTTCAGCCTTTCTCCAACACTCTCGCCCCAGTCGACCAACTTCGCGCACTTTATGATCAGGCCCTGGCCGTCGACGATGTTGTTGGTCTTGCTGTTGGCACCCGGCCCGACTGTGTCCCCCCGGAGATCCTTGAACTGCTCGGTGAGTATCATCGGAGCACTTATTTCTGGCTCGAACTGGGTCTGCAGAGCAGCCATGACCGGACCCTCAGGCGGCTTCAACGCGGTCATGATTACGCTGCATTCGCCGACGCCTACCATCGGGCAAAATCACGTGGCCTAAACATCTGCGTGCATGTAATCCTCGGGCTCCCCGGCGAGAATCGTGAAGATATGCTGGCAACCGCGGACATCCTTGCAGACCTGCAGGTTGATGGTGTCAAGCTTCACCTGCTTCATGTCCTGAAAAACACACCGCTCGGCCAGCTGTATGCCGAGGGTAAAATTGAAATTTTGGGCCAGGAGGAGTATATCGGGCTGGTTGTTGATGTCGTCGAGCGACTGCCTCGCGAGACACTTATCCACCGCCTCACCGGTGATGGTCCCAGAGCCCAGTTGCTGGCGCCCCTCTGGTCGCTTAAAAAATGGGAAGTCCTCAATGCGATTGATGCCGAATTCGCCCGGCGTGGCTCGTGTCAGGGTGACCGATGTAAAAGACAGTGACCATGCGAGAGCTTTCCCGAAAATGAATTATACAGGGCATTAATTGAAAACGCCTCCTGGTTTCAGGAGGCGTTTTTTACAATTGGTGCAGGCTGCGCCGCTGTCTCTGATGGATCACTCCATGATAGCAGCAGCAAGCTGGCCCAGATAATGCCGACAAATAGAATCACATAACGGAACATGGCGCGGATCATAACCGAGCGCGAGCGAAAAATCAAGCGGGCAAATCGTGCCGCCGGAAGATTTTCCAGTGACCGCTGCGATGTCGCTCCCCGGGTTTAAAGAAGCAGGAATATCACTATGGCGATAACCACCGCGGCGATGATGATGCCGATAGTTATCTTGCCGCTGCCTCCGGTCGTCTGTACCGGCACTTCCGGCTCGAGAGTGCCGACCACGGGAAAGCGCTCGACAACCGCGCGCACATGTGGTGCAGAGGCCAGTTCTTCAGTCAGGTCCTGCCCGGCCTGGTGATCGGGTGGGTGCAGGCCGTTCTGCCAGCGGGGGCTTGCAGTGACATCGTAAATTGTACCATTAACGGCGATGTAGGCCGGCCTGCCATCCCGACCGTTGTTTTGCGCAAGTTCAGCAATAGTCATCAGTCTCCTCCGCTGCAGTTTAATTGTGAGTGACACAGGAATTCCCTGACCATTAACAATATTACTGACTATCCATATATCGGCAAGCGATCTCGTCCTTTCGAACCAACCTTTTTGCAAAGATTTGCCGACATCAGTCCTTCCTGCAGGGAAAAGTCCTGATTTGACCTGTTCGCGATATTTTCAGTACTGTGCATTTGCACAGTGCCCGGCATTATATTCTATGCTATTTTCTGCTTATGCGACTCGCTTTGAAACACCAGATAATAATGGCTCCGGCGGCGGTGCTCTGCCTGATGACCCTGTTGCTCGGCTTCCTGCAGTTCACCTACTGGGACATTTCGGTCAAGCGGCAGAAAGCCAGGGACCTCAGGACCGCGTTCATCGCCCTGGCCGAGGCCGACATGGCTGCCCAGCGCATGCATGGCGTCGTCGGCTTCTTGGCCCAGGCCCAGTTCCCTGAGCCGAGAGCCCTCGAGCAGATCGCGAACCTCCATCAGCACCTCGAGATGTCAATTGAGCGCCTCCAGGAAACCGGTTTGATGGGGACATCATCCATTAACCTGATGCGACAGAGTATTGTCGACCTTAACCCTGAATATGGCCTGCAGCTTGGACAGTTTAATGACGCCCTCAAGGTTCTGCACCCGCTCATCATGGAGCAGCTCACCAAGTTGAACGAGCAGCGGGATGATCTAAGCGTCCTGCATCGCGAAGATATCGATACCTTGGTCGCTGAAACTACTTTTGTCACGATTCTCGTGCTCGGGGTTGCCATTCTGGTGGGGATCCTGCTTTCGCTGACTTTCGCCCGACATATCCTGCGCCGGATACAGGTGCTTTCCGACGGTGCGGCCCGTATTACGGCCGGCGATTTCTCGCCGCCTCCCGCTCCGGACAAGGTGCGTGACGAACTGGACGGGCTGGCGGTATCGATCAACCAGATGACCGATCAGCTGATCCGGGTGGTCGCCGCCGAAAAGCTTCTGGAAGGCGCCGAAGAGGAACGTCGACGCATTGCCATGGACATCCACGACCAGACCCTTGCCGACCTCTCGGCGGTGAAGCGGAAGCTGGAGCACATGCGTGAGATGGCTCCCGGCAATGAAGATGTAACAAATATTGAAGCTGACCTGCAGAGGGCAATGGCCAACCTGCGGGTCGTAATGGATAACCTGCATCCCCAGACCCTTGACATCCTCGGCTTGCCTGCAGCAGTCGAATCATTGCTGGAGAAGACCTGCGAGGCGCCCAATAGTCCTGAGTATCATTTCCTGGCCGATAATGAGGTCGAAGCACTCAAGCTGCCGCGTCTGACCCAGGTCACCCTTTACCGGATCATTGTCGAGGCCGTAAATAATGTCATGCGCCATGCGCATGCCAATCAGTTCGAGGTGGGCATGGGGCTTCGCAATGGCTCCCTGGTTATTACGGTGGAAGATAATGGTCGCGGCTTCGACCCTGCCCCCCGGCTACCGAACCAGGCCGGCGGCAGAGGGCTGCACAACATTCGCGAACGAGCCCGGGCGGTCGGCGCAGAGGTCAACTGGCGTAGCTCGCGGTTTTCATCCGGGACGCGTTTTGAACTGGTCTTGCAGGTCAAGGATCCGGACCTTTCGCGTTAAATATTTTCATCTTGTCTGATTACAACCATTTCAGGAGACGACATCATGGCTCCATACGCGCTTGTCATAGCAGAAGACAACCCCAAAGATTTTGAATTTCTCAAGCAGATGGTCGAGGAGTGGGAGCAGGAGTGTACGATTGAACACGCCCCCGATGGTCAGGTCGCTTTCGAACTGGCCCTGGCCCATGACGAGCCTCTGGTGATCAGTGATATCCAGATGCCGAATATGAACGGGGTTGACTTTGCCAAGGCGCTCTGGGAGCGCCGGCCGCAAGCCCGAATCGTCTTCTGGAGCCAGTTCAAGGACGAGATGTACGTCCGTTCCCTCGCCAAGGTCGTGCCACCGGAGACAGTCTACGGTTATGTCCTCAAGTCCAGCCCACGAGAAAAAATTTCGACCGCCATGGCAACCGTTCTCTTTGAAGACCAATGCTGGATCGACCCGGAGGTACGCAAGGTGCAGGGGCGGACCGGGCACAGCCAGACGGCTCTTTCCGACATTGAATACGAGGCGCTGGTCGACATCTCCCTCGGGCTGACCGACAACCTGATTGCCCAGCGTCGTTACCTGTCGCGCCGGGGCGTCCAGAGCCGCCTGAATTCCCTTTACGGCAAACTGAGTCTCGACCAGGACCAGTTCCAGAGCGACAAGGTCGGTGATGCCTTCAACCTGCGCAATCGCGCCGTGGCTGTCGCTCTGCGTCGCGGGCTGATCAACGCCTTCGAACTCGAACACGAAGAAGTGGAATTCCAGCACTGGTTGAAACGTTACAAGAGCGGCAGAGGCTAGGGACTGCCTCCAAGTGGGGAGGCTCCTTAATCCATTGCAGCTTTGGCATTGTAAAACCCCCCTGATTATGCTAGAAAATTGGTCATACCAAATCACAACTGGAGAAAAGGCATGACCATTGTCCTCGAGCCGATTCGACCCAAGAAAATATCCGAAGAAATCGTCAGCCAGATCAAACAACTGATATCCAAGGGCGAGCTCAAGCCGGGCGACCGCATCCCGTCAGAACGGGAACTGGCAACCATGCTGGGCGTCAGCCGTCCTTCGGTCCGCGAAGCGATCATGGTCCTTGAAGCTATGGGTTTCCTCGACTCGCGCCAGGGCGGCGGGACTTATGTCAAGGCATTGACCGAGGGAAGCATCATGAACCCCCTGGCCAAGCTGGTGGAGATGCGTGACCCGGAGCTTTTAAGGTCCCTTGCGGAGGTGCGCATGGGCCTGGAGAGCTGGTCAGCGTATCTGGCCGCCCAGCGTGCGACGGACGCCGACATTGCCGAAATGCGGCGACTCTACGCGATCATGAAGAAGGCCGCGGCAAAAGGCGGCTGGAGTCCGGATGTTGATGCCGAGTTCCACTATGCGATTACCGCGGCCAGCCACAACAGCCTGCAAATGCATGTCCTCGACTCGATCCACTCACTCTTCCACGCGACCATCCAGGTTGCCCTCATGGAATTTTATCAACAGGAGGGTCACGTCCAGCTTTTGCTGGCCCATCACCGTGATATAATGGAGGCGATTGCCGCGCATGAACCGGAACTCGCCCGCCAGAAGATGATGGAACACCTGGCAATGGTCGAAGAAAAGATGGCTCAACTTTTAAGTAAATAGAGGCCGGAACACGGCGCGAGGAAAGCTAAAAAAGCCAACGGGGACAGAATTTATACTCTGTCCCCGTTTTTATATTATTTTTACTTAAGATTTATGGCTTCCGCGTCCTACTGAAACTCAGCACAGCGGTTTTCCGCCCGTCGCCATCCCCAGCAGTTCCGTTATATGCACAACTTCCTGCGACATACCAGCCTGCTTCAAGCCCCATGCAAGCTGCAGGTGACAGCCCGGGTTGGCGGTGACCAGCAACTCGGCACCGGTTGCCTGGACATTTTCAAGCTTGCGGTCGAGGATTTGCCGGCTTTCCCCGGTGTATTTGAGGCTGAAGGTCGCAGCACTGCCACAGCACCAGCTGGCCTCGTTCAGTTCGCGGAAATCGATGCCGGGGATGGCCTTGATCAGGTCACGTGGTTGCTTGCTGACGCCCTGGGCGTGACAAAGATGACAGGGCTCGTGATAGGTAACCACCTTTTCCACCGGCTTTAGCTTGTCAGTGCGCAACCCCTGCTCGGCGAGGAATTCGCTGATATCCTTGATCCTGCTGTGGAAGAGGACGAGCTTGTCGTGTTCTCCGGATTCCTCGAGCAACTCCTCGTATTCCTTGAGGGCGGCGCCGCAGCCGGCGCAGTCCGTGACGATCGCATCCACCTCGAGTTCCATGAAGAGATCGAGGTTGTGGCGGGCCAGGCTGCGGGTCGTCTCACGGTCGCCTTCATTCAGATGCGGCGCGCCGCAGCACTTCTGCTGTTTCGGGGTCACCACCTCAAAGCCCTGGCTGGTCAGAACCTTCACCGTCTGCCTGGACACTTCCGGGTACATCAGGGTCATGATGCAGCCGAGGAAAAATGCCACCCGGCCGCGCGGCTCGCCTTCGGCCGGGACGACCTCGGGCAGTTGCGGGCGCAGCGGCGGGTGCAACTCCGGCATCATCCCTTCGGCCTTTTCCATCCATTCCGGACCGAGCTTGAGGATATGCGAATGACGGATCAGCCACTGGATGCCGAGCTTCTGGTAGAGCCGGGCCGGCAGCATAGAGGTTTCGAGCAGATCAGGAGATGGCAGCATGCGCTGCAGGATGAACTCGCGGAACTTGCGCACAGCGCCGGTCAGCGGAAAAGCCTCCTGGGCCTGGTTGCGACATGCTTCCATGACCTGGCCGGCATGCACGCCGGATGGGCAGGAGGTGGAACAGGCGCGGCAATCGAGGCAGAAAAAAGACTCCTCCTTGAGTGCGCCGGTAAAGTCGATCTGGTCATCAGCGACCGCTTTGGCCAGGGCAACCCGGCCGCGCGGCGAGGAGCGCTCCCGACCGGTCAGGACATAAGTCGGGCAAGTCGGCAGGCAGAAGCCGCAGCGCATGCATTGCAGCATCCCCTCGTAATTCGGTTCGTCGGCAAGGGGGAAGTTGCCGAGGCACTTTTTCTCAGCCACGCTTCTCCTCCGTTGCCTCATCGTTAAAGATCTTGCCTGGGTTTAGAACCCCGTGCGGATCGAAGCTGCGTTTGATGCGGCGCATTATATTGACGCCGCCGGCACCGACCTGGCGCTCGAGGTAGTCTTTTTTCGCTAAGCCGATGCCGTGCTCGCCGGAGACGGTGCCACCCCAGGCCAGCACCTTGTCATAGAGTTCATGGTAGAAGGCGTGGGCCCGTTCCATCTCGTCGCGGTTGCGTTCGTCACAAAGCACGGTCGGATGCAGGTTGCCGTCACCGGCGTGGCCGAAGGTGCCGACCTTGAGCTTGAATTTTTCGCTGAGGCGTTCGATCTCGTCGAAGGTTTCGGCCAGGCGGCTGCGCGGCACGGTGGCATCCTCAAGCAGGGTGGTCGGGGAAACCCGCGCCAGGGCGGACAGGGCCGTCCGCCGTGCGGCTGCCAATTGGTTGGCGTGCTCGGCATCGGCCGCCTCGTGGATTTCTGCAGCGCCGACCCTCTCCAGCACGGCACGCACGTCATCGGCTTCCTCGACGACGGCAGCGTGATGACCATCAACTTCGATCAGCAGCAGGGCGGCCATCTCCAGCGGTAAACCAATTTTGGCGTAGCCCTCAACGCACCTGATCGTTGCGTTGTCCATGATCTCCAACGTCGATGGAATGATCTTGGCGGCGATGATATTGGCCACCGCTTGCCCCGCCGTGCGGGTGTCCCTGAAGTAGGCCAGCAGGGTGCGCTTGGCCTGCGGCGGCGGAATCAGCTTGAACGTTGCCTCGGTGATGATGCCGAGCGTTCCCTCGCTGCCGACCAGCAGGTCCTTCAGCGCGTAACCGGCAACATCCTTGACGCTCTTGCCGCCGGTGGTAAAGGTCAGGCCGTCGCCGAGAACGCCGTTAAGCGCCATGACGTAATCACGGGTGACGCCGTACTTGAGACCGCGCAGGCCGCCGGCGTCTTCGGCGATGTTGCCACCCAACGTGGAGATTTTCTGCGAACCAGGGTCGGGCGGATAAAAAAGCCCCTTTTCTGACAATGCGTTGAAAAAATCGAGGGTGACCACCCCGGCCTGGGCCGTCGCGGTCAGGTTTTCCTCGTCAATCTCAAGGATGCGGTTGAGTCGGGTCATGCACAGGATGATCCCGCCCCGTGCGGCAATACTGCCGCCGGAGAGGCCGGTCCCTGATCCACGCGGAACGATCGGCAGCCCTTCTTCGCGGGCAAAGTTGACGATCTCGACCACCTGTTCCGACGCGGTCGGAAAGACCACGACATCCGGCAGGAACTGGATCTCCGGAGTGGCGTCGTAGCCGAAAGTGATCAGGTCTTCTTTCTCGTGCAGGACATTCTGTTGTCCCAGAAGTTCGGTTAGTTTTTTAATGGCACTCGCGGAGAGCATGGCAGACCTCTTAGTCCTTCGGGTTCGTGACCGGAAACTATTTTGTAGCGCTGACGTTCATCTTGACAAGCAGGACGGGCGTTGCTGAGCGATGCAGGACCTTGTTGGCCGTACCGCCCAGCAACGCGTCACCGAGTGCGCTGTGGCGGTGACTGCCCATGACGATCAGGTCGGCCTTGATCGAGCTTGCCGTGGACAAGATCGCTTCGGCTGGCTGACCCTCGACAACTCTAATCTCCGAGACGAGATCTCGGCCGTCTGCACCCTGGCATTGCTCCGCCTCACAGAGTTCGGATAATCGCCGGTCAATGGTCTTGCGAACTTTATCCCGAGCTTCTTCATGCATCCTCTCGGCCTGATCGTGCGCGATATGAAGTTCCACCAGACTTTGGGCAAATGTGCCCAAGGGCTCAAGGACGTGCAGGATGGTGACCCCGGCATGATGCTCGCGCGCGAGTTTCAGGGCATAGCGGAACACCTGGGGGGCTCCGCTGTCGAGATCTGTTGCATAAAGGATGTGCTTGATTTCTGGAAGCATGGCACTCTCCTAACGGGCGCGCCGAGTTAGCGGCCGGCCCTCCCGGGACAAGGCTAATTACCGAAAAACATCTCTGGCAACCAGGTGATGATTTCCGGGAAGTACATCAAAACACCCAACCCGATCAGCTGGATGATGACAAACGGGATGATCCCGCGATAGACATCTCCCATGGTGTATTCCGGCGGCGCGACGCCCTTGAAATAGAAGAGCGCATAACCGAACGGCGGTGTCAGGAATGAGGTCTGCAGGTTGATACACACCATCATGGCGAACCAGAGTGGGTTGAAATCAAGGTCAAGGGCAATCGGCGTGAAAATCGGCACGACGACCAGCAGGATGGCCGCCCAGTCGATGAACATGCCCATGACGAAGACCACGGCCATCATGATGAGGAATACGACGTACGGACTGACATCCATGCCGAGCAGGACATCGGCGACGACATCTCCACCTCCCATGCTCAAAAAGACCACGGAAAAGAATTTGCCGCCGATGAACAGGGCCATGATCATTGCCGTCGTGCGGGCTGTCGAAACGCAAGACTGGGTGATCACCTCCCAGTTCAATTTTTTGGTGGCAAAAGCCAGGATTAATGCGCCAATGCAGCCAAGGGCAGCGGCCTCGGTGGGGGTGGCGATGCCGGCCAGAATCGTTCCCATGACCGTAAGAATCAAACCGAACGGAGGAACGAAGTTCTTCATCGTCATGGAGACTTTTTGGCCGAAGGTTGCGGTGCGGTCTTCTTTCGGAATCGGCGGTCCCATTTTGGGATTCATGAAGCAGCGCACGCCGACGTAAAGCAGGTAGAGACCGGACAGCAACAACCCCGGCAGGATCGCTGCGGCGAAGAGGTTGCCGACGGACGTCTCTTTCTGACCGGTCAGGCCGCCATAAACGACCAGCATGATCGATGGCGGAATCAGGATGCCCAAGGTGCCCGACGAGCAAATGATGCCGGCGCCCAGACCGCGATCATAGCCCCGGCGCAGCAAAGCCGGTCCGGCCATGAGGCCCATGGCGACGACCGAGGCGCCAATAATCCCCGTGGTTGCGGCAAACACAGTCGAAACGACGATGACCGCCATACCCAGACCGCCACGCAGACCACCAAGAACCTGGTAGAGGGCATCAAAAAGCCCTTCTGACACCTTGGACCGGTCCAGGACCTGTGCCATGAAGATGAACAGCGGGATGGCGACCAGCGTGTAGTTGAGAAAAATTCCCCAGGCGTTGTTGGCGAACAGGCCAAGCAGGCCGGCGACGTCGAAGCCGTTCTCGATCAGGCCGAAGACTGTTGCGACTGCGGCCAGCGTAACCGCCAGGGGGTGCCCCAGGGCAATCGAGGCCATCAGGGTCACAAACATGAGTATGGTCAGAACTTCTACGCTCATTGGTCTCTATTCTCCAGGTTAATCAAATATTCAGGGCTTCATTTTCAAGGAACGAATGTCTTGGATCAGTTTGGCGACCCCCTGTAGAAAGAACAGGATGAAGCCAAACGCCATGAGCGTTTTAACCGGGTAGATCGGCGGGGCCCAGGAGCTGGAAGCATGCTCCCACTGCTGCCACGAGTTAACGGCGAGAACGCAGACATGGTAGGTGAGCAGGCCGATCGCGGGGATAAACAACACCGCGTTGGTGATGATGCGCAGGATGGTTCTCGGCCTCTCAGGCAATCTCGCTTCAAAAACGTCGATGGAGACATGGGTGTTGTGCTTGTGCGCATAGGCCAGGGCAAAACAGTAATGAGCACCGTAAAGGAATACGGTCAGCTCGAAGGCCCAGGATGTCGGTGCGTTGAATCCGTAGCGCATGATGACCTCCCAGACCACCACCATGATGAGCGGCAATACGAGATAGGAGGCATAGAAGCCAAATTTTTCGTTGAGAGTATCGATCGCGCTGTCAATCTTGAACATGTCAACCTCTTATCCGGGAGGAATTAAATTGTTTGTTAACAGTTGCACGATGCGGGGGCCCGCAGGCCCCCGCAAAGGTTATGCTTTATTGCATGTGCTTGCCTTTGACGAACTGCTCGTAGGGCCACGGAGCAACGCCGCTACGCTCTTGACGCCAGTCGGCGAAGTCAGCCTTGAACAGGTCCTGGGAATCCATGACCTTTTTCACGTCTGGGTATTTCGCTTTCAGGCTCTCGATGTATTCGTGAGAGGCTTTGGCGAAGTTGTTGATAGTCTCCTCGTCCATGCGGACGAATTCGACTTTTTCCTTGAATAGCTTGACTGCTTCGGCGTTGAGGTTCTCCTGCCATGCCGTCGACCATAGCTGGGTCTCCTTGGCGGCAATGTCAACGATCCACTTCAGGTCGGCGGGTAGCTTGTTGTAGGAATCCTTGTTGATGAACAGGGCGCTCTGGCAGGACGGCTGGTGAACGCCGGGCTGAATGACGTACTTGGTGATGTCGTCGAAGCCCATCGGGTAGTTGATGGCGGGAGTGCTGAATTCGGCGGCATCAATGACGCCACGCTCCAGGGCGAGATAGACTTCGCCGCCGGGCAGGGGCGAAACGCTGGCACCCAGTTGGGTCATGATGTCCATATACCAGCCCGGGGTTCTGACGCGCATGCCTTTGAAGTCGGACATCTTGGACGCCTTCTTGTTCGAGAAGAGGCCGAGCTCCTGGCCGACGTTGCCGCCTGGCAGGGCAAACAGGTTGTAGCGGCCATACAGCTCCTGCATCATTTCCAGACCGCCTCGCTCGTACAGCCAGATGTTATAACCTTCAGCATCCAGGCCGAAAGGAACCGACGCGAAGGCGACAAACGCCTCGTTCTTGCCTTTCCAGTAGCCCGGCCAGTCATGACCGATGTCGGCCTGGCCTTTGCTGACCGCATCAAAGCTTTCCATGGCGCCAACCAGTTCGCCGGCTGAGAACAGCTTGATCTCCAGACGACCGCCCGAGGCCAGGGCCACGGAGTCGGCAAAGTGTTGCGCCAGGTCATAGAACAGCAGACCCTTGGACCATGGCATGACCATTTTCCACTTGAAAGTTTCCGTTGACGGTTTGATGGTGCGCAGTTCCTTCTTGACTTCTTCGTGACGTTTGTCCGCGCCGAACTTTTCGCGTTTGGCGGCGAATGCGGTTGGAGCCAGGGCCAGGCTGAGAACGACCAGCAGGCCAACGATCAGTTTCATTTTCCTCATGGTGTACCTCCTTCGTGCGGGTTGCAGGGTTGTTGCCATAGGATCATTAATAAACAACATGATAAGACCAATAAATGGTAAGACCAGTTGCTAAAAGGTAGCGAATGATCCTTTTCAGGTCAATAAAAAAATATAACGATGTTATTTGTTTTTCTAAAATCGCAGGCATTACAGCTCTTTTATCTGCCTGCGCTGGCGCAAGCTTTTCACTTTACGGGAGACGGTTGGCTGGCTCAGGCCAAAGTGCGTCGCAATCTTGCGGGTTGTCCCATATTCTTTTAATGCCTGTATCAGCAGCGTATCTTCATACTCCTGAATCAGGTCGATCAAGGTTTTGTTCTCAGCGGTCTCTGCAGCAGAGTGGCTGTCAATTGGCCCCAGCGAATTGATCTCGCTAGCGGTCGAAGTCACGATCATCCGTTCGACAACGTTTTCCAATTCCCGGATATTGCCTTTCCATGGCAGCGACATCATCTTCTCGGTCAACCTCTCGGAGAAACGCCTGTAGCTGTTGTAGCGCCGGTTGTAATGATCGGTGAAATATCGGATGAGCAGAGGGATGTCCTCCTGGCGCTCACGCAATGGCGGGATCTGCACCGGCACGACGTTGAGCCGATAATAGAGATCCTCGCGGAAACGGCCAAGGGTGACCTGCGCAGACAGATCACGGTTGGTTGCGGCAATGATCCTGACATCAACGGACTGCTCCCCTCGACCGCCGATCTTGTGGAATGCTTTGTCCTGGATCACTCCGAGCAGTTTCGACTGCAGGTGCAACGGAATCTCGGTGATTTCATCAAGAAAGATCGTGCCTCCGTCAGCCTGCTCGAACAGGCCAGCCTTGCCTTTCCGGTCGGCGCCGGTAAAGGCCCCGGACTCGTAGCCGAACAGTTCTGCTTCGATCAAGGATTCGGGGATGGCCGCGCAATTGATTTGCAGAAGCGGCTTGTGCCTGCGTTCACTGGCGCGGTGAATCACCTTTGCCAACAGGCTTTTGCCGACTCCCGATTCCCCGGTCAGGAGTATGGTTGAATCAGTCCCGGCAACTCTGAGTGCAAGGTCAATGACATCGCTCATGTTCTGGCTGCAAGTGACGATATCCTCTTCGTTCAGCATTTGGGTGCGGGCCGTGTCGGCATCAATTTTCTTGCTGTACTGGACAACCGTCAGGTCCCAGATGGTGTTGATGATGTAGCGGATGCCACCCTGGTCGTCGAACACCGGGCGCCCCTTCACCAGCAATTTACGGCCGGTCCGGGTCGAATAGGTCGCGGTCACCGGCATTCTCTTTTCGATGACCAAAAGGCTCGCCGAGCCGGAAAAGTAATTGTCCGGGCCGACCAGGTCATAAAGTGAGCGGCCGACCAGTTCATCGTTGGTAAAGCCGGACATCTCCTCGAAGGTTTTGTTGACCCGTACGGTCACACCTTTGCCGTCAACGATATAGATGCCGTTGGCGACATTGTCGAAAATGATTTCTAGCAGCTCTTGATCCATGGCAGTCCGCTAACAGGCTGTCCAGCCGCAATCGATGGTGAAGTCGGTGCCGGTCATGCAGCTGGCAGAGTCCGAACAGATGTAGAGCACTGCATCACCGATTTCGCTCGGCTCGATCATCTTCTTAACCGCGGCCTTCTTCAGCATGATCGTTTCGATGACGTCCTCTCTCGGGATGCCGTGGGTTTTCGCCTGGGCGTCGATCTGGTTGTCAACCAGGGGGGTACGGACGTATGCCGGACAAATGGCGTTGACGGTGATCCCGTACGGCCCTCCTTCCAGAGCAGTGGTCTTGGTCAGCCCCATCATGCCGTGTTTGGCGCTGATATAGGCCGATTTGAATTCCGAGGCGCGCAGACCATGAACCGAACTGATATTGATGATGCGCCCCCAGCCCTTTGCCTTCATGTACGGCCAGCAGTATTTGGTCAGCAGGAACGGCGCTGTCAGCATCAGTGATATGATGAAATTCCATTTTTCTTCCGGGAACTCTTCGATCGGACTGACATGCTGGATGCCGGCATTGTTGACCAGGACATCGACAGAACCGAACCTTTCCACCGCTTCAGCAACCAGGGCTTTGCAGGCCGATGCGTCGGTCAGGTCGACCTTGACGAAATGTCCACCGATTCGGTTGGCCTGTTGGCCGCCGATCTCGGCATTGACATCAGCCATCACGACCTGGTAGCCGGCATTGACCAGGCTCTCGGCAACAGCCAGACCAATACCGCTGGCGGCCCCAGTGACAAGTGCAACTCGCTTCTCCATGATCATCTCCTTAAGGTAACATCTCAGGCACCTTTGATGCCCGACGCGATTTCAAAGACGCAGCCGGTCGCTGCGCGGATTTCATCCAGTGAAGAGAATGGCGATACCTCGAGGAGGGTCATCCCCTGCTCGGCGTTGATGCCGAAGACCCCTTTGTCGGTGACCAGCAGGTCGACAACGTTCTGGCCGGTAATCGGCAAGTCGCACTGTTCGAGGACTTTCGGGCTGCCGTCCTTGGCATTGTGCTCCATCATCACGACTACTTTTTTAACCCCTGACACCAGGTCCATGGCGCCACCGGGCCCTTTGACCATCTTGCCCGGGATCATCCAGTTGGCCAGGTCGCCGAAACGGTTGACCTGCATGCCGCCGAGCACGGACAGATCAACATGGCCACCGCGAATCATGGCAAACGATTCGGACGAATCGAAAAAACTTGCTCCCGGAATCGTGGTGATGGTCTGTTTGCCGGCGTTGATCAGGTCGGCGTCGACCTGGTCTTCGGTTGGGAAGGGCCCGATGCCGAGCAGGCCATTCTCCGATTGCAGGGTGATATTGATCCCTTCGGGGATGTAATTGGCAACCAGGGTCGGCATGCCGATACCGAGGTTAACGTAGTCGCCGTCAGACAACTCCTGAGCGACCCTTTTCGCCATCCATTCGCGGGTTTCATTGAAACCCTTGGCCGAGATGCCGGCTCCGGATACGGTACGCTGCTCGATCGGCTTCTCGTAATCCATGCCAAGCACCAGGCGATCGACATATATCCCCGGGACGTGGACGTGATGAGGGTCGATCTCGCCGATTTCGACGATCTCTTCGACTTCAGCCACGGTGACCCGACCCGCTTTGGCACAGGAGACATTGAAGTTGTTGGCTGTTTTGCGCAGGATCAGGTTGCCGGCCTTGTCGGCCTTCCAGGCTTTGACGATCGCAAGGTCGGTGGTGATGCTTTCTTCCAGGACATAGGGAATGCCGTTGTATTCCTTGACGTCTTTCCCTTCGGTGAGCACCGTACCAACGCCGGTCCTGGTAAAAAAAGCCGGAATTCCGGCTCCGCCGGCGCGCATTTTCTCTGCCAGGGTCCCCTGCGGAGTCAACTCGAGCTCCAGTTCGCCGCTCAAGTACTGCTGTTCGAAAAGAGCATTTTCGCCAACATAGGAAGAAATCATTTTTTTGACCTGGCGGGTCTGCAGCAAAAGGCCAAGGCCGAAATCGTCAACCCCGGCGTTGTTGCTGACCACCGTCAATCCCTTCGTGCCGGCTGCGCGCAGGGCCAGGATCAGTTTCTCGGGTATCCCGCAGAGACCGAAACCTCCCGCAGCGATGGTCATGTTATCGTGGAGCAGGCCCTCAAGGGCTTTTGCTGCATCGGTGTAAATCGGTTTCATGTTCTCTCCTTAGAGTCGAATTTCTCAGACGGTTTCAAACAGGGCGGCAACGGCTTCGCCGCCGCCGATACATAAAGTGGCAACTCCGTAGCGAGCGTTGCGCTGTTTCAGTTCGCGGAGCAGGGTTGCAGCCAGCCGGCCGCCGCTTGCGCCGATCGGGTGTCCGATCGACACGGCGCCGCCATTGACGTTGACCTTGTCTGGATCGATCTGGAGCTGTTTGATTGCGACCAGCGGTACGGCAGCAAAGGCCTCGTTGATTTCAAACAGGTCGATATCGTGTAATTGCAGCCCGGCCTTGCCAACGACCTTGCGAATGGCCTCAACCGGTGCCTCGGCAAAATTGTTCGGCGCGATGCTGTGGGTTGCAGAGCCGACAATTCGGGCGATTGGGTTCAGCCCGTGCTGTTTCACCGCCTCGCTCCCCGCAACAAGCACCATGGCGGCTCCGTCGTTGATGCTCGACGCGTTGCCGGCTGTGATGGTGCCATCCTTTTTAAAGACCGGTCGCAGTGAAGAGAGCTTTTCAATGTTGCCTTTACCCGGTTCTTCATCGACCTCCACGACCACGTCGCTCTTGCGGCCTCTGACCGTGACCGGCACCAGTTCGTCGACAAAGGTGCCATTGGCCAGCGCAGACTGGGAGAGTTGATAGGAGCGAGCGGCATACTCATCCTGGTCGCCCCGGCTGACCTGGTGTCGTTCAATCCACGTTTCGGTTATGTCACCCATGTGGTTGCCGGTGTCAGGGTCAAGCAGGCCGTCGACCAGCAACATGTCAAGCATCTGTCCGGAACCCATGCGCTGGCCGAAACGAGCGGACGGGAGCAGGTAGGGCGCCAGGGACATGTTTTCCATGCCGCCGGCCATGACCATGTCGGAATGACCCAAACGGATCGAGTCTGCAGCGAGCATGATAGATTTCAGCCCGCTGCCGCAGACCTTGTTAATCGTCATGGCATGGACCTTGTCCGGAATGCCGGCCATGCGCATAGCCTGACGGGCCGGGGCCTGACCTACGCCTCCCTGGAGGACCTGGCCGATAATAACTTCATTGATCGCCCCAACTGGCAGTCCGGTCTCTGCCAGAATAAACTGGATAACCTGTGCGGCGAGCTGGGGGGCTGGTACGGTCGCGAAGGAGCCACCAAAGGATCCGAAAGGGGTGCGGCGTGCAGAAACTACGAAAACGTCCGACATGTAAACCTCCTGAAATCATTGATCGACATTGAGTAGCAGGACGCAAGTCCCGTACCAAGGGTGGGAAACATGGTAGAATGGGAATTCAAGCGTCTGTGTGAACGTCCCGGCGCAGGAGGGGCGAGTCATAATTGAATCACCATTTACGCACTTGTCAAACCGCTCCTCCTGAAAAACCAGAAACACGCGTAGATTCATTAATGAATCAAAAGATTCGCTAATGCATCAAAATTCGTTGATTGAATCAATGGTAGAATAGTGTTTGTTTTATTCCTTGACAGATTCGAGAAGAGAAGTCTACCATGAATTGGTCATACCAATAACTCGTTTTACCAAAAGGCCAAATATGGAGAGTTTTATCAATGCAGCACGAAATGTCGGCGCAGACGTTCAGGTGCTTGCAAACCTGGAAGAACTCGTCTCATACATCGGTGACCGCATTGACGGCAGCCTGATGCTGTCACCATGTCCAAGTCTCATGCGCTCGGGAGTACCCGCGAAGCTTAAGGCCGCCGGCCTGGACGTGGTTGAGAAGGATTTTCGTGGTCGGGGTGCTGCAGCGGCTGCCGGCTTGACCGGTGCGAACTTCGGCATCGCGGCAACGGGAACGGTCGTCCTCGAAAGCACCGATGAGGCCGTGCGGATTACCACTACCCTGCCGGAAAAACATTTTGTGGTTCTCGACCCGCGCAAAATTCTGGCGACCGCCGACCAAGCCGTGCCATTGCTCAACGATTTTCACCGGCAGTTGCCGCAGGCCTACCTGGCCTATATCACTGGCCCCAGCCGGACCGCGGATATCGAGCGGGTCCTGACCATCGGCGTGCATGGCCCTGCTGAACTGCATATCCTACTTCTGGAAGGTTTATCGGAAGATTTGATGGAAAGATGAAAAGGGCCGCGGAACGAGGGACGAGGGACGCGAAAAGCCTTTAGCCTTCAACTTTTCACTTTTTACCTATCACTGATTACTGATCTCTGACCACGGAATTAACCATGAATAAAGCAGAACGCAGCAGACATTACCAGGACCGGGTCCGCAAGGCCATTTCGAAACCGCGCCTGCAGGATACCTTGCACCGCTTTGCCGATGCCTACGTTATTGCTCGCGAGGCAGCCTTCGCCGGGCAGGATTTTGAGGCATTGCGTACTGCGATTGGCGAGATGAAGGATGAGGTACGCGACAACCTGCCGCGTTACCGCGATGAATTCATCGCCAACGCCGAAGCAGCCGGGGCGAAAGTCTATATTGCCCGGACCGCGGCGGATGCCAATAACTACATCTGTGCCCTGGCCAAAGAGCGCGGTGTCAAGACCGTGGTCAAAAGCAAGAGCATGGCGAGCGAGGAGACCCATCTCAACCTGGCTCTCAAGGACGCCGGAGTCGAAGCTCTCGAGACCGATCTGGGCGAGTGGATCATCCAGCTGGCCGGTGAAAGACCGAGTCACATGGTGATGCCGGCGATTCACATGCTCAAGGAAGAGGTCGCCGAACTGTTCAGCAAGGTGACCGGCAAAGAAGAACCGGCCGAGATTCTACACCTGGTACGGCTCGCTCGGAAACAGCTGCGCCAGGGCTACCTGGATGCCGACATGGGGATATCCGGCGCGAACGTCGCGGTGGCGGAAACCGGCGGGATTGTCCTGGTGACTAACGAGGGCAACGCCCGGCTGACCACGACCCTGCCGAAGATTCATGTTGCGCTGGTCGGTATGGAAAAACTGGTGCCGACGCTCGAAGATGCCAACCGGATTATCAATGTCCTGCCAAAGAACGCTACCGGGCAGCTGATCACCTCTTACATCACCTGGATCCGCGGGGCAGTGCCCTGTGGTGACGAAAGCAAGGAACTGCATATCGTCCTGCTCGACAACGGCCGCTCCGCCCTGGCCGAATCGCCGCACTGCCGCGACGCCCTGCGCTGCATCAAGTGCGGGGCCTGTGCCAACGTCTGTCCGGTCTACCAGACCGTGGGCGGCCATGTCTTCGGCCACATTTACATCAGCGCGATCGGCGTTATCCTCACCGCATTCTTCCACGGCCTCGAAAATGCCTCCGAGCTGGTCCGCGCCTGCATCGGCTGCCGCTCCTGCGTGGCGGTCTGTCCGAGCAATATCGACCTTGAGAGTATCATCCTGCACCTGCGCGAAGTGCATCGGCGAGGAAGAAGGCGTCGGTGCCGGAAAATCAATTGTCTTCAAGAATGTGATGCGCAACCGCAAGCTGTTCCACGGCATGCTGAGGGCCGCCAGCGTGCTGCAGAAACCGGTGACCCGTGGCGAGCGCACCATCCGCCATCTGCCGCTGTTCTTCTCGGGACTGACCGAATGGCGCACGCTGCCGGCGATTGCCGACAAGCCTCTGCGCGACCTGTGGAAAGATCTCCCGCAAAGGGTCGAGAAGCCGCGTTACCGGGTGGCCTTTTTCGCCGGTTGCCTGAACGACTTCGTCTATCCGGAGATGGGGATCGACCTGGTCAAGGTCCTCAATCATCTCGATGTCGAAGTGACCTTGCCGCTGGAACAGAGCTGTTGCGGTGTGCCCGCCCTCTACTCGGGAGACAAGGACACAGCGGTCGCCATGGCCGAGCAGAATATTGACGCCATGCTTGAAGGAGACCCCGATTTTGTCGTCACCTCCTGTCCGACCTGTACCATGGCCCTGCAGCGCGACTTTATCGATCTGCTCAAAGACAATCCGGTCTGGGCCGAGAAAGCCATGAAACTTGCCGAGATCACCATCGATATCTCCTGTTTCATTGCCGACAAGCTCGACGGCGCGGAAGCCTTCGGCAAGGCCATCAAGGCCGAGAAGGTCACCTATCATGATTCCTGTCATCTGAAGCGCGGCGCCGGGGTCTGGGAGCAGCCCCGTCGGCTGATTGCCGACTCCGGTCGGGAAGTCGTTGAAATGGCGCACAGCGACCGCTGCTGCGGCTTCGGCGGTTCCTACTCTTTTACCAGCCACGCTGATATTGCCAAGCAGATTCTGGGTGACAAGATCAAGGACATCGAAGCAAGCGGTGCGGCCTGTGTGGCGATGGACTGCCCGGGCTGCATGATGCAGATCCAGGGCGGGCTACAAAAGCAGGAAAAGGACGTCAGGGTCAAGCACACCATCGAACTGCTGGCTGAGAACCTCGACGATTAATAACCCGCTTCGATCAGCAACTGACAGGGGCACTTCCGGGGCACTTCCGGCAAGTGCCCCGATTTATTTCGGACTTATAACCGAAAAAATGGTTGGCCGCCAAGACTCGAAAACACGAAACAAAACAACCGAACCCGGGTGAAAATCGATTCAAAATACGCTTTATAGCTCGTAGATAAATGATTTTCTTGGCGGCTTTGTGGCGACGAATCTTTGTTTGGGTTATAGAACCGATTTATTTGTCGGGCATCGTTTAATATGGCACAATTCAAAGAGCCGCCATCTGTGACAGGTCAGGAGCAACATTGTCTAGCTTTCAAGAAAATCTCAGCAGTGCCGTTGTCGAATTGCCCGGCATCGCTTTAAGACGCATGGTAGGCGTGGTCCGAGCGCTCGACAGGCTGAGCCGCAATCCCGAATATCGCAAACAGGTCTACGCACAGGTCCCGGATGTAGCCCGTTTTGATCCGGGACACGATGCGGTCATGATGTGCTACGATTTTCACCTTGCCGGTGAGACGCCGCGGTTGATTGAAGTCAACACCAATGCCGGCGGCGGCATGCTGGCCTACCTGGCCCAGGCCCCTGCCCTGCCCGTCGATCAGCAATCCCTCCCGGCAAAGTTCAGAGAGCGCCTGCTGCAGACCTTCTCGGATGAAATTAAAAAACATTCGGCAGGTGCGAAGCTCAAGCCGGAGCGGATTGCGATCATCGACGAGAATCCGACCGGGCAGTATCTCTATCCCGAGATGACTGCCTTTGCCGACCTGTTCAGAGCCTGGGGGGTGCCAACAGAGATCGTCGAACCGCGCCGGTTGCAAGCTTCCGCCGAAGGCGTCAGCTTTGATGGCCAACCCGTCGACCTGGTCTATAATCGGCATTGCGATTTCTACCTGGAAAGCGACGAGATGGTCGGATTGCGACAAGCATACCTGGCCAACAAGGTTTGCCTGACGCCCAACCCGCACATGTACGGCCTGCTTGCCGACAAGCGCCGGATGATCCTTTGGGCCGATCACGCACAACGTGCTCTGTGGCGCATGTCAGGGAAGGAGCGCCTTCTGCTCGACCAGGTGCTGCCTACAACCTCGCTGCTTGCCGAACTCGACCTGCAGCAGGTATGGTCTGACCGAAAACAGTTCGTCTTCAAACCGGTAGACGGCTTCGGCAGCAGGGGGGTGCTGGTCGGCGAGAAAATCTCCCGCAAACGTTTTGATCAACTCCCGGTGACAGCCATCCTGGCCCAGGAACTGGTTCCGCCGAGTTTGACCGAGGTCGTTGAGCAGGGCGCTATGAAAACGGATCTGCGTCTTTACGCTTATCGAAACAGGGTGCTCGGTGTGACCGCTCGCCTGTACAAGGGACAGGTAACGAACATGCGCACTCCAGGCGGCGGTTTTGCCCGCGTCCGAATCGTTTAACCCGATCCTTTCTTCTGCACGGGCTCCTTTCCCCAAGACATTTCCTTGACAAAAATTGTACTGGTTAACCTTCCCTGACTGTAAGCCGTCAAACCTTATGGGACAAAAATCAACTAAAACTTAATTGACACTCCGGGGTCACTCTTACCTTTTGTTTCCGTTCCTGTTCCAGTTCAGACGTCTAAATTTCAGATTAAATTGGAACGCATAGGGACCAAACCTGCCTTCTGCGGTTCGGGGTTTTTTCTCCAGAGCACCTCCGGGGCACCATCAAGCTTTTTTTCAAGAAACTGAAACATCAAACAATGCAAATACTCCTGTATTGACTGCATTGACCTGAAGTTGAGAAAATCTAAATTGAACTTGCCAGGGGAGGGGTAGAAAAACCACATCATTGTGTCGAAAACGCAACGAAACTGGGTCTTGTTATATAATAAAGAAGGCTCTAGACCATTAGGAAATACCTGATGTTGTGCATCAATGCAGTTAGTAACTGTGCAATTGCCGGTTTCATTCTCTGGAAAATTTTTCTTCTTATCTGTATTCCTATCTGATTCCAAATTATTACGCCATTTCCTTGCCATTTTGTCAGTCACTGCTCATCAAAATTGGCACCATGGATGCATCAAGCAATACAATCAAGCCACAACACCAGCGAAAGATCTGTATGACAACTTGACTTGAATTATTGATAGCGTACGTGCTCGTACAACCTTCCCGCTCCTATTGCTGTTTTTGACAGGTTTCTAAAATCGTTTCCGATGAAATCAGAGAAGAGAATCGCTATGAATCTTGATCTTTTTAACTACAAAATGATTGATGGCAGGGAGGAATTTACTTCTGACCTCAGTACTGTTTGCCAGTTGAGATACCAGGTCTACGTTAATGAATGGGGATTTGAAAAGGCGGAAGACCATCCGGGTGGAATAGAACAGGATGAGTACGATAAACATTCAATACACTTATATGCCTGCTCTAAACATTCTGATGATGTGGTCGGCGCAGCGAGATTAATACTGGGATCCGAGAGACCCTTGCCAATCGAAAGCCATTTTAGTATCAACCAACTCCCGCCAGGTGTTCGACGCGAGCAGACTGCCGAAATTTCACGTTTGGCAATTTCCAAGGAATTTAGATGTCGAGCCCTCGAACGTGTTTTTAGCGGCGCAGAAAAGGGTACGGTCAAACATATGCACCTAATGAAAGAAAACATTAGAGATTTGCGCAGAAGATGTGAACACCAACTCGTGCGTGGCTTGTATATCTCCTTGTACCGAGAGAGTAAAACCAGGGGGTTGACTCACTTGTTCACAATAATGTCCAAAGGGCTGCACATGATTCTCAAACGCTGGGGCATCAGCTTTGAACAAATTGGACCGGCGCGTGAATACCACGGGATTCGAGCACCTTTTCTGATAAATATCGAGGATATAGAGCATTCCCTCCGAAGAAATAACCCTGCTTTGTTGCACGAGGCTCAGCAAGTTCTTCCGCATTGACGAATTTGACTAGGTCTTTCAAATTTCTTTCGCTGATAACCCTGCAGAAGCTCTACGGACGCTATACCTCTGGCATGTAAGCGCACTGGGGAGCGAGTGTCTAGCCGAGCGGAACCAACTGCTTCAGGAGCAGGGGTTCGCTGGTTCAAATCCAGTCATCCCGACCAGTATTTACAAGGGGCGACCTTACAAGGGTCACTCTTCTTTTTGTTCTCTGGTCCATGTCTGGTCCAGGACACTCTTCTAAGTTACAAATTGAATGTTCAGAGAATGGCGTCTTTTGTGACCCGGTCCAGGGTTTTGTCTCCGGGGCATCTCTGGGGCAAAGTGGCAAAAAAAGAGGAGCCATTACTGACCCCGATTTGAATTTCACACTGTAATAAAACTTCTTAGAATTCTTTTCTTAAGTCCGTACTGACGACTAAAGCCAGGTCATTGAAGAAGAGAAGCAGGCGCAGGCCCGCACTTTTATAACCTCTGTTGCCGGCCATATTGTGTTCAAGGAACACTCCTCTGGGCAAAGCATCAATAGGTAGGATTCAAGGTTCAGTTCGGCCTGTTCGCCATTATCTGATAGGTCAGGTCATCAGACCATAAGGAAACGTCTATGTCGGCGCCCTGGAAAAGACCTTCTTCAAACGATGAGAAACGTCCTGAAACATAGGAGTTGCAACGCTCCAGCACTGCCTTCAAGCCAATCAGTTGATCAGTTCTGTCTTGATTCGGTTCTGGTATGGAGCCTATCTCCGTCAAGGAATAATCTAAGCAAGCCTGCAGAACATCCTCCATAAGGGCATTCCCCTCAGGATCCCCCAGCATCAGTCTCGAGATTTCAAAAAATTGCTTGTGCGCTTCTTGCATCTCTTCCTCCCTTGCTCAAAGAAATATCTCATAGAGATTTTTTCGTTGAACCCTCAGTCAAGATATGTTACTTTGCCTAAAACAAAGGGCCAGTGCTATATTTTGCGCTAGACAAGAAAACCCTTATGGCAGAGTTTGTACCTTTATATATTACCATGCAATATATTGTCAACAAAAATATTACAAAGAGATATTATGCCTGTCAAAACAGACGCCCAAGAAGGCTCAATCGGCAGCCGGATAAAAGCCGCTCGCCTGGCCAAGGGGTTGACTCAGACTGAATTCGCCGAAGCCCTTGGCATTGTACAGGGCTTTCTCAGTAGCATTGAGGGAGGGAAAAAAAGACCTTCGGACACACTCCTGATCGCTCTCTGTCACCACTACAGGATTAATGAGGAGTGGCTTTTCACCGGCAGCGGAGACATGTTTCGCGAACATGATCTGGCAGGAAGGACAAGACAAGATCTCCTTCCGACACAAACCCCTCTGTTCAAAAAGATTCCAGCAGGATTTCCGGAAAACATCAGCAAAGAGCAAATATATGATTATGTTTCGCTACCCAATGTCCCTGCGGGGTGTTACGCCCTCGTCGCTTACGGTGATTTCATGGCTCCCACCATCCGGGATGGGGATCTGGTGATCTTCTCAACGAAAGGAAATCTCGAAAACGGCGACATAGTCCTGGCAAACAATCGGTGGGGAGATGCGATCCTGCGCAAATACAGGCTCAAGGATGAGGAAACTTTTCTTGCCTCGGACAACCCAGTCTACCTTCCTTTTAAACCGGATACGGAAACGAAAATGATCGGCAAGGTTCTGGAGGTATGGAGAAAAATTAAGGGGTGACTAAAGAGTTTATGTCGTCAGGCCCTTTGAGTCCCTATAGCGTCAAAACTAAGAGGCATTTTCGTGCCTTCCGCTTTGCGCTTCGGTTATTTAAACATCCTCTTGAACAGACCCTTCTTCTGCTGCTCCTGCTGATCTTTCATGGTGCGCAGGCCCCTGCGGGCCATCGGCTGGCGCGCATCAAGTTTCAGAGCCTTGTTGAATTCCGCCTCGGCCATCGATTCCTGTCCTGATTCGAAAAGCATCCACCCCTTGTAGGCAAAGGCCTGGGCCGTCCGCTCCATGGTAATCGATTTGTTGAGCATCTGCTTGGCCTTGTTCATCATCGCCTGGCTGCCGGAGTATTTCGGGTTGCGGTAGACCGACCAGGCCAGGTTTGCCAGGTAGTCGCCGTTGTCTGGTTCTGCATTCACAGCATCCTGCAAGGATTTTTCAGCGTTGTCCCACTCCTCCATTTCGAGAAAGACTTTACCCGATTCGGCCTGGACCTGAGCCTGGAAGCGTTCGTCGCCTTTCTGTCCGAGGCCAACCTTGTCGGCACCGAGCATCTCGTCGTAACGCTCTTTCTTGACGACATCGGAGAGTGTATCGTACGCCGTAGCGACCCTGGAAAGAATTTTTTCCGCCAGGGCAGCTTCCTCGCCGCCAAGCTGCATGAGGACTTCCGGGCCGAGTTTTCGGGTTATGGCGAAGTAGCGTTCCTTGAGACGGTCGATAGAGAATTTTCCCTGTTTGATGCCGAAGACCTCGTAATGGCTCTGGTTTTCCAGACTTCTGGCAATCAGACGCACCTCCTGGGAGAGGTCATCCTGTGAGGTTTGTGTCTCGGCGGGTGTTGTCACTAGAGCCTGGGAGAACGATACCTGGCCCGACGCAGCCGACTCGCCATCGTCATCGTCGATCAGGTCGGAGAAGCTTTCAAGGGGGGCCTCGATTTCAACCTCGACATCCTCCTCGACAACATTGAAGAAGGTGCGCAAAGGGAAGTCCTCCGGGTCGGCAGAAGCCGTCGGGCCGGTACTGAAACGCACCATGTTGAGACTTGTCAGTGTCAGCAACAACGGGCTGCAATCAAACTCATCGGAGGCCAGGTCAGCCAGCTTGTGCTGGCCATCAATGCAATGGATAAAGTGTTTTTCTTGCCCGTTCAGGTGCAGGAAGTTGATATGCCGATAGTAGTCCTTGATGAGGAAAACATACTTGTCCCTGAAGGTCTGCAGCAGTTGTTTACCACTCTCCCCGGCGTGGTTGTGGAATCCCTCGTAAAAGAGCTGTGGAACGTTGAGTGTGATCAGCGGTAAGAGCTCCGGCGCCGGGATAAGTTTCCACGATGCCTGTGACGGACCGCTGTCAAAAGCACAGACCAGCTCCTGGTTAAGATAATCCATTTCAGCCTGCAGCAGGTCGTTGTATTGCAGGCAGCCGATCTGCACCAGGCTGTCGTGACGATAGCATGCCGTGGTCGTGAAGTAGCGGTACTCATCAGCAGAGATCTGGCCGCGAAGACAGAGGAAGTCGCCGAAGTCACGGCTTTTGAAGCCGGGGCGCAAAGCGACCGGGGCACCGTCGATAAAGGTCAGCATGCGCACCGTATCCTGATATTTCAGACTCAGCAGGCCGGAGAAGGGCTTCAGGAAGGCCGTGCGCAGATGATGTGAGAAAAGCCGCGATTCGGGCGACATGGCCGGTGGCGCCACCCCTTCCAGGCCGAGTTCCTGACCGATTGCGCTGATCAGCGCGGAAGCCTTGGGGGGCTTTTCAAGGTAATGTCGAATACCGAGGGCTTCGACGGCCTTGCGGTATTTCTCTTCCTTGCAGAACCCGGTCAGAACAATTACCGGAAGATCCCTGGTGCGTTCGCTCTGCCGGAGTTTTTTGATCAGCTCGATACCGTGCAGTCCGGACAGTTTGAGTTCGAGAAGTAAAAGGTCTGGCAGCTCGCTGGCGACGGCCTTGAGTGCGGAGATCCCGTCGCTCACATGGGCAACCAGGAACCCCTGCTCCCTGAGCCGGTCGGCGACAACAGAAGCCAGTTGCGGGTTTCCCTCTGCCAGCAAAATTCGCTTTGCCATGCTCTTGCGGTCCTTGTTTGTCAGCGTTTGAGCTGATAGCGGCGCACCGCCCGGTTGTGCTCTTTCAGCGTCGCAGTGAATTCATGGGTCCCATCACCCCTCGCCACGAAATAGAGATCCCTGGTGTCAGCCGGGTTGGCTGCCGCGTGCAAGGCAAACTGCCCCGGACTAGCAATAGGGCCGGGCGGCAGGCCTCTTTTTCTGTAGGTATTGTAAGGCGTCGGCGTCTCCAGGTGTTTGCGGGTGAGGTTACCATCAAAATCATCAATCCCGTAGATCACCGTCGGGTCTGCCTGCAGGGCAATGCCGCGCTTGAGGCGGTTATTAAACACGGCCGAAATCAGCGGCATCTCCATGACATTGCCGGCCTCCTTCTGGATGATCGATGCCAGGGTCAGCAACTCATGCCGGTTCATACCCAATGCTTCGGCGCTTGCCAGTATCGACGGGGAAAGATGCTTGTCGAGCTGATCCACCATGGAACGCAATAACTGACGTGCGGTTGTCGAAGAGGTATAAGTGTAGGTCTCAGGGAAGAGGTAGCCTTCAAGAGAGTCGGCCTCAATATCCAGTTCCCTGATGAACTCAGTGTCGTGGCAGAGGGCAAGAAAGTCAGCCGCTGAGCCGACCTCGGTTTTGGCCAGGCGTGCGGCAATCTCCCTGAGATTGAACCCTTCAGGGATTGTGACCTGGAACTTGCGGATGTCGCCGGCCACCAGTCGGGCGAGGACCTCGTCAGGTTGTGCGTCACCTTCGAAGAGATACTCTCCAGCATGAACCTGACCTGTAGCACCACGCCAGCGGGCCAGCCAGGTGAAACGGGTTGCATCGCTGATGATATCGGCTTCTGCAAGCTGGTTGGCAATATGTGTGAATGAACTGCCGGCCTTGATTTCGATAACCTGCCGGCCTGGTGGTGTCACTGTGGTTGAAATAAAACTCTCCACCCAGAACCCGACGCATAAGATCGGGATAATGATCAGGGCAAAGGTTATCAGGATCAGGTTCCTGGTGCGTAAATTCATGCTTTAAAACGGTCTTCGGACCCGTCCAGCAACCGCTTGATGTTGCTGCGGTGGCGCCAGATGATCAGGATAGCGATAACGAGGGAGGCCAGGAAAATTGGCTGCGGTTCGTTGGACATCAGGATTAACAAGGGGGCCGACATGGCTGCCATGACCGAGGCTAGGGAAACGAAGCGGGTGGTAGCGACAGTGAGGCCAAAGATGATTGCCGCGCCGAGCACAGCTGCCGGGGAGATGACCAGAAAGATACCGAGGGCGGTGGCAATCCCCTTCCCGCCCCTGAATTTGAGGTAGACCGGGTAGCAGTGGCCGACAATCGCCATGACGCAGGCGATACCAAGCTGGGTCGGCGTCGGCGCCAGCCAGGTTTTGCAGGCCAGCAGCGGCAGGAACCCCTTCAGGATGTCGCCGCACAACGTCAGGACTCCGGCCAGCTTGCCGGCGACCCGGTAAACGTTGGTCGCACCGATATTGCCACTGCCCTTGTCACGCACGTCTTCGTAGCCCATGACCTTGGCCAGGACAATCCCGGTCGGGATGGCGGCGATCAGGTAGATAACAATCAATATGAAAATAAAGAGCAGAGTATTCATAAGTGATCAGCCCCCAGGATTGGCAACCACGACAAACCCGTCGCCCCGTTTCTGATAAAAAATAGTGTCAAAACGGTAGTAAGGTTCTCCTTTGACTTCGATCGCCACAGCATATTCCGGGATGGTCGGCACCATACAGTTGGTTGAAGCAAATGTTTTGAAGGTTGCCGAGAACTTATTTCTGAGACCAGTTGCCCTTGGCATCCTGAAGATACCAGCCCGTGGCGGCTTTGTCACGCCACGATTCGGAGAAGATCGCCTCTATTTCTCCGGCCTTGTCAGGCAAGCCATTGGCACGGGCGATCTCCTGGTAAAGGCGTTTGCGATCCTGATTTTCGGCATCGACCAGGCGCTTGATTTCGGCGCGCTGCTTGAGGCCGAGCCCATCTGTGGAGCGCAGGACGAGATATCCATTGGCGTCAATGCCGACCTGCCCGGAGCCCAGTGAAGGCGATAATTGATCGAAACGATCTTTCATGTCGGCACGCAAGGCCCGTATCTCGGGAGTGCTGACATTAATATCCTGAGCCGCGTAGGCAGAGTTCACGCCGAACCTCGGCAGGAAGCTGCTGCCGGGGGTCTCGGGGGCTTTTTCGACCGGTCCGGGCTGTTCTCCGTAGACCTCATCGACGATCCGGTCGGCTGCTCCGCGAAGCTCCTCGGCGGGGAAGTAGATGTTGATCGTCACGCATGACACTGTCGCAACGATAACGAAGAGTGTCAGACCTCTCAGGATGTTGCTCATGGTTATCCTCCTTCTGGATATAAACCCTCTGTTTCGACTTCGACTATACTTGATCAGCGATTAAAATCAATGGTCAGTTCGTTCGATACGTTTCAGCCGCCGCATCATTTCCTTGAAGGATATGGCCGGTGAGGAAATGATGACGTCAATCCTGGGTGGGAGCAGCCCACCGTCAACCAGATATTGCTCAGAACCGTGCTTTGCTGTACCGCGTAAATAGAAGGCATCATTATGCAGCGAGCAGGTCATGCCGATTTTTCGGTAGCGGTAAAAATCGATAAAGCGATAGACCCCTTGGGAGAGCGCCGCTGACAGCCCCCCCTGGCTGATGGTGTTGAGGTTACGGATCGCCTTGACGCTGATATTGCGATTGCCGGATTCAGCAGTTTCGAAGCTGGCTTCGAAAGCCGAGGGGATGCCATCGAACAGGCGCAGCTTATGCACATGGCCCGATGCAACGCCGTTAATTTCGCCAAAGGCAAAGGTGTGAGTCAGGGCGTGCAGGTCTATGTCTCCGAAATCGATGTCGGCATGGTAGGTCGGGTAGCGAGAAAGAGGCTTGATCACCTTGAGGTTCTGCAGACGCAGTGTCCCGCCGAAGGCCTGTGCAGAAGCCTCTCCGGACGAGGTGATTTCCTTTTCACTGAAACGGATGCCGTCAAGGGAGGCACTGAGGAGGCCATCCAGTTCGGGCCAGTCAAAAGCCTGGGAAACTTCGTACAAGTCAACATCCGTGAGGCTCAGGGCAGCCTCGCCTTCAGGAATAAAGTCCTGCCAGGAAACTCGCAGGGTGCTGAGGCGGGCCCTTCCACCGGCTACGGCGATTTCAAGAGGACGGGTCGAACGCCAGCTGTTGGCTCCGGCAAGAAACTCCATGCTGCCGTCCGCCGTGGGGATCAGCGGAGCACTCAACCCATCCCATGACAGATGGCCGGTATGCTGCGGGGGCCCGGTTTCATGGAGTGTTCCGGACTGCATGACAATGGGCAGGTTGCCGTGCAATCCGGACAGGGCGAAGGTCTGATTGTATCCGGCGGCGAGTCTTTCGGGTTGAAGGTCTGCGACGAGACGCCAGCCATCCTCTTGCCAGATAATCCTGGTCTGCGCGTTGAGTGCGCCGGCCAGGCCAACTTTCTTGAGCCCCGGAACGAGTTCCCCACCCAGTCGGTGTAAAATCTCGAGGAACCGCCCCGATAGTTGAGGCAGGGCCAGTCGGCCATTGACATCGGCGGTACGTGCCGAAAGCCGTCCCGTCAGTTCACTGGTTGCAAGGCCCGCCAGGTCAATGTCGGCGCGGTCCAGTTGCAGTAATTTCTCCTTGTGCAGCCAGTTACCCCGTGCAGTGAAAGCCAGCGGCAGCCCCTTGAGATTGCCATACCAGCTTCCCACGAGCGCCTCGTCGAGTGACGCCTGTCCGCCCAGATCGATCGCGACGCTCTCCTCCATCAAGCGCAACTGCCCTTTGAACGACAGTTGGCCGCCGACTGCGACGAGGGTGCCCTCGTTGTTGCTGTATTCGATATCCTTGAGTGACATATCCCGGATTGTGAACAGCGGAGTTGCCGGAGCGCTCAGATCCAAGGACAGTCGGGCCAGGAGCTTTCCGGTAACTCCTTGCCCGTCCAGGCTTCCGGACAGCGCCATGTTTGGGAGCAACACCAGCTTGTCCTGAATCTTCAGCCCGCCGGCAAGCCTCACTGTGCGCAGGTTCGGAATTTGCTCATTCAGGGTAAAGCCTGATTCGGTGGCGAGTTCTTTCAGGTCGTCACACAGGATTTGCCAGCTGCCCTGCCAGCTACTGGTGGCCAGATCTCCAGTGATATCAAGCTTTGCTGTCGCCAGCGGCACGGTTCCCCGTTTACCGGTCAGCTTAATATCCTCCAGTGTCGCTTTGGCCGACTGGTTCTGCCATCCCCCATGAAAACCTCCCGAGAGATTCCCTGTTTCCTGCCAGTCAACGCTGAAGCGGCCTTCAGTCACCGTACTGCGGTCCACGCCGGCAAGAATAAGGGCCGAGATTCTGAGGTCGCGCGATTGCGCTAACTGCTCTGGAACGACGATTCCGTAAGCGCCAGCCAAGGAGGCAGGATATGGTGCCGTAATCCCGAAGTTTCCTGTAAAGAGGTCGTCCTGCCATGCCCCCTGGACATCGATCCGACCTGCCGCGATCAGGTCGAGGCGTGAATCAATCTGCCAGGCGTCTTCGACCTGCTTCAGGTTAACGCCGGCAGCTTGCCACGGCCAGTGGCGGCCGGATAGGAGGAGCTTCTCCGGTGCCGGTCTGTAACGCCAGGGTCAGGTCCCCGGCAGCAAGGCGCAGGCTGACGAGCGGTTCGCTCACCTGCCACGTCAGTTCCTCTGGCCAGGGAAGCGGTTGGTCAAGGGCCTGCAGAAGCTTTGCCGCATCGCTTTCGGAGAAATGCTGCAAGGCTATTTCAATCACCAGGTCATCAGATGTACCGGGACGGACAGTCACCGCCTCCTTCAGTAATGGGGCATTGTCCCAGACAAGTTTTTCGAGAGTTACTTCCAGGCCGTCCTGCCAACGGCCCTGCCCGGCCAGGCTGACGTTAACCCCATCGCCTTGCCCGACTTTTGCAGAGGCCGTAAAATGCATGGTCTCACCAAAGCTTCCGGAGGCGGCGAGCTCCCCCACGACATAACTCCGCTGCACAGAGTCTATCTTCAGCCTGCCGTCCTGTAGCGACCAGGTCTTAACGTAAAGCGGTATGCGGCTGGGCAGCGACAATCTTGGCGCTTCGCTACGATCTTCGGCCGCATCGGTTTTTAGCGACACTTCTGGCTTCTGCACGACGATTTCTTCGATACGTTGCTGCAACAGGCCGCCTATCGTGAAGAGGATTTTCAGGTTGGCTACGCTGGCTTCGAGGTCCGGCCGGTTGAAGCGGATTCCACGGAGATCGATCTGTCCCCAAGACAGGGACAATTGATCCAGGGAAACCTTGCCGTCCAGGGCCTGGCCGATCTGGTTCTCCAGCCAGGGGTGCAGAACGTTGCGGGCCAAAGGTTCTCTGGCAACCCACACTACGGTTGTCAGCAGTGCAACTCCGGCAAGAATAATTGGCAGTAGATGGCGCAATCGAAAGGACATGAAACCTCTTCATGAGAAGCGGGGATGACCGATCTACATTTTACGCGCCAGATGGCGTTCTGTCGATTCAAAGTCTTTGCATGGGAACGGGTCTTGATATGGAAAAAGTCCTCATCCATTGGAGTTCTTCCCCTGGACAGAAACATGGGCGGGTCGGAACAAAGATCGGACGAGCTGCTACGCTGGGGCCAAGTTGTCACGATTGGGGAGGAGGGGCTTGCTTGGAAAAGACGAGGTATCCTTCGGCTTTTCATTCAAAATAGGCGCTGTCTTTTCAAGAGAAACTCGCCGGAGGTTGCCTCCTGTCTCGTGAAGACCTCATGGCTACAGTAAATCCGTAAATTACAAAACAGAGCGAAACCAGCTGTTGAATTGACAACATTGGTTTGTGCTGCAGGAACATCAGGGAAGCCATGCTGCCGTTCATCAGCATAAAGAAGAGCCATCCATATGAATTGTTCTTTGCCAACAGGTAACTTCCGAGCAGGAAGCCGATCATGACCCCGATTTCCAGTATCTGTGAACCGGAGGTAATGCCTCCGTAATCATACAGGCTGTAACCGACGCCAAAGATCAAAGCGGCGTAGGTGACCAGGGATGTAGCGAAATCAAGGGTTTTATTGGGCGAGCCGCTATTTTGCCAGGCGTTGAGCAGGCCGAACAGCATCGCAGGGACACCGCCTGCTTCTACGGAAGCCGCGATCCAATCATGCTTGCCGACAAGAATGATGACCCACGCCGGAACCCCCAGGAGATAGACTGCCCAACCAAGGATTCTCAGTTTTCGTTTGGTCGTCTCTTGCCGGCCTTCTGCGAAAGCAAAAAAGACCTTGTTGAGGAGATAAAGACCTCCGCCCCATGCCTGTAAAACCAGATCCATGATATGTCCAATTGCTGCTTAAGGCCGATTGCCAGGCCAAGGATAACACTCTGTCCCGATAAGGACCGGGTGGTGACCGGGGCCCAAAAACAAGAGCGACCCCGGGGAGGTCGCTCTGTATATTGTTTAGTGTCCGGAAGGGCCTGTAAAATCGGGGCAGAGGTTATCGCAGGAGTTGGCTCTCCTCCATTTTCTCAACGATAGTCGGAATCAACATGTTGACTGCTTTCTCTCTGGACCCGTCGACTTTGATTTGTGAGAGGTAAGACCAGACAGGCTTTTCGCCGTCCACATCATAGAGCTTCGTAGAAATAATAAACAAATCTGAATCGTATTCCCGGTTGTAGGTATAACCGTAACCGTAACCGTACCAGCCTCCGTCGTAAACTGCTACACCTCCCAGGATAACCCCTCCATACTGGTGGTTCGTGATCTCCTTCTGGCCGATCGAGTGCGCTACCAAAACACTGTCAACACCAAGTTCCCTGACTTTTGCCTCGATGACCTCCCGATCGGGAGTCTCCCCCGGGTTTGGCAGGACCTTGTGTCCGGCGATGGCTTCGACCCCTCGTTTGGCCAGCTGGTTGGAAAGGACATTTTCAGCTTGCCTGCGGATGTTCTCCCGCTTGGTCAGGACCAGCAGCAGGATCTTCTTGGGCGGTTTTGTGTAAGCCTCGTCCTTCCAGACTTCCAGGGTTTTGATCGGAGAACAAGAGGCCATCAGCATTACGAGCAGCAGGCAGAGGATGGGTCCGAGTTTTGAGAGGGTTTTCACGTCGTTCTTCCTTTAACAATCCAGTCTGAAATAACTGAAGGGTTGTTTTATATCGCATTCAATCGGTCAGCAACAAACGCATTGAACCAGAAAATTGTCCAAAGAGAAACTATTTTATCAGAAATTATTTCTATTTTTTGTCAGGTACAGGCAGGATCAAAACATCAATAACGTCTCCAGGGCTCCCTGGGGTGCCCGGAGTAAGGCTGAGGCCGAATTCAGCGGGAGCAGCAAAGGGCTCAACCCCTCAGAGGGATTCCCGTTCCTGTCTTAAATAATGCCCCATATTCATATCAGTCTTTCTGATGTGATCAACCAGCCAGTCGAGAAACGAGCGGTTAAAGCCTGCCAACAGGCTTATGGAGGGCCCTTGCTCAGACAGCTGCCTTTGAAACGCGTGGAGTTTGCCGGTTAATTCCTGATGCTCTTTGATGTGGGCCTGTTTGCCAGGGTAATCGGATTGAGCCATGAGTTTCTCTTCCATGCGAAAGTGGCTTTCCACGTATCGCCCGAGGAAATCAAGCATGTCAGTCAGGCTCTCCTGCCCTTTGCCCGCCTTGCAGGCATTCCGGAACTCATCGTACTTGGAGAATATCTCCTGATGTTGCCTGTCTATCGGATCAATGCCTATGGATAAATCTTCAGACCACTCTAATGCCATTGCATTCTCCTGCTGCTATTTGAAATACAGATAAGAAGACCCCTCACTTGTCAGCCAAGCGATTTCAGCCGGCCTGCCCATTTTGACCGTCCATGCCATGCTCGCGACTATGTGCCGTTTTTGCCAGCCAGACAAGCCTTTAAATATTTGCAGTCAGAAGTGTTCAGTTTAGCCGTATCTCATTTTGCCGGCAAGGAGTGGGTTGAAATCGACGAGGTCAGGATCTGTGAGGCTGAAAGGGAGAAGGACGAAAGAGAAAAGCCCCAACTCTTTAGAGATGGGGCTCACTGTAAATTCTGAAGGGCAACAGGTTGCAATAGATTTCGATTTATTCTCGAGACCAACATTCGACAATCATCTGATTTCTCCTGTTCGTGAATTATTCAACGACCTCATCACCAAACAGCAACCGGTTCCGATGGCCCTGTTCTTCATCATTGCAGAAGCGCTCAAGGAATCGTTTGTACTCTGCCGCATCTGCGTAGTCATCGACCTCGATACCGGAATTTTGCACGCACCATAAATCTTCCATGTCACTGTCCTTTTAATTTACCGGCAAGTCCTTCAGATAAAAACATAGTCATCTGATTCAACCAGGGCAGAAGTGGAGCTGAGAAAAGACCCTGCTTGTGAGTCCTTTACAACTTCTATCTGGTCATGTGCAGAGGAACAGATTGTTCCACAGTTGACACATTCCAGAATTTCTTCGTGGAATTGAAAAGCGTCCAGGTCTGTCTCAACGCACAACACCGACTTGCAGGTGGGACAGGTAAAGTCTGAATACGCCTGCACTCTTGTGTTGCTCTTTTGCTTGATGATTTTCAGGCCGTTCCTGGAAAGGGTCCAGAGCGCTCCGCAGTCACCGCACTCGCATACATCCTGAGCATATCCGTCGGCGTGTAAATCAATTTCAATGTGTCCTTTGTTTTGGCAAGAGGGGCAGTTCATAATCTTCTCCTTCTGTGTGTGGGCAGGCTTCGGTTGCCTGCTATCTTAAGGGTTAATAAATAACACAAGTGATAGCCATTATCGCCGAAGGAGCGCTCATGTCAAGTGTAAAAAATGAAAAATGCTTATATTTATCAATAACTTAGGATGTTTTGTGTTTTGCTCAGTAGACAGTGGGTCTATTTTTTGACAGGACATCGGAAGAGGAAATGATTAAATGGTAGCTAACAAATTGAAATTGATGGGAAATGTGATTTAAAAACACGGTTTCACAAGTTTGATATTTTATTACACTAATGGTCCAAGGGTTGACCATAGGGAAAGACCGTCGTCAGGAGACAGGGCGGAAGCCAAAACCAAAGGGCCCTCCGGGAAGAGCCCTAATTATGTAAAGACTTGGTCGGGATGAGCGGATTTTTCAGCTGTGGTCCTATGCTGCCTGCGCTGTGGGAGACTCTATGAAGGCAAATAGGGCGTCTGCATTTATCTGGATATCGGGTTGCGATGTAATGTCCTTGTGGTCTGATTCAGCAGTCGTCATACCTCCTGACAATTTTGGCTGGACCTTTCCCGTAACAGGTGGATCTAAGATGAGGGAGGGAGGGATAAAAAGTGTCTGTTAATTACATTCCATAGGTCAGATGTTCTATAATGAACAAAACGTTTCATTGACTCACATTCAAACAAAGGGGCAGAAATAGTGAAAGAAATCATCCCTTGGCTGATAGATATAGAGTCCTCGGCAGCAAACCTTTATGCGGAGGCAGCAGTCGCTTTTCGTCAGGACGAAGACTTCTCCCGATTTTTATCCCTGATGTCTGCGGAAGAGAAAGAGCACGAAAAGTTATTGAAACAGGCCCGTGCCACGACCTCAGATAAGGAGATAAAGTCTGCATGCTTTTACTTTGATGATCATTTTCGTAGCAAAATTGAAGCCCCTTTTATTCGTGCTTGGCGTTTGTTAAAAGACGGTGAGTTGACCAAGGTCACTATGATTGACACTCTTGCAGAAGCCGAGTTTTCCGAATGGAATGAACTCTTCCTTTACGTCCTGGACGCTTTGAAAGTTTTGGATAAAGATGTGCAAAAGGCTGTCTCAGATATCGATCAGCATAGAAAACACGTCCAGGAATTCATTTTATCGTTACCCGATGGTGACAGTCTCATCCAGAGGGTCCGCAGACTATCCCATGCTGGCAGCAGGCGTGTTCTGATAGTTGAAGGCAACAATGCCGTTGCCCGTATGCTTGAGGCCCTGATTGCGGATAATGTCGAGGTGGTCATCGCCGGTGACGGCCTGGAGGGTCTTTCTCACATTCAGCAAGGATATTTTGACCTGATTGTTTCAGATATTGAAATGCAGGGAATGAACGGTATTGAGATGTACAAACATGCTTTGACGACGGACTCCTCTTTGTATCGTAGATTCATTTTCTTCACCGGTACGGAAAATCCGGAGTACCTGAATTTTGTCGGAAACTCGCAAGCCTTGATGCTGCCAAAACCGTCTCCGGTGAAGTTGATATGCGAAATGATGAATGCGGTGCTGGACTCAACGCCTGTGCCACAGGACGCCACAATCCATTGAAGTGGAGTGCCCCGGCTTTACCTCGAATGTTGGTCCGTTTATTGGGGAAAAGTCTTCAGGTCGGAGGGTAGCAGTGGTCAGAGGTGTCGAACCGTGCAGGGAGAGTATCTCACTGACGTTTCTTCGGCAGGTAAGGTTCAAAGGCCTTTTTGTCGAGCGCACAGCGGTAGGCTTCTTCGCCACTGATGTGCTTGGCCTTGAGAAGGTCCAGAATATGCTGGTCCATCAGCTGCATGCCGTCACCCTTGGCGGTTTGCATGATCGTCGGGACCTGGAAGGTTTTGCCTTCACGGATCAGGTTGGCGACAGCGGCATTGCAGATCAGGATCTCCAGGGCGGCAACGCGGCCATTGCCGTCGGCCTTACGCAACAGCTGCTGGCAAACGACGCCCTTGAGGCTTTCCCCGAGCATGGTGCGCACCTGCTCCTGGGTATCCTTGGGGAAGGCATCGATAATCCGGTCGATGGTTTTCGGTGCCGAGTTGGTATGCAGGGTGCCGAATACCAGGTGCCCGGTTTCCGCCGCGGTCATTGCCAGGGAGATCGTCTCCAGGTCTCGCATTTCGCCGACCAGAATGACGTCCGGATCTTCACGCAGCGCGGCCCGCAGGGCGTTGGCAAAAGATTGGGAATGCTGGCCGATCTGACGCTGGTTCAAAAGAGACAGTTGGTTCTCATGAATAAACTCGAGTGGGTCCTCGAGGGTAAGGATATGCTCGCGGCGGGTACTGTTGATCAGGTCGATCATCGCGGCAAGGGTTGTAGACTTACCGCTTCCGGTCGGTCCGGTGACCAGGACCAGCCCCTTTTTCAGCATGGTCAGCTTACGAACCCCTTCCGGCAGACCGAGCTGATCAGCGGTCAGGACCTTACTCGGAATAATCCGGAAAACGGCGGCGATCCCCCGATGAGTCTCCATCAGGTTGCCGCGAAAACGGGCCACCTCGGGCAGGGCGTAGGCAAAATCTAGATCACGGGTTTCCTCGAACTTTTCGCGCTGTTCCCTGGTCAGGATCTCAAACAGCAACCCACGTGCCTGCTGATCGGACAGGGGAGGATAATTGAGTTTCTCCATCTCACCGTTCAAGCGGAACAGGGGTGGCGCACCGGTAGAGATATGCAGGTCGCTTGCGCCCTGTTGCTTCATCATTTTGAACAGCGAGTCTATTTTGCCCATCGGCGCTCTCGAAGGTCCTGAATTTCGGTTTTAATCTACAGAGTGAACTGCCGGTCATTCTTGCAGATGGCTCTTTGGAAAGTCAAGTTGATTGCAGGACCCGGGTGAACTGGATTCAAACTTGATATCCGCGGCAACATTATGTTATCAAGCTCGCCTTGCCCGAATATGAAGCAATGGAGATTCCAATTATGAGTAAAGCCCTGGGGCTCCTCTCCGGAGGACTTGACAGCAGTCTGGCAGCCCTGTGCCTGAAACGCCAGGGGATCGAGGTCACCGGGATTGCCTTCGTCACACCGTTCTTCAGCAGCAGCAAGGCCGAACAGGCGGCCCGTCTGATGGAGATCCCATTGATTATCGAGGACATCAGCGATGTCCACCTGGACATGGTAAAAAGCCCGCGTTACGGCTATGGCAAAAACATGAACCCCTGCATCGATTGCCACGCCATGATGTTTCGCCTGGCCGGTGAAATCATGGTTGAGCGCGGCTTCGACTTTCTCTTCTCCGGCGAGGTCCTCGGCCAGCGGCCGATGAGCCAGAACGCCAATGCACTGCGCTCGGTTGCCAACTACTCGGGCCATCCGGACCGGATTCTCAGACCACTCAGCGCCAAAATCCTGCCGGTCACGCCCATGGAGGAAGAAGGGCTGGTCGATCGCGAGCAACTGCTCGACATCCAGGGCCGCTCCCGCAAAAGCCAGGAAGCGTTGGCAAAAGAATGGCAGTTGACTGATTTTCCTTCCTCGGGAGGGGGCTGCCTGCTGACTGAAATTCACTTCTCCGATCGCCTGCGTGATCTTTTCAAGCACCAGCCGGAATGTACGGTCAACGACGTCGAACTGCTCAAGATCGGCCGGCAGTTCCGTCTCTCGGAACGTGTCAAGTTGACCCTTGGCAGGCATCAGAGTGACAACGAGGCGATCCGCGCAGCCGCAAATGAAACGCATGTCCTGCTTCGCACCCCGGGCGTAGCAGGCCCGCTCGGACTAGTTTCAGGAGAACCGTCCGACCTGGATCTGAAAACGGCAGGAGCCATCCTTGCTTCATACGGCAAGGGCAAGGACCAGCCGGACATTGAAGTGCTGGCAGAAACGCCGGCAGGGGAACAGCGCTTTACGGTAACGCCAATGTTACGGGAAGAATCACAGAAATTGATTGTCTGATTAAACGGGGGTCTTCAGGAAAGGCTCTATTAAGAGGAAGAATAACCGGCGGGTCGCGTCCCGCCAGACGCCATACTTTTGTCCGGCAACAAAAGTATGCAAAAATGCCTGCTCCTTGCGGAGGGCATCTCCTCTGCCAGGGTTCTGAGACATCAACAGACGACACTGCTCAAAAAGCCGGCCCGTTACAGGGGGCCTTTCAGTAGTGGCTCCCATGGGCAGAAAATCTAGTCACAAACCTTCCGTCCTTCTCATCGGGAGAGACTCTCAAGAGCCTCGTCACCTACGAGGGGAGTGTAGACTCTTGATTGATAAGAACAACTTGTATTGATGATTCTGCCCTTACGAGCCAGACATGCCCAGCGCAGCGCAGGCCATTTTCTGCTTACTCTTTTGGGCCAGCAAAAGAGTAAGGCGCTGTCGGGGGGCGCGACCCACGGGTTTTGATTCTAACCCTGATGCTCTAATCAAAAAAAAAGCCCCCCGGTAACCCGGGGAGCTTTTTTACTTTTACCTTTTTTGGCAGACAGCCGTTACATCATGCCGCCCATGCCGCCCATGCCACCCATACCGCCCATGCCACCCATATCAGGCATACCACCACCTTCATTCTTGGAAGGCTTGTCGGCGACGCAGGCCTCGGTGGTCAGCATCAGGCCGGACACAGAGGCAGCATTCTGCAGCGCATAACGAACCACCTTGGTCGGGTCGATGATGCCGGCTTTGACCAGGTCGGTGTACTCGTCGGTCGCCGCATTGAAGCCGTAAGCACCCTTGTTCTTTTTGACTTCGTTGACCACGATTGAGCCTTCCTGGCCAGCGTTGGCGGCAATCTGGCGCAGCGGCTCTTCGAGAGCACGCTTGACGATATCCACGCCAAACTTCTGTTCACCAGTAACTTCAACTTTAGCAACGGCCTCAATAGCACGAATCAGAGCCACACCACCACCAGGGACGATGCCCTCTTCTACAGCAGCACGAGTTGCGTGCAGAGCATCTTCGACGCGAGCTTTCTTCTCTTTCATCTCAGTCTCGGTGGCAGCACCAACCTTGACCACGGCAACGCCGCCGACCAGCTTGGCAAGACGTTCCTGCAATTTCTCACGGTCGTAATCACTGCTGGTTTCCTCAACCTGGGCACGAATCATCTTGACGCGGCCAGCGATATCCGCCTCGGAGCCAGCACCATCAATAATCGTGGTGTTGTCTTTATCGATGACAATGCGCTTGGCGGAACCGAGCATATCGAGGGTGGCTGTCTCCAGTTTGAGGCCGACTTCCTCGGCGATCACGCGAGCACCGGTGAGGACAGCGATGTCTTCGAGCATCGCTTTGCGACGATCACCAAAACCGGGAGCCTTGACAGCGGCAATATTGAGGGTGCCGCGCAGTTTGTTGACCACCAGGGTGGCCAGGGCTTCGCCATCGACGTCTTCAGAGATAATAAGCAGTGGGCGGCCCTGCTTGGCAACCGGCTCAAGAATCGGCAGAAGGTCGCGCATGTTGCTGATCTTCTTTTCGTGCACCAGGATCAATGCGTCTTCCAAGACCGTTTCCATGCGCTCGGGGTCAGTCACGAAGTAAGGTGAGAGGTAACCGCGGTCGAACTGCATCCCTTCAACAGTCTCGAGGGAGGTTTCCATGGATTTTGCTTCCTCGACAGTGATAACGCCTTCTTTGCCGACCTTCTCCATGGCTTCGGCAATGATATTGCCGATCGTTTCGTCGCTGTTGGCCGAGATGGTGCCGACCTGAGCAATTTCTTTGTGGTCTTTGACCGGCTTGGACAGCTTCTGCAGGGAAGCAACAGCAGCCTCAACAGCCTTGTCAATACCGCGCTTGATCTCCATCGGGTTGTGACCGGCGCTCACCAGCTTGACGCCTTCACGGTAGATGGACTGGGCCAACACCGTGGCGGTGGTGGTGCCGTCACCGGCGACATCGGAGGTCTTGGAAGCAACTTCCTTGACCAGCTGTGCGCCCATGTTCTCGAAGTTGCCTTCAAGTTCGATTTCCTTGGCAACAGTGACGCCGTCCTTGGTAATCAGCGGAGCACCGAAGCTCTTGGCGATCACAACGTTACGACCCTTGGGGCCGAGGGTTACTTTTACAGCGTTGGCAAGGGCGTTAACCCCTTCCAGAATTGATGCACGGGCTTCCTGCCCGAATTTGATTTCTTTACCAGCCATTTCGATATATCTCCTTAAATCGGTCAGGGTAATGATTTATTCGACAACACCGAGGACGTCGTCCTCACGCATCATCAGGTATTCCTTGCCATCAAGCTTGATGTCGGTGCCGGCATACTTGCCGAACAATACCTTGTTGCCAACCTTGACATCCAGTGGCAAAACCTTGCCATCTTCGGTTACCTTGCCCTTGCCGACAGCAATGACTTTTCCTTGCTGTGGCTTCTCCTTGGCGGAGTCGGGAATGATGATACCGGCAGCTGTTGTTGTCTCCTCTTCGAGGCGCTCAACAATGATCCGGTCATGCAGGGGTCTGATCTTCATAATTGTGTTCTCCTTTCCTGATAATATTGAATTTAAAGTTTCTCGTTTTCACTGAGATAACTTGCGCGGCTGACTTGTTAGCACTCTAAGCCTGTGAGTGCTAAAAGCAGGCATAAATATAATCAGCCTCTCAGGATTGTCAAGGGCTTTCCGGAAAATAATTCAGAATAAAACGAGATTGCCTGCGGGTGGCGGGAAAAGGCGAATACTAACGGTCGAAATGGGGATATTTGCCAGTTCTGCAAAGCCCTGCCAAGCTCTCCGGCAAGCTTTGGTGAGCGTTGATCGGCTAGCCTGATGCTTCCGTTTCGACCCCCGACTGGTCATGGTCGAAAATGTTGCTGACCAGGGTCTAGAACCCGAAAGCGGGGGCCTCATTTTGGGGACACTGGAGCTGCAGGAGGAGAGCTATGGCAATCACAAGCATTTCAATAAGGGTCTGGTCGCCTGATTATTCTTACTTCCTACTGTCAATCTTGTTGCGGAACCCGGTCCGGCATCAGGCAACCAGAGCACCTCCGCATGAGGAGCCGCAACCGGCCGTACAGCCAAAACAGTGCTCTCCCGTAACAATAACCCGGCCCTCCAGGGCAGAGGGGTCAAGCTCGTCAATGTGGCGCGGCAGGCCCTCGGCAAGCGACAGGCCGAGGACGCTGTTGAAGTCACAATCGGAAAGGGTCCCGTCCCAGGCGATACAAATCTGGTGACGGCACATCAGGCCATCTATGGTTGACTGGTTAAAACTGTCTTCCAGGAGGTGCCGGTAAACCTCGGCCTGGCCATCACGCTGTAGATCACTGAGGAAGCGCCCCATCGGCATATTGGTAATTGTCAGCAGGCGTGAAAATTCGACATCGAACCGTTCTTTGAGCTCCCGCCGGTAAGCATCCTCCAGGGTTGACTGGTCGGGGGGCAGAAAAGCCCCGCCGGGATTGTAAACCAGGTTCAGTGGCAACCTTTTCTGGCGACCGTAACCGAGAGTGTTCAGCCGGCGCAAGGCGGCGACGCTGCGCTTGTACACCCCGCTGCCGCGCTGCTTGTCGACGTTATCGTCCAGGTAGCAGGGAAGTGACGCAACCAGATGGACACCCCGGTCCGCCAGGAACTCCGGGGTATCGCCCTGCCCGGCTTCGAAAAAGACCGTCAGGTTGGTCCGGACCTGGATCTGGTGTCCCTGACCTAGCAGGGCATCGATTAGAGGCCTGAAATTGGGGTTGAGTTCAGGAGCGCCACCGGTCAGGTCAACCCGGGCCCTTGGCAGGGCCTTGGCCAGCCGCAAGACACTCTGCATGGTTTCCCAGGTCATGTTTTCGGTACGCTGCGGAGAGGCTTCCACGTGGCAGTGTCGACAGCTTAGGTTGCACATCAGGCCAAGATTGACCTGGATAGTCTGGACCGCGGCACTCTCAAGGCCAGCACCGAGCACATCGCGCACGGCCTGATCAAAATGATTCATATAAACTCCAGGGTAAATGACTGTGTATGTAATCAATATAATCCATTTACACCCCTCAGGTAAATCTCCAGGACTCGACCAGGTGTTCGTCCCTCAGGAATCCAGGATTCAGGATACAGGAGAAAAGCCGTTCAGCTGGGCTGATGGATGGTCATGCTGGAGATTGGATTCATTGCGTTATCAATCTGACAAAAGCCGACCGACTCCACGGCAAACGGCTGGCATGGCTAGCTTTGGAGGGCTCAAACGGACAACGTCTGGCCATAGTACTAACTATGGCCAGACATTCCCGGGTCGAACCTTGACTGGAATCAAATTCAGCCTCACTTGACGAGAAGTTTTGCGCCGATCGCTGAATTCACGACCTCCTTGAGCGCGGCAACAATCTGTTGATCATAGGCACCATCAGCTGATTCAAGAATCGTCGTGATCTCATCAACCGAACGGGCAGCACGATAGACCCGCGGCTCAACCATGGCACAGAAGCTGTTGACGACCGCAAGGACGCGTGCCGGCAAGATTATCTCATCACCCTGCAAGCCCTTCGGATAGCCCTTGCCATCAAGAGTCTCATTCATCTGGCAGACAGCCTCGTAAACAGGCAGGCCGAAATCTATACCCTTCAGGACCTTGGCGGCATGTTCGACATGCTGCTCCATATTCGCCTTCTCTTCGGCAGTCAGAGCCTCTGCTTTGAAAAGCAGTTCACGGTCGACGAACAGCTTGCCGATCTGGGACAGGTTGGCGGCGGTCTCAACAGTGGCAACATCGATATCGCTGGCGTTCATGGCTTTGGCAACTTCGACACCGAGCCTGCCCATCAAACGCGAATGCCCGGCCAGGTAGGGATCGGTCAATTCAATAGCCCGCACCAGGGCTTCCAGGGTTTTTGCCACAGCCTGCTCCTGACGCTTCTGTACTTCAACAATCTCTGTAACATCCCGGATGACTGAGACGATCCCGGTAATTTTGCCATCTGGATCTTTCTGTGCCGACTTCGATATCTGCAGATGATGGGGCTGCGACTGGAGGTAGACCAGCTCGTTCAAAGTGACCGATTCCTTGCCAGTGAATATCTGCTGATCCGAGTTTTCCAAACGACGAGCCGTGTCGTAACCGAATACGGTTTCACTGTCGAGCCCGATCATCTCCTCGGGTTCCCTGCCCACGGCTTCAGCAAAGGCAGGATTAACATAGAGGTAGTGGCCTTGCAGATCTTCCAGCACAATGTAATCTGAGATCGTGTTGTTGATCTGGTCAAGTAGCTGCCGCTGTTTTTCAACTTCCTGAGCCAGCGCTTCAAAGTGCCGTGCGCTCTTACGTTCCTGGGAACTGACAAGCAAGGCCCAGAATGCCCCAAAGGCGACCCCGAACACCACCACCAGCAATGTTGCGATGCTCATCATGGCTCTTTGCTGGCTGCGCAGGCTTTCACGGGCGATATCGTAATCCGACTCGACGACCACCCACCATCTCGGACCCTCCGCCCGGCGCCCCAGCGAATACACCTGCCGTTCATTATTGAAAGCGGTCCTGATCGCAAAGGGAAGGTGATCTTTCTGGTCGAGGTCCAGAGTTTGCCTGATGTCCCGCAATTGCTCCGGCAGCCATGCGACGACTTCCTGGTAACCATCAGCGGTTTTTTGCAGCAGACGCGTCTGCTCGCCCTGCTCCATGAGAGGGTTGCTGCCAATAGCCTTTAAACGCTCGCCAGTGATCCTGGTCAGGAGCAGTACCGCCACCGGGGAGTGCTCCAGGCTGCTTGCTTCAGGGGGAAAAATCGGCAGGTAGGCTTCCAGGATCAATCCCTGCTCGGAAGGTCGTAACGGGCCAAACTGCGGCTTTTGAGATTGCAGGACCTGCTTGACCATCTCCATCTGGTCATTCCGCAGAGGAGTTGTCGCCGCAGCAGTCGAGATAAAGACCTTGCCTTTCTGATTGACAACCCGGGCATCCCGATAGTCGGAGATGCGGATGAATTCAATCAGCAGGCTCTGCATCATCGGCAATTGGGCCGAGAGCTGGGCGATTTCATCGCTGACCGCCCCCTGACCCGGCAGTGGGCCTGACACCAGCAGGGAGACATCGTCCTGGATCAGGTGGACTTCCGCCGCATAGAGCTTGTAAAGCTCCGAGTTGATCACCCGGTTGGCCTGCTCGATGGCTGTTTCAAACAGCGCATCGATCACCTGCACCTGGGAAGCAGCCATGAGTTCAAGCCGCTTCTGCATATTGGCTTCGAACTCCTGTTCCTTGCCCTTAAGCCCCCAGGCAACCCAGACGACAGCGGCAACCGCGGCCATGGCAATGATTGCGAGACCAACCCAGAACGCCTTTTTTCCCGGCTCGTGCTGGGCTCCTGGAATCTTTGCAGAATCAGAAATCGTCAGTTTCTTTTCGTTGGCCCGCATGGCTCTGCCTCTCATTTACCAAACCATCTGTTTTTGTCTTTTCGCTCCACGTGCCTCGCACCTCTGACCCTAGTATTTAACCTCCACCCGGTACGCTAACACCGTCTCCCCCTTGGCCGGCACCTTAATCTTCCAAAGCGCCGTATCAGCAGCAGCTTTTACGTGCTTGTGGCTTTCCTGCAGCACCTGCCAGTCACCGGGCACCGGTTCGGCAACGGTTACCGTCACCTCTTCGTCCTTGGCGTTCTTCAGTCTGATCTCGTAGGCGCTTTCGAAACGGTAGTTGTAGCGGGAATCGCCGCCCAGCTTGCGAAAATCGGTCTGCTTGCGATCGGCGGTCACATCGAAGGCGTCGCCGAGTTTCAGGCGTACCGTATCGTTCTCCGGTGTGTGATCGATGCGGTCCTCGCCGACAAACTGCGGGCGGCCCTGCTGGTCCTGCTTGTAGACGCGCACCACCCCTTTCGGCAAGGGCAGGCCGAGATTGTCTTGCTTGCGGTTGTCGAATTCGACGAACACGCCGACCTTGAGCTTTTGGCCCAGTTCGCCCTGCCGCCCCTGGTAATAGTAGGGGCTGCCCTGCAAGCGGAATTCCTTGTTGACCGTGACACTGGAGGCGTTGAGCAAAGCGACCTGCTTGGTCTGGTTGTCCTTGATGGTGGTCGGTCGCTGCAGGGTGTAGAGGTGATACTCGAAGAGACTCTCTTCACTCATCTGCGGCGCAGCCTCCTTGACCATGTCAGAAGCCATCACCACGCCGCCGCGGAGACGCATCTCCTCACGCACCCGGTTGACGTCGCCGGCCACCAGTTGCAGCAGGGCGTTGCGATAGGTTGCGCCGCTCCGGTTGGTCAGGGTGACCCAGCCTGAGAGGTCAAGAGCCGTATCATCCGGGTTGAGTTCGGCGACGTAATCGGCTCGCCAGCCAAGCCCGCCGGTCAGATAGCTGAGCTCCGTGGTCTGCGGCCCGCCCCTGGCGTTCTCCAGCGAGACGACCAGGGTCGGCCGGTCGCGCAGGTTGTTCGGCACATCGGGGAACACCAGACGGCCCGGCACGCCGGTCTCGATCCGGTCGCCGACCTGCAGCACAACTCCTTCGTTGGCAGCGAGGACACGGGCGGTTTCAAACTGGTCCTTGCCGGTCTCCGGGTGGGTACGTACCAGCTGGACATCCTTGCCGACGTACTTCTCCAGGAGCTTGCGCGGCGTCAACAGATCGAAGTCGAAGTTCTGCTCGAGGATCGTCAGGCCACCGGGGTGGGTCAGGCTGCGCAACAGGGCCGTCTCCGGACGAATCCGGGCGCTCACCTCGCGCAGGGCGAAATCAACCCTGCCTGCCGGCAGAGTTGCCTGCCGCTGATCACGCACCAGCGCCAGATCCTCGTTGTAGATGGTCACCGCCACTTCCTGCTGATCATCCAGCGTGCTGACGATTTCAGTCGGCCCGAGAGATTACAGCGATAAGACATACGAGACCGTGCATGAGCGAACAAAGAGATAGATCCATCTGACATAACGATCTCCCCTTTGATTTCCTGGGTTCATTGTTAACCACGAAGACACCAAGGTATAAGGGAAAAAACGCAATTAAAATCTCGACGAGAAGGTAAAAACTTAGAGTCTTTGCGTCTTTGGCAGCATAATGATTAACGGCTTTGCGTTACAGAATTGTCGTAGCCTGATTCTCAGGCAGGTTCCAGCCCGGCAAATCTGACCAGCAGTTTCTTCGGCCCGAAGCGATGGAAGTACACCGTGACTTTCTGGTTATCACCTTGCCCTTCAATGCGACGCACGGTGCCAACCCCGAACTTGACATGCCGCACCTGTAAACCGATCATCAGGCCTTGTTCGGCATCAGGTACCATCCTTACTTCGTCATCATCGAAAAACGGGTCTTCGTCAGAGAAATCAGGTTCAGCCGGGTCGAAGAGTGATGCCAGGTTGTGACTGGAGGACTTGCGCAGCCCGTCGGGCGTCTCCCGGCCGATCAGCCGCGACGGGATTTCGCCGAGGAAACGGCTCGGCGGGTTGAACTTGAAATCACCGTAAATCCGGCGACGCCGGGCGTTGGTCAGGTAGAGCTTCTGCATGGCGCGGGTCATGCCGACATAGCAGAGCCGCCGCTCTTCTTCCAGCTCTTCCTGCGCACCACCGGAGCGGCTGTGGGGAAAGATGTCTTCCTCCATCCCGGCCATGAAGACGATCGGGAACTCCAGCCCCTTGGCCGCGTGCAGCGTCATCAGGGTCACCCGGTCGAGGCTCTGGTCGTAGGAATCGAGGTCGGTGATCAACGCGACCTGCTCCAGGTAATCCTGCAGGGTCCCCTCGCTGGCCAGGTGTTCCTCCATCCCCGCCAGCAGCTGTTGCAGGTTGTCCATGCGATTGCGGGCTTCTTCGGTCTTTTCAGCGCGCAGTTGAGGGCCGTAGCCGGTCTCCTCGATCAGCTCTGCGGTCAGCTGCGGATAGGACGTATCATCAGCCCGCTGCATGAAAGATTCGATCAGCTCGACAAAAGCCTTGACCTTGCCCGCTGCCGCGCCACTTAACGCCCCACGCTCAAGCGTCATCCGGCAGGCGGGGAGAAAGCCGCCGGCGTCATTCTCAAAAGCGGCGATCTTGTTGACGGTCACGGCACCGATCCCCCGTGGCGGGACGTTGATAATCCGCCGGGCCGAGACCGTGTCGGCCGGGTTGCTGATCAGCCGCAGGTACGCCAGGATATCCTTGACCTCCATGCGCAGGTAGAACTTGAGCCCGCCGAACATCACATAGGGGATGCGCTCATTACGCAACGCTTCTTCAAGCACCCGCGATTGGGCGTTGGTCCGGTAGAACACCGCGATGTCGCGGAGATGCCGGCCCACCCGTTTCAGGCGGGAAATCTCACCAGCCAGATAGCGGGCCTCCTCGAGATCATCGGGCAAAACCTCCAGGGTGATCGGGTCACCGTCCTGGTTCTCGGTCCAGAGTTTTTTCACCTTGCGCCCGGCGTTATGCGCAACCACCGCACCGGCAGCATCGAGGATGGTCTTGGTCGAGCGGTAGTTCTGCTCCAGGCGGATCGTCTCACAGCCCGGGTAGTCACGTTCAAAACCGAGGATGTTGCCGACCTCGGCGCCGCGCCAGCGATAGATCGACTGATCATCGTCACCGACCACGCAGAGGTTGCCGTGTCCGGAGGCGAGCAGGTGAATCAACCGGTACTGCACCTGGTTGGTATCCTGGAACTCGTCGACCAGGACATAGTGAAAACGCTGCCGGTACTTTTCCAGGATGTCCGGGTGTTCCTCGAACAACCGCACCGTCTGCATCAGCAGGTCACCAAAATCAAGCGCGTTGGCCTGCTTGAGGCGTTCCTGGTAAAGGGCGTAGATACGGGTAACCTGTTCGGCCTGGTAATCGTCGTCCTCAAGCTGCTCCGGCCAGAGCCCCTTGTTCTTGGCCCGGTCGATCGCCGCGGCCACGGCCCGCGGCTTAAGCTGTTTTTCGTCGATCCCGAGTTCCTGCAGGATAACCTTGAGCAGGCGTTCCTGGTCCTGGTCGTCGTAAATGCTGAAGTTGCGGTTGAAGCCAAGAGCCGCGATTTCCTGGCGCAGGATCCGGACACAGGCCGAGTGGAAGGTGCTGACCCAGAGGCCCTGGCTGTCGCCAAGGATTTCTTCCAGGCGTTGCTTCATTTCGCCGGCGGCCTTGTTGGTAAAGGTGACGGCCAGAATCTGCCAGGGGTCGACCTTGTACTGTTGGATCAGCCAGGCGATCCGGTGGGTCAGGGCGCGGGTCTTGCCGGAACCGGCACCGGCCAGCAGGAGCAGCGGCCCGGTGTCATGTTTGACCGCCAGTTGCTGCATCGGGTTGAGTTGGGCCAACAGGTCTGTCAACTACTTGTCCTCGAGAGTCCGGGTCATCAGAGCCCGGTTGTATGCCGCGACGATGTCCCGGCGGGAAATGATGCCGACCAGCTTGCGATGGGTCTCGCGATCGACAACCGGCAGCTGTTCGATGTTGCGGTAGCCGATCTTGCGCATGGTCTGGTCAAGGTCCTCGTCGGCGTGCGCTGTGATAACATCGGCGGTTGCCAGCTCCTTTACCACAACCAGGTTCATCAGCTCCCGCTCGAAGACCACGCCCATGAAATCCTGTACCGAGATGATCCCGGTCAGTTCGTTTTTGGCATTGACCAGCGGAAAGTTGGTGTGCTGGGTCTTTTCGATAAAACGGGCGAACTGCCCCAAGGTCATATGTTCCGGGATGGTCTCCACATCGCGCGCCATGACATCACCGACTTGCAATGATTTCATGATGTTGCGTTCCTTCCCAGCCTCCAGGTCGATTCCGGCCCGGGAAAGCTCTACCGTCTCCAGACTGTCTTTCTTGTAGTGCCGGGCGATCGAGGTGCCGATCACACAGGTCAGCATGATCGGCACGATGACCTCGTAGCTGTCTGTTATCTCGAACAGCAGGAAGATCGCGGTCATCGGCGCGTGGGTCGCCGCCGACAGGAATGCTCCCATCCCGACCAGGGCATAGGCGCCGGGGGCAAGATGGAATTGCGGGAAGAGCTTAACCGCAACATGACCGAAAGAACCGCCGGCCACCGCGCCGAGGTAAAGGCATGGGGCAAACAGGCCACCGGGCAAACCGGAACCGAGGGTGATAGAGGTTGCCACGGCCTTGATCAGGACCAGCGCCGCCAACAGGTACCAGGTCTGGTTGCCGAGCAGGACCGTCTCCATGAATTCATAACCGTTGCCGAACACCTGCGGGAAACCGAGACCGATAATCCCGACCAACAGCCCGCCGAGCACCGGCTTGGCCAGCTTCGGGATCTTCAATGCGGTGAACCGGTCCTTGATGCGGAAGTGCGTGTCAATGAAGAGTGTTGCCAGGATGCCGATCAGCAGGCCAAGCAGCACGTAGAGCAGCAGTTCCCAGTAGCTGTTGACCAGGTAGACCGGGGCATAGAGCTCCGGGGTGTTGCCGAGCAGGGCACGCGAGACAACCGTCGCCATACCGCTGGCGATCACGATCGAGGTAAAACTGGATAGCTCAAACGAGGACAGCAGTACGATCTCCTGGGCAAAGAAGACCCCGGCAATCGGCGCGTTGAAGGTTGCGGCGACACCGGCTGCAGCACCGCAGGCAACCAGGACCTTGAGGCGGTCGCCGCTCATCTTGAAGAGTTGGCCGAACTGGGAACCGATCGCTCCACCGATCATGGCAATCGGGCCCTCCTGTCCGGCCGAACCGCCGGTGCCAATGGTAATCGCCGAACCAAACCCACGGGTAAAGATCGGCCGCAACTGCAGTTTCGCGCCGCGCAGGTTGACCCGCTCGAGGAAGGCCGAGAAGCCGCCCTTGAGATCCTTGCCGAACCAGTACCAGAGCGGGATGACCAGCAGGCCGCCGGCCACCGGGCAGAGCACCACGGCCAGCCTGGCCAGGCTCCATTCCTCCAGGGAGTAACCGAACAGCTGCTCGCTCTGCTCGAACACTGCCCAATGCACGAATTCGATTGTCTTGCGAAACGCGTAATTACCCAGGCCACCGAGCAGACCGATAATCACCGCGAGGATGATCAGGAAAGTGTTTTCACTGAGGCGGAAGCTGCCCTGCAAGGTTGTCAGAAACCGACGGAGCCCCACGACAAGGGGATTAAGTGTTGTAAAAACTGACACGTGACTTCCTGTTCTCTGTTGCCAAAGCTACATTTTCGGAACCGACGCGAAAGCGCCGAGACGCCCATCCACTAATGCCGAAGCAATGCAAGGCACTGACAGACAATGGCTGCTTGTACACAAGCAGAACTGCCAGGGGGGTTGATAATAGTTTTTATCGATACGTCTGGCAACACTGTTTATTCCGGTTATGAGGTAGACTGCCAACCCGCCCTCTTTCTTTCTGAACAAAAAAACCCCATGACACAAAAGGTCATGGGGTTCGTCAAAGGCTCTTTTGTGCGGGGTCATTTCAGTGAGCAGTGCGCAATCGAGCTCTCACTAATAGTTTAATCAGGGCTTCCGACAACGGGCCACGGAGACCCTTCCCGTACCGCTCAAAGCAACCCGTTGTCCTTGAGATCCTTGGTAACAACCGCGATAAAGTCTTTGATAAGCCCGTCCAGATTGGCCTCGACCACGGTCTCCAGCTGCGCTGACCAGATCAATTCCCCGCTGGCCGCACTGTAAAGATTGGCCTCGATCGTGATGACCTGGTACTCGCTCACGGTGGCCGGCATGTAGACGGCATCATAACTGCGCGAATAGTAGCCGCCATAGTTACGATAGTAGGGGTCCGGATAATAACCCCGGCCGCCGTAGCCGGGGCCTGAAACGTAACCCGGGTTGACAACCTGTTCAGTACGTTTGCCGACCGCACGGGCCATCAGGATCGAATCTGCACCGTTCGCCTTGATCCTGGCGGCTATCAAGTCCTGGTTGGTCTCTTCATTCATCTTCAGATCACCATAACTCGATATTCCGGTTGCCCCGAACTTGGTCAGCTGTTCGCGGAATTCATCTTCAAAGATGCGCCGGGTGGTCTCCTGCTTGGCAATACCGACGACATAAACCTTTTTGACCTTGCCGGTAAAATCAGGATTTTTCCAGGAACCTGTGATCATGGTGCTGGAACATCCACTCAGGACCATTCCTGTAGCAACCAGGGCTAACAAAGCAATGCGGTGAATCATCAGATAGCTCTCACTTTCAAAAAATAATTTTGTCAGTAATTCTAACTTATTATTCCAGGTTTTCCAGCCCGTCATCTATCCAGGTCTTTACTGTACCATGTTAATGGTCAATACAGAACGAATCGACCGGCAAATCCGGCTTTACGGTTGCGCAGGCCGTTCCGGTTTGATAGCTTTAATACTGGCCTGGATTCTGGCATGAGCCGTGTCAGTAAAACCCTTCCCTTTAGTGACCAATCTGGTCTTACCGGCGACAGGGCAGTTGGAGGAGACCCCATGACATCAGCATTTAAGGAATTCTTAAAGAAAGACTCAGCGGTCGGAGTCCTGTTGATGATCGCCACCGGCCTGGCGATGTTGTTCGCCAACACACAACTTGATGTTGCCTACAACTATTTTCTGGAGACTCCGATTGAACTCCGCCTCGGGCGCCACGTCCATATTGCCAAACCCCTGCTGTTGTGGATCAATGATGGCCTGATGGCGGTTTTTTTCCTGTTGATCGGCCTCGAGGTCAAACGTGAAGTCCTGGTCGGGCAACTCTCCAGCCGGGCGCAGATCGCCCTGCCGGGGATCGCGGCGATCGGCGGCATGCTGGCTCCGGCGATCATCTATGTCATGATCAACGCTGGTGACAGCACCGCTCTCAACGGCTGGGCGATTCCGGCGGCGACGGACATCGCTTTCGCCCTGGGAATCCTGGCGTTGGCTGGTGACCGGGTTCCTGCCTCACTGAAGATTTTCCTGCTCGCTCTGGCAATCATGGATGACCTCGGCGCCATCATCATTATCGCCCTGTTCTATTCCGGTGATCTCTCCAACAGCATGCTGGTTCTGGCCGCAATCTGCCTGGTTGCGCTGGTGATCCTGAATCGGCTGAAGGTCATGAGCATCACTCCTTACATGTGGGTGGGCGCGCTGCTCTGGATCTTCGTTCTCAAGTCGGGCGTACATGCGACCCTGGCCGGTGTTGCCCTGGCCTTTGCCATCCCGTTGAAAAATCCCAAGAATCCGACCGATTCTCCCCTCGAGTACCTCGAACATGACCTGCATCCCTGGGTCAGCTTCCTGATCCTGCCAGTGTTTGCCTTTGCCAACGCCGGAATCCCTTTTGCCGACATGTCGTTCGGAGATCTGTTCCACGCTGTGCCGCTGGGGATCATGCTCGGTCTGGTGGTCGGTAAACTGGTCGGCGTTTACGGCTTCTCTGTGGCGGCGATCAAGCTGGGGCTGGCACAAATGCCCCAGGGGGCTTCCAACAGGCACTTGTTGGGTGTCGCCTCACTCTGTGGAATCGGCTTTACCATGAGCCTGTTTATCGGCGGATTGGCCTTTGAACATACCGGCGGTGATGCCGAGACTTATCTCCTCACCCATCGCATGGGCATTCTTGCCGGATCCCTGATCGCCGGAGTCGCCGGCTACTTGATCCTCAAACTGGCCACGCCGGTCGATGCGGAGCAGGCAATGATTACAGAGCCGGACCTCACAGCACCGAGAGTCGAGCCAAACGCGAACACCGGGAGTAACGAGTGAAAGAAGCTCTTCGAGTTACCTGCATAATCCTGTTTATATCAGGCTTCGTGACCGGACAAGTTCTTGCGGTCGATTTGCGCCTGATGACCGGTGACGAGCAGGGGACCTACTACCGAATAGGCCAGGAGATTGCCCATCAGACTGACAAGGTCGGGCTCAACCTCCAGGTCCTGCCCTCGGCAGGGTCCTGGGCCAACATCATCGCCCTGTTCAACAACGACACCGAGTTTGCGATCTTCCAGCTGGACGCCTACATCAAAGCAGCCCGCAACCTCTACCAGAATACAAGCCTGGATATCCGTGATGAAATCAAGGTGGTGATGCCTCTCTATCACGAGGAGATCCACGTGCTCAAAAGCAAGGGAAGACCTCTCGATTTCGCTACAGAAAAGAAGTTTATGGTCGGCTGCGGCCCGGAAAACAGTGGTTCCTGCCTGTCCGCCGACGTCATCGCGGAGTTTTACGGTAAAGAATTCAGCTACGTCCACAACAGCTACGAACAGGCCCTTGCCGACCTCAAGGCCGGCACACTCGACCTGGTGGTGATTACTGCCGGTAAACCATACAAGCTCCTGACCGGGCAGACCGGCCTCGACCTGGTCTCGCTGCCGCGCACCAGAAAAGCAGCGGAGTTCTACCTTTACACGACCATTAGCCAGGAAGATTACCCCTGGCTCGACCAGACTGTCGAGACTTACGGGGTGCGCTCAGTACTGGCAACCATGATCCAGGAACAGGAAGGCCTGGCGAACGATCTGGTCGGCGCCGTGCATTTCACCATCCTGATCAATGAGGACCACCTGAAGAAGGCTGGCCATCCGAAATGGAATGAGGTTTTTTTCCGGTCATACAACGAAAAGACCTCTCATGCCGCCGTAATCAATTCGCTCGGCGCATACAATGTAATCAAAAGCTACGGATACAACGGCCGCAACCTGGCAATCGGGGATTAATACCGGGCCTCAATAATTGTTTGTTGTGACAATCATTTCAGCATATTATTGGATTAAGCATATATCATCACCCTCAAACGGATCGATCGCGAGATGCATCAGATTGCCTGCCACGAATGTGACCTGATCCACGATATCCCGCCGATGCCGGCACGGGCTACAGCGCGTTGCGTGCGCTGCGATGCAGTGCTGTTCCGGGCCCAGCCCAACAGCATCGACCGCACTCTGGCATGGACCCTCGCCGGGTTGGTGCTCTACGTTGTCGCGGTCAGCTTCCCGTTCCTGGCGATGAAGAATGGCCCGATCTTCAATGAAACGGGACTCCTCACCGGGATTCAGCTGCTCTTCGAACAGGGCATTATCCCTCTCGCAACCCTGGTCTTTCTGACCTGCGTTCTGATCCCGTTGATCCAGATGCTTGGTCTTCTTTATATATTTATTCCCTTGAAGCTGGATGTCCGGGTTCAATATGCAATGCCCGTCTTTCGTCTCTTTAAACATGTCAAGCCGTGGAGCATGATGGAGATCTACATGCTCGGCATCCTGGTCTCGATTGTCAAACTGGGCAAGATGGCAACCATCATCCCCGGCCTGGCCGTCATCGCCTTCGGTCTGCTGATCTTTGTCCTGAATTTCGCCCTTGCTTCGGTTGATTCGCACATGGTCTGGGAAAGACTGGAAGGTGACTCGTGAAAGCGACTCACACATCGGCCATGCAGCTTGGGTTGGTCAGCTGCGATGCCTGCCACCTGCTCAACCGCAAGTCAAAAACATCCGTGCATGAAGGTGCCTATTGCTCACGCTGTGGCGAAGAACTCCACCAACGTAAACCGAACAGCCTGATGCGGACCTGGGCCCTTGTGATTGCAGCCATGGTCTTCTACATCCCGGCAAATCTCCTGCCGATGACGGTCACTACAGCGCTTGGAAGTGCGCAGGCAGACACTATCATGAGTGGAGTCATCTACTTCATGCAGCACGGTTCCTGGGAAATCGCCCTGGTTATTTTCACCGCAAGCGTCTTCGTACCATTCCTGAAATTTATCATCCTGATCTACCTGCTGCTTTCCATACATTTCAAATCGATCAAACGACCTAAAGATCGCACCAGACTGTATCGATTCACGGAAGCGATCGGTCGCTGGTCGATGCTCGACATTTATGTTGTGACCATTCTGGTTGCCCTGGTCAAGCTCGGTTTCCTGGCGGATATCGAAGCCGGCCCGGCAGCCCTCTATTTTGCTTTGGTCGTTGTAACCACCATGGTCGCCGCGGAGAGTTTTGACCCGCGATTGATCTGGGACGTTGTGGAGGAAAAACATGAGTGAAGGAAATTCTGAAATGAAGCATGCTGAACAGGCCCCGGAAGCCGTGGTGCAAACCAAGCGTAGCTTCTCGATTATCTGGGTGGTGCCGATCATTGCCCTGCTGATCGGTGGCTGGCTGACCTTTAAGGCGATGTCGGAAAAAGGGCCGGTCATCACGATCACCTTTGAGACCGCCGAAGGGCTTGAGGCTGGCAAGACCAAGATCAAGTTCAAGGACGTTGAGGTCGGCAAGGTCACGGAAATCTCCTTGAATGAGGACCGCACAGGCGTTGTTGTCAGTGCGGAGATGACCACAGGAGCCAAGCCTTACCTGACTGACAAGACCCAGTTCTGGGTGGTTCGCGCCACGGTTGCCGCTGGCAAGGTTTCCGGACTGGGGACTTTACTTTCCGGAGCTTATATAGGCATCAACCCTTCAACCGAAGGTAAGAAGACAAAACACTATAACGGCCTGGAAAAACCGCCGTTGATCACAGCAGGCATGCCTGGACAACACTTTGTTCTGCAGTCGAAAGAGCTGGGCTCACTCGATCGCGGGTCACCGGTGTATTACCGGGGGATCAAGGTCGGCCAGATCGTCGACTACAACTTCGATCACGAGCGTGACGGGGTCGATATCAAGCTCTTTGTCGAAGCCCCCTTCCATACAAAAGTCCATGCAAATACCCGGTTCTGGAATGCCAGTGGCATAGACATGACCATGGACGCCACCGGCATCAAGCTGGACACCCAATCGATGGTCTCAATCTTGCTCGGTGGTGTGGCTTTTGACCTGCGCCAGCACGATCCTCCCGGGGAGGTAGCCAAGAAAAACCATAAGTTTATGCTCTACCCAGACCAGAAGAGCAGCAAGGAAGAATCCTACGAGATCAAACGCTACTACGCGATGTATTTCAACCAGAGCGTGCGCGGCCTCTCACCCGGAGCGCCTGTGGAGATCAAGGGTATCCAGGTTGGCGAGGTCGTCAGTGTCAAACTGCAATTCGATCAAAGCACGCTGGATTTCCGTATCCCGGTCGTGATTGCTCTTGAACCGGAACGCCTGGATGTCGTGGTCACGGAAACCGGAGAGGTTGTAACAGGCGAGGCAAAGGGAGATGTCATCGAAGAGGAAACGAGCCATACAGACTATCTGGATACTCGCGCCAAAAAACTTATCGGAAAAGGCTTCCGTGGCCAACTAAAGACCGGCAACCTGTTGACCGGCCAGTTGTACGTCGACCTTGACTTCTACCCCGATGCACCTCCAGCCACGCTCGAGAAGGTTGATGGGTACACGGTCTTCCCGACCATCTCGGCACCTTTGGAACAGATCGTCCAGAAGGTTAACAACATCCTTAAAAAAGTGGAGCAGGTCCCCTTTGACAAGATCGGCCAGGAACTGCAAGGGGCTGTTGCTGAACTCGCGACGACCCTGGAAGAGATCAAGGGCCTCTCAGGGAAAGTCAACGAAGAGACCATCCCGAAGGTCAATGCTTCGCTTGAGCAACTCCAGGAGACCTTGAACGGTATCGAGTCAACCCTCGGACCGGATTCCGCACTGAACTACAACGCTCGCCAGGTGACCAGTGAGCTGGCACTGGCGATCAGGTCGATCCGGTCCTTGCTGGAGTACCTGGAACGTGACCCGCAGGCTTTGATTCTCGGTAAGGAGGGAGACAAGAAATGATCGGATACAGAACCCAAAAAAGCCTTCAATGGTGCTTGGCCTTCGTGGCAGTCCTCCTACTTGCCGGCTGTATCAGTCGCAGCGCACCGACGGTCAACTATTACAGCCTCTTGACCATGGAGCAGTTGGGGGACACAGAGGTCCTCGCCTCCCTTCCGGAGGTCAAGCTGGGAGTCGGCCCGATTTCGATTCCGGACAGCCTGAAACGTTCGCAGATCGCAACCCGGCAGCAGGACAACCAGTATGAATTTGCCGAGTTCCATCGTTGGGCAGGGGTGTTGGAAAAGGATATCACCTCTGTTATGGGCGACAATTTCGGCCAACTACTCGGTATCGAGAAGATCGGCTTCTTTCCCTGGTTGCGTCATTTTAAACCGACCTATCGGCTGACGATCGATGTCATTCGGTTCGACGGCAGCCTGGAGGACGAAGCGGTCCTGAGTGCCCGTTGGGCAATTGCCGACGCCGACGGCAAGGATTTCCTCGCCGGCAAGAAGAGCGACTACAGGCAGCCGCTCGCAGACACCAGCTATGCGGCATTGATCAAGGCGGAGAGCCAGCTCCTCGCTGCACTGAGCAAGGAGATTGCCGCCGAGATTGTTGCGCTGAAGAAATAGCCAGGGGGGTATAGATATGAAACGAAAATGCGCCCTTCAGTAGTAAGGGCACATTCCAGGTTGTTGACAACCTCCGCAGTTGATGCGGGGGTTGTTTTTCCTGGCAGGGGGGAGTTTCTGTGAGGTTTAGGGCAACAGATGGTTCATCTGTTGCCCTTTTCGTTTGTCCTCGGAAGTCACAACCAGAACCCGGGGGTCGCGCCCCCCGACTGCGCCTTACTCTTTTGCTGGCCCAAAAGAGTAAGCAGAAAAAGGCCTGCGCTGCGCTGGGCATGTCTGGTTCGACAAGGCGGCGACCTCAATCCGGATCGTTCTAAACGACCAGAACGGCCACGCTTCCCCCGCAGGAGCCGAGGCTCTTGAGAGCCTCTCCTGCAGTGGAGGCTTGCGTCGGTAGGGGTTGTTTTGGCTTTTCCCTTGTAAATGACACGGAAAGGTCAGGCCCTTTGACACAGGGCCGGATCCCCATCAGTAAAGGTTCTTGAAGTCACAGAAATCCGGCAAAGGAGATGCCCTCCGCAAGGAGAAGGCACTTTTGCATACTTTTGTTGCCGGACAAAAGTATGGCGTCCGGCGGGACGCGACCCGCCGGTTTTTCTTTTAAGCCTTTCAAGAAAAGGAGAGAAGTCAACAGTTTAACCACCTGTTGCCCTCTTTATCATGGAGTCTGGTTAAGAACTTTGTCAGTACGGGGCGAGACTCGAAGGTGACCCATAGATTGAAGCGCCCTGTTTGCACCTTGGCTGTAAAAAGTGGACTCTCTTCTGTTTGTGATTGTTCGGTATCTTGCTAGAAGGTTGACGCCAGGAGCCGTTTGTAGAAATTGTACGCTTCCATCCCACCTGGATTGTCGTGAGAGGCCAACGAATCGACCCTCAGGAATTCCAGCAACAAGGGAAATTTCGGATCAGTCAGATATTGCCTCTGCTTTTTACTGAGATCTTCCGGCTTCTGCAGCTGCCAGGAGTGATGAAATGTGTGGTGACGGACCACCCAGGTGATTCGCTCGCGACGCTCTACAGGCATGCCGAGCATGGCGAGAATGGCCTCCGCCATTTCCGCGCCCAGCCTGGCATGACCGTAGGCGGTGATCCGCCCATCGGCCTTCTGTTCCGTGGTCGCCGGCTTGCCGATGTCATGCAGCAGCGCAACCCAGAGCAGGTCCGGATCGCAATCGGCCGGACAGGCTTCGATCGCCAAGCGGGTATGGATGGCGACGTCGCCTTCGGCATGATATTCCGGCGGCTGTGGCGTCCCGGACATCTCCAGCAGCTCCGGAATCGTTTCACAGAGACGATCCCACCAACCGCTTTCGCGCAATCGAAGCTCTCTTTCAAGCAGCGCCGTAGAGCTCATGTCTGGCTCTCTTCCTGGCGATCGACGTAATAATCCGCAGACTTATCCAGGTTGCTCTCCCAACGACTGCAGGCGATAATAATGCGTTGCCAGCCGCTTGGAATAATCTCCTGGGTGTGGGCCAGGTTGTTACGCAAGGTTTCAAGCTCCTTGATCGCATTACGTGTCTCCTTGCGCGACTTATGGTCAAGTTTCTCTCGGAGTTTTTCATCGTAAGTGATGATCCAGCCCTTGTCACCGAACTGCAGGCAGTCGAGCAGCTCGACCTGCTGGCCACGGCGGTTTCTCTCTTCCTGAAGTTTTTTAGCGATATCAAGCCGTTTTTCGGAAAGGAAATCCTGCCAGGAGTTGTCGGGGTGTCGTCGACGCAAGACCTCCGTCATGGTCATTTCGATCATGGTGATCATGCCGAACAAGAACATGCGCATCGGCGGTTTTTCCAGGTCGGTCAGGGTGATAATGGCACCGACCTGGTCGAGGATGGTGACAAAGCACTGCTGGTTGATCGACAGGGACTTGACCACGTCGATCAGGTTGGCAGTGTCGGGGACCAGGTCATCATCAGGCGTGAAAGGGTGAAAGTGCTCGCCGCAAGTTCCGGCAGTCAGCTCATCACGACGGACGTAACCTTCGACCAGGCCGTTCTGACGAACACCGACCAGATCGAACCCCTTTTCGTCCATGAACTGTTTAACGTCTTCCGAGCTGGCGCTCTCGTCGAAAGAGACCAGGGGCTCGGCAACATCCATCGCCGAGAACCCTTCGAGGAACAGGCGGCGCAAGCGTGAACTTTGAGTGTCTCTCCAGGGCATACAGGCTCCTTAAACGTAAAAGACAGGGACAACGTAAACTTGAGCATTTTATCGTAAAGAGGGGAAGAATGCTGACAAAATGGCTTCGCTCATTTGAAGTTTTTTAAAGTAAATGCCTTTTAACATTGATCATGAGAGCTCCTATAGTAGAATGTAAAGCATTGGAATATTTACACATTACTTTCTATGACCCGATACCGTCAGAGAATTTGGAGAGACTTGATGCGTCTTGTTGTGATTTTGATGTTGGGCACGACCTTGTTGATGTCAGGCTGTATCAAGGTCGGCCCTGATTTTACCACGCCACTGGCTCCGGTGGCGGATTCATGGATGAAGCCTGAAGATCAGCAGTTAACGGCCACGTCAGATCCGCACGAGGAATGGTGGACGGTTTTCAACGACCCCATTCTGAATGGACTTGTCGAAGATGCCTACCAGCAGAACCTCACTCTGCAGATCGCCGGGTTGCGCATCCTGGAAGCCAGGGCGCAGCTCGGCATCGCCACCGGCAGCCTCTATCCGCAACAGCAGCAGCTTGGAGGTGGGGCAGCCGCTGTTGGCGGTAGCCGCAATGCAGCAAACAGTGCCGGAGGGGATCTGCATTTCAAGGATTTGAGCACGAGCATGGACGCGGCCTGGGAACTCGATTTCTGGGGCAAGTTCAGGCGTGGCGTTGAAGCGGCCGATGCGCAGTTCCTGGCTGCTATCGCTGACCATGATGATGTCATGGTCACGCTTACAGCCGAAGTTGCCCGGGCATATATCCTGATGCGTACCAATGAAGAACGGATTGTCCTGGCCGATGAAAGTGTTGCGATCCAGGAAAGATCTCTGGAGATCGCAGAGAATCGTTTCGAAGGTGGGTTGGTCACTGAACTGGATGTGCATCAAGCACGTTCGCTGCTCGCCAACACGCGCGCGACAATTCCCCGGTTGGAGCTCGGCTATCAACAAGCCATGAACGCGTTAAGTGTTTTGTTGGGACAACCTCCAAGCGACCTGAGTGCAACCCTGAATTCACCCGGACACGTTTCAGGCATCCCCAAAGTTCCTGTCAAAGTAGCTGTTGGGGTCCCCGCAGACCTTCTGCGCCGTCGTCCGGATGTACGTCGAGCGGAGCTTCAGGCGGCTGCTCAGAGTTCCCTGATTGGCGTTGCCAAGGCGGACCTGCTGCCTCACTTCACCCTGATTGGCAGCATCGGTTTACAAACCAGCAAAAGCTCTTTGACACGGAACGGCAGCAGCAGCTTCAGCGACCTCTTCGATAGTGACAGCATGACGTATTTTGCCGGGCCGTCATTAACCTGGGATCTCTTCAACTACGGGAGGATCAAGAACCAGGTGCGGGTTCAGGACGCTCGTTTCCAGCAATTGGTGGTGAACTATCAGAATACCGTACTGCGTGCTGCGCAGGAGACTGAAGATGCCATGATCGGCTTCCTGAAGAAACAGCAGGAAGCATTCTATCTTGCCGATGCTGTCAAGGCCTCCCAGCGTTCCGTAGATATCTCCGTGCTTCAATATGGAGAAGGCCTGACTGATTACCAGCGTGTCCTGGATGCCCAGCGAGGGTTATCTCTTGATCAAGATGCGTGGGCCAGCATCCAGGGCTCGGCGGTACTCAGCCTGGTAAGTATGTACAAGGCCCTTGGTGGCGGTTGGCAGGCCCGGACCGGGCAGGATTTTGTCAAGCCCGAGACTCAGCAGGAGATGGCTGAGCGTACTGACTGGGGAGGACTACTGGAGGAACCGAAGCAAGAGACCGGCGAGACCCGTGAGGATTCCGACTGGCGCTGGCCGGATTGGTAAAAAACTCTGGGAGAGAGAGGAGGAGGAAGATAGGGGAGATAGATTTTGCCTAACCTCCCTACCACTCTCACCAACTCCCTTTATCACTACAATCTAACATTAACTTTTAACTGTTAGCTGAAATCAGGTGTGCTATGAAAAATCGATTGACTCGAATTGTTACCCTCCTCTCCCTGCTCCCTCTTCTCATGACCCTGGTCGCCTGCGGCGAAGAGGAAGTCATTGAAAAAGATGTGATTCGGCCTATCAGGGCAATGAAAATCGCTGATGTTGAGCCGTTTGGTGGTCGCTGGTACCCCGGTCAGGCGACAGCAACCCAGGAGGCCAACTTGTCGTTTCGGATTCACGGCAGCGTCTATCGCATCCCTGTTGATATCGGTGACGAGGTCAAGCGGGGGGATTTACTCGCTCGCCTTGATCCAAAGGATTACCAGGTTGAATTGAACAATGCAAAAGCTCAGCTTCATAAGGCAATTTCTGATCGTGAACTTGCTGAATCGGAGTATGCAAGGGTTGCCAGGGTCTTTGAAAAAGACCCCGGGGCGGTCAGCAAGTCGATGGTCGACACTCGTAAGGCGCAAAAAGATGCTTCTGGAGCGCAGGTAGAGTCAGCCAAAGCTGCTGTCGAGCGGGCCACGGACAATATGAGCTACACCTATCTGAAATCACCTTTCGATGGTGTGGTGGTTGAGAAGTTTATCGAACAGTTCGAAGATGTCCAGGCAAAGCAGGCAGTCATCCGTGTCCTTGATAACAGCAGCATTGAGTTTACGGTACAGGTCCCGGAAACCTTGATGGAGCATATCGATATCGTTAAAACCCTGGGAGCCTTCGTCGTCTTCGACACCTACCCTGGGGCTGAGGTGCCCGCCAAGGTCAAGGAAGTCGGTAAAGAAGCTTCAAAGACTACAAGGACTTATCCCGTGACGCTGATCATGGATCAACCCGAAGGCTTCAAGATCCTGCCCGGGATGGCCGGCAAAGCAAAAGGGGACAAGAAAGCAACCGCCAAGATTGCTGCAGAGGAGGGCATGGTCGGTATTGAAATTCCAATCACCGCAACATTTTCCGATGAAGCCAAGCAGACTTTTGTCTGGGTAGTCGACGAGAGCAGTAAACAGGTCGACAAGAGGGCCGTTACGATTATTAACCTGACCGAAAACGGGGCTATGATCACCGGCCTTGAGCCAGGGGAAATTATCGCAACCGCCGGCGCCAATATGCTGGTTCAAGACCAGCAGGTCCGTATCCTGGAATAATCTTTTGAATTGAGGAAATTCGTCAGTGAATCTTGCCAAAATAGCCATTGAAAAAAAGGCCGTCAGCTACTTCATAACGCTCCTGCTGGTCGTCGGCGGCCTCGCCAGTTTCTTTTCCCTAGGCCAGCTCGAAGACCCGGCCTTCAGCGTCAAGACCGCGGTCATCGTCACCCAGTACCCAGGGGCCAGTGCCGCTGAAGTTGAACTCGAGGTGACCGACCGTATCGAGATCGCTCTGCAGCAGCTCAAGACCATAGACTATCTCAAATCGTTTTCCGCACCTGGTTACTCACAGATCTGGGTCAATATCAAAGCCCAGTACTGGTCGGATAAGCTGCCGCAGATCTGGGATGACATGCGCCGCAAGGTCCGTGAGGTCGAGGGGTCGTTACCTCCCGGCTGCAGCCGACCGATCGTCAATGATGATTTCGGTGATGTCTACGGTCTGCTGATGGCGATCACCGGTGACGGCTACTCCTACGCCGAGATGGAAGAGGCGGCCAAGGGATTGAAGAAGGAGCTGAGCCTGGTTGAAGGCGTTGCCCGGGTCGAGCTCTGGGGAGTGCAGCCGAAGGTGATTTACCTGGAAGCCTCAGAAACCCAGTTGAGTCAACTCGGCATTTCCGACAAAAGTATTGTCTCGACCATGCAGCAGCAGAACATGGTGGTTGATGCCGGCAGCGTTGATGTTCAGCAAAAAAGGATAAGGATTGCGCCAACCGGTGAGTTCCGCTCTCCCGAGGACATCGCTGAGCTGGCCATTCACCCGTCTTTTATAGACAGTCTGCACAGTCTCGACAAGGGGCAGCCGGTCCAAAGCAGCGACGAGCTGATCCGGATTCGCGATATCGGCACGGTCAAGCGTGGCTACCAGGATCCGCCGCCGACCATGATGCGCCTGGATGGCAAACCGGCCCTGGCAATCTCGATCACCAATGTCGCCGGGGCCAACATCGTCGATGTCGGCCGCAATGTCGACGCGCGGATGGCCGAGCTCGAGGAAGAATTGCCGATAGGCCTGGAGGTTCACCATGTCCATTGGATGTCTGATGTGGTCTCGGACTCTGTCAACGGCTTCTTCATCAACTTGGCTGAAGCCGTAGGTATTGTGCTCATCGTTCTGGCCCTGTCCATGGGTTGGCGCATGGGCACCCTGATCGGTATCGACCTGGTGCTCACCATCCTTGGGACACTCATCATTATGGCGATCATGGGAATCGACCTGCAACGCATGTCATTGGGCGCCCTGATTATCGCCCTGGGGATGATGGTCGATAACTCAATTGTCGTGGCTGAAGGCTTCGTCGTTCGTCGTGAACAGGGGATGGACAAGATCAAGGCCGCCATTGAAGCCGCCGGTTCGCCCTCAATGCCATTGCTCGGGGCAACCGTCATAGCGGTCATGGCTTTCTACCCGATCGGTGGGTCAAAAGAGAGTACCGGTGAGTACTGTCTCTCGCTGTTCGTCGTTGTCGGCATCTCGCTGATGGTCAGCTGGGTCGTCTCGATGACCCTGACGCCGATCAAATGTCTCGACATGCTGCCCGACCCGAAACCTCAGGAAGAAGGGTACGACCCGTTCGGCAGCAAGTTCTACAAGATCTTCCGTGGATTGCTGGAAAAAGTCATCCGCATGCGTGTTTTGTTCATCGCTTCGATGCTCGCTCTGCTGGTGGCCTCGTTCATGGGCTTCGGCTTCGTCGAACAGCTGTTCTTCCCGAGTTCGTCGATGAGCAAGTTCATGATTGATTACTATGCGCCCCAGGGCACGCGCATTGAAGTGGTCGCCAACGATCTCAAGGTCCTTGAGGAAAAACTTCTCGCCGACGAACGGGTCGATAATGTCGCGGCATTCATCGGCTCCGGACCACCGCGGTTCTACCTGCCGGTGGAACCGGAATCGTCCAACCCTGCCTACGGGCAGCTGATCGTCAACCTGCATGATTTCCGCGAGATTGATGGGTTGGTTAAGGAACTCACTCCATGGGCAGCGGAGACCTTCCCGGACTCCATGGTGCCGATGCGTAAGTTTGACGTCGGCCCCGGCCAGACCTGGCAATTCCAGTACCGAATCAGCGGTCCGGCGATTGCCGACACTGAACTTTTGCGGAGCCTCGCTGAACAGGTTCAGGAAATTCTGAGAGATGAACCGCTGGCTGGTGCCATGCAGGTCGACTGGCGGCAGAAGGTGCCGAAGATGGTCCCGGTCTACAACCAGGAGCGGGCCCGGTACGCCGGGGTCGCCCGCGAGGACGTCGCCAACGCCACCAAACGGGCTTACGATGGTCGCACGATCGGGCTCTATCGTGAACAGGACGAACTGTTGCCGATTATCCTGCGTCATGTCGAAGATGACCGGGCCAGCCTGGCCTCTTTGGACGTTCTTCAGGTCCAACCTGGCCTGACGACCGACACCTTGCCGATTGCCCAGGTAACCGACGGGGTCAGGATGGAGTGGGAAGAGACCCGGGTCTGGCGGCGGGACCGGCGGCGGACGATCACCGTCCAGGCCAACCCGGTGCTCGGGCAGACGTTGCCAACCTTGATGCAACAGGTGCAGGCCAAGGTCGAGGCCATTGAAATGCCGCCTGGCTACAAGGCCGAGTGGGGCGGGACGACCGAGGATTCGGCGAAGTCACAAAAGGCTCTGGTCCCGGGATTGGTGCCGACTTTCGCAGTTATCCTGTTCATCCTGGTGGCCCTGTTCAATGCCTTCAGGCCACCGATCGTGATCATGCTGACGGTGCCATTTGCGATGATAGGTATCACGACCGGCTTGCTCGCCTTCCAGGCTCCCTTCGGCTTCATGGCCCTGCTCGGCGCCATGAGCCTGATGGGGATGATGATCAAGAACGCCATCGTGCTCCTTGATGAGGTCAATATCAACCTGACCAACGGTATGGAACAGTATGATGCCGTGGTAATCGCCGCCTTGGCTCGTCTGCGTCCAGTTGTGCTGGCTGCGGCCACCACGGTGCTCGGCGTCATCCCGCTGCTGCAGGATGTGTTCTGGGTCGGCATGGCGATCACCATCATGGCAGGCCTTGCCTTCGGCACTGTTCTGACCATGCTCGTTGTGCCGGTGCTCTACTGCATGTTCTTCAAGGTTGCATCTCCGCAGAAGGGCAGCTAGCCATAAGAAATAAATTTTTAAAACTTCTGTGCGTATCTGTGATTATAAGTGGTTATTTTTTTAGCTTCTTCGCACGTCGCGCCACGCACTACGAGGCTTAATGGACCCACTACTCATTTCCGTCGCCTTTATTCTCGGTTATCTGGTCCGTCAGGTCGGCCTGCCACCGTTGGTGGGTTTCCTCGCGGCAGGGTTTGTGCTCAACAGCCTCGGGTTCGAGGGTGGTGAGACGCTGCAGACCTTTTCTGACCTTGGCGTCACACTCCTGCTCTTCTCGATCGGTCTCAAGCTTGACCTGAAAAGCCTTGCCAAACCGGAAGTCTGGGCAGGCGCCTCGCTGCACATGGCAATCACGGTGGTAGTCTTCGGTGTCGCCGTGTTCGGGCTCGGCCTGATCGGCTTGCCGTTTTTTGCCGGTCTGACCCTCCCCCTGGCGATCCTGGTCGCCTTCGCGCTGAGTTTTTCCAGCACCGTCTTTGCCGTCAAGATACTCGAAGAGAAGGGCGAGATGGGGGCCATGCACGGCCGCGTCTCCATCGGCATCCTGATCATGCAGGACATCTTCGCCGTACTCTTTCTGACCGTCTCCCTGGGCAAGCTCCCCTCTCCCTGGGCGATTCTGGTGCCGCTGGCGCTCTGGGGAATAAAACCGGTCCTGTACCGTTTGATGGACCGCAGCGGCCACGGCGAACTGTTGCTGCTGTTCGGCCTGTTTGCCGCGCTGGTGGCCGGTGCCGGAGGCTTCGAACTGGTAGGACTCAAGGCAGACCTCGGCGCCTTGGTCCTCGGCGTTCTGTTGGCCGGTCACGCCAAAAGCTCGGAACTGGCCAAAACCCTGATGGGGGTTAAGGAACTGCTCCTGGTCGGATTCTTCCTGACCATTGGTTTGTCAGGTACGCCGACCATGGCCGCAGTTGGCGTGGCGGCCCTGCTGGTGATTGTCGTGCCGTTAAAAGGCGCCCTTTTCTATCTTCTGCTGACCCGCTTCAGACTGCGGGCGCGCTCTTCCCTGCTCGCGTCGCTGAGCCTGGCCAACTACAGTGAGTTTGGCCTGATCGTCGCCGCAGTAGGCGCTTCGCAAGGGTGGATCGGACCGGAGTGGCTGGTGATCATCGCCCTGGCGCTGTCGGCGACTTTTGTTATCGGCTCCCCCCTTAACACTGCAGCCGATGCGCTCTATGTCCGCTATCGAGACAGACTAAGTCGTTTTGAAACCGATCCCCGGCATCCGGATGACCAACCGATCGATCGGGGCGAGGCGACAATCGGTGTTTTCGGTATGGGCCGCATCGGCACCATGGCCTATGACTTTATGCGTAAGAAGTACGGTGACAAGGTCATGGGTTTTGACTTTAATGCCGACACGGTGCGTAGGCACTGCGAAGCGGGCCGACAGGTGGTCTTCGGTGATCCGACCGACCCTGATTTCTGGCCGCGGATCAAACGTCAGAAAGAGGGCGGACTCATGGTATTATTGACCATGCCGAAGCATCAGGCCAACCTGGCGTCAACCAGGCACCTGGTTGAGATTGGCTTTCGTGGCAAGATCGCCGCGATCGCCCATTTCGATGACCAGGTTGAAGAGTTGAAAGAAGCCGGGGCTGCAGCCGCGTTCAATTTTTATAATGAGGTCGGACTCGGTTTTGCCGAGCACGCCTGGGAAGTTCTGGAGAAGAAGGAAGCAGGGGAGCTGTCATGAAAGCACAGGTACCCAGGTTAGAAAACTTTGTGACTGGACGATATGGCATACTGCTGATCACATTAGTGTTGCTGATGCTGCTGCAACCGACGGTTGACACGACCATCGGCAAGTACCTGCTCGAGACAATGTTTATTGTGACCCTGCTCGCCGGGCTGCGAGCAATCGGGGTCGGCAAAGGACTGCTCCGTTTCGAGATCGTTATACTCGCAATCAGCCTGGGATTGAACATTGCGGGGAGCCTGCTGACCGGGTACGAGACTCTCTTCTTCATCGGTATCGCCGGCCGCGCCCTTTTCATGACTCTCGTTGCCATGACCATTCTGTTCGACCTGTTTCGCCGCCAAGAGGTCAGCGACGACTCACTGGCCGGCGCCGTCTGTATTTACCTGATGATTGCCGTTATCTGGGGATATTTTTTCCTCCTCATCGAATTCCTTGTGCCAGGGTCCTTCTCATTTACGAGGGAAGGCAAAGCCATGGCGCTCTGGTCAGCCCGGGACTTCTATCCGTTCATGTACTTCAGCCTGATCACCATGACAACGGTCGGCTTCGGCGACATGCTGCCGCTGACGACCGCGGCGAGGACCCTGACAACGTTAGAGGCAATTGTCGGGCAGGTCTACCTGACCATCCTGGTTGCCCGCCTGGTCGGCATGTACCTGGTGAGTCAACAAAACTCCAGAGAGTGACGGACACGACGCTCAGACAAAAAAGGGGTCGGCTGACAAAGTTCAGCCAGACTGCATGATAGAGAGGGCAATAGATGGTTAATCTGTTGCCCTTTCCCATTGTCATCTGGAATCCAAAGACAAAAGGGCTTTAAGGTCCATACCTACTGGTGCAAGATGTCTCCTCAGCGTGATCTGGCAACTCCATATTGACAGCACTACAGCGAGGCCCCCTGTAACAGGCCGGCTCATCTCCTCAGCTGTTCCCGGACGCCATATCCCCTTCGCGAAAGTCTATAGCCCTCCGCCAGGAGAAGGCACTTTTGCATACTTTTGTTGCCGGACAAAAGTATGGCGTCTGGCGGGACGCTATCCGCCGGTTTTGCTTTTATCATCTAAAATTAAAAACAAAGCAGAATCCGGGGGTGCGCCCCCCGACTGCGCCTTACTCTTTTACTGGCCTAAAAGAGTAAGCAGAAAAAGGCCTGCGCTGCGCTGGGCATAGACGTCCGCATGATTGCCGTGATTTCTAATGGCTTATGTGTATGGGAACCGGCCCGTTACAGGGGGCCTCACGGTACTGCTTTCTTGACCCGGTGGCCAATTGCCGCATTTGATCTCTGAGTCAAACGTACAACTCATGCAACTGCAAACCAGTCAGACGTATAGACCCCGTTTGCCGCAGCAGGAAGCGAATAGAAAATGGGTTTAAGTTTTCACCTGCCGGCTGAAGGATGTCCGATCAGCATGATCCTGCCATCCCATATTGATAGCAGTGCGGCGAGGCCCCCTGTAACGGGCCGGTTCATATCCTCTGATGTCTCTGGAAGTCATAGCCCCTTCGCGAACGTCTATAGCCCTCCGCCAGGAGAAGGCATTTTTGCATACTTTTGTTGCCGGACAAAAGTATGGCGTCCGGCAGTACGCGAACTGCCGATTTTGAATTTGCAGGAAAGTTTTCTCCAAAAAGGAAAAAGTGCAACAGATTAATTCTCTGTTGCACTAAGCTTCATAGAAACTCCATCTGCAGATAAAAAAAACAAACCCCGCATCACGTGCGGGGTTTGTCAACAATCTGAGGAGCCGGCTGTTACCAGCCGGCCCCTGTTAAACAACGGTCTATATATGCGCTTATTTCTTCCAGCGATAAGTAACCATCAGGCCCAACATAAACTGCTTGTCATCGCCTTCATCATCGACAATCGGGCTGTCCTTGGCGTCGTTGAGCAGGGCCTTGTAGGAGAACAGGCCCATGATCCCCCACTTCTCCCAAGGGGTGTAATGGGCAACCAGGTTGATGCCGACGTCCTTGAAGCCGGAATCAGCGGAGTAGTTGGGCAGTCCGCTGCCGCCACGGTTACTGGAATCGATGCTGAAGTAGGTGTCCATGTAATCACTGTCGGCATAGGTCAGGAACACGCCGGGGGTGAGGGTCAGTTCCGGCGTGGCCTTCCACCGGTAGCCGGCGTTCGCCTGGGCGAGAAAACCGTCATGTTCATCGGAGACATCGGCCAGCAGTTCCAGGCCGAACAACAGGTTGTCGATGTTTACCCCGCCGAAGACGCCGGCCTCGAAGGCGGCATCGACCTTGTCCATTCTATCGACCCGGTTGTTATCGACATCGTCGCGCTCGAAGCGATAATTCAGAACCGGACCGAGGCTGAACTGCTTGTCGGCGAGCAGGTTGACCTTCAGGTTTGGTCCGTTCAGTTTGACAAAACGGCCGCTGTCGTAATTATGCTGGAACAGGAACAACGGCACGCCGGTGGTGTCCTCAGAACCTTCATAATCAGGCGCCGCTCCGGCCCCCAAGCCAACCATCCCGTCAAGAGCCCAGACCGGACTGGCGACAAGCAGCAGGACCAGGCACAACCCTGTAAGTCTAGAAATTTTCATAATTACCTCTCCCTTTGATCTATTGAGTTTATAAAAAACCATTGTTTAAATACCATTGCAAAGTATAAATCATACATTTTATTCTGCAACTGATATTTAATTGGCGTAGAATTTACCTTTACACACAACGATACCCCATGCTTGCTTCCGACAAGAAAATGACTAGAGCTACCTGATGCCCTGTAAGTATAAACAACTGCTTGTTTTCCTCTGGATATTGACCCAGCTCACGCTTCCTCATGCCTGGGCCGGAGAGGCCTCGGTCCAGGTCGAGATTGCAGGTCTGAGTGGTGCTCAGCTGAAGAATGTCAAGGCGGCCCTGACGCTGCCGCCGGGGATCGTCAGGAACGGCACGATAGAAGAGCGCTGGCTCGAGCGCTTTGCCGGCAAGGCCCCGAAGATGGTCGCCGACGCCCTTGAGCCCTTCGGTCTTTACCGTACTGAGACCAAGGTCACTATAGAAAAGGCTGACGAACTTACGGCCCGGGTCATAGTCCATGTCAACCCTGGTCCAGCAACAGTTGTCCGTAGCCTGACAGTTAAACTGACCGGTGAGGGCAGCCAGGAAAAGAGCCTGCTCCGTGAAGTTCGCGAGTTTCCTTTGCGACAGGGCGATCCCCTTGATCACCAGCTTTACGAGCAGGGCAAGCGGGCCCTGCGCCTCGAGGCGAACAACCTGGGCTATCTGGAAACGGCCTATTCCACCCATGTCATCCGGATCGACCCTGATGAGGATGCCGCGGACGTCGAACTGATCCTTGAGACCGGTCCGCAATTCTACTTCGGCGAGACCACTTTCGATGATGAGAACGAAAGCTTCCCGGAGGAATTCCTGCGGCGGTTTGTAACCTACCGGGAAGGTGACGTCTTCTCGCACAAGGAGCTGCATCGCAGTCGTCTCAGGTTTTACGCCTCTGATCGCTTTGATAATGTTCTGCTTGTCCCCCTGATAGATGAAGCGGTTGATAACAGGGTCCCGGTCAGGGTGGACCTGACCACCGGCAAGCGACATCGCCTGCGTCCCGGGATCGGCTATGGGACTAATACTGGGGCTCGAATCTCGTTAAGTTACAAAAACTTGAAATCCGGCGAGCATCCGCATGCTCGCCTGTTCGACCTCACTCTGGCAGAAAAGACGCAGTTTTTTGAAGCCAGTTATACCATCCCTCAAGCCGGCAGCGCCGACAACAATCTGATCGGCACCGTCGGCGTCCGCCATGAGGACATCGCCGCCTACGAAACCCAGATGTTCTTTGCCGAAGTCGAGGAGACCTACGGGCTTGGGCGCGGCAAAATCGGCTCTCTGTTCCTGCGTTATCTTTACGAGGACGGTGACGTGGCCAATGAAGGCAGCAATATCGCGAAGCTTGTTATCCCCGGGGTACGCTATTTCCAGAGGGCCTACGACGACCCGCTCAACCCCAACAGCGGCTACCAGTTCCGCGTCGAAGTGCGAGGAAGTTATGACTTTTTAGTATCCAACCTGAGCATCGGCCAGGTGATCGCCGCCGGCAGTTTCATGCTGCCTCTGACCCGCAACCTGACCTTGCACCCGCGTATCGAAGCAGCCACGACTATCAAGGATGACGACTTCAGCAAGGTTCCCCCTTCGATGCGCTTCTTCGTCGGCGGCGACAACAGCGTGAGAGGATATAAATATAAATCCCGCGGGCCGGAGGATGATAATGGTGATGTGATCGGTGGCGAGTCATTGCTGGTTGGCAGCCTTGAGCTGGAATATGCTCTCAACGAGCGATGGGGGCTGGCACTCTTCTACGACGCAGGAAGCGCCTTCGATGTCTCTGAAGAAATGGATATCATCCAGGGCGCCGGCATCGGTGTTCGCCGCTACACCCCGATCGGGCCGATCAAGCTGGACCTGGCCACCAAGATCAATGATGACAATGGCGGTGTCCGTATCCACTTCAGCGTAGGGTTCGACATATGAAACGCAATCTTGTCATAGGTCTTGCCCTGTTTGCATCACTCAGCCTGGCACTGTCCGGATTCGGTTTCTGGTGCATTGGAACAACGGCCGGAGCGCATTGGCTCATCGACTCGGCCGACAACTTTTCCGGTATTGAGATGACCAAGGCCGAACTCGAGGGTTCTCTGCTCAACGGCCTGGCTGTCAAAGGTCTGCGGGTTGCCTGGGCGGGTGGTGAAGTCCAGGCCGACGACCTCAAACTGGTCATCCGACGGATCAACCCTTTGTCAGGGCAACTGGCCATCGAAGAGCTGGAAATCAACCGGCTGGTCCTGCAACTTGATGAGGCCACAGAAGAACCGGCAACCTCAGTCGACGACGGTCCCGGTGCGGAAGTCTTGCTGGCCTTGGCCCCGAACTGGCTAAAGTTAGAGGTCGACCGTCTGAGCATCTCTGGTTTCGTCTACCGTGGTACCGACCAACCCGCTGACGAAGTGGTAATCGCCGACCTGATCGCCGGCCAGTATCTGCTGGCCAATCAGCGGCTTGTGTCACAGGACTTTTCCTACCATTCTCCCTACGTCGAACTCGATGGCAAGTTCGACTGGCAGCTGGCTCTGCCGCACCTCGATATGACTGCGAATGTCCACCTGCCAGCGACCTCTATCGATCCGAAGCTGCTCGAGAGCATCGTCATACCAACCAGATTCCCCGGACACCTGGAATTGGACGGCGACTGGAACAACTACAGCGGTCCGATCCGTTTCGGTGTCGCTGATGAAACGGGAAGCAGAGTCTGGTTGTCCGCCCGGGCGACCGGCTCGTGGCGTAACATCCACTTCGATGATCTCAAGGCTCGCTACCTCGGCGGAGCAATCACCGGAGATCTCGACATGTCCTGGTTAGACTCCTATCAGGTAAAGGGACAACTCTCCGGACAGGAACTTGACTTGTCGCCTCTGATCGAAGACACAACTGGCAAGACGAGTTTTGACCTTTCCGGGGCTTTGTCCGTCCCATACGACGATCAACCGTTGCAGGCCAACTTCGATGTGATGATTCATGAAATAAGTTTTCGTGGGCACGCCCTGCAGGGTCGGGCTGCCGGACAGTTGATCGGCCAGGAGTTGATCGATCTGGATGTCGACCTGACCGGCGACGGAGCGCATTTAATGGCCAGGGGCGTCCCCGCACAAAGGGTTGATTTCGATCTCGAAGTCGCTGACCTGGCGATGTATCACGAAGAACTTTCCGGCAAAGCAGCGGCGAGCGGCTGGTTGAGCTGGTCTGAGAATTCCCTGGCGGGCGAGATCGATGGCCACGGCGAGGAGTTGGGCTGGCAGGAAATCGGCGTCCGCAGAGTCGCGTTCCAGGCCCGGCATCGCCCCGGCGAACAACGTATCGCACTGACCCTGACCGGAGACGACTGGAATTACGGTACTCTGCGTTTAAACCAGATGAACGCAGAGCTGTCCGGAACACTGGCTGACCACCAGCTCGAGGTTGCGACGAAGGCCTCCTTCGGACATTTTACGGCATTGGCCCATGGCAGCTACCAAGCCGGGACATGGACCGGCCGAGTCGAACAACTGAGCGGCGATGAGACCCCCTGGGGCGGATGGTCGATGCCTGAGCCGACAGACATAACCTGGGAAGAAGGGATCCTGACGATCGACAAACTTTCTCTGGTTGCCGATAAAGACGCTCGTCTGGAGCTAAAGGTAGACAGCTGGGGCTCACCGGACCGTACCAACGCAGAGTTGAGCTGGTCCGGCCTCGACCTCGAATGGCTGCAGCCCTATGTTGACCTCGGCAGCCTGACAGGACGCACTGATGGGCAGATAAAGTACATAACTATTGCGGGACAACCTCTGTCAATCTCAGGGCAACTTGCCGCACACGGCCGGATCAAGGATGAGAACTACGATCTGACCTACGAGAAACTTGAACTGAAATTCGACTGGGGGCAGGAAGGCCTGCAGTTGAGCGGGACATCCAAAAGTGATGCCGGCGAAAAGATCCAGATCAAGGCAACAGCTCCCGGGCGGCTGTTATGGGAATGGCCGATAAAATCACTGGCAGGTGATCTGCAGTGGCAGGAGTTCAACCTGGCGCGCTTCAACAGGTTCCTGAAGGACTCTCAGGCTGAAGGTGTGAGCGATGGCAGCCTCTCCTTTGCCTTGAGCGACGAACAGCTGGAGAGGATACAAGGACGCCTTGCCGCTACAGGACGTATCATGCAGGGTGAACGAGAGCTCGGCCCTCGCAACCTGCAGGCAGACTTGAACTGGGGTGACAAAGATTTTCAATGCACGGCGAGGGTCGATGGGGCCAAGGGTGGTCATGCCGTAGTGAAGTTGACATCGCCCCAAAGGCCTGCCCTTGCATGGCCGGATTCCGGGCAGATCGAAATCAAGATCAATGCCCTGAACCTTGCCGCACTCGAGCCGTTGCTGCCTCAGGACATAGATGTCACCGGAACCATCGACAGCCAGGCCAAGGGGCGCTGGGAATCAGCAGGAGTCGTCGAACTGAATGGGGATCTCCGGCTTAGGGAGAGCCAGATCAGCTGGGACAGTGAAAATGGCCAGGTGCTCCTGCCGCTCCGTGATGCCGTCTCAGAGTGGCGATGGGTCGATGACAGTCTCAACGGCAGCTTCACTCTGAGTCTTTCAGAACACGGCACCATCGGTGGATCCTGGCAGCTTCCCCTTCCAGCCCGAATTCCGACAGCAATCGAGCCGGACGGCCCACTAGAAGTCAAAGTGGCTGGTAAAATGCAGGCCATCGGCCTTCTTTCCGCCATCGGGCCATGGCTGGTTCAGGACCTCCGCGGCGAGACTCAAATCGAGATCGAGGTGCAGGGGACCATGCAGAAACCAGATTTACGAGGGAACATTCTCATTGTGGATGGCAGTGCCTACCTGCCTTCGGCGGGCATTCAGCTTGAAGATATCCAGTTGCATTCCGAGCTGATCGGAGACCGGTTGCGCATCGATCGCTTATCGCTTCGTTCCGGTTCCGGCGAGCTGACCGGACAAGGTGAAGTGATCTTCGATCGATGGCGGCTTGCCAGCTATCAGCTCGACATCACCGGCGAGGACTTTCAGATGGCTGACTTTCCTGAGCTGCAAATGACCATCAATCCTGACTTGCGCCTTTCTGGCACTCCCGATCGCCTGTCACTGCATGGATCAATCCTGATCCCGAAGTTGGCGATCAGCGGCAGCCAGGGTACCCCCGAAGTCCTGCCCAGTAAAGATGTCGTGATTGCAAAAGCTGCAGATCAACGCCAGGAGCTGGAGTTTGCTACGGATATCCGGGTCACAGTAGAACTCGGCGATGACGTCACCGTGAAATCCGAAGGGGTCGACACCCGCCTGACAGGTGGCGGTATTCTGACCATGGGGCCGACTGGCGAACTGTTGGCCCGGGGCGATATTCAGCTTGTGTCCGGGTCGTTCCGTGCCCACGGGGTCAACCTGCAGATCCGGCAGGGGTTGCTCAGCTACAAGGGCGGGATCATCACCAACCCGGACCTGAGAATTTTTGCGGCGCGTGAAGTCGGCGAGGTCCTAGCAGGAGTCCAGGTGACCGGCAACGCAGAAGAGCCGGTGGTCACCCTTTACTCGCGGCCTGCGATGCCCGACCGGGACATCCTCGGCTACATGCTCATGGGTCGTGCCATCAGCACCGAGAGCCAAGAGGCAGATATGTTAATGATGGGTGCCGGATCGTTACTGCCTGGCTACGGTGGAGGGCTCTCCGAACTCGGCATCACCGAAATCGACATACAAGGTCTGTTCACCGGCACCGGTGGGCTGCGCCTGCGGCGGAAACTTACTGAAAAATGGGAAGTTGAATCAAATCTAGGTGTTGAGAGCGGTATCGATCTTTATTACATCATCGAACTCGAATAGAATTAAAATTCACGGGGGCACAATTTTTATACGATTGTGCCCCCGTGATTTACGGTTACTGTAACTTGTGATGATCCGACTAAGTTCGGCAGAATACTACTTGCGGAGTTCGTCCAATCGGACGCGAAACCGCTCAGCCCAGTAATCAAACGCGTTCTTGGTGTCCTCCCACACATCACGTGAAGCGGGCTTGCCGCCCGGGCGCCTGTCTACTGCAGCGGCCAGGCGCTCACTGCTCATCGAATCGAGGAGTTCCATCTCGGCCTCGGCCCCACCGGTTCCGATGTTGTCGACGCTCATGGCCTTGGCGACCGGGTTGGACGGTTCGACATCGGTGATCGCTGCACGAACGCGCAACACATTGGGTCCTGGCTGATCAACGACCGTGTAGCCCTCCTCGACCGCTCCGATCAGGGCATTCAGGAAATAATCGGACATTTTCTTGAAAACCGCCGGATCAACGTCACGGACCTCGGCCTCGGGACTCAACCAGACCGAAACCCGGTCGAACATGATGGAGTCGTATTTTTTGAAATCAACGCCTGGGTCAACGTACGTGAGTGCCGCGCGACCCTCACCACCCGGAGTCAACTGGCTGTAGTCAACCAGGAACCCGGACTCTTCAAAGTCGTCCATCCTACCTGCGGCACATCCGCCAAGCAAGAGAACCCCAATCAGCAACAATCCGAGCCAATATCTTTGTTTACGCATCTTACCCTCCATGGCTTTTGGGTTGAAAGACCACAATGGTGGACTATAACAGAAACTTGAGACCTTGCCTAGAATCGGCATATATGGCAGCCGGAGGATTTTAAATAGCCTGATATCATTGGCGTGGACAGGAGAGGCCAGGGAGGCTGTGCACCAGTTTCGTGGCAAAAAACCCTGCCGGGTAGTCAGCACCGAACCCTTCATCCGGCCAATTTTCGGGGTGACCCGTGAGCACCATGAAGAGAGCGGAATATGGCGGTGCATCGGACATGTTCAGATGATAGGAAGCCTGCATCGTCGGCAGTGCCGGAGACGCTCCAATCAGCCATACCGCGCCATCTGCACCGCAAGGGGTAAAGCTGCGCACTTCGTGGCCGATCACTACTTCGCCGGCCGCAATCACTTCACCTTCAGCCAGCTTGACCTCTGCCAATTGATCGTTTCTGGCGACCAGATATTTCGAGACATTCTGCGATGGCGGCGTTGCCATTGATTCAGCCGGGAGGCGGTCGACATAATCGACAATCAAGATACCGTAACGGATCGATAACTGCAGCGGGACTATGCGATCCCCGAGGAAGACGGCCCGAGTGCCGACAAAATGTTTATCCCGGTTGAACGCTGCCGCAACATGGTAAAAGGTCCCGCTGCCGCCGGTGGTCTCGACCAGCAGCACGGCCGCATCCGGGATACCATCACCATCGAGGTCGCCGCTCGCCGGCTCGCCAGAGACCTCGATCACGGTCTTCGACGCGGCACCGGGGGAAGCCTCGATCGTGGCCTGCCCTCCATTAAGGGTAAAAGTCCTGCCATCGATCGTATAGGTTGCATCACGTGGGGTTTTCGCTGCAGCCCAGGGGCCCGACGCGGCGACCGGCGGCAACGATGCACAGCCGTGCAACAGCCAGATGCAGATCAGAATGGTACATGCTCTATAGGCCGAGATGCGACAGCTATTTTCGGTAGGCCGGATCAATCGACCGGAACCGTGGTGGCCTCATCCAGCCGGATCGCTTTGACCCCGGCCCGTGGGATGACCGCCATTGCCATCGCGGCATTATCTTCGATCGGCATGGCCGTCATGGTCTCCATGGCAAGAATTTCGGCGACACCAGAGATCAACGTCACTTTGAAAATATTTGTACGGTTGTAATAAACGACGTTGCGACTGAAGACCACCAGGTCGTTCTTGAAGTCCACAGTTGGAAGCGCCTGTTCCGGCATAAAGCTCTGCCAGACCTTGTCGAAGGTATCCGCGTCACTGATATAACCGACCCGGCTCTGCTGCTGTCCGTCGGGCAAGAGTCCGAGTGCGGCAACCGGGTAATCGCCACTCCATTTGACACTTGGCAGCAGATCCTGTGGCTCGCTGCTTTGCACGGCGACCGGTGCACAAGCGAGCAGACAGCCGAAACCAACGGTGAGGAAGATGGCGGCCAGTCTGGACATCATTTCAAGCTCCTTTGAACGGTATGAGTTTCGTTGCTTACCTTTGTCACCGTGCCTACAATCAGCACCCTTATGCTTGAAAGATTACTCTCCCACCGTGTACTCCAGGAGGATCGTCACAGTTCTGTTGAAAGCCCGGGCTTCCGAGGAAACATTCTCATACAGCGGCACGTTGGCACCCACCCCCTGGGAAGTGATGCGCTCGGTATCCTCAGCGCCGTAATAATCGATGATCTGGTCATAGACGGTCTTGGCCCGCCGCTCGGACAGTTTCAGGTTGTAATCCTCTTTACCGATGTTATCGGTGTGCCCGACAATAAAAACCTTCGCTTCGGGCAGCTCGCGGATTCGGGCAACGATCTCCGCGACAATCGCCTGGTTGCGGTCACCGATCGAGTCGCTGTCGAAGGCGAACAGGATCAGGGCATATTTTTCCTGGACCAGGTAATCCTGTTGCTTTGCCAGCAACTGGCTGGTCTGGATGAAGTTGACCTGCACCGGGGATGCAGGCACCACCAGCATCTGCCCTTTCAGGTCCTGGGCTTGCAGGGTAACCTGGAGGTCGCCGCCAGCGGCCAGTTCCTTGAAATTTTTCGCCGTTAGAGGAGCAAGCACCACCGACGGTGGACTCCCCTCGCCCCGACGTTCCGCGACCATGCCATCGGCATTTTCCACAAAGACATGCCAACGGGAAAACCCGTAAGCTGAATCGGTCGCCGGCTTGATGGTCAAAAACGAAGTGTCGGCCCGGTAAGCGATGTAAGTGCTCCGGACCAGGTCGAGGATTTCCGGCGACTCGGTCAGGACCTCCACTCGCCGGTTATCCGCCTTACCCTCGTCCAGTCGGTTGGTGCTCGGCATGGCTGGGAGGTTACGAGCTTCAATGGTGATTCTTTCCGGATCAATGCTCCAGACCTCCTGCAGATAATCGCGTACCGCCTCGGCCCGGGCAGTGGCAAGGGCCTTGTTGCCCTTCTCCACACCGACGTTGGCGTTGCAGCCGACCAGGGTGATTGCCGCTTCAGGGTGATCAGCCATCCGTTTACCGAGGATGTTCAGGACCTGGTAATACTTCTCAAGGGTGTCCTCAAACCTGCTTTCATCAAATGCTGCTATCTGTGTGGCATCCTCGATGCGCACATACTGTTCGGCAAGGCTGCTTTCACCTTCCTCAAAATAGATGTGCCCAAGCATTGGTGAGGCATCGAAGGTCTTGATCTCTTCGATGGTCAGGCCGGCTGGTTCTACCTCGAGCGTCCCTTCAGGAGGAAAAATATAATTAACCACGTAATAACGCTGCAAATCGGTTGCAACTTCCTGGAATATCGGGGCCAGGCCGGCAGTATCTTTGGCTTTCCAGATCTCTCCATTGCTGGCCGAGGCAAAACCCTGCAGCGCCGGCATCAGCTCCTCGGAAGGCATGAAATCGATGGCATAGGCACCAAACTGCGGCAGGTCCTGTGCTGCCTGCTCAACATCATCGAGAGTTATGGAGCTGTCCCGATCCTCACCGTCGGAGAAGACAACCATGAACTTCTGCTCCTCTGCCGGGATTTTTCTTAACAGATCGTAGCCGGCCAGCATCGCCTCGAACAGCCAGGTCTCGTAAGTGATGTGTTTGCCGTTATAAGACTGATCCAAAAACCGCCGCATTTCTTCTGTATCGCTGGTCTGCAGGACGTTGACGTGCAGGTTGCGGCCAGCCACTGAAAGGGTATTATTCTTGTCAAACACGATCAGTGAGACGCGGTCAATCGGTCGGAAGGTCTTCAGCAGTTCTTCGGCCGCGGCCTTTAACGGCTCCACGGCATTGCGTTTCTGCATCGAGTCGGAATTATCAAGCACCAGGATGATATTGAGCGGCACGTCAAATTCTTCCGCAAATGGGACCACGGAGGTCACATTGGCTTGTCGCCCAGCCAGTTTGATAATAAAGTCTTTGAGGCCCAGACCAAGCAACGGATGTTCCTCAGTATCTTCAACACTGACAACCAGCTTGCCCTCTTCAACCACCCGATCCACCTGCACCCGCGCACCAGGGTTAGCTACCGCAATCTCCAGGGCCATCTGATCTGCAGCAAAAGCCTGCGATACAACCAGCAAACAGCCAATGCAAAGCAAGCAAATCCATCCGTGCTTCATTTTCTCCTCCAGCATTCCAGTTGTTCAGTCCATTCGAGGCACGACGACAATCCCGGAGTCCGTCACCGTGTACCCTTTGCCACGGTCCGCTTCCAGGTCGTAGCCTATCTTTGTGCCATCCGGGATCTCCACATTTTTATCGATGATGGCCTTACGGATAGTTACATTCCTGCCGACGCTGACGTTTTCGAAAAGAATAGAATTTTCGACCAGGCTGTAGCTGTTTATCTTGCATCGGGGGCCAAGGATAGAGCGTCTGACCGTGCTGCCGCTCGTGATGCAACCAGCGCAAACATAGGAGTCGATGTTCTGGCCGCGGCGGTCGTCATCGTCAAAAACGGTCTTGGCCGGTGGCAGGTTCCCCTGGTTGGTAAGAATCGGCCATTTGTAGTTGTAGAGATTCAGTTGCGGTGAGACATCGACGAGGTCCATGTTTGCCTCGTAGTAAGAGTCCAGGGTTCCCACATCCCGCCAGTAGCCCCGTTCTTCGGTTCTCATACCGGGGATCACGTTATCGTTAAAATTGTACGCAAAAACCCGGTCGTCATTCGCCAGCATCATTGGAATCACGTGTTTGCCAAAATCCAGGTCGGCGTGGATTTTCTTCCCTTCTTGCAGCACTTTGATCAATTTCCGGGTCGGAAAGATATAGTTGCCCATGGAGGCGAAACAGGTCTCTCGTCCCGGGATGCGTTCCGGGATCTCGGGCTTTTCGGTAAAACCTGTGACCCGCGCCTCTTCATCCACGGAAAAAACCCCGTATCGATGGGCTTCTTCAAAGGGCACCTCCAGGGCGGCAATGGTGATGTCGGCCTGGTTCCTCCGATGGAATTTGATCATCTGGGTTACATCCATCTTGTAAATGTGATCACCGCCGAAGATCGCCACATAATCCGCATCCGAAGATTCGACAAAGCGCAGGTATTGAAGGATGGCATCGGCCGTCCCTTTAAACCACTCTTCACTTTCGCTGCGGGTTTCGGGAGAAATACCGACGAAGAAATCACCCAGGCCAGTCCATTTCCCCCAGGACTCCCGAAGGTGCTTATTCAGCGAGTACGCCCGGTACTGGGTGAGGATATAAACCTTCTTGATGCCGGAATTGAAAAGGTTGGAGAGGACGAAGTCGATGATCTTGTATTTCCCGCCAAAAGCGACACTCGGCTTGGCCCGGCGCAGAGTGAGCGGACTGAGTCGTTCACCTTTGCCGCCGGCCAGCACCATCGCGATCGTGTTCCTGCCCAAATTATCCATAGAATTCATAGGTGACTATCCTTGTGAAACGTGCTTGAGACTGACGACTGAGTCTACATTCTGACAAAAACTCTCTTGAATGCAAGAAGATTGCAATGTTGGCCGGGAAGCTGAGCAATAAGTTGCACGAGTGAGAACAGGCGGGCAAAGTTGGTTTTCATACTGTTCAACCGACAATTCCCCAGAGAACAAAAAATGACCCCCGGCCAATGGCCGGGGGTCCCCCTATAACATGAATTGCAATCCCTCTCTATTTGTCAACTTTTGAAGCCTGCAAACACAAGCGTGATTTCTGTGCGCATTATACACATAACTTCTCAAAATTTTCTTACAGCGACGACCGGCAAGGATTCTTTGTGGGAGAAGGGCCTTGGCCGACCGGATCACTCTGTCGAGAACCAGCCTCCCCGGGGTTTCTGTTTCGGGAAATCCTGCAGGATTCCCTGGATCTCCTGTGTGGAAAACTTCTCTTTGAACAGGGCTTCGCTGTATTGCATGAGGAGCTGTTTGGCCTGCCCCAAGTGGTCCTGTGCCAGGCATAACTGGTAGAAGAGGCGGACGATCGCATCGTTGGTGGGGTCGTAGCGCAGGGCCTCGCGTAAAAGTTTCGCCGCTTGCTGATGGCGACCTTTCTCCGCCAGAAGACGGGCAAAAGTCTGGCTGGCTTCAAGATAAATCTGCTCAATCTCATCCTGGTAGACAACCGCCGCATCGACACCGAAATCGGCGGGAACGAATTTCCCCTGCCAAAGGCTGAATGCCGAGGAGAAGGTAATTTCTGCCGGCCAGTATTCTAGGTCGGCAACCTGCTGGTAGGCCTTCCGGATCAGTCTCCGGAACTCATGGGTGTCAATCCTGGCGTTCTCAAGACAGAGGTATCCCCGCTTGACCACCAGGTATTTTTTGCTGTCAAACGGCGCAAACCATTCATCCATGGTCCGTCTCACTCGGGAAAGGAGAGAGTCGAAACTTGAGCGGGCCTTTTTCCCTGGGCTGTCCGGCCAGAGCGACACCTGAACTTCTTCCTGGGCAACCTTTCTGGCGGTGGAGCTGACCAGCATTGACATCAGCTGGCGCTGGGCCGGGCTGAATTCTTCAGCCCAGGACAGGCGACGGTCGCCGATTTGCAACTCACATTTTCCCAGGGTTTTCACAAGCAGCTCGGTCGGGGAATCCTTTGTCTCGGAGAGTTCGGAAGAGGTCTCGTCCTGCAGTTGATTGCCACGCCGAAGCAACGCCTTGACGCGCGCAGCGACCAGTTTCGGCGAGAATGGCTTGGTCATGTAATCATCGGCACCGATTTCCAGTCCGGCAACGATATCATCTTCTTCGGCTTTCCCGGTCAGCATCAGGATCGGGATTTTACTCATCCAGGGGTCACGGCGCATGACACGGCAGACATCCAGGCCGTTCATGCCGGGCAGGTTGAGATCAAGGACGACGACCGCCGGCGGGTCTTCTTCGATCTGCCGCAGGGCAACTTCGCCTCTTTGGGCGACGGACACGCGATAGCCTGATTTGGTCAGGCTGGAAAAAAGCAGTTCACAGACGCTGGCATCATCCTCGATGATCAGCACATGTGCCTTGTCCATGGATAACCTCTCCTGAAAATTCTATGCCTCTAACGCAACAGGACGAACCCCATCTGCCGGCCGGTCCTGCCATTGTCTCGTCGATATGAAAAGAACGTCTCTTTGTGACAACAGGTGCACTCGGCAACCGTATCGACTGCGGCGCGATCGATGCCTGCAGCATCCAGCTGCAGGGCAATGCTTTCCTGCAGGTCAAGCTGCCAGTGGCCAAGGCTGACTTCTCTGGCGATGCGCTGCCATTGGTCGGTCCCCTGACGGAACAGGTCGCGGACCGGACGATCAACTTCATAGCTGTGCGCGGCAATCCCCGGGCCAATCGCGGCGTTGATGTCGGTGGCCTGACAATCGAAAATTTCGCGCATAGCCGTAACGGTCCGCTCCAGCAGGCCGGCTGCGGCCCCACGCCAGCCAAGGTGGACGACCGCGGCAACATGCTTGCTCCGGTGATAGAGTATAACCGGGAAGCAGTCCGCAACAAGGATGCCGATCAAAATGTTGCGTTGATTGGTAATGATCGCATCACTTTCGACGCGCTGGAAATGCGAGACTTCAGGGTTGGGTTGGTCGATCACCAGGATTTCACTGCCGTGCACCTGGTTCACGGTCAGGAACAGGTGTGGCTCCAGACCAAGGCTCCTGGCCACGACAGTACGGTTGGCCTCGACCTGGGATTGCTGGTCACCGGAGCCAAAACCGAGGTTGAGGGAGTTGAACGGCGGTCGGCTGCTGCCACCATTGCGGGTGGTAAAGCCGGCAACCAGCTTGTCCTGATCGGACCAGGCCGGTTGCATGAATTGAACTTTGCCCTGCTTAACTGTTTTCATTGGATAACGTTTCAACCGGCCCCGAGCGAGGGGTGACCTCGAGGTCCGTCAGAGAGTAGTTATATTTATCTTCCAGATAGCTGAGAATTCCGCGCAGTTCAGACGGCACATCCGCCTGAAAAACCATTGTCAGCCCGTCCGGGTGCTCAAAGCCGAGTTGCCAGGCATGCAGGAACTGGCGCTGGAGGGCTGCAACCATTTGCCGCAGGCTCTGATCAGCGATCGCCTTGATCCGGCTTGCCCCGCCATAGAGGGGGTCGCCGACGATCGGGCAGTTCATCCCGGCAAGGTGGACCCGGATCTGATGGGTCCTGCCCGTCTCAAGGCTCAGGTCGACAAGGGTCATCCGGTCTGCTTCGTAGCGCCGCAGGACTTGCCAGCGCGTGACAGCGCGGCGACTGCTGCGGGCGGCTGTCGACATCTTCTTGCGGTGCACCGGATGCCGTCCGATCGGCTGGTCTATCGTCCCTGTCGCTTCTGCAACCAGGCCATGGACGAGGGCCCGGTAACGTCGCTGTATCGTATGGGCTTTGAACTGCCGGGCCAGATGCTGGTGAGTGCGATCATCTTTGGTCGCAACCATCACCCCTGAAGTGTCCTTGTCGAGACGGTGTACAATGCCGGGCCGCAGTTCCCCGCCGACCCCTGAGAGGTCCTTGCAATGATGCAGCAGGGCGTTGACCAGGGTGCCGCTGTGGTGACCCGGAGCGGGATGAACCACTAGATGGGCCGGCTTGTTGACGACAACGAGTGACGGGTCTTCATAAAGTATCTGTAATGGAATCGGTTCGGCTTCGGCGGTGGCAGCGACCGGCTCCGGCAGAACCACGCAAATTTTCTCTCCGCCTCTCAGTTTGATGCCGGGCTTGCTCGTGGCGCCGTTCAGGGTGACGGCCCCTTCGTCGATCAGGCGTTTGATCTGGGAACGGCTCAGCTCCGGCAGGTTGTCATCCAGAAAACGATCCAGGCGCATCGCCACGTGATCAGCGGTGACCTGAAGGTAGTAGGACGCAGGCATGCAGTTACCAGATTGAACTCTCGATTTTACCCGCCTGCTTGATCATTACATCGACAATTGCCCGGTCGTAGAGGTGGCCGCGATCATCCAAGTCAGGAGACACCCGGCCATAAAAATGTTCCCGGCCCTCTTCCAGTTCATCGGAGAGGACCTCAAAAACTGAATCGTTCTTGATCCCCTCCTTGACCTTTTCCTGGTTGTAGAGAGCGATATCCGAGACAATGGCGCGGGCCAGTCGGAATGCAAGTTTAGGGTTGTCTACCAGCTTGGCCATGAGACCTCCATATTTGGAGTAATATTATACTGTACGGGCGAATGCACCCGAGATCCTTATTCTTCGGCCGGCAGCGCAACATAAAGGTGCGCTTCTCCACGCCTTAGCAACAACAGGACACTCTCCTTGACCCTGATGCGCTGACGAGCCTTGGCTACATCCTCCAGAGTTTCGGTTGGATGGCGGTTGATCGCCAGGGCCCTGTCTCCGGGTTGCACTCCGGCATTCGCCGCGGCACTGTCCGGGGCGACCTCGGTGACGAGAACCCCGTCGCCTGATTCTGCAAAGGTCATCCCGAACCAGGGTGTCGCGTCAACCGCCGGGGCCTGCGCGACCGGCACGGTCTTTTCCTCACGCGCCACAATGACCACTTCCAGGGTCAGGTGTGTTCCTTCGCGCAATACCTCTACGGCAACCTTCTCTGCAAGCGCCGAGCTGGCAACCAGCAGTTGCAGCTCCTTGACGCTGCGCACCGGCTTGCCATTGAAGCTGAGCAGCACATCACCGCGCTTGATCCCGGCACGTTCCGCCGGGGTGTCGGACAGCACCCGGGTGACCAACGCTCCCGTGACCCGGTCAAGGCCAAAAGATTTGGCAAGCTCTGCATCCAGCGGCTGGATACTGACTCCCAACCAGCCGCGCGTCACCTCTCCTGAGGTAATCAGCTGATCGGCGATCTGCCTGGCCAGGTTGATCGGTATGGCAAATCCGATCCCCTGCCCACTGGCGACGATCGCCGTATTCACACCGACCACCTCGCCATAAATATTCAGTAGCGGGCCACCTGAATTCCCCGGATTGATTGAAGCATCGGTCTGGACAAAATTCTCATAGTCCTCGATCCCTATATCGGTACGCCCCGTGGCCGAGATTACACCGACTGTCAGGGTGCTGTCGAGGCCGAAAGGGTTGCCGATTGCCAGGGCCCATTGACCTACTTTGAGATGGTCCGAATCGCCAAGCACCACGACTGGCAACGGCTCCTCGGTTTCGATCTTGACCACCGCGACGTCAGTCTTTGGATCGGCCCCGACGACCTTGCCGGAGAATACCCGCTGGTCAGTGAGGCGGACCTTGACCTCTTCAGCACCGGAGACAACATGTTCGTTGGTCAGGATATAACCGTCCGCACTCAGGATGAACCCAGACCCCAGGCTGCGCTCACGCTGTTCTGAGCGAGGCCTCCGGAACAAGTCGCCGAAGAACTCTTCGAAGAGCGGATTGAGCCGGTCAACCGTACGGATCCGCTCCGCACGGATGTTCACGACCGCCGGAGTGACCTTTTCCGAAACCTTGATGAAAGCCTGCTGTGAGAGTAGCAGTTCGGGGGCCGGCTCTTCCACGGGAGGCGGTGACTCCGCCCGGCGGACAGTCGTTGTCAATCGGGTTTCCTGCTGTTCATTGCATCCGGCACACAACAGCCAGGGCAAGATCAGCAAGAGGACTCCGAACAATCTTGAAAAGAGCTTGAGCATCAAAAACCAAACCTCTCGGCTACGACTCAGCAGAGTAGCGAAAACAAGACCTTATGTCAATCCAGACGGGCCAGATCACTGCGAAGGACCGGCCTATGCTTCGATCAGCGCCAGGAGCTCTTCATGCCGGCCCTGCCAATCGGGTCGGAAACGCACGCCGGGCCGCCTGATACACCAGGGAGTCAGCAGACAGGTCTGCATGCCGACCTGACTGGCTGACAGGTCATGCAGAGTGTCATTCCCGACCATCAGGCAACGCTCGGCTTCGACCTGAATAAGGTCCAGGTTTTCTCTGAAAAATTCCGGATTCGGCTTGCAGAAATGTTCTGTTTCATAGGCCGTCACATGGTGGAACTTGTCGCCGTCCAGCCCCCCCCACCTGACCCGCGCATCGACAACGGCCCGTGGAAAGATCGGATTGGTTGCCAGTATGACCTGCCAGCCCCTGGCCCGGGCGGCGTTAATCAACCGGGACGACAAGGCGTGACCGGCCACCAGCGGACGCAGTCCATCGAGATCTTTTCGTAAGAATTGCTCCAGGCACTCCCGGTATTGTTCCGGGGTAATGGCCAGTTCATCGCGGAGCACCTCGAACAGCAATGTCTCCAGAGTTTTGCCGGTGTCCTGGTTGGCAAACATGGCGGCGACGGCATGATGCATTGCCCTGATCGCGAGCGCTGGTTCAACCAGCGCTTGCATCTGCTCTGTCAGGTGGTGCAGGTAAACCGGCACAAAACGGTGCATATCGACATCGACCAGCGTGCCGTCAAGATCGAAGAAGACCGCCTTGACATTGTCTAGTTTAATGGAACTTTTGACAGATTTACGGAAAAACGACTGAAACATGGATGACAGGATACCACGATCATCAGGATTGCAGCCAGTTGACTGTGCCCGTTACCTTGACATGCCGGGATTTTTCTTTAATCTTGACAGACCCGTTATGTACACATGCAGATTTTTCACGACATAACTAAAGTTATAGGAGGAGAGCTCATGGCAAAAAAAATAGGCGTTATCTTGTCCGGTTGCGGCGTATACGACGGCAGCGAGATTCACGAAGCCGTTATCACCCTGCTCGCCATTGACCGGGCTGGAGCAGAAGCGGTCTGCATGGCCCCGAACATCGACCAGATGCATGTCATCAATCACCTGGTCGGCGAGCCGGCTGAAGGTGAGACACGCAACGTTCTGGTTGAATCGGCCCGCATCGCCAGAGGCAACATCAAGGACACTGCGACTGTCACAGTTGAAGATTTCGACGCCCTGATCCTTCCCGGAGGATTCGGCGCAGCTAAGAATCTTTGTGATTTCGCCGTGAAAGGCCCGGACTGCAACGTCAACCCTGACGTGGCCCGTCTGGTCAAGGAGACGGTCGCGGCAAAGAAGCCTCTGGCCGCGGTCTGCATCGCTCCGGCGCTGTTGGCGAAAGTTCTCGGCCCGATCAACTCTCCGGCGCTGACCATCGGCACCGATGAGGGGACAGCGGAAGCCCTGAATAAAATGGGCGCCAAACATGTCGACTGTCCGGTCAAGGACGCTGTTGTTGACAGGGAAAACCGGATTGTCTCCTCGCCTGCCTATATGCTGGCCGGCTCGATCAGCGAAGCCGCAACCGGCATTGAAAAGACTGTCCAGGAACTGATTGGTATGATTGAGTAAGGCGGATTGCACTGGACCTTGTGTGCTCCATGGAAAAGTGATTGTTCCAATTTGTGATTCTCGACTTGCCATAACGGATTATTATAACTAAAATGGTGCGAATATTTTCCGGCGGATGATCGGATGAACTTACCCCACCTAAGGAGTGAACCATGACCAAGTACCGTTGCGTAATCTGTGATTACATCTATGACCCGGCTGAGGGCGATCCGGGCAATGGCATCGATCCCGGCACAGCCTTTGAAGACATTCCAGATGATTGGGTCTGCCCACTCTGCGGTGCTGACAAGAGCAATTTCGAACCGGCGTGAACCAACCGCAAGCGCCATCCGGCTCTGACAGGAATCCACTGATGGAGCCGGACGGGTTCAAGGTCTGGCGTCCCGGACTGGTGAAATACCGGGACGCCCAGGCCCGCCAGGTCGACCTGGCTGAACAGCGTCGGCATTGGCCCCATGACCTGCTGATCCTTCTTGAGCATCCTCCGGTTATCACTTTCGGACGCAAAACCGACCAGAACAATCTCCTCTGGGACCAGCAGACTCTCCAGGCGGCAGGGATTGATTGTGTACCCAGCCCCCGCGGTGGTGACATCACCCTGCACAGCCCCGGGCAACTGGTCGGTTACCCGATTGTCGATCTGAGCCACTACCGAAAAGACCTGCACCGGTATCTGCGCCAACTGGAAGAAGTGCTGATCTGCACGCTTGCCGAGTTCGGCCTGACCGGAGAAGCTCTGTCGGGCAAAACCGGCGTATGGATAAAAGGGCGTAAAATTGCTTCAATAGGCATAGCCGTGCGGCACTGGATAAGCTATCATGGCTTTGCCCTGAACATCGATAATAACCTCTCGGCTTTTGACGCAATCATCCCCTGCGGACTGTCGGGCGTGACGATGACATCGATGTGCAGGGAACTTGGCGAACCGGTCGACAAGGAACAGGTTGCCGAGGCCCTGATCGGCCACTTCGGCGCCGTCATGCAACGACCGCGACTCGGTGACTTTGATGACAGCACGACCTCCACGCAAACCTGATTGGCTCAAGGTCCGCTTCCCCGCCGGGCCGAACTACGTTCGGATCGACCGGCTGCATCGCGAACAGGGACTGCACTCGGTCTGTCGCAGCGCAGCATGCCCGAATCAGGGCGAGTGCTGGGAACAGGGGACCGCGACGTTCATGATCCTGGGCAATCGCTGCACGCGTGATTGCCGCTTCTGCAACGTTGCCCATGCCCCTCCGCTGGATGTCGACCCGCAAGAGGTGCTCAAGGTTGCTGATGCGATTGCCGAGCTCAGCCTGCGTCATGCAGTCATCACGTCGGTAACCCGTGATGACCTCGACGACGGTGGTGCCGGTCATTTCGCCGCCGTGACCCGGGCGATCCACGAGCGCTGCCCGGACTGCCGCGTCGAATTGCTGATTCCTGATTTGCAAGGCAATCATCAGGCGTTGCAGACGATTCTCGCAGCACATCCTGATGTGCTGGGGCACAATCTGGAAACTGTACCGAGACTCTATCAGACGGCCCGCTCGGGAGCAGGGTACAAGCGCTCCCTGCAGCTTCTCGCTACGGCTCACAGCATCGCCCCGAAGATTCCTACCAAGTCCGGCCTGATGCTGGGAATGGGCGAAACGGTCGATGAAATAATTGATGTCATGCAGGACTTGCGTCAGGCTGGCTGCACCATGCTGACCCTGGGACAATACCTGCAGCCGACCCGTGAACATCTGCCGGTCGACCGGTATGTGGAACCGGCAGAATTCGAGCAGCTGCGCCGATCCGGCCTGGACCTCGGATTCGCCCATGTCGAAGCCGGGCCGCTGGTGCGCTCATCTTATCACGCCGCAGAGCAATTTGAGGGAGATCGAGATGGCGAATCCTAACGTTATCTACGAAACGATTATTCTCGGTTCCGGTCCGGCCGGTCTGACGGCAGCTATCTATGCCGGCCGCAGCCGCTGCTGCCCGTTGTTGATTCATGGCGTTCAGCCAGGGGGGCAACTGACGACCACAACTGCGGTCGATAACTTTCCCGGCTTTCCGGAAGGAATCGACGGCCCGGACCTGATGGAGAACATGCGTCAGCAGGCCGAACGTTTCGGCGCCCAGTTCGTTGAAGGGGAAGTCACCAGGGTCGACCTGCAGGAACGCCCCTTCCGGATCTGGACCGGCGAAGAGGGATACCGCTGCCTGACCCTGATTATTGCCACCGGGGCGACACCGAAGCTGCTCGACCTGGGCAACGAGCGATCATTATACGGCCGCGGAGTTTCGGTCTGCGCCACCTGTGACGGGTTTTTCTATCGCGACCGCGAAGTGGTCGTGGTCGGCGGTGGTGACACCGCCATGGAAGAAGCCGTTTTCCTGACCCGCTTTGCCAGCAAGGTGTCGGTGGTCCACCGTCGCGACTCCCTGCGGGCAACTCCGGTGCTCGCCGATCGGGCCCTGACCAACAAGTCGATCAATTTTATCTGGGACTCGGCCTTGACGGAAATCCTGGAAGACTCCAGCGGGGTCACCGGCATTCGCATCAGGAACCTGAAGACAGACGACGAAACTGAGTTGGCCTGCGATGGGGTGTTTATCGCCATCGGCCATCAACCAAACACCGGACTTTTCCTCGGTCAGCTGGAAATGGACGACGAGGGCTACATCCTGAGCCGCAACGGCACCGAGACCAACATCTCGGGGGTTTTTGCTGCGGGGGATGTCCAGGATCAGCAGTTTCGCCAGGCCGTGACTGCTGCCGGCACCGGCTGCATGGCGGCCATCCAGGCGGAGCGTTTCCTCGATGACCTTCCTTACGACCCGACCCTTTCCTGCAAGAAGGGAATCTGCATGCCGAAAGGCTGACGGCTGGTTGCGTCAGTCACGCTTTCAACCCATTTGCCTGAGATGGAACCCCTTGATATAATCCACGGGGTTTCAATTCGCTATTGACTGTAATCTGACAGGGGCATCAATGAGTATATCCAGCAATGTCAGCCCGGAGTGGTTGGAAGAACACTACCAGCTCTGGAAATCCGATCCCGGCCAGGTGTCACCTGACTGGCAAGCATTTTTTGAAGGCTTCGACCTTGCCCAGCAGGCGCCGGTCACCGATCGCGACCTTGCGGCCAAGAACTCCGCCGTCGACTCCCTGATCTACCGTTACCGAGACCTCGGCCACCTGCAAGCTTCGACAGACCCCCTCACGACCGAACGAACCGACCACCCCGAACTCAGCCTCGCCGCGTTCGGATTAACAAAAGCAGACCTGGAACGGACATTCTATCCCCTGCGCTTTCCCCGCCAGAGTGTCACACTAAACGAAATTATTGAACTGCTCGACGAGACCTACTGTGGCGCAATTGGGGTCGAGTTCATGCATATCCAGGACCCGCACAAGCGGGACTGGCTGAAACAACGCATGGAGGAAAACCGCAATCGGGCGGATTTCTCCCGCGAAGAGAAGCTCCACATCCTGAAAAAACTCCAGGAGGCGACCCTGTTCGAGGCCTTCCTGCACCGCAAGTTCCTTGGTCAGAAACGCTTCTCACTTGAAGGCGGTGAAGTCATCATCCCCCTGCTTGACAGCCTGCTGACCCAGGCGGCGCACAGGGGGGTCAGTGACCTGATCATGGGTATGGCCCACCGTGGCAGGATCAACGTCCTGGCAAACATTTTCAACAAGCCTCTGGAGAATATTTTCGCCGAGTTCAATGACAATCTGGCGCTGGCTTTCGTCGGCGATGGCGATGTCAAATACCACAAGGGCTATTCCTGCGACCGCGAGCTCGAGACCGGGGGGAGTATCCATCTGAGCCTGGCCGCCAACCCGAGCCATCTCGAGGCCGTCGACCCGGTGGTGATTGGCAAGTGCCGCGCCCGGCATGTCAGTTATGGCCCCGGCGGCAAAAAACGGGTCCTGCCGGTGCTGATCCACGGTGATGCGGCCTTTGCCGGACAGGGGCTGGTGACGGAAGTGTTGAACCTTTCGCAGATTGACGGTTATCAGTCGGGGGGGACGTTCCACCTGGTCCTTAACAACCAGATCGGCTTTACTACCTCCCCGGCCCATGCGCGCTCGACTCTCTATGCCACCGATGTGGCGAAAATGCTCATGGTCCCGATCTTCCACGTCAACGGCGAGGATCCGGAAGCGGTTGTCTACGCGACCAACCTTGCCCTGGAGTATCGCCAGGAATTCGGCGAAGACGTGGTTGTCGAAGTGATTTGTTATCGTCGGCATGGCCACAACGAGGGTGACGAGCCGTTTTTCACCCAGCCGCTGATGTACAGCAAGATCCGCAAGCGCCCCCCCCTGCACGAGATTTATGCCGAGCGCCTGATGGCCGCCGGGATAGCCCGGGAGACCATCGATGAAAGCGCCAGAGTGATCACCAGGCGTCTGGACGAGGCCCTCGAAGGGGGGCCCAAGGCACAGACCGATGTCGGCTTCCAGGCCAAATGGACAGGTGTCCAGCGCGAATATACTCCGGAAGAACCTGAGACAAAGGTCCCTGCGGAAACCCTGAAAAAACTGGCAACTCGCCTGGCTCACCTTCCGGAAACCTTCAATGCCCACCCGAAGATCACGCGCATGCTCAAGCGTCGCGAAGAATGTGTCATGGAAGGCGCAGGGATCGACTGGGCCAACGCCGAAGCCCTTGCCTTTGCCACGCTGCTCACGGAGAAGACTCCGGTGCGGTTGTCGGGCCAGGACTCGCGCCGCGGGACCTTTAACCAGCGTCATTCAACCCTGGTCGACCAGAAGACCGGGCAGCTTTACGTCCCCCTCGCCTTCCTGGAAAAGGGCCAGGCCGCGATCCAGATTTATAACAGCATGCTCTCCGAGGCCGCGGTCCTCGGTCTTGAGTACGGCTACTCGCTGGAAACCCCGCACGGTCTGACGATCTGGGAAGCCCAATTTGGCGACTTCGCCAATGGCGCCCAGGTCATCATAGACCAGTTCATCGGCGCCAGTAGCACCAAGTGGGACCGGTCAAGCGGACTGGTCATGTTCCTGCCCCACGGCTATGAAGGCCAGGGACCGGAGCACTCCAGCGCCCGCATCGAACGCTACATGAACCTGTGCGCAGGCAACAACATGCACGTCGTCTACCCGAGCACCCCGGCACAGCTATTCCACCTCCTGCGCCGCCAGTGCAAGCTTCCGTACCGGCGACCACTCATCGTCTTCACCCCGAAAAGTCTCCTGCGTCTGCCGGCCTGTTCCAGTACGCTCGAGGAACTAAGCGAGGGTTCTTTCCAGGCGTTCATACCATGTGCTATCCCCGACGACCAGGTAAAGACCCTGTTGCTCTGTAGCGGCAAGATATTCTACGAAATCATGGCCGCCATCGAGCAGGCCGACCGTAGCGACATCGGCGTCATGCGCGTTGAACAGCTTTATCCGTTGAACGAGGAGAAGCTGCAGGAAATGCTGTCGCGTTACAGCCAGGCCACCCGCGTGGCCTGGGTCCAGGAAGAGCCGAAGAACATGGGGCCGTGGCCACACCTGCACACCAGCCTGATTAGGGCCCTGGGAAGAGAAACGGAATACTGTGGCCGTCGGCCTGCCTCTGCTCCTGCTGTCGGTTCCCATAGCCGCCATCGAGAAGAGCAGCAACAGATCATTGACAGTGCACTGCACAACAAGGACTGAATAAATGGAGATAAAAATCCCTGAAGTCGGCGAATCGATCCTCGAAGCCCTGGTTGCCAACTGGATGAAGGAAGATGGCGCCGCTGTCGCCAAGGACGAGATCATTTGCGAGTTGGAGACCGACAAAATCAATGTCGAGTTGAATGCCGAGGCCTCCGGCATCCTGCACATCGTCGTCCCGGTCGGCGAGACGGTGCCAATCGGCACTGTAATTGCCACCATTGAAGAAGGCGAGATCCCCGCGAAAGCAGCGACTGAGCCGGCAACAGAGCAACCTCCCGCAGTGCCAGAGAAAGAGCCGACTGCGGCAACAGAGGAGCAGACGGCCTCCGCCCCTGTCAATCCGGCGGCGCGCCAAAAGGCTGCAGAGCGCGGCATCGATCTCGACAAGGTGGCCGGCAGCGGTCGCGGCGGCAGAGTCATCCTCGACGATGTCCTTGCCGATGCCAAGCCCGCCAAGCCGTTACAGCCGATCCAGAAAGAACAAGGTGAACAGCAAGCACCGAAAGACCAACCGGCCGCTACTGTAGCAGCAGATGACGGCCGGCCGGTAACCCGTCAGGTCATGACGCCGATTCGTCAGAGAATCGCCGCGCGCCTGTTGCAGGCGCGCCAGCAGACTGCCATGCTGACGACTTTCAACGAAGCAGACATGTCGTGGGTGAAGAGGCTGCGCGGCCGCCACCAGGAGCATTTCACCAAGAGACATGGCATCAAGCTCGGCATGATGTCGTTCTTCGTCAAAGCCAGCATCGAGGCCCTTAAGCAATATCCGGCGGTGAATGCCCGCATCGATGGCACTGACGTTGTCTACCATCACTATTATGATATCGGCATAGCCGTCGGCACGGAGCGCGGGCTGGTGGTCCCGGTCCTGCGTGATGCAGATCAACTGACCTTCGCCGAGATCGAGCAGCAGATCGCCGACCTCGCTGCCAAGGCCAATGCCCGCAAGCTGACCCTTGCTGACCTCGAGGGCGGCACATTCACCATCACCAACGGCGGCATTTACGGGTCGCTGCTGAGTACGCCAATCATCAACCCGCCGCAATGTGGAGTCCTCGGCATGCACTCAATCCAGGACCGTCCGGTGGTCATCGACGGTGAGATCGTTATCCGTCCAATCATGAATCTGGCTTTGAGCTACGATCATCGCCTGATCGACGGCCGCGAAGCAGTCGGTTTCCTCAAGCTCATCAAGGAATACATAGAAGACCCCTCAGAGTTGTTCCTTGAGCTTTAATTGATTTTCCGCGTTTCGCACTTCGCGTTTCGCGCTTCTGATTTGCGGAGCAAATTATGAGTAATGTTTATGACCTGATCGTCATCGGCGGCGGCCCCGGCGGCTATGTTGCAGCAATCCGTGCAGCCCAACTCGGCTCTTCCGTGGCTGTCATCGAGAAGCGCAACGCCCTTGGCGGCACCTGCCTCAACGAGGGATGCATCCCGAGCAAGGCGCTGCTGGATTCGAGCGAGCTCTTTGTTCAGGCCCGCGACAAGTTCGCAGGGCACGGCATCCTGGTGGACCCGCCTGCCCTGGACCTGGGCAAGATGATGCAGCGCAAGGAAGAGATCATCACCCGACTGACTCGCGGCATTGCCAGCCTGTTCAAGAAGCACAAGATCACCCTGGTCACCGGCACCGGTCGACTCGGCGCCCCATCGACCGACGGCTCCCAGACAGTTATTGCAACAACCGAAGCAGGGGAGCAGGCCCTGCAGGGCAAGCGCGTCCTGCTGGCGACCGGCAGCGTCGCCGTCGACATCCCCAGCCTCCCCCAGGACGGCAACCAGGTTGGCCAGGCCCGTGACGCGCTTGGCTACGACTCGGTCCCGGAGCACCTGGTCGTGATCGGTGGCGGCTATATCGGTCTGGAGCTCGGCTCGGTCTGGTTGCGGCTCGGCGCGAAAGTCACCGTAGTGGAAATGCTTGAGACGATGCTGCCCGGCACTGACCAGGAAGTCACCGAAGCGCTGCTGAAGAGCCTGCAGAAACAGGGGATGACCATTCATGTCGGCACCAGGGTCGCCAGCATGGAAACCAGTGACAGCGGCATCACCCTCAAGCTGGAAGGCAAGGCTGAACAAACCCTCACCTGCGACAAGGTGCTGGTCGCAGCCGGCCGCAAACCATGCACTGACGGCCTGGCTCTCGACAAGGCGGGCGTCAAGCTCGATGAGACCGGACGCATCCTCGTCGACGACAACTACCAGACCAGTGCAGCGAATATCTACGCTATCGGCGATCTGATCCACGGCCCGATGCTTGCCCACAAGGCGATGGACGAAGGTGTTGTCTTCGCCGAGCGCCTCGCCGGAGAACACCCTGCTGTCGACTACAACCTGATCCCGGGGGTTGTCTACACCCACCCTGAGGCTGCGTCGATTGGACCCTCTGAAGGGCAGCTCAAAGATCAGGGGATACCTTACAAGGTCGGTCGCTTCTCCTTCATGGCAAGTGGTCGCGCCCGCGCCATGGACAATGTCGACGGCTTCGTCAAGGTCCTGGCCAACCCGGACAGCGGCCGGATTCTCGGCGTGCACATCATCGGCCCCTGCGCTTCGGAACTGATCAGTGAAGCGGTTACCGTCATGTCCTTCGGCGGCAGCATCGAGGATGTGGCGCTGACCATGCACGCCCACCCGACCCTTAGCGAGGCCTTCAAAGAAGCAGCGCTCGGCGCATTTGGCAAGGCCGTGCATGGATGATTAATCAGCGGCCACTGATTGATCCTTGTGCTGCATCTGATTTTTGCGGAACTGATGGCCATCCGGTTTTATTGCCGGGTGGCCATTATTTGTTCCAGCAGGGGTGGCATCTCTCCCGGAATTTTCGAGCGCAATGAGACAACATGAACTCCGATAACAGCCTGAAAATCCGCAGAGTCACATTTATTGGTCTGTTCCTGCTGACGGCGCTGCCGATGGTCACTTCACCTGTGGCCCTGGTGGCGGGTTTCATTTTCAGCTTTTTCATCGGCAACCCGCTCCCTGATCAGACCTCCAGGGCAAGCAAGGGCCTGCTCAAACTCTCGGTGATCGGCCTCGGCTTCGGCATTAATTTCAACGAGGTCATCGAAGTCGGGACCAGTTCCCTGTTGCTCACCCTGATCAGCATCACGGCAGTCATCGGCCTGGGAGAAATCCTCGGTCGGGCCATGAAAGTCCCGTCAAATACCCGAACGCTGGTTGCGTTCGGCACCGCAATCTGTGGCGGTAGCGCGATCGCCGCGATGGCCCCGGTTATCAAGGCCAAGGACCAGGAAATTGCTGTTTCCCTGGCAACCGTATTCACCCTGAACGCTGTCGCCCTGGTCCTCTTCCCGCCACTTGGTCAGCTGTTTACCCTGAGCCAGCAGCAATTCGGCCTGTGGGCCGCTCTGGCGATTCACGACACCAGCAGCGTTGTCGGGGCCGCCGCATCGTATGGCGCCGCAGCACTGGCGATCGGCACAACCGTCAAGCTGACCAGAGCGCTCTGGATTGCACCTTGCACCCTGGCCGCAAGTGTTTTGCTCAAATCCGGAGAAAGAACCGGAATCCCGCTTTTTATCATCGGCTTCATAGCCGCTGCTTTCATCAGTTCCGGGCTGCCTGCATTTGATTCTCTGTGGCATATCTTGCATGTCATCGCCAAACAGGTCCTGGTCATGACACTGTTTCTGATCGGTGCAGGATTGACCAGGAAAGTTCTGGCCCAGGTGGGGTTGAAACCTCTGCTGCTGGGGATATTACTCTGGGTTGTGGTCAGTGTGACAACCCTCGGTTTGATCATGGGGGATTATATTCGATAAGCCGAAGGGATTAGTCTCGGCGGTACGGTCTCGTCAAAAACAAAATTACGGCCACCCGGAGTGACTGCCGGGTGGCCGTTTCTGTTTGCACGGTTTTTGTGAATGGATGGTTACTTGTTCAAGGGGTTACGTCTCAATTCAGGCATCGCCATCGAAACCACCAGGGTCGCCAGGATTATAGCACTGATTACCGAGGCCACGAGGACGAGCACGAAGCCGTTCATAAAGTAGCTGTACAGGACCACAAAACCGAAAAAATAGACTGCTATTGCAGCCGGTACACTCTCAGTGAGGGTTTGTCTTTTAACTTCAGGGCTCTCCTTGAAGGCACATTTCCTGCCACAGAGCCAGCTTATTCTCGTGCCGTAAAGCAGGCTAACCGTAACGGTCACAAAACAGACCATCCCACTCATTGCTTCAAACATCTTACACCTCTGATTACCATTATAACGGATGGCTTGCCAAGGACAAGGGCGCCACACTAGCACGAAATAAACGGGTTAACATACTAAAATAAAAAACCGCCATGACATGCAAAAGAAACAAACTGAAAAGGGCTCTCGTACAAGGTTAATCAATGAACTACCCCGCAGCAAGCTACGGGGTAGTTGACCGTCTTTGTGATTAAACTCATATGAAAATCGAAACGACGCTTTTCCTGTTGCCACCACTTACGCCAAAGAGACCGGCGAAAAAGATCAGCAGAAAACGCCTTTCATGACTTCCGGGGCCGTCGACCGCAAGACCTCATCCCTTAAAAGGAATTCAACCTGCGCAGGAACGCCTTGAGCAGACCATAGTTGCGCCGATTGAACTGGAAGACCAGGCGCGGCAGGTCAACAAGGTCGGGCTGGTCCTGTTCTGCCGGTAAAGCACCGGTCAACTCAAGGTGACTTCCAGGCTCTATAATTTCGCTGAACTCCTCTTCAAGCACAGCCAGGTTCGCCGCGCTCAACGACTTGTTAAGACGGATAACATAGGTTGATCCGACCCATCTGCTGGAGTGATAGTTCCGGTAAAAATCATCGATGATCTGTGCTGCCTCGAAGGGATCGCGGGTGATCGTGAAAAGGCTGAAATCCTCTCCAGAGATCAGGCCGCGTTTCAGCATGACTTTTTTTACAAATTCGAGCCACGGTTCCCAGTAGCTGCCATCATCGTCATCAATCAGAACCAGGGGAATAGGCGGGTTCTTACCGGTCTGCACCAGGGTCAGGGTTTCCATGGCCTCATCCAGCGTTCCAAAACCACCAGGGAAGAGGGCCACCGCGTCAGCTTCTTTCAAAAAAGCCACTTTCCGGTTGAAAAAATACTGGTAGGTGATGGTATGGCCGCTGTTTTCCATGACCGGGTTGGTCCCCTGCTCAAAGGGCAGTCGGATATTCACGGCGAAGGAATTGTCGGCACCTGCACCCTCGTTGCCCGCCTGCATTATGCCAGGGCCACCGCCGGTAATCACCATGTAGCCGAGACGGACCAGCTGACGGGAAAAGACCACGCATTTTTTATAGCTCTCCTCGCTCGGTGCAGTACGTGCCGAACCGAAGATCGTCACCTTCTTGCGCTCGCGATAGGGGCTGAACATCTTGCTGGTGTAGCGCATCTCCTTCATGGTTGAACGCAACATCTTCAGGTCAGCAAGATAATCGTTTTCCTGCCCGGTTTTGAGGGCACTGATGACCATCTCCCGGATGATCTCCGGGTGGTGCACTTCGGCCATCGACAGGATCTCCTCGATCAGCGCGTCGAGGGGGCCATTGGTTTTCTTGAAGCTGATTTCCATAGCTGAATCCTTGCAGGGGTTTGAGAAATTATACTATCACGACTCAACGATTTGAGATGAGAATTTGTCCATCACCGAGGTTTCCCAAAGCGATCCATAATCCTCGTAAGCTTGCAACCGGATAGCGATCTACGACAGCTTGGTATTCCTGGCGCAGTTGCCGATCCAGGAGACGCAGCTGTTGCCGGTCTTCCTCAGAGAGGTTTTCCTCTATCTGCTCACAAAAGAAGGTAATGCAGTTATAGGGACGGCGGGCGACCGGCAGGCGGCAGCCCGACTCAGCGAGATACGGACAGGTCTTGCCAGGATCAGGCACAGGAGGCTCCTCATCCACAAGCAGATAGGCCAGGAGATTGGTCAGCGTCACGTGGTGTCGACCACAACCGCAGCAAGCTCCATCACATTCGGCACACGCCCGCACGCCCCCGGCCGCCCGGAAGAGGGTGTCCAGGTCCATCTGGATTGAGGCAATCGCGTCGAGCCGGTCTCTGAGCCATTGCCGGTCCACCTCTTCGAGTGCACCCAGTTCACCCTTAAGTTTTTGCAACAGTGCAGGCCAATCGGCGGGATCGATCTTCTGCTCTCTGGTCATAACGGGACGAAATCCAAGAAAGAAGCGGCACCGGGATATCCTGGTACCGCTGGACCCTGCTCATCGAGACAGGATGATTAAGTGGTCGGAGAGAACCGTAAGCCGGGTTCTGTTCCCCGCAGCAGTTGCCCGCGACGAGGTGACGATCATTCCTCTAGGACCACCGTTGCCGGTGGCCTCAAGCAGCCTGACCCGGGAGCCTCGAACGGGCCGTTCTCAAATACTCCCCTATTTGGCCTTGCTCCGGATGGGGTTTACCGAGCTGCCGACGTCACCGCCGACACTGGTGAGCTCTTGCCTCACCCTTTCACCCTTACCACGCCGCGGCCGAGCCCCGGCGGGCGGTCTACTCTCTGTGGCACTTTCCCTGGGGTCACCCCCGGTCCCCGTTAAGGACCATCCTGCCCTGTGGAGCCCGGACTTTCCTCCCCCCGCTTTCGCACAAGGCTCCAGCAGGCGGCGATCGCCTGGTTTTCTCCGACCACATTTCAGTGTTCTGTTATCAGTCCACCGCAGTAACGAAAAGCAGCCGGTTGCAGTGTGGACAACTCTGAATCTCCTTGATGACGAACAGGCTGTTGAACATCTGCGGCGGGAGATGCATGTGGCAACCGAGACAGGCGCCACCACGCGCCTCAACCACAGCGACACCGGCACGCTTCGACATCAGGAGCTCATAACGCTTGCGCAGCCTCGTTGGCAGGCCTTCCATGAGCACCTTGCGCTGGCGCTCCATCTCGTCGAGTTGCTTAATCACAGAAACCAGTGATGCATCGATTTCAGCACAACGGGCGCTCGCCTGTTCTTTGGCCTTGGCAAACTCATCGTCTTTTTCGGCCTTTTCCGCGCCGAGGGATGTCAGCGTCTCGCCCTTTGCGTCAATCCGGTCCTGCAGCTCCTTGGCAAGCTTTTTGGCCGTATCCACTTCCTTGAGTACCGCAATATATTCTTTCTGCGTTTTGATCTGGGGAAGACGCCCTTCGGAACGCTCTATATTCTGCTGTTCCAGGACCATGGCGTTGGCCAGCTCACTCTGTTCGCTTTCCAGAGCACCAATCTCGTCGGTGAGGCTGTCGACCATTTCCTGCAGACGCTCGAGTTCCGCATTGAGGGTCTGCTGCTCATTGAGGCCGGTCTGCCGTTCGACCTCGATAACCTTTCTTTCAGTATCCAACTCCTGCAAGTCACGCAGTAACTGCAACTGCTTTTGCACGATAAACGCCTCCCTTGTCAGTGATCTCTTTGTATCGACCGCCCGCAGGCGGTCGAGGTTGTTTAATAAAACCGGAAAGGATCCTGCTCACCGGTGTATGTTACAAATTCTATCTCCCAGTGCCGTTTTCCAGCGGCATTTCGCAATACATCTGCGACCAGTCTTACCATCAGCTTTTCCGTGGCAAAGTGGCCGGCATCAACCAGGGCGATGCCGAGTTCCTCGGCCTGTCGGGCCTCGTGGTATTTAACGTCACCGGTTACCAGGACATCTGCTCCCTGGCGATGGGCGGCCTGTAGCAGGCCGGCGCCGGCGCCTCCACAGAGGGCAACCTTATGCACGGGTAAATCACCGGCCCCGGTCAGACGCAGGTGGTCGCAGCCGAGGGCCGCCTTGACGCTGGCGGCAAACGCATCGAGCGTCGTCGCCTGCTCAAGCTTGCCAATTCTGCCTAATCCGGCACCAGGAACCTGGTTCCGCAGGGGAAAGAGGTCATAGGCCACCTCTTCGTAAGGGTGCGCCTTCAGCATCTTCTCAAGGACCCTTGCCAGCCTGCGCTGCGGAACGATTGTCTCGATCCGGAATTCCTCAACCTGCTCCATTTTTCCCGGTTCGCCGATAAAAGGGCTTGATTTCTGGCCGGGGCGGAAAGTCCCCTCCCCCCGGCTGCGGAAAGAACATTGGTCATAGGCACCGATCTGTCCTGCACCACCGGCAAAAAGGGCCTCGGCGACCTGCGGTTCGTGTCCGGCGGGGACAAAAACCACCAGCTTGAGATATTCGCCGGCGACCGGCTGTAGCGGCACAGGCGCTTGCACGTCAAGTTGCCGGGCCAGCCAACTGTTGAGTCCGTCCTCGGCACAATCAAGATTGGTGTGGGCACTGATAACCGAGATGCCGGAATGCACTGCAGTCCAGAGCACCTTGCCAACCGCATCGTCAGGGGTCAGACGCTTGATCGGCCGGAACAGCAGGGGATGATGCGTGACCAGGGCCTGGGCTCCGGCTTCGCTGGCAGCCTGCACGGCCCCGAGCGAGGGGTCCAGCGCCACCATGACCCGCTCCAGGGGTGCAGTGGGGTCACCGACCTGCAGTCCGACATTGTCCCAATCCTCCGCCAGGCCCGGATCGTACAGGTTGTGAATCAGGCCGAGCAGATCCTGTATGCGTTGTCCCTTGTTTGCCATCATCCCTACGTAAAAAGAGTGCAGCCTGGTCTTCGGCTGCACTCTTTTTACATCTCTTGAAATCTATCTGAACCAGTAAGCATCGATCATGGTGTTGAGGCGGGTGGTGGGCCCACCAGGGTTCGAACCTGGGACCGACCGGTTATGAGCCGGTGGCTCTTCCAACTGAGCTATGGGCCCGCAAAAGTTCAGGCCGAAAGTGTAAGTTGCGTATTCTTCTCTGTCAATCACTTTCCAGTGCCCGGTCTCTCTAAACGATCAAACAAAACATCAGTATCACTTACCAATCGCATGAACAATTCAACCATAACCTAGTTGTTGCCTCCGGTCTCCATAAAACTCTTCAGGCGCTTGGCGCGGCTCGGATGACGCAATTTGCGTAGCGCCTTGGCTTCAATCTGGCGAATTCGCTCTCGGGTAACGGCAAAATCCTGGCCGACTTCTTCCAGGGTATGGTCCGATTTCTCACCGATACCGAAACGCATGCGCAGAACTCTCTCTTCACGCGGCGTCAAGGTCGCGAGGACCTTGGCTGTCTGGTCGGAGAGGTTGCCCTTGATAACTGCTTCGAGGGGCGAAATCACACCCTTGTCCTCAATGAAATCACCCAGGGAGGAGTCCTCTTCCTCACCGATCGGGGTTTCCAGGCTGATTGGCTCCTTGGCGATTTTCAGAACCCGGCGCACTTTCTCAAGCGGCAGCTCCATGCGCTCGGCGATCTCTTCCGGAGTCGGCTCGCGACCAATCTCCTGAACCAGTTGCCGGCTGGTACGAATCAACTTATTGATCGTTTCGATCATATGCACCGGGATACGGATGGTGCGGGCCTGGTCGGCTATGGCGCGGGTAATCGCCTGGCGAATCCACCAGGTTGCGTAGGTTGAGAACTTGTAACCACGCTGGTATTCGAACTTGTCGACCGCCTTCATCAAACCGATGTTGCCTTCCTGGATCAGGTCGAGGAACTGCAGTCCGCGGTTCGTATATTTTTTGGCGATAGAGACAACCAGGCGCAGGTTGGCTTCGACCAGTTCGGTCTTGGCCTGCTTGGCACGCCACTCACCCTTGTTCACTTCCTTAAGGGATTCGAGTAGTTCTTCAGGGGCAAAACCCGACTCCTCTTCAACCTTGGCAAACTTGCGATCAGTCCCTTTCAGGCGTTTTTCGATCACCAGCAGGGTGTCCATCGGGCGGTCAAGTTCTTCTGCCACGGCCCGGGCTTCATTTTCGCTTTTGCGCATTTTGCGCAGCAGTTTACTGATATCCGCGTAGGGACGGTCAAGTGATTCTTCACAGGCCCTGACTTCCTGCTTGGCCTTTTTGACCTGCTTGGCCAGTTCCTTGAGCCGGTCGACAATTTTGGCGATCTGGTAATCCTTGAGGCGGATCTGGTTCATCAGATCACCCATTTCCACCTTGAGGCTTTCCATTTCCTTGTCGAGTGGCTTGCGTTTGGTTTTGTTCGCCGCGGCAGCTTCGTCACGCAGGGCCATGAAACGTTCGTAGCGGGCTTTGATCTCCTCGACCAGAGCGACGACGCGCGCGCGGTGTCTTTCCTCCGCCTCGCTACCCTCTTCCTCGTCATAGTCCTTGGTGATCTCGGCAACACTGATCTGCCCCTTCAGGTGGCGCTCACCAAGAGCGACAACTTCCTTGAAGGCAATCGGCGTCTTGACAATCACTCTGGCGACCAGGGCTTCACCCTCTTCTATGCGCTTGGCGATTTCAACTTCGCCTTCACGCGTCAGCAGTGAAACCTGGCCCATCTCACGCAAGTACATCCGGACCGGGTCGCTGGTGCGACCCATGACATCGGTGTCAAACTCAGCCTCTTCCTCGCTATCGTCACTGCTGGAAGAGTCCTGCGACGGTGGCTTGCCTGACGTGGATTTCCGCTCCGCGTCAACCACCTCGATGTCCATCTCGCCGAACATGCTCATGACATCGTCAAGCTGTTCTGAAGACACCATATCGGCAGGCAGGATATCGTTCACCTCATCGTAGGTGAGAAAACCCTTTTCCTTGCCGAGGTCAATCAGCTGCTGGACTTCTTCAATACTGGTCTTTTTGGCCATTAATACGCCCCTCAAAGATACTTACCCTGTTCACAGGATAGCATTTTTTGGACAAGCTATGGATTATATGGAAAAAGCTTTATATTTCAAAGCTTTTTTTTGAGTTTCTGGCTGATCTCGATGTATTCTCGCAGATACTGTGTTTCGACCATTTCATCGCCGTTGTGGCGCGCTTCTTCCAGGAGGTTGCTGACCTCTTGCAGGCGCACCCTCAGCCGGGTATTGGCAGCGGCCCGACGACAATCCTCGAAGATCTTTTCCGGGTTGTCCGCCCAACCCTGGTCCTCCTGCATAACCAGCCCGGCCAGAAGCGATTGATTGGCCTCATCCAGGGCTGCGCTCATGAGGTTTTCCGGCAGCTGGCCTCCTGCATCTTCACTGGCAAGCAGGTGTTCCGCCAGGCCACGATATTGATCGTCAAGAAAGAGCTCGTCGGTCCCTTCCTCACGGACCCGTTTTCGCAACTGTTCATCAACCAGCATCAAGCGTAACAGGTATTTCTGCCCTTGTCCTGTCGCCGTCACCGGTTTATACGCCGGAGCCAACTGTCTCGCTGGGCGACGCACCGGAGGCGTTGTCGAGCGACTATCGCGCAGTTTCGACTGAAGGTCCTCGACATTCAGACCAATCAGCTTTGCCAGCCGCTGCAGGTACAGGCTGCGCTCCAACTCTTCGGGAAGGCGTCGAATCCGCTCAAGAACTTGATTGGCCGCTCGCGCCCGCCCCTCGACGCTGTCGTCATTACTGCGCAGTTGATCATCAATGAAGACCTCCAGGACCGGTCGTGCCGCATCCAGGCAACTGCGGAGACCTCCCTCACCTCGAGCCTTGAGCAGAGAATCCGGGTCCTCCCCGGCAGGCATGGCAACCACGCTGACGGCAAGGCCGAATGGCAGCAGGGCATCCATGGCCCGGAATGTCGCCTGGCGACCGGCGGTATCCTCGTCAAAGAGCAGCAAGATCTTGTCGGCGTAACGCTTTAGCAAGCGGGCATGGTCCGGAGTCAGTGCCGTGCCGCAGGTTGCTACCGCATTGGTGAACCCGGCCCGATGCAGAGCCAACACGTCAAAATAGCCTTCGACAACGAGCACCGTATCGCTGTGTCGTATGGCATCGCGCGCCTGGTAAAGGCCGTAAAGGACCTGGCCTTTGTGATAAACATCCGTTTCCGGGGAATTGATGTATTTGGGCAGGCTGTCGTCGAGCACCCGGCCACCAAAAGCGACCATGCGCCCCTGCAGGTCATGGATCGGGAACAGCAGCCGATTGCGAAACAGGTCATAATCGCCGCGTTCCTGCTTGCCGGGTCGCACCAGCCCCGTGTTGCGGATATCTTCTGCGGAGAAGTTCTTCTCCATCAGGTGTTTGGCCAGGGTTTCCCACGCTTCAGGCGCAAACCCAAGTTGAAAGGCGCGCACCGTCTCCCCATCATAGCCACGTTGGCGCAGATAGCGGCGGCCGGGCGCTCCGGCATCACCATCGAGCAGCAGCTGATGGTAGAAGCTGCAGGCAACCTCGTTGATTCGCGCCAGTCTCTCCCGGGCCTCACGACGGCGGACTTCGGCCGGCGAGACCTCTTCCTCCTCGACTTCGATACCGACCTTTTCGCCGAGGCGTCTGACCGCGTCGGGGAAGCTCAGCCCATCCATGCGCATGACGAAAGAAAACACGTTGCCGCCCACACCACAGCCGAAACAGTGAAAGATCTGGCGCGATGAGTTGACATTGAACGAAGGGGTCTTTTCCTGATGGAAAGGACAGAGTCCCTGATAGTTGACCCCTGACCGCTTGAGTGGCAGGTAGCTCGAGACCACCTCGACAATGTCGACGCGATCGCGGATCTCCTGAATCTTTTCATCAGCTATGCGCCCCATCAGTGTCGCAACTCCACTATCGTCACGTTGTCACCACCCTGCTCCGGCCCTGCGGCATGAAACACGCTGACTTCGCCGCGCTCCGCAAGAAATTCCCTGACCGCCTTGCGCAGAATTCCCTGCCCTGCTCCATGCACAATCTCAAGTTCCTGTTCACCGTGCAACAACGCCTCGTCAAGAAACCGGCCGAGCAGCCCCTGGGCATCCTCGACCCGCTTTCCGACCAGGACCAGGCGGGGCAGAAAAGCCTTGCGCTCAACCCGATCACGAACCTTCGGCGCAGATTTCCTCTGTTCGGCAAACCGGCGCGGCTCGAACTGTCGCAGGGCCTTCGTCGACTGACGGAGCTTCTTGCCGCCGGCCTGCAGTTCGATCCGGTCACCATCAACATGGGTCACTTCAGCCTCTATACCAAGGGCCGGAAGATAGAGAATCTCCCTGACCGCGACCTCTTCCGGGATCCGCTGGGGACCTTGCGGTAATGGTGCGGGCAAACTTTCGCGCAGCGTCCTGACGGTGCTGGTCAATTCAGCACGTTCCTTAGGCACGACGTTCCCCTTCGGCACCTTACGGAAGACCTCCTGCAGCTTCTCTTCTGCGGCGGCAAGAATCTTTATCCCCTGCTGGCGCGCATCTTCCAGAATCTCCCGGCGCCGCACCTCGAGGTCTTTGCGATCATCATCGATGCGATGCATCTCTGTCTCCGCCGAGGATCGCAGGCTTCGGGCCTTGTTCAACTCATCGTCGAGAGTCGCTCGCACTGCCTGCAACCTCTCGATAATCGCACCACCTTCACGCTCGTCCTGGCCAAGATAGCGCTCGGCGGCAGCGAGGAGGTCTTCCGGCAGGCCGATTCGCTGCGCGATGGTAAAAGCGTGGCTGGCACCGGGGATCCCGTAATGCAGCCGGTAGGTCGGCTGCAACGTTGCCGTGTCGAATTCCACCGCGGCATTCTCGACCAGCTCCTCGAGCTGGGCATAGCCCTTGACCACATGCAGATGCGTGGTCGCCAGAACGCGGGCACCGAGAGCGCGCAGGGAGTCAACCGTGGCCAATGCCAGGGCCGAGCCCTCGCCAGGATCGGTCCCGGTCCCGAGTTCATCCATCAGAATCAAGGTTTCGCCGTCGGCCCGCGCCAGGATATTCCGCCAGCGCATCAAGTGGCCGGAATAGGTTGACAAGCTCGTCTCTATACTCTGTTCGTCACCGATATCGGTCATCACCGGAGCGAACGGAAAAACCCGGCTGCCCGGCGCGCAGGGGACCGGCAGGCCGGCGCGCACCATGAGGACCAGCAGGCCGGCCGTTTTGAGCGTCACGGTCTTGCCGCCGGTATTCGGGCCACTAATGATCAGGGCCTGGCATTCCGACGGCAGACGCAGGTCAATCGGCACTACCGTTGGAGCCTGCAGGTTGACCTGTTTCGCTACAACCAGCAGAGGGTGGCGGGCACCCAGCAAATCCAGGCAAGGCCTCTCCGCCAGTTCGGGGACGACAGCATCCATGTCGACGGTCAGACGAGCAATCGCCTGGCGCAGGTCCAGCCGGGCCAGGATCACCTGGTTGTCGGCCAGCGGCCGGCGCACCTCGCGCACGCTGCCAGTCAACCGCGCCAGGATTCGCTGTTCTTCGCGACCGATCTGATGAATCAGGGTCTGTACACGATTGTTGCCTTCCAGCGTTGCCGCTGGTTCAAGGTAAAGAGTCTGGCCACTCGCTGAGACATCGTGGACGAAGCCTTTCAGCCGCCCGCTGTGGTCGGCCCGCACTGGAACGACGTAACGGCCGTTGCGGTCAGTAATCAAAGTTTCCTGGAACACCCCCTGCAGGCGTTCATCCTGCAACAGTTTTTCCAGCTGGCGCTTGACCCGCCCCCGTTCGTTTTGCAAGCCATCGCGCAGCTCCGCCAACTCGAAGGAGGCCGTGTCGAGAATCTCCGCGCGCGGACCGATACTGCGTCTGATTTCTGCCGCCAACTCCGGGACCGTAGTCAAATGGTGAGCAAAAGATTGCAGGCGTGGGCAGACTTCACTGGCAAGCAGCTGTTGCCGGCACGCCGCAGCAGTTTCGAGCGCGGCCTGAACATCACGCAGGACCTCGGGTTCCAGGCGCAGACCCTCGGCCTGCAGCAATTCAAGATGCGGTATCAGGTCGGCACCGGAGCCAAGGGACAGGGGCCCGTCCTCACGGAGCGTTGCCCCGGCCTCTTCTGCTTCCTGCAAAGCCTCAAGAATAAGTTTCCGGTCACTCAGCGGCACCAGTGCCGCAGCCAGAGCCCGCCCATAGGGCGTCTGGGTCCTGCCGACAACCAGGTCGACAACCTTGGCGAATTCAAGCTGTATCAGGCTGTCTGCTGATAATCCATGTTGAGTCCCCTGATTCTCAGACATCATTTCAAAACACGCTGGCTCCCCTGCAGGATGGCATCACCCAGATCAGTAAACGGTGGCGCCAGGTAGGCCTTTTTCACGACTTTGTCCAAATCCCACGGCAGTGGTCGCAGCGACAGGGCGAAGAGCACCACTGCCAGCAGAAGCACCCCCTGTGACAAACCGAAGACACCTCCGATCAGGCGGTTAAAACCGCCGAGGAAAAGCAGCTTGACAACACGGGACAGGAGAAAGCCGAGGACCAGGAAGAAAATCATGGTCGCCAGGAAAAGCACGGTAAATGTAATTGCCACGGCAATCTGGGCTGGCAGCTCAACCTGTTCGAGCAGGGCCTCTGCCAGGGGCCCATGGTAGCGGAAAGCCAAAAAAGCACCGACAAAAAGGCCTGCCAGGGAACAGACTTCCTTGAGCAGGCCGCGCAACAACCCCTTCAGCAAAAAGCCGCAGAGGATGACAAGGATGGCAATATCAATGCCGTTCATGATCCGATTCAGGCCCCCTCGAAGCTTACCCCGCCAGCTGTTTACGGACTATTTCACTAACCAGTTTACCATCGGCACGACCGGTGGTCTGGGGAGTGACCAGCTTCATGACCGCGCCCATATCTCGCATCGTACTGGCTCCGCTCTCGGCAATCGCCCTGGCCACCAGCCCTTCCAGCTCGTCCATACCCAGCTGGGCCGGCAGAAACTCCTGCAAAACGGCCAATTCCTGCTCTTCCTTGTCCGCCAGCTCCGGGCGGGTCGCACGGTAGGCTTCTGCCGCCTCGCGCCGCTGTTTGACCAGAGTGGAGAGGATCTTGATTGCCGCCGCATCATCCAGCTCCTGGCGAGCTTCGATTTCAGCGTTTTTCAGGGCAGTGCGCGCCATGCGTATGGTGCCCAGACGCAGACTGTCCCTGGCCTTCATCGCGACCTTCATTTCTTCAATCAATTGGTCCTGAATACTCATAATGCTTGTATCTCCCGCCGGCTCAGCTGGCCCGACCGGCCTTTTCCTCCAGGCCGGACGTGCCGAAACGGCGCTCAAGTTCTGCGTAAATTTGTTCCGGAGTCAAATCGTAATAACTCAGCAGCACCAGGGTGTGGAACCAGAGGTCTGCAACTTCACTGACAATCTCGTCGACCTTGCCGCCCTTGCCGGCCACGGCCACCTCGGTTGCTTCTTCACCAATCTTGCCGAGGATCTTGTCCAGCCCCTTGGTGTAAAGCGAAGCGACGTAGGACTTCGCCGATGGATTGTTTTTGCGTTCCTGGATGACCTGATAAACAGCATCCAGGATATCTTTGTCGTTTTTCATCAGTTCAACCTCAACCAGGGACCGGAAGCTCCGGAGCGCCACCAAGACACTAAGACACAATATCGATCAATTGTTCTTGGTGTCTTCGAGCCTTTGTGGCCAAAAGTCTGTTTCCAAAAGGGTCAAACCCGCACAGGAACGCCATGCTCGCGCAGATATTCCTTGCATTCACCTATCGTATATTCACGAAAGTGAAAGATGCTTGCCGCCAGTGCCGCACTGGCACCGCCTTCAACGAGGCCCTCGCGGATGTGCTCGAGGTTGCCGACACCGCCCGAGGCGATAACCGGGACATCAACCAGGTCACTGACCGCACGGGTCAGTGGAATATCATAACCATCCTTGGTGCCATCGCAATCCATCGAGGTCAAAAGAATCTCACCGGCGCCATAATTTACCATCCGGCGGGCCCATTCCAGAGCATCAATTCCGGTCGGATTCCGTCCACCGTGGGTATAAACTTCCCAGGCCAAGGGATCACTGCCCGGCACCCTCCTGGCATCAATGGCGACGACAATACACTGGGAGCCGAAACGTTCTGCGGCCTCGCGGACGAATTCGGGGCGATGCACCGCTGCGGTGTTGATTGACACCTTGTCGGCACCGGCGTTGAGCAGATTGCGGATATCGATAATCTCACGAACCCCGCCGCCGACCGTCAGCGGCATGAAGACCCGTTCGGCGGTCCGGGCTACCACGTCGAGGATAATATTGCGCTTGTCGCTGGAGGCAGTAATATCGAGGAAGGTCAGCTCGTCGGCACCCTGGGCGTCATAAGCTTCAGCGGCCTCGACCGGGTCTCCAGCATCGCGAAGTTCGACAAACTGCACGCCTTTGACTACGCGGCCGTCCTTGACGTCAAGACAAGGGATGATTCGTTTTGCGAGCATAAACACCTCTAACAGCCAGTATTCTCAATCAGCTTGTCCTGGATTCTGAATACCGGATGCTTAATTCTATTTTATCTGCTTTTCGTCAGAGCTACCGCCTCGCGCAGGTTTATGGCTCCAGAATAGATAGCTTTGCCGGTGATCACCCCGGTCACTCCGGACGACTCGATCGCCATCAACCGTCTGATATCATCAAGAGTTGACAGCCCCCCGGAAGCAATCACCGGGATATTGATCGACTCGGCCAGATTCCTGGTCGCCTCGATGTTCGGCCCCTGCATCATGCCGTCGCGAGCGATATCTGTGTAGATAATCGCTTCAACACCGAAGCCTTCCATCTCTTTGGCCATCTCGGTCGCCTTCTTCTCGGTGACATCGGCCCAGCCACGGACCGCGACCAGGCCATCCTTGGCGTCAATGCCAACAACAATCTGCCCGGGAAACTTCTTGCAGGCCTCTTCGACCAGCGCCGGATTTTCCTTGGCGACGGTACCGAGAATCACCCGGTCTATCCCGAGTTCCAGATAAGCTTCGATGGTCTGCATATCACGAATACCACCACCCAACTCAGATGGGATGTCGATGGCATCGACGATTGCTTTGATTGCTAGCTTGTTTTTCGGCACTCCGGCAAAAGCCCCGTCGAGATCGACGATGTGCAACAGTTCGCCACCCTGCTCCTGCCAGATGCGGGCCTGCTCGCCCGGGTTATCGTTATAGATGGTGTCTCGATCCATCAAGCCTTGCTCGAGGCGGACGCAGCGGCCTTCTTTCAGATCAATTGCCGGGATGATAATCATTACAGCTCCCCAAAATTCTTGAATATATTCAGGCCGACATCCTGACTCTTCTCCGGATGAAACTGGGTGGCCATGAGGTTGTCTCGCCAGATTGCCGCGGAGAACTCGATGTCTCCGTAGCGACAACTCGCGGCAACATCGTCCGGATTGTCAGCAGCGCAGTAGTAGGAGTGCACGAAGTAGACATAACTTCCTTGTGCCGTGCCTTTGAAGATAGGAGCTGCTTGCTTGATCTCGATCGTGTTCCAGCCCATATGGGGCACCTTGAGGCGCTCCCCGCCCTCTACCATCCCTGAGGGAAAACGGGTCACTTTGCCGGGGATCAAGCCAAGCCCTTGATGGCGGCCGAACTCTTCACTCTCATCAAAAAGCATCTGCATGCCGACACAGATGCCGAGCAGCGGCTTGCCTGCCTCAATGTGCTGCAGTAACGGCCCGACAAAACCCCCGTTACGCAGGTTATCGAGACAATCCTTGAAGGCACCGACACCTGGAAGCACGATCTTGTCTGTCGCCAGCAGGTCTTCAGGATTGCTGCTGACCCGTGCCGCAAAGCCGAGACTCTCGAAAGCTTTCTCGACACTACGCAGGTTACCCATTTCATAATCGATGATGGTAATCATGTATCTAAGTATTCCGTATTCAGAACCAAGTATTCAGGAGAAAGACATCAAAATTCTGGATCCTTGATACTGAATTCTGGATTCCCCATCTTATATGTTTACTCTAACGTCCCCTTGGAAGAAAGGACTCCCTCGACCCTTGGGTCCAGCTGTGTCGCTTCATCCAGAGCCCGGGCAAAGGCCTTGTAAACCGCCTCGACGATGTGATGCAGGTTGTCGCCATAAGCCAGGTTGACGTGCAGATTGGCGCCGGCATGGTTACAGAACGCCGTGAAGAACTCTTCGACCAGCTCCAGTTCGAAGTTGCCGATCTGGGCTTTCGGCAGGGGCACATTATAGACGAGAAACGGCCGGCCGGAGAAATCGAGGACCACTGCGGCCAGCGCTTCGTGCATCGGCATGGTCCCACGACCATAACGGCGCACACCTGACTTGTCGCCTAGCGCCTGCTTGAAGGCTTCACCCAGACAGATCCCGAGGTCCTCAACCGTGTGGTGAGCGTCAATCTCCAGATCTCCTTTGGCACTGACCTGCAGATCGAAGAACCCGTGCCGGGCGATTTGGGTCAGCATATGGTCGAGGAAGGGCACACCGGATTCAATCGCGTGCGTACCACGACCATCCAGGTTCAGGGTTAAGCTGATCTCGGTTTCTTTGGTCGTGCGGCTGATCGTGGCAGTCCGTGCCATGGTCTCCTCCATATGTTAATGCTTAGTCCTTGCCCAGCCTGATCGATACCGATCTGGCATGGGCTTGCAGGCCTTCAAGTTCGGCAATTCTGATAATACTCTCGCCAAGCCGTTCCAGCCCCTCTTTACTGAAAGAGATCAGGCTCGACTTCTTGACGAAGTCTTCGGTGCCCAGCGGTGAGAAGAAGCGTGCCGTCCCCCCGGTCGGGAGAGTATGGTTCGGCCCGGCCAAATAATCACCGGCAGCCTCCGGGGTGTTGTGGCCGAGGAACACAGCGCCTGCATGCCGGATCTGCGGCAACAGTTCAAAAGGCTCCGCAACGGCGAGCTCGAGATGTTCGGGGGCGATCCGGTTACTGAATTCTGTCGCTTCAGCGAGGTCACGGGCAACAATGACCGCCCCATAGTTGTCAATCGACTGCCGGGCGATAGCAGCGCGTGACAGCTGCGCAAGCTGACGTTCAAGTTCGTCAACCACCCGGCGGCCAAAGACTTCGTCGGTGGTGATCAGGATCGAGGCCGCCAGTTCATCGTGCTCAGCCTGGGAAAGCAGGTCGGCAGCAATATGTGCAGGCTCGCCGCTGCCGTCGTTGATGACCAGGATTTCACTCGGGCCGGCGATCATGTCGATATCAACCGCGCCGAAAACCAGACGCTTGGCCGTGGCAACATAGATGTTACCGGGCCCGGTGATCTTGTCGACTTTCGGTATACTTGCCGTGCCGTAGGCCAGGGCCGCAATCGCCTGGGCGCCGCCGATCTTGAAAATCCGGTCAACCCCTGCGATATGGGCCGCGGCCAGGACATATGGGTTGATCACACCGTCAGGCATTGGCACAACCATGATGATTTCGCCAACTCCGGCCACCTTGGCCGGCACGGCATTCATCAGTACAGAAGAGGGGTATGCCGCCTTGCCGCCGGGGACGTAAATGCCAACCCGGTCCAGGGGTGTGACCTTCTGGCCAAGCCGGATATCAGGCTCATCATCGGAAAGCCAGGTCTCTTCCTTCTGCCTGCGATGGAAACTGGCAATCCGGTCGGCGGCCAGCTGCAATGTCGCCAGCGTGTCCCGGTCAACTGCGGCCAACGCCTGTTCAATTTCAGTCGCGGAGACTTCGAGGGTCGCGGCGTCAAGCTTGAGGCGATCAAAGCGTTCCGTGTATTCGCAAAGGGCGGCATCGCCGCGTTTACGAACATCGGCCAGGATCTCCTCGACCGTCTGCAAAATCCCGGCGGGAGTCGTCTCGCCACGTTCACTGATCGCGCGAAAAGCCTCGGCAAAACCGGCATCTGAAAATTGCAGAAAACGAATCATTATCTCTCCTTCTGCAGCTGTTCCTAACCTGAAATCCGCGGACCATCCTCGATGACCTTTTCCAGCTCTTCTATCAATCGAGAGATGCGGCGGTGCTTGGTCTTGAGGCTGGCACGGTTGACGATCAGCCGACTTGTCACCTCGGCGATCGTCTCCACTTCGACCAGGCCATTATCGCGCATGGTCCCTCCGGTCGAGACCAGATCGACGATCCGTTCGGCCAGACCGACCAGTGGTGAAAGCTCGATCGATCCGTACAGCTTGATGACTTCAACCTGGACGCCCTTGGCGGCGAAAAAATTCTCCGTGACATTGGGGTACTTGGTGGCCACACGAATGTTCGACCAACCGGCAGGGTCGTCATCCTTTTGCAGCTCTTTCGGCTCGGCGACGACCAGGCGACAGTAACCGAACTGCAAGTCGAGCGGCTCGTAGAGGTCCCGGCCCTGCTCCAGCAGGGTGTCTTTGCCGACCACGCCGATATCAGCGCAGCCATGTTCGACGTAAGTCGGCACATCCTGAGCACGAACGGCCATGAATCGCAGCTTGTCCTCATGGTTCTCGAAGACCAGCTTGCGACCGGGATCGTCCATTTCCGGGCAGGTGATGCCGATCTTGGCAAACAGATCCATGGAATCCTGCATGATGCGCCCCTTGGGCAGGGCAAAAGTCAGATAGTCACTCATTACAAGTCCGTGGCTGGAGGCTGGGGGCTGGGGGTTTGCCAAGTTGTCAGATAATTTGGCAGTTTAACCAGTCCCCGATCCCCAGTCACTAAGTTTTTATGCCTTGACACGTTCGATATCCGCGCCCAGGCTGCGGAATTTTTCTTCCAGTCTCTCGTAGCCGCGATCCAGATGATAGATACGACTGATCTCGGTGGTATTGTCCGCTGCCAGTCCGGCAAGGACCAGGCAGGCACTGGCGCGCAGGTCGGTGGCCATCACCGGGGCTCCCAGCAGACCGTTGACACCCTTTACGGTCGCCGTGTGGCCTTCGATCGAGATATCTGCGCCCATCCTCTGCAACTCGCAGACATGCATGAAACGGTTCTCGAACACGGCCTCGGTAATCATACTGGTGCTGTTGCCGAGGGTCATCATCGCCATGAATTGAGCCTGCATATCAGTCGGGAACCCCGGATGCGGCTGGGTTTTGATATTCACAGACCTGATCTCCTCGGGGCCCTGAACCCAAAGAACGTCTTTGTCCGCCTCTATCGTCGCGCCGACCTCTTCGAGTTTGCTCAGCAACGCCTCCAGGTGGTCAGAGCGTCCGCCCCTGACCCCAACCCGTCCGCCGGTCATGGCCGCCGCAACGAGGAAAGTCCCTGCCTCGATCCGGTCCGGCATGACCTGGTAGTCCATCGGTTTCAGCTCATCGACACCTTCGATAGTAATTGTATCGGCCCCTGCGCCCTCGATCTTCGCCCCCATACCCAGTAGGGCATTGGCCAGGTCGACAATCTCAGGTTCCCTCGCGGCATTTTCAAGAACTGTTGTACCCTTGGCCAGGGTTGCGGCCATCATCAGGTTTTCCGTCCCGCCGACCGTCGGAACGTCGAGATGAATCCGGGCCCCTTTAAGCTGCGTCGTGCTTGCCTCGACATAGCCGTGATTGAGATGAATCTCCGCACCCATTGCTTCCAGTCCCTTAAGATGCAGGTTGATCGGTCGGGCCCCGATGGCACACCCTCCGGGAAGACTGACGCGGGCGCGACCGTAACGGGCCAGCAGCGGGCCAAGGACCAGGACCGATGCGCGCATGGTTCGCACCAGGTCATACGGCGCTTCCATGCTGTTGATCTTTCCGGTTGAGATCTTCAGGGTGCCGTTGCTGCTGTCAACTTCCGCGCCAAGTTCGGCCAGCAGTTTTTCTGCCGTAGTAATGTCGCGCAGACGCGGCAAATTGCCGATCCGGTGCGGCCCGGGGGCCAGCAGGGTGGCAAACAGCAGCGGCAGAGCGGCGTTCTTGGCGCCGCTGACCGTAACTTCACCTTCAAGCCGATGGCCACCATGTATAATCAGTTTATCCAATATATTATCCTCGACATCTTTAAGGCTCTAAAGCCTAGAGTTTCGCTCTACCCATAACCACTCTGGGGACTCCTGCATAATCATTGCGCTGTACAACATCGGTCAGGCCAGCCGCCTTAAACAGCGCGTTGACATCTGCAGCCTGGCCAATCCCAATTTCGACCAGCAACCATCCGCCCGGCGGCAGGATCCCCACGGACTGTACGGCGATCCGGCGATAAGCCTCCAGCCCGTCGTCGCCACCGTCGAGAGCCAGCCGCGGCTCATGATCCCGTACCTCGGGCATCAGCTGCGCCCAGTCCCGGGACGGGATGTAGGGAGGGTTGCTGACGATCATGTCAAAAGGCCCCGGGGGTAAATTTTTCAGGTCACCGAGCAAACAATCGACACGTTCGCCGACTCCATTGCGCCGTGCATTGCCGCGGGCAACGTCGAGGGCGCTCTCACTGCAATCGAGAGCAGTCACCTGCAGCTCCGGCTTCTCGTGGGCCAGAGCAATGGCGATGGCACCGCTGCCGGTCCCGATATCCAGGACGCTGGAGCACCCATCCATTCTTTTCAGGGCCTCCTCGACCAGCACCTCAGTGTCTGCCCGCGGAATCAGCACCGCCGGGTTGACATGGAATGGCAGAGACCAGAATTCGGTTTCAGCCAGGATATACTGGATCGGTTCGCGGCCGGCGCGTCGTTGTACTTTCTCCCGATAACGGCTCAATTCATTTGCATTGAGCGGGCGTTCAAAATTGACGTACAAGGCGACCCTGTCCATCTCGAGAGTTGCCGAGAGCAGCTGTTCCGCGTTCAGACGGGCTGACTCGATCCCCTTGCCCCGGAAATAATCTGCGGTCCACTGCAGAATCTTCAGGACCGTCCAGTGCTCAGTCTTAGCCCGCGTCATCTATCAACCCTTCTGGATAGTTATCCTGCCTGCCCGGCCATCTGTTCGGCCTGGTAGTGGGTCGTCAGGGTCTCGATAACTTCATCAAGATCACCCTGCATGATTGCTTCGAGCTTGTAAAGCGTCAGTCCAACCCGGTGGTCCGTACAGCGCCCCTGGGGAAAATTATAGGTGCGAATGCGCTCGGAACGGTCACCGCTGCCAACCTGGCTTTTGCGATCGGCAGCCATCTTTGCCTGCTGTTCGGCCTGCATGGCATCAAGCAGGCGGGACTGCAGAACCTTCATCGCCTTGGCCTTGTTCTTGTGCTGCGATTTTTCATCCTGGCAAGAGACCACGACACCTGTGGGGATGTGGGTAATCCGTACCGCTGATTCGGTCTTGTTAACATGCTGGCCACCGGCACCGGAAGCCCGGAAAAGGTCGATACGCAGGTCCGACGGGTCGATATCAACCTCGACATCTTCGGCCTCAGGCAGCACGGCCACCGTACAGGCCGAGGTATGGATACGACCCTGAGCCTCAGTCTCCGGGACCCGCTGAACGCGATGCGTGCCGCTTTCGTATTTGAACCGCGAATAGGCTCCATTCCCGGTGATCATGGCAATCACTTCCTTGAAGCCTCCCGCTTCCGACTCAGCACTGCTGAGAAGCTCAACCTTCCAGCCCTGGTTTTCTGCGTAGCGGGTGTACATGCGAAACAGGTCGCCGGCAAACAGGGCAGCTTCATCGCCGCCGGTCCCCGCACGCACCTCCAGGATGACATTGCGCGAGTCATTCGGATCTTTTGGCAGAAGCATGAGCTTGAGCTGTGCTTCGAGAGTGCTTTTTTCAGCTTCCAGTTCGGTGACTTCGGCGCTTGCCATCTCACGCACGTCCGGGTCCTGGTCTTTGAGCAGCTCCTGGCTGCCGGAGATCTCTTGCCGAACCTGGCAATACCGGTTGTAACTGCTGACGACATCGATCAGCTCGGCATGCTCCTTGGTCAGGGCACGGTACCGGTTCTGGTTATTGACCACAGTCGGGTCGGACAACAACCCTTCGACTTCGCGGAACCGGTCGACAACCTCTTCGAGTTTATTCAGCATGGCAACTTATACATTCTTCAGTTCAGGTTAAAGTTTGGCGTATTCTTCGCGGACTTCCCTGCTTGCCCCACAGGTCATCGGGCCCTCCGGACAGGCAGCACGAAGGCATCCCGGCCCGGCTTCAGAGAAGAGCCGGGGCGCGGCCTGCCTTGCCAGGCGCAGCATTTCCCTGGCCATGGCTTGAATCTCCCACTGCGAGCGGCGACAACAGCGCAGTTCGAAAAAGTGATGCAGTTCCCTGGCATTCATCGTCATCACGAGCTTCGTCGCCGCAGCATTGGGCAGCACGAACCTCGCATCCTCGGCCGGAACACCGGCGTTCAACAGGTCACGGTACAACTCATGGGTGTCCTGCATGTGGGCGGCAAAACGTGGCAGCAGTTCCGGGTGTTCACTGATGGTTGCCGGGATGATGACAGGAAAGGGCTGATCATGCGGCACGTAACGCTGGCTCTGCTGGGAAAAAGATGCAATGCGATGGCGCACCAGCTGATGGGAGCAGGATCGGCTGACACCTTCAATGCCGTAGGTAAACGAGGCGTGCTCCAGAACCGAAAAGTGGCCGAGCTCCATAATCTTGCCCAACAACCTGTCAGCCTGATCCGGCGCCTGGCCAAGCAACTCGGCAATCGACGCATCGGCATAACAGAGTCGCGCAGCGGCTGCCACAACCTGTTCAGGATCCGGCGTGTAGGTGAGAAGTTGGACGAGCATGGCCTTCGTTTCCAAATTGGACCGCGCCGTCCGGGGAACCGGGCCGTGTCCCGGAACGGGACGCGGGAGATTTTTCTAAGGTATGGGCACCGGGGAAACCGGCATCAAAAAAGGGACGGTCCAGCAGGGCCGCCCCCAGGGCTCTAATCTTTCTTTTCGTATCTCTTGCGGAAACGCTCGATCCGGCCGGCGGTATCCATCAGCTTCTGCTTGCCGGTATAAAACGGATGACAGGCAGAACAGATTTCTGTGGTGATATCGCCTGCTTTGGTCGATTTGGTTTCAAAGCTGTTGCCACAGTGACAGGTGACCGTGGCGGCCTCGTATTTTGGATGGATTCCTTCTTTCATTATTCAACTCCTGTTGACCTGGCTATGTACAGGTCGCGGATTTAGTCTGCCCTAAGGCTCAAAAGAGTGTTTAAATACCACCATTTAAAAGCAATTGCAACCTTTTAACGATTCATGCTGTCGAGGAACTCCTGGTTGGTTTTCACGTCGCCGAGCTTGTCGAGCAGGAACTCCATGCTGTCAACCACGTTCATCGACGAAAGCACCTTGCGCAGCAGCCAGATGCGCTGCAGGCTGGTGGCGTCGATAAGCAGTTCTTCACGGCGGGTACCGGACTTGTTGATGTCAATTGCCGGGAAGGTCCGTTTGTCGACCAATTTGCGGTCAAGGACCAGTTCCATGTTACCGGTGCCCTTGAATTCTTCGAAGATCACTTCGTCCATCTTGCTGCCGGTGTCAATCAGGGCCGTCGCGATAATTGTCAGGCTGCCACCCTCTTCGATATTACGCGCCGCGCCGAAGAAACGTTTCGGCTTATGCAGGGCGTTGGAATCGACACCTCCGGAGAGGATTTTGCCCGATGGCGGCACCACGGTATTGTAGGCGCGGGCCAGACGGGTGATGGAGTCAAGCAGGATAACCACGTCGCGCTTGTGTTCAACCAGGCGCTTGGCTTTCTCGATGACCATCTCGGCGACCTGGACGTGGCGCGTGGCCGGCTCGTCGAAGGTCGAGGAGATGACCTCGCCATTGACTGTCCGCTGCATGTCGGTCACCTCTTCCGGCCGTTCGTCGATCAGCAATACGATCAGGTAAACTTCAGGATGGTTGGTGGTAATCGAATTGGCGATATTCTGCAGCAGGATCGTTTTGCCGGTTCGAGGCGGAGCGACGATCAAGGCACGCTGCCCCTTGCCGATCGGAGCGGCCAGGTCGATCACGCGCGCCGAAAGATTCTTCGGGTCGCTCTCGAGGATCAGCCGCTCATCAGGATAAAGCGGCGTCAGATTGTCAAAGAGAGTCTTGTCGCGAGCCACAGCCGGGCTTTCGAAATTGACCTCAGCGACCTTGAGCAGGGCGAAATAACGCTCGCCCTCTTTCGGCGGTCGGATCTGGCCGGAGACAGTATCACCCGTCTTCAGATTGAAGCGCCGGATCTGCGAAGGAGAAACATAGATATCATCCGGACCGGGCAGGTAGTTGGCATCAGGGGCTCGCAAAAAGCCAAAACCATCCGGCAGGATTTCGAGGACCCCCTCACCGAATATGGCGCCGTTCTTGGCGGATGTTGTGTTGAGAATGGCGAAGATCAGGTCTTGCTTGCGCATTCCCGATGCCCCCTCGACGCCAAGTTCCTTGGCAATCGTCGAAAGGTCGGCAATCTTCTTTTCTTTCAACTCCTTCAGATTCATCTGTTCTCCTTGCGGTTCAGCCGATTCATTGATCATGGTCACCACACAGCGGCTCTCTATTGCCGAGGACATTACACAAATTCATTATGAATTAAGGGCTTTTTCTCCGAATAACGGTTATATGAAATGATATTTTTTGGGCAGGTTTATGTTGCGAAGCAGACATGAATGCCTTCGCGCGTTAATTCCTGAATGTCAAAAGATCTTAGGGTCAGTCCGTACTAAGTAAGTTGGAAACTATCTGAAAGGAATAATTTAGTATGTTCAGGTCGCTCAGGCAGGTACTTCTCACTTTCAATGAAACCTATTTACCGGCTTTTTACCTCCCTGTCAATGGGATTGTAGCATTTTCCCACAATTAAACCGGGAAATCATCGAGCACCAGGCCCTGATGGCCCGCCGGGATGCGCTTCCGTTCAAAGTTCCGGCAAGCCCATTCGAGAAGCTCTGCCGGGGGTGATTGATCCGCCTTCTCCGGGACCATCTGGCCGAGGAGATGCAACGCCCGGACAATCAGGGCAGAAGGGTTCCCCCCGGGATCAAAGCCGACCGCACCCTGGCGCTTGCTGATCTTTTTGCCTTGCCGGTCCGTCAGCAGTGGCAGATGAATGTACTCCGGGACAGGGTTTCCCAGGCAGGCATGGAGAAAAATCTGTCTCGGCGTCGATGACAGCAGGTCTGCGCCGCGAACGACCTGGTTGACACCGCTGGCGGCATCATCGACCACGACGGCCAGTTGATAGGCAAACATCCCATCCGCACGACGTAGGACAAAATCACCTACGGCTTCAGTGAGGATCTGCTGCATGGGACCGAACACCCCATCGGTGAAGCAGATCTGTCGGTCAGGCACGATGATCCGCTGAGCACGCGGCTTGCGCGCCGCCGGAGGCCCTGAACGGCAGGTCCCGGGATAGACCGGCCCTTCCTCGCCAGGATGAGGCGCACTCAGCAGGATCTCCTTGCGCGAGCAGGCACAATCGAAGACCAGTCCCTTGTCACGCAGTATTTCTACGGCAGCCTGGTAAGCGTCGGTGCGCCGGCTCTGCCAGACGATCTCGCCATCCCATTGCAGACCGAGGTTCTCCAAGGTGAACAGGATATCATCCGCAGCACCAGGCACAACCCTGGGGGCATCCAGATCTTCCATGCGCAGCAGCCAGCGGCCACCGGCCTGGTGCGCCAGGCAGTAGCTGCCGACTGCAGCGATCAGGGAACCGAAATGCAAGGGCCCGGTAGGGCTCGGGGCGAAACGACCGACTACCTGTTCTGCAGACATGCAGGAAACTACTCCTTAAATTATGGAATCTGAATGAGTCTGTGCAACGTGCATAATGCCCTTGCCTGAAAGATGCTGTCAATCTGCAGGATGAATTCCGCTTGCAGGACGGGATCAACTGGGATCGGGTGAGGATTAATGATTGACATAACCGGCCAAAACCATTACTTTATTACGAAAATCGTCAAGAATCCTGACAAAGGTATTCCGCTTGATTATTACCCGCGCAACAGAATACGCCATCCGTGCCATTCTTTACATGTCCCGCCAGCCGGCCGGTGAGATCGTCTACAAAAAAGATATCTGCAAAGCGCAGGAGATTACCCCGGCTTTTCTGACCAAGATCCTGCAGCCATTGATCAAGGACGGTATCGTCGGATCACAGCGTGGAGTCGGCGGTGGCTTCTATCTGGCGAAGGAGCCGGCGGAGATCACCCTGCTGGACATTATCAAATCCCAGGAAGGCCCGGTCTACCTCAACCAGTGCCTGATCGAAGAGGGTGCCTGCGAGCGTGAGTTCTTCTGTCCTGTTCACGGGGCCTGGGCGGAGATTCGTACTGATTTCATGAAAACCCTGTCACGCTATGACTTTGCCGCTCTGGCCTCCAGGCAGGTGCATCTCCCGCCCGTCTCCGGCCGACCCCCACTCCTAGTCATGGACCGGACCCGCCAGGCATAATGCGACCTCGGCCTGCACAGCGAGCGGCGGGCGAAGCGCGACAATCCTGCGGCCTTGCCACAGCCTGTGGGCTGCCCTTCGAATCAAACACACCCACCACACCTAGCTACCATTTTTTGTCACCACTCACGCCCCGTTTAGTCACCGTTATCCCAAAGGCACGTCCGTGCGGGCACCTTTGATCAGGCGAAACTCATGTGCTTTTTTACATTTAATTTCTTGACTTTTAATTTAACTTATATATAATTTGCCCTAATTTTTATATAATTAAGCTTAATATGCTATCAAAAACTTCGTGATATGATCTTAGACTACAAAGATATGCAAATCGAAGAGGTAGCAATGCGTAACCGGGCAACCGGCCAATTGCAAACGTTTCTCTTCACTGGTGCTGCAGAAACCAGTCTCCCCCCTTTCCCGATCGATCAAGCAGCTCAAAGCCCCCTATATTCAAGGACAAGACCGTCATCGAAGATTATCGAGGCGCCTTTAATTCCATCAGCTTCAAGCACAAAATATTTGATTGAGTCAATGAAGTCTTTCTTACGGGAACGGTTATTGCACACTGGATCCACTTACACATTTTAATGGACTAGCTGGAGAAGAGGTGTTTCTCCGGACAATTTTTTTGAAACCGGTTTCTTCTTTATTTCAGGAGGTATGGCTTTGCGATATCGAATTCCCATCTTTATTGTCCTGGCAAGTATTCTTTTTGTTGCATGTACCGATCTTGCCACCCTGCGCACTTCACAACCGATAGCGCCCGTCAGGGATTACGAGACGATCCTGGTGGGCAACCTCGAAGCCAACTACATCGGTGACGAAAACTGCCTGGCAAAATGCCACATCCACGACAGGATCGCGAGTGACTTCAAGCATTCGATCCACGGCGACCAGATCTCCGAGGAAACCGGCCTGCCGCTGGTGAACTGTGAATCCTGCCACGGCCCCGGCAGCATGGCCGTCGAGAACATAACACAAGAGCAACCCTGCGACTTCAAAACCCTGCTGCCAATTACCGAGTTCCCGGCTCAGGCTCAATCGATGCTCTGTCTGCGCTGCCATTCGGCGGCATCGACGCCTAACCTCCACAGCTGGAACTCCAGCGTGCATGCCCTGAATGAGGTCAGTTGCTTCGACTGTCACAAGTTGCACAGTGGCCCCGAGCAGAAAGTTGGCCGTCATGAAGAGGAAGAGCTTTGCACCGGTTGCCACACGCAGGTCAAGATGGAGTTCGCTCAGTTTTCCCATCACCCGGTGCCGGAGCATAAGATGGCCTGCACCGACTGCCACGATCCACACCAGTCGACCAACGATCACAATCTCCTGGGAATGACCTCGAAGGCGCTTTGCACACGCTGCCACATGGAGTACCAGGGGCCGTTCGTTTACGAGCATGCTGATGTCACCGAGGAATGCACCAACTGTCATAGCCCCCATGGGTCGCCCAACGAACCGCTGCTGGAAGTCTCGCAGCCCTTCCTGTGCATGCAGTGCCATGCCGCAAGCCACTTTAACGGCTCTAATTATCCATCGCTAGCCTCATCTCAAGCGAAGCAGGCTTACTTCACCCGGTGCACGGACTGCCATTCGGCCATCCACGGAAGCGATAACCCGTCTTCCCACGGCCGGGGGACTTTCCTTGCCAGGTAGCTTCGGCAATTACATGCAGGTTGGACTTGCCTAATATGTTCGGGGACACAGGAGATGATTGAAATGGTAAAAAAATATATGCGATACGGGATTCTGGTTCTTACCTTGTTAACCTTGCCTGCAACTTCCAGCCTGGCAAGCCTCGACGATCTGCTGCTCCTGGAAGACGAGAAGATCGTCGAGGTTGCGGCGGGCTACCGCTTCGTCGATACCGACAACAGTCCGAACCGGGCAGCGGAATACAGCTACCTGAATGACAGTCCGACCTTCAACCTCGTCCTCAAAAAATATGACACCAATCGAAAATTCTCCCTGGTCGGCGACTACCTGGGTCACAAAGACTTCAATTTCGAGGGCGGTCTGGACACCAACTTGTTCCGTCTGCACCTCCGCTCGGAAAGGATGTATCACAACCTGGACCACGTGCCCTACCTTCCAGACCCGGCAGGTCCGCAAAGATCCCTGCAGATGCCTCTGTGTCTTACGAAGACAACAATCCAGGTGCCGACTATGGCCGGCAAATCACCATCAACGAGGTCAAGCTGCGCGGCAAAGTCCCCGACTATCCGGCCCATATCAACCTCTCCTACTGGCGCCTGGAGAAAAAAGGCGATATGCAGCTGCGTTTCGTCGATGAAGAATTGTGCCGGCAGCTGCCACATGCAGAGCGGCACTCGCAAGATCAACATGGTCACCGAAGAGATCACGGCCGGGTTTGACGCCCACCTCGGGCCGGTCGACATCGCCTTCCTGCAGACTCTGCGCGAGTTTCGTGAAAAGGCCAGCAACCCCAACGACCAGTTCGAGAACCACAGCGTACCGTTTGGGCTAAATCGTCCCGCTGGAGAATATGATCACGACACGGCGCCCGACTCCAGGCTTGTCGAATCGACTTTCAAGGTCAACCTCCCACCGTCCGGCGGCTTTGTCAGCTCTGCCAGCTACACGATCGGCAAGCGTGAGAACGAATCGAACGGCAGTTATATTAATCCGACAGACCCCGAAACCGACTATCAGAAACTGGCCGCCGATGTCACCTACACGCCCGGTGAGAAGTGGACGATGAATTTCCGTTACCGGATGCTGGACCTCGACAGCGATGGGCCGAACTACCAAACTTCAATTTACAATTTCGGCGGTTTCGGTCACCGAGGTCCCCGTTCGGCAGAGCATTGATATCGACCGCAACAATTATGCGGCGACCGTCTCCTACCGCCCGACCCGCCGCCTGACTTTCAAAGGCGACTACGAGCGCGAAGATACCGACCGCAACCATACCGGCATAAGCCACTTCAGCTTCGGGATTTGCAGGTCAACCCAGACCTCTACTGGGACGTACCGAGCAACGAAACGATCGACCGGTTCCGTCTGAGTTTCTTTTCCCGCCATCTGGAAAAATCGGCCCTCAAGTTCAACGGCTGGTATGAATACAAAAACATCGACAACCCTGCTTACGGCACCAGCCTGAGTTCCAGCAACGAGCTCTTCTTCAACGCCAGCTACAAGCCCTCCGCGACCTGGGGGGCAACCGGCAGCATCGATATCCTGCGCGGTGACAATGATGATCGCACGTACACCCAGTTCGACGGGGCAGGAGATGAGGTCCCGTTCGACCTCGACCGTGACGAGGAGCGCGAGAACCTGGCTATCGGCCTCTGGTTCATCCCGAACAACGTCGTTTCCGCGGACCTCAACTACGGCATGCTGCACTCCAAGATCGACCAGGACACGCTCTACGGCGCGGGATCGGAGCCCTTCTTCTTTGTCGACGATGATGCCGATTTCGAACAGCGGGTCCACACCCTCTCCGCCGGGATCAACCTGCGTATCCTGGAAAACCTGAACTGCCGGGTCGAAGGCTACCATATCCGCTCCTCGGCTGAATTCACCCCGGGTTTTGATGCGTCTTACGGTCCCGACATTGCTGATCCTCGAGAGCTCAAAGAGAATCAGCGAAGTGGATATCCGGCAAAACGGTATAAAAAGCCGCATCACCTGGCAGTTCACCAGGATGCTGAGGGCCCAGTTTGAATACACCTATGACGATTACGACGATCAAAACTCCGATGTCTTCGACGGTTCAGCACAAACCTTCATCGCCAGCCTCGGCGGCACCTTCTGAGTGAGGGCAACTTGGGCCGATTTTAATCAGGATACATCTGCGAGGGGAGCAGGGTGAGCATATGAGGCATGTTTTTCAAACGTTGATTGTCATAGCGGTCATTGTTTGCGGCACGCTGTTTTGTCGAACGGTCAGCGCCCAGCCAATCCTGGGTGCCATTGTAACGGCCGACCTGCCGCGCTACCAGCAGTCCCACCAGGCCATGGTCAAAGTACTGCAATCCGCTGGTTTTGGCGAAGATAAGCTGAAGATTTTCACACAGACACCGAATGCCGACACGATGTCATTGACCAACAGCCTGCGCAGGTTCGAGGCCGCAGGCGCAACCATCGTTGTTACTTACGGTTGCCGTGCCACAGAGGTTGCCAAAGGTGAGCTTAAGGACACCCCTTTGCTTTTCGCCGACGTGTATGATCCGGTTGCCCTTGGCATTGTCAAAACTCTTACAGCCCCCGGTTCTGATGCCAGCGGCGCAACAAGCAAAACGAGTATGAAACAGCTCGTCGAAGCCCTGGTTGCCATCAAACCGGTCACAAAGGTCGGTGTCCTTTATACCAAGGGAGAAGGCGGTTCAGGGCAGCAGTTGGCAGAACTGCAGGAACAAGGCAAAGGCCTTCGGTTTCAGCGTCTCCGCCGAAAATGCCCGCAATCCCGGCGAGGCTGGCAGAACTCGCGACAAAGCTGGCCTGCAGCGTCAGACGCGTTATTCCTCACCGAGAGTATTGCCGTCGCCCAGCAGAGCGGAGAGATCCTCTCTGCAGCTCAGGCAAACGGTTGCATCGTCTTTTCACAGATTCCTGGTTTGGTTGAGGCTGGCGCCCTGGTCGGGCTTGAGGCCGACCCGGACGAACAGGGCAAGCTGGTTGCGGTACATGCGCTGCAGGTGCTGCAAGGCCAGAAAGTCCATATTCTCCCGGTCAGGGAAGCCAAAAAAATCACCCTGAAAATCAATCAAAAAACGGCTGGCCAACTTGGACTGACCATCCCACCGAACATTGCATCAAAGGCGCAAATCGTGAAATAATGCACAGCGAATCCATTTCCTGTCATTCCACAACCTTGCTTGAGGTAACCTAATGCTCAAAATGAAACTACGCGGCAAAACCTTGTTGGTCATGCTCCTGGTTGCCGTTGTTCCCCTGCTGTTCAGCCTGAACTTCCTTTCCAACTTCACCAACGACCAGATTCGCAACAGCATGACGCAGTTTGCCGAAAAATCGAGCAACTTCGTCGCCCGCAGTACCACCAGCAGTCAACAGGAGCTCTCCAACTATCTTCGGCTGCTGAGTAACTCCTCTGATATCGTCAATGCCCTGTATTACGCTTCCCTGACCGGAGATATCGATCAGCTTCGGGAACCGATCGAAACCGATCGGGAACAGTACGGCATGGACATCCTCGAAGTCCTCGCGGCGGACGGCTCGTCTCTGTTCAGGGTCCAGAATGAAGGGCTGAGTTTGCCTGAGCAGCCGGACACAGAACATCCTCTTCTCGTCGCCGCCCGCAAAGAGGGGAATATCCAGGCCGGACTATCAACCTATCTGGGCAAGCTGACAATCCTCGTCGCCAGCCCGGTCAGACTTCAGGACAATGTCGTCGGATTCCTGGTCGGCGCCTATCTTCTCGACGATGAATTCGCCCTCTATGTCAAACAAATGGGTGGAGTCGAGGTTGCGTTCTTCGGCGAGCAGGGCGTCGTCGGTGCCTCCCATGCTGACTTCAAGGGCCTGGATCTGTCCCGGCAGAACAGCGAAATCATGCTTGGTGACAAGCCATACCTGCCGATCACACGTGAACTGACCGGCACCACATTCAACCTGGTTATCGCCCAGGACCTTGAAGAAGCCCTGCTGGCACAGAAGTCACTGCGCAACCTGATGGCCATCCTGATCGTTGCCGTTGTTGCGATCGTGCTGGTCGCGGCCGTACTGTTCTCCCGGGCGCTGACCCAACCACTCCTGGTCGTGGTCGACAACCTGAAAGAAATTTCCCAGGGCGAGGCAGACCTGACCAGGACGCTCATGGTCAACAGCAACGATGAGGTTGGCGAGCTGGCCGGAAACTTCAACAACTTTGTCGCCCGTCTACGTGAAATGGTCCAGCGCCTGCGCTCGGCCGGTGCGGATATCTCGGTTGCCACAGAGAAGATTCGCCACACATCCCAGGATGTCAGCAACGGCACGGTCAACCAGGCTGCTGCCCTTGAGGATTCGTTCGTGGCAATTCAAAGCATCGACGAATCGACGCTCGAAGTCGGTAACAGTATCAGCGCCTTGCTCGAAGCGGTCGAGATTTCATCGTCAGCAACTCTTGAGCTAGGAGCAACTATAGAAGAAATTGTCGCCCAGGTCGAACGCCTCTTCAGTACCATCGAAGAAGTTTCCAGCTCGACCACTGAAATGTCGGTATCCAGTCAGCAGGTTGCCGACAACCTCGACAACCTTTCTTCTTCAACGGAGGTAACCGCTTCATCGATCACCGAGATGGATGCATCGATCAAGGAGGTCGAGGAAACCGCCCTGCTGACCAATGAGCTCTCGGAGCAGGCCAGCCGTGACGCGGAATTGGGCAAGACTGCCGTTGCTGAGACAATTTCTGGCATTCAAATGATCCGGGCGAACGTTGAGGACGCCAGTCGGGCCATTGAAGAACTGGGGAAACAGTCCGGCGAAATCGGCTCGATCTTGACCGTTATCGACGAAGTCGCCGATCAAACCAGACTGCTGTCCCTGAATGCATCAATTATTGCCGCACAGGCCGGAGAACATGGTAAGGGCTTTGCCGTGGTTGCCGACGAGATCCGTGAGCTGGCGGAGCGAACGGCCATGTCCACCCAGGAGATTTCTGCAATCATCCGGCGCCTGCAGACCGGCACCGTGGAAGCCGTCAAAGCCATGCAGGTCGGCAGCGAACGCGTCCATGAAGAAGCTGAACGCTCAAAGGTCGCCGAAGAGGCCCTGGAAAAGCTGACCCAAAGTGCCCTTCGATCTGCTGAACAGGTCAAAAGCATCGTGCGCGCAACCCAGGAACAGTCACGGGGCAGTCGCCAGATCACCGAAGCCGTCAACCAGATTGCCAACATGCTGCAACAGATATCCTCTGCCGTCAAACAACAGTCAGACGGCATCCAGCTCCTCGCCGAAGCCGCAGAATCAATGAAAGATATCTCCTCACAGGTCAAGCTCAGCACCGGCGAGCAAGCCAGGGGCAGCCACCAGATCAGTGCCAGCATGGAGAATATCCGCAACATGCTGCAACAGATCGATCAATCGTCCAAGGATCAATCAGAGCGCAGTCGACAGCTGGTCGAATCCGCATCGGCGGTGCGCAAGGTTGCCGAAGAGAATGCGGTCCGGACTACAGAACTCGACGCGGTGGTTGAAAACCTGGCCGAGCAAACCGACGTGCTGGAGAAACAGATCGGTTCTTTCAAATCATAGCTCGCACAGCAAAGCGTTTGACAAAGCAGACAGTTTTCGTTAGAGTTTTTCCTACATAGCAACACGTCTTTATCAAGAGTGGTGGAGGGACAGGCCCTTTGAAGCCACAGCAACCGACCCGCTGCAGAAAACGCAATGGTGGGTGCCAGGTGCTAAATCCGGCCCGAGGTTAAATCCGCGGGACAGATGAGGACGGAGCCCGCAATACAATTCTGAAAGTATCTGCCGGCCCCTTCTCATTTTTCGGGAAGGGGCCTTTTATTTTCAACAAGGTTTTTACCGTGAACGATTCGGCAGACATCGTCAAAACAGAATTCGTCGACTTCGATGTCGAGCTACGACTGGAAAGCGGCCGACTGCTCGGGCCTTTGACGCTTGCCTATGAAACATACGGGGCTTTGAACGATGCCCGTAGCAACGCCGTACTGGTAGCACACGCCTGGACCGGTGACGCACATGCGGCAGGGCGTCATCATGCCGACGATCGTAAACCGGGCTGGTGGGACGACATGATCGGCCCGGGGAAAGTCCTCGATACCAACCGCTATTTTGTCATCTGTTCAAATGTGATCGGTTCCTGCTTCGGCTCCACCGGGCCGACCAGCACCAACCCGCGGACCGGCAAGCCTTACAACCTGCAGTTCCCGGTGGTCATGGTCCGTGACATGGTGCGCGCCCAGCAACTGCTCCTGGATCACCTGGGAATCGACCAGCTGCTCACGGTGATCGGCGGCAGCATGGGAGCCATGCAGGCCATTGAGTGGGGAATCCACTACCCGGACCGGGTCCGCTCGATCATCCCGATCGCCGGGACTGGACGGCCGTCACCGATGGCTATCGCACTGAATGCACTGGCCCGCCAGTCGATCTACAACGATCCGATGTGGCGCAAGGGCAACTACAAGCCGGAGCATCCCCCGACAGACGGACTGGCTTTAGCCCGTGCCGTCGGCCACATCTCGTTTTTATCCGACTCGTCGATGAATCTCAAGTTCGGCAGGAGGTTCTCTGCCCGGGATGGCCAGTTTGATTTCTTCGGCCAGTTCGAGATCGAACGTTACCTGGCGTACAACGGCCGCAACTTTGTCGATCGCTTTGACACCAACAGCTTCCTCTACCTGGCCAAGTCGCTGGACCTCTATGATATTGCATGGGGTTTTGAGGGGCTGGACGAAGCGCTGAGCAACCTGAACTGCGCATCACTCTGGTTTGCATTCTCATCGGACTGGCTCTACCCACCGTACCAGACCGAGGAGTTGATCGAGGTGTTGCATGCCCAGGGCAAACCGGCGCAATACCACCTGGTTGATTCGGACTATGGTCACGATTCGTTCCTGGTTGAGCCGGAGAAGTTTACGCCAAAGATTGTGGAGTTTCTGGATTGGGTTTCGAACTAGAATGAATGACCCCGCCGCAAGCAGCGGGGAATACGACCCCAAGTGATTCAACTTCGGCAGATCGGACGTTATTCTACAGTCACGCTCTTGGCCAGGTTGCGCGGCTGGTCAACATCGGTTCCCTTGAGAACGGCAATATGGTAAGCCAATAACTGCAAGGGGATCGAGGTGAGTACCGGCATCAGGTCATCGACGACCGTGGGCACGACCAGAACAGTTTCCGCCTTGTCGGCCAGCCCGGTTGCTCCCTGGTCCGTCACCGCAATCACCCGCCCGCCGCGCGCCTGGACCTCTTCCATGTTGGCTGCCACCTTGTCCATCGTATCGTTGTGCGGCGCAATCACCACAACCGGCAGTTGTTCATCAATCAGAGCGATCGGCCCATGCTTCATTTCCCCAGCAGGATAACCTTCAGCGTGGATATAGGAGATCTCCTTCAGTTTCAGAGCGCCTTCCAGGGCGATCGGATACTGGTTGCCACGGCCGAGGTAAAGGAAGTCGTGAACATGCATCAGGCCGTGCGCAACCTCTTCGATCTGGGCATCCAGTTCCAGGCACTCCTCGACCTTGCGAGGCAGGCTGACCAGAGCATCGAGCATTTTGCGGCTGGATTCCTGATCGAGATTGCCGCGCAGACGCCCGAGATAGAGGGTAAACAGGTAGAGCGCCACCAGCTGCGTGGTAAATGCCTTGGTCGAGGCCACGCCGATCTCCGGACCGGCATGGGTGTAGATGACCCCGTCGCTTTCCCGGGCGATTGACGATTCGACGACGTTGCAGATCGCCAGGACCTTGCCGCCCTTGCCATGCGCCTCGCGCAGGGCCGCGAGGGTATCAGCTGTCTCACCGCTCTGGCTGATCACCAGGGTCAGGGTTTTTTCTGTCACCAATGGGTTGCGATAGCGAAACTCGCTGGCAATATCGACTTCAACCGGAATCCGGGCATGCTTTTCCAGCAGGAACTTGCCAACCAGGGCCGCATGCCACGACGTGCCGCAGGCGACGAGATAGATCCGGTCCAGGGCGCTGAGGAAATCGTCGTCCAGGCTCAGGTCTTCGAGGAAAACCTCGGCATGCTCTTCCCGGATCCGACCGGCGATCGTATCAGCAATCGCCCTCGGCTGCTCGTAGATCTCCTTGAGCATGAAGTGCCGGTAGCCATCCTTTTCCGCCATGACCGGGCTCCAGGTGATGGTCTTCGGCGTCTTCTCGACCGGAGCCCCGTCGAGCGTGGTAATCGCCATGCTCTGCGCGGTAAAGACCACCAGCTCGCCATCTTCGAGGAAAATCATCTCCTTGGTGTGCGACAGCATGGCCGGAATGTCGGAGGCGACGAAGTATTCGCCCTGCCCCTGGCCGACCACCAGGGGAGACCCCTGTTTGGCGGCGATCAATTTATCCGGTTCCTTGTCACAGAGGATTGCCACGGCATAGGCGCCGCGCACTTCGCCAAGCGCCAAGCGCACGGCGGATTCAAAATTGCCGCACACCTTGTAGTGTTCCTCAATCAGGTGGGCGATGATCTCCGTATCGGTATCGGAGCTAAATCTGTGGCCCTGTTCGCGCAGGCGGCTTTTCAGGTCGAGGTAGTTTTCGATGATGCCATTGTGTACCACCACGAAGCCGCCGGCGTTGTGCGGGTGGGCATTGATTTCCGAAGGACGTCCATGGGTCGCCCAGCGGGTGTGGCCTATGCCGGGTTGACCAACCAGAGGCTGTGCCTGGAGATTGTTTTCCAGGTTGATCAGCTTGCCTTCAGCACGGCTGATGTTGACCTTGCCCTGATTGAGCGTTGCAATCCCGGCCGAATCGTAGCCGCGGTATTCGAGCCGCTTCAATCCATCCAGGACGATGGGCGTTGCTTCCTGGAAACCTATATAACCGACGATGCCACACATAAAAACCTCTACACAGTCAAGGGTAAATAGAGACTGAGAACAAGGATTGCCACAAAGTCTCCAAGACACTAAGAAAAGCAGCACGAAGCACTAAGTGATATTATGAAGAAATTCCTTGGTGTCTTTGTGCCTTAGTGGCAAAAAGTTCTATAGTTCTCGCTTCTTTTTCAATTTCTGCCGGTTCTTCTCCGCCCAACCGGCGATATTCTTCTGTTCGGAGCGCGAAATCGCCAGGGCATCGGCCGGGACATCTTTGGTAATTGTCGAACCGGCGCCGATCAGGCTGCCGCAGCCAATGGTCACCGGTGCTATAAATTGCACATCGCTGCCGACAAACACATCGTCCCCGATGGTGGTCTGGTGCTTGTCGACACCATCGTAATTGCACGTAATGGTTCCGCAGCCGATGTTGACGTTCTTACCGAGTGACGCGTCGCCGATGTAGGTCAGATGGCTGGCCTGCGATTTCTCTCCGATAACAGCTTTCTTGGTTTCAACGAAATTACCGATTTTGTTGTCGCCGGCCAGAACCGTACCAGGCCGAAGATGCGCCATCGGGCCGATTGCACAATTGTTGCCCACAGTCGATTCGCTCAGCACTGAGCCGGGCTTGATATGCACCTTGTCACCGATAGTGCAGTCGGTCACAACCGCGCCCGGTTCAATTTCACAGCCGCTGCCAACCCTGGTCTCGCCACGCAGGTGGACACCGGGATGGATCAGGGTATCGGCGCCAATGCTCACATCAGGATCGATATAGGTTGCCATCGGGTCAACCAGTGTCACCCCGGCGCGCTGGTGTGCGGCATTGATTCTCTGGCGCATGATCTGACCGGCTTCGGCCAGTTGTATCCGATCGTTAATTCCCATCACTTCCTCCGCGTCATCAATCAGCAGGGCCTCAACACGCTCACCTGCCTGGCGAGCCGCAGCCACGACATCGGTGAGATAATATTCTCCCTGGGCGTTACGGTTATCGACATCTCTTAACAGGGCAAAAACCTGCGGGGCCCGGAACAGGTAGATTCCGGTATTAATTTCACGGACCTGGCGCTCCGATTCATCAGCGTCCTTCTCTTCAACGATCCGCTTAACCCCTTCGGTACCACGGATGATTCGGCCATAGCCTGTGGGATCGCTCATTTCCGCAGTAAGGATGGTCACGCAGGCCGCCTGTTGAAAATGGTGTTCCATCAGGGCTCGCAGGGTCTTTTCCTGCAACAGTGGAACGTCACCACAAAGCAGCAGAAGATCACCTGAAAATCCGTGTAAAGCGTCTTCAGCACAGAGCAGGGCATGACCGGTGCCCAGTTGTTCCGACTGCAGAACGAAACGCAGTCCCAGGCCGGCCATGGCAACACGGACTTGTTCGGCACCGTGGCCGACAACCGGAATAATCGGCGAGGCTTCGAGGGCTCCGGCGGTCCGTACCACATGGGCCAGCATCGCCTTGCCCGCCACCGGGTGGAGGACCTTGGGAAGGGCAGACTTCATGCGGGTACCCTGGCCGGCGGCCAAGATTACCACGGCTAATTTCTCAGGCATTTCAACTCTCCAGAAATTTGACAGTTCATTATTTAGGAACGCCTTGAAAAGGTCAAGCAGGGAGATGGCCAACCTGCTTGGGCAGTCCTGCCACGGGCAGGTTTCTGCTGGTAATTCAGGTTTCCCTTTACCACCATGCCTTTGCTCCAGTATATTGGTTAGCATTAGAGACGGGGGATGCTTTTGCAATGATCGGACGTGAAAAAATCACCGGGCTGCTGAACCAGGTCGAGAAGGAGATGAAGGAACTCGAAATCGCCTACCAGCAGTATTTCCTCGGCATTGAAAAATGCGCGCCTGAACCACAGCGCAGCAAGCTTACCGTACGCCTCCGTAAATTCATCACCATGCACATACCGCAAACCGACTTGCGCTACCGACTGAACGGGATCAGCAGCCGTTTCAACAGTTACTGTGGCTACTGGGACCGGATTCAGCGCCTGATCGACGAGGGGAAATACGAACGGCACACCTCCCGGATCCAGCGCAGGGTGAACGAGGGGACATCTCAACCAGAGGCATCCGTCAACGACCGTAGCGCCGATCCGCTTGACAACCTTTACGAACAACTTGTCCAGGCCCACCAGAACTGCAAGATGCGCCCCCCGAACCGGGACCAGGTTGCCAGCTTTCTGGCCAAGCAGGCCGAGACGATCAAGCAGCGCTTCGGCGACAAGCAGGTTGATTTCGTCGTGGTGACCGAGTCCGGCAAACCAAAGATAAAGGTCCGCGCCAAAAATTAACCCTGCCGCTTCTATACCCAAACCGCCATCAGTGCCGGCTCAGTTGACGAATGCTGACTGAGCCGATAGAGTTGATCCTCATTGGTGTGCTTATGAATATTATCTTCTGTACCCTGCATGTCCGCCGTTCATCCCAGGCGGTCTCCCTGGCTGCCGGCTGCCTGGCCGCAGCCCTGCCGGTCGGCCTGTGTGCATCAACCCGGCTGGTCGATGCCTACCCTGAGCAATCGGACCGTGAGATCCTCGCTGCGATTCTCTCTGCAACCCCGGATGTGGTCGCCTTTCCGGTTTACGTCTGGAACCGTCAACGCGTCATCGGACTGGTGCGGCAACTGCGCCAGTCCGATTCGTCCCTCTACCTGATTGCCGGAGGGCCTGAGGCCACCGGCGACCCGGCCGGGCTTTTGTCTGCAGCACCATGGAACGCACTGGTTCACGGTGAAGGGGAGGCAGCTCTTGCCAGCCTTCTGAAGAGATTGGCAGAGGGCTTGCCTCTGCACTCCATGCCAGGGGTTACGCTGATGCTGGAGCGGGGACCGTTAGCCTCTGCAAACAGGTGTCATTTCGATCTTGACGGCGCAACCTCTCCCTGGCTGTCGGGGACCATTGAACCATCGTCTGCGGGTGTTCTGTGGGAAGTTGCGCGCGGCTGTGCCTTCTCCTGCGATTATTGCTTCGAAGCCAGGGGCCAGCAAGGGGTTCGGGCCCTGCCGCAAGAACGGCTGAAGGCCGAACTCGAACTTTTTGTCGATAGAGGTGTCAGCCAGGTGTGGATTCTGGACTCTACCTTCAATTACCCACCGGAACGTGGTGTTGCACTTCTGGAGATGCTGCTGGAGGTTGGCCCCGACCTTCACTATCATCTGGAAGCCAAGGCCGATTTCATCGATCGCCACACCGTCAGCCTGCTTGGCAAGCTGAACTGTTCCGTTCAGATCGGCCTGCAATCAGTGCATGAACAGGTGCTCAAAACGATCCATCGCCCAATTGACCTGGACATCCTGACGGAGAAGATCCACCTGCTCGAAGCCGAAGGGGTTGTGTACGGCTTCGACCTGATCTACGGGCTGCCGGAGGATAGCTACTCAGGCTTCCGGGAAAGCATTGACACGGTGCTGAGCTTTGCCCCCAACCACATTCATATCTTCCCACTGGCCGTGCTGCCAGGGACCCGACTGGCACAGCAACGGCACAGGTACGGGATCGAAGCTCAGCAGGACCCGCCTTACGAGTTGATTGCCTCGGCAAACTGGACGACGGAAGAGATGGTGCTCTGTCGGCGCCTGGCTGCAGCGGTCGATCTTTTCTACAATACCGGTCGGGCCGTGGCTTTCTTTCCGGCCATCATGGAGGCTTTGCAGACCTGCCCCAGCGCACTCTTCGAGGATTTCTTAGAATGGGCACAGCAGGAACCTGAAATTGGTCATGACCGCCTGATGCAAACCGAAGACTGGGCAGCAGCAGATGTCTATCGGATGCTGCAGGGCTACCTCAGCCATCGGCTGCAGAGCACCGGTCAGGGACATTTGATCAGCATCTTCCTCGACCTGCTCTGTTACCATTTCAACTATGCGGAAACCCTGCTGGGTGAAGAACTTTTACCAATCTCCGGAGAATCGCTGCTGCAGCAAGCTGCCTGGGAGACTCCCTGGCAGCGCTCGAAAAAATTTCGCCTGGTGCCCTTTGCCTACGAAATTCTCGATCTGCTCGAAATGGAAGGGCTGCACCTGGAAGAAATGACCGCCCTGTTCCGCCCAGTCGGCTCGGTTGCACTCTTCATGCGTCGAGACAACCAGGTCTTATGCGAATCACTGGGTGAGGAAATGCTGCAATTGCTTAGGCAGAGCGACGGCAGGCTCAGCCCTAGGGAGATTTTCGCCGGCAGCGTATCGCAGGCAACCGGCGAGGAGTTGGTCCGGTTTGCCGTCAGCGAGGGGCTCCTGTATCCGGCAGCGCACCTGGTCCCTTCGTAACTATGGCAAAAACACAAAAAAAGCCCTGTAAAGTGCAGGGACTGAGACTACGGACAAAGTTGAGTTATTCTTTTGCAACACTTCTGCTCTGGTTCACGATGAGGATATGGCAACCGATGATCAATCTATCACCCTTTGTTTTCATCGGGCGTATACGATGGCTACAAGCTTAGGTCAGGAACGGCGGGTCGCGTCCCGCCGGACGCCATACTTTTGGCAACCATCTTGTGACGGGGCCATTTGAATGGCCCCGTATCGGTAGCACCAGTTAAGGAGTCTGTTTTTTAAATCGTACAGGTTTCTACAAAAGCAAGTTTTTCGGCAACGACTTTTCGCTCTCCTGCGCGATTGCGCAGCAATCGGGGCCCAAACTGTACGGGGCCCCGTCGCGGTGCCGACGACCAGATATCTCTGCACATCCAATCAAGTTTATGAACGTCACGGAAAACCGGCAAAAACAAGTGCCCAGCGCAGCGTTAAGGCCCTTTTCTGCTTACTCTTTTAGGCCAGTAAAAGAGTAAGGCGCAGTCGGGGGGCGCGACCCCCGGGTTTTAAGTTTTGCCTGGTTTATGTTCGTGGACAATCTCAAGCGGTAGAAAATCAGAACCGGCGGGTCGCGTCCCGCCAGACGCCATACTTTTGTCCGGCAACAAAAGTATGAAGTGCCTTCTCCTTGCGGAGGGCATCTCCTCTGCCGGATTTCTAAGGTATCAACAGACGATAGAGCTCAAGAAGCCGGCCCGTTACAGGGGGCCTTCCTTGCGGTGTGACCTACAAGGGAAAAGCTTGATAGCACAGTGACCGATGCAATCCTCCACAGAAGTAGAGGCTCTCAAGAGCTTCGTCACGTGGGGGAGAAATGTAGGCATTTAGTCTGATAATCCTGTCTGAGTTGAGGTTGCCGCCTTGACGAACCAGACATGCCCAACAACAAACCCCACATCAACGCAATGTGGGGTTTGTCAACAAGCTATGGACCTCTACAATAACAGTCCCTTTTTGCAACTATCAGGCAGACCGGGTCGGGGTCAGGCAACCTCCTGCATCCGCTCAACATAGCGGGGGCGTTCAACGATAAATGACTTGATCTCACCAACCTCCGGCACACGGCCAGCGATGCGGACGACATCGTCAATCATCAGCGCAGGAGCAACGTAGACACGGTTATCAACCATCTTGCGACGGTCGCAGAAGAGATGCACCTCAGCACGCACGTCCATCTCCTGCAGGGCTTTGCGTACGTTGGCAAGGACGCGTTCACCGCGCTGTCCGGCTTCAGGTTTGCAGAGTATATCGATACGCATGGCGACATCCTTTCCTTTTATATGACTATTTTCGTCAATTATATAATTCTAAATAAAAAAGGCAAGCAGAAAATGCTCGCCTTTTCAAAGAGGATTGCCGTGGCCGGGCTTAACGCGGCGGCGGGCTGTTGCCATAAATAATCCGCAAGACATGTCTGGTCCGCGCCAACAGGCGGACCGGGTTGATCGGCTTGGCGATGAAGTCGAAATACCCCATCTCCAGCAACTTGGCCTCCTCTTCCGGTGAGTCCTTGGGAGAAAGCGCAATGACCGGGATATGCTTGATATTCAGGTTGCTCTGGACGGCACGGTACATTTCATAGTCTTCCATGCGCGGCATAACGGTGTCAGCGATAATCAGGTGCGGTTTTTCCTCGATAGCCACCTTGAGCCCGTCAGCGCCATTGCTTGCCTCGAGCAGAGTATAGCCTTCACTTTTCAGGGTAGCCATAATCGCAGAGCGAACCAGGGCCTGATCATCTACAACCAGGACAGTCCACCAGACATCCGGGCCATGGGACCGTTCGACAATATTGTAGTAATGGCGGTTGACCGCAGACTGGATCTCTGAGGGTGTGGTCACGCAAGGAACGACCCGCAGACCACTTTTGAAGGAGAGGTTGTCGATCGTCTCCATATCGAGAGGATTGACCATCGCCAGGTACAGGGTCTTGTCCTCCTGTTTCAGGGGAAACAACATCTTGTCAGCGGCCGTGTCACCGTCGATAAGCGCAAGGAGGTCGGCGCTGAATGTCGCCTTGGCAATATTGGAGACGGTCTTGTAGCCGAACTGGCGTGCCAGAGCGACGGCAATATCGCGCTCGGTGACCATGCCCATATCCTTGAGAACCTGGCCGAGCCGACGACCGGTTCCCCAGTGCCTCTCCAGAGCGCGCTGCAACTGGTTCTCGTCAACCACCTTGGCTTCAAGCAGGATTTCCCCAAAACGTTTGTGCTTGGCCATACGCCCTCGCCCGCTGAAGGTTTGAGTTGTTCTGCAATAGTTCGTTCTACAGTAACAATTTTCTCCAAAAAAACCAAGCGTTTGCGCAAAGACCATGAGCTCTGGCGCCGACCTCTGATCGTGGCCGCCTGTCGAACCGCTCGGCTAGGCCTCGGCAAAATCGATTTTCAGTTCGCCGTTCTCTTCATCAACCCTGATGCAGCTGCCTTCGCCAACTTCTGACGCGATCATGGCCCGGCCAATCCGGGTCTCGAGGTGATGCTGCAGATAGCGTTTCAGGGGCCTTGCGCCGTAGACCGGATCGTAAGCAGCCCTGGCAACAAACGCGCGGGCTTCGGGCGTCAGTTCAAGGCCAAAGCCACGTTCTGCCAGGCGTTTTTGCAACTCTTCAACCTGGAGATCGACAATCTGTTCAGTTTCGACCAGGGTCAGCGGTTTGAACATGATCACATCATCAACCCGGTTGAGGAACTCTGGCCTGAAGCTGCTTCGCAGTTCGTGCATGACCATCTCCCGGGCACCTTCCCGGATAATGCCGTCATCGGTGACACCTTCGAGCAAATGCTGGGAGCCGACATTCGAGGTCATGATCACCACGGTGTTCTTGAAATCAACGGTGCGCCCGTGGCTGTCGGTAATCCGACCGTCATCGAGGACCTGAAGGAGTACATTGAAGACATCTGAATGGGCTTTTTCTATTTCGTCAAACAGGACCACGCTGTAAGGATGACGCCGAACCGCCTCGGACAGTTGTCCGCCCTCTTCAAACCCGACGTAACCGGGAGGGGCTCCGATCAGACGGCTGACCGCGTGCCTTTCCATGTATTCCGACATGTCAATGCGGATCATGTTCTCTTCACTGTCAAACAAAGCTTCGGCAAGCGTTTTGGCCAGTTCCGTCTTGCCAACCCCGGTCGGGCCGAGGAAGATGAACGAGCCGATCGGCCGACGCGGGTCCTTGATCCCGGCCCGGGCGCGGATTACGGCGTCGGCAACCAGCTGTACAGCTTCATCCTGGCCGATCACCCGGCGATGCAGAATCTGGTCGAGCTTAAGCAGTTTTTCCTTTTCGCCTTCGACCAGCCTGGTCACCGGAATCCCCGTCCAAAGTGCGACGATCCCGGCAATTTCATCCTCGGTGACCTCCTCACGTAACAGTCGCGTCCCCTCGTCGTCGCCGGGCAACTTCTCCTCGGAATCAAGTAGCCGGCGCTCGAGATCAGGCAGACGCCCATGCTTGAGTTCGGCAGCCCGGTTCAAATCATATTCGCGCTCGGCAATCTCGATCTGCTGACGGACTTTTTCAATTTCCTCGCGCAGCACCTGGACGGACTTGATCTCTTCCTTCTCCGTGTCCCACTGGGTCCGGAGGGTTTTCGACCGATCGCGCTGATCGGCGAGTTCTTTGTGCAGGATCTCCAGACGGGCCTGACTGGCTTTGTCTTTCTCTTTTTTCAGGGCAGCTTCCTCTATTTCCAGCTGCATAACCCGGCGTGTCACTTCATCGAGTTCTGCCGGCAGAGAATCGATTTCCGTGCGGATCATGGCACAGGCTTCATCAACCAGATCAATCGCCTTGTCCGGCAGGAACCGGTCGGAAATATAGCGATGGCTCAGGGTCGCGGCAGCCACCAGTGAGTTGTCCTGGATGCGCACACCGTGGTGCACCTCGAAGCGTTCTTTCAGGCCGCGCAGGATACTGATCGTGTCTTCGACGGTCGGCTGCTCGACCATAACCGGCTGAAAACGCCGCTCCAGAGCGGCGTCCTTTTCAATGTATTGGCGGTATTCATCGATCGTCGTCGCACCGATGCAATGCAACTCGCCGCGCGCAAGCATCGGCTTGAGCATGTTCCCCGCATCGATCGCGCCTTCTGCCTTGCCTGTTCCGACGATCGTATGCAGTTCATCGATAAACAGCAGGACCCTGCCATCGCTTTCGCGGATCTCGGTCAAAACCGCCTTGAGACGTTCTTCGAATTCACCGCGGTACTTGGCCCCGGCCAGCAGGGAGCCCATATCGAGAGCAAAGACGGTCTTGTCCTTGAGCCCTTCCGGGACATCCCCGCGCACGATGCGCTGGGCAAGCCCTTCGACAATTGCGGTCTTGCCGACCCCGGGTTCACCGATCAGCACCGGGTTGTTCTTGGTCTTTCGCGACAGGATGCGAATCACGCGCCGGATTTCGCCGTCCCTGCCGATCACCGGGTCAAGTTTGCCCTTCTGAACTTCCCTGACCAGGTCACGACCGTATTTTTCCAGGGCTTCATAAGTCACCTCGGGATCGGAACTGGTTACCCGCTGATGACCACGCACATCGCTGAGGACCTGCAACAGGCGATCACGGCTTAAATCGAACTGAAGCAAAATCCGTCCCGCCGGTGACTGCTTGCCCTCGTCTGCCAGCACCAGGAGCAGATGCTCGACGCTGATATATTCATCCTTCAAGTGCTTGGCTTCCTGTTCAGCCCTGACCATCAGACGATTGAACCGCTGGGTGACATAAACCTTGCCGGCCTCAACACCCGGGCCGGACACCGAAGGGATTTTTTCCAGCTCTTTTCGGGTAGCCGCAACCAGGTTGTGCAAATCGATACCCAGCCTCTCAACCAGGCGCGGGACCAGGCCCTCTTCCTGTTGCAGCAGGGCGAGCAGGAGATGCTCACCATCGACCTCAACATGACCGAAATGTACGGCAAGGCTCTGGGCCGACTGCAGCGCTTCCTGGGTCTTTTGCGTCATCCGATTGATATCCATAGTATCCTCTCTTAAGTATTTTTAAGATTTTACCAGTCTCCTGGTTTTTTACCCGTCCCCCCGGCAGAAAAAAAGGCCGGGTTCAAACCGGCCTTTTTTCCGTGACGGGAAGTTGTCAGTGTACCGACACCTGTATTCGCTTCGGTTTGGCCTTTTCAGCCTTGGGTATCTTCAGGGTCACGACACCCTGCTTGATGGTGGCCTCGGCTTTCTCCGGCATTAAAGATGTCCGACAGCAGGAACTGCCGCCAGTAGCCGGCCATGGCAAATTCACGGTATTGGTAATCACCGGCACCGACCGGCGCACTGCCCTGCAGGGTCAGGACGCCCTGCTCGATGGTGACGTCCAGGCTGTCGATCATCCAGCCCCGGCATATCGGCGACCAGGGTCAAACCTTCCTCGGTTTCAAAGATATCCACGGACGGACTGATGTATTGATCGTTCTTGCGCGTGATCTCGCGGGACAACGCCGACGTCGGCTCCAGGTTGGCAATATTCTTTTCGGTCATGACGGATCAACTCCTTTCTCAGTGTAATTCAATCGTTAGCGGTTTAACGCACTTTTACGCTGATTTTTTTCGGTTTTGCTGCCGCAGCCTTCGGCAGCGTCACACGCAACAGGCCGTTGCTACATTCTGCCTTGATCTTGTCGGCAACTATCTCGACCGGCAATTCAATGGTACGGATGAATTTTCCGTTGCCGCGCTCCCGACGGTGCCAGGTACAATTGTCATCAGATTCATCGGCAAGGCCGGCCGTTCACCAGCCAGGGTCAGGGTGTTGCCCAGAATGTTCATGTCGATCTTGTCCGGGTCAACGCCCGGCAGCAGTGCTTCGACATACACATGGTCTGTATCGTCACGCAGATTGATCTTGGGATACTGGCGCAGTCCCAGTCCCGGCTCAAATGCCGGGCCGAACAGACGCCCACGATCATGACCGTTGAAAAGACCGTTAATGTCTCGATGCAATTGGTCCATTTCCTTAAAAAGATCCCAGTTTCTCATGCTTTTTTACCTCCTGTGTTGGATTCAGTAAGTGGTTGAATTGTCTTCGCCACTTACTTTTATTACAAACCACGTGCCAATCTTTAGAAATAATATTTATGACTGTATTTTCAGTAGTTTAAAAGAGTCAAGGCAGGATGTTCGACCAACTTGCAACGTCGCAAACAGGTGTCGCAAGCGACACTTGCGACAAGGATCATGTCACAAGCGAAAGGGTCAGGAACAGGCGGTGAGGAAGCTAGGAATCGAGAGAGGCCCGGGTCAGGTTGAGTTTCTTCATATAGCGGTAGAGCGTGGCACGATGCACACCGAGGAGCCGGGCCGCCGAAGCAAGATTGCCTTGCGATCTGCTCCAGGCATCCCGAATTGACTCGGTCGTCAGGTTAACGGGTCGGGTTGTTCGAGCAGAATCGACCGCATTCTTCGACATCGGTCCGGACAGGGCCAGGCGCTCCGGGCGAGACAGCAGGACACGGTCGTTCGCCAACGGATAAGGCAACGACAGGGCAACCCCGTCATTGCCCAACTGAGCTGGGGCCCCAGTCTCCCGGCGAAAAATCCTGCCGTTCGTTGACCCATTCGCGAAAAGCCCGCGCACCTATGACCTCGGACTGGCTTTCAATAAACACTCTTTCCAAAACGTTGCGTAATTCACGAACATTGCCGGGCCAAAGGTAAGCTCGCAGGAGCAACATTGCCTCGCTGGTCAAGCGATCAACGTTACGACCGTATTTGCGGCGAAAGGTCCCCAGAAAATGTTCGACCAGCAGCGGGATGTCTTCAAGTCGCTGACGCAGCGCCGGCAGATGAATGCGCAGGACCGCCAACCGGTGATAAAGATCGGCGCGAAACTGCCCCTGCTGGACGGCACGCTCCATCGGCACGTTGGTGGCCGCAACGACCCGCACATCGACCTGCAAAGGCCGCTCGCTGCCAACCCGTTCCAAAAGTCCTTCTTCGAGAACCCGCAACAACTTGACCTGCGCAGACTCAGGCATGTCAGCAACTTCATCAAGAAAGATGGTGCCATTGTCGGCACGTTCAAAACGGCCCTTATGGGAACGTACGGCGCCGGTGAAGGCGCCCTTCTCGTGGCCAAACAATTCCGATTCAAGGAGCTCCGGGGAAATTGCTGAACAGTTAACTGAAACAAAAGCATGGTTCCGGCGCGGGCTCTGTTCATGCAAAGCCCTGGCAACCAGTTCCTTGCCACTGCCGGTTTCTCCGGTGACGACCACCGAAGCATCGGTCTCGGCATAAAGAACTATCTTGCGGAACACCTCCTGCATCCCCGGGCTGTTGCCAACCAGCCCGAATCGACTGCTGGGCTCATGCCTTCTGGCCAGCCCGGCTGGCGGTTGCCGAAAATAAAACGAGACCTGCCGCCAGCCTTCATCGCTGATGTCCTCCGGGCAGAATATCGGCAAGCAGCCGACAGCCTTCCCGCCCCCGGAAGTCTACCTCAATGTTAACGATTGGTTCGCCCTCGCCAGCCACTTCATCTGACAGATAATCCAGCCCGGGGGAGACATCGGCAAACAGCTCACGCAGTTCGCGTCCTGTGATTTCAAGGTCTCCGAGACCGACCCATTTTGACAGCCGGTCAGACATCTGTTGCACCAGCCAGACCTCGTCGGGCCCGGCGACGACGACCAGGTCCGGAGCGCGCGACGGCAACTGTTGATCAATCATGATTTCCGGTTCAGACATGGTGACAATTCACTCCAGCTGACTTGCGACATACCTTGCTACATAATTTAACCTCTCCTGCCGGTTTTTCAAGGCCTGCCCGGAGAATAGCTGAAACGCAACCCTTCCGACGCCTTATTGCGCCAGTCAGCCTGCCACTGAAATATCGCAAGCGGTATCTAACCAGACGTGCAGAACAAGCGTAACCTGCTATAAATGTAGGTATTCCAATCGAACGGAGGCTGCCCTGATGAAGACGCGCAACAAGATTCTTGATTATGAATTCACAGAAGTTCTCGATGTCAAAACCCGCGAACTGATCCGGGTGGCCTGCGCCGTAGCGGTCAACTGCCCTGACTGACTCACCAAACACTTCGCGGTCGCGAAGGATGCCGGGGCCACCAAAGATGAACTGCGCGAGGCGATTGCATACGGAATCATTGCGCCTTCGGGACGGGCCAAGAATTTTGTCAAACGCATGCAGGCTGAGCTCAACGACGACTGAACACAGCCATTCAAGCCTGCCGTGAGAGGTCCCGGACCGGAGCATCCCGCCGACCAGCAGGCGGCCGGCTATCGCCTGCAGGTATAATAGCTTCCCAGAATCGGCCGTGACCTTTATAATGCCCGGCTCATGGATGAATTTCTCTCAAAACCGGTACAAGACGCAGCTTCGCCAGGAAATCCAGGAATCCGGCGGCAACGAGATCTTCTGCATCGGCCACACCGATGCCGGACAGGTTGTCGTTGACCTGGAGGTTCTTGCCCGCGGCAACCGAGACGCTGTTCCGGCCATCCTGCAGTCCTGTCGCCCCGGCGATGTGATTATCCACAACCATCCCAGCGGTCACCTTGAACCATCCGAACCTGACCTTGCCATCGCCGGCAGCCTCGGCTCCCTGGGGGTCGGCTTTTATATAGTCGACAACCAGGTCAAGCGGCTCTACCGGGTCGTCGAAGCGTTCGAGCCGGTCCAAAACAGCGCTGTCGAGCACCAACAGGTTTCGGAACTGTTGGGCGCGGGAGGGCCGATCAGCCAGAACCTGCCCGGTTTCGAAGATCGTCCTGAGCAGCTGCGCATGGCGTTTGCCGTGACCGATGCCCTCAACCAGCACCGCATCGCACTGATCGAAGCGGGGACCGGGACCGGCAAAAGCCTTGCTTACCTGGTCCCGGCAATCCTCTGGTCGCTGGCCAACCGTGAACGACTGGTCATTTCGACCAACACCATCAACCTCCAGGAACAACTGATCCGCAAGGATCTGCCCTTCCTGAAACGCTCCACTGGCCTGGATTTTCAGGTGGTGCTGGTCAAGGGTCGATCGAACTACCTTTGTAAACGCCGCCTGGAAAGCGCCGCCGCCGAGCCGGGGCTCTTCGACAGCGAGCACATCGGTGAATTGAACGCCTTGCGCGAGTGGGCGGAACAAACCGGGGATGGCTCACGTGAAGACCTCTCCTTTCTGCCGCACAAAACGATCTGGGAAGAAGTCTGCTGCGAAGCCGACCAGTGCAGCCGCAGCCAGTGTCCGCACTTTGGCAGCTGCTTTTTCCACCAGGCCCGGCGTCAGGCGGCCCGGGCCGACCTCCTGGTGGTCAATCATGCGCTGTTGCTGGCGGACCTTTCACTGCGCAGCCAGACCGACAATTATTCCGCGCTCGCAGTCCTGCCGCCGTTTTCCCGTCTGATCATCGATGAAGCACATCATCTGGAAGAAGTCGCAACCCGCTACTTCAGCACCCAGGTCACCCGCTTCGCCTTCGCCCGGACCCTGAACCGCCTGCGCCACCCGCGCAAGCCGCAACGCGGGCTCCTGCCAAGACTGCTCGCCCAACTCGGTCGCTCTCTCGACGACAGCCAGGACCGCCTGTACCGCGACCTGCACGAGCAGGTTGATGCGCTGGCAGTCAAAAACCAGGAGCTGTTTGATCGAGCGGTCGCCGATCTTGAGCAGGCCGGAATTGACCTGGCAATGGCGCTTAACGCGGAAATTCGCTCCGGAGAGGAGATCCGGCAACGGCTGGTTCCGGCCTTTGTCGAAAAGGAGACCTGGCAGAATACGGTGGGGATGCTGCGCAGTCTGGCCCGCAGCACCGCAGATTTCGGCGAGTCTCTCCAGGGGTTTCTCAAGGCTCTGCGCAAACTCCCCGACGAGGCCGCCGAGGCAATCCGCTCGCTCGGCACCGATCTGGCCGGCATCAGCCTGCGACTGCAGGCCATGGCTCAGAGCTTACACGCCTTCACAGTCAACGATCCGCAATGCTGCGTGTGGGTTGAAATCACCCGCGGCCGCATCGGTCGCAGCGAAGGGATCATCACCCGGCTCTGCACGGCACCACTCGTCGTTGCACCGCTACTGAGAGACACCTTGCTGGAGCGCATGCAGACCGTGGTTCTGACCAGCGCAACCCTTACCGTGGCCGAGCGCTTCGACTATCTGCGCCAGCGGACCGGTCTCAACGAACTGGAGCCATCGCGGATTACCGAGCTGCTGCTCGCTTCACCTTTCGATTTCAGGCAACAGGCCCTGCTGGCGATACCGACTGATATCCCGGAGCCCGGCCAACCAGGCTTTGCCGAAGCCGTTCGCGACTTGACAGAGGAAGCCCTGCTGGCCGCGGATGGCCGGAGCTTTGTGCTCTTCACCGCCTACAGCATGCTGCGCCGCATCCACGCTGAATTGGCCCCGTCCCTCTCGGCACAGGGATACCAGGTCCTGCGGCAAGGCGAGTCGACCCGTCACAACCTGCTGCAGAAATTCAGCCAGGACCCGACCAGCATCCTGTTTGCCACCGACTCTTTCTGGGAGGGGGTCGATGTGCCGGGCCGCTCCCTGGAACAGGTAATCATCGCCAGGCTGCCATTCAAGGTGCCGACGGAACCGGTCCTCGAAGCGCGCGCCGAAGCAATTGCCGCAGCCGGGGGAGACCCCTTCATGGAATACACGGTCCCCCAGGCCGTGATCCGATTCCGGCAGGGGTTCGGCCGCCTGATTCGGCAGAAAACCGACCGTGGCATCGTCCTGATTCTCGACAGTCGTGTCGTCAGGCGCGGCTACGGTCGCCTGTTTCTGCAATCCCTTCCCGACGTGCCGGTCGCGACCATGCCCCGGGTGGAACTGATGCAAAAACTCAGGGATTTTTTTGGCAGTGGCCTATAGATAAAATGCCCGACCTATAACAAAGAAATAGCCACTAAGGCACCAAGACACCGAGTAAACATTTCTGCTTTTCTGTAAGGATCAAACATGCAAGTCTTAGAAGATCAATTTTTACCCTACAAAAAAGGTTTCCTGGTCTCTTCGTGTCTTCGTGTCTTCGTGGCAAGCAATACTTTCTTGGGGCGTTATAGGATCGCAAAAGTCTGCAGCAACAACAATTGATTGACAACCCGCGTCGAGTCATGATAACAGACTGAAATGATTTAAAACGCAATGGAGCAGAGCATGATCAAGGCAGCCGCAAACATCGCAGCAGCAAAAACTGCCCGAGCTAACAGCGCGGCAGCCGCGGCGGCCGCTTGCCGGAGACTTGTCCATTGCCTTGGAAAATGATTTAACTGTTTACTGCATCAAGGCCATGGGCAAAAGCCCATGGCCTTTTTAATTTCAACGGGTAGCACGGGAAGGGATATTTCATGCGTAACAACATAGTTCATATCGGTGCCGGCGAGCTGACCTACGAGATCCGCGCCATCGTCGAAATCGCCGACACGCTCAAAGCGCTTGGCATCGATACCAACATGGAGAACATCGGCGACCCGATCGCCAAAGGGGAAATTATCCCCCAGTGGATGAAACAGATCGTCGCCGACCTCGCCATGACAGACTGCTCCTACGGCTATTGCGCCACCAAGGGTGTCCCGGAAACCCGTGCCTTTCTTGCAGAGAGGACCAACCGTCGCGGCAAGGCCCAGGTTTCGATCGGCGACATCATCTTTTTTAACGGCCTCGGCGATGCGATTCAGAAGGTTTACGGCCTGCTCAAACGGGAATCGCGCGTCATCGGCCCAACCCCGACCTACTCCACCCATTCTTCCGGCGAAGCGGCACATGCCGGACAAAAACCGGTCTGCTACAAGCTTGACCCCGATAACAACTGGTATCCTGACATGGACGACCTGAGACTGTCGATCAAGTACAATCCGGCGATCTCGGGCATCCTGATCATCAATCCGGACAACCCGACCGGGGCCGTCTGGCCGGAGCGGATTCTCAAGGAGATGGTCTCCATCGCCAAGGAATTCGACCTCTTCATCATCGCCGACGAAATCTACCAGAACCTGGTCTACAACGGCGAATCGACCAAGCCGATATCCGACCTGGTTGGCGATGTCCCGGCGATCTCCATGAAAGGCATCAGCAAGGAGGTGCCCTGGCCCGGCTCGCGCTGCGGCTGGATAGAAGTCTACAACGCCGACAAGGACCCGATGTTCAAACGCTACATCCAGAGTATCGTCGACTCGAAAATGGTCGAGGTCTGCTCCACGACCCTGCCGCAGAAAGCGATTCCGCCGATTCTCAGCCACCCCGAATACCAGGGCTGGCTCGATGAACGGATCGCCCGCTACGAGAAGTTTTCCAACATCGCCTACGATATCCTGAAAGTTGTGCCCGGGGTCAAGGTCAACCGGACCAACGGCGCATTCTACATGAGTGTCGCCTTCAAGGAAGGAGCGCTCAACAACCGTCAGACTTTGCCGATTGAGCTTCCCGAAGTCCGCGAACTCGTAGAAAACCTGGTCAAACAGCCCGGGGTCTCGGTGGACAAGCGCTTCGTCTACTACCTGTTGGCAGCAACCGGAATCTGCGTCGTGCCATTGTCATCCTTTTTCACCCCGGAGCAGGGCTTCCGGATTACCCTGCTGGAACGTGATGAAGCGACCTTCACGCGCATATTCGAGCAGATTGCGACCAACATCACCAGGTACCTGGACTCTCACAGCGAATAGACTTGATCGAAAAAGGCCGGCACGCAATGTCGGCCTTTTTGCTATACTGGGTGCGGAGGTTTTTAATCTGTCCGCCACAACACTGACCTGGACGTGACGGCCCGACGCGTCTTACGACAACGGCCGGTTTTTCAATGGAGCTCCCGACACCTGCATGCTGACACCCAAACTGGTAAATCGTGACGCCCTGATTACGTCGCAAAAGCAACTGGTCGGCTACCTCGCGGCAGGCGCCCGTCCGGAAGCGGAATGGGGGATCGGTGCCGAGATGGAAAAACTGGTCCTCGATGCACGGACCGGGGCGGCCGCGGAATTTTCAAGAATCGAGGCGTTACTCGCGGCACTGGCAGCAACCGGAAGCTGGCGGGAGCTGCGGGAAGGCTCCCGGCTGGTCGGCCTGCAGGGAGCAGATTCTTCCATAACGATCGAGCCTGGCGGGCAGCTGGAGTTGTCCGGCCAGCTCTGCGCCGACCTGTTCTGCAACTGCAGTGACTTCTCCAGACATATCGTAAATGCTGTAGCAGCCTGCAGGCAATTGGACCTGGTTCTGCTCGGTCTCGGCACGCAGCCTTTCAGCAGCCTCGATGAAATCGAATGGGCGCCCAAGACCCGCTACGACATCATGGGCCCCTACATGTTGAAGACCGGCGACATGGGTCAGCGCATGATGAAACAAAGTGCAGGCCTCCAGGTCAATCTTGATTTCAGTGACGAAGCGGACTGCATGAGGAAACTGCGCCTTGCCCAGTTTCTTGCGCCGTTGCTTTACGGGCTGTTCGCCAACTCGCCACTGCTGGATGGAAAACCGAGCGGCTTTTTGAGCACGCGCGGAGAGATCTGGTCACGGACCGACCCCGACCGGACCGGACTGCTGCCTTTCCTCGACAACCCGGAGGCCGGTTTTACCGACTACGTTGAATACGCCCTCGATGTCCCGATGTATTTCATTGTCCGCGATGGCGAGTATCTTGACCTGACCCGGCAGCCTTTCCGGTTTCGCGATTTCCTGGAAAAAGGTCATGCCGGCCAGCATGCAACCATGGCCGACTGGGAACTGCACCTGTCAACCCTGTTTCCGGAGGTTCGCCTGCGGCCGCAGGTCGAGGTGCGCTGTGCCGACAGCCTGCCGCCCCATCTGGTCCTGACTGTCGCCGCCCTGCTCAAGGGTCTTATGTACGACCAGGAATCCTTTCAGGCCGCATGGGGCGAGTGTCGGCTGGACTCTCTCGACGAGATTCGCGACAGCTGCCGGAAAGCCTGGCGCCTGGGATTGCAAACCCCCTGGAAGAACGGCACCTTACAGGATCTGGCGAAAACCTGCCTGGGCCTGGCCCGGGAAGGTCTCGACCGCCAACAGCTGCGACGCGGCCAAAAACGCAGCGAGAGCTGCTTCCTTGACGGCCTCGACAAACTGATCGACGGCGGACAGACACTCGCCGAGCAACTGCTGCAGAACTGGCACGGGGATCGTCAGGAAAAATTCAAGAAGCTGATCAGCCATTGCGGTTTCTTCGATGTTGCGCCGAACCGATCCGGCGACGACTGTGCAAATACACAGTTCTCGCCTGCGGGCTGACGTTCAATTTTTTACGGGAATCAACGTGGTTTTATTGGCTGGGGAGAGGTAAGCTACGAACCATCAAAGGTTCGTTGTGGCAGGCGAACCGGCGAAACCAAAATCAAACTCTTCTTCACCTCCTCGCATAACAAGGCCGATCCGGATAGTCCGGATCGGCCTTGGCGTTTCTTCAGAAACGATATCGAAATTCTAGCCTTGCCTAGTCCAGTCCAGCCCTCGTCCAGTCCAGCTCCAGCCTTCCCAGCCTCCGCCTCAGCATCACGGCACAGGCATCGTCCCGTGCGACTGCAGGAAGGTCAGGTAATGTCCGGGTAGACCGTGATGCTGTGCCCCCCGGATCAGACGCTTGAGATAATCTTCACTCGGCTTCAGGCCGGAGCGGAACTTCGCCCCCCGATAAATCGCACAGGACAGTTCCCCCTGCGACGTCTGCACAGTCACCTGCTGGCGACGGTAACGACCACGCTCCACATTCTCGTAGACATCCAGCCCGGCCAGGCTCGCTTCCGGCACATCGTAAACCACACCGTGGACATGACTGCGTCGATCGTCCATCAGGTCAGCCCTGCCGGTATTATCACCGCCCGGGACATGAAAAACCAGCCTGACATCCCGCACCTTGCCAATCACAACCGGTTTAAAACTGACGCTACGTTCTTTGAGAGTCTCTACGTCCATGTTCGCGCCATAGGCGAAATAGTGCATACCGACCTCCGTGTTTTCGAAGTTGATGAATGAATTGCTGATCAGACCAAGATCTCATTATTGCTGACGACCTGAGTTGAAAGGGACTATTTGCAAGGTGACCTGTACTGCCTCATTCGAGCCTGTACAAGCTATTGTATCGCAGAATTTCCGCTTGTCTTGCCGGCGGCGGGTCAGTATAGTGGCCAATCAACGAAAACCGTTTAAACAGGAGCTTTTCAATGGCACAGACGCTCGACATGCAAAAAGCCCAGAGGGCTATCGACACCATCCGCCTGCTGTCCGCTGACATGGTGGAGCAGGCCCAGTCAGGGCATCCCGGCACACCGATGGAAGCCGCCCCGATTGCCTACCTGCTTTACAACCGGCATCTGCGCTACAACCCGAAAAACCCGGACTGGGCAGGGCGTGACCGCTTCGTCCTCTCCTGCGGCCATGGCTCGGCGCTCCTCTACAGCATGCTGCATCTTTCCGGCTACGAGCTTTCCCTGGATGACCTGAAAAACTTCCGCCAGATCGGCAGCCCGACCGCCGGTCACCCTGAATTCGGCCACGCCCCCGGCATCGAAACCACCACCGGGCCCCTCGGCCAGGGCATCTCGGTCGGCGTCGGCATGGCCATGGGCGCCCGTTTCCTGCAGCAGCGCGTCAACCCGGAGCTCTTCGACTACAAAATTTACGGCCTCTGTTCCGACGGCGACCTGATGGAAGGGGTTGCCGCCGAGACAGCTTCGCTGGCAGGGCATTTGCGGCTGGGCAACCTGGTCTACCTTTATCTCGACAACAAGATCACCATCGAAGGCGATACCGACCTGGCTTTCAGCGAAGAGGTCGCCACCCGCTACCTCAGCTACGGCTGGCATGTCCAGCATGTCGAAGGGGAAAATGTCCAGGACCTCGACCGGGCCATTGAAAAAGCCAAGCACTCGCCGCGCCCGTCGCTGATCATCGCCCGTTCGCACATCGGTTTCGGCGCGCCGAACAAGCAGGACAGCCACGATGCCCACGGGGCGCCGCTCGGGGCCGACGAGCTCAAGCTGACCAAGCAGTTCTTCGGACGTGACCCGGAAGCGACTTTCGCAGTCCCGGCCGATGTCGCAGAACACATGGGCGAAGCCGTCAAGCGCGGCGCAGCACTTGAAAAGGAGTGGCAAAAAGCGTTTACCGCTCAACTCGGTGGCAACGCCACCCTGGCCGCCTGGCAAAAGGCGGCAGCCGGAGAGCTACCGCAAGATTGGGATGATCTGCCGGGCTTTGCCGCCGGGGAAAATCTGGCGACCCGCCAGGCCAGCGGCAAGACCCTCAATGCCCTGGCCGGCAAGCTGCCGTTCCTGCTCGGCGGTTCAGCCGACCTCGGACCGTCCAACAACACGACGCTCAATGGCGAGGAATCCTTTACCCCCTGCAGCGTCGGTCGCAATATCCACTTCGGGGTTCGCGAACACGGCATGGCTGCGATCATGAACGGCCTGGCCCATACCCCCGGCCTGATTCCGTTTGGCGGCACATTCATGATCTTTGCCGACTACATGCGCCCACCGATGCGCCTCGCCGCAATGATGGGACTGCAGACGGTTTATGTCCTGACCCATGACTCCATCGGTCTGGGCGAAGATGGTCCGACCCACCAGCCGATCGAACAACTGCCCAACCTGCGGGCCGTGCCCAACCTGAACGTGATCCGCCCCTGCGATGCCAATGAAACGGTCGAAGCGTGGAAGGCCGCGATCGCCAACCGCCAGGGCCCGACCGCGCTGATCCTGACCCGCCAGGGGCTACCGACCCTCGACCGCAACCAGTATGCGGCCGCGCAGGAGCTGCACAAGGGCGGCTATGTCCTCGCCAGGGAACAGAACAGCCTGCAGGCTATCATCATCGCCAGTGGCTCGGAAATCCCCCTGGCGCTTGGCGCCCGCGAGCAGCTGGAAAATCAGGGCGTCGGCACCCGGGTCGTTTCCCTGCCCTGCTGGGAGCTCTTCGAGCAACAGGACCAGGCTTACCGCGACCAGGTCCTGCCTCCTGCTTGTCTGGACCGCGTTGCCGTCGAAACCGCCTCGCCGTTCGGCTGGGAACGTTACGTCGGCCTCAACGGCAAGACCATCGCCATGCAGGGTTACGGCGCCAGCGGCCCGGCCGGGCAACTGATGGAGAAGTTCGGCTTTACCGTTGAGAATGTGGTCAACACCGTGAAAGAAATGATTTAACGGAAGGCACTCAGGGGAAAGCTCGGCCACAAAGGCGCAAAGACACAAAAAAAGAGCAACGAGGGGCACTCAAAATTGAGGGCCCCTTTAGCTTTTATCAATTAAACCATCAGTCATTGTCTTCTTTGTGCTCTTAATGTCTTCGTGACCAGCTTCTAGTCCTGTTTTTATTTCGCGTCTTTGCGTTAAAATTTTCTTGTAAACCATTCCCCCGACCATACGTCCAATCAACAAAGACTCGCAGCAGCACGACAAGGGGAAACACGTGTCCACAGCCACGCCAGCGATCGTTGACAGTTTAGCGGAGAGCGGCTACTCTCGAACAATGACCGCCGCAGACGAACAGCTATTGCTGGAGAGAATCCGCGCAGGTGACGACTCCGGCTTTGAGCAGCTGGTCAAAGAGCACACCGGTAAAGTCATCGGCCTGGCCTGGCGCCTGGTCGGCAACCGGGAAGAAGCGGAAGATCTGGCCCAGGAGGCTTTTCTGCGACTGCACCGTTCCCTGCCGGGCTTTCGCGGCGACAGCCGCATCAGCACCTGGCTGTACCGCACCACGACCCGTCTGGCAATCGATCATCTGCGCCGGGAGCGCATCAAGCGCAGACTGTTTTTCTTTCGCCAGGACAACGATGCGCCCGACCCGGTGGAGCTGGCCGGCGACACCCGGCTCGATCCGGGCCGTGAATTCCAGTCGCAGGAGGCGATGCGCCTGCTGCGCAAGAGCCTGGGCAAGCTGTCGCCGCGCCAGCAGGTGATATTCAACCTGCGCCATTACGAGGGATTGCCGTTGAAAGAGATTGCCGAACACCTGGGACTGGAGACCGGCACGGTGAAGGCGCACCTGCATCGCGCCGTCACGCAACTCCGCCAGGATCTGGCAGATTATAACGAGGTATGATCATGAACAGCAAAAACTGCCTGACCGAACAGGACCTGACTCTGCATTATTACAACGAGCTGGACGAGAATCGCTCCCGGCATCTTGCCGGCTGCCAGCGCTGCGCAGAACGTTTGGCGACTTTGACGACGGAGCTTGCCGCTCTGCCAAAGCCGGACTGCACCGCCGACGCCCTGGCCGGGGTCCGCATGGCGGCAAGGGTCAAGGAGAAGTTGACGAACTCGCCGACCGCAAGCGCTGGCTGCCGGCGCTTGGTGCCGGGGCCGTGGCGGTCCTGGCCCTGGTGCATAACCTTCTCCTGCATCCGCAACCGGAGCCTGTGCAGGTGACCCTGTCATCCCCTGCACCAGCAAACCCGATGAGCCTGGAAGAGGATATGCCGGACATCGACTTTCTCGAAGATATCGAGCTGCTCAAGGAACTTGAGCTGCTCGCACAGATAGAAGGAGTCTGACATGTTCAGCAAGAGATTGATCTTTTTCAGTGGTTGTCTTCTGATCGTGGCCAGCGTTGTCTCAACCCCCGCGTACGCCAAGAAGAATGGCAAGCATGGCGGCCAATCCAGCGGCGGTGGTTACTCCGGCAGGGGCGGTCATTCCGGCGGTCCCGGCCCTGCCGGCAACGGCAACCTGCAGCAATGGTGGCAGGAGCTGCCGGACAACGAGCGCCAGATGCTGCGCGACCGCTACGAGATCTACCAGGGGCTGCCCGAAGACCAGCGGGACCATTTACGCCAGCGCTGGCAGAATTACCGGCAGCTGCCGCCGGAACAACGCCAGGAGATGCAAGAGAAATACAACCACTGGCGGGAGATGGACCCCGAAGAGCGGGAGCGCATGCGCGGCACCTTCCGCAAGTTCAAGGAGCTGCCGGAAGACCAGCGCCGGCAGTTGCGGCAGGAACTCCACGAACTGCGCGACCTGCCGCCCAAGGAGCGGGAGCGCCGCCGCGAAGAGTTGCATCGCAAGTATTTTCCTTAAAGGCAGAGGCTAGGGGCTGGGGACTAGGGGCTGGTGATTTGAAAATGGGGCGCTCAACAATCGAGTGCCCTTTGCTTTTGCAATGAAACAGGAACTGTCATTCTTGTTGTCTTGGTGTCTAGACTTTTTCCTACGGTTCTTTGCGTCTTTGCGCCTTGAGTGAGCAAAGCGAACGGGCGTTAAAAGGCGAGGGTTTGGGACTGGGAAATAGAAACCGTATTCTGGATACTGGATTCTTTCTCCTACCCCATTGAACCTTAAAAGGGCGGGATTTCTCCGGCCCTGACTGTTCACTTTCCTCTCACCTCTCTCATCTCCCCCTCAATTCAACTCATAAATGACGATCGACGACCGGGCGTCAACGGTCATGCCCTTGTGCTGGAACTTGACCACCATGACCAGCTCGCTGCTGCCGTCGTTGTCGGCGTCGGCCAGAGCGAAATCGCCCAGGTACCCTGACTGGGTGGAGGTTCGCCAGTTCTCGGTCAGGGCAAAGCCGTTCCAGGTCAGCGACACGACCCGGCTGCTCTGGAATTTGCGGTAGCGTTTGACGAGACGCTGGCCTTCGTTCTGGGCCACCAGAATCTCATTGCCCGGCAACATGACGATGCTCATCGGCAGGCAGGTCGGCAGCTCTGTTTCGTCCCTCAGTTCCTTGGCAAGGTTAAAGCAGGTCTCGGAGCCGCCGAAGTGGGTATTCGATGTCCACAGCTGTTCGCCGGCGGCTGACATCACCTTGAGGTAATCGTCAGCAGTCAGGTAGGCGTACCCGGACTGTCCGCTGACTTCGGCCAGCGGGCTGAAGTTGAGCAGGTTGAGTTCGATCGGCAGCGCGACCGGTTCACCTTCGACCAGCTTGTCGCCCTCGCGCTGCACCCGGAACAACGGGCCGGAGAAAATCGTGTTTTTTTCGCCAAAGACCGCGCTGCTGCCGCTGAGGCTCTGACCGACCAGCGCAGTGGCAGTCTCACCGGGCAGGGTCATGACACGCAGCAGCCAGCGGACACTTCTGGTGACAATCTGGTAATCGCTGCCGTTGTACTGGACGACAAAGGATGCCGCCCGCGATGCGCCGAGCGCCGAGACGTACAGCTCGGGGAGGCCGTTACCGTCGCCATCGAACGCATCGATGTCGAGCAGCTCGATGGCGGTCGGTCGCGGGACCCTGGCCACTTCGATGTACTCTCCATCGATGACCCTCGAAATCTGGATCGCATCTTCAAGTGCAATGGCGATTTCCTGGTGACCGTCGCCGTCGAAATCGGCAACCGCCAAGCCGACCGGGTGTCCTGCCATGTTGGGGCTCATCCAGATGCCCTTGCGGTCGAACTGCTTCTGCCGGATGATCGCTTGGTCGATTTCGGCAAAACGCTCCTCGTTGGTTTGGCCAAAGGTGCCCATCAGGGCGTTGGCGAACTGCTGCAAGATTCGTGGTTTCGGCCCGGAGGGCGTCGTCACCTGGGGCCTTGCAGGCACAGTGGCGCTGACCAGTTGCCGGTCTTCGGTCACTTCATAGCGGTGCAGTGTGTCACCCTGAGCGGTCGCCACCTCGAGTGCATCCGCCTGCAGGGTAAAGGTCAGCAAAGTCGCATCGCTCGCACCCTCATCCAGCCAGCGAAACTGTGGCAGGTTGAGCTTGACCAGGCGCACCAGTTCACTGCCGTTTTCAGTCGCATCGACAAACCGTGCCGGCACCTGCTCGAAACGCTTGACTGAAGCACCGTTTGCCGGTTCCAGTCCATCGGTCAGAACTCTGGCATAGGAATAGCCAGTGTAGATGCGTGTCACCTGGAGGAATCCGACAGCATCATCTACCGAACCGATCACTTCCTTGGTCTCAGGATGGAAAATCTTCTTCCCCGGTTTGACAACGGTGAGAATGTCGCCGATGTTCAGGTTGTCACGGGCGTCCAGGTCGACGATGTATTCGTCATTGATCGGCATCACCACGAGTCCCGACATGGTCGCAAAATCGGCCTGGACCTGATCGGAGAGTTCGGCCAATGCCGCCGCCGGAGGATAAATCAGAAGTAGAGCGATAAGGAGCAGTTTGACAGTCGATTTCATTGGATTTCCGGTATTCGTTGCAAGATCAGGATGATAAAAACTGGGGTATTCTAGTCGTTTTTCATTGAAATGGGAAGCGTTAATCCACGACAACTATTGAATTTGAAAGGAAAAGCCCGCTGCTTGCGCAGCGGGCTTTTCAGGCTATGCATAAATACTGTTCTAAAGAATCTTAGAATTTGACGAAGATGCCGGTACCGGCGCGGAACGCATCATAATCTTCGTCAGTTGCGACACCCGCTTCTTGATAGTCCATGTCTTCGTACTGGAGCTGCAGCTGGATGCTGGTGTTGTCGAGAATGGCATAGGTCAGACCAGCAGCAAGCTGATAACCGTCAGACTCAACAAACTCGTCTTCTTCTTCGGACACGTAGGCAACCGAGGCGCCCAGGTTGAGACTGTCGCTCAGTTTGAAGCTGGAGTAGAGACGACCACCCACAACACCAGCGCTCATGCCGGTGAAGTCAAACGGACGGGGGAAAGTAATCTCTTCGTTGCTCAGGCTGGTGCCGACATCGTAGATCGGGTCCCAACCGTTGAAGCCGTTGCCCAGGAGGACGTACTGCACTTCATCATCTTTGTCAGTACCGGTGGCGTAGAAGAACTGGCCGCCGATGGTGATCATGTCGGTGGCGGCCATCGAGGCCTCGAGCATCACCTGGGTGCCGATGGCATCAACATCTTGCAAAACGCTGTTGATGAGGACGTCTTTAGCAGCGTCACCGGTGAAGAAGTCAATCTCACCAAACAGGTTGATGGCATCAAGCTTCAGATTGCCGCTGGCGATCACGGCATAAACGTCTTCGTCCTGGTCGAGAACGCTGTTCTGGCCGGCAACATAAAGCCTGGAAGACCAGTTGTCGCCCTTGGGCTGGACGCCAGCACCGTACAGGAAGCCGTCATGCTTATTATGACGAAGGTCTGTACAGGCACGCCACCACCAGCAGTAGTAGTAGGATAAGCATAGCCTGCCGAACTGTCATTGTTGCGGTCAACGATGAAGAACGCTTCGACTTTCATGCCGGGGTTGAAGTCGAATACCAGGCCGTTGTCCTGGGTGTCAATGGCGAAGGTGCCAAAGGTGCCGAAGTACAGCTGACCGGCGCGCAGGTGATAGCCGTTCTTGGTGATGTCGAGGTGAGCGCGGTCCCACTGCTGCTGCGAACCGCCACGGCCGGAACCGAAACCGTTGCTTCTCTCCGGGTTGCCGGGGCCGCCACCGAAACCGGAGTGATCACCCCAGTTGGTGCCTTCGGTGATGTCGGTGCGGAAGGTCACGCTGACGCCTTCAGCGACGGCGATCTTACCGGCGATGCGCAGGCGCTGGTTGGCCCAGGTAGTGGTGCTGTCGTCGTCGCTATCGTCGTCAACGTCGACGTGAAAAGCGCGAACGCGCATTTCGCCTGACAGGCTCAGACGATCTTCCGCAATAGCCGGGGTGACCATTGCTGCCAGCAGCAGAGCTGCTACCAAAACTTTTAACAATTTCATGTGTTGCCTCCTCAAATAGAAAAATGGTTTTACTAACCTGCACCCGCCACAACAGCGGGCCAAGCCTTTGGAACAAACCTTTAAATTTATTTACTCGATCGGTGCATCAAACTCGTAACCACAGGCAGGGCACTTGACGCGCACCTTGTCGCCCCCGCCGGTGCCGGCACACGCCACAAGAGAAACGATCATCATAATTGTCAGTGTCCCGGTGAAAACCTTCTTCATTCCCTGAAACCTCCTTTCACAATTTTTTGTTTGATTGCACCAAGCTCGGTCAAGAGTCCTGGAGCGTCATCAGTCGGCCCGCGGGGCTCAGACTGGTTGGTTCTAAAGGTACAACAATGATGCCAAGTTGGCAGAAGGCCACAAGATAACCGAAGAGGCCTGTTTTTACAAGCTTTTTTTTGTATTCCAGCAAAAAACTAATTGTTTTTTTAATCAATCCGTCAGCAGGAGTGTTGTCACTCCAACACAGTGTCGCAAAATTTCAACGAAAACGGCAGTGCAGTCAAACAGGCATTCACTTTTTTTGCGACCGTTCACGACCCTGTTTCAGCAACCGGCGGCAGGTGCTCCCTGACCATGGCGGCGATATCTTCTGCCGAGACGTTGCGCCCGGCGCTGTCGAAGCGGATGACCTGGTCCGCATCGACCAGCAGCAAGCGCGGGATCAGGTAGACGTTGTAGGCATCGTAAACCTGGCCGTCGTCGAGCAGCGCGTGGAAGGTCATCGGGTACGCCGTGCCTTCAACATACCTGGCCACGGTTGCTTCGGAATCCTTGACGAAAACCTCGAGGAACGCGACGTTGCCTGCCGCCAGGTCGTTGCCGGCCCTGGCGATTTCGCCGGAGAGCTGCTGGCAGGTCGGGCACCAGGTCGTCGCCAGCTTGAGCAACACCAGCCGGCCCCTGAAATCGGACAGGCTGACCTCTGCGCCGGCAATCGACTTCAACGTGAAATCCGGCGCCGGTTCACCCGCCTCGATCGCGCCGACGGGATTCGCGAAAATAACCATAATGGCAAAGAGCGAAACAATGAAAACCCGTTTGCTGAAATTCATAAGGACTCTTTTCATGGCTTCAGCAAAGAGCCGCCAACCGGGTTAATCAGGACCTGCAAAGAGGTTTCCGGTCGAACAGCTTTTCGCAGTATAGAAACGCTGTTTTTTATTTGTCAAGAACAAAAGTTAAAACAACGCATTGAGCCCCTCATTGCTGTTAAATACAGAGAGATATGCAATTAAAACATTGTTATGTTAGAGGAGCCAAATCTTGTCGTATGCAGACCATAATATTTGCGCCGAAGAGCGAAAGAAGGTCATGCTTGCCACGAAGGCACGAAGACACGAAGGGACCCGTCTTGTGGGTACAAACTGATCTTTACCAAAATACAAAAATATCCCCTGTGTCTTGGTGTCTTAGTGGCTATTTTTAAATAAGTGCCAAAAAATTGTAACACAGGCCTCAGTGAACGCCCGGCTCGCAAAGCTCGGTCAGCACCCCGCCGCTGGCCCTGGGATGCATGAACGCGATCCGGGTGTTGTGCGCGCCGGTACGCGGCGCTTCGTCAATCAGCCGGACCCCTTCGGCCTTGAGCGCGGCCAGGCGCTCTTCCAGGTCTGCGACCTCGTAGGCGACATGATGGACGCCGGGACCATTTTTTTCAAGGAACTTCGCAACCGGCGAATCATCGGCGGTCGGCTCGAGCAGCTCGATGCGGCTCTCGCCCACGGCAAAAAAGGCGACCTTGACTTTCTGCTCCGCGACCACCTCGGTCCCCTCGAACTCCATACCGAGGACATCCCGGTAGAACGGCGTGGCTGCTTCGATGCTGGCAACGGCGATACCGATGTGACTGATTTTCTTGGGCATGGTTATGAACCTCGTTTGTTAGGGATTGGGTTAGCAGTATAATTATTTAACGCAAAGACGCAAAGGTGAGAGGCAAGACGCAAAGACAAAGCAAATCTAGGACAATTTATTTACAACCCTTTTGACTCCTTTTTGCAACATTTCGTTCTCCAAAATTGAGGATAAGGCCAAGCTTTTTGCTTTGCAACTCTTAAATATGTCAAAAGCTGAGCTTCATAAATTGGATTGTGTCTTTCAGTTGCCTTTATTTCTACAACTACTTTTTCATTAACGAGGATATCCAAGATAAGGTTCTTACCCAGCAACGTTCCCTTGTATTGGACGGGAACTACTTTTTGACGATCTACGGTCAACTTTTTCAATATTAGCTCACGACATAGCGCCTCTTCATAGATGTGCTCCAAGAAACCAGGGCCACCAAGCTCTTTATGAACCTCGATAGCAGCCCCAATAACAACATTGCTGATTTCATTCTCTGTCATTTCCCCTCCTTAAAATGAATAACCACAAGATTTAATATCTTTCTTTGCGCCTTGCCTCTCACCTTTGCGTCTTTGCGTTAAAAAATCAGTTCCGCTTGAAAGCCTCCAGCAATCGCCTCGCCGCCGCGCTCGGTGTGGTCATGCCGCTGGCCACGGCATCCTGCACCTGCCCCAGCAGCGCTTCGACGTTGCGGTCGCGCAGGAACATTTCCTTGATGTCGTCGATCAGCAGGGTCCACATCCAGTCGCTGGCCTGCAAGCGGCGCTTGTTCTCGAGTTCGCCGCTTGCCTGCATGCGGTTACGGAAATCCACGATCACCGCCCAGGCTTCGGTGATCCCCTCACCATGCAGGGCGCTGCAGAGCAGGGCCGGCACCTGCCAGTTGAGGCTTTTCGGCTTGAGCATGTGCAGGGCGTTGGCATATTGCTGGCGGGCCAGATCGGCCTTGGGACGGTTGTCGCCCTCAGCCTTGTTGATCAGGATCGCATCGGCGATTTCCATGACGCCGCGCTTGATCCCCTGCAGTTCGTCGCCGGCGTTGGGCAGCTGCAGCAGGAGGAAGAAGTCGACCATCGAGGCGACGGTGATCTCGGACTGGCCGACGCCGACCGTTTCGACGATGATCACATCAAAGCCGGCGGCTTCGCAGACCAGCATCGTCTCGCGGGTCTTGCGGGCGACGCCGCCGAGGGTCTGACCGGCAGGGGACGGGCGGATAAACGCGTTGGCCTGGCGGGCCAGCTCTTCCATGCGCGTCTTGTCGCCGAGAATGCTGCCGCCGGAAATTTGCGATGAAGGATCGACGGCGAGCACCGCCACCCGGTGGCCCTGCTGCAGCAGGTACATGCCGAAGGCTTCGATAAAGGTGCTCTTGCCGGCGCCGGGCACGCCGGAGATGCCGATCCGGATCGAGTTGCCGGTATCCGGCAGCAGCTCGTCGAGCAGGGTGGTTGCGGCCAGGGAGTGGTCAAGGTTGCGGCTTTCGATCAGGGTGATCGCCTTGGCCAGGGCACGGACGTTGCCGGCACGAACCCCGTCTGCAATGTCTTGGAGTTTGATCATAGGTAAAAGCTTGCCACAAAGACACCAAGACACCAAGAAAAGTCTTTAAAGTTTATGCAAAAAAAATCTTTGTGCCTTTGTGTCTTCGTGGCTCAAAAGAAAAGGGCAGACTCGCGCCTGCCCTCCGTTACTTGGCCATCTTTGCTTATTTCTGTTTCTCTTCGATCGCGTCGAGGGTCTGGGTGGCCGAGGTGACGATCGGGGTACCGGGACCGAAGATTTTGGCGGCGCCGGCAGCGTAGAGTTCAGCATAATCCTGGCGCGGGATAACCCCGCCACAGACGATGGCGATATCTTCGGCACCCAGTTTTTTCAGCTCGGCGGCCAGCTGCGGCACCAGGGTCTTGTGCCCGGCGGCCAGACTTGAGACGCCGACCACATGAACATCGTTTTCAACCGCCATCTTGGCGGCTTCTTCCGGGGTCTGGAAGAGCGGTCCGACGTCGACGTCAAAACCGGCATCGGCATAGGCGGTCGCCACCACCTTGGCGCCGCGGTCGTGGCCGTCCTGCCCCATCTTGGCGACCAGGATGCGTGGGCGTCGGCCGTCTTTTGCGGTAAAGGCATCGACCCGCTTTTTCAGCTCGGCAAAATTCTCGTCATTTTCGACCACGGACCCGTATGCTCCCGAGACAAGTTTGATCTCCGCCTTGTGGCGGCCGAAAACCTTTTCCATGGCATCGGAGATTTCCCCGACGCTGGCCCGCAGGCGGGCGGCCTCGACACAGAGGCCAAGCAGGTTCTGCTTGTCATCTTCGCACGCCGCGGTAATCGCGGCAAGCGCCTTCTGGCAGGCCTGCTCGTCGCGCTCGGCACGCATCTTTTCAAGCCGGGTGATCTGCGACTTGCGCACCGCGGTGTTGTCGACATCGAGGACATCAATCGGGTCTTCCTCGGCCAGCTTGTACTTGTTGACGCCGACAATCACGTCGCGGCCGCTGTCGATCGCCGCCTGCTTCTTGGCTGCCGACTCTTCGATGCGCAGCTTCGGCATACCGGTCTCGATCGCCTTGGTCATGCCGCCCAGGCCGTCGATCTCGTCAAGGATCTTTTGTGCCTCTTCGATCAGCGAAGCGGTCAGCGATTCGACATAGTAAGAACCGGCCAGCGGATCGACCACGTTGGTGACGCCGCTCTCCTCCTGAATGATCAACTGGGTATTGCGGGCGATGCGCGCCGAATGATCGGTCGGCAGGGCGATCGCCTCGTCGAGGGCATTGGTATGCAGCGACTGGGTGCCGCCAAGCACGGCCGCCAACGCTTCGAGGGTGGTGCGCACGACGTTGTTATAGGGGTCCTGCTCGGTGAGGCTCCAGCCGGAGGTCTGGCAGTGGGTGCGCAGCATCAGCGACTTGGGGTTCTTAGGCTCGAAACGCTTCATCAGGTGGGCCCAGAGATAACGGGCGGCACGCAGCTTCGCGGCCTCCATGAAGAAGTTCATGCCGATGGCGAAGAAGAACGAGAGCCGCGGCGCGAAGGAGTCGACGTCGAGCCCCTTGTCGATCGCGGTCTTGACGTACTCGATGCCGTCAGCCAGGGTGAAGGCCAGCTCCAGGGCGTTGTTGGCGCCGGCTTCCTGGATGTGGTAGCCGGAGATCGAAATTGAGTTGAAGCGCGGCATGTACTGGCTGGTGTACTCGATGATGTCGGCGATGATCCGCATCGAGGGCGCCGGCGGGTAGATGTAGGTGTTGCGGACCATGAACTCCTTGAGGATATCGTTCTGGATGGTCCCGGCCAGCTGCTCCCGGGAAACGCCCTGCTCTTCGGCGGCGACGATGTAGTTGGCCATGATCGGCAGGACCGCACCGTTCATGGTCATCGACACCGAGACCTTGTCGAGGGGGATATCGCCGAACAGGATCTTCATGTCCTCGACCGAGTCGATGGCCACCCCGGCCTTGCCGACGTCACCGACCACGCGCGGATGGTCCGAATCGTAGCCGCGATGCGTGGCCAGGTCGAAAGCCACCGAAAGCCCCTGCTGCCCGGCGGCGAGGTTGCGCTTGTAGAAGGCGTTCGATTCTTCAGCCGTGGAAAAACCGGCATACTGGCGAACCGTCCAGGGCCGGCCGGCGTACATGGTCGCCATCGGCCCGCGGGTAAAGGGCGCCAGCCCCGGCAATGAACCGGTCGTCTCGAGCTTTTCAAGGTCTTCTGCGGTATAGAGCGGCTTGACCGTAATCCCTTCCGGGGTCTCCCACTTGAAACCGGAGAGATCGTCGGTCTTTTTTTCCTTCTTGGCCAGAGCTTCCCAGTCGGCCAGACTCTTCTTGTCGAAACAGCTCATATTTTAAATCCTTTCAGGATTTGGGGGCTGGGGACTCGGGGCTGGAGTCTGGTTGTTTGTCTACCAGTCTCGAGCCTCCAGCCCCCAGCCCCCGCACTTAACGTGTGACTATTGCCAGAACCTGGGTTTCACCGTCGCCGCAGGAAAGCAGGCGGTGCTTGAGCGACGAATCGAAATAAACGGCATCGCCCTCTTCCAGCAGGATGCGTTCTTCTTCGAGGAGAATTTCGGCGCGCCCCTTGAGAATCAGCAGGAACTCTTCACCGTCGTGATTATACAGGGTTTCCTCCTCCGGGCGCCGCGCCACGGTGACGACGAACGGCTCCATCTTCTTGTTGCGCTTGCGGAAGGAAAGGGCCTCGTAGGTGTAGCCATGGCCGGTTCCAGCGACCGATATAACCCGACTGACCTCACGGCGTTCGGCTTTTCTGACGATTTCATACTTGCAATCGACTTCCTCTTCTTCGAAAAACAGACCGATCTTGACATCAAAAAAGCGCGCAATCTTCGACAGGGTTGCAATCGGCGGGGAAACATTATTGTTCTCTATCTGGGAGATCAGCGCTGGAGAGAAACCTGTTTCGCGGGCCACGTCCTGCAAAGTCAGCTTGCGCGCCTTGCGCAACTCCTTGATCTTTGAACCGATATTGTATTCCACGATTGACCTTCCCCAGTACTCCGGGTGAGTGATACAGAAAAAATAGAATAAGGTTTTAGAGCCTGTAGGATATACCCGATACAGGATGTAAATGTCAACAAATATTTAACCATGGTAAAAAGCCGTTTATCTATATTAAACACGTGATTAGGTCGTTTCGAGCGCAGATTATCCACAGCCGATTATCGTGCAGCACCAGGAAGGAAAAAACTTCCCTGCAAACAGCCGGTTGCGTTTGCGCTGAACGTCCAGCCAGGCAAAACAGTGCAGCATGCCGAGATCATACCTGTTCGTCTTGCTTCGGCCCGAACCTCTGCGACAGAGAACGGAGTACCGCTTGTCGATCAGCGCAAACTACCCCTGTTCCACAGATTATTGATCCAGGGCCTTAAGCTGCCGGGCTGAAGAATAGAACAGGGTATTTCGCAACATGCTGTTTTGTCAGGTTTTTTCTGGTTGATTTTAGCCCGGCTTCCGCTACAATGAGTTCAAATGTGAAACTTTTAATAGTCCTGTGCGGAGGTGACATCATGAAATGTCCTGTGTGTAAGAGCCATCAAGCGCATACCGAGATTCAGGTGCACGCCAACGGTTTCGACGAGGATCTCTATCAATGTGAGGTCTGCGGCTCAACCTGGTCCGTCAACCACGGGCTGGTAGATGTTGTCAAGGACACCCAGAAAAGATCCTTTCTGGAGTCGAACACGGAATCCGTGGATGGCGCTGATAACAGCTAGGGCGGGGGCTGGATGGAGGCTGGAGGCTGGAGGCTGGAGGCTGGTTAAAACATAAACCTTAAAAGAGCAAGGCCGACAGGGAAACCTGTCGGCCTTGTGTTTCGTTTTAATTATTGGGTTGGTTCCAGCCTTAGCCAGCCCCCAAACCCCAGCCTCTGCGAGCCGCCTTTAACCAGCCCCCAGTCCCTAGTCTCCAGCCCCTGCCTTTAAAGTACATCCTGCAGGTAGGCTGCTGTCGTCGCCCGCTTCTCGGCTTCAATCGCCTTCGGATCAACTTCGACGAATTTCTCGTCGGGAGTCACCTTGAAAATCGGCTGCCCTTTCTGAACGATCACGCCGTCGCCGCCCTCGATCAGGATCTTGTCGACAGTGCCGGAGAAGGGGGCCGGGACCTTGTTGAACATCTTCATGACTTCGAGGATGAACAGCGGCTGGCCTTTTTCAAAGTGGTCGCCTTCATTGGCGAACTTCGGCATCCCGGGAGCTTCCTGGGCATAGTACATGCCTCCTCCCGGAGTGACGATCTCGTCGGCCCTGGTTGCCGGCGGCGGCACCAGAATCTTCTTCATGGCCGCCTGCAGGTCCGGATCGTTGAGATAGTCGGGGATGGTGACTTCGAGATCGGCTTCGACCTTGAAATCGAAGAAATCGGTCCGGTCAGCGATCAGGAACAGCATACCGAACAGTTCGTTGCCGACCTCGTAGCCAAGATGGGCCTCCTGAATCTTCGCCCAGGTTTCCTTGTCAAAGCCACCCTGCGGCTTCTCTTTGCCGAGGATGTCGTTGAGTTTGAGGAACTCGCCCTTCTCGAGACCGAATTTGCCTCGCAGTTCGGCATAGAAATCCAGGGCATTCTGCAGCAGGTCGCGGTCATGGGTCCAGATCACTTCGGCCGCCGGGGCGTCTTCGCGCCAGGTCATGTTGAGGTACTCGTAGGTTTCCTCGAGGATGACCAGAGGGTTACGCAGCCAGATCAGCTTGCCGTTCTCGAACTTGAAGTTCTTGCGGTTGATGCTGAGCCACCCGGAAAGCAGGTGCGGGTCAGCCAACAGAAATTCCATCGGCCGGGTCAGCAGGGTCCCCTTGCGATCAAGGGTCTCGGAAATGGCCGACTTGATCTCCGGGTCATCACCGTAGACCGTGCCGAAATGCTTCTTCATCGCCAGGAACGCGAAAACCACGTCGAGTTTGCTGGCCTCTTCTTTCAGCTTGCCAACCAGGGTCAGGTAGGGGACCACGAAACGGGTGGTCGGCTTGGCCATGACGTTCTGGCCAAGGAACCAGTTGACCAGGCCATAGTGGAATTCCAGGTTGGTCGCCAGGTTGCTGCCACGCAGAACCGTACTGCGCAAAACCTTGGAAAGATGCTCATAGCTGTCGAGACGGTCCTCTCCCTTGGTCAGCAACAGGGCGATATTCGAATCGTAGGCACCGGCCAGGTGGTAGCGCATGAACTGGTTGGTGTCCGGGTTCTTGATGCAGATCCCCTGGTCATCACGGATCTCACCTTCGATCGGCGCCGACCAGTAGCGGACATAGCCGCCGGCACTCGGTGACAGAGAGCAGTCGGTCGCATTGAGCCGGGCTTCAGCACCGGCGCCGAAGCGCTGCAGGCGCTCAGGACGCGGCAGGCGCTCTTTGTGCCTGGCCAACAGGGCCATCGCCTCGACCAGCGACTCGACGATAAAGAAGTCTTTCTTGTTCTTCGGATTGGTGAACTTCAGCTTGTAGACCAGCTCGGTAACGCGATGCTCGACCTGGATGCGGGTGTTGACTTCCATGAAGTAATGGCGATCACGGTCAACGATACATTCGAAGGTCGACGCCGAGTCAAGCCCGACGGCGATACCGAAGCGCTCAGACTCGTCTTCCATCCGCTTCAGCACCTTGAGGTCCGTCTCCAGGGCCGCGGCCTGGGCCTTGAGCCCGGCTTGCTTGGCCTTCTTGATTTCTTCGGCCAGGGCTTCCTGGGTGACAGAGACTTCCAGCAATTTCTGCTCATGCATCTGCAGGGAGCAGTCACGGCCGCCAAGGGCGATGGTCCACTCACCATTACCGAGCAGCTGAATTTCGTTGTGGCGGGTCTGTTCGATATTCAGCTCGACCAGCACGTTCTTGTTGTCACCGACCCCGTTTGCCTTGACTTCAAGCAGGACTTCGCGGACCATTTCCGGTGCCGTCGAGGCAGCCTTCTTGATCTCGGCATCGGTCGGGTTCTTCTTGGTCAGCAGGGAGGCCCCGAGGATACGCTGGCCCTTGCCGCCGCCGCCGCCGATCGCCTTGAGGCGGATCCGGGCGCCGGGATAGTTCTTGAACATGTCGAAACACTCTTTTTCGACCTGTGCACCGAGCTCGTCCATGGAAAAGAGGTCGACCCCCTTGCCGTAGGACGCCATCAGGATATGATCGGCCAAATCTTCCAGCGCGAGGGTTTTGTCGTCGAGCACCTGCTTGTCGCACTTGAGCCCTTCAGCCTTGACGACGGCCAGCAGAGCCGCGCGGCTTGGATGCTTGGTGACCAGGGTGCGGGACGTCGCGTTGTCGATACCCGGCGTGACCGAGACATTGACGCTCAGCGCGGTCCGCTTGGCCTCGTCCTTCTTGCCGGCACCACGCTGGGTGGCGGCACAGGGGCCGATGAACTTGAGGCCGGCATCCTCGATAGCCTGGACAAACTCGTCGTCCTCGGCCATGAATCCGTAACCGGCGAAGATCGAGTCATAGCCGTTATCATGGGCAATCTGGATGATCTGGCCGATCCGCTCGACGCGCTCTTCCTTGGAGGCCCCGGTGTAATCCGGCACGCGGTGCACGCGACTGTTGTCGGTCAACATGCGCAGCTCGGGAGAGAGTGCATTCGGATAAACGATCGTATCCTTCTCGGAGAGCAGGATGCCGTAATGGCTGATGCCCATCTCTTCGTAGACGGTCATTGCCTCAAGGCGGATCGGACCGCGACAGACGATCAGTGGTTTGAGGTCTTCGCAAGAGAAGGAACGGACCCACTCGGAGTCGGACTTGCCCAAGCGGCGATCGCGATGAATCAGTGGATTGTTCGTGTAATTATCATTTTGTGCCATTGGTTATCTCCAAATCGAAACCTTGATTCGCTTAATGATCAATTAAATTCGCTCTGTTAATGGAACTCGCGCTGGACGTCCTGCCAGGTTGACGGCTGATAGTGCCGCAGCAGGAAGTTCATGTTTTCACCGAGGACCTTGCGCAGATCGGTCGGCATAACCAGCGAGGAGATCGAACCAAGGGCCAGACCTTCTTTCGGGTTCATCAGTTCTTTTTCGTAGCGCAGGTTGAGTGCTGCTTCCTGGTTCTTCAGCCATTCTGCCGCTTCGGCTTCGGCATCTCTTTTTGCCTCGGCCCCTTCCACACCAGCCTTGATGCGCGCCTGGGTCCCTTCGGCCACCATCTGCTTGATGGCGCCGCGGATCTTGCGCAATTCAGTCTTGTAGACGAACTCCTTGCCGGCCGGTCCCATAACCGCAAGGCGCGTGGTCGGCAAAGCGAGGACCAGGTCTGCGCCGGTCGGGTAGTTGTTGAAGGAAGCATAGGCGCCGCCGTAGGCGTTGCGCAGAATCAGCAGGATCCGCGGGGTGCGCACATCGACGATCGAATCGAGCATCGAGCGACCGGCCTGGACAATGCCGCGGGCTTCCTGCTCGCGCCCAGGGAGGAAGCCGGTGGTGTCTTCCATGAAGATCAGCGGAATATTGTAGATGTTGCAGAACCGCACGAAGCGGGCAATCTTGACTGCCGAGTCGCAGTCGATCTGACCGGAGGACACGGAACTGTTGTTGGCGACGAAGCCGACCACGTTGCCGCCGAGACGACCGAAGGCGGTGATTGCTTCGCGGGAGCGCTCTGGCTGAATTTCAAAATAGTCGCCATGATCGCAGATCTGCTGGATGATGATCGAAACATCAAACGGGGTGTTGAAGCCGGTCGGGGAGTTGAAAGCTTTTTTCAGCAGGGTGTTGATCTCCCAGGTCTTGCGATCAAGCGGATCGCTGGTCTCCTGGAAAGGCGCCATGCTGAAGTTATTGTCAGGAAGATAGCTGACCAGTCGTGACGCGGTCCGCAAGGCGGCTGTCTCATCAGCGACGGTCAGGTCGGCGACACCGGAGGCGCCGTGCACCTTGGGGCCACCCAGTTCTTCCGGGGTGATGTCTTCGCCGAGCACGGACTTGACGACGCCCGGGCCGGTCAGACCGAAAAAGGTATCGTTCGGCTGGATAACGAAACTGCCCTGGCGCGGCAGGTAGGAGCCGCCACCGGCATTGAAACCGAACATGCACATGACGGTCGGCACCACGCCGCTGATCTTGCGCAGGGCGGTAAAGGCCTCCGCATAACCGTCGAGACCACCGACCCCGGCAGGGACAAACGCACCGGCCGAGTCGTTCATGCCGATCAGGGGCAGGCCCTTCTCACCGCACATATAGAACATACGCGCCAGTTTGTTGCCGTTGGTTGCATCGATGGAACCGGCGCGGACCGTGAAGTCGTGGCCATAGACGCCGACATCACGGCCATTGATATTGAGAATCCCGGTCACCAGCGAGGCGCCGTCGAGGTTCTTACCCCAGTTCTGGTAAAGCACATTCGGCTCTTCCTGGGTCAGGACCTTGATCCGTTCCCAGACGGTCATGCGCTTCTTGAAGTGCTGCTTTTCAATCTGGCCGACGGCAACGGATTTGATCGGGCGCTGGATCAGGTCGTAACCTTCCTGCATAACCTCTTCGTAGCCGCCGCGGACCCCGGCAACTTCACCAGGGATGGTGAACTCGACTTGTTCCGGTGGAGCAAATGGATTCTTCAGTGACGGTTTAATCGCTTTTTTGGCCATCTTTGATTCCTCTGTTCGCTAGAGTTTTTCAACTGGCCGGGCCAGGGCCCTGCCGGTTGACAGCTATATGAAAATCCACAACGACTGATTCGCTATAAGGAAGTGAGAATGTTCCGAAGCAGCCCATAGTAAAATAGGGTTTTATCCACCGCATGGGTATAGCCCATGTTACCAGTGAAGTCAATCATAAATTTATTTTAGATAAAACCTGTTTACTTATAATAAACACCCGTTTAGGAGCCCTTTTTAATTTTTCATAACGACTTTCTGCGTAGCCCTCCAAAGTGGGGTACATACGCGAAATTACTGCGTTGCATCATAAAAATCCACAGGCTCGTTACTGTTGACTTCGTCAAGAGGATTGCCGCATCATGAGGAATACAGTATGATCAGTCATTGCCTGATTGTACAGAGAGAGCGAGGGTTTCATTGTCAGATGTTTTTTCAAATTTTCCTGTCGGTGTGCAGCTGTGGCCGCAGGCCAAGCGGCGCTCACGGCACCTGCAGGAAGGCTACAACTTTTCCCTGCTGGAAAACTCCAGCGATACCTATCACTTTTCTATTCTTGCCCGGCCTGAAAAGATCCAGGCTGCATTCAAGGATTTTGCCTACAGCATCCCCGACGAAGCTTTCTTCATTCTCGAGTTTTACACCACGGAACCAAACGCCGACGACCAGGATTCTCCGGCCCCGACAATTCACTATTCACCCTACATGCCGGTTAACGAAATCATTGCTGCCATCGCTCCATACTGGGACCGCCTGATGCATGATGGTTTCGTCGGCTTCGGCCTGGCCAATAACCGTTCCAGCCAGGAGATGTTCTTCTCGGAAGAGAAGATCCTGACTTTTTTCTCCGACAACCACCTGAAGTTGACGCACCTGCTCAGCAAAGCCGGAATTAGCCATCGACCTGACCTGCTTCTGCATACGGAACTCGGTCACGATCATCTGTCCCTGCTCTGCCTGGAGCGGGAGAACCTGCCCCTCTGTCTGCAGGACTACAGTGACCGCGACCTTGACTACGCCTACTTCTGCCAGGAGCTGGTCGACGAGCTCGGCATGTACCCGGTCGAAGAGAGCCTGTCCTTCTTCTTCTCCCGGAATGAACAGAAACTGATCGATGAGATCCTCACCCAGCACCCGGGTTATGATGAAATCGCCGGTGACGATTTCGGCAGCCTGCTCCTTGACTGGAATGATTTTGTCCAGGAGTGCTGCAGCGGTTTCGAAGGCGACCTGTGGGAGTACCGCATGGGGCTGCAGCTGCGCGATGTGCTGCATCAGGTCACGTCATCCTGTGAAGATCCTCTCAAGGGCCGGATCATGGATGTCCTCAAAGAACCTGACGAAAAGTTCCGTCAGCTTCTGATCGACCAGCGGAAACGGCTGGACAGCCCATGCAGAACCTTTGCGGAAGAACATTTCTGGTACAACGGCGTGATCGGCAATGCCGGTTATGAACTCCGCCGGGACCTGATCCGTCACGGATGGTATAAACCTTAAGAGCGGGGGCTGGGGGCTGGAGGTCAGCGACTGGAAAATCCAGGTCATTACCCCCCAGCCCCCAGCCCCCAGCCCCCGACCCTATGATTGCCCTTCTCGCTGCTGTTGCCGAAGAAACTGCCCTGATCAGAGACACCCTTGAGGGTTCCGCCCAGGAATCTGTCCACGGCATGGTCATGCTGACGGGGCGTATTCATGGTCAAAACGTCTGTCTGACCCATGGCGGCATTGGCAAGGCTGCAGCGGCCGCCGCAGCAATGACCCTGTTGCACTATTGTCGGCCAGAGGCGCTCCTGCTGTTCGGCTGCGGCGGGGCCTACCCGAAATCGGGCCTGGAAATCGGCGACCTGGCGCTCGCCAACAGAGAGATTTTCGGCGACGAGGGTGTTCTCACAACCCATGGCTTTGATGATCTCGCCGCCATGGGACTACCGATGCGCCAGGGAGACGAATCTTTTTTCAATAGCTGGCCAACAGATGAACCCCTCCGGGAGCGGTCAAGACCGACGCTTCTCGTCCTGACAGATGAACAGGGAATAAAGCTGGCGACGGGCTCCTTCGTCACGGTCTCCACCTGCACCGGGACCACGGCCAGAGCCATTGAAATCGAACAGCGTACCGGCGGCATCTGTGAAAACATGGAAGGCGCCGCGGTCGCCCTCGCCTGCCGGCAATTCTCCGTCCCGCTTCTTGAAATACGGGGCATTTCCAATCTGGTGGAAGATCGCGACACCGCTCGTTGGGACTTGGTGGCCGGCATGACGGTCGCCCAGGAAGCGGTCATCCACCTGCTCGAGAAATGGCCGGGACAATAGCATGAAAACCCTGAGCCTCGGCTACTCCCCCTGTCCCAACGATACCTATATCTTTTACGCTCTGACGCATGGCAAAATTGACATGCCCGGTTTTTCCATCGTCGAGCGCCTGGAGGATGTCGAAACCCTCAATCAACTTGCCTTGGGCGGCCAACTCGACCTGACGAAAATTTCCTATCATGCCTTCGGTCATCTGCGCGACCGATATGCACTGTTGCGCAGTGGCGGTGCCCTCGGTCGCGGCTGCGGCCCCCTCGTCATAGCGCCGGAAGCAACCGGCATGCATGCCCTGCGTGGCAGACGCATTGCAGTTCCCGGCAAGCTGACGACGGCGAACCTGCTGTTGCAGCTTTACGGCGCCGGCTACGACAATCTGCTTGTGGTTCCGTTCGATCAGATCATGCCGGCGCTCAAACGCGGCGAGGCTGACGCCGGGGTGATTATCCACGAATCCCGTTTCACCTACCGTGAAGCGGGATTTCACGAGGTGCTTGACCTGGGGGCCTGGTGGGAAACAGACACCGGCCTGCCGATTCCGCTCGGCGGGATCCTCGCCCGGCGAGATCTCGGCAGCAAGACGATCCAGGCCGCCGACCGGGCCATACAGTCCAGCCTTGAATATGCCCGGCAGAATCCACAGGAGCCGCGCAGCTACATCAGGGAACACGCCCAGGAGTTGGATGACCGGGTGATCGATGCACACATCAACCTCTACGTGAATGATTTCTCTCTGGACCTTGGAGAGGAGGGTGTTGCTGCGGTGGAGACCTTGATGGCCAGGGCGGAAGCGCGGGGTTTGATTCCGAAAAGCGTCGAACCGCTTTTTTTCGACTGATTACAACCATTGCGCAAGCAAGCCGTTGCAAGCGGATTTTTTTAGAGACTTACAGACGACTTGGTCTCGATCTCAGTGAGGCCCAGGTCAAGTGGTTGGAAGAATTGTAACTTAGTATCTGGTTGTAGATCTCATCGGCTACGGCTTCGTGTCCGCGCTCTTTCAAATGGATCAGATCATTCCGGAAAAAAGTCTTCAGGGAAGAGTTTAGCCGCGTGAGATATCCCTGCATGTCGACCAAAATCGCTTTGTGGTCCTTTGCCACTCGGGCCGTAACCTCGGCGTAAGCTTTGTGAGTCTGCGGTATATCCTTAATCTCCTCGGTCGTCATGCGATAATATTCCCGATAAAACTGAAACGCCCACCTCGGTATGCCTTTGTCGGCATACCCGGCTGGCGCGGCAATCAGAATCGGGATTACCCGATTGGCGCGAAGCTGTTCGACCATCGCCGTCAGGTTGTCCTGATAGTCGTCCAAAGGAACACGATAATCACGGACATCAATCGCCCGGGCCCAGAGGATTTTGGCGAGTTGGACCAACTTGAAGCTGTGGATCAGGTCATAATGGAACTGGTCGCTGTACCCGGACGGCAATATCCAGTGGTCGTTCCAGCCAAAATAGATACAAGCGTAATGAGGCTGGTATTCCAGCAACCGCTCCAGGATTTTCCTGCCCTGGAAGCTGGTATAGCCAGGCACTGAGGCATTGATGACCTCAAATGGGGTCTCCGGGAAGTCGCGGGAGAGCTTGTCGTGCAGGACGTCCGCGTACAACGTTCTGCCGAGAAAAGAGCACGAATCGCCCAGGATCAGAATTCGGATCGCTTGTTTGCCGTTGTCTACGGCAATATCCTGCGACCCCCGAAAGCCCTGGGCATTGGTAAATTCGGTATTCGGAATCGGTTTCCAAAACAGACTGTCGTCAGGCTGGAACAATTTAATCTTGACCGGTCGGGCTTCTTCCAGGATACCGTCCTCATCCCAGACCGGGACCCCGGTGGAATAGCCGAATTGCAAATAATCACTGGTCGACCGCTGAGGGGACCAAGCCATCGCGACCAGAATGATTTCACAGGCCACCATGGCAACAGTCAGGCTCAACAACACGGTAAGAAGATTTAGCAGGACTTTCTTCATAAAAATATCAGAGACATTCCTAGCGATCAGAAACACAGTAAAACAGGCCCAGTGTCAACCGGACATCACCAGCCTGCATATCGGGGAATTACTGTAACAAAAGTACGGGTATTTGAGAACATCTTATAATTTTGTGGTCACGGTGAGTCCTTTGGGTTAATTATTAATGTAATCACTCATGAATTTTATCGAAAATCCGTTGCGCGAACCTGCCGGGTTTTTCTGTGGACGGCTGTGCAAGCCCCGCGAAGCCGGTAAGTTCTGTTACCCTGCAACCCTGACGTTTGATGGCCATGGCAAAAAACCCCTCCCGATTTGCAGGACCTTCCGTGTCCGCGACCCGTCTCAAGGGCGCGTGGCCTTATGTCGCCATCTTCCTGTTCGCCCTGGCAATCCGTCTTGTCTATCTCTATGAGATCAGCGACCAACCGATCGTTACGATCCTGCTCGGAGACGCTGAGAGCTATGATACCTGGGCCCAGGAAATCGTCCTGAAAGGCTGGATCGGCGACCGTACTTTTTATCAAGCCCCTTTCTACCCCTATTTCCTGGCACTGGTTTACACAATCGGCGCCCGGGACTTTATTCTGGTGCGCCTGGTCCAAATCCTGATCGGATCGGCCTCCTGCGTGCTTCTGGCTTTCGCGGGGACGAGATTTTTCAACAAAAAAACCGGCCTGGTCGCCGGATGTCTGCTGGCCCTTTATGCCCCTGCCATCTTTTTCGACCTCTTGGTGCAGAAGGCCGTCCTGGGCATGTTCTTCATGTGCCTGCTGCTGTTTCTCATCAGCAGGACAACCGGTCAGCCGGGCAATCAACGCCAACCCGGCACATGGGTTCTGATCGGCGTCTGCCTCGCCTGTTTTGCACTGGTCCGTGAAAACGCCCTGATCCTCATCCCGGCCGTAGGAGCCTGGATGATCATTGGCCTCCGGAGCGACGGCTGGCAGCGGATCCTGGTCAAAGGCCTCTTCCTGGGCATCGGGTTATGCCTTATCTTCCTCCCGGTAACCCTGCGCAATTATGTCGTTGGGGGAGAATTCGTGCTGACGACTTCACAGCTTGGCCCCAACTTTTACATCGGCAACAACAGGGATGCCACAGGCTTTTACGAACCTCTGGTCGAGGGCCACAGCGATTGGAAATTTGAGCGCTCGGACGCAAAGGAGCTTGCAGAGGCCGCGCTTGGCCAGGAGCTGACACCGAATCAGATTTCAGATTACTGGCTGGATAAAGCGGTTAACGACATTCGGGATAACCCGCTAGGCTGGCTCAGACTGATGGGCAAAAAGTGGTTGCTGGTCCTGGAATTCGACCGAAACCAGCGATTCGGAAAGCATCTATGCGCACTATCGCTTTTCCAGGCTTCTCAGCCTCCTCGGGCAGGTTTTTCAATTTGGCATTCTCATGCCGATCGCGATTCTCGGCATCTGCTTGAGCTGGCCGAACCGCAAACATGTTTGGGGTCTGGTTTGGCTCTGGTTGTGCTTCGCAGGCAGCGTGGCCCTGTTTTTCGTCTTTGCCCGCTACAGGCATCCGATGAACGCGATCATGCTGCTTTTTGCAGCGACCGGCCTGACCTGTGCTTTTCATCTGATCACCGAGAAACGTTTCAAACCCCTGGCCCTCGGGGTTTTGACCGCAATACCTTTTGCCGTCTACGCCAACTGGCCGCTCGTGTCCAGGGCCAAGATGGAGGCTCCCACACATTTTAATATTGGCTACGAAATGGAACGGCGCGAGGAACTGGACACGGCAAAGGAGGCCTACCTGCTGTCTGTGGCGATCGACAGCAATACGCTGGCATACAATAACCTCGGCATGGTGGCGATGAAGCAGGGCCAACCGGAGGATGCGATCCTTTACTTCAGTGAAGCGGTGAAAGCCAAGCCGGAGAACTGGAATGCGAGGATAAACCTGGGGATCGTCCTGTCGCAGATGGGGCGAAAAGTTGAAGCGATTGAACAATACAGGGAAGTTGTCAGAAACAAACCAGACTACAATCCGTCCCTGTATTACAACATTGCCTGCTATTATGCCGTAGAAGGGCAATTGAGCCGGGGAATGGAATGGTTGGAAAAGGCCGTTTCGCACGGCTATGACAACTGGGAACTGATTAGAACAGACCCCGACCTGCAAAACCTCCGGAAGTTGCCGGAGTACCGGGATTTAATCTCACGGTAGGAATCTTTCCCCGACTAGCGCTTTTCCCGACGGCACATCACTCCATGGCCTTTTGCGACTTTTGCGAGAAAACCAGATTCCTGCGACCGAGAAAGTTCAGACTGAGAGCAATCGCCGACGCGCTGAGCTTAGCAAGCCATGCCGACGTACCGCCGGCAATCAGGACCCTGGTGACCTGCATGTCAACCAGGGCAACGGCCACAACGAGACCGACATAAACCAGCATCTCGACAGGACCGGCCCAACGCGAACGGCGCTTGAACAGGAGAGTGACGCATAACAGGTAGTTCACCCCGGCCGCCGCAATAAAAGCGAGCAGCGCCGAGGCTGTCACGCCAAGCCCCATGCTCAACATGACCAGGAACAGGAACAGATTGGCCAGCGCCGCAGTCCCGCCGATGAACAGGTAAACGAGAAATTGCATGGGTAGAGGTAATGCGGGGGCATTGTATCGGACTACACAGTAAAGCGCTCTGAAACCGTCGCGCCAGCCGATCTTTTTCCCCTCCGCATAAGTCCTGCCATTATACGAAATTCCCATTTCGTATATCGCCAGTTTTCTTTGCGCGAGTTTGGCGGTAATCTCCGGCTCGAAGCCGAACCGGTTCTCCTCGATGACAATATCCTGAATGATCTCGCGCCTGAAAACCTTATAACAGGTTTCCATGTCGGTCAGATTGAGGTCTGTGAACATGTTGGAAAGAAACGTCAGACACTTATTCCCCAGGTAATGCCAAAAGTACAGAACCCGATGCGGTCGCCCCCCCAGGAACCGTGAGCCATAGACCACATCGGCCCGGCCGTCGACCAGTGGGACGAGCAGTTCCAGGATGTCGCGCGGGTCGTACTCAAGGTCAGCGTCCTGAACGACAACAAAATCTCCGGAGGCTTCTTTGAACCCGGTACGAAGAGCAGCCCCTTTGCCCTGGTTGGATTTATGTCGGACGACTTTTATCTCCGACGCGGCTTGTGCCAGCCCCTGGGCGATTTCTGGGCTGCTGTCTGAAGAGGCATCATCGACAATGATGATCTCCAGAGCAACCCCCTCATCCCGCAAACCAAGGACTTTCTCGATACACACCTGAAGTGTAGCCGCCTCGTTGAAGCAGGGCACAACAACTGAGAGCGAAATGGCGCTTGAAGACATTTGGCATTAGCTCCTGGATATTGCTACAGCACGCAAGAGGAAGAAACTCAACGGTTTAAAATGCTCCGGAACTACCTCTCCTGTCAATCCGCAATCAAAGACAGCGCTGTCCTTAAATGAAGGAAAGCGCAACAAGCTCATGGATAAAGGTTTAAATGCACCGCCCTGACGAATCGCGCGCCGACCGCTTCATTCAACCTTGCCACAATCGCTGCATCAATCGGTGAGTCGACGGAAAGAACCACCATCGCCTCGCCTCCCTTACCCCGACGGCCGAGATTCATGGCACCAATATTGACTTCGGCCTCACCCAGGATCGTGCCGATCCTGCCGATCAGGCCCGGACGGTCTTCGTAGGTCATCACCAGCATGTGTTCCTCAGGGGTGAAATCGGTATCGAAATCGCGCATTCTGACAATCTTCGGCGTCCCTTCGAAAAGGGTCCCGGCGATCGTGCGTTTGCCTTGCGGCGTCTCCAGGTTCAGCGTGATCAGGTTGGAGAAAAACTCCGATTCAGTGGATCGACTCTGCTCGACAACCAGGCCGCGGCGTTCTGCCACCAGGTTGGCGTTGACCATGTTGACCTCCTGGTCCGTGCAGCGGTTGAGCAGCGCGGCAAGACCTGTGACCGTTATCGGCATGCAGTCATAGGCGGCGAGTTTGCCGGTGTAGCTGAAAGACACCTTGCCAGGATTCTCCGGCGCCAGCTGCGAGATGAAGTCGCCCAACACTGCAGCGAGGGTCATGAAGGGCCGCATCTGTGCCATAAGGTCCGGATCGAAACGGGCGATATTCACAGCATTCTCCACTGGCTTGCCATCCAGGAGGTTGAGGATTTCACGGCTGACATCAACCGCCACATTGGTTTGGGCTTCAAAGGTGTTGGCGCCAAGGTGAGGCGTGACCACCATGCGTGGATGGGCAATCAGCTTCTTCAGCGTCTCATTGTTGGGCGGTTCCTCGCTCCAGACGTCGAAGGCCGCCCCGGCCACCTTGCCACTCTCGAGCGCCTCCAGCATCGCCGTTTCACTGATAATACCACCCCTGGCACAGTTGACGATCAGGACACCGTCTTTCATGCGGGCGAAATGCTCTGCGGTCACCAGGTCACGGGTTTCGTCATTCAGAGGGGTATGTACAGAGATAACATCCGCTGAAGCGACAAGTTCTTCCAGCGACACCAGCCGGGTGCCGAAATCGGTCGCCCGCTTTTCGCTGATGTAAGGGTCGTAAACGACGACATCCATCTCGAAAGACCGGGCCCGCAGCGCCACGCGACCACCGACCTTGCCGAGGCCGACAATACCCATCGTCCGGTATCGAAGCTCATGACCGGTAAAAGGGGCCCTCTGCCATTGACCGCTCTTCAGGCTGGCATTGGCAGCCGGGACATTGCGGCACATGGACAACAGGAGGGCCATGGAATGTTCTGCCGCCGAGTTGGTGTTGCCGAACGGCGCGTTGACGACAATGATGCCGCGCTCACTGGCCGCCGGCACATCGACATTGTCAATGCCGACCCCGGCCCGGGCGATCATTTTCAGGTTTTTTGCATGGGCCAGAAGCTCCGCATCAACCTGGGTTCCTGAGCGGGTGATGATGGCATCGTAGCCGCCAATGATCTGGTGGAGTTCGGCTTTACCCAGTCCGAGCCGCACATCCAACTCTACCCGCGGTTCGTTCTGCAGAAGCTCGAGGCCCCTCTCGGAAATTTCGTCGGTAACAATGACTTTCATAGCTGGATATCCTTCTTGGGAATTAAACCTTTACCATTCTAACGCAAAGGGGCAAAGGGCGCAGAGCAATATAATTATGTCGAGATGTTCTCCGCGAACTCCGGACCGATGCGTTACCCGTTGGCCTTGCTATGCTTTTCGAGAGCTTGTGCATTGATCTTGATGCAAAGGCATTCACCGGTGGCGTAGAGCGCGCCATCCAGGCTGCAGACTTCACCATGGACCATAACCTTGCGGCCCTGTACGGAAACAATTCGCGTAGTCACCTGCACCACGGTCTTGATCGGCAGCAGATTGCGGAAGTTGACATTCAGGTTTCCGACCACGACCTGATGTCCCGCCGCCCAGGCGGCCAGGCCGAGAACTTCATCAAGGACCGCAGCGATACTGCCGCCGTGCGCGTGTGCAGGAGGGCCCTCGGTGACCGGGCCGAACCAGACCCGCGCGACCAGATGGCTTTCCTGGTCACGGAAGTATTTGATCCGGAAACGATTGCCGGTCTGGTCTCCCGAGACGAATCGCAAGGTTTCTCCAACCAGGGCAGGCGCATCGAAAAGCGCCCATCCGGGTTCACCATTGAGCTCCTGGTCAGTCACGTTGTTCTCCTCAATGAAAAAAGGACACTTCCTCTGGAAGTGTCCCAGATTGTTGACAAACCCCACACGTGATGCGGGTTTTGTTTTTTACCTGGCAGGTGGAGGTATCATGAATCTTAGGGCAACAGAGGGTTCATCTGTTGCCCTTGCTTATTGTACTCCGCTTAAAGACAAAAGCAGAACCCGGGGGTTGCGCCCGCCCGACTGCGCCATACTCTTTTCCGGCCCAAAAGAGTAAGCAGAAAAGGGCCTTCGCTGCGTAGGGCATGTCTGGCTCGTCAGGCTTTAACCTCAATACAGATTGCTCTTATCGATCAAGAGCCTACGCTTCCCCCGCAGGTGTCGAGGCTCTTGTGAGCCTCTACTTCTCTGGATGATTGCTTCTGTAGTCATACTTTTCAGGCTTTTCTCCTGTAAGTGTCACTGCAAGGAAGGCCCCCCTGTGGAACGGGCCGGCTTATGTAAGCTCCGTCCTATTGGATTCCTCAGAAATCCGGCAAAGGAGATGCCCTCCGCAAGGAGCAGGCACTTTTGCATACTTTTGTTGCCGGACAAAAGTATGGCGTTGGGCGGGACGCGACCCGCCGGTTTTGCCTTTAAACAGTCAATGGATGAGGGCAGCAGATGAACCACCTGTTGCCCTCTCTCTCTTGAAGTCTGATTGAACCTTGCCAGAAGTCTGGGACACTTCTTTGCAAAAGCGCCCCTGATCATCAACCGTTCTTGCTCTCGAACTCCTTCATGAATCCGGCCAGGGTCTCAACACCGGCCAGTGGCATGGCGTTGTAGATCGAAGCACGGATACCTCCGACATTGCGATGCCCTTTGAGGGCATAGAGGCCCAGGGCACCCGCTTCCTTGAGGAACTTCTCCTCCAGTTCGGGGGTCGCCAGATTAAAGCTCACATTCATGGTCCCGCGGAACTCGGGCAATATCACGCCACGGAAATAGTCGCCACCATCGATCAGGTCATAAAGGATCCTGGCCTTCTGCTCGTTCACCTTTTCAATCGCTGCAATGCCACCTTGCTCCTGCAGCCACTCCAGGACCAGGCCAGTTACATAGATGGCAAAGGTATTGGCCGTGTTGGTCAATGAATTGTCGGCAGCACAATCTTTGTAGTTGAGCAGGGTCGGAGTCTGCGATGAAGCATATTCAAGCAGGTCTTCACGGATCACCACGATAGCGGTTCCGGCCGGCCCGAGGTTCTTCTGCAGACCGGCGTAGACGCAGCCGAATTTGCTGAGATCAAGAACCCTCGAAAGCATTTCAGATGTCTGGTCAACGATCAGCGGCACATTTCCGGTCTCCGGGAATGTCTGCCAGCGTGATCCGTACAGGGTGTTGTTGCCGGTCACGTGCAGGTAAGCAGCGTCCTGGTCGATCATCTCTGGAGTAACAACCGGGATGCGGTCGTAGTTGGTGTCGGCGCTGCTGGCAATCACCCGAATGTCCCCGAACGGCTTGGCATCCTTGTGCGCCAACTTGGCGAAGTTGCCGGTCTCGACGTAGAGACACTTGTTCGACGATGAACGGCCGGCAAGATTCATCGGCAGAGCCGAGAACTGCATGCGTGCCCCACCATGCACGAAGAGGATCTTGTAATTGTCCGGCAGGTTGGTCAACTGGCGAAAACGTTCCTGGGCATCGACCAGAACTTTTTCGAACTGCTTGGCACGATGGCTGACTTCGATGACCGAAACACCGAGCCCCTGGAAATCGAACCATTCCTTCTGAATCCGTTCCATGACCGGGACTGGCAGCATCGCCGGACCGGCACCGAAATTATAAACCTGGGACATTGTATCCTCCTGTTATCCTTATATGAATGTGTCGAAATTATTCAGCACTATACTGTTTGGATTTCCAGGAAATCCAGTATTCTGGTTCTGGATTCCCTTTTAAAGAGTCCGCACCTTGATGACCCCATCGATATCTTCCAGGGCCTGGATCAGCTCGGGGGTCGGTTCCTGCTCGATATCGATAATATTGTACGCAGCGTCACCACGGCTCTTGTTGATCATGTCGATCACGTTTATGTTGCGATCGGCCAGAACCGAGAGAACCTGGTTAAGCATTTTAGGTACGTTCCGGTTGGAGAACGCCAGCCGGAAACCACCATTACGTTCAAGGGTGATGCTGGGGAAATTAACCGAATGCTTGATGTTGCCATTCTCCAGAAAATCAATCAACTGGTCGGCAACCATGATGGCGCAGTTTTCCTCAGCCTCTTCGGTGCTGGCACCAAGATGCGGAATCGAGACCACTTTATCGTGGCCCATCATCTCCATGACCGGGAAGTCTGTGATGTATTTGCCGATCCGGCCATTATCAAGGCCCTTCAGGATAGCATCCGTATCGACAACCTTCTCGCGGGAAAGGTTGATGAGGGTCGCCCCGGGCCTGAAGCTGTCGATCAGGTCCTTGTTGATCAGGTTCCGGGTGGCTTCTAGAACCGGCAGATGCAGGGTGACGATGTCAGATTTGGCCAACAGCGACTGCATGTTTTCCATGCGTTCAACCTCACGCGACAGACGCCAGGCCGCTTCGACCGAGAGCGCCGGATCGTAGCCCAGCACCTTCATGCCGAGCATCAGACCGGTTTCGGCAACCTTGGAGCCGATGGCACCAAGACCGACGACGCCGAGGGTCTTGCCTTTCAGTTCGGTCCCGCCATAAGTCTTCTTGCCGCCTTCGACAAGCTTGTGGAGCTCTTCGGCGGTTTTGCCTGGGCCCTCATTCCTGACGAAGTCTATTGCACCGACAATGTCACGCGTCGAGAGCAACATTGCGGCAAGCGCGAGCTCCTTGACCGCATTGGCATTGGCGCCCGGTGCATTGAAAACCACAATGCCGCGTTCGGTGCAGTTATCAACCGGAATATTGTTGACTCCGGCACCGGCTCGGCCGATCGCCTTGACCGAGGTTTCGATATCTTCCGGCTGCAGCACGTGGCTGCGCAGCATAATCGCATCAGGGGTGCCTATTTCGCTGGCAATTTCATATTTATCGAGAGAAAACTTCTCCAGACCTTTGACGGAAATCTTGTTGTAGGTACGAACCTTGTTCATCACGGGCTCCAGGAAACAAAAAAGGGTTAAAAAGAAAACGCCGCCCCACCCACAAGGGTTTTCATGGTCGGCGATTTCTGCTGTCAGCAGGTTGTGCATAAACCTACTGGAAGGCCGTTTTTACACCTTTTCCGGTAGGTTGTCAATGGGCTCAGCGGGTAATCCTGCGTGCCTCCAGGTAGAAGCGTTTTTCGTCCGCCTCGCCCATGGAAAAAGTCTTTCGCGGCAGAGCCCCGTCACGCACGATGGTGCGAAAAAGATCGTGCTTCGAAATCGACGGCAGGTAGAAACCGATATTACCGTTCTGGCTACCTAGACGAGTGACCGCCTCGTCGCCATGAATGTAGTCAATGCGTGATTTCGGTTGTTTTTTCAGGTAGTTATCAAGGAAACTCTGCAGGGTCGCAACTTCGAGAGTCAGGGTCGGATGGTCAATCCGCAGGAGACCGAAGCCATCAGCGCTGACAAAGACGATGGCGTGAGCCACACCGGCCGCTTCAGCGGCGACGGTCGCCTCTTCAAGACCGGGGTATTTTTCCACGCTGCAGGGAGTTCCGGCCTTGCGGTAATACTCGTCAGCCTTTGCAAGCAGATCATCGACACTGACATCAAACACCACCCGGTGGATTGCCTCGAACTCAAGGCCGGGGTCATGCACGTTTACCAGTTCGACCAGTGCATAGCGGGCCGGGTGGTCCATGACTTCTGCCGGATCCGCTGCCTCGGACTTAAGCTGCTCCCAGATCGCCTTTGCGGTCGCAAAGCTGTGGTTGCCATCGCCCATTGCGTAGAGCATCACCTCATCATCTTCAACGTCATAGCGTTGCTGGAAACGTGCTTTATCGGCAAGAGCGGCCAGGGCGTTGGCAACCTCAGCGAGCAGCGCCGGTTGATCAACTCTCCAACCCCGGAGGGCCCCGCTACCCTGCATCAGGTCGAAGTCGTACACCTTCTCGAGGGCGGCTTCAAACAACGGCTCGATGACTGTCTGCTCCGGGTCATCGATCAGCACCATGATATGCGGCAGTTCAATGGCAGCGTTTTCACGCACGCGGATCCGCGGCGGTAGCCGGTCGACTATCGTCCCTTCGGTGGCCCGGATCATCGTTTTGGTGCCCGGCCGGTAATCGTAGGCTTCGAGGTCGAGTGCTACTACCAGACCCTTGCGTGAAGCGACATGACTGGTTTTGCGATCGACCAGGACGAACCCCCGGCCCTGAGAAACCAGTGCGCCGTCTGCAAGGTATTGATTCATGCTGGCGTTGATCCTGGCAATCCGCGCGTCACCGTCGTCGTCCTCCAGGTAAACTTCCGGGAAGACCAGGCGCAAAGTTGACGGTTGATCGGCAACCAGTCGGTCGACGGCTGCCCAGTATTCCGGCTCCGAAGTATATTGATCACAGGCAATCACAGCCCAGCAATGCAGGTCAACGCCCTGCCCGGGCAAGAGGATTTCCGGGACTTCCATGGCAAGCTTCACAAAGTTCATTATCGTTTTTCCTGTACTTGAGAGTTGTGTGTACGAATCGAAAGTTATTTGACAATTCTCAGATGTGACGGACCAGGTCCGTCGCCGTCAGGCTTGTCGGGTGGATCCCCTTCCGCAGCATCACGCAGAACGGCCATGGTCGGCAAGGTCCCCGTGGCAACCATCTGTTGAATGCCGTTCGCCACGGACAGGCATTGCTTCGTACAAACCTTGCGCACCGGGCACATGGTGCAGTCAGCTTCTCCACCAGCGGCACGCAATGCATGAATCACCAGGTCAACACTTTCAATCTGGTTCAACGGGATTAGGAACATATCCACTCCTGATAATTAACGCAAAGACGCGAAGGGAACAACAAAAGCGCAAAAGAAATGCCTATGGGTTTTCTTTGTGTGATTGCGTTTAAAATGTTTTTTCGCGCGACTCATCCCGCGCCACGCGTTCCTTGTCTTAAAGTTTTTTCCCCGCCACTTTGGCGAACTCGGCGAGTTTCACCATCATCTTCTGAAACTCGGCAGGACGCAGTGATTGCGGGCCATCACTTGCTGCGGTTTCCGGGTGGGGGTGGACTTCGACGATCAGGCCGTCGCAACCGGCAGCCACGGAAGCGTAGCACATACTCGGCACCAGAGAAGCGTGACCGGTCGCATGCGAAGGATCGATAATAATCGGCAAGTGGGTCTGCTCTTGCAGAACCGGAATTGCAGAGATATCCAGAGTGTTACGGGTCGCTGTTTCAAAGGTACGGATACCACGTTCGCAGAGGATCACCCGCTGGTTGCCTTCGGAGAGGATATACTCCGCGCTCATGAGGAATTCCTGGATGGTCGTCGCCATGCCTCTTTTGAGCAGAATCGGTTTGTCGAGCGTACCCAGCATTTTGAGCAGGGCAAAGTTCTGGGTATTACGCGCTCCGACCTGCATCACATCAGCATACTTTGCAACCAGATCGACATCCCGAGGGTTAACAACCTCAGTTACAATTGGCAACCCGGTCGCTTCGCGAGCCATAGCCAACAACTTGAGACCATCTTCCTCCATGCCCTGAAAAGAGTAGGGACTGGAGCGCGGCTTGAATGCGCCACCGCGCAGAACTGTGGCTCCGGCGGCCTTAACGGCATGAGCCGTTTCAAGGATCTGTTCCTCGCTCTCCACCGAACAGGGCCCGGCCATGACAATAAGCCGATCACCACCAACCGCTATGCCGGGAGCAATTTCAACAGATGTTCGCTCCAGCTTGACTTCCTTGCTTGCCAACTTGTAAGGCTTGAGAATCGGCACCACATTTTCCACGCCTGGCATCGATTCGATTGATTGCAGGACCGCCTTGCCGCGCTCATCGCCAACTGCGCCAACCACGTTGCGGGTTTCGCCGTGGATAACGTGGGGTTTATAACCCAGGTCCTTGATGCGCTGTTTGACATCGGCCAGTTCATGTTTGCTGGCGCCTTTTTTCATTACAATAATCATTGGATCGCTCCTTCAGGAAAGTTCCGGTCAAAGGTAAAGGCCGACAGGGCTAACCCGGCGGCCTTCTATCGTTTACTTCCCCGAAACGAAAAAACCACCGGCGCCCCTGATCGAGCCTGCCCGTGGTTTCGGTAGTTCTATCGACAGTTCATTGTCAACAGACTTCACCCCGGCCAGGCAGCCCAAAAAAACTGCTGAACCAAAAGGAAAAACCTGCAAACGACCAGCCTTGATATTTCATCCCGATGCCACCTTCATAATATGTTACGGTGCTTCTTGGTATCAAAAAGCACAACGGAAAGCAAGCAAAGAATCGCCCACTGCTTTTTTCTTGACATAAACTGTGCTTTTCGTTACAAAACGTTCTTCCGCCCAGGTAGCTCAGTCGGTAGAGCAGAGGACTGAAAATCCTCGTGTCGGCAGTTCGATTCTGTCCCTGGGCACCACTAGATAGAAGCCCCCACGATACCGACCGTGGGGGCTTTTTCTTTGCCATTTTACCGGCCTTTTTCACCTGTAAAATTCTCCGCCGCTTTTACCGTTTATGGTATTTATTGCATAAGATGCTGGTAATTAAGGGTTTTTATGTTGCGCGTCATTGTCAGTTTTTTTATGATCAACCATGCCATACTGCTCTCCATGGCGCCCATCCGAGGCATATTCGGACACACCAGGCGACCGCGGCCAAAGCAGATCGATCTTTTCGGGCCACTGTATTCACGGCCCTGATAATAGTGCGCCAGGAAGCTTTGCCAGCCCGGCAACCCCCCTGGTGAATTAGCTTCATCGTCATCCCTTGTCGGGGCTTCGGTCTCTGTTTCGGTGCCCCAACCAAGCCTGCGCTGGAGAGGAGGTCATTATGGCACTGGTACTCTGTCCGGAATGTGGAGAAGAAACCCTCGATCGACTGACGAATTGTCCGCTTTGTGACAAGCCTCTAGCAGAGGAACGACAGCAGGCCAGCGAAGCGACCAAGCTCCTGATATATGGAGTATTGTTCCTGTGCGGCCTGACTGCGGCGACGCTCTGCAACGCCCTGGGTTACACGAGAATGGCCATCAGCCTCAGCATCGTCGGAATTGCCAGCATTGTGGTGGTGATCCTGAAGTTAGGCAAGAACTGACGACAGCGGCAAAAACGTTCGAGAAGCATAGCCCAAAGATTGTCCCGGCCCTGTTAACTAAACAAGCGGACACCTCTGCGAAAGAAGTGTCCGCTTAACTGTTTGCGATCGTAAATTCGCCGCCAAGCTATGTGTGCTTGAATTCCACCTTGACGTCCTGCCGGTGTTCCGGATCAATTTGCCACAGGGTTCGCTTGGCAAAGTTGAAGAGTTGGGCAACGATCACATCGGGGAACTGTTCGACCCGGATATTATATAGATTGACCGACTCGTTGAGGAATTCACGGCGGTCCGCGATCTGATCTTCAAGTTCGGTAATCCGGTATCCGAGCTGCTGGAAAGACTTGTCCGCCTTGAGATCCGGATATCGTTCAACCACCATGAACAACGATTTAAGGGTATCGGTCAGCATGTTCTGGGCCTGGACTTTCTGTTCATCGGTCTGGGCCTGGTTGGCCATGGAGCGGGCCTTGATGACGGCCTCCAGGGTCTTCTGCTCGTGTTGCATGTACCCCTCGCAGACCTTGATCAGTTTGGGTAGTTCGTCGTAACGCTGCTTGAGCAGGACATCAATATTGCTCCAGTTCCGCTCGATGTTGTTCTTCAGAGCCACAAAACCATTGTAGATCGTGATGACGTAGACAACCAACGCAGCAAGGATAAAAACCAGGGCGCCGAGAACTATCCAACCTGTCATGTTGATACCTCCAAACGTTGCAATGTTAAACGCCGATAAACTCCAGGAAACAGTAAAGGGCCAGGCCGGCGACACAGAGTCCTGCCAGCAGAAGGGGAATACTGGCCAGCCAGTAGTTGCGGGTCAGATTTGCTTCGCTAAGGGTTTCGGCGACAACAAAAGGTATGCCGCGCTGTGGCGCCCGGGTGATAATGACATGGCTCGCAAGGCGCCTGCCACCGGCCCCTTCTGCCAGGTGCTCCCTGAGGGCCTTCTGCTCCGCATCGCTTCTGGCGACATCCCACTCACCGTCATTGATCCGACCGTCTCCGTCTGTATCGTAGCGGTGTAAAGCGTGACGGTCAAGCTTGAGATCACGCAATGTTTCCGTGGTCCGCTCTCGCAGGCTTTTCCGCTGTTGCCGCATCGGCCGGGCGAAACCGAGGACATAGACTGTCGTCCCCTCGTAAATCACATTCTCGACCCATTTTTCACTGATGTCGTCCTCGCTCAGGCTGACCCCGTGAAAAGCCAGCGTCGCCTCTCCCGGAATCCCCGAGTGACTGATCCTGGCTTTGACGTTTGCCTGCATGGGATCAACGGTGATCACCCCGGTGCCGTCATCAACCAGGAAAGGGACATGATTACTGTTTATGTCGCTGGTCAGCTTCCATTGGTTGCGACTGTCTTTCCTGTACTTGCGAACCCGGTAATAAATACAGGGAGACTCGCTCATTGGTGAAACCAGGGCGTACTTGCGAAGGCCCCGGCCATGCACTTCCACCAATCCCATGGCAATCGAACGAATCCGACTGGTAGGGGTGTTCTCGATTTTGCGTTTGAGGCGGATGAAATAGAATCCCGCCCAGAACAACCCAAAAGAAGCCATGGCAGGCACAAGTCCGGCCTTCGTCGCGTAACGCCCCGCTGCGCGTAACATCTCCATATTACCCACATCAAGTAAAGTGAACGATGCGGCAAACAGGGCAGTTCCGAGCATGGAGGCAAACATGCCTGTCGTCAGTTTTTTTGCCGGACGATCAGGCGGCGAAGGCAGCCACTGTTCGGCAGATGCCTCATCTTCCCTCTCCTCCGGCTGCGCTACGGCAGCCTTGATCTCCTCGACAACTTCACCCAACCCGGGAACCGCTTGCGCATCTGCCGAAGCGATTGCGGCGGCCAGGGCCGGCTGGCCGACGGCAACGGCGACAGCGGCCAGAGCCGGGTCGATATCATCCCTTGCCTTTTCGGAGCGGTCCTGTTCAAGGTCGCACATCAACCAGCCGTACCGGGTCATCCGTTGCAGGATCTTATCCTGAGCGAGGAACTGTCCGTCAAGGCTTTTAATCTGACAATCCGGGATACGGCCGAGGCCAAAATCCGTATGCAGAGAGAAACGGCCAGCGTACTCCTCTGCCAGTTTAACGATCGCCTTAAGATTGCGCGTTGCACTCAAAGTCATTCTATCGCCCAACCCCTTGGCGTTAAACCGGGCCGGGAAAACCCGTACGACATCTCCAGGCTGCGCCTGGGCATCGAGGAGATACAAGTCGAGCACAGGTGTTCCTTTGAGGACGGAGTCGAGCATTTTTTCATCGGCCATGGCCGTGACATGCCTGGCATCCTTGTATCGCCTCTGTATCGTATGTCGTCTGAGAGTACGCTCTTCGAGCTTTCCGGAGACATCGGCCAGAACGGCGACAATCGATGCTCCGCGCGATAAACCAACGGTCTTCTCACGGCAGACCAACTCGACCACGTCTGACTTGACAACCAGTTCACGCAATCTCAAGGGGGGCGATATCTCCTCGGTCCGTTGAATCACCCAGCATTCATAACCGTTGCTGCGCAACAGTTCGGCAAGCGCTCTGTTTTCTCGCGGCTGCCCAATCCGAACAGAGCCTTGCCGGAACCGGTCAAGCGGGTTCTGGCTGCGTAGGCGTCCAGGCCATAATCACTCATCAAAACACGCAGGAGGTTTTCCAGGCCGGGCTTGGATGCCGGCCTCTGGGAGGCAATCAGTTGGCAGGTTTTTGATTCTTCGGCCATAGGAGAAGTGTCGGGCAAAAGGCTTTGTCTCTGCAAGAGGCAATCTCAGCTTATGCTATCGGGATTTTCACATGGAATCAACGGCCCAGCTTTTCGCAGGCCTTTCGATGGGCGCCATGCACAGGCAAAGCAGCCAATTCATCGTCTCCGAACCAGGTGAAACCGCTACTTTCAGCAATCAGACCAGGGGGGTCAACAGCGACCATATAAACGGCCAATTCCAGCTTGAAGTGACTGTATGCATGGCGAACATCGCAAAGCCTGCCGGGAACGCCTTGCCAACCCAGGTCAGCGAGCAAACGAGATGCGACCTGATCCGGGGACAGGTTATCTGGCATGTCCGCTGATGGAAGCTCCCAAAGCCCTCCAAGGAAACCCTCGGCAGGGCGCTGTCTCAGCATCACGTTGTGTTCTCTTTTGATGATCAGGGCAACCTGTCGACGAACCGGGACCTGCACCCGCTTGCGCGGCGAGGGCAGCGCTGTCGCCAGGCCTCTTGCACAGGCCAGGCAGATTTTTCGCAAAGGGCAGATTTCACAATCAGGGCCGCGAGGCGTACAAACTGTCGCGCCCAAATCCATGATGGCCTGGGCGTAGTCGTGCGGCCTGTCCCGGGGAGTCAGGGCTTCAGCCCAAGCCCAGAGTTGTTTTTCCGCGCTCTTGCCGCGCGGATCGTCCATCCAGGCAAAGAGACGAACCAGTACCCGCCGGACATTGCCATCGAGAATCGGTACCGGCTGAGCAAAAGCAATGGAAAGGATGGCGCCGGCCGTGGAACGCCCGATGCCCGGTAACGCGACCAGCCCATCGAGGGAATTCGGCAAAACCCCTCCGGAGTCCGCGACAATCTTTCCGGCGGCGCTGTGCAGGTTACGGGCCCTCGAATAATAGCCCAGCCCAGCCCACAGGGTGATGACATCATTCAGAGGCGCCAAAGCTAGACTTTCTACGGTCGGGAACTGTTGGATAAAACGCTTGTAGTAAGGGATGACGGCAGCAACCGTGGTCTGCTGCAGCATTATCTCGGAGATCCAGATACGGTAAGGGTCGCGGGTTTGCCGCCACGGCAGATCACGCCCTGCTCTGCCGTACCAGGCAAGCAGCCGCCGGGAAACTTCGGCAGGATCAAAAGGCAGAGCCTGGTCAGGGGCAAGAGGTGAGAGGCGAGAGGACGCCGCCTCTTTCCTCTGACCACTTTCCTCTTTCCTGCTTCTGGTCAACCTATCTCCCGCAGCGCTGTCAAAGTCTTTTCCATTTCTTCACGAGTCCCGATGGAAATGCGCAAGCCATGCGCCAGGGCCGGGTCACTAAAATAACGGACCAGGATCTTGCGCTGGTAAAGAGCATCATAAACCCGCTGGCCATGTCGATCAGGGGGGCTGGTGAAAAGGTAGTTCGCGCTGGAGGGCAGCACAGCATAGCCAAGCTTGGTCAGCTCATCCTTGAACCAGTCACGGGTGGCGCAGATGCGCGCAACACACTCCTTGAAATACTCCTGGTCTCTGAGTGCGGCAACCACGGCCACCTGGGCCAGACGGTCAAGGTTATAGTGGTCGCGGATCTTGTCGAGCGCTGCGATGACCTCCGGTCTGGCGATCGCCAGGCCGAGCCGCATCCCCGCGAGAGAGTAACTCTTGGAGAGAGTCCTGACCACCACGACATTCTGCTTCTCTTTCACCAGGGCAAGGCAGTTGCTCGCTGAAAAGTCTGCATAAGCTTCATCGACCACCAGTAGGCCGTCGCAGCGGTCCGCCAGGGCAGCAACTTCGGCAGGAGACCAGGTCAGGCCAAGGGGCGCGTTCGGACTGGTGAGAAAGAACAGCGGGCCCGGATATCGCGCAGGGAGCCCGATGATCTCTTTCTCTTCGGTCAGTCGGAAGGTTTTGACAACTGTATCCTGCACCCGGGCCAAAGTCGCATAGTAGGAGTAGGACGGGTGCAGGTAGGCAACCTCCTGACCTTCGCCGACACAAGCCCTGATCAGGTTGTTGAGGAGCTCATCGGAGCCATTGGCCATGATCACCCAGTCAACCGGGTAGCCATACAGCTCCGCAGCGGCCTTGCGCCCATCCCGGCAGGCAGCGTCCGGGTATTTACGCAGGTCATCACCGGTCGCCTGCCGGATCGCCTCGATCACCTGCGGTGACGGTGGGTACGGGTTCTCGTTGGTGTTGAGTTTGACCCATCCTGCCTCGTCGGGCGGCTGGAAGCCGGGCACGTAACCGGCCATATCGGCGATGTTTTTACGAATGTAAGACATGTGGCCTTCCTTTCAGCCGCCAAGACACCAAGACACAAAAACAACTCCATAAACCCGATCTTCTCTTCGTGCCTTCGTGACTTTGTGGCTAATACATTTCCAGGGTGGCATAAGTCGTCGTTCGCCGCACCGGCTGGAACCCGGCAGTTCTGGCGAGTTCGATGATCTCATCCTGAGACATGCGGAAATCAACCCCGGCGGCGGCAACAACATTCTCCTCCAGCATCGTCCCCCCCAGGTCGTTGGCACCAAAATACAAGGCGATCTGCGCCATGCGCGCCCCCTGGGTGACCCAGCTGGCCTGGATGTTCGGTACATTGTCGAGAATCACCCTTGAGAGTGCAAGCACTTTCAGATATTCGACACCGCTCGCCTGCTCGCCACCCAACGCGGTGTTACCTGGCTGATAACTCCAGGGGATAAAGGCTGTGAAACCGCTCTTTTCGTTTTGCAGATCACGCACACGGAAAAGATGCTCGACGATGTCTTCGGGCTTCTCCCCGGCACCGAACATCATGGTTGCCGTGGTCGGCATTCCCAGGTGATGAGCCTCTCGCATCACGTCGGCCCACTCCTGCCAGCCGATCTTGTTCGGCGAAATCTGCTGGCGCACCTCATCCACCAGAATCTCCGCACCCCCACCAGGCAGTGACTGCAACCCTGCCCGATGCAGACGGCCCAGACATTCCACCATTGAGATGTTCGAAAGTTTGGCAATATGTACAATCTCGGCAGGGGACAGGGAGTGAATCTGTACTGCCGGGAAACGCTGCCTCAACTGGCGAAAAAGCTCCTCGAACCAGTCGATCTGCAAATCCGGGTGGAGGCCACCCTGCATCAGCAGCTGCGTCCCACCGTGTTCAACCAACTCCTGGACCTTGCTGAAAATCTCCGCGTAGCCAAGGACATAAGCCTCCAGATGGGCTTCATCACGGTAAAATGCGCAAAATCTGCATTGTGTGGTGCAGATGTTGGTGTAGTTGACGTTGCGGTCGACAACAAACGAGACCCGCCGACCGGGATGTATCTGACACCGCAAATTGTCGGCCAGCCTCCCCAGTCCAAGCAGATCGGCTTCAGTCAGCAGCCAAAGGGCTTCCGCTCTGTCGAGAGGCGTTGCAGATGCGAGTTTTTGCGTAATCGTATTCAGCATCATCGAGCCAAATCGGAGGTGGGAGGAAAGAGGTCAGTGGAAAGAAAATCTCTCCCCTTCTTTCCACTTTCTTCTTACCCCTTTGCTTTAAAATGTTCTGATTTCGTTATACAACGTATCCCGCTCCACCGGCTGTTTCCCGGCTTTACGAATCAGTTCAACCAGCTGGTCCTTGCTCACCTGCTGGGGCGAATCAGCCCCGGCATCGTGGCCGATCTGCTCTTCGACAACGGTGCCGTCGAGATCGTTGACACCGAAGGCAAGGGCAACCTGGGCGACTTTTAACCCCAGCATGACCCAGTAAGCCTTGATGTGTCGGAAATTATCGAGATAGATTCTGCTGACAGCCAAAGTCTTGAGCGCATCAACACCGCCGACCCCCCTGGCGGCAGGCACCCGGGTGTTATCCGGCTGAAAAGCCAGAGGGATGAACGCCTGGAAGCCGCCGGTCCGATCTTGCAGTTCGCGCAGCCTGGCCAGATGATCGACCCGGTCGGCAAAATTTTCAACATGGCCGAACAGCATTGTGGCATTGGTCTTCAGCCCGCCGATGTGCACCTGCTCCGTCACCTCCAGCCAACGCTCACCGCTGATTTTTTCCGGGCAGATCTGCTTGCGCACTTCCGGGGCAAAAATTTCCGCCCCACCCCCGGGCATGGAGTCGAGGCCGGCCACCTTCAACTCGGCAACGACCTCGGCAGGTGACTGCTGCGTCAGCCGGGCAAAATAGTCAATCTCAACCGCCGTGAAGGCTTTGATGTGCAGTTGCGGATTGTCCGCCTTCATCGCGGCCAGGATCTCGAGGTAGAAGTCAAAGGGCAAATCGGGGTGCAACCCCCCGACCATATGGATTTCTGTCGCTCCTGCATCACTGGCCTCGGCGGCACGTTCGAGAATGTCGTTAAGTGCCAGGGTGTAGCTACCGTCATCGTTTTCGTCTTCACGGCTGAAAGCGCAGAACGTGCAACGGTTGACACAGATATTGGTGTAATTGATGTGACGATTGATATTGAAATAAACCTTGTCGCCATTGATTTGCTGGTTGGCCAGGGCCGCCAGCTCGCCGATCGCTAGCAGATCGTCAGACTCGAAAAGCGCAAGGGCTTCGTCGTTGGAGACGCGGGCACCGTTTTCAATCTTGGTCCGGATATTCTGAAACAAGTTCACCACTTTATTTATATCCTGAAAAAGGCCATGGCAGACATGCAGAAGGATTTCTGCCGTTAGCCCTTTTCCTCTCCCCACCGGGCAAAAAGGTCATGGTCAATGCCGAGCTGATCGAGAACCTTGCCGACAACAAAATCAACCAGGTCAGAGATCTTTTCCGGGCCATGGTAGAAGCCCGGCATCGCCGGCAGAATGACAGCACCCGCCTGCGAGAGACGCAACAGGTTTTCGAGATGAATCGTATTGAATGGCGTTTCTCTCGGCACCATGATCAACGGGCGGCGCTCCTTGAGCATCACGTCCGCGGCCCGTTCCAGCAGGTTGCTGCTCAAGCCCGCAGCAACCCTGCCGGCGGTACCCATCGAACAGGGCATGACGATCATGGCATCGGCGGGGTTCGAACCGCTGGCAGAGCCTGCCCAGAAATCATCTATATCCAGGCAATCGACGGCGATACTGGCAAAATGTTCCTGTACCTGGTGGCGCTGAGGTTTGCTCTCTGCCGACCAGTCAAGCCCGACCTCATGCTTCAGGACCTGGCGACCCGCCGCAGTCAGAATCAGGCTGACCCGACATCCCGCCCGCAATAATTCGCTGACCAGGCCGAGGCCATAGATCGAACCTGAGGCGCCGGTGATAGCGACGACAAAATGCCGTATATCGTGATTGTCCGTCGACATGATTATCCCGTTCTAGACAAGTGCATCCACAAGGGTAAAAAGGAAGATTGTCACGCTGATGTAACCGTTCATATTGAAAAAGGCCGCGTCCAGGCGCGACAGATCATCAGGTCGCACCAGTAGATGTTCGTAGATCAGCAATCCGGTCACCACCATGACACCGACAAGGTAAATAGCCCCCAGCCCCTTGCTGAACACCAGCGCCAACAGCAGGATCACCATCACCAGATGGAATATGCGCACAATCAGGAACGAGCGCTCGATGCCGAAGCGTGAAGGGATCGAAAAGAGCCCCTTGTCGCGATCGTATTGGTAATCCTGCAGCGCGTAGAAGATATCAAAACCAGCCACCCAGAAAAGCACCGCAAAACCGAGGACCATGACCGGCCAGCCAACGTCTCCGCGCAACGCGATCCAGGCTCCAATCGGCGCAGCCGCGAGGCAAATCCCGAGGACAAGGTGGGCCATGGCGGTAAACCGCTTGCAGAAGCTGTAGAGGGCCAGGAAGAAGATCGCCACCGGTGCCAGCTTCAGGCAAAGCGGGTTGAGCATCCACGCGGCAACCAACAAAAGCGCAAAAGCGCCAAGCACCAGCAGCCATGCTTCAACTGGATGGACTTTGCCTGCCGGGAGGTGGCGCTCGGCAGTCCGAGGGTTCTCCGCATCGATGCGCGCGTCAATAATGCGGTTCAACCCCATGGCCCCGGTCCGGGCCCCGACCATGGCCAGGCAGACCCAGAAGACCTGGCCAAACGACGGTGCGCTGCCGCTTGCCAATGAGGCAAGCACCACGCCCATCAGGGCAAAGGGAAAAGCAAAAACCGTGTGGGAGAACTTGATCATCTCCAGCAAGGTCGTCAGCTTGGCCAAAAGGCTATTTGTGATTGTCGTATCCATAGTTGAATTAAGCAGTCAGTTTACAACGCCCCTATCACAGGTTCAAGCAAACCCGACAGAAAGGGCAAAAAGATTGCGTGCCGTGTTCAATGAAAAAAGCATAGCAAGGAACTTTGGATTAACAGATTGAAAAACCGTTTAACGCAAAGGCGCCAAGATTGCCAACTTATAAGTTAAACTCGGCCCAGACCGGGGCGTGATCGGAGGGTTTCTCCATGGCCCGGATATCGTAATCAATGCCTGCTGAGACACAACGTCCGGCAAGGCTCGCACTGGCCAGGATCAGGTCGATCCGCAAGCCGCGCGGCGGGTCTGCCTCGAAACCGCGACTGCGATAATCGAACCAGCTGAACCAGTCGTCCACTTCCGGATGGCATTTGCGAAAAGTATCCGTCAAACCCCATCCGCAGAGACGTTGCAACCACTCCCTCTCCTGTGGCAGGAAGCTGCATTTTCCGGTACGTAGCCAACGTCTGGCGTTCTCCTCGCCGATGCCGATATCCTGGTTTTCCGGAGCTACGTTCATGTCGCCAACCACCAGCAGCCTCTCTTCGGGGTTCCGCCGAGAGGTCAGGTCGTTGAACAGGTCAGCATAAAAACGCGCCTTGTTCGGGAATTTAACCGGATGGTCTTGGCTTTCACCCTGCGGGAAGTAGCCGTTGACGACCCGCAAGGCCCCCCCCTGCAACGGGTAACTTGCGGCGATCAGACGCCTCTGTGCCTCATCACCGTCACCGGCAAAACCGAATTGTGCATCAAATGGAGCACTGCGACTCAACAGAGCCACACCGTAATGAGTCTTCTGCCCGAACCAGAGCGCCCGGTATCCCATGGCCTCGATATCAGACTGCGGAAAGTCCTGGTCCTGGACCTTGGTTTCCTGGAGGGCAATGATTTCCGGCTGGTGCTTTTCGATGACAGCCGCAAGCTGGTGTAGGCGGGTGCGAATACTGTTGACGTTGAAAGAAACAATTTTCAGGTTTTGAGCTGCCTTTTCGCTGTTCTCAGTCAGATGTGTCGTTGCATAGCTCGGGAAGAACTCATCTGCTTTGACCGGTTCTGTCGGCGCGTGCGGCAATTTCCGGAGTTGGATCGACCTGACTTTTACTTTGCACAGACATTCGATTTTTCATGCAGGAACAAAAACTGCTCAGGTCGTTCGAGCCTTCGACTTCTCCAATCCGTGTTCAAATTAATCATACCTGTACGGCACAAACAAAGAAAGCCCGGTCATAAATGGCCGATGCCTTGCAGACTGCTGACAAAGTTCAGTCAGGTTTTATGATTAGAGAAGGAACCGAGGGTTAATCTGTTGCCCTCTTGTGTTTCTACTCTGAAAGTCAAAAACAAGACAAAAGAACCCGGGGGTTGCGCCCCCCGACAGCGCCTTACTCTTTTGCTGGCCCAAAAGAGTAAGCAGAAAAGGGCCTGCGCTGCGCTGGGCATGTCTGGCTCGTCAAGGCGGCAACCTCAACTCAGATCAGTGAGCACGATTACATCGCTACACTTCCCCCGCAGGAGCCGAGGCTCTTGTGAGCCTCTCCTTCTGTGGAGGATTGTCATCGGTCAGGTGCTTTAGGCTTTTCCCTGTAGACCACACTGGAAAGGTCAGGCCCTTTGAACGGGCCGGATCTTCATTACAGCTCGGTCGTCTATTGATGACTCAGACAACCGGCAGAGGAGATGCCCTCCGCAAGGAGAAGGCACTTTTGCATACTTTTGTTGCCGGACAAAAGTATGGCGTCCGGCGGGACGCGACCCGCCGGTTCTGGTTTTAAACATAAAGGAATTAGAGCAACAGATGATCTCCTGTTGCCCTAAGCTGCAAAGCCCCGGTCATAAATGACCGGGGCTTTGAGATAACTCGCGAGAGGTGTTGAAGCTAGAATACGGCGAGTTTCGCCAGCTCCATAACGTCACCAGGAATAATCCCGAGGTAGAACACACCGATGATCGCAATCACGATCGAGATGGCCACTGTTGCCGGCAGGGAAACCCAGGCAAAGTCTTCAGTCGGATCGCGGAAGTACATGTAAACCATGACCCTCAGGTAGTAGTAAAGCGACACAGCCGAGTTGAGCACGCCGATTATGGCCAGCCAGATATAACCGGCCTTGATAGCACCGGCAAAGATATAGAACTTGCCTGCAAAACCGGCGGTGGGCGGCAACCCCATCAGCGAAAAGAGGAAAATCGTCATGGCAACGCCGAGGAAAGGCCGCTTGTAACCGAATCCGGAGAAGCCTTCCAGTGTCAGGTTCTCCTCACCCTTTTTGCCTGCCAGGACCAGGATGGCAAATGCACCGATGTTCATGAATGTGTAAGCCAGCATGTAGAAGAGGATACCCGAGTAGCCGATCTCGTTCGCAGCAACCATCCCGACCATTGCGTAGCCGGCGTGCGCTATCGACGAGTAGGCCAGCATCCGCTTGACGTTGGTCTGGCTGATGGCAATCACATTGCCAACGACCATTGTCAACACCGCAAGGACCCACAGCATGGCGGTCCATTCCGGTTTCAGGCTGAAGAAGCAGTATTCCATGATACGCAGGAACGCAGCAAAGGCCGCTGCTTTGGGCCCGGCACTCATGAAAGCTGTGATCGGAGTCGGAGCGCCCTCATAGACGTCCGGCGTCCACATGTGGAAAGGCGCAGCAGCAATCTTGAAGAGGAAACCGATCGAAAGCAGGACTAACCCGGCAAGAGTCATCGGGTTCTCAAGCAGAGAGCCGTGTGCGTTAAGATAAATGCCAATTTCCGTCAGCTTGGTGGACCCGGTGACGCCATAGATCAGCGCCATACCGTACAAAAGGAAGCCGGTGGAGAACGCACCTAGCAGGAAGTATTTCAGGCCTGCTTCGTTTGACTTAACCTGGCCGCGGAAGAATCCGGCCAGAACATACAGGCAGATCGACATGACTTCCAGACCAAGGAAGATCGTCATCATGTCGGTTCCGGAGGCCATCCACATGGCGCCTGCAGTAGCAAACAGAATCAGGGGGTAATATTCACTGACAGGGTAACCTTCGCGCGTCAGATAATCGTCTGACATCAGGATCGTCAACCCGGCGGCGAAAAGAAAGGTGATACTGAAGAACGCGGCATAATTGTCCATCGCGACAGCATCATTGAATCCATATTGAGGATTCCCCCAGCCGGTTATGACAAAGAATCCCGTGACCACCAAGCCGATCAGGCTGATCCAGACAGCATGCCGCGTGGTGCCACGAGGCAGGAATACGTTGATCAGCAGCAGTCCCATGCCGAAGCAGGTCAGTATGAGAGACGGCAATATGGCCGCCATATTGACGTTCTGCAGGGCAATTTGCACCAGGTTGTTATCCATTGAATGGCTCCTCAAACGCTATGGAATCTAATTTATTCGTTAACGATAACTTTTGTCACTGATTGATCCAGGTTTTCAACCATCATGGCGACATGCTGTTTCTCTTTGACCTGGTTGATCAGGTTGTCAACAGATGGGTTCATCTTCTCGAGGAAGGTGTTCGGGTAAAAACCGATCCAGAAGATGAACAGTACCAATGGCAGCATAACGGCCAATTCTCGCGCTGACAGGTCTTTCAGGTTCTCGTTCTTCGGATTGGTGACCTTGCCCATCATGACGCGCTGGAACACCCAGAGCATATAGACTGCAGCCAGGATGACACCGGTGGTCGCAAACACGGTAAAGATTCGCAGTTCACTTTCAAAAGCACCGACCAGGATCAGGAACTCGCCAACAAAACCGTTTGTCCCGGGCAACCCGATTGAAGAGAAGGTCACGATCATGAAGATCGTGGCGAACACCGGCATGACCTTGCTCAGACCACCGAAATCTGCAATCAGACGGGTATGGCGACGCTCGTAGATGAACCCGACGATGAGGAAGAGCGCGCCGGTCGAAATACCGTGGTTGATCATCTGCAGTATGCCACCGGACATGCCCTGCAGGTTCATGGCAAAGATCCCCAGCATGACAAAGCCAAGATGGGATACCGATGAATAGGCGACCAGCTTCTTGACGTCATCCTGCATCATGGCGACCAGCGCCCCGTAAATAATGCCGATCACCGCCAACAGTGCCAGGAACGGGGTGAATTTCAGCGTCGCGACCGGGAACAGCGGGATAGCGAAACGGATAAAGCCGTAGGTCCCCATCTTCAGCAGGATGGCAGCAAGGATAACCGAGCCGGCCGTCGGTGCTTCGGTATGTGCATCGGGCAACCAGGTATGGACCGGGAACATCGGCACCTTGATGGCAAAGCTGAAGGCAAATGCGGCGAACAGCCAGGTCTGCAGGTGTGCCGGGATATCCAGTTGGGAGAAATGGGCCACGCTGAAGCCGTTTTCAAATGGAACGCCGGCTTTGATCGAGAAATAGTAAACGTAGATGATCGCAACCAGCATCAGGAGCGAACCGACCGCAGTGAAGAGGAAGAACTTGATCGCGGCATAAACCCGGTTCTTGCCACCCCAGATACCGATCAGGAAATACATCGGCACCAGCATCAATTCCCAGAAAACGTAGAAGAGGAACAGGTCCAGTGAGATGAAGGCTCCAAGCATACCGGTTTCCAGCAGCAGCAACAGTGCCATGAACCCTTTTGTGTTGCGCTCCACGGCATGCCAGGTGGACAGCACGGTGAGCGGCATGATGAAGGTCGTCAGAAGTACCAGCCAGAGGCTGATACCGTCAATTCCGACGTGGTAATTCATCTGGAAGTACTTGCCGATGCTGATCCATTTGGCAAATTCAGTGTAATGCATGGCCGACGAGCCGATGAAGACGTCGTCAAAGCCGAGCGGCAGGCTGATCAGGAAAATGATGATCGTAAAGATCAACGTAACTGACTTGATCAGGCGGTCGGCCTCCCGGGGCAGGAAAAGAACTACCAGCATTCCTACCAGCGGGAAAAAGGTCATCAGGCTAAGAAGATGGTCTGTCATGGATCCTTGCTCCTTATATCAACGCTTAACGTTCTACTTAGTTGAGGATAAAAATGGCCAACATGACCACCGTGCCGAAAACCATTGTCAGGGCATAATTATGGAATAGACCGGTTTGAGTGTGACGCAGTGCCGTGGATATCGCGCCGACCAGCTTGGCGAGTCCGTTGACAATGCCGTCGATCACCTTGACATCGAACCCTCTCCAGCAGAAGAGGCCGAGTTTCTTGGTACTGTTGACAAACAGCACATCGTAGGCTTCATCAACGTACCACTTGTTGAAAACCCAGCGATGCAGCTTTGAAAATTTTGCCGTAAACTTCGCAGGCATATCCGGATTCTTCAGATACATCATCGTCGCGACCCCGATCCCGGCCAGAGCTACCACGACCGAGAAGATCATCAACATGATTTCGGTGCTGGCCGTGCCGTGGGCTTCGATGTTGTGCAGTTGCTGGGAGTGATGGAAAACCGGTGCAAGGAAATGCTCCAGCTTGTTGCCGATGTGAGCAACATCAATCGCGTGCGGGATGCCGACAAAACCGCCAACAGTGGCAAGGCCGGCCAGAACAACCAGGGGCAGGGTAATCACCCAGGGCGACTCGTGAACGTGATCCTTTGCTTTCGGGTTGGTTTTCTGCTCACCGTAGAAGGTCATGTAGAGGCAGCGGAACATGTAGAATGCCGTCATGAACGCTGCAACCACGACGATGACCCAGACGACTTTGTTGCCTCGGGTCGAGGCAAACGCCCACCACAGGATCTCATCCTTGGAGAAGAAACCGGAGAAGAACGGCAGGCCGGAGATCGCCAGGCATGAGATACCGAAGGTTGCCCAGGTAATCGGCATCTTCTTGCGCAGGCCACCCATGTTGCGCATATCCTGCGCATCATCATCCAGGTGAGCATGATGCAGGGCATGGTGCATGGCATGGATGACTGAACCGGAACCGAGGAACAGACAGGCCTTGAAGAAGGCGTGAGTCATAAGATGAAAGATCCCGGCGGTAAAGGCGCCGACACCCATGGCGACGAACATGAAGCCGAGCTGGGAGACGGTCGAGTAGGCCAGGACGCGCTTGATGTCGTTCTGAGCGAAACCGATGGTGGCGGCAAAGATCGCCGTCAGGGCACCGACCAGCGCAACCACCGACATGGTCAGCGGGCTCATGGCGAAGAGCACGTTCATACGACCGATCATGTAGACACCGGCAGTGACCATGGTCGCTGCATGGATCAGGGCCGAGACCGGGGTCGGGCCCTCCATGGCGTCAGGCAGCCAGGTAAAGAGTGGCAGCTGGGCGGATTTGCCGGTTGCGCCGAGGAAGAAGCAAAGGGTCGCAACCGTCGTCACGCCAAGCCCGAGCATCATGTCACCGGAGAGCAGGTGCGCATTCTCGCTGATTTCAACAAAGTTGATCGTCCAGACACCATGCTTGCTGCCAAGGGTCCAGAAGATGGTAAACAGGCCGAGCAGGAAACCGAAGTCGCCAACACGGTTCATGACGAACGCCTTCTTGGCGGCATCGCCGGCACTCTGCTTTTCAAAGTAATACCCGATCAACAGGTAGGAGCAGAGACCGACACCTTCCCAGCCGACGAACATGACCAGGGCGTTGCTGCCCAGCACCAGCATGAGCATGGAGAAGGCGAACAGGTTCATGTAGCAGAAGAAGCGATAGAAGCCCTCCTCACCATGCATGTAACCGATCGAGTAGAGATGGATCAGGGTGCCGACCCCGCAAACCACCATGAGCATGATGGCTGAAAGTGGATCGAGCAGGAACCCCCAGTCGACCTGCAGGTTGCCAACCGACATCCACGACGCCACGACCGTCTCGTGAATCTTTACGGAGTCGTTAACCAGTTGGTAAAAGAACTTGCAGGAGACCAGGAACGAAAGGAATATAGCACCGGTACCGATGGCGCCAATGACCTTTTCGTTCTTGATGAACCGCTTGCCAAGCAACCCGTTGATGATCGAACCGAGCAACGGGAAGAAGGGTATAAGCCACAGTTTATCGTACATCTATCTCTCCTCCGAACGAAGTAAGCTTCTTAGGAAAAGTGGGCGTAAGGCGCTCACCATTTCAGCATATTGATATTTTGTACGTCGATCGAATCCCGATTCCTGTAAAAAGCAATCATCAGGGCAAGACCAACGGCTGCCTCGGCAGCGGCGACCGCCATTACAAAGAAGACGAAGATCTGGCCGTCTATATTTTGTAAGTGACTCGACAGTGAAATAAAAGTCAGGTTGACCGAGTTAAGCATCAGTTCAACGCACATGAAGATGACAATTGCATTCCGTCGGGTCAAAACACCATAGGTGCCCATGGCAAAGAGAATCGCGGCAACGCTCATGTAGTGGTAAACGCTAATCATTATTATGTCTCCCGTAGTCCTCTTCTTAAACTTCTTTTTTGGCGAGTACGACCGCCCCGACAATCGCAACCAGCAGGAGGATGGATGCAATTTCAAAGGGCAGGAGGAACTCGGTGAACATGGCCTTGCCAATCAGCTCTACATGACCGACGCTTTCAACCTGGAAGGCAGTGAGATCTCCCTCGGCGCCCGTTACCCGGCCACGTTTGATGAAGTAAATCACGTTGAAGAGCACCAGGAGACTGGCGAGGGCTGACCAGACAATCCCGTTGGTGTAGCGCTGGCGCGCTTCCGTACCGAGATTGAGCAGCATGATGACGAACAGGATCAGCACCATAATCGCGCCGGCATAAACCATGATCTGGATCGCTGCCATGAACGGCGCGTGCAACATGACATAGAATATTGCCAGGCAGAAGAAGGTGTTGACCAGGCCCAGAGCACTGTTGACCGGACTTTGGCAGCGAATCACCAGGAAACCCGAGAGTACAGCAACCAGTGCGACCGAATAAAATAACAAAATCTCCATGAGTTCTACGCTCCTCCTGGCTTATTTCAGCAGCCGCTGCTTGGTGAATTCAAAATCTTCACGCTTGTAATTGGCCAGTTCGTAGGCCCCCGTCATTTCAATGGCCTCAACCGGGCAGGCTTCCACGCAATAACCGCAGAAGATACAGCGCAGCAGATCTATCGTGTAAACTTTCGGGTACTTCTCACCCTGTTCATTCTCGGCCGACTCTACCGTGATGCACTTGGCGGGACAGACAGTCGGACAGAGATAGCAGGCGACGCACTTTTCGCGGTCCTGGGCAGGGACCAGGCGATGCAGTCCACGGAAACGATCGGACGGCGTGAGCTTGACTTTCGGGTACTGCACGGTAGTCGAATGACCCGGCAGCATGTGTTTGAAGGTGATGCTCAGCCCTTTGGCAAATTCTTTGAACATGATCTAGACCTCTTAAAAGACTCAAAGGTAACGGGTTATTGCAGGACCACGACCACAAGGCCGGTAACCACGACATTGGCCAGGGCCAGGGGCAGGAGAACTTTCCAGCCCATGCGCATCAACTGGTCATAGCGGACGCGGGGGAAGGTCGCACGCAGCCACATGAAACAGAACATCAGGAAATAAATCTTCGCCAGCAACCAGATGAAACCGGGGATCATGTTAAGGGGCCCCCAGTTGAGCGGTGCGCTCCAGCCGCCGAGGAACAGCGTAACGGCAATCGCCGAGATGACGATCATATTGGCGTATTCCGCCATGAAGAAGAGTGCATACTTCATCGAGGAATATTCAGTACAGAAACCGGAGACCAGCTCGCTCTCAGCTTCAGGCATATCGAAGGGGGTCCGGTTGATCTCTGCCAGTCCCGTTATGATGAAGAGCCCGAAAGCCAGCGGTTGGGTGAAAACGTACCAGTTCGGAACAAAGGAACAGACACCCCAGAGAGGCTTCTGCTGCAGAGCAACGATTTCGCGCAGGCTCAAGGTTTCCGAGAGCATGAAAACGGCAATAATCGTCAGGCCAGCGGCCAGTTCGTAAGAAATCATCTGGGCCGACGCACGGACGCCGCCGAGCAGGGAGTACTTGCTGTTCGATGCCCAGCCTGCCAGAACGATGCCATAGATACCGAGGCCGGCGAAGGCCAGGATGTAAAGAACGCCGATATTGAGATCGGTGATCTGCTGGGGAACCATGAAACCGAACAATTTCAGGTCGGGACCGAACGGAATGACAGCAACCGTAATCAACGCCGGAACCAGGATCATCGCTGGCGCCAGCAGGAACGGCACGATTGTCGCCTGAGTCGGGATGATCTCCTCCTTGAAAAACAGCTTGATGCCATCGGCAAACGGCTGCAGGAGACCATGCCAACCGGTGCGCATCGGTCCAAGGCGGGTCTGCATGTGGCCGATGATCTTGCGCTCCCACCAGGTTGCGTAAGCAACTGACAGCATCACGACCGTAAAGACCACCAGGATTTTCACCAACATGATCCCGATAAAAATTCCGGGACTGTTTGAGAGGCTCAACATTTCAGGCGTCATGATCTTCCTCTTCCTCTTATCGGATTAATCTTGCTCTGCGAAATTTATTCACGCCCCGGGTAGAACTTGATCTCCCGCAGGGTTGCTCGAATACTACTTGGTCAATTTGACCGAAATAACGGCTTCGCCCTTGTAGAGACGATTAACCTGCGCCTCGGCAAAGTGGTAGGGGGCGAAAACGACCCCCTTAGGCAGACGGTTGCCGACTTTTACTTTCAGCTTCAGTTCTGCGCCGTTGCCGCTCACCTTGATCAGATCACCGTCTGCGACCTGCAGTCCTGCAGCATCTTCGCGGCAGAGTTCAAGATAAGCTTCGGACAGAACCGCCATCGGACCCTTGGCCCGGGTGGATACCGTACCGCTGTGGTACAGCGCGCTGCCGGTGACCAGCTTGAAGTCTCCATCGGCGGCGACACCGCCAGCGACCGCAACCAGTGTACGGCTGGCCGGCTGCAGGGTCTCGCCTCCCCAGACAACTCCCTGGGGGCCGATTTCGTTGTAATTGAATTCTGCGTAAGCCGGGACTTGCTTGCCAATTTCAGCAAAGATCGCTGCCGGACCGGTAAAGACGAGACTGCTGCCCAGCTTGCCTGCCAGGGCGGTCAAAATCGCACCGTCGCTGCGGGCTTCGCCGGGGCTCTTGATCCCGGGGCGGACTCTCTGGATGCGGCGCTCAGCATTCGTAAACGTGCCATCCTTTTCGGCGAACGACGCTGCAGGGAGAACCACGTCTGCCTGCTCGGCGGTCGGCGACAGGAACAGGTCCTGAACGACCAGGAAGGGTACTTGTTCAAGCGCCTTGGCGATACTGTCACGGTCCGGGTAGCTGCTCAACGGATCTTCGGCGACCACGTACAGTGCGTCCAGCTTGCCAGCGGCGGCAGCGGCCAGCATCGCCTGGGCACCCAACCCCTTGCCTTGCGGCAGAATCCCGAGGTCGATAGCGCCCTGGCTGTTGGCCTTCTCGCCGCAGAGATACAGGCCGCTGCCTGCTCTGCCGGCAATTCCGGCCAGCATCGCCAGATTGGCCGCTGCAGTTGCCAGTTCCTTGTTCAGCCCCTGATAGGGCAAACCGTACGCCAGCAGGATGGCGGCATTACCGGCGCCGGCCAGTTGCCTGGCCGCAGCCTGCAGGGCTGCTGCATCCACACCGGTCCGCTTGGCAACCTGGGCAGGATCGAAGTCGGCCAGAGTAGCTTTCAATTCCTCGACACCGTCAACACCGTCTGTTTTTGCCAGCCCTTCATCAAGCAGGACCTTGCACATCGCGTTGACAACATCCAGTTCCAGGCCGGGCTGGCTCAAGAGGGTTTTCGCTCTCGGCAGCTTGCTCAGTTTGCCTTTCTTGTCGGCAACGACCAGGAGCTGTGCTTCATTCCGGCGAATCGCCTGGTTGACCACCATGCCGACCACCGGGTGTGTTTCATAGAAATCGGAGCGGATCGCCAGGATGACGTCAGCATTCTCGATCTGCGGGAAGGTGCCGGTAGAGGCTGTAACACCGAGCGTCTCCTTGAGACCTTCGGTGACGCCCTTGTAGCACTCGCCGCCCGAGTTATCGAGATTTTCAGTGCCCAGGGTTTTGGCAACCTGCTTAAGCATGAAAAGCTCTTCGTTGGTCAGGCGGGCACCGGACAGGATCCCCGCGCCTTGTCCCTGCTGAGCCTTGGCAAGGCCGTCGGCTGCAACCTGCAGAGCTTCATCCCACTCAACCTCAACCAGCTGACCGTCTTTGCGTACCAGAGGCTTGGTCAGGCGATCCTCATGGTTGACATAGGAATAACCGAAGCGTCCGCGGATACAGAGGTTGCCATCATTGACACCGATCTCATCGTTGAAGCGGATGGTTTCAACCTTATTGTCCTTGACGCCAAGGGTCACTGTGCAGCCGTTACCGCAGTAACCACAGACGGAGTTGACTTCCTTGATCTGCCATGGCCGCGCCTTGAACTTGAACGGCCGCGGCAGGATCGCCCCGACCGGGCACAAGGACACGCACTGGCCGCAGAATTCACAGCTCAGGCCGCGGTCATATGCAGTAGCAATCTTGGTTTCAAAGCCACGGTTGATGAACGAGTAGGAACCATATCCGACCACCTCGTCGCAAACCCGTACGCAGCGCCCGCAGAGCACGCAGCGGTTCATGTTGCGTTCGATCAGGGGGTTGATCTCGTCGGTCGGCAGGTCAAATTTCTCACCTTCGAAACGATTGCTGGTCGAACCGAACTCATAGGCCAGGTCCTGCAGGTCACATTCACCGCCCTTGTCGCAGACCGGGCAGTCGAGCACGTGATTGACCAGCAGGAATTCCATGACCGTCTTGCGAACTTTCTCGATCTCTTCAGAGGTGGTCGTCACAACCATCCCTTCGCTGACCGGCGTGGTGCAGGCTGGGATGAGGCGGCCCTTCATCTGCTCGACCTGCACCAGGCAGAACCGGCAGGCGCCGTAGGGCAGCAACTTCTTGGCGTAGCAGAGCACCGGGATTTTGATCCCGATTTCCTTGGCCGCTTCGTAGATTGTGGCCGTCTTGCTGACTGTGACCTGTGTACCGTCGATTGTCAGGTTAACCATCGTGTCCTCGTATCGTCAGTGAATATCTTTGGTAATTACTATTCAATTGCCATGAAACGGCAGGCGTCGTAACAGGAAGTACACTCGGTGCACACCTCGCGGTCGATAACGGCCACCTGGCCCTTTTCCCACGTGATGCAGTCTACCGGGCAGACCTTCGGACAAATGCCGCACTTCTTGCATTTCTCTTCGATAACCTTGAAATGCAGCAGTGGTTTGCAGCTGTGCGATGGGCACTCCTGCTCCTTGATATGCGTTTCGTACTCATGGCGGAAATAACGGATCGTCGAGAGAACCGGGTTCGGAGCCGTCTGGCCCAGACCACAGAGTGAACTCTTCTTGATGTCGTAGGCCATGTCTTCCAGCAATTCGATGTCACCTTCCTGGCCTTTGCCCTGCGTGATCCGCTCGAGAATTTCGAGCATGATCTTCAGGCCGATCCGGCAGGGAATACATTTGCCGCATGATTCCACGCGGGTAAAGTTGAGGAAAAAGCGGGCGATATCGACCATGCAGGTCGTCTCGTCCATGACCACCAGGCCCCCGGAACCCATCATGGCTCCAGCCTTGATCAGGGAGTCGTAATCAACTTCGGCATCCAGAGCTTCTGCCGGCAGACAACCACCCGACGGGCCACCGGCCTGAACCGCCTTGAACTTGCGGTTATTCAGAATCCCGCCACAGACGTCGTAGATGACTTCCTTCATGGTGGTTCCGGCAGGGACTTCGACCAGGCCGGTATGCTTGACCTTGCCGGTCAGGGCGAAGATCTTGGTGCCCTTGGTGCCTTCGGTGCCGATCGAACTGAACCAGTCGGCGCCGTTGTAGAAGATGTAGGAAACGTTGGCAAACGTCTCAACGTTGTTGATGTTGGTCGGCTTGCCCCAGAGGCCGCGCACTGCCGGGAATGGCGGACGGGGACGGGACATGCCGCGCTCACCTTCAATCGATGCCATCAGCGCAGTTTCTTCACCGCAGACGAAAGCGCCGGCACCGGCCTTGATTCGCATATCGAACTTGAAGCCGAGGCCCATGCAGTTGTCACCGAGAATGCCCTTTTCATGGCAGGTGTCGATCGCTTTCTGCAAACGCTTGATGGCCAGCGGGTATTCCGCGCGGCAGTAGACGTAACCGTAATCACAGCCGATTGCGTAGGCGGCGATCATCATCCCCTCGATCACTCCGTAGGGATCGCCTTCGAGAACCGAGCGGTCCATGAAAGCGCCTGGGTCGCCCTCGTCAGCATTGCAGATCAGGTATTTGTGATCGCCCGGTGTCGCTTTACAGAAGGACCACTTGACACCGGTCGGGAAACCACCGCCGCCCCGACCACGCAGACCGGACTTCTTGACTTCCTCGATGACTTCCTCGGGAGCCATGGTCACAGCCTTCTTGATGCCTGAGAACCCCTTGTGCGCCAGGAAATCGTCAAGGCTTTCCGCGTCGATGGTGCCGCAGCGAGAGAAGATGATGCGTTGCTGTTTTTCAAGGAACTGGTTGTAATATTTGCCGGCGACTTTCTTTTCCACAGCCTCGTTCTTGAGCATGTGCTCTTCAACGATCTGCGGCACCAGTTCAGCGGTCACAAAATCGTAGGTCACAGCTTCCTGACCGGGCAGTATGACGTCAACCAGAACGTCATTGGCACACAACCCGCGGCAACCGGTCTTCTTGATATCGCAGCGCTTGCCAATCTTGGCTTCAACACCTTGCTTCGCAAATTCTGACTCAAAGGCATCGATGACGCCCTGGGCTCCGGAGGCGAAGCCACCGGTTCCGGTACAGACAAGTACTTGGATATTTTCAGCTGTTTCGGCCATAAAATCCTCGATCAGTTATCAATCCATCTGCTGGTATTTTTTAATGACTTCGTCGGTTTTCTGGACGGTCAATGAACCGTAGGTCCCGTCGCCGACCATGATGACCGGCGCCATACCACAGGCACCGATGCAGGCTACGTATTCGGCGGTGAACTTGAGATCTTCCGTGGTTTCGGCATGGCCGACGCCCAGGCGTTCCTTGATCGTGTCGGCGATCCGGCCGGCGCCCTTGACGTGACAGGCGGTTCCCATACAGACGCGGATGATGTATTTGCCACGCGGCTGCAGGTGGAACTGCGCATAAAAGGTCAGTACGCCATAAATCTGGCTTGCGTAGATGTTCAGACGTTCGGCGGTAAGATGTACCGTCGGCTCGGGGATGTAGCCGTAAAACTCCTGAATCTCCTGCAGCGCCGGCATCAGGGCACCAGGGAAATCGACATACTTGTCGAGAATCTGGTTCGCTCCGGTCAGGTCGACGTCCTGCTCTTCTACTGTGGTTTCGACTGCTTCACTCATAAGCTGATTCCTTATCCTCGCGGCAGATTAGCGGTCGATCTCGCCCAGAACGATATCGAGCGTTCCGATAACCGCGACAACGTCTGCGATCATCGAACCTTCGACCATCTTGGGCAAGGCCTGGAGGTTAATGAATGAGGCCGGACGGATCTTCATGCGATACGGCCGGGGCGATCCGTCGGAAACCAGATAAAAGCCGACTTCGCCTTTGGGGTTCTCGACACCGACATAAACTTCACCAGCGTCGGGCTTGAAGCCCTCACTGATAATCTTGAAGTGATGGATCAGGCCTTCGATGGAGTTGACGGTATCCTGCTTGGACGGCAGGACAACTTTCGGTACGTCAGCCAGGATCGGGCCGGGCTTGAGCTTGTCCAGCGCCTGGTGGATCAGCTTGCACGACTCGCGCATTTCCTTGAGCCGGCAGTGATAGCGGGCCCAGGTATCGCAACCGTCATCGACAATCACATCGAAATCATAGTCTTCATAACCTGAGTAAGGCTGGTCGCGACGCAGGTCCCAGTCAACGCCCGAGGCGCGCAGGCAGGGGCCGGTAACTCCCAGGTCGATGGCATCTTCAGCGCTGAGCATGCCAACGCCCATGATACGCTTCTGCCAGATCTTGTTGCCGGTCAGCAGCCCTTCATAGGAATCGATATATCCAGGCATGGTGTTGACAAAATCGCGAATCTCCTTATCCAGACCGGCGGGGAGATCTGCCGAAAGGCCACCAACACGGAAATAGTTGGAGGTCATACGAGCACCGGAAATCTTCTCGTAGATGTCCATGATGTGCTCACGCTCGCGGAAGCAGTAGATGAACACGGTCATGGCGCCGATATCGAGAGCGTGACACGCCAGCCACACCAGGTGGCTCTTGAGTCGTGTCAACTCGGCGAGCAGAACACGCACCACCTGGGCACGCTCGGGAATCTGATCGGTGATCCCAAGCAGCTTCTCCACGGCCAGCACGTAGCCGAGATTGTTGTGCATGGGGGCCAGATAGTCGAGCCGATCAGTCAACGGCAGGATCTGGTGGTAGGTCCTGTGTTCGGAAAGCTTCTCAATACCACGGTGCAAATAACCGATATGAGGGGTCGCCTTGCGAACAATTTCGCCGTCCAGCTCCAGAACCAGCCGCAACACCCCGTGCGTCGAAGGATGCTGGGGGCCCATGTTGATGGTCATGGTTTCAAAATTCGCCATATTTCTGCCTCGTCTATATTCAGGAGATACTTGAATTTGTAAAAATAAGGGCTCTTTATTCCAGCCGATCCTGGTAGGGCTCGCGGTCGGGGCCCTGCACCGGATAATCCTTGCGCAGCGGGTGACCGACCCAGTCGTCGGGCATCAGGATGCGACGCGGGTCAGGATGGTTGTTGAAGGTAATCCCCATCAGGTCCCAGGTCTCGCGCTCCTGCCAGTTCGCCGTCGACCAGACACCGCTCACGGTATCAATCCGGGCGTCATTCTCTTCAACCGGGGCCTTGATACGCAAACGGGTGTGTGTGCCAATGTTATAGAGGTGATAAACCACCATGAAGCGAGGGGCCTGCCCCATGTAATCGACACCACAGAGATCGGTCAGGAAGTTAAAACCAAGCTCTTCCTTCAGGAAAGCGCAAACAGCGACAATATCCTCTTTCTTGACAACCACGGTGGTTTCACCACGAAATTCGATGGTTTCGAGTACCGTATCGCCGAACTTGTCCTTCAGTTTGTCAGCAGCCTGTACACTCATAAGGTTGTATCCTGTCTATCTGGGTTAAAGTTGTTGATCGCAATCAACCGTTGATCCGCTCACCAACGCCGATACTGGCGCCGAAGGAATTCTTCTCCTTCATGATCTTTTCCTGCAGCTTCATCAGGCCGTAGAGCAGGCCTTCCGGGCGGGGCGGGCAACCGGGGATGTAAACGTCGACCGGCAGCGACTCGTCGATCCCCTGGACCGTGCTGTAAGTGTCGAAGATCCCCCCCGAGCACGCACAGGCGCCCATGGCGATTACGTAACGCGGTTCCGGCATCTGCTCGTAAACCGTTTCGATAACCGGCAGCATCTTCTTGGTTACGGTTCCGGCGATAACGATAAGGTCGGCCTGTCGCGGTGACGCGCGGAAAAGTACACCAAAGCGGTCCAGGTCAAAACGGGCGGCACCGGTCGCCATCATCTCAATAGCGCAGCAGGCGAGACCGAAAGTCAGCGGCCAGAGAGATTTAGAGCGAGACCAGTTGACGACCTTGTCAAGCGACGTGGTAATAATGTTATTACCCAGAGTTTCCTCTACTCCCATTCCAGAGCTCCTTTTTTCCAAACGTATGCGTAACCAACGAGAAGAATCAGAATAAAGACCCCCATCTCAACAAAGCCGAACAGGCCGAGACGCTTGAACATGACGGCCCAGGGGTACATGAATACCACCTCGATATCGAAAACGATGAAGAGCATGGCGATGATGTAGAACTTGATGGAGAACCGCTCACGGGCCGAACCGACGGGCGGCATGCCGCACTCGTATGGAGCCAATTTAACCGCTGACGGTTTTTTTTCGCCGACCAGCCGGGACAGAATGGCCGCTCCGAACGAAAAACATAATGCGATAATGATCAGGGTGAGAATCGGTAGATATCTATCCAGCATTGATAGGGTCCTCCTGCCAGGTGAGTGCAAAATTTCAATGGCCGCAACTATAGCGAAACGGCATTTTGGCCGACTGCAAGTTAGGATAAATACGGGGCTTTGTCAAGCGAAAAATACAGTATACAGTATGCAATCCGAATGCTTGCAAACGCCCATCTTTCGGTACTTTATGATTATTTTAGTCAGGAACTTAAAAAGATAAAAAAGCTTTGGCAATTAGCTGTCTTAGAGTAGATTAATCCCTTGTTCAGGCAGGCAGGATAAAGGATTAAGAGAGGTGGGGTTATTTAGTCGCGACGTGCGTCAAACTTGTTCATTGCAGCCAACAAAAGGCCCATGGCGATAAAAGCGCCCGGGGGCAGGATCATCAACAACAGGGGCTGGTAACTCGGCCCGAAGACAGAATAACCGAGCAGGGAGCCCGAACCGAAGAGTTCACGGACCGAACCGAGGACAAAAAGCGCGAGTGTGAAACCGAGCCCCATACCCACCCCGTCGACAACCGCTGGGGCCAGTCGGTTCTTCGATGCAAACGCTTCGGCGCGACCGAGGATCAGGCAGTTCACGACAATCAGCGGAATGAAAATCCCCAGCGCCTTGTACAGATCATAGAAGTAGGCTTCCATGCACAACTGTACAACGGTGACAAAAGAGGCGATGACCACGATAAAGGACGGAATCCGCACTTTTGCCGGGATTAGCTTGCGCAGAGACGACACAACGATGTTCGAACACACCAGAACGAATGTCGTAGCCAGCCCCATACCAAGACCGTTTTCGGCACTGGTGGTGACCGCCAGCGCCGGACAGAGGCCAAGCAGCAGACGGAACACGGCATTGTGCTGCCAGAAGCCTTTACGAAATTCCTGGCCGAGGGTCATGGCTTGCCTCCCTGGTTTTCAGCAAGGGCTTCGTCCCGATGATCACGATAGAACTCCAACCCCTTGCGCACGGCACCGACCACAGCCCGGGGTGAGATGGTCGCACCGGTGATCTGATCAAACTCACCACCATCCTTCTTGACCCGCCAATCAGCGTTCCCGAGGTTTTTGCCGGCGAAAATTGCCTTGAATGCCGGCAAGGCAATCTTGTCGCCCAGGCCGGGGGTTTCAGTATGGCTGAGGATCTCAATCCCGGCAATCGTGCCGTCCGGATCAATGCCGACCATAACTTCAATATTGCCGCTGTAACCATCGGGCGCTACGACTTTGAATGCGATCCCGCTCAGCGTACCGTCCTGCCTGCCACGGTAAAAAGTCCGCAGCACATCCCGACCGCGCTTGTCCTTGCCCGTGACGAGTTGCTGCGTGTCCTCGTCAGGCGAATTATTCGATTGCGGCAGGACCGCCTGCAGGGCACGCAAGGTTTCCAGACGACGCTGCTCGGCAATCGGTTCACGGGTCACTGCCTCGACCAGGGAAAGGATCAGGCCGGCGCCGGCAGTAATCAGCGTCAGGACCAGGATCAGACGTGGCATGCTGTTCATACCCTGCCCCCTTGACGTAAGGAGCCGAAGGTTCTCGGTTTCGTGTAACGGTCAATCAGAGGCGTCGCAGCATTCATTAGAAGAATCGCAAACGAAACTCCTTCAGGATATCCGCCGAACAAACGAATCAGGACGGTCAACACACCGCAGCCCATGCCAAAGAATAGCATGCCCCGAGTCGACACCGGCGTGGTCACCATGTCAGTGGCCATGTAGAAAGCCCCCAGGACCAGTCCGCCGGTCACCAGGTGAAAAACCGGGCTGGGGTACCTGGCGGGATTGATCAGCCAGAACACGCCGGAAAGCAGGACCACCGTGCCGACGTAGGTCGCCGGGATATGCCAGGTCAGAATTCGACGATAAAGGAGATAGGCCGCACCGAGCAACAGAGCCAGAGCTGATACTTCACCGATACAGCCGGGCATATTCCCCAGGAAATAACCGGCCATGCTGCCCTGCATTGCGGCGGGCATTTCGCCGGTGAGCATGACGGCATTTTTCCATTCACCCAGAGGGGTTGCCGTTGTCACCAGGTCAAGTCCGGAACCCAGTGGCGCCGGTGCAGACCAGGTGGTCATCTGTACCGGAAAGGAGATCAGCAGCACGACCCGGGCAACCAGGGCAGGATTGAAAGGATTGGAGCCAAGGCCTCCGTAGACCTGCTTGCCAACGGCAATCGCGATCACCGCACCCAGCAACGTCAACCACCACGGGCTGGTCGGCGGTAGGTTGAGGGCCAGAAGCACTCCTGTAATAGCAGCGCTGCCATCAGCAATCGTCACCGGCTGTCTCATCAGGCGTTGGCAGACAACTTCTGTCGCCAGACAGCCAAGAGTTGCAATCAGTAGAACGCTCAGAGCGGACGGGCCAAAGAAGTAGATCGCAACAATACAGGCTGGCATCAGACTATACAGCACAGCACGCATGACACTGGAGGTAGTCTCCCCGGCATGAACGTGAGGCGATGATGACAGATAAAATTGCTGGCTCATTATAACAGTGCTTTTCTCTTCTTGGCGAGCACGGCAGCTTTGCCGTGCCGGATCGCCTGCACCAGCGGAATGCTTGCCGGACAGACATAACCGCAGCTACCGCATTCGATACAATCCATGACGCAATACTCTTCAGTTTCTACAACCAGGTCTCGCCGCGCATAAGCGGCAATTGTGGTTGGCAGTAAATTCATTGGACAAGCCTGCACACAGCGCGCACACCTAATACACGGCCCTTCAGGGCTTTTCGCAACATCTTCTTCACGCAACAATAACAACCCTGAGGTGCCGCGAACAACCGGGACATCAAACCCTACCTGGGTAAATCCCATCATCGGGCCACCGAGGATAATTTTGCTCGTTTCTTCAACCAAACCGCCACAAACCTCCACCAGGTGCGAAAGAGGCATGCCGATGCGGACACGTAAGTTCTTAGGTTCCTTGATCGCCGGACCGGTTACCGTGCAGACCCGTTCAATCAGTGGCCGACCCAACATGACGGCATCGGTCACAGCGGCTGCGGTCGAAACATTATGCACTGCAACACCGACATCCATAGGCAAGCCTCCCGAAGGGACTTCTCTGCCGGTGACTGCGGCTATCAATTGTTTCTCTGCACCTTGCGGGTACTTGACCTCCAACGGCAGGATCTCAATCGGAGCATCGGCAGATTGTTTCTTCAGTAGGGCAATGGCATCCGGTTTGTTGGCCTCAATGCCGATCACCACGCGCTCCGCACCGTACACATACTGAAGCAGTGCAACGCCTTGCAACACCCGCTCCGACTCCTCGAGCATCATGCGGTGGTCAGCGGTCAGGTAAGGCTCACACTCGACCCCGTTGAAGATCAGGGTGCGGATTGGTTTTTCAGGTGGCGGCAACATCTTGACATGAGCAGGAAAAGCCGCGCCTCCCATACCGACCACACCAGCCTGACGAACCTTCTCAATCACCTCTTCGGACGTAAGCGACCCAGGGTCGGTAAACTGCAAATTGCACAACCAGCTGTCTTCACCGTCGGGCTTTATGACGACGGCAGGCATAGACCTTCCGAAAGGATGAGGACGATTCTCGATCGCAACGACTTCACCGGACGTCGATGCATGTACGGGGACCGAGACGAAACCTTTGGCAGAGCCGACTTCCTGCCCTTTGGCCACATGCTGACCAAGCTCCACGCAGGCAACTGACGGAGCGCCAATATGCTGCGACAAAGGCACAACCAGTTCGTCCGGCAACGGGCAATCCTCGATGGCCTTATGCGACGTCCATTGTTTGTTGTCCGGGGGGTGAATCCCGCCTTTGAAGGTTCTCAGCTTCATTACCAACCGCTACCTAATCAGCCGCCACATCAGGCCGCATCCGAATTATCATTATTGAGAGGCAAAAAGGTACTGCCCTCCGGGTAACCCTCGTTAAAATCGCGAATACACTTGGTCGGGCACTTGGCAATCGCCTCAAACGCTTCCGCATCCTGTTCATAAACAACGGTCGCCAGAAAGTCTTCTACCTTGTATGCGTCAGGGACAGTCTTGTGGCAGATGTGGCAACCGATGCAACCGATCTGGCAATACTTGCGCACGGCCGCACCCTTATCATGGCTGTTGCACATCACGTGGATACTCGATTCGTAAGGGGTCATGCGAATCACATCACGAGGACAGACAGCAACACACTTTCGGCAGCCAGTGCATTTTTCTCGGCTGATCACGGCCAAACCATCCGCAGTCATTTCAATTGCATCAAAGGGGCAGGCCCGTTGACAAGAGGCTAGGCCGAGGCACCCTCCCGGGCAGGCCTTTGGTCCGCCGGCGATCCGTTGCGCCGCATTGCAGTCTTCCAACCCCAGGTAACGAAACCTGAGCTGTGCTTTTCTGTTATCGCCCTGACACAGGACGACCGCTGTTTGCCGGGCCACAGCGATTGCCTCGACACCCAGGATTCGGGCCAGTTTTGTCACCAGCTCCGCACCTCCCGGGGGACACAGGTTGGGGTCAGCTTTTCCAGCAATCAGGGCTTTGGCATATCCAGCGCAACCGGGAAACCCGCAGGCACCGCAGTTGACTCCGGGCAAAACTTCCATTGCAGCCAGCTCGCGCGGATCAACCTCAACAGCGAATTTCTTTGCTGCGATGCCGAGCGCGATAGCGGCGATCATACCGATGCATCCGAGACTCAATATAGCTGCAAGCATCTCATCAACCCTTAACCAGCCCGGCAAAGCCCATAAAAGCCAGTGACAGTAGTCCAGCTGTCACCAGGGCGACAGCTGTCCCGCGAAAGCTTTTGGGCACTGCACAGAGTTCAAGGCGTTCGCGCAGGCCGGCAAAGAGAACCAGCGCCAGGGTAAAACCGAGGGCCGCCCCGATGGCGAATACGATCCCTTCCAGAAAGGTATAATCCTTCTGGATATTGAGGACAGCGAGGCCGAGGACCGCACAGTTGGTCGTAATCAGCGGCAGAAAGATTCCGAGCGACTGGTAGAGCACCGGGCTGACCTTCTGGACCACCATCTCCACCAGCTGCACCAGCGAAGCGATGACCAGGATAAAGGCGATAGTCTGCAGGTATTCAATACCGAAAGGAATCAGGATGAAGTATTGGACAAACCAGGTCACAACCGTAGCCACGGTCATGACGAAAGTCACCGCCATCCCCATGCCGAGAGCCGTTTCGACTTTCTTGGAGACCCCGAGAAACGGGCATATCCCAAGGAACCGCGCCAGGACAAAGTTATTGACAAAAATGGCGCTTACCAGAATGACGAGCAGATCAGCCATGCACCCTACCTTGTAAATTGGTCAGACCAGCGGTTATAAATCAGATGTCGACCAAAGTCAAACGCTATACAATGAAAACTTTTTAGCTTTACTTCAAAAAGGGGCAACCGCTTAGCGGACTTGTCGGACGAGAGGAAAACCTTACCGCAATCATGACTTACTTACAAAAAGCAAAGGGGAGATACAGTTAAAGTTTTAGTTTAGCTAAAACATGCTGCGAATAAACGCCCCGCACACGGAGCCTTCTGCAGGCCATACAGCTCCTTGACAGGCTTCTGCTGCTATGTTAACAGACGGACAGCAAATTCATACTGATTTTCATGAGGCTACATCGACTCAAACACAAGGTGCAATGTACAGCCCGAAATTACTCAAGGAGCCACTATGAACCACCAGCAGTCCGCCGAACTTTTTCTCAAAGCCAAACAGGTCATTCCGGGTGGCGTCAACAGCCCGGTCCGTGCATTTAAATCCGTCGGTTGCGACCCGATCTTCATCGCTCGCGCCGCAGGATCGAAGATCTTCGACGCGGACGGCAACAGCTATATCGATTACGTCGGCTCCTGGGGCCCGATGATCCTCGGCCATTGTCACCCCAAGGTCGTTGAAGCCATTCAACAGACCGCGGCAACCGGGGCCTCCTTCGGCGCTCCGACCGCTCGCGAGACCCAGTTGGCCGAGATGGTTTGCGCAGCCTACCCGAATATTGAAAAAGTCCGCATGGTATCCTCGGGGACCGAAGCGACCATGAGCGCCATCCGTCTGGCGCGCGGCTATACCGGGCGCGACAAGATTATCAAGTTTGACGGCTGCTACCATGGCCATGCCGACTCGCTTCTGGTCAAGGCCGGCAGCGGCCTGGCAACCTTTGGCGTCCCAACCTCTCCCGGCGTACCGGCTGACTTTGCCAAGCTCACCCTCACCGCCACCTACAACAACCTGGAAGAAGTCAGGGAAATAGTTACGGTCAATCAGGGTGAAGTCGCCTGTATCATCCTTGAACCGATTGCCGGCAACATGGGTTGTGTCGCGCCCAGGCCGGGCTTCCTCGAAGGGTTGCGCCAGCTCTGCGACGCCGAAGGAATCATCCTGATCATCGACGAAGTCATGACCGGCTTCCGGGTCGCCTACGGCGGCGCCCAGGAGCGGTTTGGCGTTTATGGCGACCTGGTCTGCCTCGGCAAGATTATCGGCGGCGGTCTGCCGGTCGGCGCTTTCGGCGGCAAGCGGGAGATCATGGAGGCCCTTTCTCCCGAGGGTGGTGTCTACCAGGCCGGGACCCTCTCCGGCAACCCGCTGGCCATGAGTGCCGGCATTGCCACCCTGGAACTGCTCCAGGAAAACGGCTTTTACGAAACCATCGAGGAAAAGAGCGCTTACCTCTGCAAGGGCCTTCAGGATGCCGCGGCAGAAGCGAAGATCCCTACTTCCCTGCAGCGGGTAGGCGGCATGTTCTGCACCTACTTCCAGCCGGAAGAGGTCTTCTGCTTCAGCGACGTCAGACCGGAAGCCCCACAAGTCTTCGCCAAATTCTTTCGCAGCATGCTCGATCAGGGGATCAACCTGGCGCCTTCACAGTACGAGGCCGGCTTCATGAGTGTCGCGCATTCGCAGGACGATCTCGACCGGACGATTGAGGCGGCTCGCAAGGCGTTCAAGGGGATTTAAGCAGATATCAAATCTATTTGCAGTGAACAAACTAAGGGCAATGGGTGGTTAATCTGTTGCCCTTAGTTTGTTGTGCTCTGGGATTTAAAGACAAAAGCAAAACCCGGGGGTTGCGCCCCCCGACTGCGCCTTACTCTTTTGCTGGCCCAAAAGAGTAAGCAGAAAAAGGCCTGCGCTGCGCTGGGCATGTCTGGTTCGTCAAGGCGGCAACCTCAATCCGGATGGTTCTTATCGATCAAGAGCCCAGCTTTCCCCCGCAGGAGCCGAGGCTCTTGAGAGCCTCTCCTGCAGTGGAGACTTGCGTTGATAGAGCTTGTTTTGGCTTTCCCCTGGTAAATTACACGGCAAGGTCAGGCCCTTTGACACAGGGCCGGATCCTTATCACAGCAGGTTCTTGAAGTCACAGAAATCCGGCAAAGGAGATGCCCTCCGCAAGGAGAAGGCACTTTTGCATACTTTTGTTGCCGGACAAAAGTATGGCGTCGGGCGGGACGCGACCCGCCGGTTTTGCTTTTGTCTTTAACTTCCAAAGTCTAATAAAAAGGGCAACGGGTTAACCCGCCTTTGCACTTGTGGGTTGAATCAACGAGAGCTGAAAGCCACGCACTTAATAAATTTGTGTGCGGGGCTTTTTGCATGCACATAGAGTCTGTCAGAATGCCCCGCGCAAGACTAACCTCTGTTCAAAATACACAAACAAGCTTATCATCCGTGGTGTTGTATACTTATGGGACATCCCGACATCAAGGAGAAGATTGATGGACATCAAAATCCGCAAAACATCCCCGCTGCAAATAAAGACCCCATGCATGGTGATCGGTGTCTGCGAGAAGGATTTTTCAAAACCTCTATTAAAAGAACTTGATCAGAAGCTCGGCGGTCTGCTCCGCAAGGCGCAGCGCAATGGAGAATTTTCCGCCAAGGCGGATGAACAGATTCTTTTCCAACCCGCCGGACACCTTCCGGCAGAGCGTGTTCTCCTCATCGGCCTCGGCCGGGCAGAAAAGATCACAACCGAGAAGATCCGTCGTGCGGCCGGTCAAGCAATACAGCTGGTTGCAGAAAGAAAGTTTGGCTCGATGGCATTTGCCTTGCCGCCCGGCACCGGCGGAAGTGATTATGCCGCTCAGGTCCAGGCTGCAGCAGAAGGACTTCTTCTGGCCAGCTACCGCTACGACCTGTTTCTCGGCGGAAAAGCTAAAGGTTCACGCAAACTGCCGAAAGCTGTAACCCTGATGGTCGAAGCTGAACATGACAAGAAAGGCTGCGAGGCTACCGTTGAAAAGGCGCAAAAACTCTGCCGAGCCGTGATCTTGGCCCGTGATCTCGTCAATACGCCAGGGAACATAAAATCGCCTGCCTTCCTCGCAGAACAGGCACAGGCGGCGGCAGGTGAAAGCACATTGAAATGCACGGTTCTCGGCCAGAAACAATTAGTCAAGGAAGGTTGCAGCGCCCTGCTCAGCGTGGCCCAGGGCAGCGCACGAGAGCCCCGGCTGATTATCCTGGAACATCATGGCGGCGGCAAAGGCGAGGCGCCAGTCGCCCTGATCGGCAAAGGCGTCACTTTTGATTCCGGCGGCATATCGTTGAAATCGCCCGAGAAGATGGATGAGATGAAGATGGACATGGGCGGTGGCGCAGCGGTTATCGGCACCATGCTGGCGGCCTCACTGCTAGAATTGCCGGTCAACCTGGTCGGCATCATACCCGCAGTGGAGAATATGCCCTCGGGAACGGCCTATCGGCCGGGCGACATATTGACCAGCCTCTCCGGCCAGACGATCGAGGTCCTCAACACCGATGCCGAAGGCCGCCTGATCCTTGCCGACGCCCTGACTTATGCAAAACGTTACGAGCCAAGACTGGTCATTGATCTGGCGACCCTGACCGGGGCCTGCATCATCGCCTTGGGTCATCAGGCCACGGCCGTCCTGGGCAACGACCAGAAGCTTGTCCAGTCGCTTTTGAACGCCGGGGAGAAAAGCGGTGAGCGTCTCTGGCAACTACCGCTCTGGGAAGAGTATGATCAGCTGATCAAAAGCAGTGTTGCCGACGTCAAAAACACCGGCGGCCGGCCGGCCGGCACAATCACCGCAGCAGCCTTCCTGAAGAAGTTTGCGAATGATTTCCACTGGGCCCACCTGGACATCGCCGGCACGGCCTGGCGCGACCAGGATCAGCCTTACACACCGAAAGGCGGGACCGGAGTCGGCGTGCGACTGCTGATTGAATTTTTGCACGACCTGGCTGCCGCAGAATAACCACGGTTCAACGGCCTGACATGCCGGCCTTTCGCCTTGACAGGTGAAATGCCGGTTGCTAGGTTACTGTGTTCGGGTATAAATAATTACAGCGACACATCAATCTATTCTGTGACGGGTTCTATGATGAAGGTACTGGTTTCTGATAAATTCCCCACTGAAGGACTCCACGTGCTGGAACAGGCCGAAGGTGTCGAGCTGGATTATCAACCAGGCCTGTCCACTGAGCAGCTGCTGAAAGCGGTGGCCGATGCCGATGCGCTGATTGTCCGCAGCGGCACCCTGGTCACAGAAGAGGTCTTTCAGGCGGCCACATGCCTCAAGGTCGTCGGTCGCGCCGGCGTCGGCACCAGCAACCTCGACCTCGATGCGGCGAACCGCAAGGGCGTCGTCATCATGCATACCCCCTTCGGCAGCACAACCACGACTGCCGAGCACACGATAGCGATGATTTTCTCCCTGGCCAGACAGATCCCTAGAGCCAGCCAATCGACCAAAAGCGGTCACTGGAATGCGGAGGACTTTCTCGGCATCGAAGTAGCCGGCAAGACCCTTGGAGTCATGGGCGCAGGTAAAATTGGTCGGCTGGTCATTGAACGGGCCCTCGCCTTGAAAATGAAACCGATTGTCTACGACCCCTACCTGACCGAAGACACATTGCGCCTGCTGGGAGCCGAGCAGGTTGAATTTGATGAGTTGCTGAGCCGCTCCGACTTTTTGACCCTGCACACACCACGCAACGCCGAAACCGCCAATATCCTGAACCGGGAAACCTTGGCGAAAGCCAAGCCTGGATGCCATATCATCAACTGTGCAACGGGCGGGCTGATCGATGAGCTTGCCCTGGCTGAAGCGATACGCGGAGGACACATTGCGGGTGCGGCGATTGACGTCTTTGATAAAGAGCCCCCGGCAAAAGACAACCCGCTCCTCGGGCTCGATCAGGTCATCTGCACTCCTCACCTGCGCACGGCCACCCGTGACGCCCAGGTGAACGTGACAGTACAGATTGCCAACCAGGTTGTGGAGTTTCTGCAGCGTGGCATTATCGTCAATGCAGTGAATGTTCCCTCGATCAGCGCGGACCTGCTGGCCACGCTACGACCACATCTGGAGCTGGCCGAACGCCTTGGTTCATTCCAGGCCCAGCTCTACGGCAAAGGCCTCGAGGAGGTTCGTCTGGAGTATGCCGGAACCGTCACCAACAACCCGACCGAACCATTAACCATGGCGGCGCTAAAAGGCCTTCTGGAGCCGATGATCGGCCCTGAGGCCAACTATATCAACGCTCCTCACCTGGCCAGGGAGCGCCGTATCCGGGTAACGGAAACCCGCAGCCAGTCGGGCCGCGGGTTCTCCAGCATGATTCGCCTGACAGTTGTCGGTACGGATGGAGAACATGCAGTATGTGGCGCGATGTTCGGCGAAGGGGATTACCGCATTGTCCGCGTTAACGGCTGCAATGTTGAAGCTATACCCAGGGGCCATCTGCTGGTGTTGTTCAACGAGGACCGCCCCGGCATCATCGGCTTTATCGGACAAGTGCTTGGCGACGCGGAAATCAACATTGCCGGCATGAACCTGACACGACAATCAACCGACGGGAAAGCGGTCTCCCTGATCAATGTTGATAGTTGCATTCCTGACGAAACTCTGGAAAAATTGCGTGCCCACCCCCACATCGTGGCAGCAAACCAGATCGTATTATAGAAAGACTCGATTGTGTCGAACATCATAGAAACCCGCCTGCCTACCGGTATGAAAGATTTCCTACCGGTTAAAGCAGCCAAGCTTGACTATCTGCAAAACAGCCTGCGCAGCATCTACCGCTCCTGGGGCTTTCGCCCTGTGGCACCGGCCATTCTGGAGGATCTCTCGGTCCTCGAACTCGGGCTGGGAGCCGACCTGCGGGAAAAGACCTTTCGTTTCGACGACCGTCAGACCGGACGCCTGGTCGCTTTCCCGCCCGACATCACTCCCCAGGTCGCGCGGATTGCCGCAACCCGCATGCGTGACATGCCGCTCCCTTTCCGCCTCTGCTATAACGGCTGCGTGCTGCGCCATACTGAGCAACAGCTCGGCAAGGATCGGCAGATCTATCAATCCGGGGTGGAACTGATCGGCCTGAGCGGTCCCGAAGCCGACGCTGAAATGATCGCCATGGCGGTCAAATGTCTGCAGGCCGTCGGCGCGACCGAGTTCACCATCGACATCGGCCAGGTTGAATTTCTGCGCGGCATCCTCGACGACCTGCCGCTCGATTCGACACAATCCCGTGAGGTCAGAACGGCCATCGCCGCCAAGGACGTCTCCGGCCTGCAGCGGAGGCTCAAAGACCTGCCGCTGACCGACCAGCAGCGCGCCGAACTGCTTGCCCTGCCCAGGCTTTACGGCGGCCGCGAGACCCTTGTTCAGGCTCGGCGGGTAATCACCAATCCCGCATCACAGCAGGCTTTGGATAACCTGGAAAGAATCCTGGAAGTCCTCACGGTTTACGGCGTCGAGGAGCACATTACTTTAGACCTTGGTGAAATGCGCGGTTTCGATTACCATAGCGGGCTGATATTCCAGGGCTTCATGTCCGGCTTCGGCAGGGCGGTCTGCGCCGGCGGCCGTTATGACGGTCTGACCGAGCGATACGGATTCGCAGCTCCGGCTACCGGTTTTGCCTTTAACCTGTACAACCTGCTCTTCGCCCTCGACAGCGTTCTCGACGAGCGCGCCGAAGAGGGGACCGACATCCTGCTCTTCTCGTCAGGATCGGACAAGGCCCCGGCCCAGCGCCTGGCCGCAGCCCTGCGAGAACAGGGGTACTCGGTGGCCCGTGACATTATCGGGCGCGACCAGGCGGCCAGCCTCGACTACGCCCGGCGCATGCATTACCGTTACCTGCTGGTCATTGACTCGGCACAAGCAGAACTGATTCTGATCCGCACTGCGGACGGTGAAAATACCTGCGTGACACGCGCAGCGATCGAATCCGGGCAATTCCGGATTTAGGAGACAACCATGGCAAATGTCGTCATCATCGGCGCCCAGTGGGGCGACGAAGGCAAAGGGAAAGTAGTCGATATCTACACCGAGCACGCCAAGCAGATTGTCCGCTATCAGGGCGGCAACAACGCCGGGCACACCCTGGTAGTGGGAAATGAAAAGGTCGTTCTGCACCTGATCCCCTCCGGCATCCTGCATCCCGGCAAGCGCTGCGTGATCGGCAACGGCGTTGTCCTCGACCCAAAGGTCTTCCTCGGCGAAATCGAAGGCCTCAAGAAGAGGGGATATTTCAAGGATGACAATCAGCTCCTGGTCGACAGCAATCTGCATGTCATCATGCCCTGGCACAAAGCGATCGACCTGGCCCGGGAAAAAGATGCCAGCCGCAAGATCGGCACCACCGGTCGCGGTATCGGTCCGGCCTACGAGGACAAGATCGGCCGTCGCGGCATACGCATGAGCGACCTCGTCAAGCCCCTGGTCTTCCGCCGCAAGCTTCAGGAATTCCTGCCGGAGAAAAACTTTCTGCTGGAGAAGTTCTTCGGCGAAGCTCCACTCGACGAGGAACAGATCTTTACCGAGTATTCGGGATACGCCAAGCAGATCGAAAAATATATCGGCTGCTGTTCAAGCTCTCTGAACGCCGCGATTCTGGCCGGCGACAACCTGCTCTTTGAAGGGGCCCAGGGCACCCTGCTTGATATTGATCATGGCACCTATCCTTACGTGACATCGTCCTCTACCTGCATCGGCGGAGTGAGTACGGGTACGGGTGTGGCACCATCCCACATCACAGGCGTTATCGGAATCACCAAGGCTTATTGCACCAGGGTCGGTGAAGGGCCTTTCCCAACTGAACTGCATGATGAGATGGGGGAGACTCTGCGTAAAACCGGCCAGGAATTCGGTGCAACGACCGGCCGCCCCCGCCGTTGCGGCTGGTTCGACGCCGTCGCCATCCGCGAAGCCGTACGCCTGAACGGCATGACCGGGCTGGCGGTCACCAAACTCGACGTTTTGAACGAGCTCGACAGCATCAAGGTCTGCACGGCCTATTCATACAAAGGGCAACTGCTGGAGGAGTTCCCACGTGACGCCGACATCCTGCAGGAATGCAAGCCGGTTTATGAAGAGTTCGAGGGCTGGCGCAGCGATATCTGCAACGCAACCAGCATGGCGGAACTGCCGGCAACGGCCAAGGCCTACCTGGCCAAGCTCGAGGAACTGGCCGGCTGCCCTGTGGCCCTGGTCTCAGTCGGCCCCCGCCGTGATCAGACGATCCAGGTGAGCAATCCTTTCACTTGATTGTTAGTTAACTAAATTGGCTATTGTCAAAGGGCAACAGATGGTTAATCTGTTGCCCTTAATTTTTTCTTTAAATTCTTAAAAGAAAAACCGGCGGATCGTGCCCACCTGTGCCTTACTTTATTTGTTTGCAACGGAAAGATTTTTACGTTGATTCACTAAGCACGATGCAATTAAAGGCCACCGGGTCAAGAAAGCAGTACCGTGAGGCCCCCTGCAACGGGCCGGCTCCCGTACACAAAAGCTATTACAAATCACAGAAATCATGCCGACGTCTATGCCCAGCGCAGCGCAGGCCCTTTTCTGCTTACTCTTTTAGGCCAGAAAAAGAGTAAGGCGCCGTCGGGGGGCGCGACCCCCGGGTTCTGGCTTTTGTTTTGTCTTTAGAATTTTGGAGGACAAAAAACAACACCGGCGGGTCGCGTCCCGCCAGACGCCATACTTTTGTCCGGCAACAAAAGTATGAAGGGCCTTCTCCTAGCGGAGGGCTATAGACGTTCGCGAAGGGGATATGGCTTTCAGGAACAACAGAGGAGAAGAGCCGGCCCGTTTACAGGGGGCCTTACCGTAGTGCTGTCAATATGGGGCGGCAAGATCATGCTGATGAGACCAATTGCACCCGCAGGGACAGAACTAAAAACCCTTCTTCTTTGCAGTCCAGAAGACAATGAAAAAGGGCAATAGATGAATTATCTGTTGCCCTACGAAGCATCAAAACGTAGCTGTACTAAACCACGGTTTAATTATTAACCACCTCTCTACTGCTGTATGAAGTAACCGGCAACCTTCCACTCATCACCTTCGAGCATCACGGTCACATATTCCGAGACTTGGCCGACCTTCTGGAAATCGGACTCATAGATCAACATGATATATTCACCCTCGGGGCTGTCCATCGCCTCGGTTGAATAGCTTGCGCTTTTCCGGACCCGCTGGACCAGCTCGCCGGAGAGGTTACGGGCTTTGCCGAGCTTTTCTACCCAGTCATTTTGCGCGATCGTCTCCTGCATCAGACGCGCCGAGGACTGCCAACTCTCGGCATATTTGCCGCCATCGACCAACATCAGGAACTCCATGCCAATGGGCTCGGCCTGTTCGACCTTCTCACTGTCCGGGCTCTGGTTGTAGAGCGGGATCAGAATCATAAACAGGGCGGCAACAATCAGAACAGCGTGAATGCGCAAATGCTTCGGTATCAAAACATCCTCCGGTAGACTTGAAATTTCTATCGCTTTTTACTACGGAAAGGTCAGGAGGTCTAGACATTTTGAAAACCTGACCCGCAGCTTGCATGTCGTTTTGCGTTACGCATCCTGCCCGAAGCGACGGAAGGCTGCCAGCACATCGTTCTGGTTGAGAATGCCGACCAGCTTTTGCGGATCATCCGAATCGACCACCGGGAAATAACTGACATTGCGATGCAGCTGCAGGATTTTCAGCGCCTCGCGCAAGGGTTGGTCCGGCCGCAGGCAGTAGGATGCCGTTGTCGTCAGATCGCCGGCGACCACCAGCGGCACCAGGGCCGGTTCAAAGAGCAGGTTACGAATTTCCGTGTAATCGATGACCCCTATAAACTTGTTGTGGTCGTCAACCACCGGGAACCGGTCGTAGCGACTGTGGGCAATATGTTTGAGCAACGCATAGTAAGGCGTGCTGTGCAAAACAGTATCCACGTTCTGGCGCATGACGTGCCGCACCAGGATATCTCCGGGATCCTTAAGGTCGTGGCCGACCGGCACGCCAAGAGAGCTGCGGAAGTGATGGACCACGTTGTGCAGTCCCTCCAGGGCTCCCACCGGAGCTTTCTTCTGTAGCAACGCCAGGATCGGCACTTCACCGGAACGCACCAGCCCGTGCCTTACGGCAAGCGGGCCGACCAGTTCAAAGACGACCACCGCCCCGAGCACGATCGTTTCCAGCAATTTACCGCCGGCCGGCCAATGGTGCGCCAGTTGACTGGCCAGGCCGATGGCGACGCCCGCCTGAGCCATCAGGGTTAGACCGATGTAGGCCTTCTCCGAATCGCCGAAGGCCCCGAGGCGAGCACCGATAGCCGCCCCAAGCCACTTGCCGAGGGTGCGAGCGAAAACGTAGGTGACGCCAAGCAGCCCGATGTGCGCCAAAGATTCGATATGCAGGTTAGCGCCTGCCAGGACAAAGAAGATCACGTAAAGGAGATAGTCGACCTGGCGGATGTCCTGCTGCAGACGGTTCCAGCGCGAGCAGCTGTTAGCGAGGACCATCCCAAGAACCAGGCTGGCCAGGAGGGGGTCAATCTCCAGCCCTCGGCAGATAGCCACATTAACGGCAATCCCGCCCAGCATGAGAATCTTGTTCTCGCTCGGCAGCTCGAGACGCTGGGCCCACACCGACATGAAAAAACCGATGCTGGCGCCGACCACGACTGGACCGGCCATGCGCATCATCAGCACCGCAAGCCCTTCGTCGGGGAAGATGAAAATGTGGGCGATTACTGCGAAGCCGAGGACCGACACCAGGTTATTGAATCCGACGAGGGTCAGAACAAGGCTGGTCACCGGCCCTTCCGCCTCATACTCACGAATGACCATCAGGGTGGCTGCAGGGGCTGTGGCCACGGCAATGATGCCCAGAAACATGGAGAATGCCAGCGAAGTCTGCCAGAGGGTCAGGCCCGGGAGCACTTTCTGCAGCACCGCCAGGTTGACCCCAAAAGTAGAGACCGCAACCAGGACAAAAGTCAACAGCATCTCACTGCCGGAAAAGAGCAGAACCCGATGGCGCCAACGGTCAAGGTGGCGAATTTCGAACAATCCGCCGATATGCATCAGGATCAGGGCCAGGGCCAGGTCGGAGACCAGGCGGAGCTCTCCGAGGACCTCCACGGGGAGGAAGGTCGGCAGGTTGACCAGGCCGGCGAGTGACGGGCCGATCAGCAAGCCGACCACCAGATAGCCGGTAACTCTCGGGATATGGCAGAGAGAAGCCAGCCGGCCCCCCAGCAGGGCGCCAATGAAAATCGCGGCGAGCGCGATCAGTATTTGGAACAAAAAAGAGTCCATAGTTTTATATCAGACCTTACCGCAGCCAGCGTTTGACCAAGACATCTCCGCACCCGGTGAGGCAAGTAAACCATCCGGCCGGAATTCGTTACGTGTCGCCGGCATAAATCTCCTCTAAAGAGGCCAGCCCTCTTTTCTCGCCTATGACCAGGAGCCGGTCACCCTCCTTGAGGATGGCGCTGCCGTCCGGGACGAAGGACTGGTCGCCGCGCGTCAGCATGGCCACCAGAGCAGCCCTTGGGGATCGGCAGGTCTTTCAGCGCCTGTCCGACCAGGCTGTCCGTGGGGTGCTTGGCGCGTATGTTCACGATCAGGAAATGATCGTCATGAAGCAGGCTCTGCCGCAGGCCATGTTCGTCATTGGCCTGATGCCACTCTGTGAAAAAACTTTCTTCGTCGATGCGTTCCGCAATCCTTGCCAGGATTCTCAAGTGCTGGGTCGGGTTGTGGTCCGGACTGACGAGGAAGAAAAGTGCGTAAACAACCTCGACGCCCTCTTCCTGGTAGTTCAGTGGGTTGTAGATCGATATCCGCACTCCCTGCTTCGCTCTGACCAGGATCATCTCTGCGTGCGCGATCTTGTCCGAGCGAAAATGAGGTAGCGCTACCCCGCGTGTCACCGGAGTCGCCCCGATCTTGTTGCCGTCCATGACCTGCCTGCAGATATCCTCTTCGGTCATAGGGATAATGGTGCACAGCTTTTCCGCAACCAGCGCAACCACATCTTTGAATTGACTGGCAGCATCAATTTCAACAACCCGGCTGCGCATAACGATCTCATCAAAGGGGTCCTCCTCGCGCAATCCCTTCTCCCGCAAGATCCCCCGCAACTCGCTGTCCAGATCAACATGTTTGTGACGGCCAAGACGCTCGAATACGTGGTAGATCGCTCCCGCCCGGACCACTCGGTGACGGCCATAGTAGAGGTACCATCCGCTCGAGGCCAAAATCAGTCCCGCGGAAAAGAGCATCGAGACGACCCCCATCTCGAAGATCAGGAAAAGCGGCAAGACAACACCGGCCAGCTGCATCCAGGGGTAAAACGGGGAACGGTAGCCCGGGTCGTAGGATTGAATCCGGCTCTCTCGCATGACGATCACCGCCACACAGACCAGGGCAAACATCAGCAACTGAAAGGAGCTGGCCAGCTTGGCGATGCCAACCGGGTCGAACAGGACGATGATGAGGATGATAGCGGTCAAGGTCAATGAAATAGCATGGAAGGGGGTACCGAACCGGCTCAGTCTGCGGAACAAGTCCGGCAGCAAGTGGTCGCGGCTCATCGCCAGGGGGTAGCGCGAAGCACTGAGCATCCCTGCGTTGGCAACCGACACAAATGCCAGCAGCGCAGCCAGAGACAGCAGCACAACCCCGGGGAAGCCCAGGGCATAGCCGGCCGCCGTCGCGACCGGGGTCAGGTTGCCGCGCAGCTCGTCGGGCGGGACCAGGCCGACGATCACGGTGGTTCCCAGGCCATAGACCAGAATGGCGCTGGCGAGGGCAAGAAACACCGCCCGCGGCAGATTCCGCTCCGGATCCTTGACCTCCTCCGACAGGCTCGCAACCTTGGTCACGCCGACATAGCTGATGTAGACCAGGCCGGCCGTGGAGAGAATGTTGTCGAAACCGGCGGCCAAAAAGCCCTCGAAATGGAGCGGCTGCATGGAGAACGCCCCGCTCGTAATAAAGACCAGCAGCAGACTGAGCAGCCCGAACACCAGTGCGACCTGGAGGCCACCGCTCTTCTTGGTGCCCAGGAGGTTAATTACGCCAAGGGCAACAGCGATCGCTACGGCGATCGGAACAATCTGCAGAAACGGGAAGAACAGGGCAATGTAGGCCCCCATCCCGACCAGCGCGAAGGCAACCTTGAGCACGAGGGCCAGCCAGGTACCGATGCCGCCGATCGTTCCAAAAAATGGCCCAAGGGAGCGGTCCAGGAAATAGTAGACCCCTCCGGCACGGGGCATGGCCGTCGCCAGCTCTATGATACTGAACGTGGCGGGAATCATTGGCAAGGCGGCCAGCATGTACGCGAGGACAAGCCCCGGGCCAGCACTGATGGCAGCGATTCCGGGAAGCAGGAAAAAACCGGCGCTCAGGGTCGCACCGGTGGCGATAGCATAGACGTCGACCAGTCGCAGTTCTTTTTTCAAACGTACGTGTGTCCTGGGAAGCGCCATCTTTCTCTCTCGCCTGTCAAACTCTTGTTGCGAACCGCTCCGGGGCCGCAGTCACCAGCCAGCGGCCGGGTCAGGCCCGGAAAGGGTAGAATATAGCATAACCCGACAGACTTTCGAAAAGACAATTGTCCGGCACAGACGTTGTCCGGACCACACTTTCTTCCTCAGCGGGGCTTTCGATCCAGACCCCGATACTGAATCGCCTCTGCCAGGTGGATCGGACCAATCTCCGTGCTTTTCGCAAGATCAGCAATCGTGCGGCCGACCTTGAGCAGACGCGTATAGCTTCTGGCCGACAGTCCGAGCCGGTCCGTAACCTGTCTGCAGCAGCTCCTGCCCGGCCTCGTCGGTCCGGCAGAATCTCTGCAACTGCCGGGGCCCCATGCGGGCATTGCAGTGAACTGATGAGCCGGCAAATCGCTGTTGCTGGACGTACCGTGCCTGCGCTACCCGGCCGCGGACAGTTTCACTGCTCTCCACCGGCCGGGTATCGACAAGATCCTTGTGCGGCAAGCGTGGCACCTCGACCTGGAGATCGATACGATCGAGCAACGGCCCCGAAAGCCTGGTCCGGTAGCGCTGCATCAATGCCGGCGTGCAGGTACAGCTGTGCTGTGAGTCACCAAGAAATCCACAGGGGCAGGGGTTCATGGCGGCGACCATCATAAAGGAGGCCGGGTAGGTGAGGCTCTGTGCGGCCCGGCTGATACAGACCTGGCCATCCTCAAGGGGCTGGCGCAGCATTTCCAGAATATTCTTTTTGAACTCGGGCAGCTCATCGAGAAAAAGGACGCCATTGTGCGCCAGGGAGACCTCCCCGGGGCGGGGGTGGGTTCCGCCACCGATCAAACCGGCATCAGAGATCGTATGGTGTGGCGCTCGAAACACGCGCCTGGCGACCAGGGCCTGGTCGGTCGGCAAAAGGCCGAGGATAGAATGAATCTTGGTAATCTCAAGGGCTTCTTCAAAGGTCTGCTCCGGCAGAATCGTCGCAATTCGCCGGGCAAGCATCGTCTTGCCGCTGCCGGGCGGCCCGACCATCAGGATGTTGTGCCCGCCGGCGGCAGCAACCTCCAGGGCGCGCTTGACATGGTCCTGCCCCCGCACTTCGGAGAAATCGACATCATCCTGAACAGCCTGGCCGAACATTGTCGAAATATCGACCTGGCACGGTTCCAGGATTCGGTTACCGGTGAGAAAATCCACCACTTCGCCGAGGGTCCCGGCCGGGTAAACCGGCAAGCCGTCGACCAGGGCACCTTCCTCGGCATTGGCGGCCGGCAGGATCAGGCCGTCCAGATTCCAGCGCCGGGCGGCGGCAGCAACCGGCAGCACTCCACGGACCGGCTTGATGCAGCCATCGAGGGACAACTCGCCCATCAGGAGGAAACGTGAAGAACGCTCCAAGGGCACCAGGCCGGTTGCCGTGAGCAGGCCGACCGCCATCGGCAGATCGAAGGCCGTGCCTTCCTTGCGGATATCCGCAGGGGCCAGGTTGATCGTGATGCGCCGGGTGGGAAATTCGTAACCGGAATTCTTGATCGCGGACTTGACGCGGTCCTTGCTTTCCCTGACCGCGCCCTCGGCGAGACCAACCGTGGCAAACTGCGGCAGTCCCTGGGCTATATCGACCTCCACCTCGACCGGGTAGGCGTCAATACCGAGCAGCGCCCCTGATAAAACCTTGGCGAGCATATGTCCCTCCATTTAATGACAGGCCCCGATCTCGGGGCAAATTACATGAATTGCCTGACTGGCAACATTTCATAAAACAACTTGAAAATCGTTTAACGCCCGCTCGCGCGCTCGCTCAAGACGCAAAGTAACGCAAAAGAAACAAAAGCCTTTGATCCTTTTTTCTTCTATTTAGTCTCCTTCGCGTCTTCGTGTCCTTGCGTTAAATGTTTTTTTAAAAATTAAAATTACCCGGGGTGAGCCAGATCATCCAGGTATTTCTCTGCAACGATCGCCGCAATCGCACCGTCACCAACAGCCGTGGCGATCTGTTTGAGGATCTTCTTGCGAACGTCGCCGGCAGCGAAGACCCCCGGAATCGAAGTTTGGCAATCCGAATCGGTCAGGATGTACCCTCCTTTATCAAGATCAAGAATCTCGGCCAGGAAATGTGCCTTGGGCGTCACGCCGATGGCAACGAACATGCCGGCCACCTCGAGGTTCTGCCGGGAATCGTCCTGACGGTTGCGCAGCACCAGGCTGGTGACCCCGCTGTTGTCACCGACGGCTTCTTCAACGACACAATTCCAGACCGGTTCGATCTTGTCGTTGGCAAAGATCCGATCCTGCAGAACCTTGGTGGCACGCAGTTGGTCACGCCGATGCACCAGGTAAACCTTGCTGGCAAAACGGCTCAGGAACAGGGCCTCTTCGGCGGCCGTATCACCCCCGCCGATAATCGCCACCGGCACATTCCGGAAAAAAGCGCCGTCGCAGGTGGCGCAATACGAGACGCCGCGGCCGGTAAATTCGATTTCGCCGGGAATCCCGAGCTTGCTCGGCTCGGCGCCGGTCGTGATAATCACGGCGCGGGTACGCACCTCTTTATCATCGACTGTGACCACCTTTTCCTTGCCATGATCGACCAGGCCGGTGACTTCTCCGGTGACTGTTTCCAGGCCGAACTCCTGGCAATGTTCCTGGAAACGCATCATCAGATCAGGACCATCGATTCCACCCGGGAAACCGGGATAGTTCTCAACCTTGGTGGTCGTCATCACCTGGCCACCGAGGATCATCCGCTCCACCAGCAGGGTTTTAAGTTTGGCTCGGGAAGTATAAAGACCAGCGGTCAGCCCGGCCGGGCCGCCGCCGATAATCAGTACGTCATAAAGGGTTTCGCTCATGGGTCTTCGTCCCGTGTCCTTCTGTAAACAGTTGCCGAAAATTGCCGGTCACCTTAACATAGCTCTTACGAAAATGGAATCGCCATCATGCTTGCGTTACCTGGGACCGGCGACCTAGAATGGTGACGACAGGATCGAGCTAAAATCATGACCGAACAGACGACATCAAGCTCTGCCCACCAGGGCCATAAACACGGGCATCACGATCATGGCCAGTTGGATCGTGGCATCACGCGCGGCTTCGCCATAGCTATCGGCCTGACCGCGATCACCTTGATCGCCGAACTGATCGGGGGCTTCTGGACCAACTCCCTGGCCCTGCTCTCGGACGCCGCCCATGTCTTCATGGACCTCTTTGCCCTGGTCCTGTCGCTGACGGCGATACACCTGGCCAGGTTCCCGGCCAGCGACACCCGAACCTACGGCTGGCATCGCGCCGAGATATTCGCGTCATTGATCAATGGCACAACCCTGCTGCTGATCGCCTTCGGCATTCTTGGTGAGGCATGGGGTCGCCTGATTCACCCCGAAGCGGTCAAGAGCAAGGAGATGTTCATCATTGCAACGATCGGCCTGGTCATGAACCTGGTTGCCGCCAGCCGCCTGCATAGCCACTCCCACGACGATCTCAACGTGCGCAGCGCCTTCCTGCACGTCCTCGGCGATGCGGTCGCCTCGGTCGGCGTTATCATCGGCGGCATCATTATGCTTTACACCGGCTGGTTCATCATCGATGCCCTGATTTCTCTGGTGATCGTCCTGATTATCAGCTGGGGTGCGATCCGCATCCTGCGCGAGGCTGGTCATATCCTGCTGGAGGGAGTACCGCCACACATCAATATCAACGAACTGGTTGCCAGGATGAAGGCGATCACAGGTGTCAACAATGTTCACCACCTGCACGTCTGGTCGATCTGTTCCCACATCACGGCGCTGTCGGCACATATCGATGTCGAACCGGACTATCGCTTGCGCCAGAGTGAAATTATCGGTAATCTCGAGGAGCTGCTCGATCACGAGTTTCACATTACCCACACGACGCTGCAGGGAGAATGCTCGAAATGTACGACCGGGCCGGTGATCCAGCAGCTCAAGCACAGGCCGCGTAAATCGGCACACGACGACCACGACGACGATCATTTACACTGAGATCCCATGCACCGTTTGATTAAACCAATTTTCTGGACTTTCCTGTTCCTGGTCATGCTGCTGGTGATCGACCAGTTCCTTGTCCAGGTACCCTCGATCCATCCAGCCCATCAAGCCGTCAGCAACTTCTACCGAGACTTCCGCAGCCGTCTGATCGACCTGACTTTCGGTGAAAAGCAAGCTGCGCCGGAATCGGTCGAATCCGTCATCGAAAAGCAACAGGCGGCAGAGAAAAAGGCCACGGCAAACGTCGGGGCGACTGACAAAAAAAAGGCCGCTCCAGCCAAGAGCACCTCGTCTGAAAAATCGAAACGCTACATCTACTCCGACGGCAAGGGCGAGCTGCACTTTGCCGATTCCCTGGAAGAGGTGCCGGACAAATACCGCGGGCAGGCACAACCTATGGGGAAATGACCGGGACGCGTAGCGCGGGACGGAGCGGACGAGAAAAACCATAAAGCGGGTGCCGTTAGATCATGGCACCCGCTTTTCATATTCAAGCGTTTTTAGCATGTGATTTTCGCGTTCCACGTCCCTCGTGCCGCGTCCCGGCCTCTAAGTAAGTGTGCCGTAAACCTCCGGCCGACGATCATCGTAACAGCGAATCTGTGCGCGGTAATCCAGCATCTCCTGATAATCGAAAGTCGCCACAAGCTCGGTGTCGGTTTCACCGCCCTCGGCAAGCACCTCACCACGCGCTGAGAGCAGAAGACTCATACCGAAGAAATCGAGCTTGCCCTGGATACCGCAGCAGTTGGTGGCGACAACAAAGAGCTGGTTCTCCATCGCCCGGGCCCGCAGCAGGGTCCGCCAATGCTCCTGGCGTGGCTTGGGCCATTCCGCCGGCAAACAGATAATCTCTGCTCCTTCCAGAGCCATCTTGCGAAACAGCTCCGGAAAACGCAGGTCGTAGCAGATGGCGACGCCAAGCCGACCGACTGAAGTCGAAACGACCAGGGACCTGTCACCGGCAGAGAGAAAGCGGTCTTCCCCCATGGTTGAAAACATATGCAGCTTGCGGTAGCTGCCGACGAGCTCCCCCCGGTCGGTCACATACGCAGTATTGTAAATCAGGTCATCAACCTTCTCCGGCAGACTCCCTATCACGACCAGACCAAGCTGTGCAGACCTTATGGCAATCGCATCCAGAACTCTGGGCGTTTCTTCTGCATGTTTTGCCAACCGCTTGTAATCGTAACCGGCGCTCCACATTTCCGGAAGAACTGCCAGCTGCACACCCTGTTTTGCCGCACGTTCAAGTCCGGCCGCGGCCCTGGCCAGGTTCTGATCGACATCACCGAGCACGATTTTGAACTGGACAGCGGCCACACACAGACTCTTATCCATGACACCTCCCGGGTAAAACAAGGTTCTACAAAAACTCCGCACAACCTCTGCAAGTAGCTTTAAAGGTGATTATATGCGAGTCGCAAACGACAAACAAGTGCTCCCTGATACAAGCGGATTATCTTGACCGGAAGTCATCAATCATGCTATGTCATGTGGCATTTTGGTAGCTAGACTGCTGTTTTAGATGGTTGAATTTTAATGTCAGTTCCACTAGGGACTGAATCTGTTCAACGCCAGTTGAACCCGCTGAGAGAGATGATAACCAAGTTTGCCACCTTTGCAGTGATGTTGATCTTCTGGGTCGTGTTGTCAGGCATGTTCGACGCCTTTCACCTGACCCTCGGCGTGATATGCTGCCTGTTGGTTGCCCACTTCAGTCATGACCTGCTTTTTTACGGTGACAACAAGACGGGCTGGGGGCGTGGGTTGCTCGGTATGATCAGATACCTGCCCTGGCTCTTCTACCAGATCCTCCTGGCCAACCTTGAGGTCGCATACGTCGTACTGCACCCGCGGATGCTCGACAAGATTGATCCTCATGTCATCCGCTTCAAGACCAAGCTCAAACGACCAATCTCAAAAGTCACTTTTGCCCAGTCGATCACCCTGACTCCTGGGACCATCACGGTCAGCATTCATGAAGACGAATTCTCTGTTTACGCTCTGACCCGCAGCGCCAGCGATGCCCTGCCGGGCGAAATGGAAGAGCGGATCGCGCGCGCGCTGGAGTCTGGTCAATGATGCACTCATTCTTTCTGGCGACAGGAATTGCACTGGTCCTGCTGATGATCCTCAGTCTGCTGCGCGCGTTAATCGGTCCGACCATTCTCGACCGGATTCTCGGCGGCAACGTAATCGGCACCAAAACCACGGTGTTGCTGCTGCTGATCGGGTTGCTTTACGACAACCTGGCCATGTTCGTCGATATCGCCATTGCCTATGCGCTGCTCAACTTTATCGCCACCCTCGGAGCGACCAAGTTTTTCCTGCACCGGCTTGACGTTTTCCTGGAAGGCCAGGAGCAGAAAGAAAACCCATGACGGTCTTTTCTATCATCGCCATAATTCTGATTCTGCTGGGGCTGTTCTTTTTCTTCGCCGGGACCGTTGGAATTCTGCGCCTGCCAGACTTTTACACTCGCCTGCATGCCGCCGGAAAATGTGATTCTCTGGCAGCGACGCTGATGATCTTCGGGATCGCAATTTACAACCTTCAGCCTTTCACGTTCGGTGCGTTGCTGGTCAGCTTCAAGCTGCTCCTGGTTGCCCTGTTTGTTTTCATCGCCAATCCGACAGCAACCCACGCGATCACCGAAGCGGCCCTGGTGCTCGGCGTTAAACCGTGGAAGCGGACGGAGAAGAAAAAACCATGATCTGGCAACTTGACCTGATGATTCTGACCCTGGTGGTGGTTTGCGCCCTGGTAACGATTAATATCAAGGATCTGCTCGGGGCATCTGTCGTGTTCGGCATCTATTCGTTCATGATGTGTTTGTTGTGGGCCGAGATGGGCGCCGTCGACGTCGCCTTTACCGAAGCCACCGTCGGTGCCGGCGTCAGCACTATCTTCTTCATCTCGGCAATCTTCAAAACCACCCGGAGGAGCAAAGATTGAAAGGCCTGGCATTGTTCGCGACCCTGCTGACAGGGGCTCTCTTATTGTTCGGGACCAGGGATTTTCCCCCCTGGGGTGACCCCCAGGACCCGGCCAGCACGTATCTCTCTCCGGTCTATATTGAAAAGGCTGTTGAGCAGACTCACGTCCCGAATATCGTCACTGCGGTACTCGGAGACTACCGGGGCTACGATACCATGTTCGAAACCGTGGTTATTTACTGTGCCGGCATGGCAGTACTCAGCGTCCTGCGCAGAAACAGGGAAGATGAAGAGTGAGAGATATCAACGAACATACCCCCGGTGAAGACCTGATCATCAAGACCGCAGTGCGGCTGATGGTTCCCTTTGCCCAGTTGTTCGGCCTCTACGTTATCGTTCACGGCCACTACAGTCCGGGCGGCGGCTTCCAGGGTGGCGTTATCCTCGGTGCCGCGTTCATCATGCTCGCTCTGGCTTTTGACATGGAAACCTCTCAGCAATACATGACCATCAGGGTCAATGCTGTTTTCAACAATCTTGGCGCAGCAATTTTTATCGGAGTCGGTGTGCTTTGCGCCATCTTCGGCGGCCTGTTTCTCGATTACAGTGCCCTGGACAAACTGATCCCGTTGGGGCCGGTCGAATGGCGCTCTTTCGGTATTTTCCTGGTGGAAGTCGGCGTCGGCTTTACGGTTATGAGTATCATGGTCCTGCTCTACTGGAATCTCAGTTCCGGCGGATCAATGGACAAGGGGCTGTAGGATGGAACCGTTCCTCGGCGAAATCGTCGCCAAATACAATTACTGGATTTACGTTGTGCTGATGATGATCGGCTTCTACGCCATGATCGGCAAACGCAACCTGGTCAAAAAGCTGCTGGGCATGAACATCTTCCAGACGGCTATCATTCTTTTCTTTGTCTCTACCGGCGTCAAGAAGGGCGGCGGGATTCCGATTGTCGACAAGTACCAGGCCCTGGCGGGCGGCGTCGATGCCGCCACCATAGTCAATCCGCTGCCGCACGTCCTGATGCTGACTGCCATCGTAGTCGGGGTCAGCGTCACCGGTGTGGCTCTGGCCGTCCTGATTCGTATTCACAAGGAGTTCGGCACCCTGGAAGAAGACGAGATCCTGGAGAAGCTGCGTCAATGAGTACTCCCAACCTCCATCTCTTCGTCCTGGTCGTACCGCTGCTCTCGGCTCTGGCCGTCAACCTCTGGGGACGCAACAATCGCCGGCTGATCGCACCGCTGGTACTCGGCTCCCTGGCCTTCTCGGTGTTCGGTTCGATCATCGTGATGGCCAACGTGCTCAACCATGGCCCGATCAGCTATACGGTCGGCAACTGGCAGCCGCCCTTCGGCATCGAACTTATTGTCGATCCGTTGAGCGCCATGATGATGGTCCTGATTGCCGTCGTGGCACTGCTCGCCTCCTTCTCGTCCCTGAAGAGCGCCGAGCAGGAGCTCCCCGGCCGGGAAGCCTTCTTCTTCACCCTGTACCTGATCCTTATCTCCGGCCTGCATGGCCTGGTTCTGACCGGTGACGCTTTCAATCTCTATGTCCTGCTTGAAATCACATCGATCACTTCTTATGGCTTAATCGCCATGGGTCGCGGCCGAGCGGCACTTTCCAGCTTCAACTACATCATCATGGGTTCGATCGGAGCCTGCTTCTATCTGCTCGGTGTCGGCTACATCTACATTCTCACCGGCACCCTGAACATGGCGGACATCGCCCGCATCCTGCCGACCCTTGACGCACCGATCGCCATTACCACATCAACAGCTTTTGTCCTGGTCGGTCTGTTTATCAAGATGGCCTTTTTCCCGCTGCACAGCTGGCTGCCGAATGCCTACAGCCACGCACCCACCGGTGCCGGAACTATCGCCGCGCCGTTGATGACCAAGGTGACCATCTACCTGATGATCCGGGTCATCCTCAACGTTTACACACCAGCCCTGATATTCACTCATGACTGGGTGACCAACGGCCTGATATGGGCGGCAGCCATCGCCATCATCTGCGGCTCGGCTCTGGCCCTCGGTCAAAAAGATTTGCGCCGCATGCTGACCTACATCATCATCGCTGAAGTCGGCTACATGGTCGGCGGCGTATTCCTGGCCAACAGCAACGGCCTCACCGGTGCGATCCTGCACATTGTCAACGACTCCCTGATGACTCTCTGTCTGTTCCTGGTGGTTGCAGCGATCATATATCGCCAGGGCAGCGTCTCACTGGTTTCCCTGCAGGGAATTTTCCGGCGCATGCCGATCACCATGGCCGCCTTCACCCTTGGAGCCTTTGCCATGATCGGCGTACCGCCGACCTGCGGTTTCTTCAGCAAGTGGTACCTGATCCTCGGCGGGATCGATGGCGGGCACTGGGAGTTCGTCATCGCCCTGATTATCAGCAGCCTGATTAACGTGGTCCTCTTTTTCAGGATTCTCGAGCTGGCATACTTCGGTTCCCTGGAGGACGGCGAGCATCACGAGCATGGCCTTGCTGAGCGCCACGAGGCGCCCTGGTGGATGCTCAAGCCGCTGGTCATTACGGCCGTGCTCCTGGTTGTTGTCGGCTTCAGCACCGGACCATTGATCAATAACATCATCAGCCTGATCATACCGGCAGGTTTTTAAGCTTTTTTGAGATTGATATGACACCAACTCTATCAATATGGCCGATGATCGCAATCCTGGTTTCCCTGCTGGGAGCCCTGCCGATCATGCTCTCCGACCGCCAGCCGAACCTGCGTGAAAGCTGGACGATCCTGATCGCGTTGGCCAAACTGAGCATTGTCGCTTCCCTGCTGCCAGGGGTCCTCAAGGGCGGCAGCTATATCTTCACCATTGCCCAGGTCCTGCCCGGGGTGCCGATCGAACTGCGCGTCGATGCGCTGGGGATGGTTTTCGCCCTGGTTGCATCCTGTCTCTGGCTGTTCACCTCGATCTATTCGATCGGTTACATGCGGGCTCTCGACGAGCATGCCCAGACTCGCTACTTCGCCTCCTTCGCCGTGGCTATTTCAGCGACCATCGGTATTGCGTTTTCCGCCAACCTGCTGACCATGTACCTCTTCTACGAGATGCTGTCACTCTCGACCTACCCTCTGGTCACACATCATCAAGACGCTGAAGCCAGAGCCTCAGGGCGCAAGTATCTGACCTACATCCTCGGCACATCGATCGGCCTGGCCCTGCCAGCCATGCTGATAACCTACTCTATTGCAGGAACTCTGGATTTCGCTACGGGTGGCATTTTAGCGGGCAAAGCCTCACCCGAAATCCTGGCACTGCTGGTGGTGCTCTTTTTGTTCGGTTTTGCCAAGGCCGGCTTGATGCCTTTTCATGGCTGGCTGCCGGCGGCGATGGTGGCACCGACCCCGGTCAGTTCGTTCCTGCATGGCGTGGCCGTGGTCAAGGCCGGTGTTTTCGCAATTTTCCGAGTCATCTTCCATATCCTCGGCCCTGAGACGCTGCAATCAGCCCATCTCGGCTCCCTGATCACCTATATCGCTGCGGTGACTGTACTGGTAGCGTCACTGGTGGCGTTGACACAGGACAGCATGAAGCGCCGGTTAGCCTACTCGACCATCGGTCAGCTCGCTTACATGGTGCTTGGTGCTGGCATGCTCTCGGCGCTCGGCATGCTCGGCGGGATCATGCACCTTGCGATGCACGCTTTCGGCAAGATCACACTTTTCTTCTGCGCAGGTGCGATCTATGTCGCCAGCAAGAAGAAAAATATCAGCCAGATGGACGGCCTGGGACGTCGAATGCCGATCACCTATCTGGCCTTTTTCCTGGGTTCTCTGAGTATTATCGGCATGCCGCCGCTGGGTGGCTTTATCAGCAAATGGAACCTGCTGCTCGGGGCCGTCGAGGGAGATCAGATGGTCCTGATCGTGGTGCTGCTGGTCAGTTCCCTGCTCAACGCCGCCTATTTCTTTCCGATTGTCTACCGTGGCTTCTTCGTGCCAGCAACTGCCGGTGAAGAAGAGGGCATTAAGGAAGCACCGCTCTTTTGCGTGATACCGCTATCGGTGACTGCACTTGTTTCGCTGGCCCTGTTCTTTTTTCCCGACACACTGCTGCAACTGGCACGCATGGCCCTGGGGATTCAATAGCACGGCGAATTTAATCGCACGGGTAATTTGAGAGAATAAATAATGAGTACGCACGAGCAAAACAACGATCAAGACCACACAGAAGACGGTCCGATGATTCTGGCCCATGAGCCAGTCGAAGGCTACCGCACAATCTTTTATATCTGCATTACCATCGGTACCCTCTATCTGGCTTTTGTGCTCTGGCAGACTTGGTAGGAGAACGTAGATGTCTAAACACCGATCTCGACAGATGAAAAACCGGCGATGTTCGACAAACCACAGAACGTCAAGCGTGTACTCTACGCCTTGTTTGCCTGCGTGGTCCTGCTACTGTCGATTGACCTCTTCTACCACAAGCACGGCATCTTCACATGGGAAAGCTCCTTCGGCTTCTACTCAGTCTACGGTTTTGTCGCCTGTGTCATCCTGGTGATCATAGCCAAGTACGTACTGCGGCCCTTAGTCATGCGCAAAGAGGATTATTACAATGATTGATGCGTTGCCGCCAGCAGTGATCATGATTCTCGGCGGGCTTCTGGTGCCGCTCTTTAAGGGGCGCGCCAAGCAGGCCTTGCTGCTTCTGCTACCGGTGATCAGCTTCATCAACCTGCTGCAACTTCCACACGGCAGCCACTGGGTCTACCCGTTTTTGGGCGATCAGATCATCCTGGCCAGGGTTGACAAGCTTAGCCTGATCTTCGGTTACATTTTTCACCTGGTGGCTTTTCTCTCGGCACTCTATGCACTGCACGTTAAAGATAATGTGCAGAACATTGCCGGCACCGTCTACGCCGGAGCAGCAATCGGCGCAGTCTTTGCCGGTGACATGTTCACCCTCTTTGTCTTCTGGGAGATGCTCACGATCAGTGCTACTTTCCTGATCCTGGCACGCCGCACCGAGCGAGCTCTCGGGGCCGGCTTCCGCTACTTCATGGTCCACGTCGCAGGGGGCCTCTGCCTGCTGGCCGGGATCATCATGCACGTTTCCCAGACCGGTTCAGCGGCATTTGACCTGATTGGTCTGGGCACAACAGCCTCGTGGTTTATTTTTGTCGGTATCGGCGTCAACTGTGCCTGGCCGTTTCTGCACCCATGGCTGACCGATGCCTACCCCGAGGCGACCATCACCGGCACCATCTTTCTTTCGGCTTTCACCACCAAGACTGCGATCTATGCCCTGGCCCGGGCCTTCCCCGGCACCGAAGAGTTGATTTTCATTGGCGGGGCCATGGCAGCTTTCCCGATCTTCTACGCGGTCATCGAAAATGATCTACGGCGAGTCCTGGCCTATAGCCTGATTAACCAGGTCGGCTTCATGGTGGTCGGCATCGGCATCGGCACCGCCCTCTCCATCAACGGCGCCGTTGCCCATGCCTTCAACGACCTCCTCTTTAAGGGGCTGCTCTTTATGACCATGGGCGCGGTCATGTACCGCACCGGCAAGATCAACGCCACCGATCTCGGTGGTCTTTATAAATCGATGCCTTGGACTTGCGGCTTCTGCATTGTCGGCGCCGCCTCAATCTCGGCCTTCCCGCTCTTTTCCGGCTTCGTCAGCAAATCAATGGTCATGGAAGCCGCTGCTCACGGCGACATGCGCTGGCTCTGGTTCATCCTGCTCTTTGCCTCAGCCGGGGTCTTTCACCACGCCGGCATCAAGATCCCCTTCTTCGCCTTCTATTCACATGACTCAGGCATCCGCTGCAAAGAAGCACCGAAACATATGCTGCTGGCAATGGGCATCTCGGCAGTACTCTGTATTCTGATCGGTTGCTTCCCGCAATACCTTTACAGCATGCTGCCTTACGCCACCGACTACCAGCCCTACTCGATCAGCCATGTGCTGGCACAGTCCCAGCTCCTGGTCTTCTCGGCACTGGCCTTTACCTTGCTGCTGCTTGCAGGCATCTACCCGGCGGAAATTCGTTCTGTCAATGTCGACGCCGACTGGATTTACCGCAAAGGCGGTCGCCAGATTTACCGCTTCTGCAAGTGGGCTTTCGACGGCATCAACGAGTGGGCGAACCGGATCTTCGCCCAGCAGTTACCGAAACTGCTCGGGCACTTCTTCGAAGAGCCGGGCGGCAACCTCCAGCGCTACGGCTACCGGCTCTGGGTCGAATCCAGCGGGATTACGGATAATCGCGACGAGATCGATCAAGGCATTGATCGGCGCAGTCGCAGTGCGGCCTACCCGGTCGGCGTAAGCGTCCTGCTTGCCGTCCTCATCCTCACCCTGGTGTCCACGGTCCTTTACCTGCACTAAGACGCCCTCACGGGCTGCCACTGCCACAGCGACGGCAGGCTTTCATGGTCGGTCTTTATCTACATATCCCCTTCTGCCGTCGCAAGTGCGTTTACTGCGATTTCTATTCTGTCGAAGCCGCCACGACAGAATTGCAGAGCTATCCCGACCTGCTCATCAGGCACCTTGAACGGATTGCCGGGCAAGGCCGCTGGCAACACCCTTTCGATACCATCTATTTTGGCGGTGGAACCCCGTCGCTGCTGGCCCCGCAATCGATCGATGCAATCCTGCAGGCAATCGATCACAATTTCAATCTGGCAAACGATGTCGAAATCTCCCTGGAAGCAAATCCGGGGACGGTCACCATTGAAAGCCTGACCGGCTATCGCTCAGCCGGCATCAACCGCCTCTCGCTGGGGCTGCAGACCTGCAATGACCAATTGCTGAAATGCCTCGGCCGCCTGCATGACCGTCGCCAGGGATTGCAGAGCTTCGAATCGGCACGCCAGGCCGGCTTCGACAACATCTCCCTGGACCTGATGTTTGCCCTGCCGGAGCAGTCCCTTACCGCCTTAGAGGAGGACCTGCAGGTCTACCTCGACCTGGCCCCGGAACACTTCTCCTGCTACGGGCTGACAGCCGAACCGGGCACGCCCCTACACGCAAGAGTCGTCTCCGAAGCATTAGCCCTGCCGGATGAGGATTTCTATGCCGATGCGTTCATGCTGATCCATGACCGGTTGAGCGCAGCAGGCTACGGGCATTACGAAATCGCCAATTATGCGCGTGACGACTTCGAGTGCCGGCACAATGCCGGCTACTGGCAGCGCCTCCCCTACCTGGGCATCGGTGCCGGAGCCCACTCTTTCCTGAACGACGGCTGGGGCAGCCGCTGGGAAGTTGCCGGCAGACCTGCCGCAGTTACCGTCAGGCACTGCAGACCGGCCAGGAACCGATGACCTGCCTCGAAACCTTCGATCGTGAATCCGCTTTAGGCGAGACCATTTACCTGGCGTTGCGCACCCGGCGCGGCATTGCCGACGCCGACCTGCAACAACGTTTCGGCTGCTCCCTGGCAGACCAATTTCCGGCGGCGATCGAAGCCTGCGGACAATGGCTGGAGAATGACGCCGGCCGCTGGTTCCTGACCCCATCAGGCTGGCTCCTTTTCGACCGCCTGATCTTGAATTTTCTTTAAAATCCAAACCCTGACAAAAACTCTTCGCGTACCTTGACAAAGCCTATATGCGTTGTTATCTTGACCTTGCTTTTGGCACTCTGAGAAAGCGAGTGCTAAGTTAATTCGCAGGCCGGTTTAACCGGCTTGAGTTTTTTGCACGGAGCATATTATGGCCAAGGCCCTGACCGATCGCTGCCAGCAAATTCTGGAAGCGATCATTGAAGAATACATAGCGACTGCCCAGCCGGTCGGCTCCAAGGCGTTGACGCAGAATCACGGCATCAAGCTTTCGTCGGCATCGGTGCGCAACGTCATGGCTGAGTTGGAAGACCTCGGCTACCTCTTGTCACCCCACACCTCGGCCGGCCGCATCCCCACTGAAAAGGGGTATCGCTTCTATGTCGACTCTCTGCTGCGCGTCAGCGATCTGGACACCCGGCAGAAGGACCAGATCGAGATAAAATACCGGCAGCACGGCCTGCAGATGACTGACATGCTGCGTGAAGCCAGCCGCACTCTGTCTTCTTACTCACACCTCACCGGGCTGGTGATGATCCCGCGTCTCAGGGCCACGGTTTTCCGGCATATCGAGTTTGTCAAACTCTCTTCCCGTCAGGTGCTGGTAGTTTTCGTTACCCAGTCTGGCCTGGTCCAGAACAAGCTCGTTGAGATCGACGAGGACCTTACACACCGTGAACTGGAACAGATCACAAATTACCTGAACCGAACCATGAGCGGCTTGAGCATCCAGGAAGTGCGTGCCAGGATTGTTGCCGAAATGGCCCAGGAAAAGGCCATGTATGACCATCTGTTGCGCCGTGCTTTCGCTCTTTCCAGCGCCGCTCTCGTCGATGAAGTCAACGGTGACGTGATCATCGACGGGACCAGCTATTTCCTTGAACAGCCGGAATTTTCCGACCTGCAGCAAATGAAAAACATTGTCCAGGCCTTTGAGCAGAAAAGCATGCTGGTCGATCTGCTCGACCGCGGCACAGACACTGAAGGCGTGCAGGTCATCATCGGCAGCGAGACGCAATACCATGAACTTTCCGGTTGTAGCCTGATTACCGCAGCCTATTCCGGCAAGCGCGGCTCCCTCGGCACCCTCGGTGTCATCGGCCCGAACCGTATGCACTATTCAACGATTATTCCGATTGTCGATTACACGGCGAACCTGATCAGTCGCCTGCTTGATACGGAAAACGATTAGGAGATTAACGCCTTGGCGAAGAAAAAACAGCAGCCGGCCACAGAGGAGCCGGAAATCATCTCAGAGCAGGTTGAGCCCCCCCCGGTGAAGTGATTGCCGAGGAGGTTGAAGAACCGGTTGACCTTCTGCAGGAGCTTGAAAACTCCAGGGCAGAGGCCAGCAAGAACTGGGATCTGTACCTGCGCGAACGGGCCGACCTGGAAAATGCCCGCAAGCGCCATCAACGCGACCGGGAAGAGGCTGTCCGCTATGCCAACGACCGTCTGCTCAGGGAGATGATCCCGGTCCTTGACAACCTCGAGCGTGCGCTCGGGCATGCCGAACAGGGCGCCGACGATAACCAGGGGCTTCTGGAGGGTGTCAACATGACGATCAACCAGTTCCGCAAAGTCCTTGAGGATTTCGGCGTCAAGCCGATCAAGGCCCTCGGCGAGGACTTCGACCCGAACCTGCACCAGGCCATGGGGCAGACAGAATCGGCGGACCAGGCACCGAACACGGTCATCGGTGAATTACAGAAGGGTTACCTGCTGAATGATCGACTGCTGCGTCCGTCGCTGGTCATGCTTGCCAAGGCCCCGTCCAGAGAGACGGAAGCCTAGAACGACGGGATTCCCGAGGAATAATCAACGGACAGCAGGACCGTCCGGAAAAACAGACAATATACCGAATCTTTAAGGAGGATTCTTATCATGAGTAAAGTAATTGGCATCGACCTGGGAACGACTAACTCCTGCGTCGCTGTAATGGAAGGCGGCGAGCCGGTGGTTATCGCCAATACCGAAGGAACCCGCACCACGCCGTCGATGGTGGCTTTCACCGAAAGCGGTGAGCGACTGGTCGGCCAGCAGGCGAAACGCCAGGCGGTCACCAACCCGGAGAACACACTGTTCGCCATCAAGCGCCTGATCGGCCGCAAATTCAATTCGGAGGCGGTCAAGAAGGATATCCAGATCAGCCCGTTCAAGATCATCAAAGCCGACAACGGTGATGCCTGGGTTGAAGTTCGCGACAAGAAATACAGCGCCCCGGAAATCTCCGCCATGGTTCTGCAGAAGATGAAGCAGACCGCCGAAGATTACCTCGGCGAAACGGTGACTGATGCAGTCGTCACCGTCCCGGCCTACTTCAATGACTCCCAGCGTCAGGCCACCAAGGATGCTGGCAAAATCTCCGGTCTGAACGTGCTGCGAATCATCAACGAGCCGACCGCAGCGGCCCTGGCTTACGGCCTCGACAAGAAGGACGAGGAAAAGATCGCCGTCTTCGACCTCGGCGGCGGTACTTTCGATATCTCCATCCTTGAGCTTGGCGACGGCGTCTTCGAGGTCAAATCGACCAACGGTGACACCTTCCTCGGCGGCGAAGACTTCGACCAGCTGATCATCGACTACGTGGCTGACGAGTTCAAGAAAGAGCAGGGGATCGACCTGCGCAACGACAAGATGGCGCTGCAGCGTCTCAAGGAAGGCTCGGAAAAAGCCAAGTGCGAGCTATCTTCCTCAATGGAAACCGATATTAATCTGCCCTTTATCACGGCCGATGCATCCGGCCCGAAGCATCTCAACATCAAGCTGACCCGCGCCAAGCTCGAGAGTATCTGCGGTAACCTGCTCGACAAGCTGACCGGCCCCTGCAAGACGGCTCTCAAGGATGCCGGCCTGTCCGCATCCGATATCGATGACGTCATCCTGGTCGGCGGCATGACCCGCATGCCGGCCGTGCAGGAGAAGGTCAAGGAGATCTTCGGCAAGACCCCCAACAAGGGTGTCAATCCGGATGAAGTGGTTGCCATCGGTGCGGCCATCCAGGGCGGCGTGCTCAGAGGCGACGTCAAAGATGTGCTGCTGCTCGACGTCACTCCGCTCTCTCTGGGCATTGAGACGCTCGGCGGCGTCATGACCAAGCTGATCGAGAAGAACACCACGATTCCGTGCAAAAAGAGCCAGGTCTTCTCCACTGCGGCCGACAATCAGCCGGCTGTCTCGGTGCATGTCCTGCAGGGCGAACGCGAGATGGCCAACGACAACAAGACCATCGGCCGCTTCGAACTGGCCGACATCCCGCCCGCTCCACGCGGCGTGCCGCAGGTCGAAGTGACCTTCGACATCGATGCCAACGGCATCCTCAACGTCGGTGCCAAAGACCTGGGCACCGGCAAAGAGCAGTCGATCCGCATCACCGCCTCATCCGGTCTGTCCGAGGATGAGATCGACCAGATGGTCAAGGATGCCGAACTGCATTCATCCGAAGACAAGAAAAAGCGTGAACTGATCGAAACCCGCAACCAGGCCGACAGTCTGGTTTACACCACCGAAAAAGCAGTCAAGGAGCATGGCGACAAGCTCGACGAAGAGACCAAAAAAGGGATAGAAAGCGCCCTGGAAGACCTCAAGAAAGTGATGGAAGGCGACGATCCGGAAGCGATCAAGAGCAAGACCGAAGCTCTCGCAACCGCATCGCAGAAACTGGGTGAGGTTCTGTACAAGCAGGCCGAGAGCGAAGCGGAAGCCGGCGGTACAGGTGAAGCTGAAGGCGGCGACCAAAAAGACGATGTCGTCGACGCCGAATTCGAAGAAGTCGACGACGAAAAAAAGTAACCCGGTAAAGGATACAGGGCCAAGGGTGCAGGGCGAGGATCTATCGCCCCGCTCACCCTTGGCCTTTAACCTTTCTGCCGCAAGGACAATGTTTTGGCCAAACGCGATTATTATGAAGTTCTCGAGGTCAAGCGCAACGCCAGTGAAACCGAGATCAAGAAGGCCTACCGCAGGCTGGCACTGAAATGCCACCCCGACAAAAACCCTGGGGACAGAGAGGCCGAGGAACGTTTCAAGGAGCTCTCCGAAGCCTATGCCGTTCTCTCCGACGGGCAGAAACGGGCTCTCTACGACCAGTACGGCCATGCCGGCATCGATCAGCAGGGCGGCTTCGGTTTCTCCTCGGGCGGTTTTGGCGGCACTCCTTTCGAGGACATCTTCGGCGATATTTTTGGCGACATCTTCGGCGGCGGAGCCAGCCGGCGCGGCGGCGGACGGCGTGGCGACGACCTGCGCTACAACCTGACCATCTCTTTCGAAGAAGCCGCATTCGGCCTGGAAACCAAGATCAAGGTCCCCCGGCACCACACGTGCGAAACCTGCAACGGCAGCGGTGCCAAGCCAGGGACCAGCGCCGAGACCTGCCGGACCTGCTCCGGGCACGGCCAGGTCCGCTTTCAGCAGGGGTTCTTCTCCCTGACCCGTCCCTGCCCGGACTGCAACGGTGAAGGCAAAAAGATTTCCCACCCTTGCAGCGACTGTCGAGGCACCGGGCTGACCCGCGGACAAAAGACCCTTTCCCTGAAAATCCCTGCCGGGGTAGAATCGGGCAACCGGCTGAAAATGAACGGCGAAGGTGAACCCGGCTCCAAGGGCGGCCCGCCGGGTGATCTCTACGTGGTGATCACCGTCAAGGAGCACTCGATCTTTCAGCGTGAAGGGAATGACCTCATCTGCGAGGTCCCGGTCTCCTTTCCCCAGGCTGCGCTCGGCTGTGAGCTGGAAGTTCCGACCCTTGAAGGCAAGGTCAAGCTCAAGGTGCCGGCCGGCACCCAGAGCGGCAGGATCTTCAAGCTGAACGGCAAGGGGATTCCGGTTCTGCAAGGCTACGGCCGCGGTGACGAGCTGGTTATCGTCCGGGTGGAGACGCCGACCAAGCTGACCACTCGCCAGAAGGAACTGCTCGATGAATATGCCAGGGAGGCCGGGGAAGATATTCACCCGATGGGGAAAAGCTTTTTCGACAAGGTCAAGGAGCTGTTTGACTGATGCGCTTTAGAGTTGCCACGGTCTGGTTGCTGCTGTTGCTGAGCTTCGGTGTTTGCAATGCTCTCGCTCAGCCAACAGTGCCATCGCAGGCTGACATCGCTATGCAGAGGGCGCTGGACCATTACCACGCCGGCAAGCTCAATGAAGCCGCCGGCCTGCTGCGCGGGTTTATCATCAGTCAATCCGATTCAGACCGGATCAACGAGGCCTATTATTACCTGGCTCGCATCCATCACGACCTCGATGAGCCCTCGATTGCCCTGGATTATCTGGACCGGCTTGACCGAAACGCGACCAGCCCGGCCAGCACTCTGCTGCAGGCCAAGTTACTCCTGCAGATGGGTGATGCCGCCCGGGTCGTTGATCAATTGCTGCAAATCGACACGGAGACCTGGCCGCTGCAACAGCGCCAGGAACGCTATCTCGCCCTTGCCGAAGGGCTTATGGCCCTGGACGAGCCGCACAAGGCCCTCTATTTCTACCAGCAAGCCATGGTGATAGAGGGGGCCGCCTCTCCGCGTGACGTCCTGGCACGTATCTATAGCCTGCTAAGCGATCGTTTCAACGAAGCTGAGCTTGCCGAAGCAGCGTTCATGTACCACGACAGCCCGGTGGCTTACCTGGCAATGCTGCAACTCGGCTGGCGCGCCCTGGCGGCCGACCAGAAAGAGCTGGCTCGTGAGTGGGCCGCTGCCGCTATGAAGGCGCCGATCGGTTTCGCCTATCGTGAAGAAGCCCTGGCTCTGCAGTCGCAACTCAGCGACCCGAGCCAGTTGCAACGCGCCATCGGTGTCCTGTTGCCTTTGAGCGGCCGCTACGCCGCCTTCGGTGAAAGGGTGAAGAAGGGGATGGAACTGGCAATGGAGACGTTCCGCCCCCATATCCCGGTGCGCCTGATCTTTCGTGACACTGCCGGAGATGAAACAATCGCTGCCCTGCAGGTTGCCGAGTTGGCGATCAGTGATCGCGTCATGGGCATTATCGGGCCGCTGGTCGGCAATGCTGCCCATGGTGCTGCCATACGGGCCAATCAGGAGCGCACTCCGCTGCTGACCATGTCCCAACGTGAAGGGCTGGCGGCCTCGAGCCTCTACGTGTTCCGCAATTCCCTCACCGCAGAGCTGCAGGTCCGGGCCCTGGTTAACTACGCCATGGAAGAGCGTGGTTTTTCCACCTTTGGCATCATGAGTCCGCAGACCCGCCAGGGAGAAAATTTTGCGGAGCTTTTCCGGGACGAAGTCTGGCGCCGTGGCGGCGAGGTCATCGCCGAGCAGAGCTACCAGACAGACCAGACCGACTTCCGCTACCAGGTCCGCTTGCTGCAGGGGTTGGACCCCAATGCGCCTGACGAGGAGGAAGCCCCTGTTGACCCGGAAGCTGTCGCTGCAGAAGAAGAGCCACCCCCTCCCTTCGAAGCGCTGTTCGTCCCGGATTATTCCGACCGAATCAGTCTGATTGCACCCCAGATTGCCTTCTATGGTCTGGAAAATATTCAACTGCTCGGCACCAACGGCTGGAACGATGCCGAGCTGCCGCGCCTGGCCCGCCAGTTTGTCGAAGGCGCCGTGTTCACCGACAGCTTCTTCCTGCACAGCACCTATCCATTCGTTCAGGAGTTCGTGAAAAATTACTTCAACCGCTTCGGCGAAGAGCCGACTATTCTCGAAGCCCAGGGCTACGACATTGCCGGGATCATGCTGTCCCTTCTCAACGACCCCGAAATCCGCAGTCGCGAAGACCTGCGCCGCGCCCTGGCGCAACTGCAGAACTTTCCCGGGGTGACCGGCGCTACCCGCTTCGACCTTATCGGCGAAGCCGACAAGACCCTCTTTCTACTTCAAATCCAGAATGGTGCGATCATTCAAATCAACTAAGACGGCACCGCATCAGGAAAACCCACTCATTAATAGCAGCGGATTCAAGCCCGCGGAGGATCATGCTTCCGAGGTGCCCAGCCTGCTGTATTCAGACAGCTAGACCCTGAGAAAAACCCTTTACAGTCAAACGTTCTTTGGTGTATTTTGCCTGTTCTGCGGAGAGGTGACCGAGCGGCCGAAGGTGCACGATTGGAAATCGTGTGTACTGAGAGGTACCGAGGGTTCGAATCCCTCCCTCTCCGCCATTTCTTTTCAAACTGATTACAAATCAACGCAAAAACGCAATCAAGATGCAGTGCTCAAGCCTTTTTCCTGATAGACTTGAGTGGCTTTTGCGTTAAAGGTTTTTGGTTACCAGCCATGGCGTATATTTGCCGTCAGAAGTGACAGCCGGGTCCCGCGCAACGGACGGCCGTGAACTCCGTCAGACCCGGAAGGGAGCAGCGGCAGCGGCCTCAGCCGTGTGCCGCGGGGGTGCCTGGCTGTCACTTGTGCCGGCAAATCGCCGGTTGCGGTTTGCTCTTAACCTGAAGCCGAACTGAGAGACCATGGCCTACCTGGTACTCGCCCGAAAGTGGCGTCCACAGAACTTCGCCGACCTGATCGGCCAGGAGCATGTCAGCCAGACCCTGGCGAACGCCATCCGCTCGGGGCGGATTCACCATGCCTTCCTCTTCACCGGCGCCCGAGGCGTCGGCAAAACCTCGGCAGCACGGATTCTTGCCAAAGCACTGAACTGCGAAGAGGGCCTCACCGACCAGCCCTGCGGCAGTTGTTCCTCTTGCACGGAGATCACCTCCGGCCAGGGGATGGATGTCATCGAGATTGACGGCGCCTCGAACACCGGGGTTGACGACGTCCGAGAACTGCGTGAGAATATCCGCTATCTGCCGAGCCGCTCACGATTCAAGATCTTCATCATTGATGAAGTACACATGCTCTCGACCAACGCATTCAATGCCCTGCTGAAAACCCTCGAGGAACCCCCGGAACACGCCAAGTTCATCTTCGCCACCACGGAACCGCACAAGATTCCGATCACCATCCTGTCGCGCTGCCAGCGTTTCGATTTTCGCAAGATCCCTTTAAATAAGGTCGCGGAACGGCTGCGTGAGATCTCCATTGCCGAGAACTTGACTATCTCCGATCGCAGCCTCGGCCTGATCGCCCGGCAGGGTGAAGGCAGCATGCGGGACGCCCTTTCCACCTTCGACCAGGTTCTGGCGTTCTCCGGTGACCAGGTCGAAGACGAAGCGGTGCAGACCCTGCTCGGCATGGTGGACCGGCGCCTGCTGCTCGACACGGTCGAGGCCGTCCTGCATCGTGACAGCCGCCGGGCTCTCGAATCGGTCCATCGCGTCGACCAGCTCGGTCTGGCCCTGCGACGTTTCACCCAGGACCTGCTCGAGATGTTCCGTGGCATGGTCATCTGCAAGGTCGTTGACGAGCCTGCCGAGTTGCTGGACATGGTCGGTGACGAGCTGAAAGAGCTCAAGGTCCTCGCCGAAGAGGCCTCCCTGGAAGACCTGCAGCGGATCGTGACCCTGCTCATGAAAACCCAGGTGGAGCTGGTCAACAGCAACGCCCCTCTGCTGACCCTGGAGATGAGCCTGGTGCGACTGGCCACACTTGCGCCTTCCCAGGACCTGGGCAGACTGATCAGTCACATAGAAAGCCTCGAACGACGACTGGGGTCGGCGCCTTTACCCGCGGCCCGGCCTCGGACCACACTGCAAGCCCCGGCAGCGGAGCCTCCACCGCCAAAAAAGCCTGAAGCTCCCGTCGCCGCATTGACCGACAGCAAAGGGTGGCAGGGGCTGGTAGACAAGGTCAAACAAAGCCGGCCGATGCTCGGCTCGGTACTGGAACATGGCCGTCCCCTGAAACTGGAACCTCCGATGCTGGAAGTCGGCTACCCGCAAGGGTCGTTCATGACCGGCCAGCTGCAGGAGGATGATATCCGGCACGACCTCGAAGCCCTGGCGACGGAATACTTCGGCACGACCATCAAGCTGAAGGTGTCTACGGTAGATGCCGAAACACAGGACGCGCCCAAGTCGCTGGTGGAAACCCGCCAGGAGGAAGAGACCGACCGCATGCGCCGCCTGCGCGAGGACGCCGTGGAGCACCCGGCCCTGAAAGCGGTGCAGGATGTCTTCCACGGCAAGATCAAGAAAGTCATCCCGATCGACAAGGGGTTTGTTTAAAACCAGGTAACGAGAGGCGCGAGATGTGTAGCGCGAAAAGGCATATACAATAAAAGCTTTTGCCACGAAGTCCCGAAGCCACCAAGAGGAATTTCGCAAAAACAGATTCTCTTGGTGCCTTAGAGCCTTGGTGGCGAGATTCCCAAAGATTTTTACTGCAAGGAGCAATACTTATGACACGAGGTGGAATTGGCAATATCATGAAGCAGGCGCAGCAGATGCAGCGCCGCATGGCTGAACTGCAGGAGGAGCTAGAGAAGAAGCATGTCGAAGCCTCAGCCGGCGGCGGCATGGTCACTGCTGTCGTGAGCGGCAAGCAGCAACTGCTCGAGCTGAAGATCGACCCGGCAGCCGTTGACCCTGAAGATGTGGAGATGCTGCAGGACCTGGTCACCGCAGCAGTCAATGAAGCGATCAAGCAGAGCCAGCAGATGGCCCAGGAAGAGATGGGCAAAATCACCGGCGGCATGAACATCCCCGGGCTCTTCTGACGGCGGATTGTCGCCACAATGGGGGGAAATTCGTCAACCTTTTTAAAAACAGGCATCAGAGATTGTTGCATTCAAACCGATATAGAGCTTGCAATAAGCTATTTTTTTAAGCTAAGATAAATTTTTTTATCGATAATAAAAAAACGCTTAGGGGGTTTTTCAGTGATACGAAAAAAATTTGACCCCCTTAAAATATCTCTGGAACCTCATAAACTGTTGAATTTCTGAAATAAATTATGTTAGACTCCATCCCGTCTTTCGCAAGGCTGGTGGCAGAATTGGCCAAGTTTCCGGGTATCGGCAACAAAACTGCGACCCGGCTGGCCTTTTTCTTGCTCCGCCAACCCAAGGCCCAGGCCGAAGCTCTGGCGACGGCAATCCTTGACCTGCAGAACAACACCAGGTTCTGCTCCGTCTGTTTTCACATCACGGAACAGGACCCCTGTCCCCTCTGCTGTGACCCGAGACGGGATGATACTCTGCTCTGCGTTGTTGAAGAGCCCCAGGCTCTGCTGGCTATCGAACGCAGCCGGTCCTTCAGAGGCCGCTACCATGTTTTGCACGGAGCCCTGTCGCCACTGGACGGCATCGGCCCTGAAGACCTCAAGATAGACCCCCTGATCGAGCGGCTCGAGAAAGGTGCCGTGCAGGAAGTTCTCATAGCGACAAACTTCACTGTCGAGGGAGATGCCACGGCGCTTTACCTGGCAAAACTGATCCAGCCGCGCGGGATCAGGGTGACGCGCCTGGCTTACGGCATCCCGATGGGCAGCGAACTCGAGTATGTCGATGAAGCGACTGTGAACCGGGCCGTCGAAGGCCGACGGGATATCTGAGCCGCCGTTCAGCAGTCTTCATCCAGTATCATCAAAAACCGATTCATCGATATTTAAATTCCAGCAAGGAGGAAGTCTGATGTCCAAGAAAATGACTTGTATAGACGGCAATACCGCCGCGGCGCATGTTGCTCATGCGACTAACGAGGTGATTGCCATCTACCCGATTACGCCCTCTTCAGTGATGGGCGAAGTCTCCGACGCCAAAAGTGCCGCCGGCGAAAAGAACATCTGGAACACTATCCCCAAAGTTGTTGAGATGCAGTCTGAGGGTGGTGCCGCCGGTGCCGTTCACGGTGCACTGCAGGCAGGTTCTCTGTGCACCACCTTTACCGCTTCGCAAGGTCTGCTGCTGATGATCCCGAACATGTTCAAGATCGCCGGCGAGCTGACCCCCACAGTCTTCCACGTTTCGGCCCGTGCGATTGCTGCCCAGGCGTTGTCGATCTTCGGTGACCACTCCGACGTCATGTCCTGTACCTCTACTGGCTGGGCTTTCCTCAGCTCCAACAACGTTCAGGAAGTCATGGACTTTGCGCTGGTCGCCCAGGCTGCAAGCCTCGAATCGCGCATCCCCTTCCTGCACTACTTCGATGGTTTCCGGACTTCGAGCGAAGTCCAGAAGGTCCACGAACTCTCCGAGAATGATATGCGTCACATGGTCAGTGACGAGCTGGTCCGGGCCCACCGTGCCCGCGCCCTGTCCCCTGATCACCCGGTGCTGCGTGGTACCGCTCAGAACCCGGATGTCTATTTCCAGGGTCGTGAGACGGTCAACTCCTACTACGACAAGCTTCCGGGCATCCTGCAGGCCCAGTTTGACAAGTTCGCCAAGCTGACCGGCCGCCAGTACAACCTGTTCGATTACGTCGGTCACCCGAATGCCGAGCGCGTCGTGGTGATGATGGGCTCAGCCTGCGACACCATGCACGAGCTGGTCGAACACCTGGTCGCCCAGGGTGAAAAAGTTGGCCTGATCAAGGTCCGCTTCTTCCTGCCTTTCAACGTTGCGGCATTCGCCGAAGTTCTGCCGAATACAGTCCGCAAGATCGCAGTCCTGGACCGCACCAAGGAGCCTGGCTCGATCGGTGAGCCGCTGTACCACAATGTCCGCACCGCTTTCGGTGAGGCGATGGCCGATGGCCTGATCTCTTTCCCCGGCTACCCGTCGATCGTCGGCGGCCGCTACGGCCTCGGCTCCTACGAGTTCAGCCCCGGCATGGCCAAGGCGGTGTTCGACAACCTGTCGAAAGACAAGCCGATGAACCATTACGTGGTCGGCATCAAGGACGATGTCACCGGCCGCAGCCTTGATTTTGACGCGGACTACATTGTCCCCTTCGATGGTTACTCGGCGATGTTCTACGGACTCGGTTCCGACGGCACGGTTGGCGCCAACAAGAACTCGATCAAGATCATCGGCGACAGTACCGACAACGAAGTACAGGCCTATTTCGTTTACGATTCCAAGAAGGCCGGCAGCATGACCACGTCTCACCTGCGCTTCGGCAAGAAGCCGATCCGCAAGCCTTACCTGGTCAAAAGTGCCGACTTCGTCGCCTGTCACAACTTCTCCTTCCTCGAGAAGTACGACATGCTCAAGAACGCCAAGGAAGGCGCGACCTTCCTGCTCAACAGCCCCTTTGATGCCGACCAGGTATGGCCCCAGCTGCCCAAAAAGGTCCAGCAGACCATCATCGACAAGCAACTCAAGTTCTTCGTCATCGATGGTGTGAAGCTGGGTAACGAGCTCGGCCTCGGACCCCGCATCAACGTCATCATGCAGACTGCATTCTTCAAGATTTCCAGCATCATTCCGCTCGAACAGGCGGTACGCGAGATCAAGGGGGCGATCGTCAAGTCCTACAGCAAGGCCGGCGAAAAGGTCGTCAACATGAACAACAAGGCCGTTGACGCCGCCCTGGAGAACATCCAGGAAGTTGCTGTACCGGCCACGGCCGACAGCAGCATCGAGATGACCATCGGTCAGTGGGCCGGTACTCCTGCAACCGTGCAGAAGACTCTCGGCCCGATCATCGATGGCCTCGGCGAGCATCTGCCGGTCTCGGCCATGCCGGCTGATGGCACCTTCCCGACCGCGACCGCCATGTACGAGAAACGCAACATCGCCATTGAAACGCCGGTCTGGGACGAGGCGCTCTGTATCCAGTGCGGCATCTGCTCATTCGTCTGCCCGCACGCTACGATCCGCATGAAGATCTACGACGAGAAGGAGCTGGCCGGTGCACCGGGAACCTTCAAGTCATGTGCTGCCCGCGGCAAGGAGATGGACGGCAAGAAGTTCACGCTCCAGGTTGCTGTAGAAGACTGCACCGGCTGCGGCGCCTGCGTTTACAACTGTCCGGCCAAGAGCAAGGAGGACGAAAGCCTCAAGGCGATCAACATGAGGCCCCAGCCTCCGTTGCGCGAAGCCGAACGTGCCAACTTCAACTTCTTCCTCGGCCTGCCGGAAACTGACCCGGCTCTCTTTAACAGCGCCTCGGTCAAAGGCAGCCAGCTGTTGCCGCCGATGTTTGAATTCTCCGGCGCCTGCGCCGGTTGTGGCGAGACCCCGTTCGTCAAGCTCTGCTCGCAACTGTTCGGTGACCGCATGCTGGTTGCCAACGCTACCGGTTGTTCCTCGATCTACGGCGGCAACCTGCCGACCACTCCCTGGGCTACCCGTAAAGATGGCCTTGGACCGGCATGGAGCAATTCGCTCTTCGAAGACAACGCCGAGTTCGGTTTCGGCTTCCGCCTGGCTGTCGACAAAACTGCCGAGTACGCCCGTGAACAGCTGGTCAGGAACATGGCCTGTGGTTGCGCGGCCTGCAAAGGGACAGAAGGCCTCAAGCAGGCGATTCATGATGCCGACCAGTCTTCCCAGGAGCTGATCGAAGAGCAGCGTGATCGCGTCAGCAAGCTCAAGGCAATCCTTGCGAAATGTACCCATGAAACGGCACCACAGCTGCTCGCCGACGCCGACTACCTGGTCGTCAAGTCAGTCTGGATCCATGGTGGTGACGGTTGGGCATATGACATCGGTTACGGCGGTCTGGACCACGTCCTGGCTTCCGGCGCCAATGTCAACGTCCTGGTCCTCGACACCGAGGTCTACTCCAACACCGGTGGCCAGGCATCCAAGGCAACCCCGATGGCCGCGGTCGCGCAGTTTGCTGCCGGCGGCAAGCCGATGCCGAAGAAGGACCTGTCGATGATCTCAATGACCTATGGCAACATCTATGTCGCCAGGGTTTCTCTGGCCAACCCTGCCCAGTGCGTCAAGGCGTTCCTTGAGGCAGATGCCTACAACGGCCCGTCTCTGATCATTGCCTACTCGCACTGCATCGCTCACGGCATCAACATGACTACTGCCGTGGACAACTGCAAGCGGGCGGTCAACTCCGGCTACTGGCCGCTTTTCCGCTTCGACCCACGCCTTACTGCAGAGGGCAAGAACCCGTTGCAACTCGACAGTAAGGAGCCAACCATCGCTTTCGAGGAGTTCGCCAACAGCGAAAACCGCTTCCGCGTGCTGAAGAAGAACAATCCCGAGCATGCCGAACAACTTCTCGCGGCTTCTGCCAAGGATTCAGCAACCCGCTACGATCTCTACAAGAAGTTGGCGGAAATGTCGGCAGACTGCGGCACGAAAGAATAAGCACCAGCCTGTTACAGAAAAAAGCTCCCGGCATTAATGCCGGGAGCTTTTTTAATTTTCCCTGTATCGCTCGCGCTGGGTTTGATCGTCCCCGTTACATAGCGGAAACCGGCAAAAAGCCTTGATATTATGCAAGATGAAATGATATAAGGGCTATTGGCGTAATAACCCCCATGAGGAGAATCCAGCATGCTCGGTCCACAGCAATCTTCCTTTGTCATGTACGACGAGGAATTTCAGCGGATCAGCGCAGTCATCGAAAAGCTGTTGCGCGAGTCCAATGCCAAAGTCATCTTTCTGGTCGACAAGAACGGCCAGTTGATCGCCGGCTGTGGCGAGACTGAACACCTTGACACCACCAGTCTGGCGTCTCTTACTGCGGGGAATATTGCTGCAACGGGTGGCCTGGCGAAGCTGATCGGGGAGAAGGAATTCTCGATTCTGTTTCACGAAGGGGAAAAGGACAACATCCACATCTCAATCGTTGCCCAGCGCGTCATCCTGGTTGTCATCTTCGACCATCGCAGCTCGCTCGGACTGGTCAGGCTACGGGTAAAGAAAGCCAGTGATGAGCTGGCCGTCATCTTCGAAGATCTCGCAGAAAAATCAGCAGAAATGGAAAAGACCGGCAATGCCGACAGTCCGTTTGCCGAAATCACTGACGACGACATAGACAACCTGTTCAGCTAAGGATACCGGATCATGTCTTTCATCAACTACGCCTCCCGCGAAATCAACTGTAAAATCGTTTATTACGGTCCGGGACTGTGCGGCAAGACAACCAACCTGCAGTTTGTCTATCAGAAGACCGCTCCCGACGCCAAGGGGAAGATGATTTCTCTGGCGACGGAAACCGAGCGGACCCTGTTTTTTGACTTCCTGCCCCTGGCCCTCGGTGAAATCCGTGGCTTCAAAACCCGTTTTCACCTCTACACTGTCCCCGGTCAGGTTTTTTACGATGCATCGCGCAAGCTGATTCTGAAAGGTGTAGATGGCGTGGTGTTCGTCGCTGATTCGCAGGAAGAGCGACTTGACGCCAACATTGAAAGCCTGGAGAACCTCAAGGTCAACCTTGAAGAGCAGGGATATGAGTTGGAGAAGTTGCCGTTCGTCATCCAGTACAACAAGCAGGACCTGCCGAACTGTACGCCGATTGAAGAATTGCGGGAGCTGCTGAACCCGGATGGGGTTCTCGAGTTTAAGGCCTGCGCCCAAACCGGCGAAGGCGTTTTTGAAACCCTCAAAGCGGTGGCCAAACTGATTCTGCTCGAGCTGAAAAAAGGTGGCGCTGGAGCCTAGCCCCAGAGCGCTTGGCCAGCCATAACCTCGGCATTTTTTCTTGACATAACTGGGGCGATTCCGTATATTTCCCCTCCGTTACACAACTGATCCCCGATAGCTCAGCTGGTAGAGCAGCGGACTGTTAATCCGCTTGTCGTTGGTTCGAGTCCAACTCGGGGAGCCACACATTTTAACGGCGTGATCTTTGAACAAGATCACGCCGTTTTGCATTTTCAAATCAAGCACCCGTGTCGCATCGATCTATTTAAAAGACCCTCTAAATATTCATAATCTCTATTATCAAGGAAATATTGACTCACAGTCATCACGAAACATGATCATTAGATATAATGTCCATTCAACAACGATTATCTGATACCGAGAAGGGATTCGATAAATGTGTCGCTGGATGGCTTACTCAGGACAACCAATTCTCCTGGAAGACCTTTTATTCAAGGCAAAACACAATCTGATCGATCAGAGCATGTGCTCTAAATCGGCCGAGACACCAACGAATGGCGATGGCTTTGGGGTCGGCTGGTATACCGAGTCGCCATATCCGGGGATATTTCGCAGCATTCGTCCCGCCTGGAACGACTTCAACCTGCGCGACCTGTCCGCCCATATCCGGTCCCCCCTGTTCGTCGCCCATGTCCGGGCAACCTCACAGGCCACGGTACAGGAGACCAACTGCCACCCGTTTCGCTACAAGAATTGGCTGTTCGTGCACAATGGGGAAATATTCGAAGTCGAGCGCATCCGCCGAGATCTCCTTATGGCGGTTGCCCCGGAACTCTTCCCATACGTTCTCGGCACAACCGACTCCGAGCTCATGTTCTTCCTCGCGTTAACTTTTGGTCTTGAACAAGACCCCCTTCGAGGGTTGGCGCGGATGGCCGGTTTCGTTGAGGACTTGGCTCAAAAGCATGGTATTGAGCAGTCGCTCTGGATGTCTGTCGGCGTCACTGACGGCAAAGCCATTTACGCGGTGCGCTATGCCAGCGATGGCGACGCTCCAACGCTTTACCACAGTCTGGATATTGAAGCGGTGTGCCATCTGAACCCGGACTTGCGAGAACGTTTTGGCGTTAACGCACATGCCATCGTTTCGGAGCCGATCGGCCTGTTTCCCGAGATCTGGCAGGAGGTGCCGCAAAATTCTTCGGTTCATATCAAAGATGCCTGTTTCGAAACACGCCCGTTTGTGCCGTTGGATTGAGTCGTTCGGCAGCCAGAAACGCTGCCTGGGTAGTTTTCTGGACCGGGTCGAGGAACTGGATGTCGACCTCTCAACTAGTCATGACCCTTTTTTAAAATTAATGAGGTGCGGATGAAAAAGGCAATTTTTATCGTGGTTATCGGTCTGGTGATCGTCGTCGGAGCGCTGGCCGGAAGCAAATATCTCCAGATCCGGGCGATGATCGAACAAGGGAAAAAGTTTGCACCACCACCGGAGGTGGTGACATCAGCGACAGTCATGAACGATACCTGGGAGTCTTC
>CAWGUB010000019.1:0-178847 GCA_963825575.1 uncultured delta proteobacterium
CTTTGACCAGATCATCCTCACCTCTCTGTGGCAGCATCACAACGCTGCGGCCCCGTCGACGCTCGAAACCATCAACATGCAAACCGATCATCTGCCCTGACTCCAGTTGGCTGCTGACCAGGGCCTGGGACACATAGGCAACCCCCTCACCGGCGAGGACCGACTGGATGGTAAAACGCAGGTCATCGGAGATCACAACACTGGCGAAATCGCTGAAGTCAAGGCCCTGCGCCCTGAGATTGCAGCGCATCAACTCCTTTGAGCTGCAACCATCACGGCGGGCGTACAGGCGTTTCTCTTTCAATTCCGCAACCTGGATCACACCATCATCATGCGGGATCGGCGAAGCAGCGGACGTGACCACCAGCATCTCATCATCCGGCATCGAAAACCGGTTGAAGCCGGAGAAGCTGAGATCAAGGCTATGTTCGATGACAGCAAGATCGAATTCTTCCTGGCGCAACCTGCGCAAGGCCTCGTCCGGTTGCAGGAAAATGAATTTGAGGTCGCTCAGATCGGAATGTACTCTGAGAAAATTACTCAGCACCTGGGGCAGGTAGGCCATACCGAAGGTTGGGGTACAACACAAGGAGAGATGTTTTTGGGCTGTCGCCTCCTGCAGGCAGATCAGCAATTCCTTCTCTTTTTCCAGGATTTCTCTGGCATTTTTGAAAACCATCTGCCCGGCAACGGTTAAAGCCAGTCGCTGACCTGACCGGTCAAGCAATTGCTGACCAAAATGCTCCTCCAGGAACTTGATCCGCTGGGACACGGCAGACTGGGTAATATGTAATGATTCCGCAGCCTTGGAAAATGTTCCCGTCTCCACAGCAGCAATCAGAGTGTTCAGGTATCGCGTCTCCATTCATACATCCATATATATTATTAAAAACTATAAATAATACTTATAAGCGCCATTAAAATGATTCGTTTTACCCTAGCATTAAAGGGCTTTATGATTCAACCGATTCCGAATGTCTAAACGGGCATTTTTACCGCTTTACCGGCAGAGCAAACAAAACATGCAGACCTCGCAGAAAGCCGGTTCAGCATTTGGTTACATCTCATTTATTGAGGCATTCAGCACGGAAAGGAGAAATTATGCACAGGAAGGTATCACTATCCAGGGCGCCCTGGCTGGTCAAACTCCTTCCCCTGTTACTGCTTTTGGCGGCATGTGCCACCGGGGCAATCAGGGAGAAGCAGTTGACGTTACCAGTCATAGATGGCGCTACTTCAGTCGGCTCAGAAGCCTGCCTGGAGTGTCACGAAGGTATGGGCGCAGGGGTTCACTCGCGCCTGTCCGGATTCGAGTATATGGGCGGCACCACAGGGTGCGAAGCCTGCCATGGCGGCGGCAGCCTGCATGTCGACTCGGACGGCGACAAGATCCTCAAATTTGGTGAGCTTCTGCCGGAAGAATCCGCAGCGGTTTGCGCCAAGTGTCACACCGACGGCAATCTGATGGACTGGACTCACAGTGAGCACGCGTTGACCGACGTAAGCTGCACTGACTGTCACTCGGTCCACGCGAGCAGCAAAACGGCCCTGAAGCAGCAAGACCCAGAGCTCTGCTACTCCTGTCACCAGGAGCAGATGGCCAAGGCCAGCTTCCCTATGCTTTGACCAAAGCATCTTCACCTCTATGCGGCAGCATCACGACGCTGCGCCCCCGTCGACGCTCGAAACCGGCGACATGCAAGCCGATCATCTGCCCTGACTCCAGGTAATTGCTGACCAGGGCCTGGGACACATAAGCAATCCCTTCGCCGGCAAGCACCGACTGGAGGGTAAAGCGCAGATCATCGGAGATCACGACACTGGCAAAATCGTTGAAGTCAAAGCCCTGCGCCCTGAGATTGCAGCGCATCAGCTCCTTTGAGCTGCAGCCGTCGCGTCGCGCGTAAAGGCGTCTTGCTCTTTCAATGCCGAGAGCTCGACCACACCGTTGTCATTCGGGATTGGTGCAGCAGCGGAAGTGACCACCAGCATCTCGTCATCCGGCATCGAGAAGCGGTTGAAGCCGGCGAATTTGAGATCCAGGCTATGTTCGATGACAGCAAGATCGAACTCTTCCTGGCGCAACCCGCGCAGAGCCTCTTCCGGTTGGAGGAAGATGAATTTGAGATCGCTCAGATCGGAATGCACCTGAGAAAGTTACTCAGCACCAGGGGCAGGTAGGCCATACCGAAGGTCGGTGTGCAACACAGGGAGAGGTGCTTCTGGGTTGCATTATCGTGCAGGCAGGCCAGCAAGTTCCCGCTCTTTTTCCAGGATGTCTCTGGCTTTGTTGAAAACCAGCTGCCCGGCAGCGGTCAATGCCAGTCGCTGGCCGGAGCGGTCGAGCAATTGCTGACCGAAATGCTCCTCCAGAAACTTTATCCGCTGGGAAACGGCAGACTGGGTAATGTGTAATGATTCCGCGGCCCTGGAAAAGGTTCCCGTTTCAACAGCAGCGATCAGAGTGTTCAGATACCGCGTTTCCATTCACATATCCATATATATCATTAAAAACTATAAATATTACTTATGAGAGGCATTAAAATGATTCGTTTTACCCTAGCATTAAAGGGCTTTATGATTCAACCGATTCCGAATGTCTAAACGGGTATTTTTGGCGCTTTACCGGCCGACCGAACAGAGCACGTCAGGCTCGAGACCAAACCGGTACAGCATTTGTTTACATCTCATTTATTGAGGCATTCAGCACGGAAAGGAGAAATCATGCACAGGAAGGTATCACTATCCAGGGCGTCCTGGCTGGTCAAACTCCTTCCCCTGTTACTGCTTTTGGGGGCATGCGCCACCGGAGCAATCAGGGAGAAGCAGTTGACGTTACCAGTCATCGAAGGCGCTACTTCAGTCGGCTCAGAAGCCTGTCTGGAGTGTCACGAAGGCAAGGGCGCAGGGGTTCACTCGCGCCTGTCCGGCTTCGAGTATATGGGCGGCACCGCAGGGTGCGAAGCCTGCCATGGCGGCGGCAGCCTGCATGTCGACTCGGACGGCGACAAGATTCTCAAATTTGGTGAACTTCTGCCAGAAGAATCCGCAGCGGTTTGCGCCAAGTGTCACACCGACGGCAAGTTGATGGACTGGACCCACAGTGAGCACGCCTTGACCGATGTCGGTTGTACTGACTGTCATTCGGTCCACGCCGGCGGCAAAACGGCGCTTAAGCAACAGGATCCTGAACTTTGCTATTCCTGCCATCAGGAGCAAATGGCTCAAGCCAACTTCCCTTCACACCATCCGATCAAGGAAGGGAAGATGACCTGCGGAGACTGCCACAATCCACATGGAGAACTGGAGACAAACGAACTGGCCAGGGACCTCTGTCTGGAGTGTCACAGCCGTTACCAGGGACCGTTCGTCTTCGAACACGCCCCAGTCGAAGAAGACTGTGCCACCTGCCATGATCCGCACGGCACTGTAGCCAATAATCTTCTGATGCAGAACGAACCATTCCTCTGTCTGCAATGTCATGAAAGCCATTTCCACACCATGCGCATCGGTGCCGATCCATCGAGCACCATTGACCGGCCTGGCTTTCGATAGCAACGCCCTCGACGGGAGCACTCCTGCAGGCACACCGACCGCAGCAAACGGAGTTCCTTTCACCAACGCTCATGGCGAGGATGGCTGGCGCCAGGCCTTCGGCACCAAGTGTACTGTCTGCCACAGCGTAGTGCACGGCAGCGATCTGCCATCTCAATCCTCACCGACCATCGGCAACAACGGCCAAGGCTGGCCAGACGGTGGAAAAGGACTAACCCGCTAAGCATTCATTGTTAAGGAGGATAAAATGCAACAAACAAAGTGGCTTCTGGCTGCTCTCCTGATCACCATGGTGCTCCCGGCTCCGGTCCTTGCGGCCGAGGTAAAAGGCTTTATTGAAGCCGGAGCAGCAGGAGTATCGATCAAGGACAGCCAGTTACGAGTCAATGAATACTCCGTCATCAAAGAAGATGATGGAGCGTCAGCCTATACCAAGGCCAAGATCGAGGCCCATGACGATAATGGAATGTACCTCGACCTCGACGCCGAGTTCATGGGCAACCGTGACCAGCAGTACGAACTCGAACTGGACGCGATGCGCTATTTCCGGGTCAACAGTTCCTACGACACCTTTCTGCACTGGTTGGACCACGACCAGTTGAACTATCTGGACGCAGCAGTGCCGCCGCCAGTCGGCCCCGCTGGTGCGACAGTCCCGCTCAACCCGAACTCCGTACCCGGATTTTTTGCTGGAAGGGAGCTACGACCCTACGGCCGGCACTGTTGTTGTCGGCGCGAACAACCCTGCTAGCCAGCAGATCGGTCGGGCCAGCCTCTACGGCGAGGATCTCGTACCAAACAAGGATTTTTCAATCATCTACCGCGAATGGGAAAACAATGCTGACGTGGTTCTGCCAGACATGCCGAACATCACCATCCACGCCGGCTACCGTATGCAGCAACGCGAAGGATGGGAACAATCCATCGGCATGAGCAAATGCACATCGTGTCATATCACCGGCGAAGGCCGTAAGGTTGACGAAGAGACCCAGGATCTGTCGATCGGCGCCACCGGCAAATTCGGACAGTTCACGGTCGATTACACCTTCACCGATCGTTCGTTTGACGAGAACGCCAACAACCCGACACGCTGGTACGATCCTGCGCTTTCTCCTGGTGGGAGCTACTCTGTTGCCAACGCTGTCTTCGACAACCGCATCCTCTATGACTACGACCAACCGGGCGTAACTCAGCGGGATTATGACACGACACCGGATTCTGACAAGCAGAGCCATGTCTTGAAGGGACGTTATGACTTCAGCAGCACCACCAATTTGGTCGGCAGCTTTGTCAACGCTTCGGTCGACAGCAAAAAATATGACGAGGTTGGGGTGTATTCCCTGGGTGACAATAGACTGGAAACAGATTATGACGGCTACAGTTTCCGTTTCGCAACCAAACCGCTCGACAACCTCAAATTGAGCTTACGCGGCAAGTACGAAAGTATCGACAGTGATGAGGTCTCGGTGACATTCTACCCGAATGGGACCACCGCCCAACCAAATCTTGGTGGCGGCGTCTTACCGTCTTCGATCACCAACAACTATGGAACCATTATCAGTCGAGATATTTTGACTCTCGGCACGGATGCATTTTATCGCCTGGGCAACAAGTCGTCGATAAGAGCCGGCTACCAGTACCAGACTATCGATCGCGACGACAAGCATTACGAAGACACGGACATTCACACTGTCAAGCTGGCATACAAGACTCGCCTGACTGACGACCTAAACGCAAGGGCCAGTTATACTTATGAGTTGACCAAGGATCCGTTCCAGAACACTGATGCGGCGGGCTACATCGATCCAGCCACGGGCCTGCCATATTCTACAGTTGCCGACCCACGTATTGGTACAGGCGCCCTCTACGGGACAGCATTTTACGATCAGAGAACTGCCGACCTGAGCAACCAGCCAGAGGACACCCATGAAGTCAAGACCACTTTAACTTGGGCCCCTCGTGCCAATTTTTCGGCCACTTTCAGCTACAGGTTCCGCTACGATGAAAACGAACTCGATCGGTCGGAATGGAAGCAGACGACCCACAGCCCGGCCCTCTCTGCATGGTATGCTCCAACCGAGAAACTGAATCTTACCTTTGCCTACAATTATATGGGACAAAGCACTGAGGCCAAGTTCTGCCAGGGCTGGTACGATGGCTGAGCGGGTGTAATTGTATCGTCCCAGTTTGGGGCGACCTGTGACAGCACTGACTACGACACCGACATCAACACTCTCAGTATGACGGTCGACTATGCGGCCAGCGAACAACTCGACCTGCAGGCTTCTCTCAGCTTCAGTGATGCTCAAGCCGAGTGGAAAGGTCTGTCCATAAGCTACCCTGGCATCGTGAACGATGCCGTCCTTTTGGAGCTTTACGATCCTGACGGGATGTCAGCCATCACGGACTATTCAAACCTGCACTACCAACTAACGGATATTTCTTTAGGTGGCACTTATCGCTTTACTCCGGCACTCTACATGACAGCCCAGGCTAGCTGGGAGTACTACAATGACAAAGAGGCCTACGTTTATGGCGACATGAGCGGCGATGCCTACCGTGGCTACCTTGGCCTTGGTTACAGCTTCTAGACATCAAGGCTGAACAAGATTTGCCTCTTTGCAATGCCCGGCTGGTTCTTCCAGCCGGGCTCTTTTCTTTCCAGACCTAGCCCTCTTTCCCCTTCCCCTCTTTACTTTTCCCTTTGCGCCTTTGCGTTAAAAAAACGGTTCTATAACCCAAACCATAGGTTCTTCGCCACCAAGACACGAAGCCACCAAGATGATCTTATCCCAGAGGTTATAAGCTGATTTCTGACCTCCAGGTCTATCGATTCAGCGGATATTACCTTCGTGCCTTGGAGCCTTGGTGGCTAGGCTTTTTTGCGGTTATAAGTACGTAAAAAAAAGCCCCCGCCGCAAAACACGGCAGGGGCTCGATTAAACATATTTCAGTATCAACTATTTCAACGTCACCGTCGTATAGAGCAGGGTCGCCCGGCGCTGGATCAGCAACCGCAGCACCTTGCCGGCGGGCAGCTTACCAGCCACCTCTTCAAAGGCCTTGACCGATTCGACCTCTTTGCCATCGGCCTCGACAACCAGGTCACCGACTCGCAGGTTGGCCTCGGCAGCCGGGCCTTCCGGATCGATTTTGGTGATCAGAACGCCCTTATCACCTTCCAGGCTGTAGCGCTCGATCAGCTCCGGGGTCACATTCGCGACGGTAAGACCGAGAGCGCCGCCGCTTTCCTCGTCATCGGCGGCCATCTCCACCTCACCATCGTCAAGTCGGCCGATTTTCACCGTGAGCGTGCGCTCCTTGCCGTCGCGGAAGACCTTGACCTTGACCGTCTCGCCAACCGGGGTTGCGGCAACCAGCCGCGGCAGATCATTCAACTCATCGACCTGCTTGCCGTCATACTCGACGATGATATCGCCCCGCTTCAGGTCGGCCTTGTCGGCAGGGGAATCCTTGATGACTTCGTTGACCAGGGCGCCATGGGTACTGTCCAGGTCGAATGAATCAGCGAGCTCCTTGTTCAGAGCCTGGACTGTCACACCGAGCCAGCCGCGGGTGACATGGCCTTCGTCACGCAGCTGGGGGATGATCTGTTTGGCCATGTTGACCGGGATGGCAAAACCGATCCCCTGGCCCTGGGCGACAATCGCAGTGTTGATGCCGATGACCTCACCCTGCACATTGAAGAGCGGGCCACCCGAGTTGCCGGGATTGATCGATGCATCCGTCTGGATGAAATCATCATAGGGCCCGGCGCCAATGACGCGGCCTTTCGCAGAGACAATGCCGACCGTGACAGTCTGCTCCAGGCCAAAGGGATTGCCAATCGCCATGACCCATTCACCGACTTTTATCCCCTCGCTGTCGCCAAGTCTGGCGACCGGCAGATCTTCACCAGCATCGATCTTGATCAGCGCCAGGTCGAGTTTCGGGTCCAGCCCGCGAATCTCGCCGGTGAATTCGCGGCCATCCGAGAGCTTGACCTTGATTTCATCTGCACCATCGACCACGTGGTCATTGGTCAGGATGTAGCCGTCTTCAGAGATAATGAACCCGGAGCCGAGGGATCGTTCCTTGCGCGGCGACTGTGGTGCGTTGCGGAAGAACCGCTCGAAGAATTCATCGAACATGTCGCCGCCCGGACCATGCGGACCGGGGGGCATCGGCGCCCTGGGCTTTACTGTCTTGGCGGTGCCGATGTTGACAACAGAAGGTTTGAGCTGTTCTGCCAGAGCGACAAAATCAGGCGGCTGTGCCGTGGCTGATCCAGCCCAACCGAACATCAACAGGGTTACGAGCAGGAATATTTTCAGGCGCAACAGATTGTTCATGGTGTCCTCCATCGTGATTATTGCAACAAATGTAATAATCGCCACGCGAACTGTCAATCGCCAGCAGCACAGTAATCAACTGTTGGAATGTGCAGTTGTGAAAGGTTAATCCAGAATAGTCGTTTTCGGGTGCTTGCCTTCTTCCGGCCCCTTTAAAGGCAGACGGATCGAGAATGAGCTACCCTTGCCAACCTCGGACGTCACCGAGATGCTTCCGCCATGGGCCTCGGCGATCCACTTGACAATCGCCAGGCCAAGGCCGGTGCCGCCGTCCATGCGGTTACGTGCCTTGTCGACCCGGTAGAATCGGTCAAAGATATGGGAGAGATGCTCGGCATGCATGCCGATTCCCGTGTCGACGATATCGACCACGGCAAAATCATTTTCCTGGGCCAGAACGATCTTCAACTCACCACCTTCAGGGGTGTACTTGATGGCGTTGGAGATCAGGTTAAGGAACATCTGCCGCAAGCGCAGTTCGTCACCACGGATCCGGACTTCCTCGTCAACCTTCAGGTCCATTTCAACTTCGATCTGTTTCGTTTCACAGAGAAGCCGGCTCTGCAGGTACAGCTCCTGGATCATATCGCTGAGGCTGAGCTGCTTCATTTCCAGCGTCAGTTCACCGACCTCACTCTTGGCCAGCGTCAGCAGGCTTTCAATGATCCGCTCCATGCGATCGATTTCTTCCATGTTGGAACGCAGCATGTCGCGGAACTCGTCGGTCGTTTTCGCCCAGCGCAGGGTAACTTCGGTTTCACCCCGCAAGATGGTGAGAGGCGTGCGTAGTTCATGGGACGCGTCACCGGAGAACTGTCGGATTCGCCGGAAAGATTTTTCAAGACGATCGAGCATCTGGTTCAGGCAGGTAACCATTTGCGACAACTCATCCTGATGATTGCCGAAAGGCAGGCGGCGGGTCAGGTTGTCCGCGGTAATGCCCTGGGCCGCTTCTGTCACTTCGATAATCGGCGCGATCGTGCGTTCGGCCAACAGCCAGCAGCCAAGGCACAGCCAGAAGATCGCAAAGGGTCCGACCACCAGGTAGATCACGCGCAGCTCTTCGATGGTCTCCTGCAGGGGGCCGAGTTCCTGGCCAATCTGGGCAACGCCGACCAGCTTACCCTTTTCCACCAGGGGATAGGATAAGAGCCTCATCTGCCGGGTGGGTTCCAGCGCGATTGTTTCCAGGTGCTCGTTCATCCACCGGACCTGCTGGCGAGCCACCGGCCCGAACGGCAGATCACGCTCCATCAAATTCTCTGAAGTACAGATTTCCTGCAGGCTGGCATCGCGCAAGACCAGGAAAGCATCCCAGTTATAATTGTGGATCAGCGTCTGCAGCCCCTGGCAATCCCGTGAATGGACAGCCTCAGACAGCGTATCAACGTAGTGCTGATCGATGATGCGGGCGATCTCACGGGCCTGGTGGTCTACCTGTTGTCTCAGGTTGTGAGAAAAATAATGATACGAAAACAGAGCACTGACTGCCAGGATGACAGCCAGTGTCATTGCATACCAGAACGTCAGGCGGACCCGGATCGACCCCAAAGGCGAAATGGCCAAGCTAGTCCTCCTTGAGGACGTAACCGATTCCGCGGACGGTATGAATCAGTTTCTTGGTGAAGTCGCGGTCAACCTTTTTGCGCAGATAGTTGACATAAACATCAATAATATTGGTGAACGAATCAAACGTATAATCCCAGACATGCTCGGCGATCATCGTCCGTGTCAATGTCGTTTCCGGATTGCGCATGAAAAATTCGAGCAGGGCATATTCCTTTGCGGTCAGGTCAATTTCATTGTCTCCGCGCCAGACCTTGTGGGCAACCGGATCAAGCCGCAAATCCGCATAGGTGATTTCCGCCCCGCGCTCCTGGGTCCCCCGGCGGGCCAGGGCCCGAACCCGGGCCAGAAGTTCAGCGAAGGCGAAAGGCTTGGTCAGGTAGTCGTCGCTACCGACTTCCAGGCCGGCGACGATATCCTCGACCGTGTCCTTGGCCGTCAGGCAGAGAACGGGAGATACCACACCATTGGCACGCAAGGCCTTGACCGCCTCGAGGCCGTCCATCTTGGGCAGCATGATGTCCATGAGGATCAGGTCGTAGTTGCTCTTGGAACCAAGTTCGACTCCTGACTCGCCATCATTGGCGACATCAACGGTAAAACCTTCCCCTTCAAGACCGCGTTGAATAAAGCTGGCAACTTTCTTCTCATCTTCCACAACCAGAATGTGCATGATGTGTTCTCCTTTTCTAAATGAACTGCTCTCTCTTGAAAAACCCGAGCTTCGATTGTCAATGGATCGTGATCAAAACCGGTACGTGCACCAACCGATTCCGGCGATTATTTGAGCCCAAGGCGAACCAACACCTCATTGGCCGTCTCCTCGACGGCCTTGCTGGAGACATCAATCATCACCCATGGGTGCTGGCGGAAAAATCTCTTCGCGTACTTCAACTCCTCTTCGATCTCTTCATAATCGGCGTAAGCCGCCTTCGGGTCCTGGCCGAGGTTACGCAACCGCGAGGCGCGCACTTCAACCAGTCTCTGCGGGTCGATAATAAGGGCCGCGATCCTCTTCGGATCTACCTCAAAAAGTTGCGACGGCGGATCTATACCTTTTACCAGGGGCACATTGGCCACCTTCCACCCCCTGTGGGCCAGGTAGATAGAGAGTGGTGTTTTACTGGTACGGGAGATCCCGACCAGAACAATGTCAGCCTGGTAGAGATTGCGAGGTTCCTGGCCGTCATCATGCTTAACGGTAAATTCAATCGCCTCGATACGCCTGAAGTAGGCCTCATCGATACCATGCAACAGGCCGGGAGTCTCTTTCGGTGATCTTCCGAGACAGTGCGCCACTTTCATCAGCAGCGGGGTCAGCAGATCAATGCTGACCAGACCGAGGCTGTCGCATTCATCATGAACCAGCTGGGCCAGGTCGCGGTTAACAATGGTGTAAACCACAAGGGCCTGCTTATCGAGAGCTTCATCCAGGGACTCGTACACCTGGTTCTTGGTCCGGACGTTGTTAACTCGTTTCAAACGGACCGGCCTGTCACGAAACTGCGTTAGCGCTGCCATGACCATTTTTTCAGCAGTCTCACCGGTCGCGTCAGAAAGAAGATAGATAACTTGGGCAGCAGCAGACATTGAAAATCCTCATGAGAATACCGGTGAAGTCTAACAGAGCCTAATGAAAAAGCAAACACCAAAAGCAGAGGGAAAATCGACTTTACTTGGCAAATCAGCAACTTCTGGCAGATTAATGAATCACATAAAGGTTATTATGTTTGATATGTGCGATTTATCTCATTAAGTTAAGGGTCATTATTTCAGACCCCAATCAAGCAGGTCAAGAATTTCTATTGCAATACCCCAGAAACTTCGCTAAACAACCAACATGACTAGCAAATGGCTGGAGATACGCCTCGCCGTGCCGGACGAAGCCGTCGACCTGGTTTCTCAAAACCTGATGGAAATTGGCTGTACAGGTGTTACTGCCGCCGAGACACAGCTGGACACGTTCGTTGTGCCGGCACCGGAGAATCTAGTCAACGATCCGGTCATGAAAGCTTATTTTATTTATCCGGACAAGGTTGATGCGCTGCTGGCAACCGTACAACAGACCATCTCCGAACTCACGGATATTTATCCAGCGCTCGCCAAGACCCGCCTCGAATCCCGTGAACTGGCCGACCACGACTGGGCAAGTGACTGGCAACAGCATTTCCCGCCATTCAGGGTTGGCAGCCGTCTCGTCATTCACCCCTCGTGGATAGACTGGCAGGCCACCGGCGACGAAGCGGTCCTCACCCTCGATCCGGGCCAGGCCTTTGGTACCGGCACCCATGCCACCACCAGCCTTTGCCTGGATGCATTGGCCGAGCACTTCGCAAGTGAGCAGCCACCCAAAAACATTCTGGATGTCGGCACAGGCTCCGGAATCCTGGCCATGGCAGGGGCCGCGCTCGGCGCCGGGCAGGTGATTGCCACTGACATCGACAACGACGCATGCCAGGTCGCCCGGAACAACATTTCGCACAACCGGCTCGACCACCTGGTTTCGGTTACCAACGCAGCGCTGGAGGAGATTGCCGGAACATACGACCTGGTTCTGGCCAACATCCTCGCATCCGAGAACCTGCGTCTCGCCGACCAGCTGGTCGCGCACCTTACTCCCGGAGCAGGGCGGCTGGTCCTCTCCGGAATCCTGATTGAACAGGAGCAGACGGTTATCAAAGGCTTTGCCGGTTTCCCCCTGGCATTGCTCGCCACCAACCACCGTGACGAGTGGACCTGCATCGTCTACCAGAGCCATGAGTGATCCGCTGCGTTTTTTCGTTCCGCCCGAAACTCTGAAGGGCGACCAGGTGAGCATTAGCGGCGACGCGCATCACCACCTGCACAACGTTCTGCGCACCAGGCTCGGCAGTGTTCTGACCTTGCTCGACGGCCAAGGCCTCTGTTGCGAAGTCGTACTGGAAAGTATAAACAAGCGGCAGGCATCCGCCCGGGTGATTAAACGCTGGAGAGACGAAGACCGTGCCTTGCCGATTACCCTTATCCAGGCCATGCCGAAAGGCGACAAGTTTGACTTCGTCCTGCAAAAGGGCACCGAACTCGGGGTGCAATGCTTTCAACCCGTCGAGACTGTATACTCTGTAGCGCAAATCAATGAGGCCCGATTGATCAAGCGTGAACAGCGCTGGGTGCGCATAGCAACTGAAGCCGCAAGGCAGTGCCGTCGCAGTTTTCTGCCTCAGATCAAGCCGTTGCAAAAACTGTCTGCAGTTATCGAAGGGCAAACCAGCGACCTCAAGCTCGTGTTGTGGGAGGCGGGTTCGGTTGCTCTCGCAGATGCATTGCCCGAGGAGAGACCCTCCGGGGTCAGGCTTCTGATCGGACCGGAAGGTGGCTTTACTGCACAGGAAATCGATAACATTTCAGCGGCCGGGTTCCGTGCCGTACACCTGGGGCCGAGGATTCTGCGCACTGAGACTGCTGGCTTGGCGGCAACTCCCATCTTGCAATATCTTTATGGCGACTGGCGTCAGCCCCCGGTCGACAACGAGCGAAACCCGCACGAGGAGCAGCCATGAAGTGCCCTAAATGCGGATATCACAGCTTCGAACATCTGGACAGCTGCAAGAAATGTGGCCAGGGCCTGAATGACCACAAGGCAAAGTACAATCTGCGTGGATTCATTTCTGTCGGAGCAGCGACATTGGCAGAGACGCCGGCGACAGATGACGAAGAAAGCATCGACACGTCTGGCTCTTCCGACAACGAATCTGCCGACTTCGGCTTCGCCTTCCTTGATGAAGAAGAGGACCAGAGCGGTGAAACTCCCGAAAGCGTTCCCCTTGGCAGCGACAAGCATGATATCAGCCTCGACCAGCCGTTCAACGTTGACAGCGAGGCCATCCCTGCCGATGCTCCTCCTCAAGACAAGGACAAGTCCGATAAGGGCCCGGAGTTTGCTTTCTAGAAGAAACGAATTTGCTTTTCAACAGCGATAACTTTTCGGCCTTTTTCCCTTGGACTTTGGAATTCAAAGACAAACCTAAACCGTCGGGGTTGCCCGACAGCAACTTCATTTTCTTTGTAGCGACAAAGAAAACGAAGCCAAAGAAAGCTTGCGCTGCGCTGGGCATGTCTGGCGCGTCAAGGCGGCAACATCAATTCAGGGAGTTCTAACCGATCAAGAACCCAGGTTTCCCCCGCAGATGACGAGGCTCTTGTGAGCCTCTCCTTCTCTGGATGATTGCAACGGCGGACATATCTTTAGGCTTTTCCCTTGTAAACCGCACTGCCAGGAAGGCCCCCCTGTAACGGGCCGGCTTATTAAGCTCTGCCGTTACTGGATTACTCAGAAAACCGGCAAAGGAGATGCCCTCCGCAAGGAGCAGGCACTTTTGCATACTTTTGTTGCCGGACAAAAGTATGGCGTCGGGCGGGACGCGACCCGCCGGTTTTGTATTTTAAGAGTTAAAGACTGAAGGGCAACAGATTAACCCCCTGTTGCCCTAAGCTTCATAGAACCTTCGCCTGCCAGGAAAAAAACACCCCCGCATCACCTAATGGGGTTTGTCAACAATCTTGGCTGCTTTCTAGCAACCCCTTTTCTGTTTCGCATTGATCAGGGAATTTGCACTTGACATTATTTCAAACGATGTTTAAAACAACGTTTACATGAAAAAGCCGTCATTAAACAACAAAGATACCAGAGCTGCCCTGCTGGAATGTGCCGAGAGGCTTTTCCTTGCCAACGGCTTTGAGAGTGTCAGCATCCGCCAGATCACCATGGCCAGCGGGACGAATGTGGCCTCTGTCAATTATCACTTCAGTGACAAGACCGGCCTGTACCGTGAAGTTCTCGAGCGCATCTTCTGGACAGCATCACCATGGAAAAGCTCAGCCTGCTCGAAAAACTCGACAAGCAGCAGCCGCCCGCAACACTTGAGGAAATTTTACGCGCCTATATCCGCAGCTTTTTCGATTCACACCTCGCCTCACCCAACAGCGACCGGCTCATGCAGACCATCTACCGGGAGATGGGTCCGGATGCAGTCACCGGTGACCTGGTCGCAACACGACTGATCGTGCCGATCAACCAGGCATTCAAGGAGTTGATGCTGAAAGCAAGTCCGGGATTGGGCGAAAAACGCGCATCTTTCTGTGTCAGTAGCATCACAGGCCAGGTTCTGCACTTCATTCGAAGCAGAGACATTTTGCGCAGCATTCACAGCCCAGAACAGAATCGCACTTTTATTGAAGAGGTCACTGAACATATCACGCAGTTTTCCCTGCAAGGACTCGGGAGCAATCAACATGTATAGAGCACTCTGTTTATTTTTTGCGGCATCGACACTGTTACTGGCAGTCAACACTGCGACAGCTGAGGAGCAGAAGAAGGCGGCCGGCGGGCCACCTCCCATGCTGGTCACCGCAACAGCAATCGTCAGCGGCACATCGGAGCCGACCGCCAATTTTGTCGGCACGCTTTACTTTGCGCGGTCGGCTGAAGTTGCCGCGGAAGTAGATGGCATTGTCTTGCAGGCTTACACCAACGACGGTGACACAGTGAAAGCCGGAGACCGCCTGGTACGGCTTGATGATGACTTGCTGCAGACAGAAATTGCCGGTACACGAGCAACCTTCGAGCAGAACGAGATTGACGTAGAACAGGCCCAGAAGGACTACAGCCGGTTCGCCGCTTTAAACGAACAGAAATCCGTTGCCATCTCTGAATTCGAGGGCTATGGCACCAAGCTCAATCGCCTGAAAAAACTGTCCTCCGTACTCAAGGCCCGTCTGAATCGGCTACTCCTGGAGCAGAAGAAGAAAACCGTGCGCGCCCCTTTCGACGGCCTTGTCATTGAAAACCTCGTCGAAGCCGGCGAGTGGGTGAAAGCCGGTGGAGCGGTAGTCTCCCTCGCCGACAACCGCAGTTTTGAAGTGCACGTTGACATACCGTCCAGCATCATCCCCTTCCTGACTCTCGGAGAAAAGGTCACTCTGGAAGTCGCCGGCCAGGAGATGCAGGGGAAGTTCACCGCCATCATTCCACGTGGCGACATCAGCACCCGTACCTTCATCGCAAAATTCACCCTTCCAGGCAGCAAGTCGTTGATCGAAGGGATGGAGGCGCAGGTTACTCTGCCGACCGCAGAAGCCAGAGATGGCCTGCTGGTCCCGCGGGATGCTGTTATCAACAGTAATGGCAAAAACGTGATTTTTATCAACGACAATGGCCTGGCCCGCATGGTCCCTGTCGAAATTACCGGGCATTCGGGAACCCTGGCCGGCATCATCGGTGATGACATTGAAACCGACCAGATGGTGATCATCAAAGGCAATGAGCGCATTCGTGACGGCCAGTCCGTGCGCACGGAGTAAACGCCATGGATCTGATTAAAGTTTCCATAAAGCGACCGGTCACGATCCTGTCGATCATCTTCATGCTGGTCATGTTTGGCATGATCAGCCTGCAGCGCATCCCTTATCAGCTCAGCCCGTCGGTCGTCGAACCTGAAATCACCGTCACCACGACCTGGCGCGGGGCAACCCCATACGAAATCGAACGAGAGATTATCGAGGAGCAGGAGAATACCCTCAAGGGGTTGCCGAACCTGGTTGAGATGGAGAGCACTTCGCGTAACGGCCAGGGTTCGATCACTCTGAAATTCAAAGTCGGCGCCAACGTAGACGATGTCCTGTTGCGCGTCTCGAACAAACTCAACGAGGTCCCCTCCTATCCCACAGGAGTCGACAAGCCGCTGGTTACGGCTTCAGGCGCATCCGCTTCGCCGGTGGTCTGGAACATCCTCAAGACCAGCGAGGGGAACTCTCGCCCGGTTGAGACTTATCTGACTTATTTTGAAGAAGAAATCCGTCAATATTACGAAAGGGTGCCCGGCGTTTCGGACCTCTTTGTTGGCGGCGGCACCGAAGCCGAGATGCATGTTGAGGTCAGCGCCGAACGTCTTGCGGCCTTCCAGTTAACCACAGGCGACCTCATTAGCGTGCTGCAGAGTGAGAATATTAATGTCTCTGCCGGCACGATGGGCGTCGGTCGACGGGACTTCCGGATCCGCACCACGGCGGAGTTCAAATCCGCAGAAGACATTGAGAAGGTTGTCCTGAAATCAACCGGGCAGCGGCGCATCACGGTTGGCGATATCGCCGTGGTCCGCAAGGGTTTTGCCAAACAGGAGGGGATCGTTCTGCACAACTCCGAAAACGGCATTGCCATCGGCGTTCGCCCGGAAGCCGACGTTAACATCCTGGACATGACCGACCAGCTCGAAGAAGCCGTCAACTGGCTGAATGAAAAGAAATTGGCGGAAAACGGGCTGCATATCGAATGGGTCTACGACCAGCGCTTCTATATCCGCAGCGCGATTGACCTGATCAAACAGAACATCCTTTTCGGCGGCGTGCTTGCAGCATGTGTCCTGCTGATTTTTCTGCGCTCCGTACGCGCCACACTGGTGGTTGGCCTGGCTATTCCGATCAGTATCATCGGTACGTTCATCCTGCTCGATCTGATGGGGCGCAACCTCAACGTCGTCAGTATGGCTGGTATCGCCTTTGCCGTCGGTATGCTGGTCGACAATGCCATTGTCGTCATCGAGAACATCGACCGCCACCGCAAGATGGGCAAAAACGCTTTCGACGCTTCCTATGACGGCACCAGGGAAGTCTGGGGAGCGATCTTCGCCTCAACCATCACCACCCTTGCGGTTTTCCTGCCCGTGGTCTTTATCCAGGAAGAAGCCGGCCAGTTGTTCCGCGATATCGCGATCGCCGTCGTGGCAGCAGTCTCCCTGAGCCTGCTTGCCTCGATATCGGTGATCCCGATGTTTGCCAACCGGCTGCTGGCCTCCGCCGCGAAAAAGCCCCCCAAAGCGACCAGGCACCTTGAGCAGGTGGGCAACCGCCTGGCCGACGGAATAATGAGCCTGGTCCAACTGGCAACTCGAGACTGGCTGACCCGCCTGACCACGGTGACGCTGCTGACTTGCCTGGCAATCGGCTCGGCCTACATCCTGATGCCCAAGAAAGAGTATCTGCCGCAGGGTAACCGTAACTTTGCCCTGAGTATCCTGGTGCCGCCGCCAGGGCTGTCCCTGCAGGAGCGCACGGAAATCGGTGAGGCCTTCTTCACCATGGCCAAGCCCCATTTCCGGCAGGAGACAGACGGGCTCCCGGCGATCAAGAATATGTTTTACGTCGGTCGTGAGGGTTTCATGATCGTCGGCGCGATTGCCGAGGAATGGGATCGGGCCCGCGAGCTTCTGCCCCTGTTTAACCGTATGATCTACTCGATCCCCGGCATGTACGGCGTCAGCCTGCAGCCCGGAGTTTTCCAGACCAGCCTGGGCCGGGGGCGCAGCGTTGAAGTCGATGTCAGCGGCGATGATCTCACCCAGATCGTTACTGCCGCAGGAGCCATCTTCGGCAAGCTGCGCCAGGCCATGCCAGGGGCCCAGATCAGGCCGGTCCCCTCTATCGAGCTGACCTATCCGGAGGTCCGGATCATTCCCGACCGCAACCGTCTCAAGGCCAACGGGTTCAGCTCCCTTGAGTTCGGCCTGGCCCTGGATGTCCTGATGGATGGTGCGGTCATAGGCGATTACAAGGCCGAAGGGAAGAAGAAGATCGACCTGGTGGTCAAAACGTCCGACGGCGATATTTTGACCCCCGAACAGCTGTATGCCGCCCCCCTGGCGACACCGCAGGGCAAGATCGTCCCGGTCTTTAACCTGGCCCGAATGGAAGAAACAACCGGCATGGACCAGATCCGTCACCTGGAGCGCAAGCGGACGGTCACCCTTGCAGGTCACTCCCCCCTCGGAGATGCCGCTGCAGGAAGCGATGGAAATGATCCAGGATGATATCGTGCCGCCCTTGAAAAGCGCCGGCCTGCTCAACGGGCTTGAAGTCCGACTCGGCGGGGCGGCCGACAAGCTGGTCGAAACGGCCAAGGTCCTGCAGTGGAACTTCGTCCTGGCAGCGATGATCGCCTATCTGTTAATGGCGTCGATGTTCGGCAGCTTTATCTACCCGTTGATCATCATGCTGACCGTCCCTCTGGCAGGCGCCGGTGGCTTCATCGGCCTGCGACTGCTGAATGTCTATCTATCCATGACGGGGCTACCCGGACAGGCGATGGACATATTGACAATGCTCGGCTTCGTCATCCTGGTCGGCGTGGTGGTCAACAACGCTATTCTGATCGTTCACCAGGCTCTGAACAATTTTCATTACAATGGCATGGACCACCGCGAAGCGGTTCTCGAATCAACCCGTAGCCGGTTGCGCCCGATCTACATGAGTGCAACCACCAGTATCTTTGGCATGCTGCCGCTGGTCCTGGTCCCGGGCGCAGGTGCCGAGATGTACCAGGGGCTGGGCAGCGTCCTGCTCGGCGGACTGGCCGTTTCGACTATCTTTACCGTCTTTGTCATTCCCGCCATTCTGATTTTCGTTATCCGCCTAGAAAAACGCAAGACCGACGAGGAGGTTAAGTCATGAGAGTCCTTCTGATCCTGTGGCTGGCATTGCTGTCCTTAAGTCACAACCCGGCCCAGGCCCTGACGATTAGCGAGGCCGTCAACGACGCCCTGCAATACAACCCGCGAATCCACCAGTTCCTGGAGCTCGAAAATGCAGCCGACGCACGCGCCAACCAGGCCAGAGCCCCCTTCTGGCCGCGCATAGACGCAAACTATACGTACTGGAGGGGAGAGCGCGACCCGGACCTGGACAGCCGGAAGTTGAGCCAGGCTGAAACCAGCGCCGGCTACAATCTTTTCAACGGTGGCAGCGACTGGTTTCGACTGCATGAAGCCAGGTATCGTGCTTCGGCTGCCAACTACCAGCGCCGCAGCATCGTTGCCGATATCGTCCTTGAAACCAAGCAAGCCTACATTGATGTGCTGCGGACCAAACGCACCGTAGAAACCGAAAAGGCCAGTGTCGAATTGCTCGAGCAACAGCTCCACGACACACAATTGCGCCTCGATCAGGGTTTGGTCGCCCGCAACGACCTGTTGCGAGTGGAAGTGGTGCTGGCAACGGCACGACAACTCCTGTCCGTCGCCGCAGGCCGTCATGAAATCTCCCGACAGGCCCTGGCCCTGGCGCTGGGGCGGCCGATTGGCAAAGAGGAGAAGGTTGCCGACCTCTCTCTGGAGCCTGCCCCACCCGGAGCGGTTGACGAAATGTACCAGGAGATGTTCCTCAGTCGCAGTGAGCTGAAATTTCTCAACAGCCTGCTGGCAGCCGAAGTGGCCGGACGCAAGGCCGTGCGTGGCGACCTCCTGCCCGATGTCGACCTGGTGTTAAGTTACGACCGGTTTGGCAACAACGCCCTGCCGGAGACCAGCGACTCCGACTATGACAGCGAATCAAGGGCAATGGTGCGGGCGTCCTGGACTCTTTTCAGCGGGTTCGACACCCGCTATGAGCTGGTCGGACGCGGACATGAGATACTCGCCCGGCAAAAGGAGATCAAAGCCACTGAAGACAGACTGACCCTGCAGTTGCAGACAGCTCTCGAAGCCTTCCGTGTGTCAGAGGAAAACCTGACGACGGCAGCGACCGCGGTCGTCCAGGCCGAGGAGAATTATCGCGTCAACGAGAACCGCTACCAAGCCAACGTCGCGACCACAGTGGACCTGCTCGACGCCCAGGAGTTCCTGACCCGTGCCCGCAACGAAAAGGTCAAGGCGCAGTACGATCTGCATCTTTCGGCAGCAGCGATTGAACGGATCCTGGAGCGCGGACCGACACTGCCGTAATAACGTGACGAGGGACGAGGGACGCGAAAGGCAGACTTCTGAAAGACTTATCTGAGCAATAAAAAGCGAGGGCAGATAGTATAAGTCTGCCCTCGCTTTATTTTAATGTTTTCCTCGTACCCCGCGTCCCGCGTTCCGCGTACCTAGTCTTATCCCATCCTCAGCTTGATAAAGCTCTCCAGGTCAGGGCACTTGATATAATCATTATGTTCCCGCTCGTAGGCGATCGTGGAATTCGGTTTCGGCCCGTAGTCGTGGCCGGGAAAGACCTTTGTCTCCGGCGGATAAGCCGCCAGGCGCAGCAGGCTGTGATAGAGCGCCGCGGGGTCGCTGTTCAGGAAATCAGCACGCCCGCAACGCGTGACAAAAAGGGTGTCCCCGGTAATCAGCGCACCCGGCGGGTTGAAGACCACCGCTCCGGGACTGTGTCCGGGCGTGTGCAGGACATCGATCGTTACCTTGCCGACCTGAATCTGACTGCCCTCACTCAAGGGGATATCGGGGTTCGGCACATCAATAGGACTTGCTGCCAGCTTTGCACCGGTCGCTCTGAGAACCTCTGCATTGCCGGCGACATGGTCATTATGACCATGGGTGTTACCGAGAATCTCCAGGACCAGGCTACGCTCCCTGACGATTTTAAGCATGCTCTCCGGCGAGATCCCCGGATCAACACCAAAAGCCTTGCCGGTTTCCGTGCAGATCACCAGGTAGGAAAAATTATCGGTCCCCGCAACCGGAATCTGGATAATTTCAGGGGCTACTCCAGCCATGGCTCGACCGTGACTGGCTTGTTGCCAACTTTACGAATTTCTCCATCGAGAACCCTGAACAGGTCGCCGGTCTTCCTCACGTGCCACTCGTCACCTTCTTCCGGTGGCAGTGGGAACTCCCGGCTCCCCAGGTAGACATCCTCGTTGTCAAGCATGGCCCACCACTCCAGTGCACCGGTCTGCCAAACCTTGGTTTTGAGATTAAACGCCATAATTAACTCCTGTAACAAATCAGGCCATTCAGCCACCAGTTCATTATCATCCTGTGTTCCGTAATTGGCAAGCCGGAAGCAGATTAAAATAGCCCGACAGAGAGTTCTGACTAGTCGTTGAGCGGATCCTCACCGGCCTGCCACGAGGGCAGGACCCGATCACTCAGTTGGAAGTCCGGACCATCGTGTTCGGTGTAGATAATATAGATGCTCTCCTTTGCCAGCCCCCACCGGGCGCAGATCTCGTCCATAATTGCCAGTGCCAGCTGGCGCTTCTGATCGGCCGTACGCCCCAGACGGATATCCGCGTTCAGAAACGCAATCGGTCCACCTCCGGCCCGGCCAAAAACCAGGTCATCCTGTTGATAGCAGCGAAAGGTAATGCCGATATGGTCGGTCCCGGTACTCATGATCGTGGCAAAATGATTTCGGACGGCATCGGCAAATGCGGCTTTCTCTGTTCGCTCCGGAGTGAAATTTAATTCGAATTGAAGATGCGGCATCTTTATCTCCTTTGGTTGCATCCCCGACCGATGTCTCGAGGAAAAGTACTGTTGATTAGCATACCAGAGCATGCAAGATCGGCAATGCATGGTTGTGGCGAAAAACCTTTCCCCCTATAATGAAAGCCTGAGGATGTAAAACTACGGTGAGGCTGACTATGAAATTCGTCAAGATGCATGGGGCCGGCAACGATTACGTCTACATTGATTGCTTCCGGCAGACCGTCGAGGATCCGGAGAGCCTGGCGCGTGAGATCAGCGACCGGAATTTCGGTGTCGGTGGCGATGGCATGATCCTGATCGAGCCATCCAGGCAGGCCGATGTCAAGATGCGCATCTTCAATGCCGACGGCAGTGAAGCGGAGATGTGCGGCAACGGCGTTCGCTGCGTGGCCAAGTATGCATTCGACCACGGCCTGGTCGACCGGACGGAGATCACGATCGAGACCGGCGCCGGCAACCTGCCGCTGACAATGTACCCTAACGAACGCGAGCATATCGACAAGGTCCGGGTCAACATGGGCTGCCCGCGGCTGACTCGGGAAGCCCTGCCGATGGTCGGCCCGGCCAACGAGCAGGTGATCAACATGCCACTGGAAATCCTCGACATGACCTTCCAGGTCACCTGCGTGTCGATGGGCAACCCGCACTGTGTTATCTATGTCGACGGCCTGGATGACTTCCCGGTGAAAAAATATGGCTACGCAATCGAAAACCACGAGCTCTTCCCCCGCCGCATCAATGTCGAATTCGTCGAGGTCATCACACCGAATGAAGTCCGCCAACGGACCTGGGAGCGCGGTGCCGGGGAGACCCTCGCCTGTGGCACCGGCGCCTCGGCCGTAACCGTTGCCGGCGTTCTGACCGGCCGCACCAAGGGACGACTGCTCAACCACCTGACCGGCGGCGACCTGGAAATGGAATGGGACGGCAAAGGCGATGTGTTCATGACCGGCCCTGCAGCGGAAGTTTTCAGCGGAGAATATATTCCGAGGTAATGACCTGAAAAGTCCTTGATGTTCACTGTGTTCAGTTAAGACAGAATGGGCCACCAAGACACTAAGACCCCAAGGAAACAGGTCTATTAGTTCAATAAAATTGTTCACCGTGCTTGTTAACCCTTTGAGCCTTTGTGTCTTAGTGGCTGGTAACTAACTCTATGGACGTTCTGCTATTCGATCTCGACAACACCCTCTATCCGGCGGAAAGACATCTTTTCGGTCTGATCGATGTCCGCATCAATCGCTACATGACCGAGATTGTCGGCATCCCGGCACCGAAAGTCGATGCCCTGCGCCGCGAATACTGGCGGCTGTACGGGGTGACCCTGCAGGGTCTGATCCGTCATCACGGCGTCGACCCTGAGGATTACCTGCTCTATGTTCACGATGTCGATGTCAACTCCAGACTGGGCCCCGACCCTCTCCTGCGCGAAGCCCTCATCGGCCTGCCCCAACGCAAGGCGGTCTTTACCAACGGCTCGACCTGTCATGCCAGCCGGGTGCTTGCCGCGCTGGGCATCGAGGATATTTTTGAGGACGTTTACGATATCCGCGTCGCCGCTTATCTGCCAAAACCCTGGCCCGAGCCCTACCTTGCGGTACTCGAAAAGCTAGGTACGCCGCCGGAACGTTGCGTCATGATTGAAGATTCACGTGATAACCTGCAGACCGCAAAAAAACTCGGCATGGGCACGATCCTGGTCGGAGACGGGCAAACTCCGGATTTTGTCGACGTTCATCTCGACAGTGCCCGGCATGTCAATACCGGGCTGAGGTTCTGGGGTCAGGCTTCATGACTCGTTTACTCGGCGCACACGTCTCTGTTGCCGGTGGTCTGAAAAACGCCTTTGCCAATGGCCTCGACATCGGCTGTACAGCTCTGCAGATTTTCACCAAAAACGCCAACCGCTGGCAGGCCAAACCGATTGCCGATACAGACGCCGCTGCGTTTCGCGAAGCCTGGCAGGAGAGCGGCATCGGCCCGGTCATGGCCCACGATGCCTATCTGATCAACCTGGCGTCACCCAAAGTCGGAGTCTGGGAAAAGTCAAAAACCGCCCTGCGCGATGAGATATGCCGCTGCGACCAGCTCGGCATTACCGACCTGGTCATGCACCCCGGGGCGCACCTGGGTGCCGGCGAAGACGTGGGCCTGGAAAGAATTCGCCAGGCGTTTCGTGAAATATTGCCGGAGTCTCCGCCGCAAGTGAGACTGTTGCTGGAGAACACCGCCGGCCAGGGAAGCTACCTCGGTGGCAACTTTGCCCACCTGGCAGCATTGCTGGAAGGCTTCGACGCGCAGCGGTTCGGGGTCTGCTTTGACACCTGTCACGCCCATACAGCAGGATACGACCTCTCTTCGGCCGAAGGCTACGAACAGGTCATGACCGAATTCGATCGCCTGGTCGGGCTCGACTGGATCAGGGCTTTCCATCTCAATGACTGTCTGAAGCCCTGCGGCAGCAAGGTCGACCGACATGCCCATATAGGCCAGGGAACAATCGGCCGCGCCGGCTTTGCCTGCCTGATGCAGGACCCGCGCTTTGTCGAGGTCCCCATGCTCCTGGAGACCCCAAAGGGCGATAATGGCGAAATGGATCGCGTCAACCTGGCCGTTCTGCGGCAGTTGGCGGCGGGAGACAAGGGATGAGAGCCGTCATCCAGCGGGTCAGCGAAGCGTCCGTTATCGTTGACGGGAAAACTGTCGGTGAGATCTGTCAGGGTCTGATGGTTCTGCTCGGTGTGGCCCGGGGTGACACCGCCATGGATGCAGTTTACCTGGCTGAAAAAACTTCCGGACTGCGCATTTTCGAAGATGAACAGGGGAAAATGAACCGTTCCGTCGAAGATATTTCCGGCAGTGTCCTGGTCGTTTCGCAATTCACTCTGCTCGGCGACTGCCGCAAGGGGCGACGACCGGGCTTTACCGATGCCGCGGGAGCGGAGCTTGCTGACAGCCTCTATGAAGAATATGTCGCAGCTCTCCGACAGCGGGGAATCAATGTTGCCACCGGGGTATTCAGAGCCGATATGAAAGTCGGCCTGGTCAACGACGGCCCGGTGACCATGCTGCTTGACAGCCGAAAGCAATTCTGATGGAAGAACCCGAACTGGTTCAGGAAGGGCGTGGCCGAAGCGCGAAGAAACGCGAAGCCAAAGCCGTTGAACATCTGGCGCAGAGACTTGCCGACCTGTCGGAGGCAGAGCTATCGAGGCTCCCACAGGAGCCGGAGTTAACCCGGGAAATCGAACTGGCTCGCACAACCCGCGGCCACAGTTCACGCAAACGCCAGATCAAGCACCTGGCCGGTTTCCTGCGCAGCCACGATGACCAGCGTGAGGCAATTGAAGCCGCCCTGGAAGGACAGACCATCGGCCAGCATCAGGAGACCCTCGCCTTTCATCACCTCGAGGAGCTACGGGACCGTCTCTGTAGCACAAACACCTTCGATCATGCCCTGGAAGAAATTCGCAGCAGCTACCCCCTGATAGATCACCGGAGAATCACGCGGTTGGCCCGCTCGGTACAAGAGCATGCCGATAAAAAAGCCGCCAGGGAAATCTTCCGGCAACTGCGCAAGGCACAGGAGCAATCATGAGCAACAGGCCCTTGATAACCTTCATACTGTTATTGGCAATACAGTCAACAGCCGGTGCCGAGGTGTATCGTTGTGAACTCGCTGACGGCAGCGTCATTTATGGTGACAAGCCTGTGAACTTGTCGGACGCATGCCAGCCCATGGCGGAAGATTCAGCAACAGAATATCTTTCAGTCCAGCAGGGCACCCCACGCAAATCGTACCGGAACAAGCTACTGCAGCAGACCTGGAGGCTGAACGCGAGGCCGCGACCGGGGCTCCACCTGAATCATGGGTAGAGCGGGCCACAGCGCTTGTCGATGACTACAATGACGCCCGGACGAGGCGCAGACGAGAAAGCTACCTGGCGAACAAACGCAAGGCCATGAAGGACATGGCAATGATTAATGCAGAGAAACAGGAGATGCTTACAGAGTTGCAAAACAGCTCCCTCAGCAAACAGGACCGCGATGACATCAAGAAGATTCTCGCCCAGATCCCGTAAGAGCCCCCTTGACATGACCGACAAAAAAGGCCCGGCAAAATTGCCGGGCCTTTTTTAACTCGTATCAAAGAACGCTTGTTTACAGCGCCTTCTTCAATAACCCTTCCAACTGGTTCTTCGGTACCGCACCGACCACCTGGTCGAAGACCTTGCCGTCCTTGAAAACAATCAGGGTCGGGATGCCGCGCACGCCGAACTGTCCTGGTGTCGCAGGGTTTTCATCCACATTCAACTTGCAGATCTTGACCTGTCCATCGAATTCGTCTGCCAGCTGGTCGACGATTGGGCTGATCGCCTTGCACGGAGCACACCACGATGCCCAGAAATCAACAAGTACGGGAATTGAGGATTGGTTGACTTCACTCTCAAAAGAATCATCCGTCACCTGTACGACTTTATCACTTGCCATAAGACACTCTCCTTAACAATTTGATCCTTCCGAACACATTCGAACTTCATAATAATCCACCCACACAAAAAATCAAGGGATTATCCGGTCTGCAGCGCGGAAAATTGCAACCCTTGACAGTTACGACCCCTCTCCCTAAGATGAGCCAAATCAAATTCCTGAATGAGTTCATGGTAGACAAGAGGCGACCGGGACGCCCTGTCACCATGATTTTGTTGGGATAAGAAATCACGAGGCACGTATGACTCAGGATAAGATCAGTACCGCCGTGGCTCAGCACATCGCCCTGCTCGACCCTTTTCTCCTCACCCAGAGAGCCGTTCTGAAGACTTTAGCCGAGCATCTGGTGTCAACCTTTCATCAGGGCGGCAGGCTGTTTCTGGTCGGTAGCGGCCCATTCGGTTCGATCGCCGGTCTCATTGGCCAGTCATTTCTTCATCGGCAGACCCTCGAGCGGCCGGCCCTGCCGACAATTGCCCTGACCAACGACGCCGGTCTGGCGACCTTTCTTGCCGGAGATGAACAGGGCAGTCAGCTTTTCAGCCGTCAACTGCGTGCCCTGGCATCTAACCAGGACACTGTCCTGGCCCTTGCGGGGGTCCAGCTCAGCCCGGCAGATCGCGAGGCCCTCGGCACAGCCAGGCAGCTTGGCTGCCGTACGATCCTGATTGCCAGCGAGCAGGTGGAACTGGCTGACATCCTGCCGGACATCAACCTCTCGCTGCCCAGTGACTCGCTGCCACGACTGCAGGAGAGCGTCCTTTTCATCGGCAACCTGCTCTGCACGTTGGTCGAAGGCGAGCTCTTCGGCATCTGAGATTATCGAGGGCGACGGCCTTTACCGGCTCTGGGCTGACCGAACCTGCGACCCGCGCTCAGCCCTGTTCCACACCTATGCGTCACTGACCGACGAGCAACTCCGGACCGAAAGGATCCAGACCGGCATAGATTCCGGATTGACTGCGGACAAGAGAATTGACAGGGAAGCGGCAAAAAACGTATCATTAAAAAGTTTTGGATAAGATTGCCGAAGCGGATCCGATTAAATTGTAGTCGCTGCCTGGACGCGTTTATCAATATTATGCTGGCCCTGATTCACGACGAAGTTATTCACCCCGAGGGTTTGGGCCTGACACTGCGAGATGTTTCATCATGACGGTAAATATCCTGCTGTTTAAAATCACGCTTCTGATCTATTTCGCCGCCACCATCTTCTACTTGATCGGCGTGATTTCACGTAAGGAGCGCTTCCGTCAGAACGCCGTCTACCTGTTAATAGGCGGTTTTGTAATGCATTGCCTCACTCTGGCCGTTCGTTGGATCGCCACCGGTGCCATTCCAGTTGCCAGTCTTCATGAATCGCTATCGTTTTTCGCCTGGACACTGGTCGGCATCTACCTGCTCTTCTACCTGCGCTATCGCACCGTAATGCTTGGTGCATTTATAACGCCTGTGGCGCTGGTCCTGATGATTATCGGCACCACAACCTCTACGCAGGCCCCTGCACTCAACCCGATGCTCGACAGCTGGTGGTTCCCCGTTCATGTCACCCTGGCCTTCCTCGGGCACGCAATCTTCGCCATTGCCGCGGCGGCCGGAGTCATGTACCTGTTGCAGGAACGCATGCTGAAAAGCAAAAAGTTCTCCGGGCTCTTCTATCGTCTGCCCTCGCTCGACACCCTTGACAGCATGAACTACAAGTGTCTGACCTTTGGCTTCCCGATGATGACTATGGGCATTATCTCCGGCGCGATCTGGGCCAACTCTGCCTGGGGGGGATACTGGCGTTGGGACCCGAAGGAGACCTGGGCGCTGATCAGCTGGTTTCTCTATGCCGCGTTGCTGCATGGCAGGCTTACAGTCGGCTGGCGCGGTCGCCGGGCGGCGATCTTCGCCATTGTCGGCTTCGGTTTCCTCCTCTTTACCTTCTTTGGCGTCAACCTGCTCCTCTCCGGAGAGCACAGCTTCCGTAATTTTACGGGGCAGTAGCGGAGAGACTCAAGGAGCACGCCATGCACATCGTAATCGTCGGGCTGAGCCACAAAACAGCGCCGGTTGAAATTCGTGAACGCCTCGCCTTCGCACCGACCGCCATGGAACGGCCGTTGCGGAAGCTGCTGGAGCTGCCTCCTGTCGCCGAAGGCTTGATCGTCTCGACCTGCAACCGGGTCGAGCTTTGCGCCGCGACCAAGGAACCCGACGCAGCCATGGCCGCCATGCGCCGGTTTCTCGCCGAGTATCACGAGATACCGCCAGGCGAGATAGACGATCATGTGTACGATTACCAGGGTGAGGATGCCATCAGGCACCTCTTCCGGGTCGCCTCGAGCCTTGACTCGATGGTTCTCGGCGAGCCGCAGATTCTCGGCCAGATCAAAACCGCCTACGGTTACGCCGCCGAATTCAAGACCGCAGGTCTGATCCTCAACCGCTTCCTGCACAAGGCCTTCTCCGTTGCAAAACGCGTCCGCACCGAAACCGCCATCGCCAGCAATGCAGTCTCGGTTTCTTTTGCAGCGGTCGAACTGGCACGCAAGATATTTGACCAGCTTGACAACAAGGCGGTCATGATCATCGGTGCCGGTGAAATGTGTGAACTGGCAGCACGCCACTTCGTCGCCAATGGCGTCTCCAAGGTCTTGGTCACCAACCGGACTTTCGAACGGGCGGAAAAACTGGCCGCCGAATTTCAGGGCAAGGCCATACCCTTTGAATATTTTGTCGAGCACCTGGCTGAAGCAGACATCGTCCTGACCTCCACCGGTGCGCCGAATTTTATTCTCGGCCAGCGGCAGATGGAAGAAGTCCTGAAGCGCCGTAAGAACCGGCCGATGTTCCTGATCGACATTGCCGTACCCCGCGATATCGATCCGAAGGTCAACAACCTCGACAACGCCTATCTCTATGATGTCGATGATCTCCAGGGTGTGGTCCAGGCCAACCTGAAGGAACGCAAGAAAGAGGCCGGCAAGGCCGAGGCGATTGTCGAGCAGGAGATAGGCCAATTTCACCAGTGGCTGGCAAATCTTGAAGTCAAGCCGACGATCATTGCCCTGCGGCGCAAATTCGAGGAGATTCGTCAGCAGGAACTGGATAAAACCTTCGGCAACCTGAAGGACCTGTCCGGCAAGGATCGCAAGAGCATCGAGGCAATGGCCAATGCCATTATCAACAAGATCCTGCATCAGCCGACAACCGTCCTGAAATCGAGCCAGAACGACACCAGCGGTGATGACTACGTAGATGCCGTTCGGACTCTTTTCGACCTGCCTGCCCCGGCGGACGATGACAAGGAAATCAAAACCCTGGGCGACCCCGACCAGGAACAATAAGGAGTTACATAGATGTCCAAAAAGCTACTACGAATCGGCACCCGTGCCAGCCAACTAGCCCTATGGCAGGCCAACTGGGTCAAATCGGAACTGGAAAAACGCTACCCTGGTATGGAGGTCACCCTGACCAAGATCAAGACCCAGGGTGACAAGATACTGGATGTTCCGTTGGCCATGGTTGGCGGCAAGGGCCTTTTCGTTAAGGAAATCGAAGAAGCAATGTTGCGCGGCGAGATCGATATCGCCGTGCATTCGATGAAAGACGTGCCAACCATCTTTCCCGAAGGGCTGGCGCTGCGCTGCATCACCAAACGTGAAGACTGTCGTGACATTGTCATCCTGCGCCCCGGCGTCAGATCCTGGAAAGACCTCCCCCTGGGGGCTCGCATTGGCACCAGCGCCCTGCGCCGCAAAGCCCAGCTGCTGCACCTGCGCCCCGACCTGCAGATGGTCGATATCCGCGGTAATGTTGAAACCCGGATTCGCAAACTGACCGAAGACAATCTTGACGCTGTGATCCTTGCTGCTGCCGGCATGCATCGCCTTGGCTTTACCAAACAGATCGGCGAATACCTTCCGGTCTATGTCTCGATCCCGGCAATCGGCCAGGGAGCCCTCGGCATCGAGAGCCGCATTGATGACGATGAGATCAACAGCCTGATAGATTTTTTCAATCACCCTGAGACAGATTGGGCGGTCCGTGCTGAACGCGCCTTTCTCAAGCGCCTCGAAGGCGGCTGCCAGGTTCCGATTGCCTGCCACGGCACTGTTGAAAAAGAGACTCTGGCACTGACCGGTTTCGTCTCCGACTGTGAAGGTGTCCGCTGTCTGAAAAAAACTTCAACCGGATCCGTTCACGATGCGGAAAAAATCGGAGCTTCGCTTGGCGACGACCTGCTTATCCTGGGCGCCGGCAAAATCCTCAACGAGGTCTACCAGCACGAAACGTTCAACGTCGGCAAGGAAGACGTTTGATTGTGAACAGTGGAACGGAAAGAGAACAAATCTTTTTCCATTTGGCCTGGCACGGCCCCGCATGACAGAACCAGGGAAAGGCCAAACACCGGGGCCCTGGCCACTGCATGGCCGCAGGATTCTCGTCACCCGCGCTTCAGACCAGGCTCCAGCACTGAGTAACGCTCTGGCAGCCTGCGGGGCCGAACCGGTTGTTGTGCCGACGATTCAAATCGTCGCGCCCCCATCGTATGCAGAGCTCGACCAGGCGATCGCCGGTCTCGGTGAAATCGACTATCTGGTACTCACCTCCGTAAATGCGGTGGAGTTTTTTTTCAACCGCCTGTCGACACTGGGACATGACTCCGCGAGTCTGGACAGAGTACAGATCGTTGCCGTCGGTCCGAAAAGCGCCGAGGCCCTGTCGGCATATGGCTTTCAAGCCGCCCTGGTCCCGGACGATTATCGTGCAGAAGGCCTTGTTGCCTTGCTCAAAGAACGGGTTTCCGGCAAGCGGGTACTCTACCCCAGGGCGGCGTTGGCCCGGGAACTGATCCCTGCAGAACTGGCTAAAGCCGGCGCCGAAGTCATTGCCCCGGTCGCTTACGCCAGCACCCCCCCGGAAGACGCGCAGGACAAGCTCAGTCAAGCCCTTGCCGAAGGGCTTGACCTGTTGACCTTCACCGCATCATCCACGGTCGACAACTTCACCAATCTGCTGGATACAGACAATCTGGATTTGGCCCGGCAGGTCCCGGTCGCCTCGATCGGCCCCCTGACAACGGCAACCGCGAAGAAACATGGTTTCAACGTCGTCATTGAACCTGACAACTCGACACTTGATGATATGGTTAAAGCTATCAGAAAATACTTTTCCGTCTCAGTTTTTTAGGAGGTTTGAAAATGTTCTTCCCCGAATACCGTGCCCGCCGCCTGCGTCGCACCGAAGCTCTGCGCAGCATGGTCCGCGAAACCTTCCTGCGTCCCGAAGACCTGATCTATCCGATGTTTTCCGCCTTCGGTGAGAATATCCGGAAAGAGATCGTGTCGATGCCGGGGATTTACCAGCAATCGATTGAGCACATCGTTAGCGAGGCCAGGGAAGTTTATGAGCTCGGCATCCCGGCAGTGATCCTGTTCGGCATCCCCGAAGAGAAGGACGCCCTCGGTCAGGATGCCTACTCGGAAAACGGCATCATCCAGGAAACGATCCGCGCCATCAAGGCCGAGGTGCCGAAGCTGCTGGTGATCACTGATGTTTGCATGTGTGAATACACCGACCATGGCCATTGCGGCGTGATCAAGGATGGCGATGTCGACAACGATGAAACCCTCAAACTGCTTGCGGCCGAGGCGCTCTCGCACGCCCGCGCCGGTGCCGATATCGTCGCCCCCTCGGACATGATGGATGGACGTGTAGCCGCGATCCGCGAAGTCCTGGACGCCAACGGCTTCTCGCACATCCCGGTGATGAGCTACGCCGTAAAATACGCCAGTGCCTACTACGGTCCGTTTCGCGATGCCGCTGAATCGACACCGCAGTTCGGCGACCGCCGCAGCTACCAGATGGACCCGGCCAATCGCATTGAAGCCTTCCGCGAGGCAGAACTCGACATCCAGGAATGTGCTGACTTCCTGATGGTCAAACCGGCCCTGGCTTATCTGGACATCCTGCGCGATCTCAAGGATCGCTACAACCTGCCGCTGGTCGCCTACAATGTGTCCGGCGAATATTCAATGATCAAGGCCGCCGCAGAAAAAGACTGGATCGATGGTGACCGCGTGATGATGGAAACCCTGATCGGCATGAAACGCGCCGGCGCTGATCTGATCATTACCTACCACGCCAAGGAAGCCGCCAGGCTATTGAAATAGCAGGGGCTGGGGATCGGGGGCCAGGGGCTGGAAAGAACTCCAGCAACCAGCCTCCAGCAACCAGAAACCGCCTCATATGTCTGAATACCTCCGCGACACCCTCTCGAACGGCCTGCGCGTCATCAGCGTGCCGATGCCCCACCATCACGGCGCCGAGATCCTGATCTATATCGGTGTCGGCAGCCGTTACGAGAATCCGCGCAAGGCAGGGGTATCACACTTCCTCGAGCATATGCTCTTCAAAGGGACGCAGGAGTATCCAACGGGCCTGACCCTGGAGCGCGCCTTTGAAGCGATCGGCGGCTCGGCCAACGCTGCGACTGACTGCGAAACCACCTGCTTCCACTCCCGCATTCATCCAGATCATATCGACCGGGGGATTGCCGTCTTCGCCTCGATGATGCAGCGGCCTCTGTTCAGGGATATGGAGATGGAGCGCCGGGTGATTCTCGAGGAAGCGATGGGCGATCTCAACGAGACCGGCCGTCAGATCAACTCTGACAATATCATTGCCGGTCTGCTCTTTCCGGAACACCCTCTCGGGCAGCCAACGGTTGGCAATCGGTCGGCGATAGCACGACTGACCCTTGGACAGCTGCAACGTCATCACGCCACCTATTACACTCCACACAATGCGGTGCTGGCCGTGGCTGGCCCGGTCGAGCACCGGCAGGTCGTTGCCTCAGCACAACAGCACTTTGGCAACTGGCAGGGGAACGTCGCTCCACAACCAAAGCAATGGACCGACTTCGCAGACACAGGCAAGCCCCTGCGCTGGGTCCGTGACGCCGGTTCCCAAATCAGCATGCAGCTCGCCTTCCTGCTGCCAGGCCGTGACAGCGAACATGCTGTCAACCTGAGGGTCTTGCGGCGGTTGCTCGGTTGGGGAGGAATGAGCCGTCTGATGCTGCGTCTGCGCGAAGAGCTGGGGCTGACCTATGCCGTTGATGCCTCACTCGCGCTCTATGCCGATGCCGGAATCCTGGCGATCGACCTGGCAGTCTCCCCGGAGAACCTGGAACAGGCAACCAGAGCCATCCTCGACATCCTGACGGAACTGCACACCACTGAAGTCACTCAGGATGAACTCGACCACGTCCTCAACTGTTACCGCTGCGACCTTGATTACTCACGCGACCAGGTCGATGAAATGGCCCTGCGCTATGCATGGGGCGAGCTGGCCGACTGCCGCCGCACCATCGCCGACGATCACGCCGGCATCGACAAAGTAACGGCCTCGGGGCTGCAGCAAACCATCAGAGAGCTTCTCAAGCCGAACCATCTGCGCGGCGCCATCGTCGGCCCCTATCGCACACCTGACCGCAAGGCTGTCGAAAAAGTCATTACCGCCTGGCAACTGGATCACGCCAAATAATCTGAGCCACGGGACATTTACCCCCCCAAAAAAGCAGCAGGCAGATCATTTTACGAACATCTTTCGCGAGTTTGTTCGTTTTGCTGCAGTCTGGTGTTATAATAATCGGCACGGAAATGATTCCGGAAGCTTGTCCGGTTTACACAGATGCGTATCCACCCGTAATTAACCCTTTTGTTGGCAGGCAGGATTCTATGCGTCAGTCACAAAAAAAACTTCTCCGGTCGTTCACCCCAGCCTGGGCCATCAGCGCCTGTCTCCTCGCTTTTATCGTCACGATTCTATGCGCGGCATCACCTCTCTATGCTGCAGTCCAGGAGCAGACCGAGTCGATGCGCAAAAGCGTCCTGGCCCTCGACAGCGCCCGGCAGACAGCATTGAACGAACTCAAAAGTTCCTCCCTGTCTCAGGGCGAAACAGACGACTACAAAGATTTTATCATTTACCTCAACACCCGAATCGTCAACTACTGCATGGAGCTGACCGAGCAGAGTGGCGAGGCCGCAGTGGAAGGGCTGCCGTGTCCCGACGTTTCGGCAATGAGCAACGCCACAGATGTACAAAGGCCTCCTGAGGAGACATTCATTTACTTCCCTGTCTCCGACCCAACAGAGACCCACACTCAGGCAGAAAAAACCGCGAGCATGGACCAGCAGCTGTTTGCCTCCCTTGCCGAATTTGACGAGCTGCTCCTGAAGGAAGAAGAGCAGGTGTCTGCCAGAGTTCCCAGTCAAAGGGAGTCAGGAGATGCCGGCCGGAACGGCACATCTGGAAACGGTGGGACCTCCGGCGAGACGGGAGAATCCGGCGACGGCACCGGCGGGCAGGACGGGTCCGGCACGGCTTCGGCAGATGCGGGTGATTCCAGCTCAAGCTCCACACAGGGAGGGCAAACGGCGCAGGCCGGAACCTCCTCCGGGGCACAAAGCAGCGTCGGCGCCGGTAATGCCGACATCGACCATTCGGCATACGGAGCCCCTGGTGGTAAGCTCCCGCCACCACAGGATGATGATATCGTTGCCAGGCAGTTACGCGAAGCCGCCGAGAAGGAAACAGACCCCGAGCTCAAGAAGAAACTCTGGGAAGAGTACTGGAAATATAAAGGTGTGAAGAAGGGAGAATGACCGGCCGATGAACAGATTTTGTGTATTGGTTATAGTTCTCATGATGCTTTCCGGTTGTGCCACGATGCAAGGCGAGGTCGCGGACCAGGTCAGGCCGATGGTTGCCGCGCAAGAGCTCGACAGCTATGAACTGCTCGACGTGGCAATCGTCATCTTTGACTCGGAAGAGCTGACCGACAAAGAAATCAGTGAACTGGGCCTGTCAGAAGAAATCCGTCGGGCGGAAGAGCGTTACATGCCAATCCAGCTCAAGTACACCATGCAACGCACCGGCTACTGGGGGGCGGTGCGGGTGGTTCCGGCCCCGAGCAAAGCCCACCTCCAGGTCCGCGGAACGATCGTCCATTCCGACGGTGAGCAGCTGACTCTCGAGATCGAAGCTTACGATTCACGCAACGTCAAGTGGCTCGAGAAAACCTACTCGGAAGAACTTCGTCGATCAGAATACTCCGGCATCGCCCCGGAGAAAAAAGATCCCTTCCAGGACGTCTACAACACCATTGCCAATGATCTGGCCGCACATCGCGAGAAACTCACGATAGACGACTTTCGGCAGATCCAGCAGGTCTCGGAGCTGCGCAGCGCTCAGGACATGGCGCCGGATGCGTTTGCCGGGCACCTTGAAGTCGACAAAAACGGCAGTTACAAAATCGTTCGTCTGCCGGCAGATAGCGACCCGATGCTGCAACGGGTCCGCGCCATCCAACTGCGTGACGAAATGCTGCTTGACACCATCAACAGTTACTACGAGGTCTATTATAACGATCTCTGGCAGCCGTATAGTGACTGGCGCAAGCTCTACAATGAAGAGCTCGTCGCCATGAGAGAAGTAAAAAAACAGGCCCTGACCCGGCAACTGCTCGGGCTTGCCGCAATCGTCGGTGGTGTCGCCATGAGCACCAACTCCAACTCCAATATCTCATCATCGGGACTACCTGGTTTGATGGTCATCGGTGGTGCTGCGGCCATTTACAGCGGCTTTCAGAAAAGCCAGGAGACCAAGATCCACAGGGACGTTATCGAGGAGTTGAGTATCTCCTTCTCATCAGAGGCAGAACCTCTGGTGGTTGAAGTGGTCGGGGAGACCGTCAGGCTGACCGGTACGGCCGAAGAGCAGTACCGGCAATGGCGTAAAATGCTCCGCGAGATCTATGCTTCGGAAACCGGCTTCCCGGTCGCCCCGGAGGATTCCAGTGTGGAGGCATCATCAAATGAACCCGCAGAAGTTATGTAGGGTCGTTCCATGAGCGAGGAGAGCAAGGACAAAAAGCAGGATGAAAGGCAGCAGAGCCAGCCACCGGAGCTGGTGTCTCCCGATGCAAAGGTCGCTGGCGACTCGAAACCCTCCCGCGTCGTGCCGATGGTCATTGTCGGGGTTGGCCTGCTTCTGACAGTTCTTGCCCTGCTCGTAATCTTTTTGCCAATCGGCAACGACACCCGGGTCGCAAAGGATCCACCAGCAGAATCCTCTGTAGCCACGGCGAAACCGGCGCTGCAAGAAGCGCCTGCGCCGGACTCCAGGGCAGCGGCAGAAATCGAAGGACTGATCGGCGACTGGCTGCGCGAACAGGCAGAGGCAGAATCTGCGAATATTGCAGTCTGGGGTGGCGAAAGCTTATGCCGGAGCAATCGCTCTGGAGCAGGAATGTGAGCGGCTGCTCGGCGAACAGGAATATCTGCTGGCGCGCAAGGCCTGTACAGCAGCAATTGCAGAGCTGGACCAGCTCATGACGGCAAAGCCAGACCTCCTCGAGCAAGCCCTGCTGGCCGGAACTATGGCCCTGGGAAACGGCGAACCGGAAGCCGCCGCCGAATTCTTCCAGAGGGCGCTGGCGATTGACACCGGCAACCAACAGGCGCTCGCCGGCATCCAGAGAGCAGAAAATCTGCCGAAAGTTCTGCAATTCGTTAAAGACGGCTCAGAGCTGGAAAATTCCGGAGACGCAGAAGGAGCCCTGTTGGCATTTCAGGCCGCCGTCAGCCTCGACTCCGCCTACCTGCCGGCCCGGGAAGCACTCAATCGCATCGAAGCATCTATTGCCGGTCGGGAATTCCAGCAGGCAATGAGTCAGGCCCTGCAGGCGCTGGCCGCTGGTCACCTGTCCGCAGCGGGAAAAGCCCTGCAGCTAGCCGAGGCAATCCGTCCGGGCGACCCCGCCGTCAATGACCTCAAGCAACAGCTCGCACGCAGACGCCTTGCTGTACAGCTGGACAGCCTGCGCCAGGAGGCTATCAAGCTCGAGCAGGCTGAGCGCTGGCCGGAAGCCCTGAAGTCTTGCGAAAAGGCTTTGACCCTCGATGCTCACGCCTCGTTTGCCGCCGCCTGCAAGGAACGGGTCAGCCAGAGAGTCGCCCTGGATAAGCAACTGCAGGGATTTCTGTCCCGTCCGGAACGGCTGTTCGAGGACGCGCCACTCAAGGGGGCTCGACAGCTCTTGGCCTTTGCGAGCACTATCGAACCGCGCGGACCGCAGCTTGCCAGCCAGATCAAGCGCCTGTCAGGACTGATTGCCGAGGCGGAGGCAGAGGTCGAGGTGGTCCTTAAATCCGACGGCCTGACCGAGATATCTATCTACCATGTCGGACGTCTTGGCAGTTTTCTGGAGAAACGACTGGTCTTGCGTACCGGTGACTATACTGCGACCGGCAATCGGGACGGGTACCGGGATACGCGACAGACATTGAAAGTCAGACCAGGTTCTGGTGCACTGGTATTCACCCTGCTTTGCAAGGAGCCGATTTGAACCGTCTGATCGAGATATTCAATGGCGAAGGGGTCGTTCAGCTCGACGAGTCCAGCCTACCGCTGCAGATCGGCACGAATCAAGCGGCGCACATTCGCCTGGAAGGCAATTTCGGGGTTGCCGCCTACGTCGGAGAAGACCGCAACTACCTTTTTATCCAGCCGGCAGAAAATGATATCGCTGTCTTTCACAACGATGAAAGGGTAACCCGCTCGGTCTGGGTGAAATCCGAGGACACGACCCGCATTGGCACGACCCTGATCTATTGGAAGCTGAGCGGGCAGCGCATCGAGGCCCGGATCTCAAGCTCTGCCGAACCAAGGCTGCAACCGCCAGCCGAATTACCGGACCGCCCTGCAGACGACAAGGCAAAGGCCTCTGAACCTCCCCCGACAGCTCCTGACGAGTTGTCGGCTGTGAGTCGCCACAAACGTCCGATCTTCATTGGACTCTTCATCCTGCTCCTTGTCACCGCCGCCTTTGTCCTGCTGGCCAAGCCAATGGCCGTCACGGTCACCCCGAATCCGGACAATATCGACATCACCGGGTTTCCACCAGTGATGAAATATGGCGACCGCTACCTGGGTATCATCGGCAGCTATCTTCTGCAGGCCGAGAAAGAGGGCTACCAGGCCCTGGCGAAAGAGATTGAAATCACCAGGGCTGGCAGCAGCTATTCTTTCAACATGGAAAAGCTTCCGGGACTGATCGACCTGACCAGTGAGCCACCGGGGGCAACCGTGATAATCGACGGTGCCATTGTCGGCTCGACACCCCTGTACAGGCAGGAGATTGGCACGGGAGCACGCACTGTCCGCTTCGAGCATGAACGCTACCTGCCGGAAGAGAGGATCGTCGAAATCGAGGGCTTCGGCAAACCATCAAGCCTGGCCGTTGTCCTGGCACCAGCCTGGGCGATTTACACCATAGAGACGGCCCCTGCAGGGGCAACCGTAGCTGTTGACGGCATTGAAAAGGGCATAACACCCCTGGAGCTGGAGTTGCTTGCCGGACGGCGGGAGCTTGCCTTCACCAGGGCAGAGCACACGCCCCTGGCAGTCGAGCTGGTCATCGAGGCAGGCCAGGACCAGAAGCCTCCTGCCTATCGCCTGGAGCTGGCACCAGCAATTCTGAAGATCAGGTCAGAACCTGCCGGGGCCACGGTGACAACCGGCGGCATCTACCAGGGCCGGACACCGCTCGAAATTTCCCTGCCGGCAAAGACCGCGCATGAAATTCGCTTTTCCGCCGCCGGCTACAAGGGAGCGAGCCGCAAGTTGACACTGGGTCCCGGAGAGCAGCAGGACCTTGAGGTCTCTCTCGAACCTGATTACGGTGTCGTCTTCATCACAGCAACCCCTGCGGATGCGACCCTCCTGATCAACGGCAAGGTCCAGGGCAAGGCAAACGGGCGCTTCAGTCTGCCGACCCGGGCACACACCATCGCCCTGCAGGCAGAGGGCTATCAGACGATGACAAAGACCATTACTCCCCAGGCCGCCTACAGTCAGCGGATAGAACTCGTCCTGAACCGCAAGGGGGCACCTGCTAAAGGTGCAAAAACCGCCGCCGACACCGCCACCAGGACCGGCCTCGGGCAGAAATTGATCCTGATCGAGCCGCACTCGTTCCGGATGGGTGCTTCACGCAATGAGCCGGGGCGACGCGCCAATGAAAACGAGCACGAAGTGCTCATGCAGCAGAAATTCTATCTCACCGAACGTGAAGTGACCAACGCCGAGTACCAGCGCTTCCAGGCGCAGCATACATCCGGTGTCTCCGGCAACCGTTCGCTGGAAATCGCCACCCACCCGGTGGTCAACGTCGCCTGGGAGGACGCTGCCCGTTTCATGAACTGGCTGAGCCAGAAGGATGGCTTGCCACCCTATTACACTGAAAAAGACCGGACCATGGTTGCAAAAGACCCCAGGGGGCCCGGCTACCGGCTGCCAACCGAGGCCGAGTGGGCCTATGCTGCCCGTATCGCAGGGCGCAAGGAAATGACCCGCTATCCCTGGCCCGGGAAATTCCCGCCCAAGGAAAAAGTGGGGAATTTTGCCGATGAATCCGCCCGTCACCTCATACCGACAGTCATCAATGGATATAACGACGGCTTTGCAGCCACCGCGCCCACCGGTTCCTTCCCAGCCAACCCAGCGGGGATTTATGATCTCGGCGGCAACGTTGCTGAATGGTGCCAGGACTATTACGCCGCCAATGCCGCCAGTGCGAACAAAGGAACGACCGACCCGATGGGGCCCGTGACAGGGAGTCATCACGTAGTCAAAGGTTCAGGCTGGCGCGACGCCAGTATCACCGAACTGCGGTTCAGCTACCGCCGTTACAGCCGCGAGCCGGCCAGTGACATCGGCTTCAGGATTGCGAGGTACGCCAAATGAGGACGATCATTTTGAGCATGCTCCTGCTGCTGATCGTTGGTAACGGCATGGCGGCAGACCAGCAGCCCGACAAGGATCCTGCCAAAAGTCCCGGGACAAGCGAGACCAAAAAGAGCTCCGGACAGAAAGCCGCCGACAAGAAGGACGCGGTGCAGTGGCCGCGCCCTTACAAGTCAACCGAAGAAGTCAGTGCCGACAGCATGGTGCCCTTCCCAACAGACATCTGAACGAGGTGGACAACCGATGCGCAGAAAGAACTTCCCTATCGAAATGGTTTACCAGGTCTTCAGCCTGCTGGTGGTCTTCATTATCGTGCACGGCACTTACGTTGCGCTGATTCGCCCCCAGGCCGATTCGTTCCTGGCAGCGGAGCAGGTCCGCATGACTGAACAGCCCGATGCCGTTCAGGAACAGAATTTCTACGTCGTGATCAAGGACTTTGAACAGGAAGCCTGCATGATCCTGTTCTTCTGGGCGCTGGCCATCCTCGCCTACAAAGGGGTCGTTGTCTGGCGCCAGCAGGGGCAGCTCGAGGAAGACCTGCTGCAACTTCCGCAGAACATGCCGATCGGCCCCGAGGATACACGGGAGTTGATCGGTCGGCTGCATGACCTTCCCGGAGAGAGCCGCCGGTTCCTTCTCCCAACGGCGCTGTTGAGTGCGACCCAGAGATTCGCATCGACCCGCAACATCCAGGACGCGGCGACGGCGGTCCGGACCGCCTGTGACACTCACGGCGACCGCCTCGACTCGGAGCTTTCCATTATCCGCTACGTCGCCTGGGCAATCCCCTCGGTTGGCTTCATAGGTACCGTCCGCGGGATCGGCGCTGCCCTCGCCCAGGCGCACCGCGCCGTCGAGGGAGATATTACGGGCGTCACACAGAACCTCGGAGTCGCCTTCAACTCGACATTTATCGCCCTGGTTCTGAGTATCATTCTGATGTTTTTTATCCACCAGCTCCAACTGCGGCAGGAGCGGCTGATCCTCGACGCCGACAGCTACTGTCACCAGAACCTGATCAACCAGCTGCGAACCAAACCGTTGCCATAAGGTCGCCCCGTGCCCAGAACCAGGCGAAGTACATCAGAGTTCAACCTGTCTTTCCTCGACATCATGTGCTGCGGCTTTGGCGCCGTCGTCCTGCTGGTGATGTTGCTGAACGGCGACATGCTCACAACCCGGAAGGAGATTGTCGCCGACCTGCGCAGTGAAGTAACCCGCATGGAGCGCGAAGTACGGGCCGGAGAAGAGCTCCTGGTCACCCTGCAGAACAGCATGATTGAAACCGAGGCGGAGATAGTCCGGACCGAAGGGCTGTCCAGGCAAGTCATCGCCAGGATCGAGCAGACCAAGGTCGAATTGGCAACTCTGCAGGGCAAAAGCCAGGCCTCGAAAGCACATATCAATGCCCTGCAGTCTGACCTGATCAACCTCGACGAGAAGGTCAGTCGGATCGGCGCGGACCAGCAGACGGAGCTGGCCAAAGGCGCACAGGTCCGTGAATTCGTCGGCCAGGGGGATCGGCAGTACCTGACCGGATTGCGCCTCGGTGGTAAGCGGATTCTGCTGCTGGTCGACACTTCGGCCAGCATGCTCGATGAAACGATCGTCAATATTATCATCCGCCGCAATCTCGACGAACGATCCCGCCGGGACTCGCCGAAATGGAAGCGCACCATCAGGACGGTTGAATGGCTCGTCGCCAACCTGCCGCCAAGCAGTACCCTGCAAATTTACACATTCAATACCAAGGCCGTCCCGGTCGTCGCCGACCTGCAGGGAAAATGGGTTGCCAGTACTGACACGACCAATGTCAACCGCATGCTCGCAGCCCTCAACCAAACAATCCCGCAAGGCGGGACCAGCCTTTTCAATGCTTTCTCTGCCGCTGCCCGGATGGGCCCGCGCCCCGACAATATCCTGCTGCTCACCGATGGCCTGCCAACTCAGGGTGAACGCAAATCCGGCCAAACAACGATTTCGGGAGGTGAACGGTTAAGCCTGTTCCACCAGGCTGTCAATAAGCTGCCAAAGGCTGTGCCGGTGAACACCATCCTGTTCCCCATGGAAGGCGATCCAATGGCAGCTGTCTCCTTCTGGCAGCTGGCCATTGAAACCAAAGGCTCCTTCCTGACACCGACGAGGGATTGGCCATGAGCAGACGACGTCGCCAGTTCGAGGTCTTCAACCTCTCCTTTCTTGACGTGATCTCCTGTGGCTTCGGCGCCATAATCCTGTTGCTGGTCATCTCTAAGATCTCCGAACCACGGGTCATCGAACAGACCAGCACCGACCTCTCCGGGCTGGTGATCAGGCTCGAGGAGGAACTTCACGAAATCCGTGGTGAGACCCAGATTCTTAACCGACACCTGATCGCCAAACAGGAGCAGCTTTCCGAGCACAAGGAGAAACTGGCCCGCCTGCAGGGTGCCCTGACCAACATCGAGGGACAATATCGTCTCGACAGCAGGACTTCCGAAGCCCAGAGTGTCATCACAGATGAGCTGCTAAGTGCCAAACAGGAACTGGCCGATGAGATGCGCCGCCTGAATTCCGCATACCAGAGGCCGAAAGAGGATGCCGTGATCGGCGGCGTCCCGGTAGACAGTGAATACATCATCTTCGTCATCGACACCTCCGGCAGCATGCAGCGTTTCGCCTGGCCTCTGGTCCGTCAGAAGATGAAGGAGATTCTCGACATCTACCCGCGAGTCAAAGGGGTACAGGTGCTCAACGATATGGGTGACTACATGTTCTCCCAGTATGCCGGGAACTGGATTCCTGACTCGAATGCCCGCCGTCGGGCGATTCTGGAACGTCTCTCCACCTGGGCGCCTTTCTCCAACTCCAGCCCGGTCGAAGGGATTACCATGGCAATCGGGCGCTTCTACGCGTCAGACAAAAAGATCAGCCTCTACGTTTTCGGCGACGACTTTTCCGGTGGGCTCATGCAGAATGTGGTCGACACGATACGCAAGAAGAATGCGGCCGGCAATGGCAGGGACAGTCGAGTACGCATCCACACCGTCGGCTTCCCGGTGCTCCTGGCCCAGCCTGGAGCGGGACAGAACGCAGCCCGCTTTGCCGCCCTGATGCGGCGATTGGCAGAGGATAACAACGGCAGCTTTGTCGGACTGCCCGGCCTGAAGTAATCATGACAAGTGAAACGATCCCGAACAAGGCGTTGTCCCAGGCATCACGATGCGATACGATGGGGATGTGAAAGGCAGTGAATCAAGCTTACGGGGGGCGGAATGAAAACAACTTCTGGCATCATGATATTGGCTGTTGCCCTGGCTCTTACCAGCTGCTCCAGCGCGAGGCGACCGGTCCTATACCCGAACGCCCACCTGAACAGAGTCGGACAGCAGCAGGCTGACGCGGACATCAATGCGTGCATGCGTGCGGCCGAAGCCAGCGGGGCCAACGCCAACAGGGGCGAAGACGTCGCCAAGAACACAGCCAAGGCCGGAGCGGTCGGAGCATCCACGGGAGCAGTTGTCGGGGCGATTTCTTCAAACACCAGCACCGGCCGCGGGGCTGCGATCGGTGGCGCAGGAGCTGCTACGGCAACCCTGGTCGGCGGCGCGTTCGATGCCTCGGAGCCAACGCAAATATATAAACGCTTCGTTGACCAGTGCTTGCACGACAAAGGTTACCAACCGATCGGTTGGCGGTAATCAGTCCGAACTTTTCTCCCCGCAGATCCGACGCGGCAACAGCGACCCCGCGACAAGCCCTGACTCAGTAATCAATCCCCGGCTGCGGTTCGATGTCCTTGCGGTAGGCGTGTTTGATTTCACAGACTTCGCTGACCGTGTCAGCCATGTCGACGAGATCGGGATGAGCGTCGCGCCCGGTCAAAACCAGGTGCATCAACTTCGGCTTGCTTCTCACCAGATTCAGGACCTGGTCGAGGTCGACCAGCTTCAGCTTCAGGGCATTGTTGATTTCGTCCAGGATGACAATATCGTAATCACCGCTTTGTATCTTGCCCATGGCAAGTTCAATCGCGGCCTGGGCGCTGGCGCGATGTTCTTCACGGCTGTAGGGGTTGCCCTGGATACCGCAGAAACCCATTCCGGTGGTATGCATCTCCACCCGTTCACCAAGCAGTTTCACGCCATCCCATTCTCCGGAATAGAGGTCCCCCTTCATGAACTGGATGATGCAGACTTTCATGCCATAACCGCTGGCCCTGAGGACCATGCCCATGGCGCTGGTTGTCTTGCCCTTGCCATTGCCGGTGATCACGACCACCAGCCCATGAGGCTTCTTCGGAACCAGCTTTTCCACTTTGACCGGTGTTAGCTGTATCGTCATCTTGATTCCCCTGAACGGTTGGGTGTGCCCGTCATTTTAACTCCGATTCTGTGACAGTATACTTGTTTCGCCATATGCTTAGGAGAACTTTTCGGGCTGACCGGAAAAAAGCAAAGAGCCGGATCGGCATCTTTTCCTGCCCGGGCATTGATATTGCGGAGCCCGGGTCAATTAAGTATGGTGTCCCGATATCTAAAATGATACCCTTCTCCGGGAATTTTATCGCAATGAGGACTCTATGAGCAACGTCACACCCTACCTGGGGTTTCTTACCGTGAGCCTGATGATCGCATTATCTCCCGGACCCAGCTGGGCATACACCATATCGACCACGCTCGGGCACGGCAGGAAATGCGGCATGATCGGCAACCTTGGCAACTCCGCCGGTATCCTTTGCCATGCGCTTGCCGTTGCGCTGGGCCTGGCCGCCGTACTGCAATACTCTGCAGCGGCCTTCCACACCCTCAAATTTCTCGGCGTCGCCTACCTGGTATACCTGGCTCTGCAGGCCTTTCGGGGCGGAAACGCCCTGGACCGGGTGAACGAAACATCGAAGGCGTCAACATGGCTCATTTTCCGCAATGGCGCCTTCGCAAGTATCTTCAACCCGAAAATTTCCCTCTTAATGCTCGCTCTGCTTCCACAGTTTGTCAGCCCTGAGGCAAACAACCCGGAATTGCAGATTGCTGCCATGGGTGCCATGCACGCCGTGGTTGCAGGCATTGTCCATACCCACCTGATTCTTTTCAGCAGCGGAATATCCCGCAGATTGAAAAAATCCGGCAAAGGACAAAAAACCATACGCTGGGCGACAGGAACCGTTTTTCTCGGTTTCGGTGCGCGGCTGGCACTCGCAGACCAATAGCAATTCTCCCAAATCTTAACAAGAACCGGCAAATGAAAGGTAATCTGTGAAAAAGTATTTTGTGTTAATCGCACTCTGGGCCGTCGGCATAGCCACTATAGTGGGTGGCCTTGAGATCTACCAGAACTACCAGGGCACTGAGTTTGACAAGACGGCGATCCCTTATATTCAGGAAGTCATCACAGTGATTTCGAAATGGGATCCCGAGACAACCAGGGCGCTAATGGCCCCTGAGATCGCCGCAACCATACCGGATGAAAAATTTATCCGGGCCATGCATTTTTTCTCCAAGTTGGGTGCCCTGCAAAGCATCGGCGAACCGGAGTTCGAAAAGGCCCTCGTCGATCAGCAAACCGACATCGGCGAGCAGACGATCCTCGAATACAAGATTGATGCGAAATACGAAAACGCTGATGCTGAAATCAATCTCAAGCTGCTTGAGAGAGGTGAATCCTTCGAAATCTACCGCTTCAATTTCAGTTCTGAGTTTCTGCTCTCGAACTGACCGCGTGAGGGTTTATGTCCAGTCAACCTGAGCTCCCGATTCTCAGCAACCTGGTCGAGTCAGTGGCTCCAACGCCACTGCAGGCGGTACAACTTGAACCTGACCAACCACGGATCTGGTGCAAACTCGAGTATCTCAACCCGTCGGGCTCCACCAAGGATCGTATCGCGGCATACATCCTTTCCAAGGCCTGGCGTGAGGGGATTATCGGACCTGGATCACTGGTCTGCGAAGCTTCAAGCGGCTCAACCAGCATCGCTATGGCGATGGTCTGTGCCCAGCTGGGCGTGCGATTTGTCGCCATCATGCCGGAAGGTGTGAGCAACGAACGCGTCAAAATGATCAAAGCCTACGGCGGCACGGTAAAACTTTGCCCTGCCGAATCAGGAATGTCCGGCTGCATCGCCCTGACCGAAGAACTGGCCCGCACGGAAGGGGCTTTCCTCCCCCGACAGTTCGAAAACCATGACAACGCGGAAGCACATCGACGCGGCACCGCGAACGAAATCCTGACACAGATTCCGGGACGCAAGGTCGGAGCCGTGGTCAGCGGGGTCGGGACCGGCGGCACGCTGGTCGGACTGTACAACGGTTTTTGCGATTCCGGTTGCAACACCATCCCGGTCATGGCCCGGCCGGTTTGCGTCAGTGAGGCGGCCTGTTATGCCAATGGCTGTTTCCGGCAGGCCGACAACTGCAGTTTCAGCACCTGTGTCCCGGGGGTCATGGACAACCAGTCGGGGATTCTGCGGTCAACGGATCTCGACGGTATGATCACAATCGAGATCGAAGAAGAACTGGCCCTGGAGACGACCCGGGCGCTGATCAGAAAAGGTTTTGCCGTTGGGCCAAGCAGCGGCCTTAACTTCGCCGCCGCCCTCGAAGTCTCCAGGCAACTCGACCCGACCCTGAAAATCGTCACGGTCTTCCCGGACCGTATGGAACGGTATTTCTCCACGGCTCTCTTCCGTGGGCCTTCAAAGGCCTGCTAGACTCAACAAAACACGGTTGACGCATGAACAACCCATCCCTTAAAGAACCAATCAAGAAGCTTCACATCATCAAGGCCGGTTCTACTTTTGACGGCACAGCCAGCAGGTATGGCGACTTCGATGAGATGACCATACGTGGACTGGGCGTCGAGCATAATCATATCTTCGTGGTTAACGCTGATCACGGTGACGGATTACCCTCACCCGATAGCTGTAGCGGAGCCATCATCACCGGTGCGCACTGCATGGTAACGGACAACCTGCCATGGAGCCTGGCTATCGAAGCCTGGATTCAAACGATCGTGGCGGCACAAATCCCCCTGCTGGGCATCTGTTACGGCCATCAACTGCTCGGCCGCGCCATGGGCGGCCGGGTTGACTACCATCCGCAGGGCAGGGAGGTCGGGACCTTCGATGTCCGGCTGCGCTCCGAATGCCGGGAAGACCTCCTCTTTTCCGGGTTGCCAACGCAATTCCCGGTGCATACCACCCATTCCCAGTCGGTGCTTGCGCTGCCGCCCGGTGCCGTACTACTGGCCGAGAATGATTTCGAAGCGCACCACGCCTTCCGTCTCGGGCCTTGTGCCTGGGGGGTACAGTTTCATCCGGAATATGACAGTCGCATCATGCGGGATTACATCCTGGCCCAGGCGAACAGTCTTACCGACGCCGGACGGAATCTGGACACGCTGTTGAGCGCCGTCCGGGAGACGCCCGATGCAAGCTCGGTTTTACAGAAATTTGCCAGTCTGACGCTTGCTTGATGGAGATCTCCTGAAAAAAGGAAAGAATGCTTTTTTATCAGGGGCTTTGTTCTGTTATTCTGAGGGCATCGTTTGTCGCTGTATTTGCCGCAACAACCCGCGGCGCAGCAAGAGATGATCGATTCCATGATTGAAAGTTTGGTCGACAAGGATCAGCTGTTTAGAATCTGACCGCAAGGGATTGCCCCCTGAAAGGAACGGACATGAAGGATACCCACATCAACCGCGCAACAGTTCCCACCCTCGACAAAATTCTCGGACAGACTTTTCCGGTCCTCGATCACGGTCATATCAGGATTATTGATTACATGGGCGATGATGCAGCCATCGTTCAGGCCGCGCGGGTTTCGTACGGGGCTGGCACGAAACAGGTGCATGAGGATCGCGGCCTGATTCGCTACCTGTTGCGCAATGCTCACACCACCCCTTTCGAAATGTGCAAGCTCAAACTGCATATCCGCGTACCGATGGACTGCTGGCGGCAATGGATCCGTCACCGTACGGCATCGGTCAACGAGTACAGCACCCGCTATTCCGAGGCGATCGCCGACCAGCAGGGGACTCTGCCCGGTGAATGGAGGCAGCAGACGGCCCTGAACAAACAGGGCAGCGAAGGGTTCCTTGATATCCAGGAAGGGGAGCTTCTGACTGCCGAAGAAGAGGCCTTCCACCGCGCCGCAAGAGACCTTTACCAGGCGCGCATAGAACGCGGCGTAGCCCGGGAGCAGGCCCGCAAGGACCTGCCTCTCTCCACCTACACCGAGGCCTACTGGTCGATCGATCTGCACAATCTGCTGCACTTCCTCTCCTTGCGTATGGATGTGCATGCCCAGTACGAAATCCGCCAGTATGCGACCCTGATCGGCGAAGAGATCGTCGCACGCTGGGTTCCCTTCGTTTGGGAAGCCTTCCAGGACTACCGGTTGAATGCCATGCGCATGTCCGGTCTGGAGGTCGAGCTGATGCGCATCCTGATTGCCGGAGATCATGCCGGGGCACAGGCGTGGCTCACAGAGAGGGGATGGATTGACCCGAACAACGGCAAACTGTCACGCGAGGCACGTGAGTTTACCGCCAAAGCCGACTCGCTTGGCATAAAAATGCCGGGCAGGTCAGGTTAGGGAAAGACAAAGATGATGATCAGACCCCTTGTCCTGTTCGTTGCATGCCTGGTTTGCCAGGACATTAACGTCTTCGCCGGGGAAGCCGATGTCGTCAGGGTTGATGTCGAAGCAAAAACCCGGGGTGTCTACAACTTTGCTGTAACGGTCTCGCACGGAGACACTGGCTGGGAACACTATGCCGACCGGTGGGAGATCGTTGCCGATGACGGCAGCATCCTGGGAACAAGAGTTCTTCACCACCCCCACGTCAACGAACAGCCCTTCACGAGAAGCCTCCCCGGGGTCGAAATCCCGGATCATCTCAACAAGGTCACAGTAAGGGCCCATGACAGTGTGCATGGGTATGGTGGCAAGGTTGTTGCCGTTGATTTCCCAGGAAGTAATTGATGGATTTTTCAGACACCTGGAAACAGCTGGCAAAATTATGGGAAAACGCCCGTCTGCCTAAGGAAGGGATTTCCCTGGCTCTCGGTGGTGGCGCTGTTTTGGGTGCGGCGCACATCGGTGTGCTCAAAGCTTTCGACGAGTATGCTATAAAAATCAACCGTATCTCCGGCACCAGTATTGGTGCAATGATCGCCGCTCTGTATGCTTTTGGCAAAAGTCCCGATGAAATCGAACAGAGTGTTGTTGAGTTGGAGTGGCTGGACGTAACCAGCTTCACCCTCTCCAAATATGGGATTCTAAGCAATAACGACCTGGGAAGGCAGATCTCAAACCTGCTTGGCAAGGTGGACATTGCCAAAGCCAGGATACCTCTCTATCTGATGGCAACTGACCTCACCCGTGGTGCAAAGGTTGTCCTGAGTAAAGGGGATGTCTCACAGGCAGTAATGGCCAGCAGCTGTATCCCGGGAATTTTCGTGCCCGTTGAAATTGATGGACAGCTCCTGGTTGATGGCGGCTTGCTGGAAAATGTTCCCGTTTCACCACTGCGAGAGGCCGGTGCCGGGTTTATCGTCGGTGTAGACCTCAGTGCGGGACGCCACTATCAGCGACCGCAAGACATTATCGATGTCTTTGCCAACGCCATTGATATTGCAATAGACAATGTGACCCGGTCACAAACCAGCGAGGCCGACCTGATCATCGCACCGGAGCTCTCGGCCTACAGCCGCAGAGACATGAGCCTCATTCCTGACTTGATTGAGGTGGGATACCGAAACACCCGGCAACTTCTGGACAAGCTCAAAAGCTGAATCGCTACGCCATTATTCGCCGCCACTCCGCAACCTCTCCAGCAGTTCCCGTTCCTTTTGCAAGGCCTCGGTGCTGTGTGCCCAGAGATAGTAATTCTCCAGCGCCATGACGCTGAGTCCGGCAAAAAAAACCGCCCAGAAGTTATCCGGCAGAACACCGGACAGGAAGTAGAAAACATAGAACGCGGTGAAAAAGGCCGCGTGCATCAGGCCCCTGAAGGGTTTGATGTTACGGCTCATGCGGGCCAGGGTGCCGACGATGCCGGAGAAGGCGTATATCACCAGGGCCAGGCTGATCATCTCCGAGGGGGGTGGCGCACCAAGCATCCTGCGGAAATCTTCAGAGAGTTCAGGGAGAAACGAGAAGTTGTCGTAGGCGCCGAGACTCACCAGCAGGAAGATAACCATTGACCAGAGCCCAGCCAACAATACCCTTTCCAGTCGGCGGATGCGAATCTCTATCCTTTGCCGCAGGTCTTCGCGACCCGGCATTTGTTGCCCGTCTGGATGTGGCCCTGCCTGGCTCATGATCATCTCCTCCTCCAATCAAGCTGGAGTCAGAAGCATATTAATTATGGTGTTCAGGGCAGTTGTTCTGTAGATGGGGCTTCTCTGCTTTTGTCCTGACGCTCCTCAAGCTCTTTCACACGGGCCGTCATTTTCTGAAAAGCCTTGGCCAATCTTGCAACTTCACCACTGACATCCGGGAAATCGCCGTCCAGACTATCATCCGGAGCCCTCTCGGTAAAGTCGACAAGTTGCCTGATCGGTAGAAATACCTGGCGGTAGAGCAAGGCACAGACAGCACCGACCGTCAGGACCAGGACCATTCCACTGAACATGATCATGCGGCCCTTCAGCTGGGCGAGGGTCTTTTTCAGGGGGGCCTGGGAAACACCAATATCGAGGGTTCCCAGCAGGCTTTGCCCGGCATCGTGAAAATGGCAGGCGGCATTGGAACATTCCGGTTCATTGTAGATCGGCGCCGTGATTGCCAGGACATCATGGCCTGCCTGGTTGGTGAACTGGCGGGCCTGGTCCATGGTCCCGAGCGTTCGCTTCGGCTTGGATCCGGCATGGCATTCGTTGCAACCGGCCGCCGACTTGTCGATAAAACTGTTGACCTCGGCCCCATCACGGGAAAACATGACCAGCCCCTTCTTGTTGAAGATCCGGACATGCTCAACCTGATTCTGGTCGCCGATGTTGTAGATGATCTGGCTCAGGGTCTCCCTGTCGTCATGCAGCATGGCATAACGTGTCGACTTGATCACGGTATCGGCCAGGTCTGCTGCATGGTGAATCTCGCCTGTAATGAGATCGCTTTTGACGAAAGTATACAGAAGCACACAGCAGGCGATGACAAAGCCGGTGACCGCACAGGCAACCGGGACGATAGCGCGACTGTTAATGCTGCTGAACATGACGAATCTCCTTAGGTTTGGCAGGGAAGCCGCGGGGTTGACAAGCAACCCCGCAGCCAGATTGCAATCAATTTCAGTCGATCTTGCGGTACATGGCACCTGCTGGAGCTGCCGTTGTCTTGATTGGTGCCGGTTTAACTGTCTCAGCGGCAAGAGCTTCTTGCGGCTGCTCGTTCCAGGCGAAGAGGATCGGCAGACGATAGAGGATAAAGCGGTAAACCACTATGTAGATGCAGAACACCGTCACGGTCATGATCACTTCGAAAATGTGCGGGATCTCCTGGTAGAGATTCCAGTTGAAGGTGATCAGGGACGTATTCAGACGGTTCAGGACAACCCCGAAGATTGTGATGAAAGCACCCAACCGGACCAGGCCGACTCTCTGGTTATGAATCGCGTAGGTGAAGAGACACAGTGGCAGCACCACGGCCACGGCGATCTCAAGCAGGAACCAGAGCCCCCACCCGGTTGCCAGGTAGCCCCACTCGTTGTCATGGGCAATGCCGATCAGTTTGATCGCCAGATAGGTGATCAAGGCCATGCTGGCGCCCTTGGCAATTCCGAGGGTACAGCGATCCAGGTTGTCGAGGAAGTTGCTGTCGCAACGCCAGGCCATGGTTTTTTTGACGACCGTGCTGACTGCAATCACCATGCAGAGACCGGCCGGGATCGACGAGCAGAAGAAGAAGATCCACTGGAATGGCGCCGAGAACCAGAGCGGGTGGACCTTGCCCGGGGCGTAGAGGAATAGAGCGCCCAGAGCCCCCTGGTGCAGGGTCGACAGGATGATGCCGGCGACGGTCAGGCCGATGGCGATCCGCCTGATAAAGCGCTTGCCACCCAGCCAGCCGATCCACTCGAAGAAAGCAACCGAAACTTCGGCGATCTGGACCGATAGATAGGTTGCGACATGCCAGGCGACCAGGAATAGAACTGCGGCCGGGCCGAAGGCAACGGCCATTGGGTAGGGCAGACGCCAGGGTTGACCGAGATCGCAGAGCAGGAAGACGACTGCAAAGAAGTAGCCGAGCAGGCCATTGAGCAGGGCCAGGCGCTCGATCGGCTCGAAATCGTGCCGACCGAAGATCTCCACTGTGGTGCCAAGCATGAAACCTGAGGCAGACAATGGCACCATGGCAAAGAGGCCGAAACCAAGCAGCAAGCCCCAGGGGTAATCGTTCGAAGCGTGTGTAACCGCGCTGAGTCCGAACAGGAAACGGTAGGCAATCACCGGTAGCCCGATGGCAAAGATAATGCCGAGAATCCAGTTGAACGGGTTGCGCAGGGCCTGGCCGAGATATTGACCCGGGGTTAATCCCAGAAAAAGTTTTCTTTTTAGTGTCCAGGGCTGATCAGTCTTTTCGTTGACTGGTGAATCAACCAGCTTCACTCCGCATTCAAGTAAGTGTTTCATTGTACGCCTCCCTCCTCGTCATGGTGTTCTTCGACATCGTGCTCGTGATCACCGTGACCTTCCTGCTTCTTGGCCAGAAGATGGAAGCCGGTAAACATGGCCGGCCAGATGGCCAGCACCATCGGTACTGTACTGAGGAAGTCCTTGACGTTGTTGATGATCGGTTCACTGCCCGGATTCGGGTCAAAACCGACTTCTTCGAAAGGTACTGATGACAGGTACATCCAGTGCGTACCGCCCAGCTCCTTTTCACCGTACAGATGATCGACATAACGCCCGGGATGGGTCTGGATCCGCTGGTGGCCAATCTTGACCAGATCCTTGCGCTTGCCGAAGGTCAGCGCCTCCTGCGGACAGATTTCGACACAGGCAGGCGGCAGGCCGTTCTTCAGCCTGGTTTCATGACAGAAGATGCATTTCTTGATCACCGGATCAAAAGCACTCGAGTAACTGTATCCCGGAATGTTGAAGGGACAGGCGATCATGCAGTTACGGCAGCCGACACAGACCTTGGAATTGTAAACCACGGCGCCTTCCGGGGTCTTGGTGTAGGCATTGACGAAGCAGGAGCTCAGGCAGGCAGGCTCGCTACAATGGTTGCACTGCACCTTGCGATAGACCGGCTTGCTGGCACTCTCGGTGTCGTAGCGGTTCACGACCGTGTAGGCATTCTCATCGGGGCGTCGCTTCTGCTTGCCGCCATGAAACGTCTCGTCAAAAACCGACTTGTCATCAAACGGCTTATGCGGTGCAGGCAGGTTCTGTTCCTTGTTGCAGGCGGCTTCGCAGCTGCGGCAGCCTATGCAACGGGTCAGGTCCACCAGCACACCCATGCCATCCGGGTAACCGGAGAAGGATCCGGCTGCCAGGGCCTTCTTTGGCCCGGCCAGGGTTGTGGCGGCACATCCTGCTACACTCGCAGCAAGAAATCTCCGTCGACTGATTCCACTCATAACAACTCTCCTTATCCTGAAATTCTTGCACCCGTAATTATCATCTCAATGGCCACGTCTTAATGTCCGCCTTCGGCAGAGGCCGAGGCTTGTGCATCCTTATGATAGAATGCGTCTCCCTCGGGAGTCCTGGCATGGCAGTCCTGGCAACCGGTCGGCCCATCCATCTTTTCGTGGCAACCGATGCAGTTCCAGTGATAGGCGGCCTTTAAGCCAGGCGTGTCAATATGGAACTGGTACACATCTGCCGCTTTCCGGTTGATATGTTCCGCGGAGAAGGGATCGACAACATGGCAGTCGCGACAACTGACCGTTGCGGCCTCGCCACTGTCGGCGTGACAGCGCACACAACGGTCGTCAACTGTTCCGGTGCCGGCGGTATGATGATGACAGGCCGAACAATCCTCACCAAGCTCGGTATGCATCTCATGGTCGAATTCAACAGAGTCAAAATATTTGGCCATGAGATCTATCGAAACCTGGTCAGGCACATCATCAAAGGCCTGGGCCAGGGTGACTGCCATGACGAATGTGAGTACCGTCATCAAGGTGAGTTAAAATTTGCTTTGCGCTCATGATTCTCTCTCCTTAATTCAGATGAGTGCCAGACGGCCTTCTCATTCGCTGACGTCACCAGGCTTCGTGTTCAGGTACTTGTAGAACATCGGGAAAGCGATGAAGAACGCGAGACAGATGAGATACTCAACGCCCTTGATGTACTGGTAGAAATCCACCAGTGTATGAACACTTTGCCATTCGCCGATTTTTTCGAGTATCTGGATCATTGTAATTCCTCCTTAGTGGACAACTCCCTCGATCTGCAAGAGACTAGATTCTGCTGGCGTGACGCTTGCCCTGCTTGGAATGATCCTTGATCAGCCCTTTGACAAATCCGACCAGGAGCATGATCGTCGGCACCAGCTGCACGACAACGATCAGTGCGCAGAAGCCCAGGAAGATGCCAACCAGGATGCCACTGGAATAGGTCTTGGTCGTATCCACGGCAAAAGCAGGGGTTACCATCGTCATCAACATCGCCATTCCCATAAATGCGTTTCTGAGCTTTTTCATGATTTCCTCCATTCAGTTAGTATGCGGTTTACAGTTGCTATTGCAGCCATTCACCTGTTGTGTTGTTGGTCACCTTTTCAAATGCGCACTTGACAGCCTCGCGCAATTCTTCTTCGTCACCCGGCTTGCTTGGCTTGAGGGCGTGATAAAAGATTCCCTCGCTCCGTGCTTTCCGAATCAGGGCCAGAGGCAACTCACTGGCAACCAGAATAATGGTCAGGTTGCGATTGCATTTCTTGAGAATCGGAATCAGTTCCGTTGCCAGCAGTTCATCGAATCGCGTACTGAGTAATACAACCTGGGCTGTCTTCTTGAGAATCCCGTAGAGAACGCCGGCAGCCGAGTTGGTAACTGTCACCTGGTAACCGGCCTTGATGAACAGGTCCGCCATGCGATTCCTGGTCAACACGTCTTCATCTGCGATGAGTAATCCTGGCATGTGCATCATCAGTTCTCTCCCGCCTGATACCGGACCGCCCCCGTTCATCGGGGGCAATCTCATCTAGTCAGCTTTCACCGAACTTTTCTCACGGCCGGAAAATAAGCCCTTGACCATACCGACGAAAAGAATTGCAGCCGGAACCAGCTGGGAAACAATAATCAGGGCAAAGAAGCCTAAGAACGCATAGGTCAGAATACCCATCCCCTCACCTTCTACCCCGGTAGCCGCATAAGCGGCAGAAGCACTACCCGCCATCATCGTGATCAACATATGCATCGTTTTCATAACGGCCTCCTTCTCTTTGCTGTGTCGCTTCGACATGAAGCTCTTGCCAATGTGATACTGCATCAGCTGTGCCATTCTTAGAATTTTTTTATATAAGGGCGTAACACATTGTTTTTGTGTGTGTTTTTGGATTTGCGCTGGGATGGTAATCCTGGGGAATCCTGCGAAATGTATAACTAAAATATACTTAAAGACCCGCCTGGAGAGGGTTCAGTAATTCTTGCATGAGGCTAAGATACTGTAGTAAAAGGCTTTTTAAAGAAAAAATGCACTGTATAGATTCCCTATACAGTGCAGATATTTTTATTATTTTATAAGGAGCGATTTTTACAGTGAGGATCTAATCCATCGCCCGCGCGCGAATGCTGATCCCCTGTTTTTTCAGCATGGCCTGAAAGTTGGGGCGTTGCATCCCGACTTCTTCTGCGGCCTTTGTGACGTTCCAGTCATTCCGGTCCAGGGCGCTTAGGAGGAAGGCGCGCTCCAACGGCACGACCGCCTGCTCGCGCAACATGCGTTTCTGTTCCTTCAATTCATTGGCATCGAAGGGAACAGCTTTTTCTGCAAACAGGCTGGTATGATCATCACCAGGCATATCCAGGTCGGCCTTCTGGATAAGGTCTGACTGGGAGAGGACGACTGCGCGCTCAATAAGGTTTTCCAGTTCGCGCACATTTCCGGGGAACGCATAGTTTTCCAACAATTCGATAACATCCGGGCAGAAGCCGCGAATCTCCTTGCCGTTCTCTTCGGCAAAGCGCTTGAGAAACTGGCTGGAGAGCAGCATCAGGTCGCCTTTGCGGTCACGGAGCGGCGGCAATTCAATCGGAATGATGTTCAGACGGAAAAACAGGTCGTCACGGAAAAGGCCCTGTTTGACCATTTCCCGTAAATTCGAATTGGTGGCAGCCACCAGGCGAATATTGATCGGCACCAGCGTCGTGCCACCGATCGGCGTCACAACCCGCTCCTGCAAAACGCGCAGCAGCTTGGCCTGAGTCGACAGGCTGATATTACCAATCTCGTCAAGCAGGACTGTCCCACCCTCTGCAACTTCAAACAGGCCTCGCTTGGTCTGGATCGCGCCGGTAAATGAACCTTTGACATGGCCGAACAGCTCGCTCTCCAGCAGGCTCTCGGCAAGGGTTGTGCAGTCAACCGCGACAAATGGCTGCTCGCGCCGAGGGCTGTGGCCATGAATCGCACGGGCGACCAGCTCCTTGCCGGTCCCGCTTTCACCGGTAATCAGAACAGTACTGTCAGTCGGCGCCACCTGCATGATGCGCTGGTAGAGTCGTTTCATTTCGCGGCTGTCGCCAAGCAGACAGTCAAAACCGTGGCTCTCGTTCATCTCCCGGTGAAGATACATCTCATCGATCAGCACTGCCCGGGTCTCCAGGGCAGTCTTGACTTTTTCAATAATTTCTTCGTTCTCGAACGGCTTGGCAAGATAATCCGTGGCACCGTTCTTCATCGCTTCGACGGCATTGTCGATAGCGGCATAGCCGGTTATCAGGACGACCGGCAGTTCGGGTTGGCAGGTCCGGATCGCCCGCAGGACCTCCAGGCCGCTCATCCCCGGCATTTTCAGGTCTGTGACCAGCAGTTTGAAGCGTTCCGCCTCCAGCCGTTCCAAAGCGGCGCGGCCATTGCTGACGGTTTCGACATCATACCCTGCACCACTCAGGACCCGACGCAAGCCCTCGCGGATAACCGCATCATCATCAGCAATCAGGATTCGTTCCATCTGTTCAGTCATAAGAGCTTCTCCCTGTACTGCAACCCTGCAAATTCCAATATAATAAATGGGTCATAAATTATGCTGTCGAGATCTTCCTGACCGGTAATTCGTCGTCTTCCGCTGCGTGGATCCATTTTGCCACCGGAAGTTCGACAGTAAAGACTGTGCCCTGATCGACGACGCTCTGCACCTTGATGTGACCGCCATGGTTCTGGATGATACCATAGGAAACCGAGAGGCCGAGACCGGTTCCGGCGACACCGCCGAGTTCCTGGTTCTTGGTCGTGAAAAAGGGATCGAAGATGCGACCCAGGTTCTCTTCGGAGATCCCTTGCCCGGTATCCTCAATTGACGTAATCAGCAGATCACGCCGAGGATCGGTGTGCATGGTGATTGTCAGTCGCCCGCCAAGCGGCATGGCATGGCAGGCGTTGACCAGGAGGTTGATGAACACCTGCTCAATCTGGGTCGGATCAACTTCAATGTCGGGCAGGTTTACTCCGTAATGGCGGATGATCTCGACATCATTCACCGCGGCGTGGTGTTCGACCAGGGCCAAAGTGTTCTCCATGATGCTGGCAAGGGACTTGAGCCGCTTGTCCGGGATTGAGGTCCTGGAGAAATCAAGCAGACGCTTGACGATATCGGCACAACGCTTTGTCTCGTGTACGATCGTCATGGCATCCGAACGTTGATCGTCCCCGAGCCGCTGGTCTTCAGCGAACAGGTTGGCGAACATCAGGATTCCGCTCAGTGGATTGTTGATCTCATGGGCGATCCCGGCAACCAGCTCTCCAAGTGACGCGAGTTTTTCAGAGCGCGCCAGCTGGTAATTCACCTGGGCGATTTCCTCGGTTCTTTCAAGGACCTTTGCCTCGAGAGTTTCGTTCAGCTCCCGATATTCGTCACGGGCATCCTTCAATTTCACAGTCATGGTGTTAAAGGCTTGTGACAGTTCGCCGATCTCATCATCCGATTTCAACTGCAGCTGGCTGTCGAGCTCCATATTCGATACCTTGCGGGCATGCAAGAGGAGATCACGGACCGGGTCGATAACCATGCTTTGCGTCATCCAGCTCAGGCAGATGATGATCATCAGCATCAGGACCCCGCCAAAAACCGCGATACTGTCCCGGTAAGCGCTGGCCTGCACGCCGATTTTCGCCAGGGTGCCCTGTACCTCGAGATAGCCGAGTGCCTTGACATCGGGTGAATGCACATGACAGGCCGCCGTGTAGCAATCCGGCTTGTTATCTATCTCGGTCGTAACACTGAGAATCTCCACACCCTGCGGATTGACAAAGATCCTGCGCTCACTCTTCAGGGTGCTGCTCTCGGCTGAGATTGCCTTTATGTCACCTCCCCGATCATTGAGACTGAGCGCTTCTCTGGCTTTGCCTATTTCATCCCCCTGGGTAGAGAAATGGACATACCCTTCGGGACTGAAGAGACGGATCCGGTCTATTTTCTCATGCTGTGTGACTTCATCGATCATCTCGTAGACCCTGGTCCGGTTGTCTTCGAGCATCTGGAAGTGGGTCGTGTGGAGAATGATCTCGCTTAAGGTTTCAACATCATCCTTGGCATCCTGCAGGAAGACCTCTTTCAGAGTACTGATATTGAACGAAGCGAACAGCGAGATGGTAATCAGCAGGACCAGTCCCGTGCGGAAGGTGAACTTGCTGATCAAGCTGTGGCTGAGCGCACCAAACCTCTTCATGAGATCCACCCATGCAGGAGATGAAAAAAGCGGATGCGAGGGATCGAGTCGATGGCATCCATCTTGATCCTGGCAACCCGGCCGCCCGGGCATAAAACCCGGGATATTCAGCGGCCCTCGATATGGAAGGGGCGACCGCACCAGGAGCTTAACGATAATTAATTATCTTTGTTTAATACTAATGTTAAGGCCTGGGGATGTCAAGATAAACCACGCGATTTGACTAGGTTACCGCAGCTTGACCGGTTGGGTTTACACTAGTTCTATAATGGAATTTTTCGGATCATGATAAGTGACATCGCCCTGCATTGGCCTGCGTCAGTCAGGCTCTCGGTCTGCAGAAGCCCGGCGAGATGGCACGCAATCATCTGCACGATTATCTGCAAAATCCGTTGGTGCTCATCGGTGAAATAATGCGGTGGCAGGCTGCCGATTGGTGATGTAACCTTGATTGGTATTGAGTTTACATGAGGACAGCTTTTGCGGAGTCACTTCTGACAAGGAGGTTTTCTCCCGCTCGTGCTGAACAGAATGACATTAAAACAATCGATCAGCTCAACGACCAGTAGTGATTTTTTTCTCGAAGGGCCAAGCCAGAGGATGAAGATTGCTTGGCGGTCATGCAACAGCATGTCGCCAATCTGGTGCAGACATTTCAATAATAGTTTACGAAGAGCCAAAACCATGCGCCCTGCAGGCTGATCCGGCAGGGCGCATGGTCGCGATATAAACAAATCAATCCCAGTGCTTGACAACCCCCGATTCAAGGGCTGCGCGTTCGACCACCGCGGTCACTTCCTTGTGCACATCGGGGTGCAGCAAGGACGGGACCAGCTCATTTTCTTCAGCGTGCCGGGCAATACACTGGGCAGCCGCGATCTTCATCTTGTTGTTGATCCGGGTGGCACGAACATTCAGAGCGCCGCGGAACAGTCCCGGAAAGGCCAGGGCGTTATTGACGCTCTTGCCGTCTGCAGCGAAGGATGCGCCAGCCTGCATGGCAACCTCCGGCTCGATCTCCGGCTTGGGGTTGGTCAGGGCCAGGATGACCGAACCCTTGCGTACCATGGCCGGGCTGATCAGGCCGGAGCAGCCCGTAGTGGCGATCACGATATGGGCCTTCTTCATGACATCATCAAGGGTTTCGGCCTCGCCCCCCGCCGCGACCAGACGCTCACAGGCGTCTTCATTGAGGTCGGTCCCGATCACCTTCTTGACGCCGTACGAAAGCAGCAGTTTGCTGATCCCCATCCCGGCCGCACCGAGGCCGATCACGCCGACCACTGACTTGCTGAGCATCAACCCGGAGAAACGGGTTGCGTTCAGTAGGGCGGCCAACACCACGACCGCCGTGCCGTGCTGATCATCGTGCAGGACTGGTATGTCGAGTTCATTGTCGAGCACATCTTCAATTTCGAAACACTCGGGAGCCTTGATATCTTCGAGCTTGATCGCACCAAAGGTTGGCGCGATATTGCGGACCGTGTCAATGATCACTTTGGGGTCACGACTTTCGATCAGGATTGGCACCCCGCTGACGCCGACCAAAAAGTCAAAGAGCACGGCCTTGCCTTCCATGACCGGCATGCCGGCGACCGCGCCGATATCGCCAAGACCGAGAATTGCCGTGCCGTTGGTGACGATGGCGACCGAGTTCGGGATCGACGTGTACTTGTAGGCAAGCTCGGGAGAGCGATGGATATCATTGCAGATCGCAGCCACGCCAGGAGTATAGATCTGGCGGATGTCGGTAATCGTTTCAATCTTCACCTTGCTGCGGGTGGCAATTTTCCCCCCTTCATGAACTTTGTGAACCAGGTCGATGACATCCTCAACAATGATCCCCTCCAGTTTGGTAATGGCATCTACAACATCCTCGAACTGCTGGTCGGAGTCGACATAGACGACGATCTCGCGCGTATTATGTGTCCGCCCGAAGCGCAACAGGTGAATATCGCCAATACTGGCGTTCAGCTCAGCAATGGCAGCGGTCACTTTTGCCAAATGTCCCGGTTTGTTATTGAGCATCAGCTTCAGACACTTGGCTATTTTTCCTGCCCCTCTTTCGATTTCCATAGACCTTCCCTGTAATATTTACTTTAAACCGAACTTTTCCAGAATTGCATCCGGAGCCCGATCGTAGTGACTGAACTCCATGGTAAATGATCCCCGCCCCTGGCTCGCGCTGCGCAGCTCGGTCATGTAGCCGAACATCTCGGCGAGGGGAACATAGGCCCTGACAATATCAACGACATCCCGGGATTCCATCCCCTCGACACGCCCCCTCTTCTGCTGCAGCCCGCCGAGCACCTTGCCGGAGAATTCATTCGGAGCCGTGATTTCCAGCGCCATGACCGGCTCGAGAAGCACCGGCCTTGCGGCACGGGCAGCCAGGGTCAGACCGCGCTGTGCGGCAGCCCGAACGCCGAGGGCCGTAGTTTCGCCGGGCGTAACCGGGACATGTTCGACAACAATGGAAAGGTCGACCATCGGGTAGCCAAGCTGCACGCCGGACTGTACCGCCATATTCAGGGTCTCATCAAGGGCCTGACAGATCTCGGCGCTCAAGCCTTCCGTGTCAGGTGGAGGCACGGTGATTTCAATCCCGGCACCACGCTCACGGGGTGCGACCAGGAGGGTGACTTCGGCCCTCTGGAGCTTGCCATCAATCTCCCGCTCGAAGACTTCGGTGTGGCGGATCTCGGTCGACACGCTTTCGCGGTAAACAACCTGCGGCTGCCCGGCATTCACGTCGACACCAAAATCATCTGCCAGCCTGCGCAGCACAACCTCGAGATGCAACTCGCCCATACCGGTCAGAACCGTCTGGCCGGTATCTTCGTCTTCACGCACCCTGAAGGTCGGGTCTTCCCACTGCAATTTCTCCAGCGACAGGAGCAGCTTGTCACGGTCCTGAATCTGTTTCGGCTCCACGGCCAGGGAGACGACCGGTTCCGGCACTGTCAGTCCGGCCAGCAGCAGGGGCTGCTCAGTGGTACAGAGGGAGTCGCCTGTCAAAGCTTCCTTGAGCCCCGCCGCGGCGACGATATCACCGGCTTGTGCTGTGTCAATCCGTTCGCGCTTGTGTGCGTGCATGCGGAACAGACGCGCGGCGCGCTCCTGAACGTTCCGGGTGGAATTCAAAAGAGTATCGCCGGCCTTGAGCTGGCCTGAGTAAATGCGCAGATAAGTCAGTTTGCGGCCTTCGTCAGCAAGCACCTTAAAGGCCAGGGCACAAAAGGGGCCGCTAGTGTCGCAGGGCAGTGGAAACTCCTCACTGTCCGCGGGATGATGGGCCATAACCGGCGGCAGGTCAAGCGGTGAAGGCAGGAGATCGATCACGGCATCAAGGACCGGCTGGATGCCCTTGTTGCGCAACGCGGAACCAAGGAAAACCGGAAACAGTTTACCGGCCAGGACGCCTTTGCGCAAAGCCGTCCGAATCCGCTCTGCAGCAACCTCGTTCCCTTCCAGGAAATCGGCGAGCAGGTCATCATCCCAGTCGGCTGCGGCTTCGACCACTGCTTCCCGGGCCTGCGCGACGGCGTCCTTCTGTTCACCAGTAAGCGGCAGGCAGGCCACTGCTGCACCCAGCGCGCTTTCATCGAAAGTCAGTTCACAACCGTCAACAAGGTCGATCACGCTATTGAAATCACCCTCCTCACCGACCGGCAACTGCATCAGGACCGGGCGGGCGCCAAGCCTCTCCTGCATCTGGCTCAAAACGGCCTGGTGATCGGCACCGACCCGATCCATCTTGTTGATCAGACAGATACGCGGCACGTTATAGCGGTTCGCCTGATGCCAGACAGACTCACTTTGCGGCTGGACCCCTTCTACCGCACTGAAGATGACGACGGCCCCGTCGAGGACCCGCAGGGACCGTTCCACCTCTATAGTGAAATCGATATGCCCCGGCGTATCGATCAGGTTGATCCAGATATCCTGCCAGCGGCAGGTGGTGCTGGTCGCCGTGATGGTGATGCCGCGATCCTGCTCCTGGGACATCCAGTCCATGGTTGCCATACCGTCATGGACTTCGCCAAGCCTATGGATCTCACCGCAGTAGTAAAGGACCCGTTCGGAAACCGTGGTCTTGCCGGCATCGATATGTGAGATTATGCCGATATTGCGTATCTTGTTGAGGGCTGGTTGGCTCATAAGGAATCAGTCTGAGGTCGGGGATCAGTCCGCCAGGCCTTTGCGGATCGAGTAGAGGTCTTCCAGGTCGAGGTTGTTAAGCGAAAAATATTCGCGTTCGAGCTCTTCAACATAAAAACGGTCGAGGCCGCTGTTATCGAGGAAATCTTCACGCAGTGACGTATCGCGCTCGGCGATGATCTTTGGCAGCAGGTTGTGAATGTAGACCGCTTCCTTCTTGATGTTGACCACCACGTTGTAGAACTGGGCGAGCGGAATATCGCCGGTATAAATCCCTTTGTTGTAAAGCTCGTCGGCAATCTCGACCAGTAGAGCCTCTTGCTCCACGCGGGTGTTGTACTTGGAATAGAAGTTGCGGATGCGCTCCTTGACGTGGGACAGAAGGATCGTATTGAGTCGCTCTTCCTTGTCAATCAGGTGCAGCTGGTCAACCAGGGCCTTGATCGTCAGACGACTGTCCTCGATATGGGTCAGTCCTTTCTGCAGACAAGTCACCTTCTTGCGGCCGAACTGGCCAAGGTACTTGTTCTCAAAAAGCTGATTGAAGAAGAGCTCCTTCCAGAGCTTCGGATCAAGCTCGTCAAAGGCCTTCTTGTTGCCCAGCAGGCTGCGAATATGTTCTTCGCCGAACTGGACGCTTTCCATGAACGCCAACTGGTTGATCACCGCCGAGGTGTTATCGTAGCGGTCAAAATAGGTGATGATGTAGGAGAAATGCTCCAGCAGGGTCAGGTCGGCCCCCTCATGGATCTTCTCGTCACATGCCCTGCCGGTCTCCAGCAGGATATGATCGAAGGTGTGGTCACGATTCTCACTTGCCTGCCGCTTGGCATCCAGCAGCAGGGACATGTCCTCGGAGGTGATGCTCGCATCAATCTTGGCTTCGGCAAAGAAGATCCCCTCGAGAACCTGCCGGGTTTCTGCAAGGTAGTCCTGCTCGTCCAGGTCGACCAGTTTGTCATGTTTGAGCATCTTGTCGAGTGTGTAGAAGAGCGCTGACGGGATCTTGTTGCGCACTGACAGGGTTTTCAGACGTGTCAGGCGAGCATTCTCGAGCTGATTGATACTCCCTTTCAGGTTACATTCAATCAGGATGTTCTTGTATTCGTCGACTATCCTCTGGTTGTCCAGATGTTTGTACATGACATCGATCCGGATCCGTTCCTGCTGGTATCGGTCAATCTCAAGGTCATTGGCGAGCTCCTGCAACTTGGCAAATTCGTGATCGGGAATCGCCTTGTATTCGAAATACAGCTCTTTGAAAGCATCGTGATAGCGCCTGTGTTTCTTCTGAATCAGCTTAATCAGGTAAAGCGAGCTGCGGTGCCCTAGCATGCCGTAAATCTCGTCGAGCAGGTCCGTATCATCACCGAAACCGACACTCTCTGAACGCTTAAGCGTTTTACCGAGCAGTCGTGCAATGTTCTCCTGCTGCTCCTGCAGTTTGCCGGAGACCGAGCCGGTCACGAAGAAGAAATAATTGACCGTGGCATTACCCTCGAAAAAGAGTTGTTCGTAGCTGTTCTGACCATCGGTTTTCGAGGTGAAATCAAGCTGACTGCCATCGCCTTTGTAGAAGGTGCCATAGAGAATCAGGCGGTTGCGCACATCAGTCTTGGCAAGATCGGAAAGCGGCTGGTCGACACCGAACATGTATTCGCAAAAAGAGCCACCATTGCCGCGATGGCTGACCTGGTCAGGCTCGAGGATGAACTCGTTGCCCGGCGAAAAAAACCGCAGGTCATCATTGCCCGCCTCAAAGAAGTAGCGACTGTAGGCATCCGGGGCGGCCGCCATGGCGAAATACTCGATGGTGTCATCGAGATGCCCGTGCAGCCTTATTTCCTGGTGTTTCTTCGACATGACCTTATTGCTCTTGTGCCGCCGGCAAAGGGAGTGTCAGCGTCTGGCCGTCATAGGCGAATTCAACGCCTTCGGGTAACCCGGCGGAGTGCCGTGGGTAATCAATATCATGGGTCAGGTGTGTCAACAGGGTTTTCGTCACCTTCAGCTGCCGGGCGACCTCAATTGCCGCACCGATCGTGAAATGGGAATCGTGTTCACGAAAACGTAACGCATCGATCACCAGGATTTCCACCCCTTCGAGCAGCCGCCACGACGATTCCGGGATCGCGCTGCAGTCGACCACATAGGCCAGGTTGCCGACCCGGTAGCCGAGTGATTCACCGGGCCCATGCACCAGTGGAATTGGCGTCACCATCTGGTCGAACAGTTTGAATGGCCCCCGGACTTCGTTAACCTCCAGACGCGGCCGATACCCCGGGGCATCGGTTTCACTGAAGATGTAACTGAACAGCCCCTGAATCCGGTCGAGCACTCCGCGCGCAGCGTAAATCGGAATCGCAGTACCAGTCCTCAGCGTGAAGGTCCTTAAGTCGTCGATGCCGTGTACATGGTCGGCATGGGCATGGGTGTACAGGACGCAGTCAATATGATCGAGACCTTCACGCAGCGCCTGCTGTCGAAAATCCGTGGCGGTGTCGACCAGGATTTTGTGCCCACCCCATTCGAGCAAGGCGCTGCAGCGGGTCCTGTTGTTCCGCGGTTCGGATGATGAACAGACAGCGCAATGACAACCAAGCACCGGCACACCGGTACTGGTTCCCGAACCGAGCACCGTCAGCTTGAGGCTCGGACCGGTCATGTTTTGAAGACCCCGACCTCCTCTTCCAAAGCCATCGTCAGGCGGTTCAGCGTCTCGACCACATGATCCAGTTCTGCGGTCCGGCTGGCATTGCTTTCGGCAACCTTGTGGACGCTGCCGACAGCACCGACGACATCGCGACTGCGTTGTGTCAACGCCCGGGTGGCGTCATCGATGATTGAGATCATCGTACGGATCTGCTCCATACTCGCATTGATCTGCTTACTGCCTTTAGACTGCTCGCTGGTACTCTGCTTGCCATGGGCGGCAATATCCCGCATCAGCTCCGCACTCTCGGCAAGTTGCCTGATGCCCGAATTCTGCTGGTTGACAGCCGTGGCAATCTGCTCCAGCATGGAGGCTACCTGGTTCATCGAATCGGTTACCTGTCGGCTGCCGCGGGACTGCTCTTCGGTGGCGCGGACGATACTGTTGACCTGCTCCATCGCCTTCAGCGTACTGCTGCGGATTTTTTCCAGCGCGGCACTGGAGTCCTTGGAACGCTTGACTTCTTCATAAACCTGCTCACTTCCATCTTGCATCGCCAGGACCGCTTCCTGGGTACCTTCCTGGAGGTTACTGATGATAGTACCGATTTCACGCGTCGAAATCGCGGTCCGTTCGGCCAGCTCGCGAATCTCATCGGCAACCACCGCAAAGCCCTTGCCGTGTTCTCCGGCCTGGGCGGCAATTATTGCGGCATTCAGGGCCAGCAGGCTGGTTTGATCGGCCACCTCGTCGATCACGGTCAGGATCTTGCCGATCTCGCTCGACTTGTCACCCAGTTCTTTGATCACGTGACTGGCGCGGTCAACCGTTTTCTGGATCGACTCGATACCCTTGATCGTTTCGTCAACTGTCTGCATGCCGCGCTGGGCGTCTTCGGCAGCCTCACTGGCCAGTTTGCTGGTCTGTGCTGCGTTATGTTCGATCTCCTTGATCGAGGCGTCCATTTCCAGCATCGAGGAAACGGTCACTTCAGTTGACGAGGAGAGAATCCCGACATTCTCGGAAACTTCCTGACTGGACACCGACATCTCGTTGATCGAACTGGAGACCTCGTCAACCGTGGAAAAAAGTTTTTCCATCTGGCCGGCAATCTCTTCGATCGTCGCCCCCAGCTGCAGGGTTGCCGAGGAGCTCTCTTCTACCGACGTCACCAGGCTGCCGGTGCTCTCGGCAATCCCTCCGGCCGCCTCGTCGATCCCCTCGATTCCTTTTGACGATTCTTCCAGGGCCTGCGACTGGCGTACAGCACCTTCCATGACATCGTGTGAAGCGCCGCGAATCTGCTCGTTCGCCTTGCCCAAATCCTCGGTCACGGCGCGGATCCGGCCGACCATTTCCCGCTGTCTGGCCAGGAACGCATTAAAGCACTCGGAGAGTTCACCGACCTCATCGGAGGTGCGGACTTCCAGTTCCCGCGTCAGATCACCACTACCCGTAGAGATTTCCCTCAGAGTAGCGACCACTTCACGCAGGGGACGCACGATCCCTGTCGAGACGAGCAGCCCGACCATGACCGAAGCGCTGATCATGATCAGCGCGGTTATGATCATGGCGTTTGACAGGTTCGACTTGGCGTTATCCAGCGTGGAGATATCCATGGCGATGAGTACGCCGCGGTCCTTGCCGGCGACCGAGTTATAGATGATGAGGTTTTTTTTGCCGTTGATCTCTTTGACATAGTTGTTGGAGGTGAGGATGGCCTGTAAATCGACAGTATTCAACTCTGGAGTGGTCGCTGTGAAGATACCGCCTTCATCAAAAAAGGCGATCTCCATATGGCTCAGTGTCTTCAGGCTCGTAGCCAGTTTCTTATCAAAATAGGTGACGGCGACCAGGTGACCGATCGGCTCACCGTACATACTGATCGGCGCCACCGAAGTGATGGCCATCTGGCCGTCAAACAGACCGCTCTCGGCGTAGGCCTCACCTTCCAGGCTGGCTTTGATCGCCGGATGTTCAATGCCGGACGTCGACGGAATCTTCTGGTTGTCGTGCATAAATACGCGCAGAAGCCTATTACCATCCTTGTCAAGGACCTGGAGCTGATCGAAGGACAGGGTGTCGAGGTTGGACAGGAAGCTGGTCAATTGCGAAACATCGTTGCTCAGACCCGCCGAATAGACGGCGTTGACCAGAAAAGGATTACCCGAAAGCAACGTCACCAACTTCAAGTCATCTGTCGATGCTTTGGAGGTGGTCTGTTCGATAACGTCGGCTGAATCCTGGGCCCGCACCTGGACCTGTGCTTCGAGCTCGGCGGCGCCCATGCCGCCGACCACCCAGAGAGCGACTACCAAGGGGATGACGCCGACCGAGATCAGTGCCAGGAGAATTTTGGACCTCAACTTCATGGACCGATTACCCTTCCTGAGGCGTTGTGAAAATGATTAGCTGAAACCCTTCAAAGACTTCTGCTCATGCACAATTGGCTACAGATTCACTGCAAGATTAACACCTTAAAATACATTAGTAGACAGGCTCAGGCAACTCTAATCCCGCTCATGGCACAAAAGCTCGCAGATTACAGGTTGCGATATTCAGTCGATCGCTATGCGGGAAGACTGTCCCGTTCCATAGAACTGAACCTATTGCCGAAATCAGTCGATTGAGTTAACCTAGAAAATTGAAGGCAGGACATTAATAATGGAGGCCAGATTATGCCAGATTCCATGGAGACGCTGCTCAGCAAGGGTGACAGCTCGCTGAAAGCAGACGACACACTGGTTGCCCTGGTACAGTTTGAGATGGCGCACGCTATCGATCCAAGGCCATCAGTCAAAGCAAAACTGGCTTACTGCCTGGCCAGGGAGCGCAAACAGTACCAGCAGGCCATGACCCTCTGTCGTGAAGCACTCGAGGCGGAACCGAACAATCCCGATCACTATTACCACCTCAGCCGGGTCTACCTGGTCGCCGGCCACAAGAACAAGGCCATAAAATCGTTGCGCAAGGGGCTGAAGTTCAGACGCTACCAGCCGATCATCGATGAACTCATCCGGCTGGGTTATCGCAGACCTCCGGTTTTCACCTCCCTGCCGCGCGATCACGTACTGAACCGTGCTGCCGGTATCCTGTTTGCCAAGCTCGGCTCCCGCTAGCCTCGAGGCCTGGAACTCCCCGGGGAAATTGCATCCGGCGCCATCTCGTGAGCGAATAAGTATTGCACTTGTCCCGCTAATGGGTTAAGTTCTCCCCCTTCCTGTACTTCTGACGATTCCATTTTTTTATAATTTGCACCTAGGTACGCACACAGCCCGGCCTCGCCCGGGCTTTTTCCGTAGACTGAACCAGGACAAGCACATGACAGAGGACAACATAACCAGCTTTAAGGAACTGGGCCTTGCCCCGGCAATATACAAGGTCATCAACGAGGTCGGCTACGAGACACCATCGCCGATCCAGGCTCGCAGCATTCCACCGCTTCTCGAAGGGCGCGACCTGCTCGGACAGGCCCAGACCGGCACGGGGAAAACCGCTGCCTTCGCACTTCCCCTGCTGAGCCGCCTCGATCTGAAGAAAAAACATCCACAGATCCTGGTTCTCACACCCACCCGCGAGTTGGCCTTGCAGGTGTCCGAGGCGATTCGCACCTATGCCCGTCACCTGAAGGGCTTCCAGGTGCTGCCGGTTTACGGTGGCCAGAGTATGAGCCAGCAGTTGCGGCAACTGCATCGTGGAGTCCATGCCGTAGTCGGCACCCCGGGGCGAATCCAGGACCATCTGCGGCGCGGCACCCTGAACCTTGCCGACCTGTCCAGTGTCGTCCTTGACGAAGCCGACGAAATGCTGCGCATGGGTTTCATCGATGATGTCGAACAGATTCTCAAAGAGACCCCGAAAGAGCGTCAGACGGCACTTTTTTCGGCAACCATGCCGAAGGAGGTCAACCGTATTGCCCAGCGGTATCTTAGGGACCCTGTCGAGATCAAAATCAAGGCCAAGACATCCACCGTAGAGACAATCTCGCAGCGTTTCTGGCAGGTCAAGGGTCTGCACAAACTGGATGCCCTGACCCGCATTCTTGAAGCGGAAGAGATCGAGGGGATGCTTGTCTTCGTGCGCACCAAGACAGCCACGGTGGAGCTTTCGGAGAAACTCGAGTCACGCGGCTTTTCCTGTGCCCCCTTAAATGGGGACATGACTCAGGCCCTGCGAGAAAAGACCGTAGATCAACTGAAAAGCGGCGCTCTCGACATCGTGGTTGCCACGGACGTGGCCGCCCGCGGTCTGGACGTCAAGCGCATCAGCCATGTCGTCAATTACGATATTCCCTACGATACCGAAGCCTACGTACATCGCATCGGTCGAACCGGGCGGGCCGGACGTGAGGGGCAGGCGATCCTGTTTGTTGCCCCCCGGGAAAGACGGATGCTGGCGGCTATCGAACGAGCGACCCGTCAACCGATTACGGCGATGAGCCTGCCGAGCCGCAAGGACATCTCCAACCGCCGGATCGACCTTTTCAAAGATCAGATTGCCGAAGCAATGGAGTCCCAGGACCTGGAGTTCTTCGAGGAACTGATCGACAGCTACCAGCACCAGCATGATGTCGGCCTGCGCAGAATCGCTTCGACCCTTGCCTACCTCTTGCAGAAGGACAAGCCGCTCCAGATCGATAGCACGGAAGAGCCGGAAGAGGTCGACGAGCCCGTGCGGACCGAAAGAGGCTCCGCTTTCCCCGACGGCAACCTGGCCCGTTACCGGATAGAAGTCGGTCGCACCCACGGGGTGGAGCCGAAACACATCGTTGGAGCCATCGCCAACGAGGCCAACATCAAAAGTCGCGACATCGGCCAGATCAAGATATATAATGACTACTGCCTGGTCGATCTCCCCAGGTCGATGCCCCCGGCGCTGTTCCGGCATCTGCAGAAAGTCTGGGTGTGCGGGCAGCAGTTGCAGATCAGCCCCGCGGACGACAGGCAGGCCATGCCCGCCGACGAGTCGAAACGCAAGTACGCGCCGAGAAAAAGCGAAGGCAGACACCCAAAAGGGAACAAGGCCGCGCCTCGCAACCGGCGGGGCAAGCAGAAGTAACGATGATTGAATTTGAGCTCGCTGGACACGATTACATTGAGCTGCACAGCCTGTTGAAAGTGACCAGCCTCTGCGAAAGTGGCGGGGTGGCTAAACTGCTGATCGCCGACGGCCTGGTTCAGGTTGACGGCACAGTGGAAACACGCAAACGCTGCAAGATCCGGGCGGGCCAGGTTGTTGATTTCGACGACCAGCAGATTACCGTCCGCTGAGCTCCTGTCGCCGGCCTGTTGAGAACGATCATGGCCCGGTCTTTTTTCTATGCTTTTCTGGTTGCCGGATTGTTCAACTTTGCCTGTTCCGTGCTGCTATTGCGCAGGCTGGTCGAAGCCGGGATCAAGGTCCGTTTTTTTGAACTCCGCTGGCAGGTTCACAAGCATATGAAGACCTATCGAAAGGTCACAACGGCAACAACCGGCAAGGTCGCCTGGCCTTACTACGGCTACCAGGCTTCCCTGTTGGCCATGATCGCCTTTGGCATGCCGGTACTCTGTTCACTGGGACAGTAATCTCACTCAAAACACAATGGGGCGCATCAGATTAGATGCACCCCATTGTGTTAATAATCATTTGATCCTGATGAGCTACTTGTAAATGCCGGCCCCAACCAGCATATCCGTAAACCCAACCCGGCGTATGTAGGTGAACTTATCGACCGGTTCACGACTGTTCGGCTTAGGCCACATGTACCAGATCCAGCCTTCGCCATTTTCCTTGGCAATATCGACAAATTCAACAAAGATCATCTTGGGTTTGTCCGGATTCTTGTCGGCGACATGGAAGAGCGGCCCCTTCTCAGTCAACTGCGGGATCATTGGGTGGGCAAGCATGTTACCATCAAGATCCATCAGGAACACGTAGGTGTTTTTCCAGACGAACTGACCTTCCTTGTTGGCGATCTCAGCAATACCTGCTTCCTTGTTAGTCATTAGCAGGACCTCTGCTTTTTTACACATCTCAACGATCTCTTCACGGGTGGCATCTTCATCGGCTACAGCGACAAACGGCAGCAGCATGCTGGACAGCAAAAGGAACGCCAGAAACATAATCTTGTTTTTCATTATTTTGACTCCTTGCGATATTTGAGTGTCAGCCGGACACTTGATTATATATTATGGTTTGCTTGCCATTATATCCGAAGGACCAACAAATACGCCACCAAGCCATTTTAGCGCAGAACCATACTCTGTCTGCCTATAAATGTAAACCCACTAGTCATTAATTAGGGGCCTATTCTTACTTTATCAACGTCCGCAGACCGAGAAAAGCGGTTGACAGCCCTAAAGTCCTATGCTATCAAGTGTAGGCTTAAAATCCAGGTGTATTCTGTATACAATTAATATGGCCGACGACAAACGTCAACTCATGAGATCTCTGGGCTTTTTATCAAGCCTGGGGATATCAATGGTGGCAGCTTCTTTCATTGGCCTGTTCATTGGCTACTACCTGGACAAGTGGTTGGGAACATCCCCCTGGATGACCCTGATCTGGCTCGGGTTCGGAATCGCCTCGGGCTTTCGCAACGTCTTCGTTCTGACCCGGCGCGTTATGCGCGAACAGGAACAGGAAGAAGAACAGGACCAGAAGGATGATGGTCCAGATTGAACGGCTGCCCGCGCAGATGTCCCGGCGCAACTGGATCATTCTGGCCCTGCTGCTGATCGGCAGCCTGCCTTTTGGCAATCTCGCCCTGAGTGCGGGAATTCTGGCCGGCGGGCTGGTCGCTATCGGCGGCTTTCTCTGGATGCAGCGCTCCCTCGGACGGCTCCTGGAGCAAACGGCCGGTGGCGCCAAATTTCGCTACCAGTTCGGCTACGTCATCCGGCTGGCAGCGCTGGCGATAATCCTGGCGGTTTTGATAGCAGTCATAAAAATCCACACCCTTGGCCTGATCATCGGCCTCTCGGTAGTGGTTATCAATTTGTTCTGGATAACGATACAGCGCGCCTTTAGGTAAGAGGAGGCTTCTGGCACCATGATACATCCTTTCATTTTCTTTGAGTGGCTCGAGCACCAACTGCACCTGCACATCGGCAACCATGTCACCTACACCTGGCTGGTCATGGCCCTGCTGATTCTTGTCTCCGTTCTGGTCAAACGCAACATCAAGACGGTCCCGACCGGTCTGCAGAATTTCCTCGAGTTGGTCATAGACAGCATTGAAAACATGATCGAGGAGACCATGGGCCCCAAGGGCAAAGCTTACTTTCCCCTGATCGCCACCATCGCCTTCTTTATCCTGGTTTCGAACCTGATCGCTCTGATCCCCGGCTTCTTTCCGCCGACCGCCAACCTGAACACCAATGCCGCTATAGCTCTGACAGTCTTTGCCATGACACATATCGTTGGCGTCAAAGAACATGGCATAGGTTATTTTAAACACTTCTGCGGACCGATTGTCTGGCTGGCCCCATTGATGATTCCGATCGAAATCGTCGGCCACCTGGCACGCCCCTTATCGCTGACCTTGCGTCTGTTCGGCAACATGTTTGGCCATGAAATCGTACTGATGATTTTCTTTACCCTGGTGCCTTTCCTGCTGCCGTTGCCATTGATGCTGATGGGGGTTCTGGTTGCGTTCATCCAGACCTTTGTATTCATGCTGCTGGCAATGATTTACATTGCTGGTTCACTCGAAGAAGCTCACTAAGCACGGATGTCCGTGCTTGCGTCCTATACTGTATAGGAAAACCGATCACTAATTAGTTAAGGAGTAAAACAATGGAGTATTTTGCTTGGTGTGTAATGGCTGCCGCTGTTGGCATGGGTCTTGGTTCTTTCGGTACCGGCATTGGTCAGGGTATCGCTATTTCCAAGGCGGTTGAAGGCGTTGCCCGCAACCCTGGGGCAAGCGGCAAGATCATGACCGTCATGCTGGTCGGTCTGGCAATGATTGAGTCCCTCGCAATCTACTGCCTCGTTGTTGCCATGATCATCCTCTTCGCCAACCCCTTCACCGACACTGTTGTGCAGATGCTCAGCAAATAAGTCGATCTTAATTCAGCAAAAAGAAAAAGGGAGCAGCCATATCGGCTGCTCCCTTTTTCTTGAAATTCTTAAAAGCAGAACCGGCGGGTCGCGTCCCGCCAGACGCCATACTTTTGTCCGGCAACAAAAGTATGCAAAAGTGCCTGCTCCTTGCGGAGGGCATCTCATTTGCCGGATTTCTGAGGCATCAAAAGACGACAGTGCTCAAGAAGCCGGCCCGTTACAGGGGGGCCTTCCTTGCAGTGTGACCTACAAGTGAAAAACGTCAAAACAAAACTGCACTTGCAAGCTTCCACAAAAGGAGAGGCTCACAAGAGCCTCGGCTCCTGCGGGGGAAGCGTAGACTCCCGATCGATAAGAACAATCCGAATTGAGGTTGCCGTCTTTACGAGCCAGACATGCCCAGCGCAGCGCAGGCCCTTTTCTGCTTACTCTTTTAGGCCAGTAAAAGAGTAAGGCGCCGTCGGGGGGCGCAACCCCCGGATCTTGATTTTGTCTTTGAATTACAAGGCCCAATGAAAAAGGGCAACAGATTAACCACCCGTTGCCCTTCTATCATGAAGTTTGGCTGAACTTTGTCAGCAGCCATATCGGCTACGGCCTTTTTGTTTTACTCTTATTTTCTCAGAGATTCTATGCCTTCGGGTGATACTTGTCGCCCTTTAAGCCACGCCCCGATTGCGCATGAAGCGCATAATCATAACACCGAATATTGACAGGAAAATACCGATCCCGAAAGCCATGTAACCGATCCCACGTGCCTCACCCCAGCCCCACAGATCCTGGGCGCCAAGAATCCCGATCAGGATCAGCCCACCCATGATCAGCAGGCCACCAACGACGTATAAACTCAGGGCCAGAACTGCCCAGATCAATCCGCGCCAACGACTCATTTTTTACTCTCCCGCTATCAACTGATTGTTGCGGCATACTATGCCTTCAGATTTTACCTTGCAAGCCCTTATGCGGTGTATATAAAAAATATACCTTAGACAATTTTCACGATTGACTTTTAATCCTGCCTATGATAAACCATTTTTAATCTTATACTGTATACACTACGTATTATCGCAACGCTATTAATTTATTGTGTTTTTTCTATTTTTCATACACTGAAATCTGCATTTCCGGAACCAAATCAGACTGAGAGCCCAATTGGATCATCAGGAGGTCTAATCAATGAACTGCCGAACTCTTGCCTTTTTCATGCTGGCCGTAGCCCTGTTATTGCCTGCCATTCCGGCCCAGGCAGATAACGGCATGGCCATTGCTCCCGAGGTCTGTCTGGAATGTCATGATGATGTGGTGTCTCCCGTTGCCTACGGCGCATCGGTCCACGGGACCAATGCCTGCACCAGCTGCCACGTTGAAGTGACCTCGCTTGACGCGCACATGTCCGGCGAAGTCATGCCCGAGGAACCGAAATGCGTCCGCTGTCATAAAAAAGAAACCATTGAGCACTACTCCAGCGTGCACCAGCTCAACGATGTCACCTGTGCCGCCTGTCATGAAGATATTCATATCCACACCTATTGGAAGGGTGACAAGACCAAGGTCATCGCCAAGTGCACCGGCTGTCATGATGACCATGAGGACTATCTTGACTCCGTCCACGGCAAAGCAGTCAAAGCCGGCAACCAGGATTCAGCGGCCTGTCACGACTGCCACGGCCTGCACAAGATTGAACAACTTGGTGAACCTGGCAGTCACGTCAACCGCGAGTTCCACACGAAGGTCTGCCTCACGTGCCATGCTGACGAAGAGATGATGGCACGCAACGGCGTGTTCAGCGTTGCCGTTGGCACCTACATGGACAGTTACCACGGCAAAAACTTCCGGCTTGGATCACCCGACAAGGTAGCGGGATGTGCCGACTGCCACACAGCGCATAACGTACTGCCAAAAGATGACCCACAGTCAAGTGTCAATGAGGCAAACCTGACCGGAACCTGCGCTCAGTGTCATCAGAATGCAACAGGGCTGTTCGCCAAGTTCTATTCGCATGGAGACATGCACGATCGCGACAACTACCCGATCCTTTATTGGACTTTTGTCTGCATGACCGGCCTGCTGGTCGGTACCTTTGCGGTTTTCTGGATTCATACCCTGCTCTGGATGATCCGCGGCTTTGTTGAAAACCGCGAAAAAATTGCTGCTCACCACAAAGGTGAAGACGAGCATCATATCAGCGAACCCCACAAGCAGTATGTGCGCTTCAAGCCACGTCACATCTTCCTGCACCTGACAGTTATCATCAGCTTCCTTGGTCTGACTCTGACCGGCTTGCCACTGAAGTTCGCCGATCAGCACTGGGCTATGACGATGATGGACTTCTTCGGCGGGACCTACTATGCAGGCCTGATACACCGTGGCTGTGCGGTCCTGACTTTCTACTACTTCGTCTCCGCACTCATCCTGAGTTTCGACTTCCTCTTCCTGCAGAAGAAGCGGACCCCAGGGGACATGTGGCTGACCCGCCTGTTCGGCCCCGACTCCCTCTGTCCGAACCTGCGCGACATTCGCGACGTGACAGGTATGGTGCGCTGGTTCCTGTTCCTGGGGCCGAAGCCTACCTTCGAACGCTGGACCTACTGGGAGAAATTCGACTTCCTCGCGGTCTTCTGGGGTATGTTTGCCATCGGCGGCTCGGGGCTGATGCTCTGGTTCCCTGAACTCTTCGGTTACTTCCTGCCGGGCTGGGCGTTCAACGTCGCAACGATCATCCATTCGGACGAAGCCCTGCTGGCAACCGGTTTTATCTTCACCGTGCATTTTTTCAATACTCACGGTCGGCCAGAGAAATTCCCGATGGACTTTGTCATCTTCAATGGCCAGTTGCCCAAAGAAGAATTCCTCGAGGAACGTGGCGACCAGTGGCGCCGCTACGAAGAGCAGGGGATTACAGAAGATTTCGCCTGCAAGAAAGTCAGTGGCCCGGTTTATGACTTCTGCTTCAAGGCCTTCGGATACATCGCACTCTTTACCGGTATAGCGTGCTTGTTCCTGATGATCTTTGCCTTCATGGGAGGCAGCGGCCACTAGCAACAAACTACTTGAAATATGAGATTTTTTCAGGGGCTGCCAAACGGCAGCCCCTTTTCTTTTGCTCTCAGCGAATGCCCGATTATCGTCTCTAGGCTCCGCTTATGTGCATACTGTATACACAGCTTTCTGTTGCATTGATTCGCAAAATGTGTATTATACGGTGGCTTGCGGGAATTTAATCCTTCCTGGATTTCAACAAAGCATTAGAAAACATTATAAAAGAGGTGCAGATCATGCTGAAAAACGTTTTTGACTGGTGTAAACGACACATTGTTATCTTTACCATCATTTCCGTGTTGTTTGTCGTGGTGTTTGGCTTCATCAACGTCCAGATTCTTCACATGACATCTGAGCCGGAATTTTGTCATCTTTGCCACCCGGCCCAGGGTTTTGGCCCTCTGGCTGAAGTTGATTCCTGGGAGCACTCTGCCCACGGTGACGCTGGCGTATCCTGCCTCGATTGCCATGGTCGTCCCGGTGTGCTCGGCTACGCGAAAGCCAAACTGGGTGGTTTGAAAGACACCTACATGCAGTTAACAATCTCCAAGGAAGAGAAACTGGAGATCCTTTCCAACCCGCATAAGGACCTGGTTCCTTCTTGGCACTGCCTCTACTGCCACTCTGACGAGGGGAACAAAACAGTTCGCGAAACCACGAAGGGCCCGATGAAGCTCGTCAACATGCGTATGCTGGATGACGTGGTCAACCCGGATTTCCGTGAACGCAAGGGTCTAGCGGACATTATGACCGACGACTTTGTCGGCGGAACTCATTTTAACCACAGCCTGCACATCGAAGACTTCGACCTGACCTGCCGCGATTGTCACTTCGGTATCGTGCATAATCCGGCCACGGCGACCGACCGCATGAACTTCTGCCTCACCTGCCACGCCGACGCTCCGGATGATGCTCCACAAATGAAGGACTGCAACGTTTGTCACGAAGCCCAGGTCGCGATGAACGAAGGTACCGGCATTGAAGGCATAGAGGACGTACCCAGTTTGATGTACGGCGATGTCGCCGACATGACCTGCACCGACTGTCACACCGGGGTAACCAAAGGGGTTTTCCGTCCTTCTTCATCCACCTGCACGAATTGCCACGAAGACGAAGCCTACGTTGACGTATTTGACGAATGGGCGGAAACTACCAAGGCGCGGATTGAAGAACTCAAGGAGCTGCGCATCGAAGTGGAAGCCGAACTGGCAGATGCCGATGCAGCGAAGCGCGACACAGCCGCGGTTTGGACCATCTACGAAAGAGCACTGCGCAATCTCAAGTTCGTGCGTAACGATGGCACCAACGGCGTTCACAACAATGAGTATGCCATCGCCATTCTCGACACCGTCGAAACTGATCTGAAGAAAGCCCTGTTGCAGCTCGACTCGGTCTGGTAAAACTATCCTCAATATCTGTACCAAAGGCACCCGCATCAGCGGGTGCCTTTTTTATTTGGGTATTTGGAATCTACTTTTGAAAAATGAAATTTCTAGGTTCAGCGAGTTCAACGTCAAATCGGAAGTTAGTATTGAAGCTCGGAAGTCAGGGATTCTCAGATTTAGGTCGTTTGAGTCGTTAATCACCCTAAAATAGTTCCGAAACAACTTCTGGGATACTCTGGCTTTTGACATTTTATTGAGGCCAATGTATGTTTGTCTTGTTAATATCCTTGGATTTCTGAAATAAGAGCTGGCCATTTGTCTAGGAGACCAGTATGCCTGATCGCAGAACCGGGCAACAGCTTGTTCATGTCATCACAAGAGATGGAACTTATCAACATCTGACACCTCAAGTCCTCGATGTCCTACTCGAAAAGAATTACTTAATGAAATTTAGACGATCGAGTGGTTGGGTAACTGTTGGTGTTGGCCCTATTAGAGTCAAGGACAGACGTGAGGCCTCTCGCCCCTTTAACGGCGCCGATAAACGATCTGCCTTCTGAATGCTTTATCACCATCTATAGAACACGAAAGCCCCCGATCAGCAGATCGAGGGCTTTTCCTATTTGTCAGCATCAATAAGATGCGAAAATGGCCTACTCTTCCTGGATGGGCATTTCTGCTAGTCTGAAAACCCAAAAATAATGCAGGAGCAATTGTGAGAAATAATTGAGATGCGAGTGGTACAATGTGTTGTATGCTTGGTCCTCCCTAAATGTCAAGGTTTGTAGGAATCATCCACACAGACCGTTTTCGATTAATCGGTGTATATTGACCACTGTTTCAATTGCATGGTGAATGAGCTTTTAGGGGGATCAACAAACTTTTGACCATAGGCCATCTTCATGAATGAGGGTGGCTTTTTGTGTATTAATTTACCAGTTTCTGGCTAGTGCCTATTAGACCGCTACTTTTCTGCCTAGTTACTAAGTTATACGCCAGATAAAAAGAGACAAAACAAATACAAAAATATAATCAAATATCCGTTCGTATTTCGGAAAAGGGTGCTTACATAAATGGAAAATGCTAGCTTTACCACTGAATATGGCAAAGAAATTTTTGTCTTAAACTTCGACTACAGTGCAATTGAAGAGGCCGTTCCTTTGATTGAAAAATGTGCTGATCAGGTCCGCAGTCGTCCAGAAAATTCCGTTTTGACCCTGACCGTCATTTCCAAAGGAAAGTTTAACACTGAGTTAGTTGAGTATCTTAAAGACCTGACAAAAGGTAATACACCATACGTGCGTAAAGCTGCGGTGGTTGGAGTTGAGGGCTTATACAAGGTTGTCATGTCAGCGGTTAGTATTTTCAGTAAAAGAGATTTCAAACTTTTTGACAACAAAGAAGACGCTATTCATTATCTTATAGAAGATTGTGACGAATTGGATACTAGCATTTAAGCCAAGAATTGACTGGTCATAAATGTCAGCATTTTTTTAAGAAGTAGTTTATATTTTAATTTTCTTGATGTGCAGAAGTCTTCAATTAATTGAATTTTTATCTAAAGAAGGTGTAAATGAAATCTCCAGTCAGTGTGCTCGTAATCGAGAAAAGTCAGGTTTTCTCGAGGTACTTAGCTTTGCTGCTTCAACGCATGGGCTTAAAGTCACTTTGCGTTAGAGAACCAGAAGCAGCGAAAACAGTTCTGTCTCGAGGCTTTAGTGATATTCTGATCGTTGGAGATCAAAACGGGGCCAAGCAAACTCACGTTATCGTCCAGGATTTGGCGAATTGCATCATCGATAATTCAATACCAATTATTGTTGTCAGTTCATGTGCCGACTCGGATGAGAAAAAAGCCTGCTACGAGGCTGGTTGTCAGGATTACCTGACCAAACCAATCCAGCCGAGACTGTTGCATGATGCATTGTATGCCAGAGTTGCTCCTGTCAATGAACGACGCAGGAATTTGAGAAGCAAGGTCGACTTGACGGCTGAAGTCACTATCGATAATCAACAGTCACACACTCATGATGTCCTCACCCTTTCAAAAGGGGGCTGCCTGATTTCATCGCCTCGTTTTGTGCCAACCGGAACGAAGGTGTCTCTGACCCTTCTCCTTACAGACCTTCAAATCCCTTTGTCTGGGACAGTGCTGTACTCGTTGACCAATGTCGAGGACAGTAATACTGCAGCGTTTGGTGTGCTTTTTCATCATGTCAGCCAAATATATGCAGATATGATCGAACAATTTCTGGAGAAGAGTCTCGATCAAGGAAACCTTATGGCAAAGGCATCTAAATAGATTGATCCAACTCCACGGCAAGAGTGCGCTACCAGACTGCACTATTCTTAAAAGTTACGACTTCTGAGACGAAAAACGGCTTCTTGTTGATAGAGATATGTAGGAGACAATAGACAGCACGGAAAATGCTATCAGAAGTATACATCCCCCTCTGACTGGTGACACTCTCATGAGGTAGAAAGATTTGCCCTGCTCCCACCGCCTCTTGTGAGTAGGGCTTTTTATTTATCAGAGTATTTAATATCTTGCGTAAATGCGAAATTCAGCGTTCATTAACTGCTGACTTAACTTATAAGAATTTTGATCTTCTAAGATTCAACTGATCTGCTGTAAATTACCGAGTGCGTCAGTTGCCTGGGACTGAGAATTTTACAAAACCTATGGGCTCTTATTTGTTCAAAGGTATAAACACAATGCAAAAGAGTAAATCCGTAATATGGGCACTAATGTTTGTTTTTTTAGCTGGTTGCGTTCCTAATGCGACAGTCTATTACAGACCTAGTGTAGATGTTGAAAGCACATATGAGCAGGGACATTGTGTGCCAGTTGATAAGTATGTCTTTTTCAATATAAAAGCCAAGAGCCAGACATTAAAAGTCAGAGGTTACGGAAGTACATATACTGGGGCTCAAGGAGAGTTAGTAAGTGAAGGGCAGTACGTCATCTTTGGCAATTGGAATGAAATCAAATATAAAAATGAAGATTTTTACATTACTGGGTCTGATGCAGATGGAAAAGTTAAGGCCCAGAAATTATACGGGGAGGTAAATGTTTCTCATTCTGATTCTAATTCCATGTTTAACTCAAGCGCTGTATTTCCTAAACAAGATGGAAATAGTTTCGATGTGTATTTCCCTCCACTAATAATTGATGGTGAAGAAATAGATCTTCCAGTCCTTCACATTGAAAAAACAATATGGATGGGCATGAGTCCTTTCAACTGTTAATTCCTATCTTCAATAAGCAATGATCATTGATTCGCAAACTAAATTACATCATCAGATGTTTCGCAAAAGTCACCATCAATAAGATGCGAAAAATGGCCCTTCCGCCTTGGAGGGGCCATTCTTACATTGCAGACATAATGGCTGACAGCTGAAGACAAAAAGAGACCTGCCCCTTGCAAACGTGGGTTATGTTGGGAGTGACGTTAATCACCCAACACAGAGCCAAAACCAAGGAGGCAGGTCATGAAAAAGTCTAGCATGTTTGTCGGTCTTGACATCCACAAAACGTCTATTGAAATTGCGATCGCTGAGGCGGGCCGTGACGGTGAGGTCCGTAGTTACGGCGCCATTGACGGAACCCTCGAGGCCCTTGACAAGGTCGTCAGGAAGTTGGTTTCAAAGGGCTGCGACCTGCATTTCGTCTATGAAGCCGGACCGTGTGGTTATGATGTGTACCGCCATCTCACAGCGCAGGGGTTCGATTGTGTCGTGGTGGCGCCTTCGAAAATTCCTAGACAGAGCGGCAATCGGATCAAAAATGATCGCCGTGATGCTCAGATGCTGGCTCGTCTGCATCGAGCCGGCGAATTGACCGCAGTCTATGTCCCTTGTGTCGAAGATGAGGCCATGCGTGATTTAACCCGTGCCAGGGAAGATGCCAAGGCGTTGGAACGCAAGGCGAAGCAGCGCATTTTGGCCTTCCTGCTCCGCCATGGGCACTGCTATTCGGGGAAATCGCCATGGAGTCGCGCTCACTTTCGCTGGATCTCCATTCTCAAGATGCCCCATCCGGCACAGCAGATCGTTCTTCAAGAGTCTCTTGATACTCTGGCGGAATGTACGCGTCGCGTTGACCGCCTGACGGAACAGATTCAGACTTTGTCGCCTCAGTGGCGCTTGTTTCCAGTCACCCAAGCCTTACAAACCATGCGAGGCGTCTCCTTGATTGTCGCAACCACCACAATTGCGGAGATCGGTGATCTAACCCGTTTTAAAAGGCCTACTGAACTGATGTCTTATCTCGGTTTGGTTCCCTCAGAGCACTCAAGTGGTCGGGCGACCAGGCGGGGTTCCATCACAAAAACAGGGAATGGCCATGTGCGTCGTGTCCTTGTCGAGGCGGCTTGGGCTTATCGACTTCCTGCCCGGGTGAGTCGTAAGCTTCTGATTCGACAAGAAGGGATGTCGCAAGAAGTGTGTGCGATCTCCTGGAGAGCTCAACTTCGATTATGTGCCCGTTACAAACGATTTACCACAAAAGGCAAGTCCCACCAGTTGGTCGTGACGGCCATTGCCAGAGAGCTCTGTGCGTTTATGTGGGCGATCGCCAACGAAGTTCAAGGTCCCGTTAAAGTGTAACGAATCCGAAGAAACAGGACCACAGTCCTTTAAACCGGTCGGAGGAGAGCGCCTATAAGAGCAAGAGCCTTTATCCAGAACAGTTTCAGGAGCGCAACCACGGTCAGGAGAATCCTCGGTGACCCTGTTGGATAAGACCTTAAGGTCGAACTCCCGAATTGCAGAGAGAGCAGCTCCACGACGAAGCCAAGTCTGGCGGTAACCAACCCGCGAATATCAGAGCGATCAACCGTCGTCAAACTGGTTCCGCCCCTGATAGTGTTCTGGAATTAACTTGTAAAAAGAACCGCTGAAAACCAGTTGGGCAGGAAACATTTCGTCTATTGACAACTGTCAGCCATATCAGGGTCAGTAAGAATTTCGCATTTCAGCCAATCTAATCACACCAAAACAAAGTAAAAGGATTTATAGGCTCTTTTAAATGACCCCAAAGAACACGAAAACAATTTCAATAATCCCCTGGGCATTAATTGCTACATCGCTGTATACGTTTGTGACTGATATTAAGGGTGCTGTGCAGGATTTTGCACTCTATTTGATGGTGTAACTCCTTTTAATCTCATCTTTGCATTCTCAACCTTGATTTTGGTATCATAAAGTTATTACCATTTGTTTTTTCTGCCAGGCTATAAGTCATATTTATGAGTCAAGGAGTATAAGTTTGGGTAAAAAAAATATAAAAACTAGTTCACATCAAAGTCCTGTGACAACTAAAGATCGTTCAATTAAACGAAGCAAGCGCAAGCAGCAACCCGCGTTGAGAAAAAGGAAGACTGCTAACTGGCCGCTGACTGCTCTTGCTGGATTCGGTATGGCGCTAACGCTTTATCTGTCTATTAACTACTGGTCCGGAGCAACACCACTTTACTGTGCTGAAGGAAGCCCATGCGACATCGTTCAGCAAAGTCATTGGGGGACCTTCCTTGGTTTGCCAACGGCTTTTTGGGGCTTTTTGACTTACTCATTACTCACCTATATAGGTTTTAGTGTTCGAAAACCTGAGAAGCATTGGAAATCAGCCTGGGTCGTGTCGCTTGTTGGTTTAGGCTACAGTGTTTACCTGGCTTTTGTCTCACACTTTGTGATCGACGCTCTGTGTCCATACTGTTTGGTATCGCTTACAACTATGGTTGCCATTTTTGGGACAATCAATGTCCAGCGTCCCGAGGGAATGAAGAGCTTTCAAATTACTCAATGGGTATTTAAAACAGCGGTCTTTACGCTATTGGTTGTTGGTGGTATGCACCTGCATTACAGTGGTTTTTTTCACCCAACTGCTGCGCAAGAAGACCCATATCTTAAAGGTTTGGCCCTCCATCTTAATAAGGAAGGTGCTGCCGTTTACGGTGCCTTCTGGTGACCGGCCTGCAATGAACAGAAGTTTCTGTTCGAGTCAGCAGCAAAAGATCTTCCTTATATTGAATGCACGCCTGGAGGCAGAGAAACTCCACCGACAGGGGAGTGTAGAGAAATGGGCATAACTTCGTATCCGACATGGGTAATCAATGGAAAGAAATATGTAGGGAAGCTTACACCTGAGCGTTTAGCTGCGTTAACAAGATATTCTCAAGATTGAGATTTGATGGTGCGTATGGGGTGAAGGAACTTTTGAATCGCCCCTGACTAGATCATTTGTGATGAAGTGTGTCAGTTGCACCATTTATAAAGCAAGAAAGCCCTCAATCTTAGGATCGGGGGCTTTTCTCAGAAGTCACGACTGACAGTACGGATTAAAGCGGCGTCCAGACTCTTAGATAGCAGAGGTAGTGAGAATGTATCATTCTGCGCCAGTGCTAATCAATATTTTGGGATAACGCAACATGGTTGAAGAGTTTTTTCCGTTGGAATTATGAATGGCCTCAAGCCCCCCTGAATGGACATCGATCGGGGAAGCGCGCTATCATGACCATGATAAATAACTTAGTGAGGCCCCCCCTTGTAATCTGCAAGGCTGGATGGAAAGGTAAGGTTAAACGGCCAACGAGTCCTTTACAAGAGACTTTCTCAATAACCAGAATAGGAGCAACCCATGAAATATTTGACCCGAACTATTCAAAAATGTTTTCCCGCACAAATGACAGTCAGTGCTCATTGCGATGGTCCGTGCGGGGTTTACGATCCTGCTTCGGCTCGTATTGCCGCCGAAGCGGCTCTCTCCATGACCAAAAAAATCCTCGCCCTCGATCCTAATGACCACAGCCATGCCACCGTAAACAGTCTTTCGCGCTTCATCTCTATCAAAGAGGAGCAGGCCCAATTGGCCAAAACCGATTTGCTTATATTGTGGACTGACTATTTTAAACCACCTCACTTGGAACAATACCCTGATCTTCATGACACCTTCTGGAAGGCGGCCAAGCTCTGCTCGGCGATCAAAGTGGAAGTAAGTCTCGAAAAAGCGGAAGAATTAATGAAGGTCATTAACAAGATTCACAGCATCTTCTGGGCGACCAAAGGTCGTGAGGTGCCTTTTTACACTGCCAGTTGATCAGTCCAGTAATGATGGGCTTAAAGAATTGAGGAAGGGTCAACATGCGGGGAAGCAACGGTAAAGAGATTTTATTGTGGCTGATCAGGCTCCGGCATCGCTACCGGGTGACGGGCGCTTCCATGCGGCCGCTGCTCACAGCCGACGATGAAGTCCTGGTCGATCTACGCGCCTATCGGCTTCAACAACCGCACATTGGTGATATCGTCATTGCCCAGCACCCGACTGAGGTCGGCCTGCTGATCATCAAACGGGTCCAGGGGGTGCACGAGGACGGCCTTTATCATTTGCAGGGGGATAATTCGGACCCTGCCCAGAATAGCCCCAGCATGGTACCCGCTCATTTGATCCAGGGTCGCGTCACCAGCCTCTTCACGCCAGCCATATAACCAGGGGTCCCGGAATCAGCCCGTGCTTCCGGGATCCATCATTTCTCAAAATCAATTACTTTTTTAGGACCACCTCATATCAAAAAAGCCCATTCTGAAAGGGGTCGGTCATTCTTATTGATCACGACTGACGAGACGAAAACAAGCGTCTTATTGATAGAGGTATTCAGTAAGCCAAATTTATGGCCACCAGGGCTCGATCCTTGGTGGCCTTTTATTTATCAGGGTTCGTAAGAATTGATGAGTTTGGGTACGTTTAGAGCCTTCAAAACAATGCAAGAGGATAAACAGTAAATATTTTCTCGCAAGAATCAAGCTCCCTACCTGGTTGAAATTTGTTCTTAAAACTCAAGACAACTGAGAATACTCGTCATTGGTATGGATGCTTGGGTTCTATCCAGCCCCTGCTCCCGAAGTCTTTGCAGTACACGGAGGCCGTCACGTTGTTTATCCTGGAACTTTGACGATTGCTCTACCCCTGCTTTTCCCTTCCAGAATCAGTCCAATACGTTCCTCCAATGCTTCCAAAGAGGGTAATTCGGTGGTGATCTTTTCAAGACGGTCCAGCTTCCAATCAGAGGCGACCTTATTCCAAACTTTCATGCGCATATCCACAGGGCAGTTCACCGAGTCAACGCCTAATAAGGTAATGCCGTTTATTATGAATGGGAAAATCGAGGAGTGAAGCTCGGCAGCCCCGACATTTCCGCAGCAGGTTATGGCTCCTCCGTACTGGGTTGTTTTGATAGCCGTAGAAAGCACGTTACCAGCAACCGTATCAATGGCACCGGCCCAGCGTGGTTTCAAAAGTGGGCGGCCACTCTGATCATCGGCCTCTTCAATGCTAATCACCTCCTTGGCGCCGAGTTCAAGAAGGTACTCCGCTTCATCGACAATGCCGTTTACCGCAACCACCTCATAGCCACTTTTCACCAGGATTGATAAGGCGATACTGCCCACACCACCCGTAGCCCCTGTCACAAGGACCGGCCCTTTGTCGGGGGTAATGCCACTGTTTATCAATTTGAAGCATGAGAGGGCGGCGGTAAACCCGGCGGTTCCGTAAATCATACTCTCACGTAAAGTCAGGTTCTCGGGCAATTTGACAACCCAATGTGCCGGTACGCGAATATATTCTGCATATCCCCCAGATGTGTTCATTCCCAGGTCATAGCCAGTAACCAGAACCTGTTCTCCTGATTTATATTTAGGACTGCTACTTTCTGCCACTACGCCGGCAGCATCAATCCCTGGCGTGTGAGGATATTTTTTCGTAACACCTTTGTTGCCTGAGGCAGAGAGGGCATCTTTATAGTTTAGAGATGAATATTGAACATTGATTAACACATCACCCGCAGGCAAATCATCAATATGCTTTTGTTTAATCTCACGAACGAATTGTTTGTCTGAACCTTCCGTTACGACCATGGCCTTGAAACTGATGTTATCCATTGTACTCTCCTTGGAAGATGATCAGGTGATTGGCCTTTTTATTGGCCCGGCACTACATTCCAACTCTAACATAAATTATGTCGACAAGATGATGGCCACCTGGATCAACTCCGGGTGGCCATTTATTATTTGTCAGGACAATCGAGATCGAAGGATACGGTATGATGACAAAATCACAGGAAATGCTGATCTATCTGGCATCCTCAATCATCGGTTTCAAAGCACGTTTTCAAATACTTGACTCGATAGTCAAACCTTGACCCCTTTTACTCTTCAATCCTGGCCGCCCCGGACAGGGCGTTCTCCACGGCCTTGAGAAGCATCTTGCTGCTGGTCGTAGCCCTGGTAATGGCATCCACCGCCGGACTTTGGTTGTTCAAAACCCTGCTGAACACACCCTCGGCATAACGGGCGTAAGGAGTAGCGCGGTTTGATACGGCTGTGACCTCGACAATGGTTTTCCCTTTGACAGTGACATCCACCTCGTAGGTGAAGGACCCGTCGCTGGCTGCGCCACGGTAGACACCATCGCGAATAAAGGCCGGTTCAACGTGGCTGATCTGCATCTGCCGCATGCTTCGCTGCTTGGCCGATTCCATGAGGATGGCGGCTAAGGCCCCTGCCACCAGCACGAGAATGACCACGCGGATGATGATGATCGTGCGGCGCGATGGTTGCCCTTTCTGCAACTGGCCGAAGGGCTTGAACACCGAGAGCCCTACCAGGATCACCCCGATGCCGATCACCGCAGAAGACATGGTGGCGGCTTGGCGAAACAAGGCACTATACCGCTCACCTGCATCGGGGATCGAGTAAAGACCATCCGAGAGGGCCGCCATCCCGTCCACCGCCGGGATCAGCCAGTTGGCGCTACAAAGCACCATCAGGGCCAAGCCCACCCATTTGAGGACGATCCAGGTGTGACGTGAAAACCCCCAGGTGCTAAACAGGGAGAACGCGATGGACGTGGCCAGCAGACCGTAGAGCCCCCACATGAAAAGACCGTTGATTAAAGTCGCTTGGAACAGGTCCGCGGTCAGGTGGTCGAGGTTGTCCCCCCGGGTGTACATGAGCCGGAGGCTCACAAGCACCCCGGCTGCGGCACCCATGACAAGTCCCAGGCAGATGAGATGCAAGGCTGTGAGGATTTTTAAAGCCTTCGTAGGCAGGTTGGCGGCCAGTCCATCAGCAGGCATGAGACCATCTCCTTTCAGATCCGAGCGGGTTTTTTCTGTTGCTCATCCTATCAGGAACCTGATGTATAAATCCACGCTGCTGCAACCATCTGCTGAAGCGCGCTACTTTTGCGGGTGAAAAAAATTGATTATCCGCTGACCGGTGTTTAATATTAATATATAAACTATCCTCTCTCCCTGAGTTATCCAGACAAAACAGCCAAGGCTCTGCCCATAGGAATGGGTCTGAAGCCTTCGCAAGGAGGTGTTCGATGAGAATTAAACTGGTTTTAGTCATGGCCGCCGCGCTGATGCTAGTGGCCTCACCGGTGCTGGCCCTGTCCGTGGGAGACCAGGCGCCGGGTTTCACGGCACAGACCAACCAGGGCGAGGTGTCGCTAGCTGATTTCCTGGGGAAAAAAAACGTTATCCTGACGTTTTATTTCGCCATTTACACCCCTGCCTGAAAAACCACAACGCTGGCTTTTCAAAGGGACATGGCGATCCTGGAAGGCCTCAATACCCAGGTCATGGGTATCAGTGGTGACAGCTTGGACACAGTCAGGCGTTTTGCCGGTGAATTTGGTATTACCTACCCCCTGGTCAGTGACCGAGGAGGTGCGATGAAGAAACTCTATTCCGGAGAACGCATCAACTACCTGATCGACAAGACAGGCACTATCCGCCTGATCGTCAGAGGGGTGCCGGACAACCGCGTGATTATCGACAAGATCAAAGCCCTCGGCCTGGATAAGTAAACTGACGAAGCGGGGTTGAACCTCAATTTCACTATTAATACCCATCAATAAGGTGAAAAAAATGGCCCGTCCTTCCTGGATGGGCCATTCTTACATTGCAGGACAAATAAGAAGCAGGATGACTGGAACAAGCCAGCCCATCTTTTGAAATGAGCTTCTAGCCAGCTGCGACGACAAGGGCTAATAGTAACATGGTAAATGCGGGCAATGACTTTTGTAATGGGTCTTTAACTTTGACATGCATTGATACAGCTCCAATCATCAGAAAAGCCATTGCAATTGCCGCTGGTTTGACTAATAAAGGAATCCATATTCCAATAATTAGGCAGATGGCCAAAAGGATTTTTGCTGCTCCTATAAAAACCATTAATCCACTAGGCAATCCGTAAGCTGCAAATTCTTCTTTCATGTTTTTAGCTTCGCCGCCACGCCAGTTGGTTTCTTTGCCATAGCGTATAATCCAAACATTGAATATGCCGAGCGCAATGATGATCTGACATAGAATGATAAAAATCTGCATTTTGACCACCTCTTTGGAGATTAGCTTCAATTAAAGTTTTGCAAGTATATATTAGTTTTCATACTTAGCCAGCTTGTGTTATGGATTTATCTTCACTTTCTTCTTAAGAAAATCATCCTAAAAAACACGACCGCCAGGATGCTTTAGCCGTCCCTGGATTGCAGGATTTAGTATTAATTGTTCCAATCAATGTATCGTTCCTAACGCGCTTCTATTAACTGTTATACTGATTTTAATGGGGGCTGATTAACTCGATTCCAGTGGGAAGGGCTGTCACGAATATTACTTGTGTAAGATCCTGGGTTGGTGAATGAGTTGAAAATCTGCTTTTTGACTATGTTGTGATCATTGTAGATGTTGACCGAAATTTCCAAGGAACAGTGGAATAAATCTGATGCCTCGCTTTAATTACGAATCTATTATCCGTGCACCTGCAAATGTTGTGTTTGACTGGCACCACGACCCAGCAGCCATCGAAAAACTCACCCCACCATGGGAGCCTGTCAAGGTGGTGGGCACACCAGCGTGCATTGATGAACTCGGCTCTCGCACCACTTTAAAAATGTCCATTTTTGGTGTTATTCACTTTCATTGGGTGGCGGAACACCGAAATTACCAACCAGGCAAGTCTTTTCAGGATGTACAAATTAGTGGCCCTTTTGCACGATGGTGCCATACCCATTCAGTAGAACCGATAGATGAGAACACCTGTCGGTATATTGATAGCATTGATTATAAAGTGCCAATCGGTTGTCTGGGAGAGTTTCTTGGTGGATGGTTTGTACGCCAAAAACTAAAAAAAATGTTTGCGTATCGTCATCAGTTGGTGAAAGTGGAATGCGAAGGATCAACCGCTGCCAAGAGCAATCCCTCGCACTTGACTCAACAAAGTTAGAGGTAAGGTCTAGTTCTCAGAAGTCACGACTTCCGAGACGAAAACGGGCTTCTTATTGATAGAGGTATTCAGTAAGCTCTTTAATACACAAAACTATGGCCGCCTGGATCAACTCCGGGTGGCCATTTATTATTTGTCAGTAATTTTCAGACGACGCATGTTTTTTCTTGTAAAACGACACTCCGGACAATCTTTAATCATTTGTTTGATGAAAATGAATTATTCCTTCTGTGGAGCGCAGATGTAAATCTCTTTGTGGGAACGGGATTTCTATGCCATTCTTTCTAAAACCGGCATCGATGGCAAAGTTGATTTCACTAATGACATCATACTTCACAGCAGCATTTGGGATCCAAAACAACAGCATGAAATTCAGGGAGGAATCACCGAATTCGCGAAACCATGCTTTGGGTTTCGGCTCAATCATAACACGTTTATTGTCCAACGCGACTTGGACCAAAATCTCAGCCGCTTTTTGACAATCTGACCCATAAGCAATGCCAACGGGAACCTGCAGACGAATCTTAGGATTTCCGTAACTGTAGTTGACGACCTCGTTCTCGAGAAGTTTTGAGTTAGGCACGATAACCGAAATACCGTCTGGTGTTTCAATCAACGTGGTTCTCAAATGGACCTGCTTAACATCGCCCCACACACCGCTGATTTCAAGTCTGTCTCCGACCTTAACAGGTCTCTCTAGGAGAAGGATGATGCCACTGATGAAATTCGATGTCAGGTTTTGCAGCCCGAAGCCAATTCCGACACCGATAACGGCGAAGAGTCCCAAAATAGCCCCAAGAGGAATGTTGACTGTGCTGAGGCCAATGTAGATGCCGATGAATAGAATCAGGAAATGAAGAAAACGAAGCAGCGTATATTCTAAGCCCTCATCAATGTTTAATTTTTTAAACAGATGGTTACGAAGAGATGAACGAAGAATCTTCGACACAACCAAAGACACGAGGACTGCAATTACGGCAACCACTAGGTGACTGATTGTGATACCGACATTCTGGATTTTGAATAACACAAAATCTTTATAGTAATAATTAATGCTTTCCCACGAAGTTTCGCTGTTCATATCTGCGTATTCCTAGACACGATTGAGAGGTTAAATAACTCATCGAAAAACCCTCCCGCAAAAAACCGGAAGATTAATCAAATTTTTTCCTTATTGAGCATTTTAGCATGTATGAGATTTTGAACCTATTTCAAGCGACTTACATTCTTGTAAATCACTATTTCTAGTAAAAATTAGCCCCTTCCCATTTACTTGGGTTGGGGCTTTATATAAGTATTGCTGCAACTCATTCTCGAAGTACCTAAGGATTTTTAAATTATATTTTTCAACATCGATCTGGAATTTCAACGAAGCCTAAAATACGATCATTTCAACAGTAGATTCCAAAGAGCCTTTTATTTCCATACTGCCGAGTTTTCTGCCGGAAATGCTTTTTCAGAACTATCTATTTACAGGCATTCTCATCATCCGGTATTTCTACTACTTCAACCTCTCCAGAGGATTTGTTCCAGCGCCCCAGGACAAACGAAGCAAAAGCGGCAACCAGACCAAAAGTAAACACACCTGCCATCAAAGGCATCCCCTTGATGCTCACCATATCCATCAAAAACACCTTGCCGGCACCGATGATAATCAAAAGCACCGCAACGTTGCGCAACTCCTTGTTATGTCTGAGCAGACTCAGCCAAAGGACAACGATCGCGGTGACGTTGATCAATACTGACTGGGCACCATCGAAGTTGCTGCGAGTTGCCGCGTGCAGAAAATCAAGGGCCTGATAAAGACCCACCCGCATCGTGAAAAAACCACTGAACAGCGCCGCAATCAACAACAAGCCGGCGACACGATCGTTCTTGTTGAGCGTGTGCAGTAACGACTCACCGGCAACGGGCGGGTTGCGACGTGACCAGAAATAGTGCACAAAGGCGATCGTTGCCAGCAGCCCGGAAGAAATCGCGCCAACCACAGACGGCCGGGTGCCGTCGGTCGACCAGAGCAGGTAAACCAGTGCGGAGCAAGCATAAAACTGCAGCAGGTAGGACGCCAGGCGTAAACCGGTATTGCTGCGGCGCATCGAAAGCCATGCCATAGCAATTGCCAGCAGGGCGACCAATGCCGAAGCAATCACGGCATGACCGATCGCCATCGGTGCAGAAAACGCCAACAGTAAGCCTCCTGCCAGGGCAAAAGAAGTCGTTCCGACGTTGCCCCCTTCGACGCGATGGGCGAGCCACCAGGCAATCGCCAGGTGGGCTATGGCTGCAACCATGGCAACCCAGCCAAAGGTCGACGCCGTCGTCAGCCCCTGGTTGATGGCGTATTTCGCCGCCAGGAAAATCCAGCAGACATTGAGGACCGGCATGACAATGTCAAACTTGGAGATCTTTTCCTGCACCTTGCCCAGAATTCCAAGCAACGAGATGCAGACAAAGACAAGGCCAAGGAAGCCGATCGAAGGCATCAAGCCACGGACGGAGAACTCCAGGTTTTCCGGCGAAAGTTTACTGAGATAGATATTCAGCTTCAGGTCCCAGATCTGAATCATAAAGAGGGTCAGGATCAGCAGCAGCCAGCGCAGCCAGGACGCCCGCAACAGGCGTGTTGCATATGTGGCAAAGACATTTGCCAGCCCCATTATGATGACCAGGTAGGGGAACACCGGGCTGGGATAATCCAGGGCGAAACTGCCGAAACTCATCCCGAGGGTGCCCACGAACACCGGCAAGGCAACGTGATGCATCCTGCTGATTATGGTTCCGACCAGACCGGTCAGAGCCATGGCCAGATAAGCAGCTTCAGTCGGAACCGTGGCGAAAACCCGGTGCGCCTCCACCACCACACTGCACATGATCAAGGTCCCCCAGAGGGTATAGACGGGGGCCTGAATGCTTCCTTCCTTGTATGCGAACCAACCGTAGATAAGCAGACCCATGGCATACAGCATGCCAATGAATGAGCCTATCTGAAGATCGACAACCCCACTGTCCGAGGCCGTGCGTAAGGCAACGGCAACGGCGACAATGAAGCTTGTCGTCGCGACACGGGACAGGATATAAGATTTGTCGACCCAGGACAGTATCTCTTCCGAAGCCCCGCCTTCAACAGTACGTTTGCGCAAGGGCTTCTTCACCACGGCGTCCAGGGTAGAGTCCCTCGCGCCACCAGACTGCAGTTCACTCACTGTTTGAGTCAGTGCAGCAACCTGCGCCTCAAGGTCTGCAATCCGTTTTTCTAGATCGGTCGCCGACTCAACCATAGACACCTCGTCCTTTCCGGAGAAGGTAAATTCTATTCTGCCTAAACGTTGAAATTAACCCCATTACGATTAAACTTGTCCGGATTTCAGAAGGTTCCCTGGCAATTACAGCCACCCGAGTTTATTGTAGAACTAGCTGCAAAACTATTATAATACCCCACTGGCGCAGTAAATTATGGTAAATAAAACAGTATTTTATTTCTATTTAATTGTCAAGAGACACCGATTCAACAAACATGAAAACCAAATCACTAACAAAATTTAATGCTGCAAACGACTGATATTATGTGGTTTATCGTAAGAAATTATTTATAAAGAAAGTTGACCGAATCACTTCCAAAAGTTTGACACAACCCATTATGTTATGATAAAAAACAAAACCTTGTTTTACCTAATGCACCATCTCAACTCAGCGTGGAGGAACAACCGTGAAAACCCATCTCCGGCGAACACTAACATTCGCAATATGCGCGCTGGCACTTTGCGCCACTGTAGTTTCTGCTGCCCAGGTCGAGAAATTTTTTGACCGTGCTGGTAACCTGGTCGTTCAGGAAAAGGTGGAGAGATACAAGCGCCGCGCAGATGAAGGGGAAACCTACCCCGTACCTCCGCCACCATTCTCCGAAGACATTTTTCCATGCTCTGACTGTCATGCGGAGATGGAACCCAACCCGGAGCGTCGTGAGCTGGTCGACATGCACGACGACATCATCCTCGACCATGCCGAAGGGCAACGATGGTGCCTGGACTGTCACAACCTAGACGATCGCGACACGTTACGTCTGGTTTCAGGAGAAGTGATCCCCTTTACTGAATCCTACCGCCTCTGTGGCCAATGTCACGGCGATAAGTTCCGCGACTGGAAAGTCGGTATTCACGGCAAGCGAACCGGCTACTGGAATGGTGAAAAGCAATATCTGCTCTGCGCTCACTGTCATAACCCGCACAGCCCAAGCTTTAAAGCTTTAAAACCGATGCCACCACCGGTTAGGCCCGAGAATTTAAATCGACAGGGCGCTCTGGAAGATGCCGGACATCATTAATAACACGTGACAGACCACCTCTTTAGAGGAGACCGTAATATGTGCAACAAGACCAAGTGTGACAAAAGTGCTTTCCAGAAATCCCGCCGCAAGGTTCTTAAAGGCATTGCTGCAGGGGTTGGCGCATTGGCACTGCCGGCATCCAATGCATCAGCATCAATCTGGGAGGCCTTCTTCCAGAAACATTTTCGTGAACTGGACAAAATGGAACTTCAGGAGGTCCTGGCCCGCCTCGAAAGCGAATACAGCAAGGAGTTCGGCAAAGCCGTGAACGTCAAGGCCACGCCGCCGATTGAGGGAGTCAAATACGGTTACGGTCTTGACCTTTCACGTTGCATTGGATGCCGCCGCTGCGTTTACGCCTGTGTCGAGGAGAACAACCAGTCTCGCGATCCGCAAATCCACTGGATCAAGGTCCTGCAACTCGACAAGGAAAAAGGGGTCTACCTGGATCACGCCGAGCATTACTACAACCCGGCCGAAGTACCCGAACAAGGGAAATTCTATATGCCGGTTCAGTGCCAGCAATGTGAGAACCCGCCCTGCACAAAGGTCTGCCCTGTTCAGGCGACCTGGCCGGAGAATGATGGCATCGTCGTGGTTGATTACAACTGGTGTATCGGTTGTCGCTACTGCATGGCAGCCTGCCCCTACGGCGCCCGTCACTTTAACTGGGCCAAAAGCAAGCTGCCAAAAGATGCAATGAATCCGGAGACACACTACCTAGGAAACCGACCACGTCCGACTGGTGTTGTTGAGAAATGCACTTTCTGTGTCCAACGTACTCGAGAACAGCCGGGACGTTACCCCGCCTGTGCGGAGGTTTGCCCTGTTGGTGCCCGCAAATTTGGCAACCTCAATGACCCCAAGAGTGAAATGCGCTACCTGATCGAAAACAAGCGCGTTTTCATTTTCAAGGAAGACTTGAACACTCAACCCAAATTCTACTACTTCTACGCGACCTAACGTTGGAGCAAACAGATGAAAAATATCTGGAATTTCTTTAAGGGAACACTGATCCTGACTGCACGCGGAAGCGCTACCTACTATTGCTGGGTTGGTGGTCTGCTTGCATTGATGATCATCGGCGGCTTCACCTATGTGATTCAGCTCAACGATGGCCTGATCGTCACCAATATGCGGGACCAGGTTTCGTGGGGATTCTACATTTCCAACTTCACTTTCCTGGTCGGCGTTGCCGCGGCGGCGGTCCTGCTGGTTATACCCGCTTACGTTTACCATTGGAAACCGATCAAGGAGATCGCCCTGCTCGGCGAACTGCTCGCCGTTTCAGCTATCGTCATGTGCCTGCTTTTCGTCACGGTCGACATCGGTCGCCCCGACCGTTTCTGGCACCTGATTCCTTTTGTCGGCATCCTGAACTTCCCTCAGTCTCTGCTGGCGTGGGACGTGGCCGTCCTTAACATCTACCTGGTCCTCAATCTGACAATTGCTGTTTATTACCTCTATAACCTTTATTACAAGCGTGAACCGAACAAGAAGTTCACCACGCCGTTATTGCTGTTTTCCATTCCTGCCGCCATCTCGATTCACACGGTGACAGCTTTCCTGTATAACGGTCTGGGAGCACGGCCCTTCTGGAACGCATCTATTTTGGCACCACGCTTTCTGGCGTCGGCCTTCTGTTCCGGCCCGGCATTCATGATTCTGGTTTTTTTCCTGATCCGCAGATACACGCGTTTCAAAATTAGTGATGAAGCTATTCAGAAGATTGCCGAACTGATTGCCTATGCCATGTTTATCAACCTCTTCCTGCTGGGCGCTGAGATATTCAAGGAGTACTACACCGCATCCGTCCACCTTGCGCCGATGAAATACCTGCTCCAAGGATTGCACGGTCACAACGCGCTTGTGCCATGGATCTGGACTGCAATGATCTTCAACGTGACAGCATTTATGATCTTTCTGATCCCTGACACGCGCCGCAACAACACCACTTTGGTTCTTGGCTGTGTATTGATTTTTATTGGTGTTTACATTGAAAAAGGGATGGGCCTGGTTATCCCCGGTTTCGTTCCTGATGTCCTTCATGAAATTTATGAATACGTCCCTTCCGGACTGGAAATGTTACTGGCAATCGGGATCTGGGCCACCGGATTATTCGTCTTTACCATGCTTCTGCGCGTAGCCATTCCGATCCTGAATGGCGATTTTCACGTCGCGGACGATGGTGTCGACTGTCACATCGGTGACAACCTGTTTTTCCTTGGCAAAGCCGAGCGGGAAAAATTTTTAAAGCAGGGGGATGACACTGTGGCGGAAAAAGCTGAAGAACCCGGGTAGTGATGGGTCAGGTGTGCAACCATTTTTTTCCGTTGATGACATGATGGAAAAATTATACAACCTGTGGGTTAGAAAAATTTAGAATCAAGGGATTGGCCAAAGCTTAACCAAGCTCTTGATTCAACATTTCTAGGCAATAGATATATACAGGAAGAGAGGGACACAATTGTGAAAAGTCATGTTTGGCGACCATTGTTCGTGGTTATTGGCATCGTCGCCGCGATCCTGCTGTTCCGGGAATTTTACGTTCCGGACAATTTCGGGTCCGGCGAATACGGGTTCATGTACAGCTACCACAACAAGGACAATGAAGAAGTCTGGAAAAATCAGCCGCTCAAGTACCGCGACACAGGCAAGCAGAAGATGCATGAATACTGTGGCGAGTGCCACGGTGACGAGGTTGTCATCCGCACCAAGGACTTGCATGGCATTATTCCCTGCGAGAACTGCCACGGGCCTGCGCTGGAGCATCCTGACGAGCCGGAACTTCTGGTCATCGACAGAAGTCGCGATCTCTGCCTGCGCTGTCACACACTGCTGCCTTACACGACCAGCGAGCGTAAGCGTATCCCCGGTATCGACCCCAAAGAGCACAATGTCGATGAAGCTTGCGTTGACTGCCACGATCCGCACAATCCGAGACTGGAGGATATGTAATCATGAAGAGGCGTGATTTTCTTAAAAACACGATGGTTGTGATCGCTGGCGCCTCGGTTCCTCTCTCGGCTCTTGAATTCATCGATCCGAAAGAGGTCCTGGCCGCCAACCCCCAGCTCCACTATGCATTCTTGATCAACACTTACACCTGCGTCGGTTGCGGCTTCTGCGTCAAGGCCTGCAAGACAGAGAACGACATACCCTTTGAAGCCAATGTCAGCCGTACCTGGGTTGAGCGTTACGTCTATACCAAGGACGATCGGCGCTATATCGACAGCCCGAAGTCCGCTCAATATGGCTTCACCGAAGCGAAGATCGATCTCGGCGAACACCTCGGATTCAAAGAGATAGACCCGGAAAATGTCGGCAAGGCGTTTTTCGTGCCAAAACTCTGCAACCACTGCGAGACACCGGCCTGCACCCAGGTTTGCCCGGTTGGCGCAACCTATAAAACCGATGACGGTGTGGTTTTGGTTGACCGTTCCTGGTGTATCGGTTGTGGTTACTGCGTTATGGCCTGCCCCTTTGGAGCACGCTTTTTCCATCCGGTACACAATGTGGTCGACAAATGCACCTTCTGTTATCACCGCATCACCAAAGGCCTGGAAACAGCCTGCGTCAATGCCTGCCCCTTCGGCGCCCGCAAGATGTGCAACATCAGGGACATCAATGACCCGATCACTCAGATTATCCTGAACGAACGTGTCGGTGTTCTGAAAGACGAATTCGGAACCAATCCCCAGGCCTTCTACATCGGCCTCGCCTCGGAGGTGCGTTAATCATGGTTGAACAAGCTATGCACGTTCATGGAGAGCTCTGGACCGTCAAGGAACTGTTTGTCCTCCCCAACGAATATATCTATTGGTCGATACAGATCGTTATGTATCCTTTCATGACGGGCCTGGTGGCCGGGGCTTTTGTTCTTTCATCCCTCTACCACGTGTTCGGTGTCAAGCAACTCAAGGAGATTGCCAGATTTTCCCTGGTCTTCTCCTTTGCCCTGTTACCGGTCGCGATGATGCCGTTGCTGCTACATCTGGCACAACCGCTTCGAGGGTATTCATGTCCTGATGACGCCACATTTCACCTCGGCGATTTCAGCCTTCGGTATCGTCTTCATGACCTACGCCTTCATTGTCGCCTCGGAGCTGTGGTTCGAATACCGTAAACACTTTGTTTTGACGACCCAGGCTCTTGCAGCGCAACCTGAAAAAAGCAGCTTTGACAATCTGCGCATGCATTTTTTCAAACTGTTGACCCTGGGCGCCATGGACATCAGCAACGAAGCGATCCAGAAGGATCACAATGCGGTCAAGAAACTGGCGACACTCGGTATCCCGGTTGCTTGCTTCCTCCACGGCTATGCAGGCTTCATCTTCGGCTCGGTCAAGGCCAATGCTCTCTGGATGACCCCACTCATGCCGGTCATCTTCATCTGCTCTGCGGTTGTGTCAGGGATCGCGCTCTGTATCCTCTGTTACGTCTTGACCATGGAGATCCGCAAGTTTATGGCCAAGCGCAAGATAAGCCGCTGGGCCAAGGACCCCAGCGCACCTTCCGTCGAGGAACTGCAATCAGCCGAGAATCAGGAGATACAGGTCGTTTCCAACTATCTGCTCTATTTCATGATTGCGGCGATTACCCTGGAGATTCTCGACCTGATTTTCCGCGGCTACACCCAGATGAAATCCTGGGATATCCTGCGTGAAGTCATTCTTGAGCGCGACTTCAACAAGATTTTCATTATGCAATATGCCATTGGCAATGCTTTACCATTCTTGCTCATGATACTCCCCGGGCGAACGGTCAAACGGACCACCGTCGCCACTGTGCTGGTCATGTTCGGCGTGTTCATGATGCGTTGGAACGTCGTCATTGGCGGGCAGGCATTCTCTCTGAGTTTTGCAGGTTTCATGCATTACCATCTGCCAATCCTGCCAACGAGCTGGGAGACCTTCCGTGAAGGCTTGTTCGGAGCATTGACTGTCATGGCGACACCATTTGTTGATTTTCTGGTTCCTGAACAAAATCTTCCCGGCATTCCTCAAGGAAGAGGAAGTTCATTGAATCAGGGTTACAAACAGTTGCACAAAGAGGCCGCCCTCGATCGAGGGCGGCCTCTTTTTATGGCGGGAAAACCTAAAATCTGTTTAACGCAAAGGCGCAAAGCAACGGGCGTTAAGGGCGGGGGCTGGGTTAGGGGCGGAGACTGGGGACTGGGGGCTGGACGAGAAAAGAGGATTAAGCACCGGGTCATGAAAGGGGATCGAATGATTTCGGTCCCCTTGTTGTCTTTAAATCTTAGTTGAACATCTTGGCGCCGAGGTAGGCCAGGGCCGGCCAGGCGATCAGTACGGCGGAGACGAAGGCGAACAGGCCCAGGACACCCATGACGGCAATCGTGTAACTGGCTTTGACGGAACTGATAATGTTGGCTGCGCTTTGCATGATGTTTCTCCTATGGGTGTCTCGCGCTTAAGGTGCGAGGCTTAAAAGTTAATAAATCCTAGTTGAACAGTTTCGAGCCGATGTAGGCGAGTGCCGGCCAGGCGATCAGAACTGCAGAGATGAAGGCGAACACGCCGAGAGCGGCAATAACGAGAACCAGGTAAGAACTTTTTACGGTATCCATAAAGCGGCTTTGAGTTTTCATGATGTTCTCCTTTTGTTAATTATTTTTAATTGATCTTGATTAGAGTTTTAACATTAAAGAATATTCATGTCAAGCATAAAAGTTAAAATATTTTCATGTTTTTTAAGAAAACGCTAACTGCGCTTTTTTGCTTGTTTTTTTTAGCGTAGTTTGATAAAAAAACCCCAATTAATCTTTCTTAAACTAATGGCTGTTTTTCTAATTTTTTATTTTTTCCACCCCCTTTAGTAATAAACTGTCTGCTATTTTCGACGATCAACAGGAGTGTTTCATGGGACAATTTGACATGGTCAAGGATTTCTTCCTTGGCATCAGCCGCAGCCGCGTCTCCCTGATCGGCGGGATGATCGTAACGATCACAACCCCTTTCCTGCTTGCATACATGCTGGCCGACACCGTCTGGCACATCAAGAATCCTTACTTTGGTGCCGCCGTCTACCTGGCGCTCGGACCATTCTTCCTCGGTGGCCTGGCGATGATCTTTGTCGGCGCCTTCTTCTTTCGTGGCGACCGGGACGTGCATCTGTTCACCCTTCAATATCTGCGTAAATATTTCACTGAACCGGAATTGTTCGGCCGGTTGCGCAAGAACGTCTTTCTGATTGTGCTGCTCACTTCGGTCAACTTCGCTGTTTTCAGCATGTTCCTGTACCGGGCCTACCATTACATGGAATCAACCCAGTTCTGTGGTCAATTCTGTCACACCGTCATGAACCCCGAGCACACAGCGTACGAGAACTCTCCTCATTCGCGCGTATCCTGTGTCGAGTGTCACATCGGTTCCGGCGCTGACTGGTTTGTTAAATCCAAGATTTCCGGCGCCCGACAGCTGCTTGCTGTCGCTGCAGGGACCTACCCGACCCCGATTGCCACACCGGTGCATGGTTTGCGCCCGGCTCGGGAAACCTGCGAGGAGTGCCATCGCCCGGAGCTGTTCCATGGCGACAAGCTGTCAGTGATCAAACGCTTTCTGCCGAACCAGGAGAACACCCCTGTTTATGATGTCCTGTTGATGAAGATCGGCAGCGCCGGCGATCGGGTCCAGAGTTCCCACGGCATTCACTGGCATATCGCACCGGAAAACAAGATCACCTACCGGGCAACGGATCACAGCCGAATGGTAATCCCGGAAGTCATTCTTACCCAGGCTGATGGCACGCAAACCGTGTTTAGGACTGAAGATGCAGATGAATTGCTGGCGGGTACAGCGCGCCAGGAAGATATGCGTGAAATGGATTGCATTGACTGTCACAACCGGCCGTCACATATCTACCTGACACCCGACGATGCTTTGGACCGCAAGCTCTCCGAAGGGGACATCCCCCAGGAGTTGCCGTTTATCAAGCGCCAGGCAATGGAACTGATTACGGCAAATTATGAAACAGGAGATCTTGCCCGTGAAACCATTAGCAGCAAGCTGAGTAGTTGGTATAAGGAAAATTACCCTGAGCTGACTACCAAAAACCCCAAGCTGCTTGAAGAAGCTATCAAAGGCGTGCTTGCGGCCTATAGCGACAACGTCTTTCCGGAGATGAAGGTTGAATGGGGCACCTATACCAACCATATTACGCATGGCCCCGATTTCGACATCGGCTGCTTCCGCTGTCACGACGACATGCACGAAAGTCCGGACGGCAAGACCATCTCCGCAGATTGCAACACTTGCCATACCTTGCTGGCAATCGAAGAGGAGAATCCGAAGATTCTCAAGCAGTTGCAGGGGCTCAATTGATCGTTGATCTGGGTTAAAACTGAAAGGCCAGCCCGTTTGGGTTGGCCTTTTGTTTGATAATTACGGGGGGCACCTCACTTGATTGTAAGGTGCCCCTTTAAGTTTTAAATGTTGAAACCTTAAAAATTAAATCAGAATCCGGGGGTTGCGCCCCCCGACTGCGCCTTACTCTTTTGCTGGCCCAAAAGAGTAAGCAGAAAAGGGCCTGCGCTGCGCTGGGCATGTCTGGTGCGTAACGGCGGCAACCTCAATCCGGATTCTTCTTGCCGATCAATAGACTACATTTCCCCCGCAGGTGACGAGGCTCTTGTGAGCCTCTCCTTCTGTGGAGAATTGTTTCGGTGGTCATGCTTTTCAGGCTTTTCCCTTGTAAGTCACACTGAACGGAAGGCCCCCCTGTAACGGGCCGGCTTCTTGAGCTCTGTCGTCTGTTGAGACCACAGAAATCCGGCAGAGGAGATGCCCTCCGCAAGGAGAAGGCATTTTTGCATACTTTTGTTGCCGGACAAAAGTATGGCGTCCGGCGGGACGCGACCCGCCGATTTTGCTTTTGGTTTTCTAGATTTTATTGTCCAAAAAACAAAGGAGGCACAAAAAAGTTGTCCCTCCTGAAGTTCAAAATCAGATAATCCCATGCAAGGGGCCACCGGGAGCACCAAGAGCATCAACCCTCGCCTCCGTGGCAGGATCATCTTCGAGCGGCGGCGCATGATGATCCTTGGTGCGCGCATCGATAACCAGGCTGCCATGGCACCCCCAATGCTTAACGTGGGAGAAGGATTCGATCCCTTCGATATCCGTGGCCGGTGCGGACCGGGTGAATGTAACCCAGAGCAGGTTGTTCAGGTTGCGGGTGGCAAACTCAGCGTCATCAACGATAACGATCAGAGGGAAGTCGTTGATTTCGTCGTCCCGGGTATAGGAACGACAGAAAGCAACCAGATCCGCCGCGGGGAGTCCACGCTCTCCCTGCCAGGGTTCTCCCTGGATAACCAGGACACCGGGCAGGGCGATGCCCGGGCACGAGAAACCGGTCGGCAGACGCAATTCACCGGGCAGTTCACTTGGCAGTTTGCAGCGTACCGGGCCTGATGCGGCGACCACCAGCTTGGATCCGGCATTCAGGGCCTCGCCGGAATAATCAAGGGTGTCGATCGTGGTGCGGGTCTGGAAATGCAGGTCCCGTCGCCAATCAATCCGGCAGAGCAGGGATTGCAGGAATGCGCCGATGTCATGGATGTCCAGGCCCGGGCAATCGGCCTGGTTGACGATCAGCAGGTACTTCGCCAGCGACAACTGGCCTTGGCCGAGCAACGCATTGGCCTGGGTGAGCAATTCCTGCGGGCCGTCAGCTTCGGCATAGGGCGTGTAGCGCTCGCTGCCGATCGCCAGCAGCAGCGGATGAACACCTGCGACATCAACCGCATGCACCGCCCGAACCCCTGCGACCAGGTCCGGGATTGCGGCACCGGTCATTTCGTGAATCAGGGCACCGAAAGAGGTGTCCTCCTGGGGCGGCCGTCCCACGCTAGTGAATGGCCAGATCGCACCAGGCCGATGAAAGACGTTGGTCACCTGCATCACCGGAAAATCGTGGGCCAGGCTGTAATAACCAAGATGATCGCCGAAGGGTCCTTCCGGCCGGGTCTGGTCGAGGAGAATCTGTCCACAGAGGCAAAAATCTGCCTGCGCCGGAGCAAGCAGGCCGTTCGGGGTCCTGACCACCGGCAGGCGATGGCCGCCGAGCAATCCGGCGAACGCCAGCTCCGGCATCCCCTCAGGCAACGGCATGACCGCGGCGAGGCTCAAGCTCGGCGGACCGCCGACAAAGACATTCACCGGCAGCGGCTGGCCTTTTTCCAGTGCCTCGGCATGATGTACGCCGATGCCGCGATGGATCTGGTAATGCAGGCCCGCTTCGTCACTGGCATATTCACCGCCGGAGATCTGCACGCGGTACATACCGAGGTTGGAATTCTTCCATCCTCCCTTGCCGGGAAATTCAGTATACACCTGCGGCAAGGTGATAAAGGCGCCGCCGTCGTTCGGCCAGGACACCAGCTGCGGCAAGTCTGCCAGGCTCGTACTCTGTTCGAGAATCGGCCCCCGGCTGACCGATTTCGGCAACAGGTTCCAGGCGTGACGGCCCAGGCCGAGGGCCGCCGGGATATTGCGTAGCGCCGCGCCCGGGTCGACCTTCATCTCAACCATGCGCTCTATTGCCGGAAGAGTGTCACGGAACAGGTAACGGGCACGGTCCAGGGTACCGAACAGGTTGCCCAACATCGGGAAGCCGCAGCCCTTGACACGTGAGAACAGCAGGGCCGGCCCCCCGGCAGCGTAGACCCGTCGCTGGACAGCGCCAATTTCCAGGCAAGGATCGACCTCGACGTCGATACGCTTCAGCTGACCGGTTTTCTCAAGTGCGGAAACCGTTTCTTGTAAATTGCGATAACCCATGATCCCCTGTTAATCATACTCATGATCAAGATGAAAGAAAATCAACCCGGTTATTGTAACGGGAGTTTCCAAGGAAAACAAAAGCTTTCTGCGGCTTTTAGCAACTGGCAAAAGTCGGCATCATCCCATATACTGAAGCGACGTGAAAGATGAATGGCAGAGACAGATCAACTTACCCACCGAGGCCAGCCTTCAGCGCCTGGCGACGATCGTTTACGTCCTCCAGGCAGCCAGTCTGTTTACCGGCAGTCTGACCCTGTTTGCCGGGGTCATCATCAACTATGTGCGCATGGAGGATGTACAGGGGAGCTGGGTCGAAAGTCACTTCCGCTGGCAAACCAAGACTTTCTGGTACACGCTCCTGTGGCTGGTGATCGGCGGCGTGACAACTCTCTTGCTGATCGGCTGGGCAATCCTTCTGGCCGGCTCAATCTGGCTGATCTACCGGATCATCAAAGGCTGGGTTTATCTGAGCGAACACCGGGCCATGCCGGACTGAAAGCCCTCTTACCCCTTCGACAGACGATTTCGTTCCACCCTGTAACAGTTGATCAGCCAAGCAAGGCAAGCTCCTGCTTTTCGAGAAGATGAATCCGGTCGCGTAGCTCAGCGGCTTTTTCAAATTCAAGATCGGCAGCCGCCTTCAGCATCCCGCCGCGCAATCGCTCGATCTCCGCACTCAGCTCCTCGCAGGAATCGTATGTGGCCAGGGCTTCGGCAGCCAGACTCTCCTGGGAGGATCGCCCCTGACCGAGATCATCCAGGATCGAACGTAGCGATTTGTGCACTGATTCCGGGGTGATGCCGTGGCGCTCATTGTAGCTCAGCTGGGCAGCCCGGCGTCGATCGGTCTCATCGATGCAGTTCTGCATCGAGCCGGTGACCCGATCGGCATACATGATCACCCTGCCTTCGAGGTTACGGGCGGCGCGACCGCAGGTCTGGATCAGCGAGCGGGTACTGCGCAAAAAACCTTCCTTGTCGGCATCGAGGATGGCAACCAGGGCGACTTCCGGAATATCAAGGCCTTCACGCAGCAGGTTGATCCCGACCAGAACATCGAATTCCCCCTGGCGCAGGGCGCGGATGATGCGAATGCGTTCGACCGTATCGATATCAGAGTGCAGGTAGCGCACCCGGATGCCGAGTTCATCGAGGTAACCGGTCAAATCCTCAGCCATGCGCTTGGTCAGCGTGGTGACCAGGATCCGTCCCTGCTTTGCCGAAACCCTGCGGATTTCGTCGATCAGGTCATCGACCTGGTTGCCCGCCGGACGTACATCCAGCGGCGGATCGACCAGGCCAGTCGGCCGGACGATCTGTTCAACGACCACACCGGCGGCCTGGGTCAGCTCGTAATCGCCCGGGGTTGCTGAGACGTAAACCGTCTGCAGGTTCTTGTCGCGGAATTCATCGAAAGTCAGCGGCCGGTTATCCAGGGCTGAGGGGAGGCGGAAACCGTATTCGACGAGGGTCTCCTTGCGGCTGCGATCACCACGATACATCCCTCCCAGCTGGGGAACGGTGACGTGGCTCTCGTCGATAAAGACCAACGCGTCTTCCGGGAAATAGTCGAAGAGCGTTGCCGGGGGCGAGTCCGGTTTGCGGCCATCCAGGTGACGGGAATAATTTTCAATGCCCTGACAGAAGCCCATCTCCTCCATCATCTCGATATCAAACAGAGTGCGCTGCTCGATGCGTTGCGCCTCCACCAGCTTGTTCCCGGCACGTAGAAACTGGATGCGTTGCCGGAGTTCGTCCTGGATGTCGCGAATCGCCCGGTCCAGAGTCGGCTTGGTGGCCACATAATGGCTTGCCGGAAAAATCGCGGTCGACGGCAGGCGGTCGATCACCTTGCCACGCAGCGGGTCGATTTCACTGATCGTTTCGACTTCATCGCCAAAGAATTCGATCCGCAGCGCGCGATCCTCTTCATAGGCCGGAAAGACCTCTACCGTGTCGCCGCGCACCCGGAAACTGCCGCGATGGAAATCGATGTCGTTGCGGCTGTACTGGATGTCGACCAGTCGCCGGAGCAGCTGGTTGCGCTCGAGTTCCATCCCCTGCTCCAGGCGAATCAGCAGGCCGTGGTAGGCTTCCGGTGAACCGAGTCCGTAAATGCAGGAAACCGACGCAACGATCAGCACGTCGCGGCGGGTCAACAGACTGCGGGTGGCACTGTGGCGCAGCTTGTCAATTTCCTCATTGATCGAGGAGTCTTTTTCGATGAAGGTGTCCGTAGTCGGGACGTAGGCTTCCGGCTGGTAGTAGTCGTAATAGGAGACAAAATACTCAACAGCGTTGTCAGGGAAAAGCTCGTTGAATTCGCCGTAAAGTTGAGCGGCCAGGGTCTTGTTCGGTGCCAGCACCAGGGCCGGCCGTTGCAGCTCGTTGACGACGTTGGCCATGGTGAAGGTTTTTCCCGAGCCGGTCACACCAAGCAGGACCTGGTGACGGTCGCCGCGATTGATGCCAGCGGTCAGCTCGGCAATCGCCTCGGGCTGGTCGCCCTGTGGCCGGTAATCGGATTTCAGAACAAACTTGGCCATGCCAACTTACCTAAATTGAAAAGAGACGCCCTCACGGACGCCTCTTTTGCTGTACAGCTGCAGATCACTTGATTTTCCAGGTTGTCCCGGTCGGTGAATCGAGCAGTTCAACACCCTTTTGCGTCAGCTCGTCCCGAATCTGGTCAGCGCGGGCGAAGTCCTTGCTGCTCCGCGCCTCCAGTCGATCCCTGATGGCTGCTTCAACATCGGTTTCAGTCATGCCAAGCTCCTGCAAACCCTTGAGGTTCTGCTTTCTCAGCCAGCTGGTCGGATCGGAACCGAACAGGCCGAGGACATCGCCAAGTTTCGAAATTTTTTCCCTGAGGGCTCTGACTGATGCGACCTTGTCTGCCTTTTTGCGGAATTTTTTCTCGGCGATCAGGCGGTTGATCGCCCGGGCACCTTCGAAAAGATGGCCAATCGCCTGGGCTGTATTGAAGTCGTCATCCATCGCTGAACGGAATTGTTCATCGAGCTTTTCCGCTTCTTCCGCAGCCCCTTCACCTTCGGGACACCCCTGCACGGCATCGGCTGCCGCCTGCAGCGCTTCGTAGAAACGACTCAGGCCGGACTGGGACTCCTTGAGGTTCTGATCGGAAAAGTCAATCGGCGACCGGTAATGCGCAGTCAGGATGAAGAATCGGACCACCTCCGGATCATAAGTCTTCAGAATGTCCCGAATGGTAAAGAAGTTGCCCAGGGACTTGCTCATCTTCTCCTGGTTGATATTGACAAAACCGTTGTGCAGCCAGTACTTGACGAATGGTTTGCCCGAGGCGCCTTCGGATTGGGCGATCTCGTTTTCGTGATGCGGGAAGATCAGGTCGCGGCCGCCGCCATGGATATCGAAGGTGTCGCCGAGCAGGGTCGAACTCATCGCCGAGCACTCGATGTGCCAACCAGGACGACCGGCGCCCCAAGGCGACTTCCAGCTCGGCTCGCCGGGCTTGGCGGCTTTCCAGAGGGCAAAATCCATCGGGTTGTGTTTTTGTTCTCCCGGGGCGATGCGTGCGCCGGCCTGCATCTCTTCCATGTTGCGCTTCGACAGCTTCAGGTAGGTGGGGAACGTCTCCACGCTGTAGTAGACATCCCCGGCGGATTCGTAAGCCATCCCCTTCTCAATCAGCTGTTCAGCAAGGACAATAATCCGATCAATATACTCGGTTGCCTTTGGCTCGTGGGTCGGTTTGCGCAATCCCAGTGCATCCATGTCTTCGTCAAAAGCCTGGATGAATTCTTCCGAGAGCTGCTGGCTGCTGATACCGCGCTCATTGGCCCGGTTGATGATCTTGTCATCCACATCGGTGTAATTCCGAACATAGGTGACATCGTAGTTGCTGTACTGCAGGTAACGATAGACGATATCGAAAACAATATTGGCCCGGGCGTGGCCGATATGACAATAATCGTAAACCGTTACACCGCACACGTACATCCCGACCTTGCCGGGCACCAGCGGCTGAAACTCTTCCTTCTTGCCTGAAAGCGTATTGTAAACACGTAATGACATGTTTTTCTCCGAGGGCTCTACGTCAAAGCTTTAGTTTTCTGCAACTTTCGCCCAGGTGTCACGCAAGGTGACAACCCGATTGAAAACCGGACGACCTGCTTCAGAATCCGCTGCATCAACATTAAAGTAACCGAGCCGTTCAAACTGGAAGGCGTCACCTGGTTCAGCTGTGGCCAGGCCTGGTTCCACCAGGGCCTTGTCAAGCTGTTCAAAAGACTCCTGGTTGAGCAGTTCACGGTAATCACGTTCTTTCTCGCCGGCCGGGTCGGCAAGACTGAAAAGACGGTCATAGAGACGCACCTTAACGGGCAGGGCATGAGCCGCCGAGACCCAGTGGATGATCCCCTTGACCTTCTTACGCCCTTCCGGAAGCTTGCCACCACCGGTTTCCGGGTCATAAGTACAGCGCAGTTCTGTCACCTCACCGGTAGCTGAGTCCTTGATGATCTCATCACAGTGAATGATATAGCCGTAGCGCAAACGCACTTCACGGCCCGGTCCGAGGCGAAAGAACTTGTTCGGTGGGTCTTCCATGAAATCGTCACGATCAACATAAATCTCGCGGCTGAATGGGATCGTCCGGGAACCCATCTCCGGGTTCTTCGGGTGACACGGGGCGGTAAACTCCTCGCTCTCACCCTCCGGGTAGTTGGTAATCGTCACCTTGAGAGGACGCAACACACCCATGGCACGGGGGGCAGATGCATCGAGCACTTCTCGGACACAGTCTTCCAGGACAGTCATATCGATGACGCTGTCACTCTTGCCAACACCGATCCGCTCACAGAAAGTGCGAATCGCGGCAGCGGGAAAACCACGCCGCCGCATCCCCGAAAGGGTCGGCATGCGCGGATCGTCCCAACCGGACACATGTTTTTCGTTGACCAGTTCCAGCAGACGGCGCTTGCTCATCACCGTGTAAGTCAGGTTGAGCCTGGCGAATTCGATCTGCTGCGGATGATAAATCTCCAACGCTTCGCAGAGCCAGTCGTATAGAGGGCGATGGTCCTGGAATTCGAGAGTACAGAGAGAATGGGTGATCTTTTCAATCGAGTCGGACTGCCCGTGGGCAAAATCGTACATCGGGTAGATGCACCAGCTATTACCGGTACGCGGATGAGCCGCCCGCAGGATGCGGTAGATAATTGGGTCCCGCAGGTTCATGTTTGGTGATGCCATGTCGATCTTCGCCCTCAGGACCCGGGACCCATCGGCAAAATCACCGGCCCGCATGCGCCTCAGCAGGACAAGGTTCTCGTCGATGCTACGCCCCCGGTAGGGACTCTCCTTGCCGGGCAGGGTCAGGGTGCCACGATGCTCGCGCATCTCCTCGGGACTCAAGTCGCAGACAAACGCCACCCCCTTCTCTACCAGCTTCTCCGCATAAGCATAGAGGGTTTCAAAGTAGTCCGAGGCATGGTACTCGTGCTCACCCCACTCGAAACCGAGCCAGCGGACGTCCTCCTTGATGGCATCAATATATTCCTGCTCTTCCTTGACCGGGTTGGTGTCATCAAAACGCAGGTGACAGCGCCCCCCGTAATAACCGGCCAGACCGAAGTTGAGACAGATCGACTTGGCGTGACCGATATGCAGATAGCCGTTCGGTTCCGGGGGAAAGCGGGTTATCACCGTCTGATGCTTGCCGCTGGCAAGGTCCTCATCGATGATATTGCGAATAAAGTTAGGGCCCATCTGGACCTCGGGTTGACTCATTTGACGGGGACTCCTCGTAATGGTGCTTTGTCCAAACTATATTTCGCTGGTTGTCATGAGGACCACGGCGTGTGCCGAGATCCCTTCGCCGCGGCCTGTAAAGCCCATCTCTTCGGTGGTCGTGGCCTTGACGTTGACGCAACCGCTCGGCACCTGGCAAACATTGGCAATGTTGGTCACCATCTGCGAGACGTAGGGTGCGAGCTTGGGCCTCTGGGCCACGATCGTGGTGTCAAGGTTACTGATCCGGAAGCCGCGCGTCTGGGCCAGGCCAACCACATGCTCTAGCAGCAGCATACTGTTGACACCCTTGTATGTCGGGTCCGTATCAGGGAAATAGCGGCCGATATCCCCCAGGCCAAGGGCACCGAGGATGGCATCAGAAACCGCATGCAAAAGAACATCCGCATCAGAATGGCCGAGCAGGCCGTACTCGTAAGGGATCTCCACACCACCCAGCACCAGGGGCCGTTCCGGGACCAGGCGGTGGACATCAAAACCGTGGCCAATACGCATCATGTCAGACTCACCTCTCCGCCCTCCAGCAAAGCCCTGGCCAGAATCAGGTCTGCGGGCGTGGTTATCTTGATATTGTGCGGATGACCATGCAGTACCGCGACCGGCCAGCCACACCATTCGATCAGCGAGGCATCATCGGTACCGATATAACCGCCGACATGGGCCCGGCGATGCGCCTCACGAATCCGCTCGCAACGAAAGGCCTGGGGGGTCTGGGCCTGCCAGAGCAGGTGGCGGTCCAGAGTTGAACGGACCCGGCCGTCGAAAACCTCTTTGATTGTATCCTGCGCCGGGACCGCGAGCAGGGCCGCACCTTCCATGTCCGCCAACTGCACCAGGCGCCCGATCTGGTCCTGCGGGAAGAAGGGTCGCACCCCGTCATGCACCAGGATGACATCCTGGTTGGCTGCGCCGCAGGCTTCCAGGCCGTTGCGTACCGAATCCTGGCGTTCGGCACCACCGACTATCACGGCACCGATCTTGTCCAGACGATAGTGCTCCACAAGTTCGCTACGACAGAAAGTCACGTCCTCTTCCGGAACGATCAGATGAATTGTCGTGATCTGGGGCAGAGCGGCAAGACGAGCCAGGGTTCGTACCAGAACAGGCTGCCCACCCAGTTCGAGATATTGTTTGCGGGTATCGCCATCCAGTCTGCTGCCGCTGCCTGCTGCCGGAACCAGGACGTGTACATTCATAAGTTTTCCTGTCGTCTTCAGTGAAGGTCAGGTCATGTTGCTTGAATTGTTATATTTATCGTATTTACCTTCACTTGAAAATCATTAATCACATATTCTGGCCGATGAGGCACAAAAAAGCCGGGTGCCTGTCAGCACCCGGCTAAAAAACCTTGTTCAGTCAAATCTAATCAGTTGACCATCTTTTCGAGACGTTGGGAAACTTTCTCTTCGGCGACCCCTTCAGCAAGGGCCAGCTCCTTGATCAGCAACCTGCGCGCCAGTTCCAGCACCTTTTTTTCTCCGTAGGAGAGTTCTTTCGATTCCTTGATCAGGTAAAGTTCGCGCAAAACCTCCGCGACATCCTGCGGGTTACCGGTTCTGATCTTATCGTTATATTCGCGCTGGCGCCTGCTCCAGGAGGCAATCGAAAGGACTTCGGCTTGCTTTTCCTCGAGGACATTGTATATTGTCTCGACCTTGTCTTTACTGATAAGGTTGCGCAAACCCACCTGGTTGGCATTGCCAACCGGAACCATGATCGTCATATCGTTATCAATGATACGCAGGATATAAAAATCGTGGGTCTGACCACAAAACTCGCGGGACTCAATATTCTCAACAACACCTACCCCCTGTGCGGGGTAAACAGCACGATCACCAATTTTAAACATTCGTTTTTCTCCCATGGAAATTATCAGACTAACACAGAAGCCTCTCTTGGTCAATAAAACCGCAGATTCTTCGCGGGTTTATTTACCAGGCAACCATTCAGCCGCAGGCCAAAACCCCGAGGGGAGAGAATGCGGATCGGAGTGATCGGCGCCGGGGCCCTGGGTCTCTACTACGGGGCCCTTCTGCAGCGGGTCGGGCACGACGTGCACTTCCTGATGCGCCGCGACTTTCGGGCCGTCTCCAGCGGCGGGCTCAAGGTCAACTCGCCACGGGGGGATTTCCACCTTGCCGAGGTCAAGGCCTACCGGAGCAGCCGGGAAATCGGTCCGGTAGACCTGGTCCTGATTGGCCTCAAGGCCTACGCCAACGACCAGCTGGTCGCCCTGACCCGCCCCCTGGCCGCAGCCGAGACAACCATCCTGACCCTGCAGAACGGCCTCGGCAATGAAGAGGTTCTGGCAACCGCCTTCGACAGGCAGCAGATCATCGGCGGCGTCGCTTTTCTCTGCTGCAACCGCGGCGAACCGGGCACGGTTCATCACCTCGACCAGGGCTCCATTCGCATCGCTCAATTTGCTGGCGAACTCAGTGCCAGGACCGAACGGCTCGCCGAAATTTTCAGCCAGGCCGGCATCCCCTGCGAGGCCTATACAGACCTCACCAGGATTCGCTGGGAAAAACTGGTCTGGAACATCCCTTTCAACGGCCTCTGTGCCCTGACCGGCCTGCCTACCGACCGGTTGCTGAACTGCCCGGAGACCCGGCAGCTGATCACTGAACTGATGCAGGAAGTAATCGATGCCGCCAATCAGCAGGGTTTCTCGCAACCGATCGAAGGACCGGATTTCATCGAGCGCATGCTGCAGGTGACTGCAGGCATGGGCGCCTACCGGCCGAGCATGATGATCGACCGGCAACAAGCGGCCCCCCTCGAACTCGACGCGATCTACCGCATCCCTCTGCAGCGGGCGGCAGCAGCGGGTGCGCCGATGACCCGCGTAGCGATGCTGCACGCCCTGCTCGAAGCAACCGAAAACAAGTAATCCTTAATCTCTTCCACGCAGCGAACAGCCCCGGCCAGCACTATTGGACCTCGACGTTCCGCGCCCCTTTCGGCCGCCAGGCCGGCGAGATCACATGGCTGCCCTTGCCTTTCTGCTCAAGCAGGCTGCCGAACATGACGGTGAAGTCGCCATAGCGATCGTTGGCACAATCCCTGGCCTCGGTCAGCAGAAAGCGCCGCCGGTCGTCAGGGAAGAGCGGCAGCTGACCGGTACGGAAACGCAGGCTCGACAATCGGATGCCGAGCAGGCGGACCGGCTGGTCCAGGACCATGCTGTCGAGGATCTTCACCCCGGCGTGATAAATCGCCTCGCTGCTGTCAAGGTAGTCCGACTGAGCCTGCTGCCGGCTCACGGTCGTAAAGTCGGCGTAACGTAGCGTCAGGGTGATCACTCTACCGGAAACCCGATGACGCCGGGCTCGCCGACCGACCATTTCGGCCAGCTGCAGCAGAAAGGCACAGATGGCATCGCGACCTTCCAGGTCATCGCGCAAGGTGCGGCTGTGTCCAACCGACTTGATCGGCGCGCTGCTCTCCTCGGGAATGACCGGAGAAGAGTCGATACCGCGCGCCATATCGTGCAACCGGTCACCGATCACCCCATATTTTCTGCGCAGGACATGCAAAGGGAACCGGCTCAGTTGGCCACAGGTAAAGATACCGAAGCTCTGCAGCTGCCTGCCGAGCCGTCGACCGATGCCGCACAACTCCTGGACCGGCATCTGTTCCAGGATTATAGGAACCTCTTCCGGGCGGAAGATGGTCAGGCCGTCCGGTTTGTTTTGTTCCGAGGCCAACTTGGCAAGCAGCTTGTTCGGCGCAATCCCGACCGAGCAGGTGATGCCGAAACGGGACTTGATCCGAGACTTGATCAGGTAGGCGATACGCTCAGCTCCACCGAATAGTTTCAGGGAACCGCTGAGATCAAGAAACGCTTCGTCGACCGAGAAGATCTCCAGCAATGGCGTATAATCATGGAGCAGCGCCATAATCTGCGTCGATACGTGAGTGTAGAGCCGGTTGTTAGCCGGCACCAGAGTCAACTGCGGACATCGCTCGAAAGCCTCGAAATGAGTCATGCCGGTCTTCACCCCGAAGGTCCGCGCCTCGTAGGAAGCGGTCAGGATGATCGAGCGCTTCTCGCTACCGGTCACCGCGATCGGCCGGCCCCGCAAGGCCGGGTTCGATTGCTGCTCAACCGCGGCAAAAAACGCATTCATGTCGACATGCATGATGGTTTTCATAATAAAACCCGGAACGTGGGACGAGTGACGCGGAACGCGAAAAGCGAAAGCCAAAACAAAAAGCTTCTAACGCAAAGGCGCCAAGGGAGGAGACAAAATTGCAAAGAAAAGAACGAGGCCTTAGTTTTTTCTTTGCGCTACTTTGCGACTTGAGTGAGCGTAGCGAACGGGCGTTAAAATGCTTTTGCCGTTCGCGTACCTCGTCCCGCGTTCCGCGTCCCTCGCTTTCTCAAAGAGTTTCAATCCTCTCCAACGCCCAGGTCGTACTCCCCAGATCGTAAACCAGTTCGTAAAGCGCGCCATCGTCGGTGACGTGGAAGTGGATCCGGACCGTTTCGCCCTGCCGGTCGCGCCAGGTGTTGGTGATTTCACGCACGGTGTGTTTGCGGTGCTTCAGGTCGAACCAGACGGGCGTGATCCGGTTGCCCGGACCGTGGATGACGCCGACCCGGATATTCGGTTCACAGGTTTTCATGATGCCTAACCCAGGGGACGACAGAGGCCGGTGACCTTGCCGAGGATTTGCACCTCCGCGTCGCGCTCGCGGTAGATCAATGCCCTCATACCGGAGTTTTCCGGCTTCAGGCGAATCTCTTCGCCCTCGCGATAGAATCGTTTGAGAGTTGCTTCATTGTCGATCAGGGCCACCACGATCTCGCCGTTCTCCGCAGAGGGCTGCGGCCGCACCACGACCAGGTCGCCTGGCATGATATGCGCCTCGATCATCGACTCGCCACGAACCCGCAGCAAAAATGAATCCTTGCCTTTAACCAGCGAGCCGTCGACGGCGAGATGTGCCTCGACCTGCTCATCTGTCAACTGCGGCAGGCCGGCCTGCACCGTACCGATCAACGGCAGGGCAACCGACTCGCTCCGGGACCGGTCCGCCAGGACAATCGAACGGGAGCTGCCGGGACTGCGATTAATCAGCCCTTTGCGCTCCAGCACCTGGAGATGCCGCAAAACGCCAAGGTTACCGGAGATCTGGAGATGCCGGGCTATTTCCTGCAGGGTCGGCGGATAACCTTTGGCGGCGATATGCCCGGCCAGGAAATCGTAAACCTGCTGTTGACGTGTGGTCAGCTGTGACATGCAAAGGGCTCCACGGACTCTGCCAAATCTTTAGTTACTATAAAGTAACTATCACGACAAAAGCCGCAAGTCAAGAAAACACAAGGTGACGCAGCGACGACAATTTGCGATGATGGAGACATGCCAGAGCCACCCGTTGACATAATTCCGGGGCAACCCGGGGAAGACTGGCGCCCCCTGCCGGTGACTCTTGAAGGGGGGCAGGGAGGAACCCTGTCAAAGCGCCGCATGCGCAGCTGGGCACTGGTCCTGGAAGCTCGCCGAATCCCCTGCCAGGCCGAACGGCACGGCTTCGGCTGGCAGCTGCTGGTCCCGGCCGGAATGCAGGAGGCGGCTCTCCACGAGTTGCGGCAATACGAAAACGAGAACCGTGACTGGCCTCCCCCTCCGCCGCAGGGGACGCCCCTGGTTGACAATCGCACTACGACCATCTGGGTGCTGATCGCCATCGGCGCATTCTACAACCTCACCCTGCACCAGGTTGAGCTGGCCGGGCACCACCCGGTCGACTGGAAAGTCCTCGGCAACGCCCACGCCGGAAAAATCATGGCCGGCCAGTGGTGGCGTCTGATCACCGCGCTGACCCTGCACGCCGACTGGCAGCACCTGCTCGGCAACCTGCTGATCGGCGGCATCTTCATCTCCAGGCTCTGCCGTGACCTGCGCTCGGGCCCGGCATGGCTGCTGCTGCTCGCAGCCGGAGCCCTCGGCAATCTGGCCAACGCCTGGCTGCAGAACCCTGCCCACCGCGCCGTCGGTTCTTCTACGGCGATCTTCGGCGCGGTGGGTATTCTTGCCACAATCAGCATGGTGCGCTACCGCCACAACCTGCGCCCGCGGCGCCGCTGGACCCTGCCGGTCGCCGCGGCTCTCGGCCTGCTGGCCATGCTCGGCGCCGGCGGCGAAAATACCGACCTCGGCGCCCACCTGTTCGGCTTCCTGTTCGGCCTGCCGCTCGGCTTCGGTGCGGAGCTGTTGATTGAGAAGCGGGGACGGCCCGGCAGGACCTGGAATGCCATCCTCGCCCTGATCGCTGTTGTGGTTGTCACAGGCGCCTGGTGGGCGGCATTACAATGGGGGAGCTGAGGTTGACGTGGCGGCAATAGAGGTTATTGTTCTAATATCCTGAAGCAGGAGACACTCGACATGAAAAACTGGCCATTCCGGATCGGATTTATCGTTATCGGCATCATCCTCGCGGTTGCCTGGTGGCTCTATTACCAGCCGGAGCCGTCGACCATGACCGGGACGATGACGCCACCACCAAGCGTTGTGCCACCGGCAAAACCGGTGATTGAACATCCGGTCGCCCAGACTCCGGAAGAACTTGAAGCCGCGGCCCCGGTCCTCGACCCTGAACAACCCCTGCCGGAACTAAAGGAGAGCGATGCGCCGATGGCCGAGATTCTGGCCAGGCTCTTCGCCGACCAGAAACTCGACCGGTTCTTTGTTCTCGAACACTTCATCGAACGCTTCGTGGTCATGGTCGACAATCTGCCCCGACCGCAGCTGCCAAAAGCCCACCGGCCAATCAGGCAGATTCCGGGGGCGTTCCTCGCCGATGGCGAAAGGGGCCAGCTGGCGATCGACCCTGCCAACTACCAGCGTTACACGCCGCTGGTGAAAATGCTGGCCGCTCTCGATACCCGGCAGACCGTCGCCGTCTACAAACGTCTCTACCCGCTCTTCCAGGAGGCCTACGAGAGCCTCGGTTATCCCGACGCCTACTTCAACGACCGGTTGATCGAAGTCATCGACCACCTGCTCGCCGCACCGCAGGTGGTCGGCCCGATTTACCTGGTACAACCAAAGGCCCTCTACCTTTTCGCAGACCCTGACATGGAGGCCCTTTCGGCCGGGCGCAAGATCCTGATCCGCTGCGGCCCGGAGAATACGATTCGGATCAAGTCGATCCTGCATGACTACCGCCGGGAGCTGGCTGCCGACAGCTGATGGACAATCTCTTCCTGATTGTTGCCGCATTCCTCTCCTCATCCTTGACTGCCGTGCTCGGGCTCGGCGGCGGTATGCTGCTGATTTCAGTCATGAGCATATTCCTGCCCCCTGCCGCGATCGTTCCGGTCCACGGCGTGGTCCAGTTTGCCAGTAATGCCAGTCGCGGCGCCTTCTCAGCGAAAGATATCCGCCGGGACATCCTCTGGCCATTCCTGGCCGGCTGCCTGATCGGAGCCCTGGCCGGTTCCCGGGTGGTGCTCAAAGTCCCCACCGAGTTCCTTCCCCTGCCCCTGGGGATCTTTATCCTGGCCATGACCTGGCTGCCACAGATCAAGAAAAAGCTCTGGTTTCCCGGCCGGTTCTTGAGCCTCGGCTTCGTCCAGGCTTTCCTGACCCTGTTCGTCGGCGCGACCGGCCCCCTGAATATGCCCTTCCTGGTCCGTGCCGGCCTCAGTCGCGATCAACTGGTGGTCACCGGTGCGGCCTTCATGACCATCGTCCACCTGGTCAAAATCATCACCTTCGGCCTGCTCGGTTTCGCCTTTGGCCCCTACCTGGCCCTCATGCTCCTGATGATCCTCGCCGTCATCTCCGGCTCCTATGCCGGCACCAGGCTCCGGCACCAGGTCCCGGAGCAGTTTTTTCTCCGGGCTTTCAAGCTGCTCATCACTCTGCTTGCCATGCGCATGATCTTCAAGGTGTTGCTGCCCTGACCTTTATTCTCGGTCTTGCGCCATTGCTTCTCTTAAGGTTATGCTCAAAGGCAGCACTGTCGTTTCTCTTTGCAAGGACCTTGTCATGGACATTTTCACCAGGCTGGCCGAAGTCACGCGCCGCGAAAACAGTGAGGGCGACCTGCCGGACTTTATCGTGCCGCTGTTGCTCAAGGTCGCGGACAACCCGTCCAGGTTCGCCGGCCGCGAAGAGCTGATCGCCGAGTTGGTGATGCGGGTTGAGCAATACGAAACCTGGTCAGAGATGTGTTGTGAAAAACAGGGTTTCAGCCTCGAGGACATCCACCGCACCCTTGATCGCCTCAAAGTCAGATATTGAATCTCCTTGCCGACGAACCGTCGCCTGCAGGCCCCATGCAGATTGTCCGCGATGAAATAGCCCGGCGCCCGTCACGCTCCGGCGAGGCGAGGCGTCTTTTCCACGGCCGCGGGCACTGCTTTGCCGGCTACAAGGATCTGGTGATCGACTCCTTCCCGCCGGTGATCATGGTCACTCTCTACGAACAACGGCCGCAGGCCTGGCTGGACGAACTGACCCGTCTGCTCGACACGACACTGCCTGACAAGCCCGAGACCATCTTCCTGCAGGAGCGCTTCCTGCCCGGCGAGCCGGGCCGGTTGCTCAGGGGGAGTCTGCCGGATAACCCGGTCGCCGTGGAGGCAGGGCTCTGCTACCGGTTACGCCTCGGCGAGGCCAGAAATATCGGGTTCTTCCCGGACATGGCCATCGGCCGCAAGCTGGTCCGGGAACGTAGCACGGCCAAAAAGGTCCTCAACCTGTTCGCATACAGCTGCGGTTTTTCCGTCGCCGCCCTGGCCGGCGGGGCGAGCCAGGTTGTCAACCTCGACATGAATCGCGGCGCCCTCGAGCTCGGCAAGCTCAACCACCGGCTCAACCATATCGAGCTGCGCCGGGCCAGCTTCCTGCCCCTGGAGTTCTTTCGCAGCCTCGGCAGGCTTCGCAAGCTCGGCCCTTTCGATCTGGTGATCTGCGATCCGCCTGCCTCCCAGGGGAAGAGTTTTAATGCCGAGAGCCACTGGCCGAAACTGGTGCGCAGTTTACCCGCACTGACTGCCCCCGGCGGAGAGGTCCTCGCCTGCCTCAACTCGCCTCGTCACGGACCTGAATACCTCGATGACCTCTTTGCTCAACACATTCCGGGTGCCGAACGGGTCGGCTTGTTCACACCAGGAGATAATTTCCCGGAAGCTGATCCCGTAGGCGGGGTATCCCTGCATCTTTATCACTTACCTTGAGTCTGCTCAGATCATTAGAGCCGGGGGTGTTTTAAGATTCAAAAGCAGAACCGGCGGGTCGCGTCCCGCCAGCGCCTTACTCTTTTGCTGGCCCAAAAGAGTAAGCAGAAAAGGGCCTGCGCTGCGCTGGGCATGTCTGGTTCGTCAAGGCGGCAACCTCAATCGGGAGTGTTCTTATCGATCAACGGCCCAGCTTTCCCCCGTAGGTGACGAGGCTCTTGTGAGCCTCTCCTTCTCTGGAGAATTGCAACGGTCGTCATGGTTTCAAGCTTTTCCCCTGTAAGTCACACTGAAAAGAAGGCCCCCCTGTAACGGGCCGACTTATTAAGATCCGTCGTTATTTGATTTCTCAGAAAACTGGCAAAGGAGATGCCCTCCGCAAGGAGAAGGCACTTTTGCATACTTTTGTTGCCGGACAAAAGTATGGCGTCGGGCGGGACGCGACCCGCCGGTTCTGATTTTCGTTTTTAATTATAAACGCACCTGCCGAACGCAATCGGCAAACAAAAGACAGCCACCTCTGAACATCCCTCTTGTTAACCTTATTTTTCCCCACTAATTATGTTAATCTGGGCTCCTCGAATATCCCAACAAGGATGATGCACCAGAGATGGCGACAAAAATCCCCCGCTCAGCACCTCTCGTCAAAAAGACTTACTCTCTGCTCCTGCTCTTATTCCTGCTCTCGGCCTGTTCATCGCCATCGACACCGGTGAAGAAGCAGGCACCGCAACCTGTCGCGAAAGACCCGATCGCTGCACTATTGGACGAAGCCCCTGACGACCAACAGCCAGACACCCCCCTGCAGAAGATGGGCTACTCGATCCAGGTCGGAGCTTTCACCAACCTCGACAACGCAGTGCGCCTGGAGCAGCTCCTCGAATCCCGTGGCATTGATGCCTACTACTTTCGCCATGAATCCGGTCTCTACAAGGTCCGCTTCGGCAACCACGCCACCTACCAGCCGGCGCGCAGTGAGGCGGAACGCCTGCAGGCACAGGGGTTGATCGACAATTTTTTTATCGTCTTTCCGGAAGACTACACTGCGGCACGGATCCAGAAGTCCGGCAAGGGCGATCTACGCAGCGAACTGGTCAATACCGCCAAACGCTTCATCGGCATCCCCTATCGCTGGGGCGGCACCACGGCCAAAAACGGTTTTGACTGCAGCGGCCTGACCATGGTCTCCTACCGCCTCAACGGCCTCAATCTGCCACGGGTCTCGCGCAGCCAGTACAAAGCCGGCAAGTGGGTTGCCAAATCGGAACTGCGCCCCGGCGACCTGGTCTTCTTCGCCACCAAGGGGGGCAAGCGGGTAACACACGTCGGCATGTATGCCGGCAACGGTGAATTCATTCACGCTCCGCGCACCGGCAAAAACGTCCGCATGGAAAAACTCTCGAATAAATTCTTTGCTAAAACCTACGTTGGCGGCAGAACCTATTTGTGAAAAGGGAAACGTAAAAAGTGAAAAGCCCCTCTCACCATGACCAATTGCTTATTCGCGTCCCGCGTCCCGCGTCCCACGTTCCGGCTTTTCCGCGCCTCGCACCTCGCGCAGTGGGGGGCTGATGTCCCAACACGTGTCCCGCACCGCGACGCTCATGGTCGTCTGCACCGCCCATTTCCTCATGCCCTTCATGATGTCGGCGGTCGGCGTGGCGCTGCCGGCGATCGGCCGCGACTTCAATGCCAGCGCCATGCAGCTTGGTCTGGTGGAAACCACTTACGTCCTCTCCGCCTCGATCTTTTTGCTGGCCATGGGCCGTATGGGCGATATCCATGGCCGCCGCAAGGTCTTCCAGTACGGCATCGTCGCCTTCACTGTCGCCGGCGGGCTGCTCTCCCAGGCCTGGTCGATCGAGTCGATGATCGTCATGCGTTTCCTGCAGGGGATGGGCGGATCAATGGTCATGGCAACCACCTTCGCCATCGTTGTCTCGGTATTTCCGCCCGAAGAACGCGGCAAGGCGCTCGGCATTGCCGTCGCCAGCGTCTATGCCGGCATCTCCTGCGGCCCCTTTTTCGGCGGCGCCCTGGTCACCGCGTTCGGCTGGCGATCAATCTTCTATCTGGCCGTACCACTCGGCGCGATCACTTTTGCCACCAGCTGCGCCAAGCTGCGCGGCGAGTGGGCGGAATCCCGCGGCGAACCTTTCGACTGGCGTGGCAGCCTGGTCTACGCCGCGGCCATCCTGATGCTGATCACCGGGGCGTCCAATCTCGACCAGGGATGGTGGGCCTGGGCTCTGGCTGCGGGGGGAACGGCAGGCCTGATCCATTTCCTGATCCTGGAATCGCGCACCGAATACCCGGTCCTCAACGTAAACCTTCTGCGCAACAACCGCGTCTTCGCCTTCTCCAACCTGGCCGCCCTGCTCAACTACGCGGCAACCTTCGGCGTCACCTTTTTCCTGAGCCTCTACCTGCAGTACGTCAAAGGGCTCAACCCGCGCGAAGCAGGGACCATCCTGATTCTCCAACCGATCATCCAGACGGTCTTTTCACCTTTGTGCGGCCGACTTGCCGACCGCTTCTCCGCACCAGCTGTTGCAACGATCGGCATGGGCCTCTGCGCAACCGGCCTCGGCATTGCTGCGACCATCGGCGCGACCACGCCAATCTCCCTGGTCCTGGCGACCCTGGTGACTCTCGGTCTCGGCTTTGCCCTCTTCTCATCGCCAAACATCAGCGTCATCATGGGCAGCATCCCGACCCGCTACCTCGGTGTCGCCTCGGGACTCAACAGCACCATGCGCACCCTGGGCATGATGGCCAGTATGACGGTCATCACTATAATCTTTTCCATCTTCATGGGCGGACAGGCCGTCACTCCACAAACCCAGGGACAATTCCTCGACAGTATGCGGGCCTCTCTGCTGACCTTCTCGGCATTGTGCATCATCGGTATTTTTTTCTCGCTCGGCCGAATTCGCAAATAAAATCCACGAGGCAGGTTCCATTCCGGCCTTCAGGAAAATTCGTGCCACCCGTGTTAAGATTAAAAGCACGTCCGGCGAAACTTACCTGGAGATATTATGAAAACCGATCGTCCCGGCATATCCCCGCTATTCCTCAGCCAGTTTGAAGTCGACGAAGCCGTCCCCTTCAAACGCCACCTTAATCGCCTGGAGGTAGAGATAGGCAAAGAGGACTACAGTCATCTCAAGCGGGTTGAACTGCTCGACGACATACCGGGTGAAGAGCGTTTTGCGGCCATGGTCGAGATTACCGAACGCCTGTTGAAGTCGACCCAGAACAATTACAACCGTGAGCTTCTCAAGCGTCTGGACGCCCGCATTTATCTTGACGCCAATCACTATGCCATCTATTACCGCCTGCCAGACCGTTGTCTGCGCTTTGTCGCAGCCTGGCGAGAGACGGTTCTGCTCAAGTTTTTCTCCGCCTTACCAACTGAAGACTGCGGCTGGCGGCCGTGCGGGAAATCCTTGCCGGAATTCGAAGGCCGTTACCTGCCGGATGCGGCAGGTGGCGTATTGCTGCTACGCCACCTGCAGGCCAATGTCCGGCATCGCTTACCGCTGGTCACAGCCAGTCATGGCCCCTACGACCCGCACACCCTGGAAGTCGCCCTCTACTTTCTGCGGACCGGCAAAGGCGGCTCGGCGCTGATCAATCTCGGCTTTGCCGGTCGTGAGCCTTTGACCGACGAAAACGTCAGGCAACTCGAATCCTGGGGCGTCCCGCTCAACCCGAGCAACATCGATGTTATCTACCCATACGTCGATGAGCATGGCCATCCCTACTGCTACAAACTCGAAGAAGGTCTAGCGCATTTCATTGCCGAACTGGGCATGGAACTGCCGAAGCTGGTCATCGATGTCCACGGTTGCGTCGGCACGTTCAGCGACGATCGACGCGTCGTGGTCGGCCTTGGCGGCTTGCCACCTTTCCTGAACCCGGACGAAGTCGGCGATTTTCTCAAGGAAGCAGGCGTACTGTTTTTACAGCCGAACGAGCTCCTGCGTGACGGGTTGAACCTGATCCGGGAACTTTCCGACGAAATGTACGTGCAGTTTTGTGCCGGAGCTCACCTCTGCTACAACTTTGCCCTGCTTGGTCGCATGCAGCTGCTCGGTTTCCAGGTCGACCCAAAGACCGATATCGACAGTCTGCTTGAAGGAGAGGAACGGGCCTTCCTGCCGAAAGAGAATCTGCGCTGGATTCCCGGTGCCGGAGCAAACGCCCTGCAGCGGATCGCCGTCAACAAACTCAACCCGGACACCCGTTGCCTGCATGTCGAAATTCCCACGGCCGTGCGCCGCAAGATGGTGCTCAAACTGCGTTCGCTGGAGATCGAATCGTCGCTGGATGCCAGCGGGTTATAATTTTTGAGGATTTACAGCTTTTAGTTCGAAAACAAAGGGCTGTCGATTGGTAGCCCTTTCAGGCTGCTGACAAAGTTCAGCCAGACTTCATGATGGAGAGGGCAACAGATGGTTAATCTGTTGCCCTTTGCTATTGTATTCTGGAATTCAAAGTCAAAATCAAAACCCGGGGGTCGCGCCCCCCGACTGCGCCTTACTCTTTTACTGGCCTAAAAGAGTAAGCAGAAAAGGGCCTGCGCTGCGCTGGGCATGTCTGATTCGAAAAGGCGGCAACCTCAATCCGGATTGTTCTAAACGATCAAGAGCGCTACGCTTCCCCCGCAGGAGCCGAGGCTCTTGAGAGCCTCTCCTGCTGTGGAGGCTTGCGTCTGTGGTCAAGGTTGTCTTAGGCTTTTCCCTGGTAAATCACACGGCAAGGTCAGGCCCTTTGACACAGGGCCGGATCCCCATCAGTAACAGGCTTTTGAAGTCACAGACATCCGGCAGAGGAGATGCCCTCCGCAAGGAGAAAGGCGTTTTTGCTTACTTTTGTCGCCGCATGGACAAAAGTAAGGCGTCTGGCAGTACGCGAACTGCCGACTTAAAGATTTGATTTTTTCGCACTTCGCGCCGCGTTCGGAGGCTTATAGCCTCTGGCGGGACGTGTCTCGCCGATTTTGTCTTTCAGAAAAGCGAACAAAGGGCAACAGATTAACCATCTGTTGCCCTGTGCTTCATAGAAACTCCACCTGCTAGGCCAAAAAATTCCGCATCATGTGTAGGGTTTGTCAACAGTCTGGCAGGACTGCCGATTGGCAGTCCTGTGTAATTGTTTTTGCTACTTCTTCTTTCAGTAGATCACGATGTAGCCATGCTCCGTCGCGATCTTGGAAATTTCCAGGACATCATTGATCTGGTAAGATTCGCCATCGAGGACAAACGTGTACCCGCCCTCCGGGTTCTCCTTGGCCAACTCGATCAGCGATTCGAAGCTGGCAGTCTTGACCATGGTCATCTCTTTTCCTCCACGAGCTAGAGCAGTGACATTGCTTCTTCATGCAGTTGACGGTTGGCTGCAGCGACGACAAAACCGCCGGCCACCGGGCTCTTGCCCCGGGCATCGGTCACCACGCCGCCGGCGGCTTCGATGATCGGTATCAGCGGCACGATATCGTATGGTTGCAGGGTATCCTCTACCACCAGGTCAATCCGGCCGAGCGCCAGCATGCAGTAGGCGTAGCAGTCGCCGCCGAAGCGCTGCAGGCGCACCCTGGCGGCGATGCGGCGGAAGGCGGCGAGGTTGGCTTCATCGACAAACATGCTCTCGTGTGTACAGTACAGGATGGCTTCCTCGAGACGCTCCGTCGGCCGGGTCTGCAGCGCGACGGTCTTGCCGTGTTGCCGCAAAACACCCCCGGCCGCACTGCCGGAAAAAAGTTCCCCGGTCGCCGGTTGGTACATCAGCCCGGCCAGGGCTCGATCGCCCTGCTGCAGACCGAGCAGGATTCCCCAGGTCGGGAAGCCGCTGATGAACGACTTGGTACCGTCGATCGGATCGATCACCCAGTTGATATCCGAGCTGCCGGGCGTGACGCCCTCTTCTTCGCCGATGATCCCGAATTCCGGGAACCGGCGGCCAAGCTCTTCACGCAGGAAGGCCTCCACAGCACGGTCGGCAGCGGTCACGGGGTCGAAGCCGCTTTCACCGAGCTTGTTGTCCACCTCGATAGGCTGGCGGAAATAGCGCAGGGCAATGTTCCCTGCTCCCGGGACAACCTGCTGGGCGAACAGAAGCGCCCTGGCTATTTCGTTGGGCGTCAAATTTGTCTGCTTGTCTTTGTCCATACAGGCGGAATCTCACAATGGCATGTTCTGCTTCGGGGCATTCTACAGGAAAGCAGATTGATCTTCAAAAGAAACTATCTCGAACACTCTGGGGCATGGAACAGTCCCGTGGTCTATGGGCATTGGGTTCAGACTGGCAGATATGTGTCCTGAACTGCGTGGTGAATAGGGTCCTATTATGGTTTGTTACCGGACAATAATATCGTAGCAAGCAAAGCAGTATACAAGGTCACATAGGTAATCAACGCAAAGACAAATCTCTGCCTTCGTGAATATTTTCGAGACCTGCCGGTCACGTAATACACAAAAGCCGAGATCACGAAGAATATTGCAAGGAGCCTCATAAAATAACTGTTTCCTCTATGTCCGTATGACTCTGTTGAAAAATACGCTCAATATCATGCTCCAGATACCTGCCGCTGAGAAGTGGCTGGTTCTCGCAAGAGAGGACCCTACTGTCTCGCCAGGCGAATATTCTCCACTTCGAACTCGAAGTTGCTGCGGTAGGGGTTGATATCGAGTCCGCCACGCCGGGTGTAACGGGCATAGACGGTAAGCTTCTCAGGCTGGCAGAAACGCATCAGGTCGCAGTAGATGCGCTCGACGCACTGTTCGTGGAACTCGTTGTGCTGGCGGAAGGAAACCAGATAGCGTAGCAGGGCTTCACGGTTTATTTTCCCCCCCTGGTAACGAATCAGGACGCTGCCCCAGTCCGGTTGGCCGGTCACCAGGCAGTTGCTCTTCAACAGGTGGCTGTACAGAGTTTCGCTGACCAGTTGTCGTGGGGCCGTAGCCCCCTCGAGCAACCCGGCTTCCATGGCGTAGCTTTCGATCGCAATATCAAGGTCATCGAGGCACTCTCCCGGCAGAAGAGAAAATTCTTGATCGGCAAACGCCCCGGCATCGATCAGTCGCACGTCCACCGGCCAGCCGGAAGCCCCGGTCAAATCCTGGCTGAGCAGGGCGCGCACGGTCTCGAAATCGTCGAAATGGGTCTGGTTGAAAGAGTTGAGGTAGAGCTTGAATGATTTCGATTCGATCAGGAAAGGTGATTCGCAGGGAATCCGGAACTCGCCCATAGCCACCACCGGCTTGCCCCTGGCCGTCAGCCACGACATCTCGTAAGCGTTCCAGATATCGACACCGTGAAAGGGCAGCGCGGCGGGCAGTCCGATCTCGTCGCGTTTGAGCTTGCGCGGCACCGGGCAGAGCAGGCCGGGGTCGTACTCCGACTTGTAAATGGTGGCCTTGCCAAGCGGCAATTGGTCCGTGAAGTCATTCATAGTGTCTTTACTTTGCCAGAACAGGCGTTGATTTCAACTGAAAAGCAGCGCGGGTCGACTTTAACAATTCTATACCCCAAAAAAGGTTTTGTTTGCCACTAAGGCACAAAGGCGCTAAGCCACTCATTTTGCTGGCTAAAGATCAATATGTCCCATCGCACAGCATTATTGTTTAAAAAAAACCAAAAACTTACTCTGTGTCTTGGTGCCTTGGTGGCTAACTTTTGTTTGATTATAAGATCGTACTTTAAAGCGTCAAGTTATCAGTGCGTCAAAGCCGCGAAGTTTGCCTACCTGTTGCTGATGCAGGCTCCTTTCCCGGAGGTTCCTTGCTGAGCGGCAAATCTTCCAGCAGGTCCTGGCCGAGAGGTGTGACGGTATCAATCCGATAGCCATTGGCAGCGATCAGCCCCTGTAATTCCCTGACCCGGTCATCGGGATGCGGGTGCGAGGCCAGCAGGTAGGGGACCCGACTCCCGGCGTCTTTGCCAACCCTGGCGAAGAAATCGGTGGCGCCTCCGGCATGGCCGAAGCTGGCCACCAGCAAATCGAGGCCGAAACGGTCGGCAGCAGACTCCTGCTCCCGGGAGTAGTGGCTGTCACCGACCAGGAAAATTTTGCTCGCCAGGGCACTGGCCGCGCTGTCCTCTCCGAACAGCATGATCGCCGCAACGGTCACGCCGAGCCCGCGGCCCAGGCGACGCAGATGATCGCGGTGCGCAAAGTGTCCCAGCTCATGGGCCAGCACCATCGCCACCTCGTTCTCCGACTCGGCCTGCTCAAGGAGTGCGGAGAAGACCATGATGTGCCCGCCCGGCAGGGCCAGGGCATTGATCTGCTCGCTCTCCAGCATCTGCACAGAAAAGTTGTATTCGTGAAGGGGAGAATCAACCGGAAGATTGTCGAGCAACCGCTGGAGGAGCTCCTGCAGCGGCTCGTTTTCAAGGGCATCCATAGCGTCGATGAAGTTTTCACCGAGCCAGGCTTCCGCACTGACCGGGATCTTTGCCACGGCTATATCGGTGGTTACACCGAGCACCAGGTAGAGAAGCAGGACCAGCAGCAAGAGACCACCAACCAGCCAGCCGAGTTCCGTCAAAGGGTGGGTCTTCGAGACGTTGACGTTGCCTTCGATATGCTTGGGGGTGAATTTCACGGTCGGTTCATGACCACTGCGGTGCCGTAGGCGAGGGTCTCGATACTGCCGATACTGTTCTTCTTGTTTGCCGAACGGCCGATCGTCGAGGTCTCCAGGCGCAGGTTGACGATCATGTGCGCCCCCTTGGCCCGGGCCTCTTCCTTCATGCGCAGGATTGCTTCCCGGCGGGCGCGATCGATCAGTGATTCATAGGCCTTGACCCGGCCACCGAAGATATTGCGCAGAATTGCCAGCAGCCGTTTGAAGTAGTCATTGGACACCACCGTGCTGCCGTTAACCAGGAAGGCGTTCCTGACCGCACCCTCGGCGAAGCGCCCATCGGCATTGACGACCATCAGCTTGATCAGCTCTTTTTCGCGCCTGATGATCGATTTGTAGTGGCGCTTTTCAGCGATGGTGCCGCAAGTATAGCCGAGCACCATCAACGCCAGGAACAGGGAAAGGTCAGGATAGCTGAGAATCATCTCCAGCATGGACAGCCCCTATTCGACCCGCACCGCAGTGCCGTAGGCAAACAGTTCGGCGGCGCCCTGGGCCACCGAGGATGTGGCAAAGCGGATATTGATCACCGCATTGGCGCCAAGCTGTCTGGCCTGCTGGGTCATCCGGTCCGTCGCCTCCTGCCGCGATTCCTGAAGCAGCTCGGTGTAACCTTTCAACTCGCCGCCGACCAGGTTCTTCAACCCGGCCATCATGTCGCGGCCAAGATGCTTGGCACGGACCGTACTGCCCTGGACAATGCCGAAATGTTCCACAATCTTCTTGCCGGGCACGCTGCCGACGTTGGTGAGAATCATAAGTGCTCCCTGAAAAGATAGCTGCAAGCCATAAAGCCGTCAGCTTTAAGAGTTTGACTCGAGTTGCAGCACAAGGTTGACCGTCCTATTCTGCCGTTTCTCCCATCAATTTGGCAAGCATATCCGACAGGCTGGCGTTTTCGTCGCCTTCGGCAAGATGGAATCCGACCCGCGCTTCGTCCTGGCGCACTGCTGCCGGGATTTCGGCCAGGAAACGGCTCAGCTCGCGCGGTTCGGCCTTGCCGTACTTCATGCGGGCATCGGTATGCAGGATCGTCAATTTCTCCCGGGCTCGCGTGATGCCGACGTAACAGAGCCGCCGCTCTTCATCGACATCGAAAGTTTCCGAGACCGATTTTTTGTGCGGCAGGAAACCTTCCTCGAAGCCGGGCATGAAAACCTGGGGGAATTCGAGCCCTTTGCTCGAATGCAGGCTCATCAGCACCACCGCATCCTGGGCCAGCTTCTTCTCCTTGCTGTCTGAGCCCGGCTCGTCGCGATCGAGCAGGGCAACTTTTTCCAGGAAACCGGAAAGAGCCGGCTGGCCATCGCGCTTCTCGTAAGTGGCGAGCGCATTGATCACCTCGTGGAGGTTTTCGATGCGCCGTTCGATCTTCTCGCGCGAATCGGGTTCACGGCGCAGCTCATCTTCGAGACCGATCGCTGCAAACAGCTCTCTGGCGGTTGCGGCGAGGCGGCCGCCGCCGTGGAACCGGCGTTTGTGTCCCTCGATCAGGGCGACGTATTTTTCCAAGGCTACAGCAGCTGCGGCATTGATGCCATCGATCGCGCGGGCACGTCGAATGACCTTCCAGAGCGGCTCCCGGCTGGAGACCGAAGTGCGGATCAGCAAATCGGCAGTGCTGCGACCGATGCCACGGCGCGGGTAATTAAGAATGCGCAGCAGGTTGACCTCGTCAAAGGGGTTGACGATGAAGCGCAGGTAGGCGATGGCGTCCTTGACTTCCTTGCGATCAAAGAACTGCTGGCCGCCGATCAGCACATAGGGGATCTCGGCAAAACGCAGCTCCTGTTCGAAAACCAGGGTCTGGGCGTTGGTGCGGACCAGGATCGCGTGATCCTTGTAGGCCATGCGCCGCTCGCGCTTGTTGTGGTGAATGCGTTCGATGACCGCCCGGGCTTCATCCTCGGCATCGATGCACTTGACCACGCCGATCTTTTCGCCCACCCCGCCGGCAGTCCAGAGCACCTTATCCTTGCGCTGGTTGTTGTTTTTAATCACCGTGTTGGCGGCATTCAGGATGTGCCCCGTAGAGCGGTAATTCTGCTCAAGCTTGATCACGCGAGCACCGGCAAAGTGGCACTCGAAGTCGAGGATGTTGCCCGGTTCAGCGCCGCGCCAGCCGTAGATCGACTGGTCGTCGTCGCCGACCACGCAGAAGTTTTTCCACCTGGCCGCCAGCCGCCGCATCAGGGTGAACTGGGCGGCGTTGGTGTCCTGGTACTCATCGACCATGATGTAGCGGTAACGTTCCTGGTAACGCTCCTGGACCTCGGGGAAGTTGTCAAAAAGCCGGACCACGAGCATGATCAGGTCGTCGAAATCGACGGCGTTGTAGCTCTTCAGACTCTTCTGATACTCGGGATAGACCGCTTTTGCCATCTCGCCGATCAGGTCGCCCTTCATGAAAGGTCCGAATTTTTCCGGCGGAACCAGGCGGTTCTTGGCGTCGGAGATTTTCCACAAAATCGTATCGGCCTTCAGCCCATGGTCCGGGTCGATATCGTTCATCAGGTCTTTGATCAGGCGTTGCTGGTCAGAGGTCCCGTAAATGCTGAAGTTACGCTTGTAGCCGAGGTGTTCGATATCGGCGCGCAGGATCCGGCAACAAAGGGAATGGAAGGTCGAAACCTGAATCCGCTCGGCCTTGTTGCGACCGACCAGGCTTGCGACCCGTTCCTGCATCTCGCGGGCAGCCTTGTTGGTAAAGGTCACTGCCAATACATGTTCCGGGTCGACCTTTTTTTTGCCGACCAAATGAGCGACCCTGTGGGTGACCACCTTGGTTTTGCCCGAACCGGCCCCGGCCAATAGCAGTAATGGCCCTTCGGTATGCAGAACGGCTTCAAGCTGCTGAGGATTGAGTTCTGCGAGGCTCATAGGGTGCACCGGCGTATAATGGTTTTGACATAGAACCCCCTGCCGCAGAGTGAGGCTGGGTGAACGAGTTTTATCAAGATGTCTCCTGGAAATCAGTTCTGAGTTCGGCCGGAAAAGCCAGGGCAGATAGTATGGGAAATGAAGGGGAAAGGCAAGACAATCCGGGACTGGAGGCCAGGTTCTCGGGGCTGGAAATAAAGACCGTAACCCGTTGACCCCTTAAGGAATCGAGCTTTGCCAGCGGCCAGCCCCTAGCCCCTGTTCACAACCGGTTATAGCCGTTCAACGCCGCAACCCGATACGCTTCCGCCATGGTGGGATAGTTGAAGGTCGTGTTTATGAAATACTTGATGCTGTTGTGCGGCGCGGGTTGGGCCATGATCGCCTGGCCGATATGCAGGATTTCCGTGGCGTTGTGCCCGAAACAGTGGATGCCGAGAATCTCCAGCGTCTCGCGATGGAAGAGCAGCTTGAGCATGCCGGCCCGGTGTGCGGTGATCTGGCCGCGGGCCAGGTTGCGGAAGAAGGAGCGCCCGACCTCGTAGGGGATGCGCTGCTCGGTCAGTTCGCGCTCGGTGCCACCGAGGCAGCTGATCTCCGGCAGGGTGTAGATCCCGGTCGGGATATCCCGCACCAGACGCTCGTCGCAGAAGCCTTCAACAATATGGGTCCCGGCAAACCGGCCCTGGTCGTAAGCAGCGCTGGCCAGGTTGGGGAAGCCGACGATGTCGCCGACCGCGTAGATGTGCGGCTGCACTGTCTGGTAGGTCTCGTTGACGGCGAGATTGCCGCGATGGTCCGGTTCAATCCCGAGGGCCTCAAGGCCCATATTTTCGGAATTCCCAGTGCGGCCGTTGGCCCACAGCAGCATGTCCGACTTGATTACCTTGCCGGTCTTCAGGTGCAGCACGACACCGTTGTCATTAACCTCGACCCGTTCGTACTCCTCGTTCTGGCGGATCAACACACCCTGTTCATCGCGCATGTAGTAGCTCAGCGCACTGCTGATCTCGTCGTCGAGATATTCGAGCAAGCGCTCGCGGGTGTTGACCAGATTGACCTTGATGCCGATGTTCTTGAACGCCGAGGCATACTCGCAGCCGATCACCCCGGCACCATACACGGTCAGGGTCGCGGGCAGGTCATCCATGTTCAGAATTGTATCGCTGTCCACCACGCGGGGATTGTCGAAAGACACATCTTCGGGATGGTAGGGATGCGAACCGCTGGCTATGACAAAATGATCAGCGGTCATTTGCCGCAGGTTGCCGGTTTCGTCCTGCACCTCGATACTGTGCGGATCAGTAAAACGGGCATGACCGGCAACGATCACTATGTGGTTGCGCTCATAAAAGTCCTCGCGGTCACGCACCTGCTGCGAGACCACATTGTTGATCGCATCCATCAGATCATCACGGGTCACCCGACCGGGATGACGACCGCGATTGAAAAGGCGGTGCTTCTTGTCCTCGGCGTACTGCTGCACCACGTGAATCAATGCCTTGCTGGGGATGGTGCCGAGATGGGTGCAGCCCCCGCCGACGAGAAAGCGGTTCTCGATAATGGCCACCGACTTGCCGGATTTGGCGAGCATGATTGCCGCCCCCTCACCGCCCGGGCCGCTGCCGATCACTATCGTCTCAAAATGATTTTTCAGACTGTCCATAAATGCTCAACATTTCATCAGGGCGCTGCCCATAGGATAAATGAAACTGGAAACTTTGCAACCGGTTCGTGAACCGGGACGGCAAGAATCAGGCTCTACAGCCTTAAAGCTTCAAACTTTTCGCCGCCCTCGTCCCGCATCTCAATTTTTTTGGTAAACTATTGAAGTCACTCACTAACCCACATTGACAGGCATCAGAAATGGCCGATGGCGAACTCAGCAGATACCGGGCTTTCCTCAAAGATACCTTGCGCCTGCAGATCGATTTTTCACAAACCGATCAGAACCGGGGAGTGGCGCCGCCGCCGTTGCAGAAGCCGCCCCGAGAGGATCAGCAGCCGATTCCCCTGCCCGAACGGGACGCCTTCGAAGCGTTACGCGGCACCGACCTGGTTGACGCGATCAGTAGCCGCCGCAGCCACCGCCGTTTCCTCGATCAACCCTTATCGCTCACAGAACTGTCCTGGCTGCTCTGGTCCACTCAGGGGATCAGCGAAATCATCGCCCCCGGCTGCGCCCTGCGCACGGTGCCCTCGGCCGGCTGTCGCCACGCCTTTGAAACCTACCTGCTGGCCAGTAATATTGAAACCCTTGATGTCGGTATCTACCGCTATCTGCCGGTGGACCATGCATTGGTCCTTGAACACCCGGCGGACAATCTGCCCACCACGCTGGTCCGGGCGACTCTTGGCCAGGCATTCACTGCCGCAGCGCCGGTCACCCTGGCCTGGACGGTGATTCCTTACCGGATGGAGTGGCGCTACGACATCGCCGCCCACCGGGTCATTGCCATTGATGTCGGCCATCTCTGCCAGAATCTCTACCTGGCGTGTGCCGCAATCGGTGCCGGCACCTGCGCCATCGCCGCCTATCACCAGGAGCAGATGGATGCACTGCTCAAGGTCGATGGTGAAGATGAGTTCACCATCTACCTGGCACCCGTGGGAAAAATCCGCGACTGAACGAGGCCCCTGATGACAGTCAAAATCGGTCTGATCAGCGATATTCATGCCGCCGTCGGCCCCCTGCAGGAGGCGCTGCGGATCTTCAGCGAAGAGCGCGTCGAGGCGATTCTCTGTGCCGGCGACATCGCCGGCTACGGCAAGCAACTGGAGCAGACCGTGGCCTTGTTGATCAAGTGCGGTTGTCGGACCATCGTCGGCAACCATGACCTGTGGCACCTCAGTCATGCGGAGGACGAAAACCGGTTCAACGGGCCGATCGAAGGGTATCTACGCAGCCTTTACCGGGTCGCAGAACTGGCTTTTGCAGGAAAAACCCTCCACATGGTCCATGCCAGCCCACCGGATTCCCTGTTGAACGGCATCAAGCTTCTCGATGAGGAAGGCGTTCTGATCAGGGAGCAGGTCGCCGACTGGAGCGACATCCTGGCGGGAGAGGCTTACGATATCCTGGTGGTCGGTCACACCCACCAGGTCTTTGCCGAACAGTTAGGCGATGTCCTGGTCATCAATCCCGGCAGCACCCTTTTCAACCACACCTGTGCGATCCTCACCCTGCCCGAGATGGAGGTGCAATTCATCCCGCTGTCTGGTAAACAGCCGCTGCTGTCATGGAATTGGGGGATGCTGCAGGGCCCGTGACCCGTTGCGGGTTTTCAGCCTGTATGTTGCCAGGCCGAGAGACCGAGCAACAACCAGCCAACCAGGAAGGCAATCCCGCCAAAAGGAGTGATCATACCGAGCGGCTTGATGCCGGTGAGGACCAGGAGGTAGAGCGACCCGGAGAAAAGGACGGTTCCCAGCAGGATCGCCCAGCCGGCGTTGCGGACCATGGCAGCCTCCGGCATCAGCTGGCAGAGAATCCCGACCAGCAGGAGGCCGAGGGCATGGACCAGGTGGTACAGAACCCCGGTCTGCCAGACGGTCAGCATCTCCGGCGTCACTTTTGTCTTCAGTCCATGGGCGCCGAACGCGCCCAGCGCTACCCCGGAAAAAGCACTCAGGCTACCCAGAACAACAAAGATTTTCATCATCGCCCCTTGTTTTGCCACAGATCAAGTCTGAAAAATCGGATCACAAGACAAAACCATTTTAACCTAAAACCCGATTGGCGCAAAGGCAGGCTTGATCGCCCGCCTTCCCTGCCGTCAGGAACATCGGCACAGATAGTCGGGAACCTTGCTTTTCGACACCTTCATCAATCCACACATCAAAGCAAACGAAACCTCCTCGAACCCATAGCTTTCGCACAGGTCCTCGGTCATCTTCATCCAGAGCAGGGCCGTCATCTCCGCATCAGCCAGGGCACGGTGGAAGGTGCCATCAGTATGCAGACCCTTGTAGCGCACCAGGGTTTCCAGCTTGTGGTTGGGGGCGTCAGGATAGATGCGTCGTGCGGTCAGCATCGAGCAGCCGAACTCCTGGCTGCGCCGGGCGCCGATCCGCCGGAATTCGGCATCGAGGAACCGGCGGTCGAATGATGCGTTATGCGCGACCAGCGGCCGGTCGCCGATGAAACGGGCAAAATCACGCATCACCTGGTCCGCTCTTGGCGCCGACTGGACCATCTGGTTGGTGATGCCGGTGTAGGATTCGATGAAGCTGTTGACCCGGACGCCGGGGTTCATCAGGCTCTGGAAGCGGTCGACCATCTCACCTTGCCGCAACATCACAGCACCGATCTCGATTGCCCGGTCACCGTGGTCGGGCGAGATACCGCTGGTTTCAAAGTCGAGCACGACGATCGTTTCGGAGGACCTTGTAATCATGGCAGACAGTTATGCCTTAAATCCTGGCGAGGAACTTGTCGAGTTGATTGGCAAAGGCCTGGCGATCGGCAGCACTCAGGACTGACGGGCCACCGGTATCGATGCCGCAGCCGCGCAGCTCGTCGAGCATGTTGCGTACGGTGAGGCGTTCATGGATATTGTCCGGAGTGTAGAGTTCGCCGCGCGGATTGAGGGCGTGCCCTGCTCTTGCGATAGCCGCTGCGGCCAGTGGGATATCGGCGGTAATCACCAGGTCACCGGGGTTGAGCAGTGCGACGATCTTGTCATCGGCCACGTCGAAGCCGGCGGCAACGACCATGGTGTCGATATAGGGCGACGGTGGCGTGCGCAGCGGCTGGTTGGCCACCAGCGTCAGTTGCACCTGTTTGCGTTCTGCGGCCCTAAACAGGATCTCCTTGATCACCCGGGGACAGGCGTCGGCATCAACCCAGATTCGCATCACTCACCCTTCCGGCGTTTGTCGGCCGCCTTTTCTGCGACGAACACCACATGCCGGTAGCCACCGCGGCCCGGACGCTCGCTGCGGGTGATGAACCCGGCAGCACGCAGACGTTGATCGAAACCCTCGTCGTAATTCTCTCCCCACACGGTAAAGACGCCGTCCGGGTTGAGACAGGCGCGGACGTTGTTGATCGCCTTGCTGCCGTAGAGCGGGTCGTTGAGCTTGTCGGTCCGGTAATGCGGCCCCTTGTAGAGATCAAAAACCACGGCATCGAAGCGACCCTTCGCGCTCCCCTGCGCGCAATCACGCACCAGGTCGGCGACGTCGCAGATTTCAACCGTAACGCGGGGATCATCGACAGTCAGAGTCGGTCAACAGGGCCAGAGGGCCCCGGCACCATTCGACGACGGTCGGGTTGAGCTCGGCAACCATCACTTCTGCCGTTGCCGGCAGGCAGTCGAGGACGGCCTTGAGCGTGTAGCCCATACCGAGGCCGCCCACCAGAACCCGTGGCGCCGGGTGACTGCCGAGGTGCTTGCAGCCGAGCTGGCCGAGGACGACCTCGGAGCGGTTGGAGAGGCTGTTCATCAACACCAGGCCGCCGACGGTAATCAGAAAATCCCGCTCGCCGCGCTGACGCAGTTCGAGCTCACCTTCCTCGGTGTCGATACGGTCGAGCGTTATCCAGGGTCTGGCCATCGTTGCTCCGAAAAATTGCGCGAAAAAGAGAGTGCCCGGCGACGCAGCCGGCAGCTTTCGCGCAGCGCAGCTATAGCATTGACCACCGGCACATGCAAAGTCAAAAAATTTAGCGCGACCCGCACCAGGACCGCGACTCTGCTAAAATCAAAAGAGAATTCAACGCAGCGGAGACCAGACCATGTCGGAACACCACCTGATCACTTACAGCGAGGCTGAAGAGCTGGCCAACCGCATGACTCACGGCGCAGCTGCGCTTCTGAGTCTCGTCGGCCTCGTGGTGCTGGTGGTCGCGGCTTCCCGCACCGGCGACCCTTACCGGATTGTCAGCTCGGCGGTCTTTTGCAGCGTCCTGAGCATCTTCTACATCATCTCGACTCTCTACCACACCTTGCGCAACCCGAGGGTTCGCTACGTCTTCCGGATTCTCGACCACGCCGGCATCTTCCTGGTGATCGCCGCGTCCTATACCCCCTTTACCCTGGTCTCAATGCGCGAAGGCAATGGCTGGGCCCTGTTCGGTGTGGTCTGGGGGCTGGCGATTGCCGGGGCCGTCTTCAAATCGTTCATGACCCACCGCCTGGCGTTTCTCGCCCCGGTCCTGTATATCGCGCTCGGCTGGCTGATTGTCGTCGACCTCGAAGGACTGCTGACCATGGTGCCGATCAAGGGCGTGCTCTGGCTGTTCGCCGGAGGTCTCTGCTACACGCTCGGCATCGTCTTCTACGCCATCGACCGGATCCCCTACAACCACGCCATCTGGCATCTGTTCGTGATCGCCGGCAGTCTCTGTCATTACCTGTCGATCCTCTGGTACGTCGTTCCCCTTAAGCCTGTGTAAACCATTTCCTGGGCCACAGATCAAAGCTGAAAAGGCGGATTGAAAGGCTTTCCAAGCGATCGGACTTGCATCTCTCAAATTTTATGGTATTTTGACATTTCTTATTGAATGTTTATTTGATGATTTGAACATGGGGAGGGGGCGATGTCCTGTATCAAGGACTGGCCCGTGGCCGACCGGCCGCGGGAGAAACTTCTATCGACAGGTCCCGCAACACTCAGCGACACCGAGCTTCTGGCCTTGATCCTGCGAACGGGTCATTCAGGTAGCGGTAGCAGTGCGCTTGACCTGTCTCGTCAGCTGCTGACGCGCTTCGGTTCCTTGCGCGCCATGGCGTCTGCGGCGGCAGCTGAACTCTGTGAAGTGCCCGGTATCGGCCCGGCCAAGGCCGCGGAGATCCTGGCACTCGGCGAGCTGGCCCGCCGCTTCGCCGCCATCCCCCTCTCCCCCGGCACCCGCTTCACCAGTTCCGGTGAGGTTTTTGCCCATTTCCACGAACGTTTGCGCGATCGCAAGAAGGAAGTTTTCCTCACCCTGCTACTCGACAGCAAGAACCGGGTCCTGCGGGAGATTCAGGTCTCCGAGGGGAGCCTTAATGCCAGCATCGTACATCCCCGGGAAGTTTTCCAGCCGGTAATCCGCGAGTCTGCCGCCGCAGTCCTTTTCATCCACAACCACCCCTCTGGCGACCCTGCACCGAGTCGCGAAGACCTGGAGCTGACAACCCGTCTGCGCGATGCCGGGGCCTTGATGGGGGTACGCGTATTGGACCATATCATTATCGGCAACGGTCGCTACGTGAGCCTGGCAGACCGGGGCCTGCTCGATTGAACCGAAGATTATTTGATATGCAATGGAGATGTTTTGCACTGGGAGGGATAAAGCATGGTTATTGTCAGGAGGGATTCGGCTTTTACACTGGTTGAAGTCATGGTTGCAATGGCTGTTTTCCTGGTTGCCAGTATGGGTCTGTTGCCCCTGCTCTTGACCCATATGCAGGCAAACCGGGAGCTTCAACTGCATGCAACGGCGCGCAGACTGGCCGGCGAAGTGATGACTGAACTGCAGGTCGTCGATTACGGGCGCCTCGGGACACTGGCCGAAGTACCGTTCCGGGAGGATGGTGTCGAGATCCGGCAAAGGGTTGATACAACCGGGCTGCCGAACGGCCAGAGCAGGTTAACCGTTACGGCACACTGGCAGCGACATGGTCGCCCACACCGCTACCAGCTGCAGACGATCCGGTCGGCACCATGAACAGGAAAACCGGCCATGCCGGGATGACCCTGGTTGAACTTGTGGTCGCCATGACGATCGCCGCAATTGTCGGGATCATGGTCCTGCATGTTGTCCTGGGCTTTCAGTCACGCATTCTCGCCGAAATCAGCCGCAACGACCTGCAGGACCGCGCAGAACGCCTGATCCGGTTCATGGCCAGCGACATACGTGATGCAGCCTTTCTGCTCGGGCCGGTACCACTGACAGCCGGCGGTGCACCTCTGACCCTGACTCATGACAGCCTGGCCGGCGACCCGGTCGAAACCATCCCCTCTTCGTTGATTGCCGAAGATGTCTTCGCCGGCGACGACCGCCTGACGATCGTCAAGGCTGAGCCTTTCACCCCGGCGCTGCGACTCGCCCAGGCGGCACAAGTCGGCGAGACCTCGGTGGTTCTGAATCGTCGTCCGAATTTCAGCCCCGGGTCAACGCGTGAGCTGCAACCGGCGCCCGAGGCGATCAACCACCTGGTCTTCGCCAATCACCGCAGCTGTTACCCGCTACAGAGGGCTGATCTTGTCGTGGACCTTGAGCGGCCCCTCGAAGAAGCGGTTTCTGCTGATACTGAAGTCCTCGGCCTGCGCGCCAGTACCTACGTGGCGGAGCCGTTTGCCGGGAGCAGGCGCCTTCGCCGGGACGATTTCACCAGCCGTGACATCCTCGATGAGGCCGTGGACGGCCTGCAGTTCGAGTACCTGCTCGATAACGGGGCCATAGTCGACCAGCCAAGCAGCATAAGAACCGTCAGCGGAGTCCGGATCAGCCTGCTGGTACGCAGCTTGCGCCAGGATCGGGACTACACCGATACCGGCCTTTATACCCTGGCCAATCGGGTTTATGGGCCGTTTCGTGATCATTTCCGCAGGCACCTGGTCACGCACTTGGTCGAGGTGAAGAACCATGGCCTGTAATCAGCGCGGCATGACACTGGTCAGTGTCGTACTGGTGCTGGCGGTCCTGCTGACGCTGGCCCATGTCCTGGCGGAAAAAATCTGGCAATCGACTCGCCAGGCTGGCGCGGCCGACAGACGGGAACAGGTTTTCTGGGCAGCGCAGGCAGGGATTGAAGCCGCCCGGCAGAGATTGGCCACCAGCTATGCCGATAGCCGCGGGTGGCGAAATTATCTGACCTCTGGTACAGCACAGCTTTATCCGCAAACGCCGGCCTGGACCGATACGGTTAACGGCATACCCGTCGAGATTTTCCTGCGCGACAATCCTGACGGGGATGGCGACCTGCAGTTCGACAACGACTTGAAAATTTTTGTCCTGGCACGGGCCCGGGGCCCGGGAGGAATCGAGGCAATGGTTGAAAGCCTGTGCGGCTTCGACCAACCGGCGGCGGCAGGGACCACAGAAACCGGGCGGGCAACAGGGGATATCCTGGTCGATCTCTCCGCGCAACCGGTCAGCACCTATGAGATTGCCGATTAGGCCTGTTATCTGACTCACATAAATGGAGGGACAGCATGAGCGGAAATCGCCCCCTGTATCTGTTGGTTTGTCTTGGTTGCTGGCTGGCGGGCCACGGGCACTGCCTGGCCAGTAGTTTGGATGATGAATCCGTGACCACCACTCCGGCTTACGCCGATGGTGTGATCTACATCGCCAGCACCGAAGCCCTGGGGTCTCGCGGACACCTGCGGGCCATCGATGTTCTTGACACCTTGCCGCTGGTGCTCTGGGATGCCGCAGAGCGCGTGCCACCAGCCGGGACCGTTATGCGCCAGCCGGAGAACATTCAGCCCGACAACCCTTATCGCACAATCTTCACCAATCTCGGCGACTCTTTGCTGCCTCTCGAGGCAGGTCAGGCAGAACGCCTGCATCCCGCCCTGGGCAGCGCATCCGTCACCGATTCGGCAATTCTCCTGCATGCCGTGCGTGGACGACGAGGCGGCACCCTGGAACTGGTTGCCGGAACCGCCGAGGACCAGCAGCGCCTCTGGGGAATCAGTCGCTCATCACCGGTCCTGGTCGGCGGCAGCGCTGTCGACATACGGGCTCGGCAGCGCCAGCGCGTTCTCTATACCGGAGCCGAGGACGGCATGCTACATGCGTTTTTCGTCAGTCACTGGGATGATCAAACCGGCAGCTACCTGAGTGATGACCCGGATGGCGGCATAGAGCTATGGGCATACCTGCCTGGCAGCTTCCTTCCCCACCTTGCCGAGCAACCTCTCGACAACACCCCCGGCCAGATCGCCATTCACCTGGACGGCACACCGGTCGTTGGCGAACATTTTGTTGATTTTGACGGTGACGGCCAGCGCAGCTGGCGAACCCTTCTGGCCGCCACCGGAACCATCTTGCAGGACCGGCACAGCTGTCTTTTCGTCCTCGACGTCACAGACCCGTACCAGCCCGGACTGCTTTGGGAAATGCCGCTGCCCGGCTCCGGGGTCGGTCGGACCCGCGGCGTCAACTTGGGCCGATGCGAAAACGGCCGGTCTGATTGCCTTTACCTGACCGCCGACTTTGCCCCGCAGACCGGTTCCGCCGGGTTGCATGCCCTGGCAGTGTCGCTGGCAACCGGCCAACTGCTCTGGCAGTTCAGTACTGCATACGCTGCATCAGGGCCGATCGCCGAAGCGACTCCGGCCGTCCCGGCACTGATGGACCTTGACGGTGATGATCGTCATGATGCCCTGGTCTTCGGTGATCTGGTCGGACAGCTCTGGGCGCTCGACTTGGGTGACGGCCGGGCCTATGGCGACGGTCCGATCTTCACAGTACCTGGCGGTGTTGATGAGCCGATCGGAGTCAGCGTAGCCATTCACGACAATGTCGCTGTGTTCGGCACCGGAGGGATTGAGGGGACCAGTGACCTTTTCCAATATGCCCTTTATGCCGTGAACATATCCGCGGATGGCGGCAGGCTGCGCTGGCGATATCCGTTACAGCCAGGTGAGAAGGTTTGGGCAATTCCGGTTCTCGATGCTTTCGGCAACGTGGTTTTTACCACGGCATCGAACTACCTGTCACCACCCCAAACTGACGGGCAACCGACAACTGGAAGACTTTTGTCCGTCGACCGGAATGGAGCGGAAAGTTCAAGTCGAGAGACGGCCGCGGCAACGGTCGGACGGATTATCGCATCGCCCGGCGTGGTCCTGTCGGTGGATATGCATGGAGAAGTCACCCAGTTCGGCACGGTCAGTCGTCTGACCGAAGCAACCCGGGAGCGGGGATCGGTTCGGATTCTATCCTGGAGACCGCTATGATGAGGCTGTTTCAAGGCAGATCATTCAACTCAGTCCGAACCGCCCACGGCTTCACCCTTATAGAGCTGTTGCTGGTGATTGCCATGGTCGGCATCCTTGCCTGCACGGTAGGCTGGGGGAGCAGGCAGCTGGTACAGGGCTGGCGCCTCAAGCGCGCCGGCCAACAGCTTTACGAAGGACTCAAGTTACTCCAGGCCCGGGCGGAGCTCGCCGGCAACCTGACCATGAGCAATGGGGCGCTGGTCGCCCGGCGGCATTTCCTGGTCTTTGAACGGGAGACACAGAGCTATTCCGCATACCGCTGGATAGACCACAACGGCAACGGTGTCGCAGAGAACGGGGAGTCGGTCCGGCTGTGGCAGACCGACTTACCGCCCGGGGCGACCTACGGCTGGACACCCGGGATCAATCGTCGAGCCTGCAGCAACGCCAATACCCCGCCGGGCGAGGCCATCTCTTTTTCCAGTCCCGATTACCCGCCCTGTAACGACCGCCCATGTATCAAATTCGACAAGAACGGTTTCAGCGCCATGGGACCGGGTGGGATCTATCTCAGCGAAGGCGAGCAGTCTCTGGCGATCACCGGCACGCGCCCGGGGCTTTTCACGATTTGCCAGTGGGACGGTGAGCGATGGCGCTGAAAGGTCCGGGGTGCGAAACCATGCTTTGAGCAAAGGAAGGCGTATAGTTTTCGTCCCTTTTATCGCCTGCACTGGCCAAATCGATGATTTTTTACTTCTCCGCACAAATGGTGATAGAATCGGTCAGCTATACAAAAGACGCCTTTTTCGCTGCTTTCAAAACCACACCAGGAGTCGATCATGCCGGCCAAGGTAAAATCCCGCGTTGCCAAGTGTAACCATTTCGACAAAAACCAGACCGCTGCGATGGCCAACCTGCAGCACGAACTTTTCAGCGAGGGCGTGGTCTCCCGTGCACTGCTTGACGCGGTCCCCAATCCGTTATTGATCATCAACGAAGCGTGGCAGGTCGTCTATGCTAACCCGGCGGTCCGCACCTTGGTCGACAAAGACGGTGAAGCCCGGGTCAGGGGGCTCTCGGTCGGCGAAGCTTTCCATTGCGTGCATTCCCGGCAGGGCCTTCAGGAAGCCGGCAAGAACGCATGCTGTCGAATCTGCGGTGTCGCTCGGGTCTTGTCGATCTCTTTGAAAGGTGAGGCCGCAAGCGAAGACTGCCACCTGGCCTGCGAGCTGACCGGAGCGGCAACCAACCTTGACCTGCGAGTCTGGGCAACGCCACTGGAATTTCATGGCGAAAGATTCTCCCTTCTCAGCCTGGTCGACATCAGCGACAAGTTCCGACGAGAGATGCTCGAGAAGATCTGCTTCCATGATCTGCTCAACACCCTTTCCAGCATCAGGGGCTTTCTCAATATCATCAAGGATGAAAAGATCGAAGACCACGACGAGATCTGTGACCTCCTCGAACGCACCACTCAGAATTCGATTGACGAAATTATGGCCATACGCCTGCTTGACAGTGTCGCGCACAAGGATCTCCAGGTCCAACCGGAAGCCCTGGAAAGTCTCGCGTTCATGGAATTGATGGTGAAGACGACGCAGCGCCACCCGGCCGCCGACGGCAAGCACCTGAAAATTGCCGAATCCGACTCCAGGCCGTTCATGGCAGACCCCAGCCTGCTACGGCGGGTCATCAGCAACATGATCATCAACGCCCTCGAAGCAACCCCGGCCGGGGGCACCGTCACCATCGGATGCTCAGCGGACACCACGACCATGCGCCTCTGGGTCCACAACGACGGGCTGATTGCGCATGACGTTCGCACCCAGATCTTCCAGAAGATCTCTTCGACCAAGGGGAGCGGACGCGGTATCGGCACCTACAGCATCAAGCTGCTTAGCGAAACTTTGGGCGGAGAAGCTTACTTCACGAGCACCAAAAGCGACGGCACGGTGTTCTCCTTGTCACTGAAAAACCAGGAGCCGGATTGAAGGCCGACCGTTTATTCCAAGTCTTTCCGGCAGGTTACGAGAAAAATGCTAACTATATGTTTCAAGGTGATTTTTCATGAGTAAATTACCTGAAATTATAATTTTTTAGCTGCATTGACAGCGACGGACAAGCAGGTAAAATTTGAGACAAACAGTGACGAAATAAGCACATTTGGAGCGCGTAAAAAACCTGCGGGTGAGCGATGGCGTCGTAGCAATACAGCCAGACAGCCCGGACAGGACCTGAATCACGCAGCGGAACTACTTTAAAAGGTAGCAGAAGCAGCAGGCTGTTGAGCAGAGCAGTCGAATCAGGGTCGCCCAAGAGCCATTTCGTCACTGTTGTTTTTGCCACCAGAGAAAAAATCTCATGCCATCATATCCTCTGTAGAAAAATAATTACGTAGTGAAGGCGGTATTCTGAAAAACAGCGGTATGGTCATGAGTGTGTCAACGGCAGGGTTTGTAGGAATCAGGCAACAACAGCCAATTTTGAACAGCCAAACCTTCTTAACTTCCAAGATATCGGAAAGTTGGCTTTCGACTCGCTTCCTGTGAATTTACATCTGTCTCATCCACCGAGGTTTCTCCCTGCAAGTGATCCATTCAGCTTCACGATCTAGGGCCAGCATCTACACCCCACCCCCCTAAATATAACCAATTAGGTCATATATATACGGTATTTTTTATCTTGACCGTGAGTCATCGCGTATGTATTTTGATAACGGTTTTCATTTTCAGACAAAACAAATTATTCAATACTGGTAAAGCTACAAAACGTTGAGACACGATTTAAAATCACCCGGGGTCCCATTATGGCAACCCCCACAGGAGCAATACATGCAATACCATCTTGGACAATTGTCAGTCGGCGAGAAAGCCATCGTAAGTGGTTTCGCAAAAGGGCAGAAAGAGTATCGTGCCAAGCTTCTGGCCATGGGCCTGACTAAAGGCATTGAGCTTGAATTAACCAGAGTTGCTCCTCTGGGTGATCCGCTGGAGATCAGTGTCCGGGGGTTTTCCTTGAGCTTGCGCAAGGCGGAAGCGGCAATGGTGCTGGTGGAAAGGAGTTGAACGCGATGCAGAAAAAGTGCCTCAGAATTGCAGTGGCGGGTAACCCCAACTGCGGCAAGACCACCCTCTTTAACGAGTTGACCGGTTCCCGTCAGATGGTGGGCAATTGGCCCGGTGTGACCGTCGACCGCAAGACCGGCGTGTACTCTTTTGAAGGGCACGATTTCGAGCTGGTCGATATTCCTGGTATCTATGCCTTGTCTGCCCTTTCTACAGATGAAAAAGTTGCCCGAGATTATATCTTGTCGGAAGACTACGACTTGATCATCAATATTGTCGATGCGGCCAACATCGTGCGAAACCTTTATCTGACCACGCAGCTTCTGGAAATGCGCGTGCCTATGATCGTCGTTCTGAACAAGATGGATGTCGCCAAGGCAAGGCAGATAAGAATTGACACGCAAGAGCTCTCGGATCGACTGGGCGTACCAGTAGTGCCAATTGCAGCCTCAAAGCGTAGCGGCCTGACGCTGCTGAAGAAAACCATTCATCAATCTGCCGAACAAAACCCAATTTCTAAGGCTGATGTGATTTACCCGGTCGAGATCCAGGAAGCCGCCACCATACTGACTGATCAGATCCGTACTTTAGCAAATGAAAAAAGCCTCAGAGCTGACTGGCTGGCCATGAAGCTTTTGGAAGATGACCCTGAATTTGTGAATATTCTGGATGCTGCGACCGCTGCTGATCTTGAAAAACAGCAACAGAAAATTACCCGTCATTTGGATGATGACGCTGACATCGCGATCGCCGATGCGCGCTATGGGTTTATCCATTGGCTGACCGAAAGTGCCGTGTCGCACACCACCAAGGTAGGCAGGACGCTAACCAACCAGATCGACAAAGTGGTTTTAAATCGTGTTTTGGGCCTGCCAATCTTTCTGCTGATGATGTACCTGACCTTCATGTTCACCATCAATGTCGGCGGTGCGTTTATCGACTTCTTTGACATTGCCTTCGGGGCAATTTTTGTCGACGGTATGGCAGAGTTGCTGGGCAATATCAATGCCCCTGCATGGTTGATCGGAATCGTTGCCAGCGGCATCGGTGGCGGCATCCAGACGATGGCAACCTTTATCCCGCCAATCGGGTTCATGTTCCTGGCCCTGGCCGTTCTGGAAGGCTCCGGCTACATGGCACGCGCTGCTTTCGTCATGGATCGTTTCATGCGAATGCTCGGTCTGCCAGGCAAGTCCTTTGTGCCGCTGTTGGTCGGTTTCGGTTGCAACGTTCCGGCGATCATGGCCACCCGGACCCTGGAGAACCAGAGGGATCGCACCCTGACTATCATGATGAACCCGTTTATGAGCTGTGGCGCGCGCTTGCCGGTTTATGCCCTGTTTGCCGCCGCATTCTTTCCGGTGGGCGGCCAGAACGTTGTCTTTCTGCTCTACCTGGCCGGGATCGGTTTTGCTGTTCTGACTGGCTTGATCCTCAAATACACCCTGCTCAAGGGAAGCATCACCCCTTTTGTCATGGAACTGCCGCCCTATCATGTACCGACCGTCAAGTCTGTGTTGCTGCGCACCTGGGACCGGCTGAAATCGTTCCTGCTCAAAGCCAGCCGCATTCTGATTCCAATGGTTGCCATCTTGGCGTTGCTCAATACCATGTCGATAGACGGCACCATCGGCCACGATGACAGCAAGGATTCTCTGCTCTCGACGGTCAGCCGTGCTGTGACACCTGTCTTTGCCCCGATGGGGATCAAGCAGGACAACTGGCCCGCAACGGTCGGTATTTTCACCGGAGTGTTCGCCAAGGAGGCTGTGGTCGGCACCCTCGATGCAATCTATCTGCAGAACGAACTTCAAGAAGAACTTGCCGCAGGTGGCAAAGCAGAATCGTACAGCCTCAGTGCGTCTCTGATAGAAGCGGCACAGACCATTCCGGAAAACCTGGCCGGAGTTGTTGATACTCTCACCGACCCCCTGGGCTTGAGCATCGGAGACACCAGTTCCATTGAAATCGCAGCCGAGACGCAGGCCGTCAGTGCCGGAACCTTCGGGGCCATGGGCAGACTGTTTGACGGTAAGATCGGCGCTATCGCCTACATGCTGTTCATCCTCATGTACTTCCCCTGCGTAGCGGCCATGGCCGCTGTCTACCGTGAGACCAACATGCGCTGGACGCTCTTTATTGCTGCCTGGACAACTGGTTTGGCTTATACCTCGGCAACCAGCTTTTATCAACTGGCGACCTTCGAAAGGCATCCGAGCTTCTCGACGGCCTGGCTAGCGGGTTGCGCATTACTTTTGGTGGTCGTCGTGCTGGTCATGCATTTCATGGGGAAAGAATCGCGCGGTTCTGGCGTGACTGTCCCGGTTAAGGGTTGAAATTTAAGCAACAGTGATTCGGGGCCTGTCCCCAGGTTTGACAAGGAGAAAACCATGACTCCCAGTGAAGTGAAGCGATATTTGTCTGAACGTAAGCTCGCCCCTTTGAACGATATAGCCGTTCATTTTGATATGGAACCGGACGCTGTGCGCGGCATGCTTGGCCACTGGATCAGAAAGGGCCGGGTTCGGCTCCATCAGGAAGATCGATGTAGTAGTGACGGTTGCTGCGGTGGTTGCAATGAACACGTCAAGGAAGTTTACGAGTGGTTACAGTAATCATTAAGAGATTTTTGCATGCATATTCACAATCTTGATAAATGGCGGCATGAGCACAATTTCTTTGTTGCCCGTGAGCAGAACGAGAAAAACACTTTCAGGGTGATGAGCCTGACGGCCGTAACCATGGTCGTCGAGATTATCGCCGGAATTACGTTCGGCTCGATGGCGCTTCTGGCTGACGGTTGGCACATGGGCACCCACGTCGCGGCCTTTCTGATCACCCTGTTTGCCTACCGCTATTCTCGTAAAAATGCCAACAACCCTGATTTCAGCTTTGGCCCTGGCAAGATCAATGTGCTCGGAGGGTTCGCCAGCGCCGTCGCTCTTGCAGTGGTTGCTCTGATGATGGCTGTCGAATCGGTGGGACGTTTCTTTTCCCCGGTGGAGATCCATTATGGACAGTCGATACTGGTCGCCGTGGTCGGTCTTGTGGTCAATGTTGTCAGCGCTTTTTTACTGAATGGTGGCCACGGGCACGATCATCAACATGGGCACAGTCACGGCCAAGACCATCATCATGAAGATCACAATCTCAAGGCTGCCTACTTTCATGTTCTGGCCGATGCCTTGACGTCGGTTCTGGCGATCATTGCTTTGCTATTTGGCGGTCTCTTCGGCTGGTGGGTGCTCGATCCATTGATGGGAATTGTTGGTGCTCTAGTGATTACCCGATGGGCCTGGGGGCTCCTGAAGGAAAGCAGCGTCATCCTGCTCGATGCCGGAGTCAAAAGTGAGGTGCGTGATGAAATTCGAGAGCTAATTGAAGCAGATGCAGACAACCGGATTACGGATCTTCATGTCTGGAAAATAGGGCCACAGCACCTCGCGGTTCAATTGACCCTGGTCACCCACCACCCTCGTTCGGCAAATGAATACAAGCAATTGCTAGCCGGCTTATACCAAATCAAACATATTTCCATTGAAGTAATCAATTGCGAGGATAAGCCTTGTATGGCAATGGGGGAAGCCGTCTGAAATGGTTTCTTCCGAAAGATAAAGCGCGACTCTGGCGGCACCTCTTTTCCATAATTCCGCATATGGGACAAGAGGGTCCCATATGCGGTGAAATATCAGGAGACCTAAAACCTTCCGTGAGATACTGGAGGGTTTTTTATCTTGTTTTCAACGGTCTGTTAATGGAGAATCTGCAAAATTATTTGAGTCTCCTTGGGGAATGCTGAATGATTAAAAAGGCCACGTCCGGCTACCGGTTAAATCCATTCTTTCTTTTTGTAATAGCTCTCGGGGCCATTTTCCTCGTTGAGTTACTCGTGATGTTTTTAATGGATTTATTGCCGAAACTCCCTCTGCTCCTTGAGGCATTTCTTGATGCCTTTCTTTTGTCCCTCCTTGTAATTCCTTTTCTCTACTTTTTGCTTTTCAAGCCTATCCAGAATGCTATCGAACAAAGGAATCAAAAAGAGGCCGAACGAGACAAGCTTAAACGAATTGATGATGCTAAAAGTCAGTTCATCTCTGTTGCAGCTCATGAGCTGCGCACCCCGATTGCTACCATTATGGGGTACACGGAACTGCTCTCTGACCAAGGCATGATCGGTTCTTTTAACGATAAACAAAGAAGGGACTTCCTTGCTACAATTTATGAAAGTAGTGAACGGCTAAGCACAATTATTGATGACATCCTCGATGTTAGCCGCATTGAATCCGGCCAAAGACTTCCACTACAAAAAACACCTTTATCAATCAAAGATTTACTGGAAAAGCTTCTCTATCGTTTAAGCTTGAAATCAAGCCGTCAAGTGAGCCTGGAGATCAAACCCGAGGTTCCTGAAAGATTATTGTTCGATGGGCATCGTATCGACCAAGTGATAGAGAACCTGCTTAGCAACGCCATCAAATATTCTCCAAAGCAGAGTTTAATTTCCATTGTTGTCGAGGCAGATGATCGCCGGTGCAGTATCACAGTTACTGATCAGGGTATCGGCATGTCTGATGAACAGAAGAGTCATGTCTTCGATAAATTCTATAGAGCAGACTCGTCAAACACAGCGGTTCAAGGACTTGGCCTTGGGATGAGTATTGTCAAAAAGATTATCGATGACCATGAGGGTACGATCTTCATCGATAGCACGCTTGGGGAAGGGACCAGCGTACGCTTCACTTTACCGAGAGATAACAAGTCCTCTGCGGGACTGAAGGTGACTTGTTCCATTTGATTTCGGAACCGTTGTGTTTAGGACGTTTAACCATTATGAACAGAGGAGAATGACATGCCAGCAGTTTCACTAACGGTAAGCCAAATCAGCGCCTCAGCATCTCAAGCCCGTGCGCGAGAACATAGCTTCAAAATGGATCGTCCGGAAGCAAAGGGAGGGGGAAATAAAGGCATGATGGGAGGAGAAGCTCTCCTCGCAGGCCTCGGAGGCTGTTTTATGAGTAATTTGCTGGCCGCTGCAGTAGCGAGAGGGATTATTCTCAGCAACGCTAAAGCAGATGTGACGGGTCAACTCTCAGAGGAAGGCCCCAGTCGATTCGTGGCAATCAGCCTGTCGATATCTGGTGAATGTTCCGCTCCCGATGAATTTTCCAAACTCGTTACCATTGCAGAAAAGGGCTGCATCGTGGCGAATACTCTGAGTTCCTCCGTTGAGCTATCGGTCCAGATCAAACGGTGAACAGCAAGTTGAAAAATGAACGGCTCCTGGAGATGAAAACCGGTGTCCAGGACACCATCTAAAAAGCAGCGTGTTTGGCCAGAGGCATTTCAACACCAGAGGCAAACGCCTTTCATATTTATCCTCCTCACCCCTCGCGCCTGATTTATCAAGCCCCTCGCCTAATCAAGCTCTTCCGCTTTACACCGCGCCACCACATCCTTGAGCCAGGCGATCTCGTCCGGCGCAAACTGCTTGTTGTATTCCGTACCGATATTCATCGCCCAATGCAGCTTGTCGGGGGTCATCTCGGTCAGCACATGCCCCGGCAGCTGCAGGCAGGGGACCTCTTCCTCGGCCCATTCGTTGAGCCGCTGCTGCTCGTCAAAAAAGACCAGGTAGTCGATGCCGTCGGCTTCGACAATCAACGGCACTTCGATCTTCTCCTTGCTGCCCTTGTCATCGGTGTCGACCGTCTCGTTGATGGTGGGGACGAAGAAACTCATGTTGAGGAACAGGTCATAGAAACCGGACTGTGCTTTGTGGTCGTCAGGGTTGGCGCGCAGGGCTTCGAGGGCTTGATCGATTTCAGTCATGGAACTGGCCTTTGTGGTTGGAGGTGAATAGGACAGGCGATAAGGACCTTTTTCAAGAATACCGGTTAAGCGGGCCGGCTGTCCAGCCTCTCCTGACTCCACCAGGCCGGAACTCCAGCATCAATCTGCCATCGCAGCTTTTTTGACAGCTGGCCGACCCTTGATATGATAGGAACATGACCAAGCATTTTTTCTTCAGCGTACTGCTCATCCTGGCACTGTTCGGCGCACGATCGCCGCTCTACGCCGACGACCTCGCGCCACAGGTGCGGGCGGTGCGGGTAGCCGGGGTGATCAACCCGGTCGTCGCCGACTTCATCAGTGCCGAACTGGCCGCCGCCAATGCTGGTGATGCGCGGGCCTTCATGATCGAGCTTGACACGCCCGGCGGGCTCGACAGCGCAATGCGCAGCATTATCCAGCAGATCCTCGGCTCCCGCCTGCCGGTGATCGTCTATGTCTCTCCTTCCGGCGCCCGGGCCGCATCGGCCGGCGCGCTGATCACGCTCGCCGCGGATTTCGCCGCAATGGCCCCGGGCACCAACATCGGTGCCGCCCACCCGGTCGCGATCGGGGGCGGCAGTGCCCAGGACGAGACGATGATGGAGAAAGTGGTCAATGACGCGGTTGCCTACGCCCGCAGCATCGCCGACCAGCGTGGCCGCAACCGCGACTGGGCTGCACAGATCGTCCGCGAGTCGATCTCCACCGCGGCCCGTGAGGCCCTCGAACTCAAGGTCATCGACCTGGTTGCCGCCGACCAGGCGGACCTGCTCGCAGCGCTGGATGGCCGCACCTACCTGCGCAACGGCCAGGCCCTGACCCTCGAAACCGCCGGCGCCGCGGTGAGCTACGCCGAGATGACCTGGCGCCAGGAGATTCTCAATACCATCAGCAGCCCGAATGTCGCCTACATGCTGCTGATGCTCGGCATCCTCGGGATTTTCTTCGAGATCTCCCAACCCGGGGTGATTCTGCCCGGCGCGATCGGCGCCCTCGCCCTGCTGCTCGCCTTCCTGGGCCTGCAGACCCTGCCGGTCAATTACGTCGGCGTGCTGCTGATCCTGCTCGCCATCGTTCTCTTCATCCTCGAGGTCAAGGTGGTCTCTTTCGGCATGCTCACGGTCGGCGGCCTGATCGCCCTGACCTTTGGCTCACTGATCCTGATCGAGAGCCCGCAGCCCTACCTGCAGATTTCCAGAGCGGTGATTGCGGCCACTGTAGCGGTCTGCGGCGGCTTCATCAGCCTGGTGCTGTATTTTGTGGTGCGCGTCCAGAAAACCCACTTCTTCTCGGGTCTCGAAGGGATGATCGGCGAACACGGCACCGCCGTCACCACACTGAACCCCCGCGGCCGGGTCTTCCTGCACGGCGAATACTGGGATGCCCGCGCCGAAGCCAGGATTGACGAGGGTTGCGAGATCGAGGTCGTCCGGGCCGAACCGAACCTGAAGCTGCTGGTCCGCGCCGTCGAACCGGAAGCAGCTCCTGCAGCAAAGGAGGAACATCATGATTCCGACTGAACTGATTGTCTGGCTGGTCATTCTGGTGCTGATCTTCAGCATTATCGGCAGCGCGGTCCGCGTCCTTTACGAGTACCAGCGCGGCGTGGTCTTCCGTCTCGGCCGTTTTGCCATGGTCAAGGGGCCCGGCCTGCGCTTCGTGATCCCGGTGGTCGACAAGATCGTCAAGGTCAGCCTGCGCACCGTGGCCATGGACGTACCACCGCAGGACGTGATCACCAAGGACAACGTTTCGGTCAAGGTCAACGCGGTGCTCTATTTCCGCGTCGTCGAGCCGGAGAAGGCGCTGATCGAGGTCGAGGACTACCTCTACGCCACCAGTCAGCTGGCCCAGACCTCGCTGCGCAGCGTCCTCGGCCAGGCCGAACTCGACGAACTGCTCTCGCACCGGGACCGCATCAACCAGCAGCTGCAGGAGATCCTCGACCGGCAAACCGACCCATGGGGGGTGAAGATCTCCAACGTCGAGATCAAGCACGTCGACCTGCCGCAGGAGATGCAGCGGGCCATGGCCCGTCAGGCCGAGGCCGAGCGCGAACGGCGCGCCAAGGTGATCCATGCCGAAGGGGAATTTCAGGCTTCGCAGAAACTTGCCGACGCCGCCGGGGTCATCTCGAAAGAGAGCGGCGCCCTGCAGCTGCGCTTTTTACAGACGCTGACCGAAATTGCCACCGAGAAGAATTCGACAATTATCTTCCCGCTGCCGCTCGACCTGCTCAGGCCGTTTCTGGATACGGAGAAAAAACCGGATTAAAGGCAAGTCCGGGGAAACCTCTTTGTCTGAGTATCTCCCGGGATAGATGCCGTCAGTCTTTCACTCGTATTGGCTCGGGACCATGCACATGAAGACCAGCGGGCTGTCGCCGGTGTTGCGGTACTGGTGCTTCTCGTGCGGTTTGACCAGCACGAAATCCCCGGCCTGGATCGGTCTCGGGGTCTCCCCTTCCAGGGCAACCCCGCTCCCCTCAATGATGTAATTGAGGTGTTCGCTGTCGTGCTGGTGATGGGGCGTGTGTCCGCCCGGTTCCAGGGTAAACACCCGGATCGAGAAGCTGGGGGCCCCGTCGGCTTTGCCGATCGGCACCTGGCGGCTCGCCCCTGCTGCGCCCTCCATATTCACCTTACCGCTTGCGCATTGCTGCAGGTTAGTGATCTTCATTATCAACTCCTTGAAATTTTTCAGACATTGAACAGGAAGTGGCAGATGTCGCCGTCTTCGATGACATAATCCTTGCCGTTGAGCTGCATCTTGCCGGCCTGTTTGACCTTCTGCTCGGACCCGGCGGCCATCAGGTCGTCGTATTTCATCACCTCGACCCGGATAAAGCCGCGCTCGATGTCGCTGTGGATCTTGCCGCCGGCCACCGGCGCCGCGGAACCCTTGCGGATCGTCCAGGCCCGGCACTCGTCGTCGCCGACAGTGTAGAAACTCATCAGGCCCAGGGCGTCATACAGGGCGGTATTGATGCGGTCGAGGCTCGGTTCACTGATCCCCATCTCGGTCATGAATTCCAGCCGTTCCGCCTCGTCTTCAATGCCGGCAATCTCACTCTCGATTTCACAGGAGATGGTGAACACGTCGGGGCCGAAATCCTTGCCGATCTCGTCGTCGGAGACATTGTAGGCATAGATCAGCGGCGTGCGGGTCACCAGGCCGAGGCTCCTGATCACCTGCTCTTCGTTCGGCTCAAGCTTAACCGTGGAAAGGAACTTCTCCTCCTCCAGGACCGCGCTGAAGCGGTTCAGGATCTCCTCCTCCAGAACCTGGGCCGGAGTCTGGCCGCCCTTCTTCTCTTTGGCGAGGCGCTGCAGACGGGTCTCCACCAGCTGCATGTCGGCCAAAAGCAGCTCCGACTCGATCATCGCCCGGTCGCGTTGCGGGTCTACCGAGCCCGAAGGATGAAAGACGTCCGGGGAATCGAAGGACCGGATCAGCAGGCAGAGCAGATCGCAGCGACGCGCCGGGTCCATCCAGAGGCGCGAAGTGCTGCCGCTGTCGCTGACATCGGGGCAGAGCACGAACTGGTTCTCGGCATAGGTGGTCTTTTTCGGTTGATAAAGCTCGCTCAGGGCGTCCACCCGGCTGTCGCGGATCGCCGCCACCCCCTCGATCGCCTCGCCGGCTTTGCGAGCGGCAGGCACCGGCCGGCCGGTCAGCAGGGTGAAGAGTGTTTTCTTGCCCGTCTGGGCGAGTCCCAATATGGCGATTTTCATAAGATATCCTTTAATCTTTAAAGAGCATAAATTCGGTGACAATTAATTGTTTACCCGGTTCGGTAAAGAAATCAGGCAACCGTCACCGCGCCAAGTGTGCTCAATCCCGGGTGATAATTCAACAAAAACTTTAATCGGTCTAGACGCGAACAGCAAACACGGCTATCTTGGAACGAAGCAGGTCCCTTTTACCATTAGCAAGATGTGGTTGCATGGACTATTCGATCCTGATCATTGATGACACCAAGTCGGTCCGCCAGCAGATTCTCGACACCCTCCACGGCACCGATCTGTTCAGCAATTACTTTGAGGCCGGCAACGGTCTCGAGGGGCTGAAAATCATGCTCAATGAAAAAATCGACGTTGTTTTGTGCGATGTCGAAATGCCGGGTATGGATGGCTTCAAGTTCCTGGCCATGGTCAATGCACGCAAGGAGCTGCACGACATTCCGATCCTTCTGCTGACCAGTCATGAGGAGATGGCGACCAAGGTCAAGGCTCTTGAACAGGGCGCCAGCGACTATCTGACCAAGCCGTTCAGCCCCGAGGAATTACTCGCCCGGGTCAAGGTTCACCTGAAGGTCAAGGCCCTGCAGGATAACCTCAAGGAGAGCAACCAGCTCCTGCAAAAGCTCGCCCAGACTGACCCGCTGACCGAACTGCACAACCGCCGGCACATGATGGATACCCTTGAAGCGGAATTTGACCGCAGCAGCCGGATCGGCAGTCCGTTTGCCCTGCTGATGATCGACCTCGACCATTTCAAAAAGGTCAACGACACCTACGGCCACCAGCTCGGGGACAAGGTTTTGCAATCCACCGCATGGGAGATTCAGGCCTTGCTGCGCCAGTATGATTCGGCGGCCCGTTTCGGTGGCGAGGAATTCGCCCTGCTGCTGCCGGAGACCACACTCAGCGGAGCGAATCTGGTCGCGGAACGTCTGCGCCAGAGCATCAACAATATCGAGTTCGCCGGCCAGCTCAGCGACCTGAAGATCAGCATCAGCATTGGCGTCGCTGCGATCCCACATAACAAAATCAACACGGCTTCAGAGCTGGTCCGCCTGGCCGATGACGCCCTGTACACGGCCAAGCGCAACGGACGGAACCGGGTCGAGAGCGCCCCCCCGGCCTGATGCATACCAGCTCCTGGATTCCGGGCCCCCGAACTCCGGATCGCCCTCACCGTGAAAGATTGTGCCCATGAAGAACCAGACCAGCACCAGAGAACTCTACATCTCCGAAATTTCCTTCACTGCCGAAGAAGAAGACCTGCGCAAACTGTTCGCCCTGTTCGGCACGGTGACCTCTGTCCACATGGTCAAAGACCCGAAATCCGGTCTCTTCAAAGGTTCTGCCTTTATCCGCATGGCGACCCCGGCCCAGGCCAAGGATGCGCTCAATTCACTGGACGGCACCTACCTGATTGACCGCTGCATCAGCGTCACCGCGGCACGACCCAAGCAGACCGAGGGGCCGACAACGAAAAAGTCGCCAGGCAAAGCACCGCGTACACCACGCCCGCGCAACCCGCGCAAATAGCCCGCAGGAGCCACCCTCCAGAATGCCCCCCCGGGATTGCCAAAGGCCCCGTAGATGCTGACGAGCGAACAGCGGCCCATGCTGCGTTTTCTGATTGTCCAGACAGCCGCCTCGGTGGTCGGGCTGCAATGCTGGATGATCCTGTTCAACAACTTCGCCGTAGAGATCGCCGGCCTTGACGGCCTGCAGGTCGGGATCATCGGCTCGGTGCGGGAGGTCCCGGGGTTCCTGGCTTTACTGGCCGTGTTCGTCATGCTGGTTATAAAGGAACACCGGCTCTCGTCTCTCTCCATCGTGTTTCTCGGCATCGGCACCGGGCTCACAGGGCTCTTCCCAAGCTTCACCGGCCTGATCTTCACCACGCTGATCATGAGCTTCGGCTTTCATTACTACGAGACCACCAACCAGTCACTGACCCTGCAATATTTCAGCACCGCGACCTCTCCGTTGATCTTCGGTCGGTTGCGCAGCCTGGCCGCGGCGACCAGTATCGTCGTCGGCCTGCTCCTTTACCTGATGGGGATGGTATTCAGTTACCAGACCATGTTCCTGACGATCGGCGCCCTGGTTGTCGCCGCCGGCACCTGGGGACTTCTGCAGGATCCGACCCACCAGCAGATAACGCCGCAGCGCCGCAAAATGATCTTGCGCCGCAGGTACTCCCTCTACTACTTTCTCACCTTCATGGCCGGTGCCCGGCGCCAGATTTTCATGGCTTTTTCCGTCTACCTGCTGGTCAAGGTTTTCCACTGCACGGTGACCGAGATCACCCTGCTGTTCGTGGTCAACAACGCCGTCAACTTCGTCTTAAGCCCCGCCATCGGCCGGGCGATCGTCCGCTTCGGAGAGCGCTGGATTCTCACCATTGAGTATGGCGGCCTGATCGGCGTGTTCCTGATCTACGCCTTCACCGGCTCGAAGCTGCTGGCGGTCGCGATGTACATCCTCGACCACATCCTGTTCAATTTCTCGATCGCTATCCGCACCTATTTCCAGAAGGTCGCAGACCCGGCCGATATCGCGCCGAGCATGGCGGTCGGCTTCACCATCAACCACATCGCCGCAGTGGTCATGCCGGCGATCGGCGGTGCCCTCTGGATGATTGATTACCGCATCCCGTTTGTTGCCGGAGCACTACTCAGCCTGGTTTCCCTGCTGGCTGTGCAGCGCATCCCGCGCCTGGCGCGATAACCGATGCGTGGCCGTAAGCACGACAAGCAAGGGTTATGCTAGTATGTTCTTAGAAGCGATCATCGAGCCACGGGAAAAAACGCTTAACAAAGCACTAAAACAGGCATAAGACAGCATGCAAATACTCGGCTTACTGTTGGTACTTGTCAGTCTTTCAGGCACGGCTATTTCCGCTCAGCCACTGCAGGCAGTTTTTGAGCAGGAAAGTCGCGTCGAACTCAGCAATCCTCACGATCTGAAACTCTCACCTGACGGTCAATATCTGATGGTCTCGGATGTTGGTAACAACCGGGTCGCCATGCTTGACCCCGTCACGCTTGAGTTGGTCGGACAATTCGGGGCAGACCACCAGGCAGGCACGCATGACATTGATTTCGATAAAAACGGCCTGGCATATGTTGCCGACACGCACAATAACCGTGTGACGATTTACCGCATGCAGAACATGCAAGCGGTCCTGATCGGTGAATTGAGCCAATCAATACGTGGTCCCGAGGGGGTGCTTGCCCATCCTAACGGCCGTATCTACGTTGCCGGGGCCTGGTCCGACAATGTCGTCGCTTTTCACAAAGGGGAAAAAGTCGGAGAATTAACCGGGCTTTCATCACCTCATGATTTGGAGTTGGCTGCCGATGGGGATATCTGGCTGGCTGATTCAGGCAACGACCGGATCCTGCTACTCTCGCCGGAGCTGGTTATCAAACACATATTGACCCGCGAAACGTATGATTTTCGAGGTGTGCGCTATCTCGACACCATGCAAGACGGCACATTGATCGCCGCTGACAAGAATACGCACTCAGTCAAATTTATCGGCGCTGACGGGACTCTCAGGCTGCAACTTGGCAGCGGCAAGGCGACGCGGGGAGATTATGCATTGACCACCCCCGAGGGGGTGGAAGTGCTTGGCAACCGGGTTTGGATATCGGATTCCGGAAACGACCGAATTGTCCGCTTTCTTCTGCAGTAACAAACAGATTCTCAATCCGACTGGTTGAGCGGGAGCCATTGGTCCGGGGCGATCCGCCCGACAAAGGTGAACTGCCCTTTGCCGTCTGGTTTGAAAACGACCATCTCCCCTTCTCCCGGATAAACCGGAGTCGCCTCCCGGGCCACGTTTCCATGCGCTACGATGACCCGGTTGGTGCCGGGAAGCGGTGGCCGAGCGAGCAGTTGACGAGCGGTTTGAATGACCGCCTGACGACCCCCGAAGTACTCTGCAACACGCAGATTAATCACAGCAGTGCTTGCTTGAACATCACCTAAGCCAAGCAGACCGGCGGTTTTCATGGTTCGGCAATAAGGGCTGGCCAAAACCTCGCTGACCGGAACATTCAGGCCCCTGATAAATTCACCGGTTCGTTTCGCTCGCCTGCGCCCCGCATCAGAGAGCTGGCGAATCTTGGTCCCATCACAACTCAACCAATCATTTTGTTGATCAACTGCGTCATATTGTGACCAGTTAGTCGCTTCATGACGGAAATACAGATTGTAGCCTCCCTGCTGGAGAGCCTGCACCAACGCCTGATAACCGGGGGCTGTTTCTGCCTGGATCGAAACAGGCAGAAACAGCAGCCCGATGAGAAGGATCAGAGCGTATCTGTTTTTTTTGCGAGCGTTCCTGTGCACCCGGTTTCTCCTGTCAAAACAAGGTAGAGCTTCAAGATTACCCGAGATAAGCAGCGCAAACAACTTGTAACAGACAACTCCTCCTGCAGCGAATGACTCGCGAGGCCCCCTGCAACGGGCCGGTTCCCGTACCCAGAAGCCATTAGAAACCACAGAAACCATGCCGACGTCCATGCCCAGCGCAGCGCAGGCCCTTTTCTGCTTACTCTTTTAGGCCAGTAAAAGAGTAAGGCGCCGTTGGGGGGCGCGACCACCGGGTTCTGGTTTGATTTTAATTTCGAACGATACAAGCAAAACCGGCGGGTCGCGTCCCGCCAGACGTCATACTTTTGTCCGGCAACAAAAGTATGCAAAAATGCCTGCTCTTAGCAGAGGGCTATAGACGTTCGCGAAGGGGATATGGATTTAAGGGAAAGCAGAGGAGACGATCCGGCCCGTTGCAGGGGGCCTCGCGGTATTGCTGTCAACATGGGTTGACGGGATCGTGCTGATGAGATCGATTGCAACCGGCGGTCATGGAACTTAAACTTCTTATTTCATTCACTTCCGGCTACGGCAAACGGGGTTTTTGCGTCTAGATTTATTTGCAACGAATAGAGATCTACATTGATTTATCGAGCACAATGCCGCTATTCGCCACCGAGTCAAAGAAGGCATTAGCGTGAGGCCCCCTGTATCGGGCCGGCTCCCGTACACAGAAGCCATTAGAAATCACGGCAATCATGCCGACGTCTATGCCTAGCGCAGCGCAAAGCTTTCTTTTGCTTCGTTTTCTTTGTCGCTACAAAGAAAATGACGTTGCTGTCGGGCAACCCCGACGGTTTTGATCTTGTCTTTGAATTTCAGAATACAAAAAGCAAAACTGGCGGGTCGCGTCCCGCCAGACGCCATACTTTTGTCCGGCAACAAAAGTATGCAAAAGTGCCTGCTCTTAGCAGAGGGCTATAAACGTTTGCGCATAAGATATGGCGTCCAGAGACAGCAGAGGTGGCGAGCCGGCCCGTTACAGGGGGCCTCACCGTACTGCTGTCATTATGGGGTGGCGGGATCGTGCTGATGAGCTCGGTTGCAACCGGCAGGCATGGAACTTAAAGCCCTGCTTCTTTTGAAGTCCAGTGGACTATCAAAAAGGCAACAGATGAACCACCCGTTGCCTTCATAAACTACAAAGCTGAACCGCAAAGGGACGCTTGAATCGAACGCCCCTTTGCGGTTCAGGTGGAAAACTCGCGGACCAGCTTGCTGAGCGTCTGCTTGGCATCGCCGAAGATCATCCGGGTGTTCTCGCGGTAGAAGAGCGGGTTATCGAGCCCGGCAAAACCGGAGGCCATCGACCGCTTCAGGACGAACACGCTGCGGGCGTAGTCGGCGTTGATAATCGGCATGCCGTAGATCGGGCTGCCCGGCGTCTCGCGGGCGGCAGGGTTGACCACATCGTTGGCGCCGATCACGATCGCCACGTCGAAGGTCTCCATGCGCGGATTGACCTCGTCCATCTCCAGCAGCAGGTCATAAGACACATCTGCTTCGGCCAGCAGCACGTTCATGTGCCCCGGCATGCGTCCGGCCACCGGGTGGATGGCGTACACCACTTCACAACCGTTCTTCTCGAGCAGGAGCTGCAACTCCTTGACCACATGCTGGGCCTGGGCGACGGCCATGCCGTAGCCCGGGATCACCACCACGCTCTGGGCCGCTTCAAGCACGAAATAGGCGTCCTCGGTGGTCAGCGCCGTGACCTCCCCCTCAATCTTGTCCGCGGCGCCGCCGGCGGCACCGAAACCGGAGAAGAGCACGTTGCCAAGGGTCCGGTTCATCGCCTTGCACATGATATTGGTCAGGATGATGCCGCTCGCGCCGACCAGCGAACCGGCGACAATCAGGATGTTGTTGTTGATGGCGAAACCGGCCGCACAGGCCGCGAGCCCCGAGTAGCTGTTGAGCAGCGAGATAACCACCGGCATGTCAGCGCCGCCGATCGGGATCACTGTCATCACGCCAAGGGTTGCCGAAAGCACCACCGCCAAAAAGAGCCAGAAAGGCTGGCCGGGATAGAGCACAAAGAGCGCGCCGCAGGCAAAATTCGCCAGCAGCAGTCCGGCGTTGACCAGGCGCTGGCCACGAAACAGGACCGGCCGGCCGGGAAGCTTCTCACTCAGCTTGCCCCAGGCGACCAGGCTGCCGGTAAAGGTCACACCGCCGATCAGGATCGACAGGAAGATCGTCAACAAGACAAAGCTGTCCAGTCGCGGCTGCGCCAACGCCACCCAGCCGACCAGCAGGCTGGCGAGCCCGCCGAAACCGTTGAACAGGGCGACCATCTCGGGCATGGCAGTCATCGCCACCAGCCGTGCCGCGAGGGTTCCGATCACGCCGCCGACTACGATTCCCAGCAGGATCCAGCGATAGTCGATGATCGCCTGATCGAGCAGGGTCACGACCACCGCCAGCAGCATTCCCAGCGCAGAGAGGGTGTTGCCGCGGCGGGCCGTGGCCGGACTGCCGAGAAACTTCAGGCCGAGGATAAAGAGGACCGCAGCCGCGGTGTAAGACAGGTTGATCAGCAGGGTTACCGACATTACTTAACCTTGTCCCGCTTCTTGAACATCGCCAACATCCGGTCGGTGACCAGGTAGCCGCCGACCACGTTGATCGTCGCAAGCACCACGGCCATGGTGCCGAGCACGATCGTCAGCGTCGAGCCCTCGCCGCCGGCACCGACCAGCGCGCCAACCAGGGTGATGCCTGAGATGGCATTGGCGCCGGACATCAGCGGGGTGTGCAGGGTGGCCGGGACCTTCCCGATCAGCTCGAAGCCAAGGAAGACCGACAGGATTAAGATAAATGAGAGATGGATCAGGTCCATGGCTGCTCCTTCATGCGTACTCTTGCTTGATCGTGGTATTGACGATCGCCCCGGCGTGGGTGATCAGGCAGCCAGCCAGGATTTCGTCCTGCAGATCGAGAATAAATTGCTGCTGCTCAACATCCCAGTATTCGTCGACCAGGTTTAAGAGGTTGTTGGAGTACATGTTGCTGGCATCGCGACAGACCTGGCTGGACCAGTTGCCGCTGCCGATGATCGTCACACCATCGCGTTCGACCACCTCGCCGGCAATCGAGCCTTCGACGTTGCCGCCGCTTTCCGCGGCCATGTCAACGATCACGCTGCCCGGCTGCATCCCCCGAAGCGTGTCAGCGGTCACCAGCAGCGGCGGCTTGCGGCCGAACACCTGGGCCGTGGTAATTACGATATCGGACTTTGCGATCTCTTCGGCCTGGCCCTGCTGCTGCCTGGCCAACTGTGCCGAAGTCAGCTGGCGGGCATAACCGTCCTCGGTCTGGCCGGTTTCGCCCAGGTCAATCTGCAGGAAGTTGGCCCCCAACGATTCCACCTGCTCGGCGACCACTGCGCGGGTGTCAAACGCGGTGACCCTGGCACCGAGGCGCCTGGCCGTGGCGATCGCCTGCAGCCCGGCAACCCCGGCGCCGATCACGAACACCCGGGCCGGCTTGATCGTCCCCGACGGGGTCATCATCATCGGCAGGATGCGGTTCAAGCGGTTGGCGGCCTGGATCACCATGACGTAACCGGCCAGGCTCGCCTGCGAACTCAAGGCGTCCATCTTCTGGGCACGGGTGATGCGCGGGACCATCTCCATACTGACCGCGCTGACCTGCCGGTCGCGCAGCGCTTCGACCAGACCCCGTTCGTTGAACGGGTCAAGGTAGCTGATGTGGACAGCGCCCGACTTCAGCTGCGCAACCTCGGTGAGCGTCGGCCGGTTCAGCCGCAGCACCAGGTCGGCCGATTCGAACATGGCTCTGCGGTCCTCGGTCACCCCGGCGCCGGCTTCACGGTACTGCTGGTCGGGGTAGCCGCAACCATCGCCGAGACCGGCCTCCACCTGCACTTCGGACCCGGCGCGCGTCAGCTTGCCGACATTGACCGGGGTCATTGCGGCGCGTTGATCTTTCGGGCAGGTCTCATTGGGAATCGCGATCCGTGTCATTCTGCAACTCTTTCGTTTGCGGCAGTCGCTGCGGCGGCGTGGGCGGAGCGACAGGCCCTTAAAGGATCAATTGTGAGAAACCCGTTTTGGTAAGCATGCAATATAAGACGTACAGTACTTGACAATAATGGTCAAGCTTTCAGGCGAAAAAGATTCTTCTAAAACACCTGGTATCCTGAATTCTGACTACTGGATTCTGAATTCCCCTCACCATTCACGACTCGAAGGCCGTCACACCAAACAACGGATAAAGCCCCAGCATATGCTCGAGGAAGGTTTCGACCGCGGCACTTTCCGTAGCGTTCAATTGCTGCGTTTCGTCGCGGTCCGCGCTGATTATCTCGGCTTGATTGACGTTTCGGCAGAGTTGCAGCAGGCGTGCTGCGATCGACTGGTACTGTGCAAAATTGAGGCTGTTCTCCCTGCAGGTGAAGACCAGAGCCGTCGACCAGGATTGCTCGTCCGCGGCGTGCCGGACCAACCCGTCGCAGACCGGGTCGGCGGCGCCGATGCAGAGGGTCGGTCGGTCCACGTCGGCATCGGTTACGGTCAGCAGGTAGACTCCGGCAGCCTTGAGCTCAACGCGGTCAAACTCTTCGGCAAACGAAGCCCGGGGGATCACCAGGCCGCGGCCGGACCACTTTGACCGGGAGATGACCCTGACGCCGTCGGCGTGACCGTCCTGCAGGAAGATCCGGACAGAGAATGATTTGCCGGTCATAACACCCACCGGTTAAGGAGACGGCCCATATTCAGCTAGATATCGGTATCCCGACCATACTGGCGGAATTCACCAAGGTTGCTGAACTCCCCCCATTCCAGGTGCTGGTTCGGGGCGTTGACGAAAGAGTAGAGGTTCTCAAGGATGTTGAAGTGCTGGTGCTCCTCGCCGGCGATCTTCAGCAGCAGGGCCTTCACTTTGGGGTCGTTCTCCTTGCTAGCGGCCTCCTCGTAGAATCGGAAGCTGTCGGCTTCGAGCTGCATGGCATGCTTGTAGGCCGGCAGGACCCCGGAGAGTTCGCTGAGGTCCCCACTCCTGGGGAGCAGTGAGAAGACGTTTTTCGCTGTCACGAGCGTTTCTGTCTCCGCCACGGTCCACTCATCGTTGCCAGCCTTGAGCTCGCGGAACAGTTTGAAATGTTTGCGCTCATCCTCGGCCAGGCTGGAGAAAATCGTCTTCAGCCCCGGCAGCGTTGCCGACCTTGCCAGGTTGGTGTAATAAACAAAGCCGTTGTCTTCCATCTCCATTGCAAAATCGAATACGTTCATAATGCCCTCTCTGGAACGGGTCAGTGATTTATTGTTTAAACTTTAGTTGACGTAGAGCGGCTGTCAAGATGTCGACCGGAGTTGGACGCAAAGGGGGTTATTGCTTACGACTCTCCAAGCTCCCCGGCGATGGCCCGGCAGGCCAGTTCTACGGCCTGCTGCATCGGCAGGCGGGTATGGGTTTTGGCCAGGAAGCCGCTGGTATGGACAAAGTGCACCTCCGGATCATCGGCGATCGCCCGAAAATCGACGATCGTGTTGTCACCTAGTCGCAGGAATTCCCAGCCTACACCGCGGTTTGAGGGGGTGATGCTCATCACCACCCGCTCATCATCAAGGAACCGCAGATACAGCTCCATGGCCAGCTTCGGTTCATCGCTGATGTCGCTGAAGACCGTCTTGAGATGTCTGACCGGAACCACCCTGGCCTCTGCTTTGAGTCGCTCGAGACGCTTGGTCTTGCGTTCGATCAGGTCGATCATGTCCTTGCCGAGCGACTTCATCAGGAGGTAAAGAGAGTCCTCGCGGTCCAGCGACGCGACGCGGGAAAAAGTCGACAGGACATAGCCATCGATCGGCGACGAGGAGGCAAACAGTACGCGGGTATCGACGCCGAGGTGGTTGGCCGTGCGGTACGGCCCGCGCACATCCATCATGCTCAGCTGCGGATACCAGGCAAAGATCTCCATCGCGGCATCATGGAGGCCAAGGTACTGCATAACCAGGTGAAAGGCGCAGGGCAGCGAGCGATCCTGGTGGTGGTCGAAGTTACGGCGCTCGGGGGCGTATTCAAAGCCGACGTCCACCACGTAGGTGTTCAGGTCGGCCAGATCCGCATCGGTCGGTTCGCGCCGGTGGACTTCGGCGTCTCCGAGGGTGGCGAGCAACACACACGCTGCCAGGAAGTCGTCCTTATGCGAGCTGCCGGGATGGGTAACGATCTTGTACATTGCATTCTTCTCGGATCAAAGGCAGCAAAACCTGCCTTTAAATCTTATCAGGTTTCGGCGCTTGTGATAGCTGATCCCCGGCCTGTCTCAACTTTTTCGCCAGAAAAGCGGTTTCGGCGCATTGGCCAGGTAGGCCCCGCAGACCACCAGGAGTCCGCCGCCAAGCAGGGAAATGTCGAGCGGTTCACCGAGCAAAAGTGTCGCCAGGAGGACGCCGTTGACCGGCACAAAATTGATGAAGACCGCAGCCCGCGACGGGCCGATTTTCTGAATCCCCTCAAAATACCAGAGGAACCCGACCACGGTGCCGAACAGGCCGAGGTAGCCGATACTGAGCCAGACCATCCAGGAGAAACGCAGCGCTTCCGGCAGGCTGCCATAGTACAGCGCCGGGACCGACAGCAGCAGCGTCCCGGCAATCGCAGACCAGCAGACCGCTGCCAGCGGCGAGAGCCCGCGCATCGCCGTCTTGCCGATAATCGAGTAGAGGGTCCAGGACAGGACGCAGCCGAAGATCAGCAGTTCGCCCCGGCCGATGCCGCCGCTGAAAATCTGCAGAGGATGGCCCTTGGTGATAACCACCAGCGCACCGACCACCGAAAGGGGAACGCCGATCAGCCTGCTCAGCGGCAGAGCTTCGCGGTAGATCAACGCCGAACAGAGGGTGATGGCGACCGGATTCAGGGCGATGATCAGCGCGGCGCGCGCCGCACCGATCAGGGTCAGTCCGTTGAAGAAAAACAGGTTGTAGGCAAACACCCCGGTCAGGCCAAGCGCGACGACCGCCAGGGCTTGTCGAGCGTTGAGCTTCGGCAACCGCCCCTCGGTCTTCCAGACCGCCAGCAGCAGACATGCCGATGCGATCGCAAAACGGAAAAATGCCGCAGAAACCGGGTGCGCGTTGCCGGCCAGGAAACGCCCGGCGACAAAGGTCCCGCCCCAGAAAAAGGCCACGGCAAAGAGTTTCAGGTAGGTTTTCAAACAAGCCCTCGGTCAGGAATTCCGCGGCAGTCTGTCGGGGTTTTTCGCCATCAGGCAAAACAGATCAATAGAAGCATAGACCATTGGCGATACTTCTCAACCTGGTGCGAAGCGGGAATCCTTTGCTGATCTGTCACCGATCACGATTGACGGTCCAGCAGGGCAATGCTCAGGGTCTGGTCGCCGCAACTCAACCACAAGGTGCCGTCCTGCAATGTACATTGAAGTTGCATGCTGCGTTGCACCAGGCCGGCCAGCTCCCTGCTGGTTGCTTCAGGAACTTCCAACACCCTGAGGTTGTCGAAGCGTTGCAGCTTGCCGGCGTTGCGCTGCCACCAGAGGTCGGCGGTGCGGCCGCCATAAAGGTAGAGATAGACCCGGGCTGCCCGGCTGCAGGCCTTGCGCACCCGCCGCTCATCGGGCAGGCCGACATCGACCCAGAGCTCGATCTCGTTGGTCAAAGTCTTCTGCCAGAGGTCCGGTTCATCGTCGACGCACAGCCCCTTGGTGAAACTCAGCTGTTCATCGGCGTGCAGGATGAAGGCCAGCAGGCGCACCATCATGCGTTCGTCAGTCTCCGAAGGGTGGCGGGCCAAAGTCAGCTGGTGCTCGCCATAATAGTGGCGGTCAAGATCGGAGATCTGCAGACTGGCTTTGAAAATGGTGGCCGTCAGTGCCATGGGAATCCTTCATAGCTGGCAGTAATTTTCACATCTCTCGTCCCGCGCTCCGCATCCCGGAAAAAAGCTCGGCTTGTTTCTAAGCAGCCTTGCCGTTTACCCCTGAGCACAGCTGTTCGCGCAGGGCGTCGATCTCGGCGCTCGCCAGGTACTCGTCGAAGCTCATCACCCGGTCGATCGCGCCCCCGGGGGTCAGCTCGACGATCCGGTTGGCCAGGGTGGCGACAAACTTGTGGTCGTGGGAGGTAAACAGGATCACTTCGGAGTACTCGATCAGGCTGTTGTTCAGCGCGGTGATCGATTCCAGGTCGAGGTGGTTGGTCGGCTCGTCGAAGATCAGCGCGTTGGCGTTGCTCAGCATCATCTTCGCCAGCATGCAGCGGACCTTCTCACCGCCGCTTAAGACCTTGGTCGACTTGCTCGCCTCGTCGCCGGAAAACAGCATGCGGCCGAGAAAACCGCGGGCAAAGGTTTCGCCTTCGTGGGGTGGGTACTGGCAGAGCCACTCGATCAGGCTCAGCTCTTTATCGAAGTAGGCGCTGTTGTTCTTCGGCAAGGAAGCGGTGGTGATCGTCACCCCCCAGCGGTAGCTGCCGCGGTCCGGCTCCAGCTCGCCGGAGAGGATCTGCAGCAGCGTGGTCTTGGCGACGCTGCTGCCGACGAAGGCAATCTTGTCCCCTTTGTTGACGACCAGGGTGAGGTTGTCGAGCACCGGCACGCCGTCGACGCTTTTGCTCAGCCCTTTGATTTCAAGGATGATGTCGCCGCAGGGTCGCTCGGGACGGAACACGACGAAGGGGTACTTGCGCGAGGAGACCGGCAGCTCTTCGATGTCGAGTTTGTCGAGCAGCTTCTTGCGCGAGGTCGCCTGCTTGGCTTTCGAGGCGTTCGAGCTGAAACGGGCGATAAACGCCTTGAGTTCGTCGGCCTTCTCGGAAGCTTTCTTGTTGGCGTCCTGCTTCTGCTTGAGCACCAGCTGGCTCGCTTCGTACCAGAAGTCGTAGTTGCCGACGTAGGTGCGGATCGTGCCGAAGTCGATGTCGGCGATGTGCGTGCAGGCCTGGTTGAGGAAATGCCGGTCGTGGGAGACCACGATCACGGTGTTCTGGAAACGACCGAGGAAATCCTCGAGCCACTGGATCGATTTCAGATCGAGATGGTTGGTCGGCTCGTCGAGCAGCAGCACGTCGGGGTCGCCGAACAACGCCTGGGCCAGCAGCACCCGGACCTTCTCTCCGGCCTCAAGCTCTTTCATTTTCTTCTGTCGCAGCGCTTCGCAGATCCCCAGACCGTTGAGCAGCACCGCGGCTTCCGATTCCGCCTCGTAGCCGTTCATCTCGGCGAACTCGGCTTCGAGCTCGCCGGAGCGCACGCCGTCTTCCTCGGTGAACTCGCCCTTGTTGTAGATCGCTTCGCGCTCGGTCATCACTGCGTAGAGACGCTCATAACCCATGATCACGGTGTTGAAGACCGTCTCTTCATCGAAGGCGAACTGGTCCTGGCGCAGCACGGCCAGGCGCAGGCCTTTGCCGATCGTCACTTCGCCCTTGTCCGGCTCGGCAGTGCCGGCGAGAATTTTCAAAAAAGTCGATTTGCCGGCGCCGTTGGCGCCGATCAGGCCGTAGCAGTTGCCGGGAGTGAATTTGATGTTGACGCTATTGAAAATGGTCCGCTTGCCGTAGGCAAGGCAGATATTTGATGCACTGATCATGAGATTAAGGTGTTCCTTAACGAGATGTTATGTACAAACAAAAAACCACAGGGCCATCCCCTGTGGTCGTTGCGACGCGCATCTATAGCACTCTTGTCTTATCGAGACAACTTATTTCGCAACCGGTTCCCCGGCAACGACGCACTGCTCGGTTTTCGCCGCCATGATGAAATCGTTGACATGCAGCCCGGCGATCGTGTGCGTCCACCAGGACACCGTCACCCGGCCCCACTCGGTGACGATGGCCGGATGATGGTCTTCCTGTTCGGCGATGGCGCCGATCCGGTTGGTCATGGCGAGGGCCTGGGCGAAGTTTTTGCGCGTAAAGGTCTTCTCCAGGCGCTTGATGCCGGCCACCTCCGTGATTCGCCAACCCGGCAACTGCAGCAGGTAGCGCGTGATCTCCTCCGGGGTCGCCTGCGGGGCGCCGGCCCGGCAGACCGCGCAACGCCTGTCAGCCAAATCGGTCATCGCTACTCCCAGTGATCACCGCGACGGCTGCGCAGTTCGATGTCGAGCGACTGGACCCGCCCCTGGTCGTTGATAAAGGAGCTGAGCAGCCAGCTCACCACACTGATGATCAGCGAACCGAGCAGCGCCGAGCCGAAACCGTCCACCACCAGGCCACCTATCACACCAGAGGTCATCATCAACAGGAACGCATTGATCACAAAGGTGAACAGGCCCAGGGTCAGGATATTGATCGGCAGAGTCAGGATAATCAGGATCGGGCGGAAAAACGCATTGAGAATGCCCAGGACCAGAGCGGCGACCAGCGCCGAGCCGAACCCGCCGACCTGGATGCCGGGGAAGAGGTACGCCGCAACCATGATGGCAACGCTAAGAATCAGCCATCTGAGCAATAGACCTTTCATCTGCACATCTCCGATCCTGTTTGTTGTTTAGCAGTCTTATTATATCGCAATCGCGTGATTTTTGGGCTGCTCATCGGCACACATTCAGTTGATGTGTCCCGATGCACTTTTCCATTGTTCATGGGATTTAGGACGAAAAAACCGGCGGGTCGCGTCCCGCCGGAGACTATAAGCTTGCGAACGCGGGCGTTTCAAGTACGAACAACTAAATCTTGAAGTCGGCAGTTCGCGTACTGCCAGACGCCTTACTTTTGTCCATGCGGCGACAAAAGTAAGCAAAAACGCCTTGTCTCCTTGCGGAGGGCATCTCCTTTGCCGGAGTTCTGAGACATCCAATAAGTACGGAGCTGTAAGAAGCCGGCCGTGGTACCGGGGGCCTCCGTCAGTTGGGCCCGATGTGACTGCACAGGAGAGCGAAAAGTCGTTGCCGAAAAGCAGATTGTACATGCAATCCTCTACAAAAGGAGCAGGCCCTCCTGAGTCTCGGTGGATCCTGAGGCCGGAAAACCTGTACCTTCTGTGAAGGATTGCCGATCCCTAATTGTTTGCGAGCTGATCACGGAAGGCACATTCAAGGAAGGCCCCGTCCCAAGACCGGACCGGAAGTTTGCGCTGTACCGAAGCCAATTAAAGACACAGACTGCTGCACAGGCTATGCCCTCCGCCAGGAGAAAAGGCACTTTTGCATACTTTTGTCTGCCGGGACAAAAGTATGGCGTCGGGCGGGACGCGACCCGCCGGTCTTGCTTTTGTCTTTTAAGCAAAACCCAATGGAAAAGGGCAACAGATGAACCAACCGTTGCCCTTCTAAACATCAAATCTGAACGCTCTCACGCAACCACTTGATCAGCAGCCTCGGCCCCGGCCAGACCAAAGGCGAGTGGCACTCAAGTCCCGGGCAGGCTAGATAACATCTGAATCAGACTTGTGCCCGCAACAGCCACCAGCATTGCCGGCAGACTTACTGCCGCAGCAGCCGCCGCTCGCCGGCCCATGCAGCAGCTCTTCGATGCTCTCGTCCATGGCCTGTTCGAGATCGTCAATGATCGCGGCGAACTGATCGGCCGCCAGCCCCTGCTCGCAATGCGGGCAGCTTGAAAAGGTTTGCTTGAACCAGGACAGCGCCGCGTAGATCGTCTCGCGGCAAGCGGGGCAGTCCAGGGCTATATTCGGTTCGGCATGCATGCTGTGACTCCTTGGACGCTGTTCTAACCCGGCCGCCGGGTTTTGGGAAGCCCTTTTACCACGAGATCGTAGGATTCATCAATCATCGACCGGAGTGCAGCCTCGGCGATCGAACCATCGAGCACGACGGTGTTCCAATGGCGTTTGTTCATATGGTAACCGGGCAGCACCGCCGGGTAATGTTCGCGCAGGAACTCGGCCTTGAGCGGCTCGCACTTGAGGTTGAGGCGCAAAGGCTCTTCGGTGATATCGGTCAGGGCGAACATCTTGCCGCCGACCTTGATCACCAGGGTCACCGCGTCGAAGGGGAAATCCTCGCTGGCGCCGGGTTTTTGCAGCAGGTAGCTGCGCAGGGTTTCGAAGTTCATTGGCAACGTCTTTCCATCTGCTCACTTATAACATGAAACCACCGGGCCGTCCGCCAGGGCAATCCTTTGCCCCGACTTGCACCGGCAGTGCGGTGCAGACTATTATAACCTTTATTGTCAGAATTAATACAAACCACCAGAGAGTTTGCGAGGTATACATGTTTGAAGCACTTTTTTACCTGGGGTCAATCGTCATTGCCAACCTGCTGGTCATGAACTTTGGCATCATTGAAGTGGCGGGGCTGACTTTTCCCGCCGGGGCAGCGGCAGTGGGTTTCACCTTTACCGCCAGGGACCTGGTGCAGAGACGCTACGGCAAATGGGGGTGCTGGGTCTGGATGCTGGCTGCCGCGGGGATCTCGGCACTCTTCTCGCCGACGCTTGCCCTGGCCAGCCTCGGCGCCTTTGTGGTCGCCGAAGGTTTGGATTGGGCCGTGTTCACGGTCGCGCCGCTGTCCTTTCGCGGCCGCGCCATCTTCAGCAACATCATCGGCACACCGCTCGATTCGGTGATCTTCGTCTACCTGGCGTTCGGCCCGATCTGGGATGCGATGTGGGGGCAGACGCTGGTCAAGCTGGCCAGCAGCCTGCTGATCGTCTTCCTGGTCAAGAACGTGCAGGATACCGATTTCAAATCGCCGCTGCTCAAAGGAGAGGTTGTGTAACTTTTCCCGCAGCATGATCCAACCGGGCCGGGTTTTGACTCTTGCGTGGCAGGCAGGAGACGAAACCCGGTCTTTCTCCTGCAAAATCAAGCCCTCAAAATTCCAGCCGTGTGGCGCTGTTTACCGCCTCCTGCAACAGCTCTTCGAGCCCGTCGATATTGGCTTCGAAGCGGTTCGCCATCTCGACGACACCGCGGATCTCGGGGTGCGGCGCAATCATGAAGGAACAACAGTCCGGGTAGGGCTCGATCGAATCATCGTAGGTGCCGATCTGTCTGGCGATCGCGATCGTTTCATCCTTGTTCATGCCGACCAGCGGCGAAAGCACGGGCAGCTGCGAGGCCTCCTGGATGCAGTGCAGGTTGCTCAGCGTCTGCGAGGCGACCTGGCCGACCGCGTCGCCGGTGACGATCGCCATGGCCCCCTCCCGCACGGCGAGCCGGTTGAGGATGCGCATCATGCAGCGGCGGTAGATGATCATGCGGTAGTCGGCAGGGACAAAGGCGATGATGCGGCGCTGCAGATCGCCGAACGGCACCATGTAGAGGGTCGAGTGCAGCTGGTAGCGGGTCAGCGTCCCGACCAGTTTCTCGATCTTGTCGGTCACGCCGCGGCTAAACTGGGTCTCGTTGCGGATGTGGGCAAAGATCGCCCGGCAGCCGCGCTTCATCAGCATGTAGGCCGCCACCGGACTGTCAATGCCGCCGGAGAGTGACACCATCACATCACCGCTGCTGCCGACCGGCAGGCCGCCCGGGCCGGCATGCTTTTCAGTAAAGAGCATCGCCTCTTTGCCGGTCAGTTCGATATACAGCCAGAGGTCGGGAGCCCTCAGGTTGACCTGCTTGCCTTCCAGTCCACGCAGAATCGCCGCGCCGACCGCGCGGCTGATCTCTTCCGAGGTCATCGGAAACGCCTTGTCGGTGCGCTTGGTCTTGACGCCGAAGGTCGTGAACTCGCGCTCTGCAAGCAACTTGACCGCCCGACCGCCGATCGCTTCGACATCCTTTGGGACGCTGTGGCCGAGGGAGAAGTTGACGATACCGGGGATGCAGGAGAGGATCTCCCGGACCTGCTGCGGGTCGGCGTGGTTTGCCGGTTTGCAGATCAGCCGTCCCTGCTGCTTGCGCACCTCGTGCGCCAGCGGTCCGAGCGCAGCGCGCACATGACGCAGCAGGGCGTCTTCGAACTGACGGCGGTTCTTGCCCTTCAGGGCAATTTCACTGTAGTGGATAACGATACGGTTCACAGGCCAATCCTTGGCAAAAGAGGGGGACTTGACATTATGCCCCCTTTATATGTTTTCGCTCAAACTCCACACCGATCGACATCAGCACAACTTGCCGGCGAGAGAGGCAAAAGCGCCTCACCATGTGAATGCCAAAGCTTAAATTTTGGACCGATGAATTAGGTGAGGTGGCCCCCGGATTGCCCATCATCTGTTCAGGGGCTCGCCGAGCAAACGGGCAAAATCATCGGGGAGCCCGCTGTCAAAATGCAGCGTCCGGCCGTTGAACGGGTGGGTGAAGGTGATCGAGCTGGCGTGCAGGGCCAGGCGCCTGGCTACTGGTTTGCCCTGGCCGTATTTTTTGTCGCCGACCAGCGGGTGCCCCCGCTCGGCGAAATGCACACGGATCTGGTGCTTGCGACCGGTGACGAGGTGGATATCCAGCAGGCTCAGCCCTTTGGCCGCACGCAGCTCCCTGTAGTCGGTATGGGACAGCTTGCCTTTGGCGGGATCAGGCGTCGAGTAGACATTGTGTGCGGCGTTTTCGGCCAGGTAAGAGGTGATCCGCCCTTCCTTCGGCACCAGTTGGCCATGAACGACCGCCAGATAGTGCTTTTCCGTCTCCGCCCAGTGCTCCTGGAGGAACTTTTTGGCCTGCTCGCTCTTGGCAAAGATCAGCAATCCGGAGGTGTCCTGGTCGAGACGATGGACCACGTACACCCGGTTGCGTGATTTCGGGTTGCCCTTGCGGACATAATCGTTGAGCAGGTAATGGGCGGTCCTCGATTTGTTGGTATCGGTGCCGACGGTCAGCAGCCCGGCAGGCTTCTCGACCACCAGGAGGTCCCGATCCTCATAATGTATGGCAAGCCCGCCCGGTTGACGCTTCGAGGCAAGTCGGCTGTTCTGACGCTGATGGTTCAATGGGTTGCTTTCCGCGCTTTACACCGGCCAGCGCTTATGGTTCGGGGACACTCTTTTGCCAGATTCTCATCGGAGTGCCATCGATGCCTTCATCAACCAGGTTTGGTCCTGCTCAGTCGGCGACCGAGCTTTGGTGCCGTTGCGGCTTTGCCGCTCCGGCCGGTCATCGTCTTGCCCTTCGCCGGACCCTTCGCCTTGGTCGGGCGCTTGGCTTTTGCCTTCGCCGAACTCTTGGTTTTCGGTTCAGTCCTGGCCGCGGCCGACTTGGCGGCTTTCTGCTTTGGCCTGGCCGAGGACTTGGAATGCTTGCCTGGCTTCGCCTTGACGCCACGCTTGACGGCAATCGCCGGGAATTCGGCGATCGTCTGTTGCGGGATGGCATACTCGAGCAACGTTTCTATCGCCAGCAGCCGTGGCAGCTCTGCCGGACAGACCAGGGAGATCGCAACCCCGTTTTCGCCGGCCCGACCGGTCCGGCCAATCCTGTGCACATAATCTTCGGCGACCTGGGGCAGGTCGTAATTGACGACATACGGCAGGCGCTCGATATCCAGCCCGCGCGCGGCCACATCGGTCGCGACCAGAACCCGGAACTCACCTTGTTTGAACTCCGCCAGGGTCCGCGTCCGCAGCGACTGGCTCTTGTTGCTGTGCAGCGCTGAGGTCGTGATGCCATCAAAAAGCAATTCATCGGTCAATTTATCCGCACCGTAGCGGGTTCGGGCAAAGACCAGCACCTGGTGCCAGTCCCCCTTGCGGATCAGGTGCGAGAGCATTTCGCGTTTGCGGCTGCGCTCCACCGGGTAGACCACCTGGGTCACGGCATCGGCGGCGATATTGCGGCGCGCCACTTCAATGCGCCTTGGCCGGTCAAGCAGTTCGTCGGCAAGCTGCTTGATGCTCTTCGAATAGGTTGCCGAAAACAGCAGGTTCTGGCGCTGTGACGGCAGGTACTCTGCGACATGCAGGATGTCGTCGATAAATCCCAGATCGAGCATGCGGTCGGCCTCATCAAGGACCAGGAACTCGATCTCGGCAAGGTTAATCGTCCGCCGCTCGACGTGATCGAGCAGGCGCCCCGGCGTCGCCACCACGATATCAACGCCGCGATGCAGTCGCTCGATCTGCGCCCGGATATTCACCCCGCCGTAAATCATGGTGGAGCGCAGCGACAGGCGCCGGCCGTAATTCTGCATCTGGCCGCTGACCTGGGCCGCCAGTTCGCGGGTCGGCACCAGCACCAGGGCTCGCGGATTTCTGCGTTTCTTCCTCGGGGTATGCTCGCTCAGCATCTGCACGATCGGCAGGGCAAACGCCGCGGTCTTGCCGGTGCCGGTCTGGGCGCCGGCCAGCAGGTCGCAGCCTTCGAGGACGACCGGGATCGCCTGGTTCTGGATCGGGGTCGGTGTAGTATAGCCCTGGGTGGCAATGGCGCTCAACAGTTCGGCCCGCAGGCCAAGAGATTCAAATGACATCGATGCATATCCTTATCGGGTGAAATTCAAGCATACCTGATCTCCCACGATGATGTGCCGATGTCCAGAAAAATCACGATTCCTTGCATCGATTCGTATCCTTGTGAGAAGCTTTCTCCATGCACAAGCAAGCCCTGTTGGAGAATATCATCACGCGCCTGACCGCCGATCTCGCGGTCCTGACTGAGGCCGCCAGAACGGCCCATGCCGCGGCGACGCACGCAGAGTGCCTGCCTGACAACAAGTATGACACCACCGGGCTGGAAGCCTCCTACATCGCCCAGGGCCAGGCCAACCGCGCCCAGGAAATCCGCCAGGCGCTGGAGCATTACCGGCAGCTGACGCTGCGCCCTTTCGACCACACAACACCGATCCGCCTGACTGCTTTGGTGACCATCGAGGCCGATGATGGCAGTTGCCGCCAGCTCTTTCTCGGCCCTGATGCAGGGGGGCTGAAGTTGACTGTCGGTGGCGTGGAGGTCGTGGTCATCACGCCGGAATCCCCTTTGGGGCGCGCGCTGCTGGGCAAGGGCTGCGGCGATGAGATTCATATCGGCAGCGGCCGGGATCGAAAGGTTTTCACCGTTGTTGATGCGGCCTGAGATCTGGGCCCGATTAATTCAGACACTCTCTATTTGATAGCCCCGGCTTCCCAATAAGGACGAAGATGGGCTCTCTAGAATTTTGATGAGCTATAATGTCTTAGGACTTGTGAGAATGTCTTGCGAAGGGATATATAGCAATCGTTTCTCGGCACTTTACGACATTACTGTCAATCGTGACATTTAAGAAGCAACCTTTTTATGTAAGCCTCTTGGCAGTCATATTCCTATGCAGCAGAGTAGTTATAGACAGGGGACAATGTTCGCCGTCTTCGAGTTCAGATCAAAGACAACTTTAACTTGCTTGTTTTTAAATTGCTTAATGACCTGAGCAATCTTGTCTTCCAAAGCGCCACCGGGTTCACCCCAATCCGCACCATCTCTAGTCACAAATTCCTGGATCATATTCCGCAACGTTTCAGGGTCAATCTGATCATAAGGAACATCGACCCCTTGTTCGTGATGGTCGATTATTTTTTCCTGAGGGTTGGACTTCATTCCGGTAGCTTAACATCCTATATCGATGGATGACCATCAATTGCTCACTTCTTAAATCTCTCTATCAACAAGACGCCTGTTTCCGTCTCACAAGTTGTGAATTCCAAGAATTGTCTCTAGTATTGCGGGAAGGCTTTACAGTTGTCGGGTGTTTAAAGTCGGACAGCCTCTTGGCATTTCTGATGCATATCTTCTACTAATACAAACAGGGGCTTTTCCTGAAGCCTCCCTGCCCTTATCCGCAACGTCGCGGAATAAAACAATTTTTACAACTCAATGATGAGTGAAGCAAACGTGTGTCGAACTGTTTCTATCATCGGTATTGTCCAAAAAGTAGGCAGCTGATCATGATAATTAAGCTGGCATTTGTTGCTTAATGGTGTGCTTTAGAGATTTGCTATGGTTTCTCCGACATCGATGAATAGATGCAATCTCCCGCCGTGGGCGATTGCGTCGAAACATTACAACTGTAATCCTCAGGTCATCGAGATCCAGGGTGTGCGGCACAATGGAAGACCACTCTTCGAAAGGCTCGATGGGTTGGATGAACTTGATGCACATGGTTTGATCTTTCACGATTTTATGGATGTGCGCTATCAGCTGCATCAATGGGAACGCGAAGAGACCAAGAACAGCCGCAAGAGCTTGAAAAACAGTTATCTGCGTTTCCTGCGGGGCTGGCAATTTGATAGTAACTCGGTGGAAGGAGCCGTTCTCAAGGGCTGGGTTGAGTCTCGCCTCGGTTTGGCGCCAACATTCCACAATGAACCGATCGACGATATTCATTCCGAAGCCTACTTCCGTTACACCGTTGACCGAATGAAGGGCTCGGCACGGACTAACTCGATTTTGTCACAGTTCGATCTGCTCTATGAATTCGTTCAATACGAACTGTCACGCATGTTTCAGGACAAGACGCATTTGACCCTTTATCGCGGTATTTACGACTTTTCCGAACACCTGATCGTTGAAAAGTACGATAAGGCTCACTACCTGCTTCGCCTAAATAACCTGAACTCTTTTACTGATGATTTTGAGAAAGCATGGGAGTTCGGCAGTCGTGTTTTGCAAGCGGAGGTGCCGTTGACCAAGATCTTTTTCATGGGAGGACTGTTGCCGAAATCCCTCTTTAAAGGGGAAGGTGAAGTGATGGTGATTGGCGGTGAGTTTGAGGTCAAGGTGCTGATTGGTGGATGACCTGGGAGAGCTGAAGAGCGAGGGGCGAAGTGCGATTGAAGTCCTTGATAGAGCTAAAGCGGTTTATCTTGGATTGGCGATCGGTGATGCGCTGGGTGCGACAACCGAGTTTATGACGCCAGGTGAGATCAAAGCCAAGTACAAGGTTCATAAAAAGATCATCGGCGGTGGCTGGCTGTACTTGAAACCCGGGCAGGTCACCGACGATACCGAGATGTCGCTTGCTTTGGGCAATGCACTTCTGACCACAGCTTGTTGGGATATCAAGGGCATCGCAGATAATCTTCTGGCATGGATGAGGAACAAGCCGGTTGACATTGGCGCAACATGCCGACGAGGCATCCGTGATTACATGCTCAAGGGACAGCTGGAGGTTCCCTATAACGAATGGGATGCCGGTAATGGGGCTGTAATGCGTATGGCCCCGGTCGCACTCTTTACCCTGGGTGAGGCTGGACTGCTTAAGGAATATGCCATTGCGCAGGCACACCTGACTCACAATCATGTTCTTTCTGATGCGGCCTGTTTGGCCGTCGGCAAATTGGTTCATGAGGGGATTCTGGGAGCTGATCGCTTCAGGTTGCACGAAATTACCCGCGAACTGACCGCAGAGTACCGTAGTTTTCGATTCAACAACTACCAGGGCAATGCGAGTGCTTACGTGGTCGATACCATGCAGACGGTTTTTCATTATCTCTTCAGCACTGCCAGTTTTGAGGAGTGCTTGGTCGGCGTGGTCAACCAGGGCGGGGATGCTGATACCACGGGCGCCATTGCCGGAATGATCGCCGGGGCCTTTTACGGTCTGGATGCAATTCCCGCGCGCTGGCTGAAGAAACTGAAGAAAGAGGTGAGGGCGGAGGTTGAAGACCAGGCATTGCGCCTGACGAAGCTTTCGCACTGGGCAAAACAGAGCCAAAGTCAATAAAGGAGCATAAATATGAGTGAGCAAATGATACCACTGTCAGACGCGGCAAAAGTAATGCAGACAACCCCGTTAAATGTCCTCATGCATATCAAACGTGGGCTCCTGAAAGGTGTCGAAGAAAAAGGACGATGGTTGGTTAACCCTGAAAGCATGGAGGCGTTGCTGGCAAAGACCGGCGGCAGCAAAGCAGATAACGTCTGTTCAAGTGGTTGTGACAAGAAGAACGCCTGTGGTGGAGGCTGCGGTTAACGATGGGAATCCAGATCAAACCCTCCGATCTCTATTACAAATATCGGCACAACAAAGAAACGCAACACGAGCCGAAGTTTACCGGCAAGCCGGACCCGAAACCGTATGATCGCGAC
>CAWGUB010000020.1:0-108797 GCA_963825575.1 uncultured delta proteobacterium
TGCCTTCTCCTTGCGGAGGGCATCTCCTTTGCCGGATTTCTGTGACTTCAAGAACCTGCTGTGATGGGGATCCGGCCCTGTGTCAAAGGGCCTGACCTTTCCGTGTGATTTACAAGGGAAAAGCCAAAACAACCTCTACCGATGCAAGTCTCCACAGAAGGAGAGGCTCTCAAGAGCCTCGGCTCCTGCGGGGGAAGCGTAGACTCTTGATCGGTTAGAACGATCTGAATTGAGGTTGCCGCCTTGCCGAGCCAGACATGCCCAGCGCAGCGCAGGCCCTTTTCTCTTATGTGGCCATCTGTCAACTAGTTTAACTTTAAGAGCCTTCACGTAAGCAACGTTTGAGAAGTTGCCTTTTCTTATTCGCGTCTTTTTTACGCCAAGTACCGATCCGGTACGGTGGAAGGCTCGCCATTTGCTTATCGCCACCTATGTGGCCTAAAAGGGCTCGCGTCTAAGGGGTTCAAGATGCGGTGATTCCTGCCATGTGATAAGGTCGCTGCTCAACCATAATCCTCCAGAGAATGACCGCTAAGCGTCGCGCAACAGCCGCAATCGCTTTTTGTGCGATGCCGGTCCGCGAGAGCAACTTGTTGTACAAATCTGCGGCAGCGGCATCTTTCGCTTTCCACATCCAGGCGGCTTCGATCAACAAGCTTCGTAACCGGGTTTGTCCTACTGGAACCAATCGGCCATTGGGTGTCTTGCCACCGCTGTGTCGAACGACGGGGGCCAGACCCAGATAACTTGCGACTTCCTCGGCACGGGTAAAACGTTCAGGGCGGAAGAGTTCCAAGGCATAAGAGGTTGCAACCGTAACCCCGACACCTGGAACCGTTTGAAGATAAGCAACACTTTGCCTTTGCTCGGTTGTTGCAACAATCTGCCGCAGTTGGTCTTCTACCGTGCGCAGCTCGGTCTGTTGGAATATCAGCTCGCGCAGGTAGCTTTCCAGGGTCAGCTTTGCAGACGGCTCCAAGGGCAGCCGCAGTACCGCAGCGGGCGCTCCCTTGCTCCAGTTCGTGACTTCAATTGGCTCCCGAACTCCCAGGAACAGCAACAGGCTCTTGATCCTCTGTTTGCTGCGACGAACAGAATCGACAAGAGTATGACGCCGTCGGAGTAATGAACGGCGGGCTTCCTCTTCGGGTGTCGGAACAGCGATCGATTTGAGCATCCCCCTGGCGGCGTAGTCAGCCAGTTTGATGCAGTCGAGACGATCGCATTTAGCGCCGGCTGTGACGGAGCGTGGAATACGGCTCGCGGCAGCAACAATCACTGGGATCTTCGCCTTCTCGAGAGCTCTGGCCAGCGCAAATCCCGTCGGACCCGTTTCGTAAGCAACTGCGGCAATGTTGATGTCAAGGCAAAGCACTTGTTTCGTGAACTCATCAGGAGACGCGGAGGCAACCCATGTTGTACTTCGTCCATCTGGCCGCCGCAACGCAACGTAGTAGCTACGTTTGTGAACATCGAGACCAATCCAGAAAGGGTCGTTGCCGAAACCGCTTACAAATACCTGAAGACTTGATAAACTGAATTTTGCCATGCTGGCCTCCTCTGATCTGGTAGTTGAAGTTGTCTGCTTCAGACTACGATTTTATCAGATGGCCAGCATGGTATTTGCTTACTCTTTTGGGCCAGCAAAAGAGTAAGGCGCAGTCGGGGGGCGCGACCCCCGGATTTTGCTTTTGTCTTTGAGTTCCATGCCTAAACAAAAGAGGGCAACAGATGAACCATCTGTTGCCCTCTCTATCATGACAATGCTGAACTTTGTCAGCAGGCTGAACCCTATTTAGTCGCCGGCTGAGCAGCCATCTCCTGTTCAGAGGTATCAGTGGCCGTTCCCGTCTCCTCTGTCCGCCACGTCGATCCAACCTCCTCCCATGGCCCGGTAGACATCGACCAGGCTGGTCAACACGGCAGTCTGGGTTTCAACGTAGTCAAGCTGTCCGGAGAACAGGCTGCGGTTGGCGTCGAGGACCTGCAGATAGCCGGTGGTGCCTGCATCGTACTGGTATCCGGCAAGTGTCGCATAGGTCTGCAGCGCATTGACCCTGCGCCCTTTGGCAGCTTGCACTTCACGTCCCTTGGTGGTTGCCACCAGGGCATCCTCGACATCACGGAAGCCGGCAATGATCGACTGCTGATAACGATATAAGGCTTCACGCTGAGCAGCCTCAGAGGTCATGACCTGCCCTTCGATCGCCCCGAAGGTGAAGATGGGCGCCAAAACATCGCCACCGAGTTGCCAGATTGCCGACGGCCCATTAAACAGGTCATCGGAGTGGATACTGGCCGTACCATAAGCGCCAGTCAGCGCTACGCGTGGGAAGTAAAGCGCACGGGCCACGCCGATCTGGGCGTTGGCAGCAATCAGTACTTGTTCGGCCTGGATGATGTCAGGGCGCTGTTCAAGAAGTTCCGAGGGAAGTTCGGCCGGAATGCCGGGAACGGTCAGCTCATCGATACTTTTGCCACGCGCGAATGGTTTGCGGGTTGCGGCCGAGCAGAACAGAGAGCAGGTGCTCCTGCTGAGAGATCAGGCCTTCCAGCTGTGGAATGGCCTGACGGGCACTTTCGTATTCTGATTCGACCTGGCTGACCTCGACCTGCGAAACAGTGCCATACTTGTGACGCAGGTTGAAGATACGCAGAGACTCGGCATAGGCCTGCTCGGTCTCACGGGCAATCTCCAGTTGGCGATCAAGACCACGCAGAGTCAGGTAACTGTTGGCAACATTGCTCACCAGCGTCAGCAGGACAGTCCGGCGCCCGCCTCGCTGGCAAGGATCTCAGCTTGAGCCGCTTCATTCAAACGACGGATTCTCCCCCACAGATCGATTTCCCAGGTCGCGTTGAGCGCGCCCTGGTAAGAGCTGTAATCGTCGTTATCACCGGGAAACAGTCCCGTCTCCGTGTCCTTCTGCCGGTACGCACTCGCTGAGGCACCGATTTGCGGGAAGTACTCGGATCGAGTGGTTCGGTATTGACCGAGGAATTGATCGACCCGGGCCGTAGCAGCCTTGATATCAAGATTATCGGCCAGCGCCGTAGTGATCAGTTCGTCGAGGACCGGATCATTGAACTGCTGCCACCAGGCGGTGTTGACCAGGTCCGCAGCAGCATCGTAGGAGACCGTCCAGGCAGAAGGCGTTTCGACCGTTGGCTTTACGTAATCGGGGCCGATGGTGCAAGCACTCAGGAGCAGCAGGACAAGACTGGCAAGCAAAGAGTTACGCATGATGGTCACCTCCTTGGTCTACAGCCTCTGTAACAGGTTTCTTCTTCCGGCTGAACAGCCCGGTGGCGTCCTCGAGCACAACGAAAAACAGCGGCACGAAGAACGAGGCAATACAGGTGGAGGCGAGCATGCCGCCGATCACCCCGGTCCCGATCGCGTGTAGACTGTTGGCACCGGCGCCGGTGGCGATCGCCATCGGCACGCAGCCGAGGATAAAGGCCAGCGAGGTCATGACAATCGGTCTTAATCGAAGGCGAGCCGCCTCAATGGCCGCTTCGTTGACTTCCATTCCATTATGCAGGTTCTCCACGGCAAACTCGATGATCAGGATGGCGTTCTTGGCCGCCAATCCGACCAGGGTGACCAGGCCGACCTGGAAATAGACATCATTTTCCAGCCCTCGTCCCCATGTCAGCAGCAAGGCGCCGCAGACGGCGAAGGGGACTGCCATGACCACGCCGACTGGCAGCGACCATTTCTCGTACTGGGCCGCCAGGATCAGGAAGACCATGATCAGGCCGAAGATGAAGGCGGAGCTCGAGGTCCCGCCTGACTTCTTCTCCTCGAAGGCCTGGCCGGCCCAGGCAAAACCGTAGCCGGAAGGGAGCACTTCGGCGGCGATCGACTCCATGGCCGTGATCGCCTGTCCGGTGCTGTAGCCGGGAGCCTGGCTGCCGGTCAGCTTGGCCGCCGGAAAGCCGTTGAAGCGCGGCAGCAGCCCAGGACCGGCGACGTAGCGGACCGTGGCCAGGGCCGAGAGCGGGATCATACTGCCGTTTTTCGAACGCACGTAAATCTGTTCAAAATCCAGAGGCTCATCGCGATATTCAGGTTCTGCCTGAATGATGACCTGCCAGATCCGGCCGAATTCGACGAATTGCGATACGTAGGAGGAGCCGAAATAAGCCTGCAGGGTCTGGTAGACGTCAGAAACCGGGACGCCGAGAATTTCAGCGCGCGCGCGGTCGAGATCGAAATAGAGCTGCTGCTCCGAAGCCGAGAAGGTCGTGGAGACTCCGGCCAGGGTTTTGTCCTCGCGGGCCTTGGCCACGAACTGCTTGGTCAGCTTCTGCAGGTCCTGCGGACTGCCGCTGCCCATGCTCTGGATGTAGAATTCGAAACCGCCGGTGGTGCCCAAACCCGGGATCGATGGCGGGTTCAGGGGGATGAGAATGCTCTCCTTGACACCGGCCAGCTTCTTGCGCGCATCGTCGATCACGGCAAAGGCTGTTCCTGCTTCACCCTTACGTTCTCCGTAATCCTTGAGCGAGGCGAAAAATGATGACGTATTGGTCTTATTCTGGTTGTCGATGAGGCTGAAGCCGTCGACTTGCGTGATCGCATTCAGCGCCGGGTTTTCCAGCAGCATCTTGACCGCCTCGTCGCTGACGGCCGCGGTCCGCTCCATGCTGGCGGCATCGGGCATGATGCTGGCAACGAAGAGATAGCCCTGGTCTTCCGCGGGGACGAAGCTGCCCGGTACAATGCGGAAAAGAGTGACTGTTGCAAACAGCACGCCGCCGAACATCAGCATGCCGATCAGCTTGTGATTGAGCAGCCAGCGTACGCCGGCCACATAGCCGTTGGTAATCCAGGTAAAGCCGTCTTCAAACTTCCTGAAAAACCACTTTTTCTCATGATGTCCCGGCTTGAGAACACGCGCCGCCAGGGCCGGCGAGAGGGTCAGGGCGACGACCCCGGAAATCACCATAGCGATAGCGATGGTAATGGCAAACTGTTTGTAGAGGGTGCCAGTCATACCACCGAGGAAGGCAACCGGCAGAAAAACCGAGACCAGCACCAGCACGATTGCAATCAGCGCTCCGGCCAACTCTTCCATCGCCTTCACCGAGGCTTCCCTCGCATTCATACCGAGGGTTGCCATGCTGTGCTCGACACTCTCGACGACGATAATGGCATCATCGACCACCAGGCCGATCGCCAGGATCATGCCAAACAGGGTGAGCATATTGGTGGAGAAGCCGAGCATGTAGATGCCGATATAGGTACCGACGATGCAGATCGGCACGGCTATGATCGGAATGATGGTCGCCCGGAAGCTTTGCAGGAAGAGGAAGACCACCAGCACCACCAGGATGACCGCCTCGAAGAAGGTGTGCACGACCTTTTCGATCGAGGCCTCGGTGAACTTGCTGGTGTCGAGCACGATCTTGTAGGTAAGGCCATCCGGAAAGCTTGGCTCAATTTCGTCGATCAGGGCGCGGACCCGGTTTGCTGTCTCGATGGCATTGGCCCCGGCTTGCTGGTAGACGGCCATGTTGGCGGACGTTTTGCCGTTGGTCTTGGACTGCAGGGAGTAATCCTTGGAACCGAGCTCGGCATGTCCGACATCCTTGAGGCGAACGATGGCGGCGCCGTTAGCGTCGGTGCGGAGGATGATCTCGTCAAATTCAGCGGGGTCGGTGAGCATCCCCTGGGAGGTGACCACGAAACTCTGCTGGGTGCCTTCCGTGGTCGGCACCTGGCCGATCTGGCCGACGCCGAAGGCCTGGTTCTGTCCCTTGATGGCGTTGGTGACGTCACTGGAGGTCAGACCCATCTGCGCCAGGCGGTCAGGCTTCAGCCAGATGCGCATGGCGATGTCCGGCGTCGGCATCATGCCGGACAGGTTGGCGCCGGGGATGCGCTTGATGGCATCGAGCAGGTAGAGGTTGACGTAGTTGCCCAGGTAGGTTGAATCGTAGCGGTCATCCTCGGAGTAGAAGCTGATGACCATCATGAAGGCGCTGGAGCGCTTCTGCACGAGGACACCCTGCTTGGCGACGATCTCCGGCAACTGGGCGCTGGCCTGGCTGACCCGGTTCTGCACGTTGACCTGGGCCTGGTCGGGATCTGTCCCGGGCTCGAAGGTCACGGTCAGGCTCATGTTGCCAGACGAGGAACTGGTCGAGAGCATGTAGCTCATGTCATCGACGCCGTTGACCTGGGCTTCGATCGGTGCAGCCACGGTGTTGGCGATGACCTCGGCGGTCGCGCCGGGATAAACGGCGGTAACCTGCACGGTCGGTGGCGCAATATCCGGATACTGGGCAACCGGGGTTGACTGCATCGCCACGAACCCGCCCAGGGTAATTATAATTGAGATGACCGCCGCTAAGACGGGTCTATCGATAAAAAAACTTGCCATGATGGACCTCGCCTATTTTTTTTCCGCGGTGGCGGCGGCTTCGGTGGTTTTGGTCTTGTTCTCCAAGGCCGCGGCGACCACTTTGACCGCTGCTCCGGGTGCGAGGCGCTGGAACCCGTCAGTGATAATTTCATCACCGGGCTTGAGCCCCTTTTCGATGATCCAGTCCTGCCCGAGCCAGTCGCCGACGAAGACCGGGCGAACCTCCGCCGTCCCCTCACTGCTGACCAGAAAAACAACATGACCGTTGGCCGTTTGCTGCACCGCCCGCTGTGGGACGACCAGGGCGTTTGGGCGCATGGCCCCCGTGGCTGTTGCCTCGACAAACATTCCGGGTTGAAGTTTGGCATCCGGATTGGGCAGTTCGGCGCGCACCAGGAAGGTTCCGGTATCGGTATTGAATGACGGATCGACAAAGCTGAGCTTGCCGCTATGTGGATATTTTTCACCCCCGGAGAGCTCGATTTCGACGACATATTCGCTGTTGGGCGGAGGAACCATAAGGCCGGCAGCTTCCTGCTGCCGGGCGGCGACCAGCTGGTTCTGTGAGACGCTGAAGTTGACCCAGATCGGGTCGAGTTGGGCCACGTAGCTCAAATTTCCACCGGGACCGGCGGTCAGGTAGGTGCCCTCGCGGACCAGGGCTTGCCCGGTGACACCGGTCACTGGAGACTTGATCACGGTGTAGCCGAGATTGATTTCTGCGTCATCGAGACGGGCCTGGGCTGAATGGACAGCCGCCTCGGCAGATTTGACCGCACCGATGGCATTGTCAAGGTCACTCTTGCTTGCGGCATCGAGTTCAGTCAGAGGCTGGATGCGGTTCAGGTTGGCCTGCGCCGTCCAGAGCTGCGCCTTGTGGTTTTCCAGGGCGCCGCGCGCCGCCTCGACCTGGGCAACAAACGGTTTCTTGTCCATCAGGAAGAGGGTCTGCCCCTGCTTGACCACCTCCCCTTCCCGGTACAGGATCTTCTCGAGAAAGCCGTTGACCCGAGCCCTGATTTCAACCTGGTGGGAGCTTTCCACCTGAGCGACGAAGGACGTGGTCACCGGGACGGTCTGCGGCTCGACCTTGATGGCGTTCACCTCAACCGGGACCGGCGGCGCTGTGACTTCCTCTTTCTTACAGGCGGTCAAGGTCAGTGCTGTTATGGCAATCAAGCCCAGGGTGAGGGATGCGGACAACTGGCCAAGGAGGGTGGTCTTCTGGTTCATTTCGGTAGACTCCTGTCGGTACATCGTATGTTGACTCCGACTTTTACAGGCGAGAAGGGTTAATTTTTAACGCATTATTTTACGTATTAAAGAACTTAATTACCACCAATAAATTGACTCATTACACATTTTTAAACACTTGCCCTGCCCCTGAGGTCAGGAATTCGGATAAATGGATATTATTTGCCCTCTTCAGTTCAGTCTCTATTCAGTTACAGAATCAGACCTCCGAAAACAAACCCGAGGGCCACGGCAAAAGCTATGGTGCAGACACCGGGGATCAAAAACGGATGATCAAAGACATATTTGCCAACCCGGGTCGAACCGGTATCGTCAAATTCGACCGCGGCCAGCAAAGTCGGATAGGTTGGCAGAATGAACAGGGCGCTCACCGAGGCAAAAGCAGCGATAGCTGCAACCGGGCTGACGCCAAGTGCCAGAGCGGCCGGCATCAGCGCCTTGGTGGTTGCGGCCTGCGAGTAGAGCAGCATGGCGGCAAAGAAGAGCACCACGGCCAGCATCCACGGGTATTTTGTCAGCAGGGCCCCGGCAAACACGTTGATCTCCTCCATGTGCGCGGCGACAAAAGTCGTGCCGAGCCAGGCCACCCCGAGCACACAGATGCAAGCGCTCATCCCCGACTTGAAGGTCGCTGCGTTGAGGATGTTCTTGGCATCGACTTTACAGAACAGGGTGATCAGTGTCGCCGCACCGAGCATGAAGGTGATGATTGCATGGTCACGCTCGAGAATCGGGTTTTCGATCAGGTTGAAGGTGGAGCTGATGGCCATGGCATAAGAGACAACGGCGAAAATGCTGATGCCGAAGATCAGGACTGCCCGCTTGGCTTCCGGCGTAATCTCCACCTGCTGATCGTCTTCGTTATCCATCGAGACCAGGCCCTTGGCCAGTCGATCCTGGTAAACCGGATCATCCTTCAGGTCCTTGCCCAGGAAATTGGCGATGAAGGCGCCGCCCATGACTGCCAAAAAACTGCTTGGGATGGCGATCATCAGCAGCTGGACGTAATCGACGCCGTATTTTTCCAGTTCGCTGGAGAAAAAGACCACGGCGGCAGAAATTGGTGAGGCGGTGATACCGATCTGTGCGCCGACGGTGGCAATGGAGAGCGGTCGTGACGGCCTGATCCCTTCGCGTTTAGCCACTTCCGCAATCACCGGCAGGGTCGAAAAGGCCGTGTGACCGGTGCCGGCGAACATGGTCATGGTGTAGGTCACTATTGGGGCCAAAAAGGTGATGTATTTCGGATTACTCTTCAAAACTTTGGAGGCAATATGCACCAGGTAATCAAGCCCCCCGGCCACTTGCATCGCGGCAATAGCGGAAATCACCCCCATGATGATGAGGATGACATCGACAGGGATGCTGCCCGGCTTCAGGCCAAAGAACACTGCGAGGATCAGGACGCCAAAGCCGCCGGCAAAACCGATGCCGATACTCCCCAGTCGTGCACCCAGCCAGATAAAAAACAACACGACCAACAGTTCAACAATCCACATGTCAACTCTCCTTATTCAGGCCCAGGCATCGTTATGCAACACAGGGACTCCCCTCTCAGGGAACCTGGTAAGTACCGGTCAGGTTCAGCGTTTGAGCGGTAACTGACTCTGCTCCCGCCTCCTTCTGGACAGTGACCGTCAACCAGGCGAATGACAAATCACCGCTGATCCCTTCAAGGTGATCAGTCCCGCCGACAATGCTTCCGGTTACCTGGTCGTCGGTCTGCATTCGATCGCTTTTCAGCGTAATGTAGATTTCCGGACCGTCGAGATCCTTCCAGACGCAGCGGGCGGCCATGCCGGTCACGGTATCAGCGAAACCGACACAGGTTGACCAGTAATTCTTCTTCTTGCCAAGTTCTGTCCGCAGGCTCACGTGGCCGGAGATTTCGAACGTGTAGACTTTCCGATCTCCGAAAGGGAAAAGTTTCCTGGTCCCATTGGCAACCCAGGAACCTTCGAAGTCACCGACCTCGACGGCGTGACTCTCCGTTCCCGTGCCAGCCGCCAGGAGAAGAACTCCAAAAAGAATCCCCCAACAAAATTTCTTTGTAAATGTCGCGTTCATGCTTTCGTCCTCATTGGATGCGTGTCATTTGGTTATATTGCCCGGCAGTCTCATACCAAAGTGTTCAAGAGGAAGAGGCCTCCTGCCTTCTGATTTGCACGAAGTTCAACGAGACTATTTCAATTTCCGCGGCTGGGTCATATTCTCCGGCTTGAGCATGTCATCCAGTTCATCCTTGGTCAGCCAGCCCTTCTCCAGCACCAGATCATAGACGCTGCCGCCGGTTTTAAGGGCTTCCTTGGCGATGGCCGCCGATTTCTCGTAACCGAGCACCGGGTTGAGGGCGGTGACCAGGCCGATGCTGTTCTGCACATACTCGCGGCAGCGCTCGACGTTCGCCTCGATACCGACGATGCAGCGGCTGGTCAGGGTGATCGCGGCATTGCGCAGGATCATCAGGCCGTGCAACAGGCAGTAAGCCATGATCGGCTCGGCCATGTTCAGCTCCAGCTCGCCGGCCTCGGCGGCCATGGAAACGGTGACGTCGTAACCGATGATGGTGAAGCAAACCTGGCTGACCATCTCCGGGATAACCGGGTTGACCTTGCCCGGCATGATCGAAGAACCGGGCTGCATCGGCGGCAGACGGATCTCATACAGGCCACAGCGTGGCCCTGAGGAGAGCCAGCGCAGGTCGTTGCAGATCTTGGACAGCTGTACCGCGGCCCGTTTCATGTTGCCGGACATCTGCACAAAGCCGCCCGCATCCTGTGTGCCCTGAACCAGGTTGACCGCTTTGCGCACTGGCAGACCGCTAACCTGTGCCAGCTTTACCGTGACCAGATCGGCATACCCTGGTGGGCTGTTGATGCCCGTTCCGATCGCAGTCGCCCCCATATTGATTTCCAGCAACCCATCAGCGGCTAGTTGCATGCTGTGCATGGCGGTGCCAATAGTAATTGCATAAGAACCAAACTCCTGGCCAAGGGTCATTGGCACGGCATCCTGGTTCTCAGTCCGCCCCATCTTCAGAACATGCGAGAATTCCTGTTCCTTCGCTTCCAGCGCAGCCTTGAGCTCACCAAGAGCTCCCAGGGCGTCCTGAATCGAAAGGTAGACCGCCAGCTTAATCGCGGTCGGATAAGCATCGTTGGTGGATTGGGAACAGTTGACATCGTCATTCGGATGCAGGAACTGGTATTCCCCCTTGTTGTGCCCCAGCAGCTCCAGCGCCCGGTTGGCGATCACCTCGTTGGCGTTCATGTTGGTGGACGTGCCCGCCCCACCCTGGATCATGTCCACCACGAAATGCTCATGAAATTTTCCAGCCAGGATTTCGTCGCAGGCGGCGCAGATGGCCACCATCTTTTCCTTGGCCAGGACCCCCAGCTCGCAGTTGGCCTGGGCGGCGCCTTTCTTGACAAAGGCCAGGGCATCGACGAAGTGCTTGAAGTTGCACAGCGGCAGCCCGGAGATATCGAAATTCTCCCTGGCCCGCAAGGTCTGCACGCCGAAATAAGCGGAGAGCGGCACATCCCGTTCTCCAAGAGAGTCGTGCTCGAGCCGGACAGCCGTCAGCTCGACATCAGGCCCGGCCTTGCCGGAGATCTGGTCGGCCGCGTAACGCAGCCGTTCGGATTGGCGCTGCGCGATCCGGGCAACGATCCGGTAGAAGATGTCGGGCTTGGTCTCCCGGATATCCTGCCAAACCGCCAGCGGGATCTGCAAGACACTGACTCCATTGCGGGTGAAGCGCTGGTGGAGTGTGGCGTATCGTCCATGAGCGCCCCTTCAGAGATCATGGCTCCCAGCCCCAGGGTTGAGAGATGCGTCACCTTTGCCTGAGCACCGCAGACAATCTCGATCTCGCCCTCTTCAACCCAGCCGGCCCAGAGCCGCGGCGTTGATTCATGGAAGAGGTATTCTCCAGCAGCATATTTTTTTCGTTCTCCCCTCTTCACAATCGACTGCAAATCCTCGAGAGTTACCCCCATGGCTCTTGCGGCATTATCCAGAAGCTTTTCAAGTTGTGACATGAGCGTTCTCCTTGATTTTTTGGTGTTATCAGCTTTGTAAAAGTCCAGGTTATTGATCACAGCGGCAAGACATTAGCCGTCGTTAATCATTATACACGGAGAAAGACGTTTGCATAGTTCTTCAGGTCACTAATTTTTTTTGCAATGTATCAGCCAGGAAGTGGCGGCTTTGGACTAACGGACGATAGTTCAGCTTTAACTGACTCGCTATTGGACTGTTGATCGGAGATCAACTGGATTTTCAATGGACCTACTGCATCGAGGTGAACATCACGTTGGGGGAAGGCGATATTGATCCCGGCATCCCGGAAGAGCCGATCGATACGGTGACGAAGATCGCTGGCGGTAACCCGGGCATCCAGCTTCTCGTTGACTTCAAGCCAGTAATAGACACCGAACAACAGGGCATCAGCGGCAAAATCCTCAAGCAGAACCACCGGACTGGGATCTTTGAGAACCAGTCCATGCTCATCCACGACCTGTTCGAGAATACGGAACACTTCCCGGGTCGGCGAGCCGTAAGCAGCCCCAACCTTGATACAGTAACGCACGAACTTGTCGGCGTGGGTCCGGTTGACGACGGTTTTTTCAAGAAGATGGCTGTTCGGGACCAGCAGATCGACACCGTCGAAGCGGCGAATAGTCGAACAGCGACCGCCGATTGCAGTAACACGCCCAAGGATATTGTCAATTTCCACCGCATCACCGACCTTGATCGGCTTCTCAAGCAGCAGGATCAGGCTGCTCATGAAGTTGTTGATCAGGTTCTGACCGCCGAAACCGACCCCGATGGCCAAAGCTCCGCCGAGGAAAGCAAAAGCAGTAAACGGTATCCTTACCAGCCCCAGCGCCACGACGATGACAATAAAGATGGCCAGGTATTGGCCGATTTTTTCAAACAGCAGGAGCAGGCTTCGATCGACATCCAGGCGTTGCTGGGCAAGGCGACTCAAAAGCTTCGCCAGCCTGCCGACCAGCCAGATGCCGACCGTCAGCAGCAACAGTCCATAAATCACCTTTTTCAGTGTGACCGGGCGGCTGTCGCTGATGACTTTTCCGTCGGCGATAATGGTGTCGTCAACGGAAAAAATTTCATACTCCCAGATTGAGGAGAAGATCCGCAGGGAAGTAGCCAGAGAGATCTGCAAGCGTTCAACCAGTGACTGCCCCTGCTTTTTAATCGACATTTCGCTCATGAGACGATCGGTCAGAAAATCGATGGCCTCGATACTGGAATTCAATTGCTCCAAATCGTTGATGCGCTCCTGGTACGCATCTCGCTTGGCCTTCTCGTTCATGATGCCCGGCCGCTGTTCTGGCCAATTCTTCAGCGCTTCGTTCTGGGCCTGGATCTGGGTGCGAGTCAAAATAGCCCTGGATGTATAATAGTTTTTGATCTCGCGGGAGCGATTCTGCCAGACGTCCAGGTTTTTAATGGTTTCGGTGAGATCCTGCCCCTTTTCGAAGTTTTCGTAAACGCGAAACCTCTCCTGCCAGAGAATCGATTCCAGGCTGTTGATGACCAGCAGCAGTTTGTGCGTTTCTACCTGTTGAGATGCCGTGTCCGCCTCGATCTGGCGCAACTCGAAGAGCTGCCGGATGTGGATCTGGTTATTTCCTTCAACCGCAAGTTCTTTTTCCAGCTTTGCGCGGGCATTTCTCACCTGTTCCTGTGCCTGGCTGTTGTGGTGTTCTACCTCGTCGAGTTGTTTCTGGAGTTTTGTCCGCTGGCTGGCAATACCCTCCATCCGTTCCTCTAGGTCTTTGCGGGATAATTCTGTTTTGTTAAAGGTCCGCTTCAGTTTTTCATTCAGGAAATCAATCTCACGTTCTATGTGGGAGGCACGTTGCTTGTTGAGCTCCACCTTGGCAAGAGCCGCATGCAGTTTGGCCCCGGCCATCTCCTCTTCTATCTTTACGGAGTCCAGTAACCAGCGAAGACGGGGCTCCTCTTTTTCTCTTGCCTTCTCGAGGGCTTCGGCGGCCTTGCGAACCTTTGGCCCGGCCTGCTCGAAAGCTTTGCGGAAGCCCGCAATCTGATCACTCTCCAGGGTGGTTCGTGCCTGTTCTGTACTCAATTCCAGGGATTTTGAGCGGATCTCCGCAGCAAGCTGGTCAACAAGACCTAACGGATAGGGTGCGTCAATACCGAAACCCGCCCAGCTCTGCATTTCGTTTTCCAGGTCGCGCTCGGCCTGTTGCGTCTTCTGCAGATTGTCCAAAGAGTTCAGCCACGTATTCAAGGCCACCATGGTCGTGAAGAGCTGGATTTGCCGCGCCGAGAGCTCTTCGAAGCTGGCATAGGATGGTGGATTTTTCCCCTCCAGAACCGCACGGACTTCCTGATGATTGAGCTGTGTCTCTTTAAGCTGTTGCGTAATGGTGTTGCGCAGCGATGCGACATCGCGGTCGCGATTTACATCGTCTTGCGTAGCCGTTTGTGCACTGGGAGCCTGTCCCATAAGGCCGCCTGGCAACTGGGCTTGTGCCGGACAAACCAATAAGGCAAGAGAAACTAAACAGCAGAGACCTATCCCCTTACCCCATACAGAGGTCTGTTCTCCAGTCACAAGCTGTCCTGCGCGAATGGCTTTGATCATATAGGTTGCTCTTTTTATGGTGTCCATCATGATTTTTATTTGGCTGCCAGATTCCATTAAACTGTAAAAGGATTTGCTGATCAAAATCGCCGTTCTGCAGTCAGACAGACGAAATGGATCACCGTGCTTTCGCAGGTGCAAGAGACCCGGCCGGCCAGGTCTGAGCGCTTGCAGTCGATACCCAGGTCACCACCTCAAGCCAGTTCATAGGCTGCGCCGAGAGTCAGGCCCTTCGACCAACTGTAACGACCACCCAGACCAAAACGCCAGCTTCACCAACAGGAAGACCCGGGCCAGGGACGACCCCGCCGGAAACGGCGGGGTAGAAACGGACGGTCTTGATCAATTTGCCGCAGCCTCAATATACTGCAGGGGCACTGCTGACAATGTAGACGACGGTGCCGCCCTGATTGCCACGGCTGTACCAGGTATCCGCACAACGGTAATAGTGGGTGCCGTTGACTATTACTGCCGTACTGGTGCAGGGAAGTGTCGTAACGTAAGTCGTTGAAGCCCCCACTGCAACCCCGACAGCAAACGCGGCACCGGTATTGCCATAACCATGATAATAGTGGTCATCCCACTCGTCCTCGGCAAAGTCCTGCCAGTCTTCACGAGCATCGTTACGATGATCCTGCCAGTCCTCACGGTTCTCGTCCCGGTCGCCCTGCCTGTCGCCGGCATTTTCCTGGCGCTGGCCTTGTCGGTCACCGGCATTTTCCTGGCGTTGACCTTGCCCCTGGCTCGGCCGCTGGGCGGCAGTTTCTCTTGTGCCACCGGCCTGCGATGGCCGTTGCACTGCTCCGGCCTGCGATGGCCGTTGTACAGCTCCGGCCTGCGATGGCCGTTGTACAGCTCCGGCCTGCGATGGCCGTTGCACTGCTCCGGCCTGCGATGGCCGTTGCACTGCTCCCGCCTGACGGTTCATGGGCTGGGACGGACGCTGAGCCGCGGAACGGGAGGAAAAACCGCCACCACTCGCAGCGCCACCGCGCGAGAAGCCGCCGCCACCGCCTCGTCCACCGCCACCGCCTCTTCCGCCGCCACGCGCTTCAGCTATGCTGATAAGGGTGGTCACAAACAGGAACATTATGCCGATAAACAGCACGAATACTGGAGATTTATGAGACATTATTGGTCTCCTTTCTGCGCGGGCAAGGAGCCCTTCTGGCGTGCTCGGGCGATGAGCGGAATCTTCTCTGCATCGGCCGGCGGGGTAAAGGTGAAGCTGTCAGCAGCCACCTTGGGCGACAGGGACCATTCTGTGAAGTCGCCCCGGAACTGGGGCTGACCCGGCGCATTCATATAGGTGAGAACGATCCTGCGTGGCAACGGCTCATCGCCCTGTGCAACCCACAACTGCATATCGACACCCTCTGAGCGGATGGCCAGATGGTCGGTAACAACGTCGAAGAGGCTATTCTCCTCCACGTAGCTGATTGCTGTGATCTTCTTGTCGAGCTGCTGGGCAAAACCGGTGTGGAGCAACCGGGCCATTGGCAAGGTAAACTGCAGGTCCCTGACCAGGTAGACCAGGATTTCATCCACCGTGCCAGGCTTTTCAACCTGCGTGTAGACATTGTCATCCGCCTTGAAAACAGTGACCCCCTTGGCGTCGAACACGATCAAAGCCTGCTCGCCATCACTGCGTTCCACTTCGACGCGCAGTCGGTCCGGTCGTTGCAGCAGGATTTGGCGTTTCTCACCGAACTCGATGTACTGGCCGTCCTCCTGAATCGCATCATAGCTACTGCGGAGAGTCATGCTGAAAGCCGGCGCCTTGGCGATAAACTCGGCCATCTTCATCAGGATCGCCCTGGCTTCCGGGTCCTGCTCTACAGGAGCTTCCTCAGCCGGGACCAGAGTGACACCAAACGTCAGGGCGATCACCAGCGCGGCACATATCGTCCACAAGGGCCTGATAAGCCTGAGATGAGTGATTCGTATCTTTGTTTTTTCATTCTTATGCATTGTGATGGACCCTTTCCTTGATGGCGATGGTAGAGAATAGAGCGCAGAGATTGGACGTTGATGGAAACATTCTCTTTTTCAGACGCATCTGGTCCTGCTCCAATTCATCCAGGATGTTAAAATCTACAATTCTGACAAAAGGCTACCGTGATTTAATATATTTACAAGGTGCATGCAGGGTAAAAAATCAATGGTTCTTGACGGGTTTGGCTGTTATGATCCGACGATTTATTCGATCTAGAGAGCAGATAAAAAATTTCAAACCCTTAAGTCAGATTTGCGCTATGCACAAAACTACTCCCGTCACCAAGACAGAAAGATCTGCAGAAATTCTGCGTGACGGATCCAAAGCCGCCTGGCCGATCTGCCTCGGCTATTTCCCCATCGGCCTGGCACTGGGAGTCCTGGCCCAAAAAGCCGGGTTGCCGTGGTGGGCCATGGCGATGATGTCGGTCCTGGTGTTTGCCGGGAGCGCCCAATTTATCTGTGTCGCCATGATTGCCGCGGGAGCATCGACGCCGGCCATTATTCTGACCACATTCGTTATCAACCTTCGGCATGTGCTCATGAGTTCGGCGCTTGCCGTTTACCTCCAGGGAATCCGCCGCAGGTTTCTGGCTCTCTATGCGTACGGCATCACTGATGAAAGTTTTGCCGTCAACCTGACGCGCTTCCGCGGGGGTGGATGGGACCGGTACCGGGCGTTGACCGTCAATCATCTGGCCAACAGCGTCTGGATTATGGCGACCGTTTGTGGAGCCCTGGTCGGCCAGTTTGTGCCCCAGGGGGCCTTCGGTATCGACTACGCCCTGACCGGCATGTTCATTTGCCTGCTGGTGTTCCAGCTGCAGGGGCGCATCTATATATTGACGGGACTTCTCGCCGCGTTTATTTCCATCGTCTGGTACCTGCTGATCCCCGGAGACTCTTACATCGTCGGGTCTTCGATCTGCGCCGCGACAATCGGTTATCTGCTGAAAAGACGGCAAAGGAGGATCGGGTGACCTTCAACGACTACCTCTTGCTGTTTGGCGGCATGGGGCTGGTTACATACCTGCCGCGCGCCCTGCCCCTGCTCTACCTGGCGCACAGGAAAATGCCGCAGTGGCTGATCGACTGGCTGGACCTGATCCCGGTGGCGATCCTGAGCGCCCTGCTCGCCCCGTCGCTCTTTACCGACGCCGCTTCCCGCAGCATCGACTTCGGCAAACTGGAGCTGCTGGTGGCGATACCGACCCTGCTCTTTGCACTGAAGACCAGAAGCCTCGGTGGGACAGTTTTGGTGGGTATGCTGCTCTACTGGCTGGCGGGTTAAAGGCGGGGGCTAAATGCGGGGATTGGGGGCTGGGGATTGGGGGCTAAATGCGGGGGCTGGGGATTGGGGGCTGGCAAAACATTATATATTTAAGGTGTTGCCTGAACCTAACCCAGCCCCCAGTCCCCAGCCACTGCCTTAAACCAGTCCCCAGCCTCTGCCTTAAACCAGTCCCCAGCCTCTGCCTTAAACCAGTCCCCTAGCCTCTGCCTTAAACCAGCCCCTAGCCTCTGCCTTAAACCAGCCCCCAGTCCCCAGCCGCCAGTCCCTGTCACTCACCCCTGTATACTGCAAGCGGGCCCCAAGCCTGGCAGACAGGCATCATTTCGATGCTGTTGATATTCAGGTGCGCCGGACGGTCGACAACCCAGGCAACGGCTTCGGCAATATCCATGGCGGACATCGGCTCTGCACCGTCGTAGACCTTGCCGGCGGCCGTATCGTTCCCCTTGAAGCGCACATTGGAGAATTCCGTCTCCGCCATGCCGGGCTGGATGCAGGTCACCCTCACCCGGGTGCCAAGCAGATCGGCACGCAGGTTGCGCGAAAACTGCGTGACAAAAGCCTTGGTGCCGCCATAGACGTTGCCTCCCGGATACGGCCACGCCCCGGCGGTTGAACTGATATTGACCACATGCCCGCGGTTGCGCTCCACCATTCCGGGGAGAATGCTGCGGGTACAGTACATCACCCCCTTGACGTTGGTGTCGACCATCACTTCCCAGTCTTCGATGTCAACCCGGTGCGAAGGCTCGAGGCCCAGGGCGAGGCCGGCATTGTTGACCAGGACATCAACTTCCCTGAACGCATCCGGCAGAGCAGCAACCGCTTTCTCCACCGCTGCCCGGTCACGGACATCAAGCTGTACAATGTGGACAGGGCACCTCTCTGAAAGCTCATTTTTTAACTGCTCTAGCTTTGCCAACCGCCTTGCCGTGAGGATCAGCCGGTTGCCGGAAGAGGCAAAAATCCGTGCACAGGCTTCGCCGAAGCCTGATGACGCACCTGTAACCAGTATGGTTTGTCCAGTCATAAAAAACCTTTCTTTAACGGGAAGCGGAGACCTGCTTCACAACCTGCATTTCATCGGGGAATTCACCGGTCTGTTTCTTCGAGTAAACCAAATCGCCATCAACGACCACTTCAAAGACACCGCCTGAAGATCTGATCAACTCGACTTCGAGGCCACAATGTTTCTTCAGCAACGCCGCCAGACTGACGGCACGGGGTTCATAACCTCACATGGTGCAGAATTCAATACTCGCTTTCATCGCTTTCATCCTTTGTCTGTCTGTTTTGTGTCGAGGGCCTGCTCAAGGCGCCGGATGGACCCTTCCAGGATGTCGTTGCTGACGCCCATGCCGATATAGCCTGTCTGCCCGTAGGTATCATAGAGGCAGACCTGTTCGATCAGGTCTTCGATTTCAGCTTGCAGGATCTCCTGCCCCTGCAAGCTGCAGGCGATCGTGAAGATCCGTTGCGCCAGAAAATCTGGTAAATCATCTACCAGCTGTGCCTGAATCGTGGCCGCACGCAGCTTGTCGAGAGACTCCATAGTGATCATCCCTGAACCGTAGTCTTCTGCAATTTATAGCATGCCGGGATCATCATGGAAATGGCGTCAGGCCATTTTCCAGTCAAAAACAAATCTGTGCGATGCAATTAACTCGAATAGGCACAATAGAGATTGTGTCTCTTTTCAGGGGATGTAAGAATTTTCGATTTCAGATTATCTGAGCACGTCAGAACAATGATCAGGATATATAATGAGCTCTTCTTTGACTTCAGGCTATGAAAGGTTATAATTATCAGGAACTTAATTGTGTAGGTATCTCGGCTTCTCGAGGTTCGACGAATACAATCGTGGGCACCCGCAGGACAGAGGTGCTTTTTCACCTTCACAAAGAGCAGCGTGAACACCTACCAGTGTTAACGTTTCGTGAGCAGTTCGGAGAGGATCATAGTAATGTCCATGCAGGCGAAACAACTACTAAACAAGATGGTGGTGAACGATATGCGGCACTTAGGTCCGTCTGGAACGCTAAAATTAATGGCGAGCTTGATTGATAATGACCTGTCACACCTTGATCAAAATGTGGACCTTTTAGCGGAAGGGTTGTATAGGGCACTGAAGGCACAGGGAAAACTGGCGCCCTTGACGTATAAGCCGGTTATGTATAAGGAGCAGGAGGTCCCCTTGGCCCTGAGCCTGAATGATTTGCTTTAACAAAGAAACCATAATTATATGTGATTAGGTTGTTTTTTGTTTTTAGTCATCAATAAGATGCAAAATGGCCCGTCCTTCTTGGATGGGCCATTCTTATATTGCAGGGTCAGTAAGAATCTTGCGTTTCTGTCAATTTCTCACTCTTCCAAGAATGTGAGAGGATAAATAAGAATCATTCGGAATCGTTCGTTTTCAACGCGGAAAGCCATAAAAACAAAGGCAAGCCCAAGGAGGGTATTGCCTTTTTAAATGTCTTTTCGTTCGTACCATTTCGATCAGTTGATAACATAAATAAACTTGTTATTGTTTAGATGTTTTTGTGACTCACAACCAAGGAGACAATAGATGAAAAAGCTGACTATACTTCTGACTTTGCTGGCATTAAGTTTCACGACAACTGCCACGGCAACCGATTACGATCTGGTCATCAACAATGGCCGGGTTATGGACCCGGAGACGAAATTCGACCAGGTCGCCAACGTCGGTGTTAAAGACGGCAAGATCGCCGTCATCACCAAAGATAAGATTACAGGCAAGGAGACCATCGATGCCAAAGGGCTGGTGGTAGCGCCGGGATTTATCGATGGGCACCAACATTGTATTGAGCCCTATCAATACCGGTTGATGCTACGCGACGGTCGTACGACGCTTCTGGACACAGAGATCGGCGCTCACGGTCCAAAGCTCGACGAGTGGTACAAACGACGAGAAGGAAAAGCACCGGTGAATTTCGGTGTGGCGGTGGCTCACGAATTTGCCCGTGCGGAGGTCCTTGATGGCTTTAAAGACTGGAAACATCTTTACACTCCCGACGCCGCGCAAACCCGTCTCACAAAGGAGGGGTGGTCCAAGACCCGACCCAATCTGGAGCAGGGCAACCAGATCCTGGCCCTGATTGACCAAGGCTTACAGCAGGGCGGACTTGGAATCGGCTCTACCGTTGGCTACATGCGCGCGGGGGTCTCGGCCCGGGAGATATTTGAACTGCAAAAGCTGGGCGGGCGCTATGGCCGCTTTATCGCCATGCATTTCCGTTATACGCCCGGTGATGATACCACCGAAGTCAACGGTATCCAGGAGATGCTGGCCAATGCGGCGGCCTTAGGGACACCGGCCATCGCCTCCCATTTCAACAATCCGGGATACAACATGGTGCATGAGCTTATGGTGAGGATGCGGGAACGGGGTTACAACGTCTGGGGCGAAATCTATCCATACGCTGCAGGTTCCACTGCGTTGAATGCCGTGTTTCTCGAACCCGAAGTCTGGGTAAAGACCCTGGGCAACAAATACGAAGAGACGCTTCAAGATGTGGCCACCGGCGAATTCTACACCCAGAAATCGCGTGAGGAGATGCTCAAAAAAGAACCCACACGTCTCGTGCTTGTCTACAAAAGCCCCGAATCGGCGATTGTTGACTGGCTCAAAATGCCCGGCGTTGCCATTGGCAGTGACGGTATGCCCATGATTCCCGACGATAACCTGACCTGGGACACTCCCTTCGAAGACCTCCCCAATACCCACCCGCGGACTTCCGGGTCTTTTGCCACAGTGCTTCGCCTTGCCCGGGAAAACAATATTCCTCTGATGCAGGCCGTATCCATGACCAGTTACAATTATGCCAAGCCGCTGGGCGAGATGGGTTTAAAGTCCATGCAGGTTCGCGGCCGCATGCAGGAAGGCATGGTGGCCGACATCACGATGTTCGATCCTGAAACGGTAAGGGATAATTCAACCTATGCAAAAGGTACGCTTCCGTCCACGGGAATTATTAATGTGATTGTTAACGGGGTCATTGTCATGAAAGACCAGGAGCCTCTGAAAGGTGTGAATCCCGGCCAGCCGATCCGTTTCGAGCCGGTCGATAGCCGCCTCGAGCCGCTCACTGTCGAAAGCTGGGAGAAATCCTTCTATGCCTCCCCGGTTGATTTCGGTGGTGGCGTGCCTGGTTATGATGTTCATTAATGAGTTTGCTTTTTAACTTAAAAACAGGAGGGAAGAATAGAGATTAATTCAAAAGAAATTAAATCAATGCTGGAGATTACAGAGAGTGACTTTTCGCAAGCAAAGCTGAAGGGGCGCAACGCTGAAATGCGTGGCATTAATCGCCGGGCGTTTCTCAGGACTGACGCTGGAACTGGAGCCTGAGTAGCATTTTCAATCAGTTATGTCGGACAAACACATGCTATTTGGCGGCACAGGTCTTGCCTTTTGAAGCATCAATCAGAATCATTAAAGGAGTTACATTGATGGCTGACAAACGTATTTACAAAAAATACCCAACTGGCATCAACTTGTTGTTTACCGCATTGCTTCTTGCGCTGATAGTCTTTGGCGCTTCCTTATCTGCAAGGGCCGCTGAAACCGGCGGGCAGGAGAAATCGGCAGATGAGGTGGCGCGCGAACTTGCCAACCCAAACTCCTCGCTGGCAACCCTGACATTAAAAAACCAGTATCGATGGTACACCGGGGATCTGCCGGGTGCCGACAATCAAGACAACTACACCATGTTATTCCAACCCGTTTTTCCTCTTTCATTGCCTAAGGATGACAACGGCAACGCGAGGAACGTGTTCTTTCGGCCAGGCTTTCCAATGCTTTTCGATCAACCCGTACCGCGGGTGGAGAACGGTGCGCTCGATTGGGACGGGGTGACGGCGCTCGGTGATATTGGTTTTGACATCGCCTACGGCGTCTCAGCAAAAAGCGGTTTCATATGGGCCTTGGGCATGGTGGGTACCCTGCCTACCGCAACCGACTCGGACGTGGCCGGGAGACAGTTGCGGCTTGGACCGGAGTTTATACTGGCAAAGTTTGAGAAGTGGGGCCTCTACGGCATCTTCCCAAGCCACCAATGGAATGTTACCGGCTGGTCCGACGAATCCTTTAATACCACCCAGTTCCAACCCGTTCTCCAGTTCCTTTTGGGCGATGGCTGGAATGCAGGGAGTGCGCCCATTGGCAATTACAACTGGGAAAGCTCCGAGTGGACCATCCCGATCAACCTGAATGTTTCCAAGACAGTCCTCCTCGGCAAGATCGCATTGGAAATTTGAGCTTGAAGCCAATTACTATGTTGAGCAGCCAGATGCCTTCGGCCCACAATGGATGATCGGCTTCAACATTTCACCCGTCGTCAACAACCCCTTTCAGAAGGGATTTAATCGGTTGATTGGGGCCAATTAATGGAAAACATGATGAAAAAGATAGCCAGCCACTCAAACTTGATAAACACAATGATTCAAAGGTGAAGTCCCATGAAACGAAACATCGCACTGATTTTTTATTGTAATAGTTTCGTCATTTGTTGCAGTTCAACCGGCATTGGCAAAGGCACAAAATGTTAAAGATGTTTCTCAGAAACTTGAGAAATTTTGGAGGGGCTGGTTGGCCGGATTGGTGTAGCAGCACAGGAAATTGGCAGAAGAAAATTTCACACAAGAGCTTGACAACCCGTTTGGGTAATTTATTTTAAATTGAAGACAAAAATGATTTACTTTAAAAAAATAAGGAGAACAACATGAACAAAATAGTACCTAAAGAAGAGCTCGTTAATTTTATCGGGACCAAGGTTGAATCATCCGATTGGTATGAAGTTACGCAGGATCGAATTAACGAATTTGCCCACTGTACAGGGGATGACTACTTTATGCATGTTGATCCCGAAAAAGCGGGAAAAACGGATATGGGCGGAACCATTGCTCACGGCTTACTGACGCTGTCGTTGACACCTTACATAATGGCTAACTTTCCAGTGCCTGAGAATATGCCACATGGTTTCAACTATGGTTACGATAAGGTTCGTTTCCTGGCCCCGGTACACACTGGTAAGCGGGTACGCATACACGGCGAGGTTAAGGATGTTCAGTGGAAGGATGAGCACAACTGCAAGTTCATCACTGCTTTGACCGTTGAAATTGAAGGTGAGGAAAAGCCAGCACTGTACTGCGAATGGATACTTTACTACGAAGTCGAAGACTAAGATTACCGCCGAATCTGTTCGCTCACCCGATATTACAGGGTGAGCGAGCCATCATTTAACCATCATTTAAGGAGATCACCATGACAGATACTACAAACCTTCCGTTAGACGGAATTCGCGTTATAGATTTCACGCAGGCCGAGCAGGGTCCCGTTGGCACGCTACAGCTCGCTGATTTTGGTGCCGATGTAATCAAGATCGAGCGCCCGGGCGTAGGTGACCTGAGTCGGCATACCGTTGGCGGGACCTCTTTAGAGGCAACGAATAATCCGACATATGTAGCCATGAATCGCAACAAGCGTTCGATGGAACTTGATACGAGAACTGAAGAAGGAAAGCAGGTTATTTATGAACTCGTCAAAGTGTCGGATGTGGTCGTAAACAATTTTCGCCCCGGCGTGATGGATAACCTCGGCTTCAGCTATGAGAAGCTAAAAGAAATTAATCCACGCATTATTTTTGCATCCGCAACAGGCTATGGACCTGAAGGACCAAATAACAAAAAACCTGGGCAGGACATGGTGGCCCAAGCTGTATCGGGCTTCATGTATGAGACCGCAGACCCGTCAATTCCACAATCGATAGTTCCAACAGCGGTCTGCGATTATACCGGCGGTATGCACCTTTGTCAGGGGATTTTGGCCGCGTTGGTTGGGCGAAATAAAACCGGACTTGGTCGAAAAGTGGATGTGTGTCTTTATGATTCGATGATTCATACGCAACTGCAGGAAGTGGCCTACTGGAGCAAATACAAAAAAGTGCTGAACTGGGCGGCAATGCCACTCGCTATTCATGCCGAGGCTAAGGATGGACCAATTGTCGTGATTGGTGCGTTTTTGCCCAACCCGCTACAGAATATTTGTGCTGCATTGGAAATAGATGATCTTACCGTACCTTACCCGGATATGGCTTCTCAGATCAAAAACAAAAAGACTATACAGGATACACTCCGCCAGGAAATTGCCAAATACACCATGGACGAAGCTTTGGCACGATTTGAAGGGCAGGATGTACTTTGTTCTAAGGTCCGCAAATTAAGCGAAGTAATGGATGACCCACAAACGAAGATTAACAACATGCTACTCGATATCGATCACCCAATTCTTGGAAAATTGACGACCCTCGGTTGCCCTGTTCATATAAGCGACGCTCCTGTTACTACGAGAATAATGGCGCCACTGCTCGGTGAGCACACCGAAGAGATCCTTAGCGAATTGGGTTTAGCCGCAGGTGACGGTAAGTAAGAGCGCCGGATGAGTGCCCTGTTTGACATAAGTGACGGTGTCCTCGGGTTACGAGTGATCGTCCAGCGAGGATGCAACTAAAGGAGAAAAAAATGAGTGACCAAAAAATACGCGTGGAGATCGCTGGCGGCGTGGCAACCGTGTTCCTGGTTAACCCGCCGATGAACGTCATGACACTGGATATGAGGCGCGAGTTGGACGCGGCCCTGACCCGCCTGGAGGCTGACCCAGCGGTAGCGGTGCTTGTACTCACAGGCGACGGTGACCGCTCTTTCGGCACCGGCTCCGACATCCAGGAATTTCCCGGACTGTTGGCGGACAATGCCGTCGTGTCTCGCAAGCTCGCACCTGAGAACGAAACATTCACCAAATTCGCCAATTTCCCAAAACCCACAGTCGTGGCCATTGAAGGCTATGCGCTGGGCGGCGGCATGGAACTCGCAGCCGGCGCCGACATCATCGTGGTCGGCGAAAACGCAAAATTCGGCCTGCCCGAAATAAAGCTTGGCGCCTTACCCGGCAGTGGAGGCACAGTACGTATAACACGGCGTATCGGTATTGGCCGCGTCAGTGAGTTGATGTTGCTGGGCGATATGGTCGATGCGCAGCAAGTGCTCGCGTGGGGCTATGCCAACCGCATTGCGCCCAAGGGCGAGGTGCTCGCGCACGCGCACGAAATTGCCGCGAAGCTTGCTAGCGGTGCGAAGCAGGCCTTGTGTGCCTGCAAGCAGGCGTTGCGGTATGGCATGTACTTGCCCGAGGAACAGGCGATCGCGAAGCTGCTTGCCGTGATCGATGTGCTATCCCGCACGGAGGATATCCACGAGGGCGCCGACGCCTTCATTAATAAGCGCCCACCGAATTTCAGCGACCCGCTGGACACCTCAAAATTCGTTGGCTGCATGTTTCCAAAATAAGCTCGCGCCCCGTACGAAGCGGGGCTCGAAGAGACTCCTCGGTGAGCACACCGAAGAGATACTTCGCGAATTTGGTTTGGCCGGAGATGACGGTAAGAGCGCCGGATGAGTGTCCTGTTTGACATAAGTCACGGCGTAGTATTCGGATTACGATTGATCGTCCAACGAGGATGAATGCAGACTTCCTCCACGCAGACGCGGCTGGAGGAAGTCTGAGACGAGATTAAGCTAGCAGAAACGTAAACAATAAGAAACGCAAACAATAAAACAAAGTGAGGAAAATATGAATACTAATTATGAAACAATCAATGTATTTGAAAAAGATAATATTTTTTATTTAGAAGTAAACAGGCCCGACGAGATGAATGCAATTAATAAAACGGTGTTAGATGAGATGTTGGATGCGATAAAAAATATCGATTGTTCAAAATATAGTGGCGTTATTCTAACAGGTGTTGGAGAAAAAGCTTTTATCGCAGGTGCAGATATAACTGCGATGTCTAAAATGACTCCGCAAGAAACACAAGTCTTTGCTGAAGTAGGACAGGCCGTCACCTTGGCAATGGAAGACTTGGCCCTGCCTATTATTGCCTGTGTTCATGGCTTTGCACTTGGAGGTGGATGTGAAATGGCAATGTCTTGCGATTTCATTTTTGCTTCGAAGCAAGCAGTTTTTGGACAGCCTGAGGTTAAATGGGGTGTGTTACCTGCTTTTGGTGGAACCCAAAGACTTCCAAAGTACATTGGTCGAAACCGAGCAAAAGAGCTTATCTATTCGGGCACTTTTATAGATATTGATAAAGCCTATGATTGGGGATTGGTGAATAGAGTATCAGATGATAAAGCAAGCTGCTTACAAGCAGCAGTTGAGTGTTTACAAGTTATAGGAAAAAATGGTCCACTTGCCGTTGCAAGTTCAAAAAAGGTTATGAATGCTGGAAATGATTTATCAACTAAAGACGGTCTAAAAAAGGAAGCAGCAGTCTTTGGAGTCGTTGCTAAGTCTCATGATAAGGCGGAAGGGACCAAAGCATTTGTAGAGAAAAGACACCCAGAGTTTAAAGGAAATTAAAATGATTAGCTTCCTGTTGTCACCAAGGCTGACAGTCGCGCCACTGGCTGTGCTCTTGTTCTTTATGTGCTGGCAACCTGCCTTCGCGGAGAACGCAGAGCAGGGCGCCTCCCGCACCGGGGCGCCGGTGCTCAATGATCTTGGACATGACCCTCTGAGCGGCCCCCAAGCGGGGACCACTATCCTGCGCGATGATCGCGAGGAGAAGGCGGATCTACTCAATCTCAATGTCCTCAAAGCGTGGGAAGGATGGAAGGCCGGTATCGCCGAGAGTACAGGGCTCAACTTCGGCGGCGATTACCTCGCAGTGGGTTTCTACGCGACCGACAGCCTCGGCGACGACACCTCGGCCTCTGGGGTCGCGCGCTTCTATGGCTCCTGGGAGTTGCTGAACCGCGGCGCGGCGAACACCGGCAGCGTTGAGTTCAAGGTCGAACACCGGCACGCCTACACCGACATCACGCCGCCTGCCTTCGGCGTCGAAGTCGGGTTCGTCGGTACGCCAGAACCCGTCTTCAACGACGACCGCTATCGCGCGACCACTCTCTATTGGAAGCAGGACTTCGCCGACGACCGCGCTGTCTTGCGTGCCGGCTTTCTTGATATGAAGGAATATTTCGATGGTTACGCGTTGGCCAGTCCTTGGACCGGCTTTCACAATCTCGCCTTTACGATCGGCTCAAACACGATGACCACGTTGCCGGACGCCGCGCTTGGCGCGATGGTCGGCGGCTATCTGACCGACAACATTTATGCGGCAGCCAGCATCATCGACGCCGGTTTCCAGCCGACATCCATGTTTGAGGGCTTCGAGACTTTCTTCGGTGACTTCAACACCTGGAAGAGCGCGGAGATCGGGATCACCGGAGGTGGCAAGCGATTTTTGTACGACAATGCGCATATCGCGGTCTGGCAGCAAGATGAGAGTGACGATAGCGGCACGCAGAGAGGATGGGGCGTCAATGTGTCTGTCTCCCATGTTGTGGCCGGGCACTGGTTGCCGTTCTTGCGTGCCGCTTGGGCCCATGAAGGCGGGGGCCTTTACGATAGGGCGGTGAGCGGCGGTTTTGGATACCAGAACAAGCCCGGCGGCAACCTTCTCGGCTTCGGCCTCAACTGGGGCCGCCCTAATTCGGATACGTTCGGGGTCGACCTCGACAACCAGTTGATGAGCGAGGTCTTCTACAGGGTCCAGCTTACCGAGAACTTTCAGATCACGCCCAACCTGCAAATCGTTGGGAATCCGGCTTTGAACACCGACAGGGATGTTATCGCCTTGTTCGGGTTGCGAGCCCGAGTGACATTCTGATCCCGACAGAGGCACGGATGCGCCCAAATTCTCCCAGGGGATTTCATTTTTGGTTCCAGGAGCGCTCCGCTCGCGGTACAGAAAATGAAGTCTGTTGTCATGCAGGGACTCGATATGCCGCTGTCTGAAGCAGTCAAACTCGAACACGAGTATTTCGAATGGCTTATGCAGACTGAAGATGCGAAAGAAGGTACCCGTGCTTTTGCCGAAAAACGTGCACCAAACTGGAAGGCGAAATAGTCATCGGTTTTCAGTCTTGGGCTGACCTGATGAGAAAATAAAAAAAACACGTAAACATTATGAGGTGAAAAGATGAATTTTGGAATAGCAGATCTGTTTGTAATTTTTTTAATCACCCTGGGGCCGCTCAAATCGGCGATCGTGTATGTTACATTGACAGCCGATGCCGATGCCGGCTTAAGGCGCAGCATCGCTATAAGAACGGTGCTAACAGCAACTGTCGTAGCACTCCTTTTTGTGATTGCCGGCGAATTCCTGCTGGATGCGTTTCACATATCGATTCCCGCTTTGAAGCTGGGAGGGGGACTTATTTTGGTGCTCTTTGCACTCGAAATGGTGTTGGGCAGCCAGTCACAAGAAGCGCCGAAGACCGATTCGGCAGCATCGACCAATATCGCCGTTTACCCTCTGGCCATGCCATTGATGGTAACCCCTCAGGGCCTTGTTGCGATTGTTACCTTAACTGCAGCCGCACCCGGAACGAGTGAAATGGTGTTAATGATAGGATTGATACTCGGGATCATGGCATTCAACTTTATCTTTCTTCTCGGCGCTCAGCGGATTCTTAGCGCGATAGGCCCGGCAGCGCTTAAAGTGGTGTCAGTTATTGTGGGAATATTGCTAGTCTCTTTGGCGATTCAGTTGATGATTTGGGGTCTAACCGATCTCGGGGTACTGCAAGCACTTCCAGCCAAGGGCTAAGCTAAGGTTTACAATGCCAAACAACTCTTGAAACGCGCCGCACAATCGAAGCCGGCCCTGTAAGGAACGAAACAACGTGGTAAATTTTCACACATCATGGGCAGCACTCAAACGCGGCAAAGTACTGCGGGCTTGCACTTCCACCCTTGCTGCAATCTTCATTATGACCAATTTTGGGGCCAGCAGTTCGGCATTGGCACAGGGAGAGGGAGGGAGACAGGGAGATTTGGCGACCCAGTCACAGAACCCGATCGCCTCGCTGATCAGTGTGCCTTTCGAATTTAATAGCTATCAGAATGTCGGGGAAGACGAGAAAACCCAGAACATTATTCTCGCTAAACCGGTCGTTCCAATCGATATTACCGAAAACTGGGAATTAGTTTTGCGCGGCATCATTCCTTTCATCGACCAGCCAGATTCTGGTCCGATTGATGGGAAAACAGGCGTTGGCGATATCCAGCTGCAAAGCTACTTTGTGCCGAAACAGACCAACAGTTTGGGCGGGGACAACTTTTGGACTTGGGGTGTCGGACCGGTACTTCAGTTCGATTCGGCATCCGACGACATCCTTGGTACAGGCAGAAATGCCGCGGGCATCGGCGGCGTCGTTTTCGCCAAGATTAACAATTGGACGGTGGGTGCATTGCTCAACAACGTTTGGGATGTGGACAGTTCCAAGACGCGCGAAGGCGTTAATTCTATGACATTCCAACCCTTTGCCAACTACAACCTCGACAACGGTTGGTATCTGAAAACCGACCCTGTCATAACCTACAATCAAAAAGCAGATAGCGGGAACAAGTGGACTGTTCCGGTGGGCGGCGGCTTCGGCAGGCTCTTCAATTGGGGAAAACAGCCCGTGAAATGGTCAGTATCAGCATACGGGTATGCAGACAGTCCCGATGGCGGTGCGAATGCCCAACTTCAGATGTCGCTCGTCTTCCTGTTCCCTCAATAGGGACACGAGCTTTTGTGAGTCCGCTACTTGATCAGCAGGTGGATATGGTTGGTCATCAGCACCGAGTGAAATGGAGATGACGAATATGTTCGATGACGACGCGTCCAGCCTCGCGCGGCTGTGCGACACCGGCCTATCCCTAGACTCGCAGCGAGTCGCCCTCATCCAGGGCAAGCGGTCGATGACGTATGCAGAGCTCGAGCAGCGCATCAATCGGGTCGCCAATGGGCTGATCTCGCTCGGAGTCGAGCGGTTCGAGCGCGTCCTCGTCATCTTCGAGAACGACATCCGCTTCCCCGAAGTCCTGCTCGGTATCGTCAGGGCCGGCGCCGTAGCGGTCCCGGTCAACTTCAAGCTCCAGCCACCGCAGCACATCGACCTGGCTCGAGACTGTGGGAGTCGCATCGTCTTCGGCAGCGCCGGGAAGGCCGAATCCGTCCTCGCCTGCCTGGCCGACGGGGGTGCCGAGGTCGGTATCGTCGTCGATGCCGACCGGGCTCCGCTTCGAAGCTATGAGGACTGGCTGGCCTCATCTTCGCCCGAACGCTGCGATCATGGGTCGGCCGGCAGCGATGTCTGCATCCAGGCGTACACCTCGGGCTCGACCGGACGGCCCAAGGGGGTTCTTCTCTCGCACCATGGGCTACTGCGTAACGCTCAGCTCCTGGCGGAGTCCAACCGGATTGACGAGAACTCACGGGTCTTGTTGTCGACGCCGCTCTTCCACATGAACGCGACTGCCGCGGGGCTCCTCCCGTGCCTGATCCAGGGCGGCTCGGTGGTCATTCTCAAGAAGTTCGACGCGGAGCGCGTGCTCGATGCGATCGAGACGCTCGGCTGCACGTACACCACCGGTGTACCGGCCTCGTACGAACTGATTCTTGCTGCCGCGCGGCAAAGAACGCACGTGGATACCTCCAGCCTCGAGTTCATCAACGTGGGGTCTGCTCCCGTGACACGCGCGCTTCTCGACGAACTGGTCCTGACTTTACCTGGTGTCGATGTGATCGAAGGCTACGGGCTAACGGAGTGTCCCGTCATCACCCTGAACCCACGTGGCCGAAACAAGCTGGGCACGATCGGTCCCGCTCTTCCGGGCTTCGAGTGCAAGGTCATCGACTCCGACGGGAACATCGTGCCACAGGGAGAGGCGGGGGAACTTGTCGTGCGGAGCGAATGCAACGCCCTCGGCTATCACAACCGGCCGGACGCCCAGGCGGAGCGCTTCCGGGACGGCTGGGTGCATACCGGGGATATCGTGTCGTGCGACCCCGACGGCTGGTTCACCTTCAGGGGGCGCGTCGACGACCAGATGAACGTGGGAGGCGAGAACGTCTTCCCGGCCGAAGTCGAGAACATCCTCGCCACTCATCCGGAAGTGCGGAACGTCTGTGTCGTTCCTGTCCCCCACGAGGTGAAGGGCCAGGTTCCGGTGGCCTTCGTCGTGCGCAACGTCGAGTCGAACCTCGGCGAGAAGGAACTCATTGACTACTACATAGCGCGCGGATCCGCGTATTCCCATCCGCGCCGTATCTACTTCATCGACGAGATGCCGCTCTTGGCGAGCGGGAAAACCGACCGGCAGGCTCTTGCAAGGCAGGCTCGCGAGCCAGGCCCGGGAACGGGGCCCTCTCCCCTCGCCCGCTGACTTGCCATAGCGAGTGCTTATCGGACTTGGAGCCCGGGACGGGGCTTGAATCGCCTACCCACGAAGATAATCGATCAGGACATCGACGTTGAGGGCCTCGGCCCCCTATCGGCAGCGGCCGAGGAGCCGGGACGATTTGTGGGCCCGCCGCGCAATGCCCTATCCCATAACGGCTTGCGCTCCCGAGGCCCCGCTCGATGGCCCAGCGCTGTCCGACCTTGACGCGAAACTGATGCTGGAGAGCCGTCTCGAGCCGCTCACTGTCGAAAGCTGGGAGAAATCCTTCTATGCCTCCCCGGTTGATTTTGGTGGTGGCGTGCCTGGCTACCATGTGCATTGAAAAAAGGTCGGACGATTAATATAATGAAACAGATTGAGGGAAATGGCATGCTTTTGTTTCGTTGCTTCTCTCAATCTGTTTAAGCTTATGAAAAGGAAAAAGAGAAAATGAAACGATCCATTATCTTAAAAGGGTTAATTTTTACAGCGATTCTTTACTTATCAGCTTGTGGGGCAACTCAGCAGCCACCGACAATGAAGATGGATTCGTACCAATGCCCTGAAGTCCGCCCGGAGATGTGTACTATGGATTACAATCCGGTGTGCGGCAGTTCCTCTGATGGTTCATCTAAAACTTACTCCAACGGCTGCAATGCTTGCTCCGACCCAAAAGTGATCAGTTATTCTCAAGGCGAATGTAAATAAGCTGTTCAATAAATTCCATCATTTATAAAATAAGAAAGCCCTCAATCTTTGGATCGGGGGCTTTTCTCATAAATCACGACTTCCGAGACGAAATCAGGCGTGTTATTTAACGCTATCAATCGGACACTCTGCAGTGTGCCATTACACAGTTCATTTTCGTGTAATGTAGATTCAACTTTTACGAGACATCACGTATCTTTTTGTTGAAGGATTCGATAAATTAACAACCATCGAAGGCTTGCTGTGGCAGGCGAGTCAGAGATAATCTTCTTCAAAACCTCCTAAAAATAGAAAAGCTCGCCCCACAGTCTCTACCTCCTGACTGTGGGGCCTTTTTTATTTGGGTCAGTAAGAATTGATGAGTTTGGGTACGTTTAGAGTCTTCAAAACAATGCGAAAGGATAAACTGTAAATATCCTCTCGCAAGAATCAAGCTCCCTACCTGGGTTAAATTTGTTCTTAAAACTCAAGACAACCAATAATTCTGGTGAGCCTGTCCTCTAGTCGTTAACTCTTTTTGCTGGTTTTGGCGTAGAACAGCGAAAACTGCTGGACGACCACCTTGCTGCCACAGTCAGGGCATGTGACTCCGCCGCGACCGTGCTCGGCCATACTGAGAATGACGTTGAACAGTCCCTTGCATTTCTGACACAGGTATTCGTAAGTCGGCATTTTGCTCCTCCAGTATAAGCCATAAAAACCATGTCCCTTTGTTTTTCAGTGACAAGTTTAAGGCGCTTTTCGACCGATGCAAGCTATACCTTGAAGATCGGTTGCGACAATATTTTACTGACCGGGCAAAATAAGTTTTTGCAACGGTTTGTCCGTACATCACGTAGCACTGGCTTCTGATTGGTTACCACCCGGTCAACGCTTCATCGGCAAGGACCTTGGCCAATTTCTCCTGGACCTGGTTCAAACGCTCACCGGTGAGCATAGCAATGTTGCGCAGGAAGATATATGCCAGATGATAATTCGTTTCGAAGAGCACTTCGAGAGCCTCACGGTCGATCTCGAGCAAGGTGGTTTCCCCGCGGCAGTAGCCGGAGAGACGGTACTGGTAAGGCGGCACAATCACTGACCAACCGACCGCATCGCCGGGTTTGAGTGACGCGATTGTGGTGTCGGCGTTTTCACGTTGTGGCATCTCGAAGTGAAGCTTAACCTCGCCTTTCAGGATCAGGTAGAGTTTGTTCGCCTTGGTCTGCTCCTTAAACAGGCTGGTGCCGTCGCGGTAGGTCTGCTCCTGGCACCGGCGAAGAAAAGCTATCGTTTCATCCACTGCTAATCCTTTGAACAGGCCATCAGCAAAGATTTTCGCGGTATCGTTCATAAGCCAACATCCTTTCCATTCTGGCAATACACACCAAACCTGATTCACTTTTTTATAAGGATACCTGTTTTTGCAACGATTGCATGCTGAAGCATGAGACAAAAACAGGCTTCTTATTGATATAGGAGACAATAGTCAACAGAGAAAAAGTTGTTACACGTTTACATAACACTCTGTCTTGTGACCCTCTCATGAGGCAGAGAGATTTGCCCTGCTCTAATTCACCCTCCGTGGAGTGGGGCTTTTTTTGTCAGGCTCTTTGCGAATTAAGCAGTTCTTCCAACCTGAACATCACAAAACAATGTAAGGGGATTTATAGGAATAAAGCTGATCCTGAAGAAGTCATTTTTGGGGTGCGGGGAGACGGCTTCCAACGCATGTTGTCTCCAGTCTTTTGACTTCTATGTTGCTTCAGATAGAATTAAGAAAGCATTCACTTCATGACTCTTGAGAGGAGGGCGCCATGACAAAATCAATTCGTGATGTATTGAAGAACAAGGGAGTTTCAGTTATTAGTATCAGTGCCGATGAAACTGTTTACAAGGCTCTGGAATTGATGGCGAAGGAGAATGTTGGCGCCTTACTTGTCAAAAACAAGGGAAAGGTGGTCGGCATTATTTCCGAACGCGACTATGCTCGGAAGGTGATTTTGGAAGGTCGATCATCACTTAAAACATCTGTCGAGAAGATCATGACAAACAAAATCCTTTATATCACTCCGGACAAAAGTGTGGAAGAAGGGTTAGCGTTAATGTCCGAGAAACGCTGTCGCCATCTTCCGGTATTCGAAGGCGACAAACTGATCGGTGTTGTTTCGATTGGCGATCTCGTTAAGGCAAATGTTGCTGAAAAGGAATTTATGATCAGTCAGCTCGAGAATTACATTCTCAGTAGCTAAATCTCTATAAACAATACTCGTTATTAACTGTGGGAAAACATGCAGGCGTGTTTCCTTCCATAAAAACATCGAAGCCCTTGATCCTTTGATCAGGGGCTTCTCTAAATGTCACCATCTTTAAGACATCAAAACCTTCAATCTTCGAATCTATTCTCTAACTCGGACAAAAACACTTTCCAGGAAGGTAACCACATAAAAAGTCAGAAAGATAAGCAACAGCCCTTTTGCTATGCTGGCTGCCAATGGTGGTAATGTGGAAAAGGTAAAGATTGCAGCTACGAATGCATTACACAGAAATATTTTATGCATTTGAAACATAATGACTACCTCATGACTCGGGATTAAGTGAAACCTTACCTAACTAAAATGGTATTATTAGCACGAGGTATGCCAAAAAATAAATTCAAGGAATATCGGTAGCTTGAAACTTTAAATAGAAATATATTAAGAAGAATTATGTTATTTCGCTAGATTACATGTGAAATAACAAGGCAAACATGAAGTCCCATAATCTACCAAGGCCGAGACGAAAACGGGCATGTTATTGATAGAGGTATCTAGGACGACAAAAGTATGGCCACCTAGCAACGGGTGGCCTTTCTTATTTGTCAGAATGAATCAGTGGCAGACTCATTCCCCCTAGGTAGGCGATGAGTCGTTCACGATCAACTTGGTCCTAATAGTTACCTCGTAATCCCCCAACGTGAAATCAAGCTGAATTTTGCAGAGTCTTCAAGCCATTGGACATTGGTAACGTGCATGCTGCTTTTCCATGTTTCCAATTTGGCTACTCCGGCAACGACCAATACAACAATAAAAGATAAACAAAGAATCGCTAAAATCATGATCGTCTCCTTATAATTTGAGGAACTGTTCGCTTGTTCGTTTCCTGCAATTTAGTGATAACAACATGAAAAGTAAAATTAATTGTTCTTTTGATACATTAGTTATGCTAATAATTATTCATGTTCGATTACAAGTTATTAGAAGCCTTTGCAATGGTTGTTCAGGAAGGCGGCTTTGAAAAAGCTGCAACTGTGATGAACCTGACCCAATCAGCTATTTCGCAAAGAGTGAAGCTTCTTGAAGATCGCGCAGGTAAAATTCTCCTTTCCAGGACATCACCACCTCAGCCCACAGAGGCCGGCCGGAGGCTCATCAAGCATTATTTGCAGGTAAGGTTGCTGGAAAATGATCTTGAGGGAGAAGCGAGTGACGCAAATGAACCGCCCATAAAACTATCTATAGGCATCAACGCAGATAGTCTTTCCAGTTGGTTCCTGCCCGCCATTGGGGATCTTTTAAAGGATGGAAAGCTTCTGATTGATTTGCATGTAGATGACCAGGAACAAACTCACAAGTTGCTCAGAGACGGTGTTGTTGTAGGTTGTATAAGCGATCTGGCTAATTCAATTCAGGGTTGCAAGGTGGATTACCTTGGGGCGATGCCATATCGACTCCTTGCACGTCCGGAGTTTGTATCAAAATGGTTCCCTGATGGGTTGACGGTTGATGCCGCTGCGAATGCTCCGACTGTCATGTTCTCGCGGAAGGACATGCTGCATTACAAAATCTTGCACGTATTGCTTGGCAGTCCGGTCAAAGTGAACGCCATACATTACGTTCCTTCTATCGAACAATATACGCTGATGATCAGTTCAGGTTACGCTTACGGCATGGTTCCTGACTGGCAGAGTGATCTATTACGGTCAAAAGGTGAAGTTGTTGAAGTCCATGAGGGATCAGTTGATTCTGTAAAGCTCTATTGGCACTGCTGGAATATTGACTCAACACCTTTAAAGACTTTTTCAAAACAGCTCGTGAAAGAAGCCAAAAAACTTTTAACCTGACTGGTTGCAAAGCATCTTATTTATCACGATTTACAGTAACGACTGGTCCACCTTCTGGTGGTATTCTTGTTTATGCTGCTGCAACTGATTCCAAAATACATTAGGGGTTTTAGTATACTGTTAGCTGGTTTATCAGGAAATTCTTGGGGACGCGTGAAGAATATGCCAACCTAAGCATCACTACATCTAGTGTGAAGTGGAGATTAAGTACATGCCCCAGGAACAAATATCTGAACAAGGCTGGACATGGCCATGGCGAATCAGATTATAATGAACAAAAGTCTTCGCTCGGCACTTGCAATGTGAGGTTTATTCATGTCGGTTAGCTATCCATTAACGATCTTCTACGATGGGGCTTGTGGCGTCTGCTCCAAAGAGATGAAATATTACCGCAAGATAGCCGATCATCGAGTTCGCTTCGTCGATATTGCCGCAACGGATTTCAGCGCCGGGTCCTACGACAAATCAGATGACGATTTCCAGAGAGAACTGCATGCATGCGATGCCGATGGGCACTTTTTCACTGGCGTCGACGCATTCCGCATGCTCTGGGAAGCTCTGCCGTCGCCCTTCTATCCCCTGCTATCAAAAACCATCGGGCTTCCAGGGATCAACCTCGCGGCCCATACAGGTTATGCCATCTTTGCACGCTACAGGCATCTTTTGCCATCAAGCAAAAAAAACGTATGCCCCCTTCCCAAACAGAATTGAACAGGCCCACCATATCCCGGAACCTAATGATTCCATTTTTCAATGACGTCTCCACGCTAAAACTATGGTAAAATCAACGGGTATATCGCCTTAGAAATGTGAGGACTTCAAAAAATGCGCATCCTTATTCTTGATGACGACCCTGACATTCGGAGTCTTTTCGATGCCGCTCTGACCAGCAAGGGGCACGAGGTTACAACCCTTTCTGACCCTAGTGAATTCCCCTTGCTGAACATTCAGAAATGTCCCTGCGAGCCGAAAGACTCTTGTACTGACGTTCTCATCGCAGATATCGTTATGCCCAATATTGAAGGAATCGCATTTGTCAAGGGCCTCAAGGAGGGCGGTTGCTGGCCTCTCACGCTCGGCAACGTGGCAATTATCAGCGGCTACCTGACGCTGCATTACATGAACGAGTTGAACGCCATGGGCGTCCACTACTTCCGCAAGCCTTTTGAATTGCAGGATATTTTTAAGTGGGTGGAAGAATGCCAGGAACGGCTTGATAAGAGTTTAGGGAATTGATCATAGACAGGGGAAGTTTCAGCCCTCCGAGCATACACCTCCGACCTGACCAGAACTGAAGATATGAACAACTACGCAATTGTTCGCCAGGAGCATTTGAACCATTACGGCTTTCTGTTCGGCGGCGCCCTCTTGCAATGGGTCGACGAATACGCCTGGCTGGTTGCATCAAGGGACTTCCCGGGATGTCCGCTGGTGACCGTCGGCATGGACAAGATCAGCTTTCGTAAACCGGTACTCAACGGATCGATCCTGCGCTTCAACATCAGGCCGGTAAAACAGGGGAGAACCTCGATACAGTATACGGTGGATGTCTACGCCGACGCCCCCGGCGCCAACGCAGAGCAAACCGTCTTTTCGACCATTATCACCTTCGCCCATGTAGATCAGGGCGGCGCCAAGCAGGTGCTACCCAAGCAAGACCGACTGCGTTCTGAAATGGAAGAGCCCTAAAGCTTCCCCTTACCACTGATACACGCTTTCAGTTTTGCGATGGCGACCTTGCCCATCGAGGCAAGAGTCAACAATAAGCCTCCGGCGAGGACACCGATGATTGCGGCTATAAATGTCGGTATCAGAGCAGAACTGGCGCTTCCAGCCAAAGGAATGCCCTGAAGTGACTCCACCAAATGATGGGTAAGTTTATGTGCGCCGGGGAGTCCATGCATAAGTATGCCGCCGCCGACCATAAACATTGCCGCCGTGCCGACAATCGACAAGGCCTTCATCAGCAATGGCGCCAGACTAAGAAGTCCACTGCCGGCCTTGCGACACACACTCCCCCAAGCATCTCTTGCAGGAACCTTTGCAAGGTACAGTCCGGCATCGTCCATCTTGACGATACCAGCGACCAGAGAATATACACCGACCGTTATGAACAGGGCCATTCCGGACACCACGGCGACCTGAACCGCCATGGAAGAACCTTGGACGGTTCCGAGAACTATGACAATAATCTCCGTTGAGAGTATGAAGTCTGTCCTGATTGCCCCTTTGATTTTTTTGCGTTCAAGATCGACCATATCGACCTTTGGGTTAGCCAAGGACTGAATTCTCTCCACCCTCTTTTTCCCATCCTCCTCCTTGGAGGGCAAAAACCTGTGAGCAACCTTCTCGAAGCCCTCGAAACACAAAAAGGCTCCGCCAAGCATCAAAATCGGGGTGATGACCCAAGGGATGAATGCGCTTAAGAAAAGTGCTGCGGGTACGAGAATCAGTTTATTCTTCAGTGACCCCTTTGCGACCGCCCACACAACAGGAAGTTCGCGCTCAGCGCGAACGCCGCTTACCTGCTCAGCGTTCAGAGCCAGGTCGTCACCGAGCACTCCAGCGGTTTTCTTCGCCGCCATCTTCGACATCAGGGCAATATCGTCAAGAAGGCTCGCAATATCATCAATCAGGGTGAGTAAGCTGGTTCCTGCCAAGGGACATCTCCAGTTAAAGGCTCATCTCCTGCCTGAACAACTTACAATACCTGGATTTTATTTGACAACCAAAGAGGTTAGTAACGACCTCCTGGATGTCAGGCCGTTCATGAATTGCCAAATTTCAGGGTTTAAATCATTACACAACTTTTACCTTCGAGATATTGCAATGCAGGCATAATGAGCAGGTATTTCGCAGCAAAAGGTTGCCTCCTGCCGGGAGGCCAATGCATAAGGAGATGCAATGTCTTTCGAGATCGACAAGCCAAGATACACGACGGGCGAAGAAGTTGCCAACAGCATAACCCACGGGGTCGGTCTGATTCTGGCCATTGCAGGGCTGGCGGTATTGACCACTTATGCCAGCCGCCTCGGCAACGTCTGGCACATGGTGAGTTGCGTCGTCTTTGCCTCGACCCTGATCCTCCAGTACGCCTTCTCCACGCTCTATCACAGCATTCCACAGCCACGCGCAAAAAACCTCATGCGCCTTCTTGACCATTCGGCTATTTTTCTCTTGATTGCAGGCACTTACACCCCTTTCATGCTCGTCAATTTGCGTGGCGTCTGGGGTTGGACTTTATTCGGCATCATTTGGTCGCTGGCCCTCCTCGGTGTACTTTTCCAGGTCAGTCTCCTGCATCGATGGCAGAAGCTTTCACTGGCACTGTACATCGGCATGGGCTGGGTTGTGCTCGCAGCGTTCAAACCGATGCTCAACGAGGTTGCGCCTGGCGGTCTGATCTTGCTGTTTCTGGGCGGCTTGGCGTACACAACCGGAGTCATCTTTTATCGCTGGAAGACGCTGAGATACCACCATGCAATCTGGCACGGTTTTGTCCTGGCAGGGAGCACCCTGCATTTCTTTGCAGTGCTTTTTTACGTGATTCCCCTGGCCTGAACAACTAAATGATACTCTTGCCAAACAGAGAGGCGATCAGGGACACAGCCGTCTGGGCCGTTTTATTGCGATTGTCAAGAATCGGATTGATTTCGACGATATCGAGAGAACTCAGGCGCCTGGAGTCGGCAATAATTTCCATCAGAAGCTGGGCCTCGCGATAGGTAATGCCCCCGTCGACAAGCGTGCCGGCACCTGGGGCGGCCTGGGGATCTAAAGAGTCGATATCAAGACTCACATGCAGTCTTTGCCGATGACTGAGTTTTTCTAAAGCTTCAACTGCGACGACACCGATCCCTCGCTCATCGATATCACGCATCGTATATACCGTTACGCCACTCTCTCCAAGGCTTTTCCGTTCATCCGGATCCAGGTCACGAACGCCGACCATAACAACATCTTTCGCCTGTAGTGTAGCGTTGGGGCCACCGACCCCGACCAAATCCGGATGCCCGCGACCCAACAGAAGCGCAAGAGCCATGCCGTGAATGTTTCCGGAACGGGAGGAATCGCAAGTGTTGAAATCACCATGCGCGTCGATCCAGAGCACTCCCGTAGCTTCCTGCTGGGTAACTCCGGCAATAGTCCCAACGGAAATCGAGTGATCCCCGCCCAGAAAAACCGGGATATAGCCATCTTCTATCGCCTTGCTCCCAACAAGACATACGGCTTCACAGACTTTTTTTATCGAGGGGAGATACCGTTCGGTTCGTTCGCCGGAAAGCGATTCCCGGACCGGGACATGCAGGTTGCCGTAATCATGGACTTCATAGCCCAATTGTTCGAGTCTTGCCGCAAGGCCGGCATACCTCATGGCACCCGGGCCCAGATCGACCCCGCGGTGTGACTGCCCCAGATCAACTGGTACACCGATAATCAGTATCGTCTTTTTCATGGCAGCCCCACTAGATGGACATTCAACTTTTGAGGTTGTTCCATAGATTGACGGTAAAATCCTGGGCATTGGTCAGAATCGCCACAGCTTGCGCAGAACCGCGATTGGCCAGTTTGTCTGCGCTGAACTCTGTCATGTCGACGATATAAAAGAATACCGGTCGCACCACACCGTCGGGCATAACCCGGTAGCTGGGCACCATATTGCCGAAGGCAATCGAATGTAATTGTGTAGCCAGGGCCACCACAGTGGTTGCTTTACGGGCATGGACGCGCATGGCATCCTGGGCGAGGTAAACATCTGAGACAACTTCTGGCAATGGTCCGTCATCGCGAATTGACCCGGCAAGGACATAGGGGACACCATGCTTCTCACAGGCATAAATAATCCCGTCCTTGAGTTCCAGCTCTTTAATTGTCCGCGCTATCGAACCCCTGCGGCGCACTTCATTGATAATGTCGAGATGGTTGTAATGGCCAAGCGGCTTCAGGGTCTGGGAATAGATATCCTGCCCCAGGCCGGTTCGATACATGGCGGCCTCGAGGTCATGGGTGGCCAGCGCATTGCCGGCCAGCAAGCCGTGGCAGAAACCGTTCTCTATCAGCCCCTGCATGGAGTCCCTGCTGTCCTTGTCGAAAGCCACTGCGGGACCAAGGACCCAGACTATGTGACCATGCTCCCGGTCGTGGCGAAGGACCTTGTAGAGGTCATCGTAGCAACGTGAGAAAGGGGTCTCACGGGTACCGCGGGTCCGAAAGGAGAACTTGTCGGCGGCAGGGTCCGTTTCCTGCTTGAAACCCTCAACATGCACGTAAATCCCTTCCTCTCCATTTTCGGTCCGGCCGACCACCACCCTGTCGCCCTTGTGCACTCTGCGCGCTTCAGTGACGTCAATCTTTTCACCGTTGAGGACGAGCACTGCATCCATGCGACTCTCGGGGGCAAGCAGCCATCGGCCATTACCGAGATGAAGGTATTCAGGATGGTTTGATGTGCCGTGAAAGTTCGCCGGGACAACCCCATGGTCGGGTGCTGGTTCGGTTTTTACAAGCGGAGCGGATTTCAGCAGCTCGGACTTGAAATCCGGGGGACTGTAAGACGGTATAACGCTCATCGTTTATAGCTCCTCCTGAAAAGACACATTTTCCATATTCATCTTGGCAAGCGTGGAACAGAAGTCAAGTCCGGCAGGACGTTTGGCCCGATATAACCTGGATATCAGTCTCTTTCGACGACTTTTTTTACCGCGAGCCAGTTGGCACAGAGGACTACAGCCAGGGCCGGGATGCGGATCATTTCCAGACCACCCTGCAGACCACTACGAAACGTATCCATGATAACTACGCCGAGATAGCACAATGCAAACAGCTTGATCACACTCACAGACCAGGCTTCCCGACTACTCCATGCGAGACTGAGGATTGCGAGGCTGCCAAGGCCGTAGGCGATCGTGACATAGGAAAATGTCAGGGCACTGCCCGGGGCGGTTCCGGACATAACGATATTCACACCGTAATAGGTCAGGAAGAACGAAGTCAGAACGGTCAGCGCGACCAGCCAAACCATAAGAATGTAGCCACGATTATTCATGGGAACCCCTGTTGATGATATTTTAATTTGATGAAGAATAGCGGACAGTCTACCGTTTCCAAAACCAAAAAGCATGGATATTTTAAAATGGAATATCGATGACGTAGAAGCTCAACCGAGAATCTCTCTATTCACGTCTCAGATGGCTTTCGTGAGCGGGTCGCCAGGAAGATTCCCGTGCCGATCAGGAAAACACCGAAACCATGGTACCACCGGAAGGCCTCGCCGAGAAAGACGACCGCCATGATGCTGCCAAACACCGGCATCAGGTGAATGAACAGCCCCGCCCGGTTGGCACCGACAAGTTCGACACCACGATTATAACAAAGGTAGGAGACGATCGACGGGAAGACCATGACATAGCCGATCACCAGCAGGTTGGTCAGTGTCACCTGCATGACCGCCACCGTCATGGATTCCCACAAGTAAAGAGGCAGGAGCACGATGGTCCCGATCCAGAAGATTGTACAGATAAACGCAAGGGGATGAACGTGCGGTCGCTTGCGCAACATTACCGAGTAACCCGCATAGCAGGCGATAGCAGCCATGACCAGAAAATCTCCGCGATTTACTGACAGGGACATCAAGGCCACTGCGTCGCCGCGGGCAATAATCATCACCGCCCCGGAGAGAGACACCACGATGCCGGCGCATTGCAAAATTGTGACGCTTTCCCGGAAAATCAGGAATGACAGTGCCACAATCATCACCGGCATCAGGGATTGAATCAGGAATGCGTTGATGGCCTGGGTGTACTGGAGACCGGAATACGCCAGCGTATTGAATGAAGCGATCCCCAGTACGGCCAGCAAGAGGATTGCAGGCCAGGCCCCTGTGAGAGCTCGGCGATCGCGACGCAGATACGGCAAAGCCGGCCAGGTTACCAGAACAGAAGCACCCAGCCAGCGCCAGAATGCGAGTGCGATCGGCGGGATATCGTTGTGAAAGGCACGGCCGAGAATAAAATTCCCGGCCCAGAAAAGCACCGCCATGGTCAGCAGCAGGTATGGACGATCCTTGATTTTCATTGCCTCACGCGGTAGACAATCAGGCCCGGTCTTTCGCGCATATAAGTCATCAGGTCTTCATCTATGACCTGTTCCACACCATCGCGCGAAGAGGCATGACGAAGCATGGTGGCCGTACCTGACTTGACAATCAGACCCGTGTGACTGACATCCAGTCCCGGACGGGGACTGAAGACCCCAACGTAATCACCTGAATCAAGAGCATCGAGAAGCTTTGTGTCCAGCTCACCGGCAGGGATATAGACAATCGTTCTTGGTGTCACGTCGATCCCGTCCACCCAGGTGGCCTCACCATCTTTCGCATTCAGTTGCTTGGGGACATAACGTTCTCTGCCCTGGCCGACAATTGCCGTAACATCTTTGATTGGTGACCCTTCAACCGACACCCAATCACTGAAGAAATGCCTGCGATTTTCATAGGAGACCACCCCTGCCCGGTAACGAACCTGCATCATCTGCATTGGGAAGTCACCCACACCAGTGCTGCGACGTAAAGCCTCTACAGTATCCAGGAAGGTAAAACAGTCAAAGCCATCCAGCCTGGTCACCAACTGCTCAGCTTCTGCGGGGCCTCCGATCAGGCTGTTTGCGACATAGGGGGCGCCGAGGAAATGGCTGGAAATGGACGCGATACGGTCGCCGGGAGCCTCGCTCGCGGCAGATTCCTGCAAAACTTTTTCAACGTTGGGAGGCTGTTGGAGAGGAGATTTACTGCCATCATCTGCCAGCACAGCGGCGGCACAAAAAACATAAAGTGAAAGGTAAAGACCTATCACGCAACCCACTTTGTATAAGGCATTTACCATTGGAGGTGAAATCAGCACGACGGCAGGCCTGTCATGCCTGTTTGAGGAAATATCCGACCACCTGCCACTGATCATCCTCTCCGAGCATCAGGGTGAGTTTTTCAAAAACCCGTTCACTGAGCGCAAACTTCGAGACAAAGGTCATAATCACGTATTCACCTGCCGGGACATCGCTTGCCGAATCAGTGTAAGTGATATCATGGTGAATCCGCTCGACGATCGGGCCGAGGAACGACCTGAGACGATCAACCTCCTCGCTCCAGGCCGCTTGCGTCAGCATGTTTTTGAGAGCGCCCGAAGTCACCTCCCAGCTTTTCGCATACTCCTCGGTGTCAACCAGGTATAAAAACTCTGATGCCGCGGCCAGGGTGTGCTGGGTCACAAGCTCGCTGGGAGCCTTGTTGACTGCTGGGACAATGATCCAGAGCAGACTTGCAGCGAACAAGAACAGATGTATGCGCACTTGCCATGGTATGGCCAGTTTCCTAATCATTGTGTCCTCCTGTCGTAATCAAGAGGAAATGTTTTATTTCATTTTAATACGAGATTGGGCCAGGGGCAACCCGGCGGCCCGGAAATGATGCCGGGGACAGTCAACCAAACAGCTCCCCCTGACTCCAGGCGGGTTGCTGCTGCTCTCCCTGGTTGATAATTTTACAGGCGGAGAGCCATAGTTCACGGGTCAGTTCAATGTCGTACTGCGAGTCATGCAGGCGGGTATCGTCGACTTCGATGCCGCAATGTTTCGCGACAGTCGCGAGCTTGAAATTAGGCAGTTCGGCACGTACCGGCTGTAGAATCTGTGCCCAGACCAGCATGACGTCCAGACACGGGTACCAGAACCAGCTGCCGAAGAAGCGGTCGTTGTTCTTTTCCCAGAAACGCCGCATAAAGGGCATGTCAAAACTGTGCGCATTGTAGCCGATGAACTGGAATTTATCTGACTTGTCATACTGGCCGACATATTTCTTGAACATTGTGTGCATGCGCACGTAGATCTCTCTCGGATCTTCGAATACCTGCCCGGGGACAGCAAGATGGTCGGGGTGCTCAGGAGGAAGAAACTGTTTGCGGTCAATCCCGGTCACTTCAAGGGCCGTGCTCTCGATCACGTCCTGCGGGAACGGCCTGATAAAATAATCGAACGACTCCATGACGTCATCATCAATCTGGACACAACCGGAAATCTGAGTCAGCCCGTTGCATTCCGGGTTGACCCCTGTTGTCTCAACATCGATAAACATCAATTTCTGTTGCATAGAATCATTCCATTACCGAGCATCGGCCATCAGCGCCGGCTGACGTCGGCGGGCGGACCCTGGAACAGCGCCGAACCGGTCACATCCAGAAAGTTTTCGGTCAGAACGCCCCGCGGCAGGACCTTTTCTCCGTAAAGGACCCTGTTCCCTTCCTTGATAAATATCTCAACATCAGGGTTTCCGTCCTCGCAAGGCAATTTGACCGCAAAGACCTTGTAATTCTCCGGAAGTTCGTCGAGCGGCGATTCAGCATTCATCTGGCGGAAAGCATTAACCAGGCCCAGGGCAGTATCGTTATTGGCTTCCGAGACACCATCAATGCCGGCCCGGATACAGGCAGCGAGATAATTCTTGGTAAAGTTCCTGGTGTTCTTGGCCCTGGTCAGGGGCCCCAGGGTCAACTCGGAGTTGTCAAAGGCTGAATCAATCTCACCGCTTTCAACAGCCGCGATGACATCGATGAGCAGGGCATCGAGATCGGCAGGGATCCATTTGTCAGGCTTGAATTCTGTCATGGCTTGATTCTAGCGAAGATAAGAGATCAGGGCAAACGGGAATTCGTTCAGCACGCAAAATAACCGCAGCTCAATTATAGCCCTGGTCTGCCCCGGGAGCCGGTTTAATCAAGGCGACGATCAAAATGGCAAAAGGTCCGAGAAAAAGGCCCAGGAGTCCCCATAAGTAAATGTTCCGTTTTTTGCCATGGGCAAGAGAAGCCGCGGCAAAAGGGAAGACAAGCCATGCAATCAGGTAGTTCATCATATCTCCATAGTGGTTGGTTAATCTCAGATGAGACTATAGAAGATACACATTTTGGAGGCAGGACGATAGCGCTAATGCCGGCACAGACCCACATGCAAAGGCCCTAACAGGCTACCTCTCCTGAGACGGCCCAGTTAACAGGCCGCCTCAGGGGCAGAAACAATATTCACAACTCAAGCTCGTTTAACGAAGTGTCTCGTCGAGATATGCGACAAAACTTTGCCACGATTTACGATCAGCATCTTCTCGATACCGATCTGAACCGAACACGGTGAAGGCATGCGGGGCGCCGCCGTAGGTAATCATCTCATGCTTGACGCCGTGCTTTTCCAGCTCATTTGCCAAGGCAGCGAAATCATCCATGGTGATGGCGCTGTCAGCGGTACCGTGCAGAATCAGGAACTGTCCCTTTGCTTTGCTGTAATCCTGCCCTTCCGGAGTACTCAACCCGCCGTGGAAAGTAACGAAACCTTTAACATCAGCACCGGAACGGGCATATTCAAGGACTGCCGCGCCACCAAAACAATAGCCCATGACAACCGCATTACCTGTGTTGCCACCTTTCTTTTTGGCTTCATCGACGGCACCCTGAATCAGCGCACGCATCTTTGCACGATCTTTATACAACTCTCCGGTATGTTGTTTTTTGTCCACGAGCTCCGTTGGGCGAACACCCTTACCGAACAGGTCTGCGGCGAAAACCGCGTAACCCAGCTCTGCGAGCATCTCCGCTCGCTTGACCTCGTAATCAGTCAAACCGTCCCAATCGTGCAGTAATATGACCAGCGGGGCTTTGGCAGACGGGCTGGTGTAATAGCCCTCATAGTCGGCTCCGTTGACCTTGTAATCCACGACTTGACCGGCAGCGAGAGCAGTGCTGGCAAAAATAAGCATGGTAAAAATTATTGACCAGACTTTCATAACGTCCTCCAGTAGCTGCTAATAGTTGAGTATATTGATCTGGATTGTAACAGATTTTGAGATGGCGTGTGTTTCGTAGGACAATTTTTGTTCAAAGTATCAGAAATTACGATAACGGGCTCATGGCCATAAACTCATCGAGCCAGGCAGCAATCTTTACGTAATGAGAGCCTCGCCAGTAGAGCCGGTGACAACTTGAGCAGCGATGGAACTCTTCGTAGTAAAGCCTGGTCTTGGATTCCAGACGATCCAAAACATCGGTTTTTTCCACCCTGGCCATCAAGCCGTTGCAAATCATGCAACGCTTCCACAGGTGGAGCCGGTCGGACAAATCGTATCGTTTCAGGACTGCGCGCAACTGGCAGTCGATATGGTCACTGCGCACCAGGTATCCATGCATGACCTTGCGATGTTTGAGGATGCCGAGATCGCGAGTCAGAATGATGCGGTTTTCACGTTCGGCAATTTCCATAATTTCAGCGTCCTCAAGATCGTTCCGGTAGCAGACGTCGAAACCGAGCAGACGCATGCGACGAGCGAGTTTGCCGAGATGGACATCGAGAACAAAGCAGACAGGATCAGGGGGACAAGGGGTGAGCTTTAGCGGATTGGCAACTGGAATGTCCGAAAAAACCGGATGAACATCAATAATGTCATTGTCTTGCAGAGGATACGAGAAGTTTACAGAGAGCCCGTTGGCGAGGATTACATCGACTTCGGTGTGAGGGATGCCCATGGCTTCTATGGCATCCTTGATGCCCGGGTTGTCCCTGAAACCATAGGTTGGTCGATCTGCGCGATATCGACGCACCAAGAGCTCTTCAAGCCCGCCATGAAAAATGAACCGGGCTGAAGATCCTAAGGAATTATCGGTTTGCCGCGTCACGCGTCCCTTGTTTTGACTATGCCCGATTTGCCAAAGAAACTCCGCAACTGCCGTCACAGTAAGGCTGGTCACCGGTCAACCCGCAGCCGCAAATGAATACTTTCTGGCGACGCTTGACTTTGAATTCGATCGGCGAACTGTCGCTACCGCTGTGAGACTCATCACAGAAAGGCAGGTTTTGCGACTTGCCGCAGGCACAGCGATAATAGGTTCCGGGATCCAGAGTGATTCCTATCGGCATGCCGACATCTTCTTTTTTCATATAAGCTCCTTTTAAGACACGGTACGCGGGACGCGGCACGCGGTACGTGGGACGCGGCTTAAACCATAAAACACGAATTAAATAACTATAACCTACATTAACAATAAAGTCTTAACTAACTGAACAAAATAGTTTTCTCGTTCCGCGTACCGCGTCCCTCGTCCCGTTATTTAAAAAAACCAGTCATAGATAAATTTACCAACAATCCCCAGGATCAGCAACTCCACCAGGGTGACCACGACCACAACCCAAACCTTACCCTTCCCTTTGGGCCTACGTTTAGTGATGAATTTAGGCATAAACCTGGACATGTCTTCGTTCATGTTCTCCCAGGCTTCCTTGAAGACACTGTCCTGCTGGTTGTTGTGGCTCGTTGCAGGCTTTTTCTTTTTTAGCTTGTTGCTCATAAACTGTCCGGGAATATGGTTGTTTGAGAGTACCTATTTTACAAGGTTGGTTCAGCGGCTTCCAGAATGCGAAACCATTACCAGAACGCGGAGAATCCAACCGCATAGGTATCCGAATCGATGCCGGTCTATTCCTGGGTACGGGTGCCGATGTAAGCGAGCTTGAAACCTATGTGCCGACTGACTGGAAAGCCCAGGCTGACGGCCCAGCCGACATTCTGTTTCCGGTCGTCTTTTTCCACACCGTCCACAGTTGATTTGCCGCCATAATCATACCCGGCACTCAAGCCGGCCCAGACTCCCGGGCGAAGGGTGTAGATCAAGTGGCTATGGATCACGTAGAGAGGATCATTTTCGAGCTCCTTGCCGTTGAAGAAGTCCGTATTGTCTGTGTAGAGCTCAACCACTCCGGTCACTTCCACAGACCACTTGCCGCGGGTGTGAAGCACCCCTAGCTCGAGGCCGGAAGGTGAAACGGTTGGTGCCGAGGTTGATCAGCTTGTCATTCATGTAGTCGCCGGTCGGCAGTTGTACGGACAGTCCTGTACCGATAATGGTTTCCGTGTCTATGGCTGCACGGTAAGCAGCATATTCCTTGCCTTGCAGCGGTGGTGCGCCGTACAGGTTGATCGCAAAACCCAGCCTGGTGTCGGCCCAGCCACTGCGACGGACTGTTGTGGGAACACCGTCGAGCAGGCCTGTCCAGCGACCCTCCTGGTAACCCTGCAACAGCTCAACCCGGGCCGTTTTATCGAACAGCGCGAAAGTTCGGATATACTTCGCGAGCCATGTGTGCAGATCGACCTGCCCGTCTTCGATCTTGAGGACCGGGTCAAAGCTGATATCCGCATCGGTGTGGGCAAATCCGCCACCGATAAAATTGGTGTTGATCGGCAGGTGGGTCCATCTCCTGGGTTCCAGTTCTTCCGCCAGACAGATCGATGCGAGAAGGTTAACACAGGGCAGGAAAAACCCCGAAGGCAGATAATTGCCAATCTTGAAAGATGAAAGTTAACTAACTCCCTGTTAAATCAGTGATCCAGAAGAGGTTGCCCGCTTATAGTATATATGCACAAGGATATTTCAAATAAATTCAGTCAACTTGATCCCTTGTGCTTTCAAGCTTTTCCCTTGTAAGTCTACACTGGCAAGGAGGCCCCCTGTAACAGGCCGGCCTCTTAAACTCTGTTGTTTGTTGATAACTCGGAAACCTGGCAGAGGAGATGCCCTCCGCAAGGAGAAGGCACTTTTGCATACTTTTGTTGCCGGACAAAAGTATGGCGTCGGGCGGGACGCGACCCGCCGGTTATGATTGTGTTTCACAGAAAACAATAGGGGCAACAGATTAAATATCTGTTGCCCTATCTATCGCGAAGCCTTGCTGAATTTTGTCATCAGTCTGAAACCTCCAAACAGGAGGTCCTTCATATAGAAACTTTTTACAAGTGTAGAAACTCGAAAAGTTGGGAAACAGTGCGAGAGGATTTGTAAGATGCAAAAGTCCGTTCAGGTGGATGGCTTTACAAGTCCTGTAAATGAGAATGGCCCATCCAGAGCGGACGGGCCATTTATACATTGAGGTCAGTGTGTTATATACCCGGGATACCTATAGGCCCAGGCAAGTCAGGGATGCAGCCCGTTGCTAGCAGGAAAATTGACAGCAATAGTAAAGCTAGAAAAATCTGTTTCATTAATTACTCCTACTGGCTTTTCAGTCACATCCAAGCGGCATTTCAATAAAATTTATAGTTTTACTAAACTTGCATTGCGGATTTTTCCCACTTATTCAGAAAATTCCCATTTATTTAGTGTTTCTACAAAAGCAGAGAGTTTTACCAGGACCTCACCGGACCGGTATCCACATGAACGAAATTCGACCTGGGATAATAACCAACACCGCCACGCCCTAGCTCCAGAGCTGCTTTACGTAGCTTCTTGAGAGGGACATCCGGAATTCTCAAGTCAATCGCCTTGCCCTGTATGTGATAACTGTGCTTGGCAACCCCACTACTTTTACGGCTCATCTTTGAATTTGTTTCGGGAGAACGGTAGCCAGAGATGATTTCAATCGGACATTGGCAATCGAACTTGCCTTGTAGCGCAAACAACAGATCAATGGCATGAGGGTCGATCGGCTTGACAGAATCAGCGCGATGATCACGCAACAGGACGTTGATCTCACTCAGGGCATCCTTGAGGTAAACGCCCTGCTCCCAATAGGCAACCTTGCGCAAGGTCTCGCCGGTATGGGTATTGTAAAGACTCACGGAACGGACTTCACTGCCAGACAGACTGTAACGCGCCCAGGCCGGGAGCGGGTTGAGACAGACAACGGAGGCCAGCAGGCCGACCTTGAGTAGTTGCCTCCGGTCGATAGTTGCCTCCGTTTTATTTGTTTGATCTTTAAGCATTGATTTCCGCATTACCCATGAAAACGTTTTGTGAAACAGTAATCTTTGCGTTTTTAATCAGCAAAAGGCGTTCCAATCCGGAAAGTGTCGGCACTTCGGATAGTAAAAAAAATCCTGGGAGGTATTTACTCTAATGATTTCAGAATGATGGAGGATTGTCAGGGGATAACCAACCTGCGATGCGTGGCAATAGCCTGTCGAACAATCCGCTAATAAACGTTGCCGGGTGACGCAATTGTGTCACCCGGCAACGTTTTTAACACAGTGAGGGTTATGGTTCAACTGATTGTTTTTTAATATAGACCCAGGTCAGGAAAGTTCGAAAGCAATTTTTAGAACAACCTGGTATTCCGTGACCTTGCCATCGTCACCGATATGGCCCCGTACTTCCTGGACCTCAAACCATGAGAGTTTCTCCAGCGACGACCTTGCCCTGTCGACTGCACTCTGGATTGCTTCCTCAACACTCTTTTCCGACGTGCCGATAACCTCTACCTTCTTGTAAACGCGTGACTCACCGTAAGACATTGGATACCTCCACACCTCTGGAATGTAATGATGCAACGTGAAGGGGTAGCAAAACCATCACGCACCAGAAAATTCTACCAGAGAGGTTGTAATATGCCAGCAGAGGTTACGGTATTCGTCCTAATCGGCAGCAGTTATCCGCCAAAAGTGTTGCGATGGACATGTCCGAAAGGAAGATTCTCGGTTAAATGCCCGGGTTTATTCTCTGCCGGGTATCCGATACCAATAACGCATTCAACTGCATGCGTATCAGGAAGGCCCAAAAGCTCCTTGACGAAGTCTTCTGCAGAGGATGTGGCATCATGGGGTCGTAAACGAATCTGAACCCAGCAGCTGCCCAGGCCGAGCTCTTCTGCAACCAGTTGAATGACCATGGCAGCGATCGAGCAGTCTTCAGACCAGACATCGCTCTTGTCTGCATCCGCTGCGACAACGATCGCCAGGGGAGCCCTGGATAAAAGTGCCGACCCGCTTTGCTTGGCGTCTCCGAGTTTGAGCAGCAGCTCCCGATCGTTGACGACGATGAACTCCCAGGGATTGCGCCCGCGTGAGGTCGGTGTGCGTACTGCAGCTTCGACCAGAGCCTCAATCTTGCCCCGACTCAACGGCCCGGGGTTGAAATTGGCGAATGCTCCGACGCTTGCGCAACAGGTCCAGGACTGCGGATTGCATAATCAGTTAACCTCCAGGTAAGTACGAATAGTTTCGACCGAGCCCACGTCAATCGATTGGATTGCGACACCAAAACCTTGCGGCAGGGTCATGTTCTGCCTTGGGAACCCCTGGTTGATCCAGGTGATGCGGCCCGAGACTTCAATCTTCTCGGCGCTGACCGTCGGCAGCAGGAAACTTGCCTTGATACGACTGTTCGGAGGTATCTCATCGCGAAACTCAACATAAAAACCGTGTAGGCTGATATCGATCCCCCTGCCCTGGTATTGTTCTCCATTGATAGAAAAATTGACCGTCATCTGACAAGGGACACGTTGCTCACGTCGTTCGATGTTGAACAGATGGCTGTGCCCCAAATTAAGAAAATCCTCGCGACCAAAAGGTTTTGCCAGGTAACCGTCACAACCCGAAGTCACTACCTCTGCGACCGTGGCATCACGATCAGGGGTAAAAACCAGCAATACAGGAATCTTTTTCAGGGTCGGGTGTGCCTTGATATGCCGACAAGCTTCGATACCGCTCATCTCCGGCATCGCCACATCCATATAAATAAGGTCCGGCAACTCCCGCTTGGCCAGGTCAATTGCTTCCTGGCCGCTTGCAGCCGTAATCATGGTTGCCGGCGTACGCTTGAAATAATCGCACATGACTTCGCGAAAAAAAACGACATCATCAACCAGAAGAATCTTCAGGTTGCCTTCACCCATATTGAGCACCTCCGCACAGATTTAGGTGGGTGCGCACAGCAAAAAAAACAGCTATCACAAGCAGAGACAGCAAATCAAATGTTCTCTAAGCACCTGAGATCAATACCTTAAAAAAGATATTTACAAAAAATAGCATTTCCGATCATATTCTTTGTCATGCGTTATCCTCGCTGAGGAGTTTGTGCAGTTTGTTGATTTTTTTATCGACGGCAGAAGTAAAATCCTCTTCACCGAGCATGTAAATAAGCTGACCTACCATCAGGTACACATCGGCAAGTTCATCTACAACGACTCCACGATCAACTTTTCCCCGGGCAAAATGCTGTATCGTGGCAATCAGTTCGGCGCATTCTTCGACAGCCTGTTCATATTGGGCTTTTTCACCCCATTTGGCGATCGTTTTGGCGTAAATATCACGGTGCCGCAGCATAGACGGTACAATCCTCCCCAAGGTTTTTCCGTTACAAAAAAGCGATACTGCAATTTTTGCAGGGTCAAAAAGACACAAATTGCGCTTTGTTGAGAGAAGGTTAACAGGAAACAGCAGAGAAAAGAAATACTAAATGGATACCTTTAAGATATCCGCAGAGTACGAAGAAGGAAAGGCTCATAAAGAATGTTGCACGCATTAACTGATCAGGCCAGTTTGCTTAAAACCTACTGTTTATTCGTCGTTTTCTTGCACGGCGACACAGGGTTCCATGGTCTCAAGGCATACGCCCTTGACCAGGTCATAGGACAGGCAGAGCCCTTCGACGACTTCTTTTTCGGCGTGATCGCATCTGGATTCGTCGATCGTTTTTGTGTTCATGTTGATCTCCTTTTCGGACCGATTCTACCTGCCAGGAGCAACTTCTATATAACTAATGAGCAAATGTTATGCCATTTCTCTGGTCTGCAGAGCCGGGCGCTGTATCGAATGAACCTTGTAATACGCGTTCAACTGCCGACGTCAGACAAAAAAACCCGCACCTGATAGGCGCGGGTTTGTAAATCGAACAAGGAGAAAAAAATACTTAATCAACGAACTGAAAGCCTACGTTCCGGGCCGTTGTAATCGCTATCTTCACGCTTTCTTGCACGTATCCGGTCCACTCCTACTGTCGCCCAACCATCTGCTCTCTTGAACTTATGGACGCGATGACTTTCCAGCAGGACATCGAGGACTCTCGGAGTAAAGTGGTGGTAGGTGCCATCCTTCAAGATGACATCAATATAAGAGTTCTCCATTTTGGTTGGAAATTCCCGCCCCGACATGAGTTGCCTCCAGTGAACATAAAATCTCGTACATTTTTAACTTTATTGGCCTTAAAATCAAGGCAAAACTTTTGTTTTCAGCAACCTCTCGAGATACTTAAATTTTTCACATGTAGCATTTAAGCACTCAGAAGAATCTTGCGCTGGTCAGTAATGCCGATGAGGCCAAACCGGCCAGTAATACCCATAGTCCGTTGCGAATCCAGAAATATTTCCGAGTCAGCCGATATTTGCCGAGATAGTAGATTTCTCTCAAATAGGCATCATACAACTTGTCCTTGTCGGCGATCGTCTCTTTGAAGGCAGCCTTGAATTCTTCTTCGCTGATTTGTGCGAAAGATCGAAAATAAAAGAGGTTCAGCACCCCTTTAACATGCAGCGCCGGGATAATCGCAAAGATCGAAAAAAGGATTGCCAGGCCACCGGTCAGCATAAGAACCGCGAAAACCGTGAAATCGAGTTTATCATACTGGGTCAGGGAGATTGTCAGCATCAGCGATGATGCCGTCATAATCATGGAGGCCTTTTGATCGGCCATCTGGTTCAACGTCATGTGTTTGGTCAGGTTGGCACGCAGGGCGTTGCTTGCCAGAAGCCGCGGCAGAATCGGTTCTTCGTTGATGTGTTCAGTCATGGTTTTCTCTCGTTATTCAGCGCCTATTGAGCGGGTCATCTTTATCGCCTCAGCTATCAATTATGCCCAGCAAAATGGGTTACGCTGAAGGCGTAACCCATTAAATCTGGCGGCCCCGGCAGAATTCGAATCTGCGACCTACCGCTTAGGAGGCGGTTGCTCTATCCTGCTGAGCTACGGGGCCATGATTTAAAGGCAATCAGAAATTGAGCAGGCTGAAAACCTTGCCTTCCGGGAGTTTCTTACGACCCTCGAGAAAATCAAGCTCAGCCATGAACGCACATTCAACGACCTCGGCACCAAGTCCTTCAACCAACTTGACGACCGCTGAAACCGTACCACCGGTGGCCAGCAAATCATCGGCGATAATGACTCTGTCTCCCTTGCTGAAGGCATCTTCGTGAATCTCGAGGGTGTCGGTACCATATTCGAGATCGTAAGTGACCTGCCGCACCTTGGATGGCAACTTTCCGGGCTTGCGAACCAGGGTCACGCCGATACCGAGTTTGTATGCCAGGGCCGAGCCGAGGACAAAGCCGCGCGCCTCGACACCGACGATCTGGTCGATCTTCTGCCCCACGTAGCGATGGGCGATCAGGTCGATCATGCGATGAAAACTGCGCCCGTCAGAGAGCAAGGTAGTGATGTCTTTAAAGACAATCCCTTTTTTCGGGAAATCCGGGATATCACGAATAATGCTTTTCAATTCTTCCATGCTGCAACTCCAATGATGGGATTTGAATCAATCTTCACCCAGAGAGAAGTCCCGCTCTGACAGCAATAGACGTAATTTCTCCAGGCTCTTGGCTTCGATCTGCCTGATACGCTCACGAGTCACCCCGAACTGGCGGCCGATCGTATCAAGGGTTTGCGGCTCGCGGTCATCAAGACCGAAACGCAGCGCAATAATTTCTTTCTCATTGTCGTTGAGAGTCGCCAGCAAATCTGTAATGATGCGAAACTTGTTGAGCCATTCGGCGAGCTCAAGCGGGTTGACCTGACTATTATCTTCGATCGTATCGATCAGGCTGTAATCATTGTTTTCACCCATCGGGTGCTCAATCGAATAAGTCTTTTTCAACAACACCATCAGGCGGCGCACATAAGCAGGTTCAACACCCATGACATCGGCAACTTCCTTAACCTGCGGTTCGCGGTTGAGGTCACGGACCAGCTCACGAGTGATCTTGATCAGCTTGTTGATGTCATCGGAGACGTGAACCGGCAATCGGATAGTCCGGCTCTGGTTCACCAGGGCACGCTCAATCGACTGACGGATCCACCATGTCGCGTAGGTTGAAAAGCGACACTCTTTACTGAGTTTGAATCGTTCAACTGCCTTGATAAGACCAAGGTTGCCCTCTTCGATCAGATCGAGAAAAGGCAGGCCACGATTCATATAACGTTTGGCAATCTTGACGACCAGTCGCAGGTTAGACTCGATCATCTTGTCACGGGCAGCCATGTCGCCGTCATCAATACGCCTGGCCAGCGCCCTCTCTTCTTCCGCTGTCAACAGATTGGTCTTCTGGATATCCTTGAGATAGAGCTTGATGGCATCCATCGCAAAGTCTTCATAATCCTCGACGGCTTCCTTTTCTTCCTCTTCACGCTCTACCCGCGCCAAGGACTCTTCATCAGGCTCTTCATCCCCCGTTTTTCTTGACGGTTTCGGCACATCTTCAAGATCGACATTTTCGCTGTCCTGCAAGGCATTACTCATGACGACAACCCTTCCGCTCCTTAGCTGAGAACTGATTGAATCCGGTCTTATTACGGATATGGAGTCTAAGTGACCACCACGACTAAGGCAAGTACAAAATCGGGTTGACCGCTGACTTGCCTTTGCGAATTTCGAAATGAAGTCGGGCACTTTGTCCGTTCGACGGAGCACCACTCAAGGCAATCTCATCCCCCTGGCCGACAAAATCATCCATCTTCACAAGGTTCTTCTGATTGTAGCCATAGACACTGAAAAAACTGTCCGAATGTTCAACGATAACCAGGTTGCCGTAGCCGGGGATCGCGTTGCCGCTGTAGATAACCTTGCCCGGGGCTGCAGCGGTCACCCTGGTGCCTTCAGGTATCTCTATCTCTATGCCCTTGTATACTTTTTGCCCCTTGGTACCGAATTTATTAATCACTTTCCCCTGTACCGGCCAAGCAAAAAGGCCCTTGACTGGCTTGGCAGACCCTGCCGGTTTTGCAGCGGCGGATTTCCTGCCTGCGGGTTGCTGGGCAACTTTATCCGGCTGCTTCTTGACGGCCGGGCTGGTCGATGTCGTTTGAGTGGACGTACTGACAGTCGATGGCACATTGCGCAGCTGCGTTACCCCGGGGATAAAGACCTTCTGGTTGACCTTTAACTGACTCGGGTCTTTGATACGGTTAATTTCTGCCAGGCGATCTTCATCAACATCATAGGTCATGGCTATGCGATAGAGGGTCTGGCCTGGTTTCACGGTATGGTAAATACCTGTCGGCGCACAGGAGAGTACCAGGCAGAACATCAGCAAGGAGATAGATATTTTCACTAAAAATTGCATTATCACAGGCCCGGTTTTGCTTTAATTAGCTGGCCATCGCGCCACGCGCCACGCGCCGCTTCCTCCCCCAGTGTCCTACATCAAAAAGCATATTTCAATAGCAGGAAGCCGCCGATCAGCAATAGCAGAAAAACAATGCTGAGCAGATTGAAATAACGCTCGATGAATTCACGTATTCCCGGCCCGTAACGACGCAGCAACCAGGCAACCAGAAAAAACCGCAGACTGCGACTGACCAGAGACGCTATGACAAAAACCAGCAGATTGATCTCGAAAACGCCCGAGCCGATGGTGATGACCTTGTACGGGATCGGGGTAAAGCCTGCAGTGAAGACTACCCAGAAGTCGTATTCAGCGAACAATCCCTGTACCCGCTCGAATACAGCCGGGCTAAAGCCGGGAATATAATCGAAGAAGTATGTACTGACAATCGGCCAGGCCCCCCAACCGATGCTGTAACCAATCAGCCCCCCCAGCACAGAACCGGCCGATGCCAGCAGGGCAAAACGCCAGGCCCGCGATGGCAATGCAATACAGAGAGCAATCAGGAGGACATCCGGGGGCACGGGAAAAATCGATGACTCGACGAGCGCCAGCAGAAAAAGAGCCGGACCACCGTAGGGGGTCTCGGCCCAATGCAGAACCCAATCGTAGAGTCTCCTCACCAGACGCATGAATCAGGGCCTCTCTTCACACCAGCCGTGATTGCCGACCAGCGGCACGAACCGACAACCGAGGAGTTGCTCTTCCTTGAACTCATCTTCGGAAATGCGAGTAATTCGCATCAGCACCTGGCTCGTTCGATCTCCAACCGGTATGACCAGGCGGCCACCAACGGCCAGCTGATCGAGATAGCCCTGGGGTACAGCCGGGGCCCCGGCCGTGACCATAATAGCATCAAAAGGAGCCATCTCCTGCCAGCCGAGAGTGCCATCCGCCAAACGGATATTGACCTTGTTGTAGCCACAGGCATCAAGAACCTTCCTGGCACGGCGGGCCAAAGCCGGAATGCGCTCCAGGGAGAAGACCCGGTCTGCCAACAATGCGAGGACAGCGGCCTGGTAGCCTGAGCCTGTGCCGACCTCAAGGACCTTTTCTGTGCCATCGAGCGCCAGGGCCTCACTCATCACGGCAACCATGTAGGGCTGGGAAATCGTCTGTTTTTCACCGATCGGCAGTGGCGCATCCTGGTATGCCTGACTTTCAAGGGCCTCTTCCACAAATTTGTGCCGCGGAACCTGTAACATGGCTGCTATAACTCCGGGGGCCCTGACACCACGAGCGACAACCTGCTCTTCAACCATGCGCCGACGGGCAATAGAAAAGTTTTTCATGCCGGAGGGGCCTCATTGTCAGAATCAACCGACAGCTCTTCCATGCGCCAATCGCGCAACCTGCTCATGGCGGCGTAATTCGTCAGGTCGAGGTGTAATGGTGTTACCGAAACATAGCCATGCTGTACGGCATGGAAATCAGTCCCATCCAGGTCCTGGAAATCAAGCCCTCCGGCGCCGATCCAGTAATAAGTGCGTCCGCGAGGATCGATATTCTCGATCACGGCATCTTCGTAGATCCGCTTGCCCTGCCTGGTCAGGCGCACCCCCAGGGGCTTTTGGGCCGGGACATTGACATTGATGAAGGTGTCAGCAGGCAGGCCATGCTCCCTGACGGTCAAAGCCAGTTGTTCTGCAACCTTGGAGGCATAAGCAAAATCAGCATATTTGAAATTTTGGGATGCAAGGGAAACAGCGATGGCAGGAACACCCATCAGGGTTGCCTCCATGGCTGCAGCAACGGTGCCCGAATAAGTCAGGTCGTCTCCCATGTTGCCACCCTTGTTGATTCCCGAGATGACCAGGTCCGGCTTTGCTTTGAGAATTCCGTGGATCCCCAGATTGACCGCATCTGTCGGCGTACCGCTGACGGCCCAGCGATCTGTAAGGATCTGTTCGGCACGCAGAGGAGCATGCAAAGTCAGGGCATGGCCTATGGCACTTCGTTCCCGGTCGGGAGCGACGACCACAACCCGGCCAAGTGACTGCAAACGGTCAGCCAGTGCTTGCAAGCCCGCGGAATGGATACCGTCGTCATTCGTCAGTAAAATAAGCACGGAGTTATTTCAGGCAGAGGGTCGATAAGGGACAATATCTCAAGGGACGGTTTTCAGGCTTTTCTTCAACTGCAAGACGTCTTCGCGAATTTCCTTAAGCAGTTTCAGGTCAACGGCCCCTGACAGAGGAAGAGTAAGCTGGTCATCCGCAGCAGACTTTACGGTGGGTTTCGGCGCCGGTTCAGCGACCTTGCGGTCAGGTTTCTGACGCAGTTTCTTGCGCGCGCCGGCGATGGTGAAACCCTGGTTGTAAAGGAGATCTTTCAGGTGCAGGATAAGTTCCACGTCCTGCTTGCGATAGAGCCTTTGATTACTGCGGCTCTTGTTTGGTCGAATAGCTTTAAACTCAGTCTCCCAGTAACGGAGGACGTGTGTTTTGATACCGGTGAATTTAGCAACTTCACCGATCTTGTAATAGAGTTTATCGGGAATCTGAAAGTCCATGCGCCGAAACCCTGGAGATGGCGGAGCGGACGTGCTTTATCCCTCCGAATCGTTCAACGAAGCCTTGAGCACCTGGCTCGGCTTGAAGGTCAGAATACGACGGGAAGATATCTCGATCTCCTCACCGGTCTGCGGATTGCGGCCACGACGGGTCGCCTTATCCTTGACGACAAAGTTGCCGAAACCGGCAATCTTGATCTTGTCGCCACCCTCAAGTGTATTTTTCATGATGTCGAAAACCATTTCGACGATCTCGGCGGACTCCTTTTTGGAGAAGCCAGTTTTCAGATAAACATTTTCGACAAGGTCCGCCTTAGTCATGAATATCCACCTCCATTAGATATCTACGCGAATTTTCAGGTTTTTATATCACAGGCTGGCGAAATTAAGCAACTATTTTTTAGCGTAGCTCGGCACTCAGTTCCTTTTCCATCGCTCTGACCAGTTTGCCGTGCAGATTCTGGATCAATTCGTCAGTCAAGGTTCTGTCCAGAGCCCGGTAGCTGGCACGGATTGCCAGGCTTTTCTTGCCTTGCGGTATCCCCTCGCCGGAATAGACATCAAAGAGCTCTATGTTCTCAAGATCCTTGATCTTGACCCGACCGAGGACCGAAAAAACCTGTTGAGCAGAAATCTCTTCATCTACCAGGAACGCCGAGTCGCGTTGTACATCCGGGTAACGTGACAACGGCATGAACTGAATTTTGCCGCCGCCGATTTCAAACAGGGCCTCAACGTCCAGATCGCAAAGGATTGCCGACTGACCCAGATCGAATCCGTAGAGAACCTCAGGATGCAGCTCGCCGAGCGTGCCGAGCAGTCGATCAGCACAATACAGGGCGCATGATTTGCCCGGATGGTAATAAGGCTCGTTGCTCTGGTTGTCCCAGGTCAGACCTGTAATTCTCAAGCTGGCCAGGAGCTCTTCAACAACGCCTTTCATGTCAAAGAAGTCAACTTTGGCGTCAGACTGCGCCCAGCCCAGTGGCTCACGGCGACCGCAGAGGATCGCCGTCAGGCGAAGACTCTCCTGCGGCAGATCAACTCCGCCGACAGGCTGGAAAACATGACGAAGTTCAAACAGGGCGAGGTCTTCACTGCGATATGCAAGGTTGCGGGCAGCGGTTTCCAGCAAGCTCGGCACCAGAGTGGTGCGCATAACGCTCTGATCCTCTGTCAGCGGATTGAGAATCCGGACATTCTGCCGTCGCGGGTCATGCTCACAAAGACCGATTCTGTCGATGGATCCTGGATTGGCAAAGGAGTAATTGATAACTTCGGAGTAACCCAAACGGATCATCTGGTCGCGGACTTTACGCTCCAGGGACAGATGAGCAGGTAATTGCTGGCAGGTCAGGCTGCTGATCGGCATTGTTACCGGAATCCGGTCATAACCGACGAGGCGGGCGACTTCTTCTATCAGATCGATTTCACGCTCAAGGTCGGGTCGGAAATTCGGTATTTCAACGTTCAGCGCACCATCGCCTGACTCGCATTTCAGGCCGATAGCAGTAAGTCTGTCACTGATATCGCCAAGTTCAAGCTCCAACCCCAGCACTTCACTTGTGCGAGCGGTCGTTATCGTCGCAGTGCGCCTGGCAATCTGTTGAGGGTAAACGTCGACTGCACCGGGGGCAAGCGTGCCACCGGCTAACTCAGTGATCAGGACGGCGGCACGATCCAGCGCCAAAGGGACCATGTCGACATCAGTGCCGCGTTCAAAACGATGTGACGACTCCGTATGCAGGCCGAGACGTTTACTGGTTCGGCGAACCGCTATGGGATTGAAATAGGCGCTCTCAAGCAAAATATCTTTGGTGTCGTCCTGAACTTCCGAATCCTGGCCGCCCATGACTCCAGCCAGCGCCACCGGACCAATGCCGTCACAGATGACCAGGTCATGTGCCGTAAGGGTGCGTTCCTGACCATCCAGCGTGGTAAACTTATCCCCTTCCCCCGCCCTGCGCACAACGATCCGTTGTTCACGCAAGAGATTGAAATCGAAAGCATGCAACGGTTGGCCGAGTTCCATCATGACAAAGTTAGTGATATCGACCACGTTATTGATGGAGCGCATGCCAACGGCCTCGAGACGACGGACCATCCAGTCCGGAGAAGGTCCGATTTTAACCCCCTCGATGAGACGTGCTGCGTAACGCGGGCACAAATCTGCATCTTCGATAGTGACAGAGGTCCTGTCCGAGGCCTTGCCTCCCGCTTCACAAAGAACGGGCTCCGGCAGGCGCAGGGGGATATCAGTCATCGCCGACACCTCGCGCGCAACACCGACCACACTCAGGCAATCAGAGCGATTAGGGGTCAAGCCGATCTCGTACATGACATCTTTCATGCCCAGGGCTTCGAACACCGGACGGCCCAGCGGCAGGTTGGCAGGCAAAATCATGATGCCATCGGCGTCCTCACCGAGGCCCAGCTCTTTGGTCGAGCAGAGCATCCCGTACGATTCCTGATTACGAATTTTGGATTTCTTGATTTTGAAATCACCAGGCAAAACGGTTCCTACCTGGGCAAAGGCAACCAGGTCTCCGGTCTTGTGATTCTTCGCGCCGCAGACGACCTGGAGAGTTTCACGACCCGTTTCAACTTTGCAGACGGTCAGGCGGTCAGCATCAGGATGTGGTGAGACATCAGCAAGCCGGGCAACGACGACACTGTCAAGGCCATCCCCATGATGTTCCATGGCATCAACTTCAAGGCCGACCATGGTCAGACGATGAGAGAGCTCATCGGCAGAAAGGTCAAAATCAACATAATCCTTGAGCCAGTTCAAGGTGACTTTCATACTTCAAGTCCTTTGTTATATAAATCTATTTAAATAGTTAAAAGTGAATAGTAAAATGTGAAAAGTGAAGAGCAAATAGCCAGCCCCCAAGCCCCCAGCCTCCAGCCTCCGAATCCAACCCAGCCCCCGATTCTAGAATTGTCTCAGGAACCTCATGTCATTTTCGAAGAACAGGCGAAGGTCATTGACCCCGTACTTTAGCATGGCGATTCGCTCAATGCCCATACCGAAGGCAAAACCGCTGTATATCTCGGGATCGTAGTCAACCGACTTGAAGACTTCCGGATCGATCATGCCGCTGCCGAGAATTTCCAGCCAGCCGGTCTGGCTGCAGACACGGCACCCGCTTCCACCACAGATGACACATTGGATGTCAACCTCGGCGCTGGGCTCCGTAAAGGGAAAGAACGACGGCCGGAACCGGACGTCTATCCCCTTGCCAAAGCATTCATTGACAAAGGTCGTCAGAATCCCCTTGAGATCACCAAAAGTCACCTTTTTGTCAACCAGGAAGCCTTCTATCTGGTGGAACATCGGACTGTGTGTAAGGTCTGAATCCCGGCGATACACGGTCCCCGGAGCAACAACCCGTACCGGCGGCTGGTGTTCAAGCATAGTGCGGATCTGGACCGGTGATGTGTGGGTACGCAGCACGACGTCATCAGAGACATAGAAGGTATCCTGCATGTCCCGTGCAGGATGATCTTTGGGAATGTTCAATGCCTCGAAATTGTAGAAGTCGTTTTCAACTTCAGGGCCCTCGGCAACACCGAATCCAAGCGCAGCAAAAATCTCCACGACTTCCTCGGTCACCTGGGTTATCGGGTGCTTTGAACCGGGCATCTGTCTGCGCCCCGGCAAGGTGATGTCAATACGTTCGGTGGCGAGCTTCTGATGCATCAAGGCCTTACGCAAAGCCGCCTGGCGCTCACTAAAAGCCTCTTCGAGACGATCCTTGACCTGATTGGCAAGCGCCCCGATCAGAGGGCGCTCTTCAGCGGACAGCTGGCCCATACCCTTCATCACTGCGGTGATTTCACCCTTCTTACCAAGGTAGCGGGCACGTATCTGCTGCAACTCTATCTCGGAAGCCGCCCCGGCAGCGTCCTGAAGGGCTACTGCTTCTATTTTGTTCAGTTTGTCTTTCATAATAGTCCGGCCAGAGAATGCACCGGCCCGGCATTTAGCCAGGCCGGTGTAAAAAAAAGAGATGGGGCAGGCCCCATCTCTTTAGTCTTGGCAATTACTGCAGCTGGGCCTTGGCTTTCTCCACAATCGAGCCAAAACCAGTCGGGTCGGTGACAGCCAGCTGGGCAAGAATCTTGCGGTCGATCCCGATCTCGGCCTGTTTCATACCGTGGATCAGGCGGCTGTAAGACAGGCCATTGTCGCGGGCCGCGGCATTGATCCGGGCAATCCACAGAGCCCTGAAGTCACGTTTGCGAACGCGACGATCGCGGAAAGCGTACTTTAATGCGCGATCTACCGCTTCGGTTGCACTGCGGAACAATTTACTGCGCGCGCCACGGTACCCCTTGGCAAGCTTTAATACCTTGTTCCTCCTGCGTCTTGCTTTGAATCCTCTTTTTACTCTTGGCATCGCTTTTCTCCTTGAGAGTAGATATGCGGATGTCCCGCGCCCGGATCTGAAGGGGGAGCCATTATACCCAACAGTTCACGGGTTGTGATTGTGCTGCTGCCCTTAGAGGTAAGGGATCAAGCAGCTGATATTCTTGGCATCAGCCTTGTGGACCTCTGTCGACTGGCGCAGATCACGCTTGCGCTTGGTCGACTTCTTGGTCAGGATGTGGCTGGTATAAGCCTTATTGCGGCGGATTTTGCCGGTTCCGCTCTTCCGGAAACGCTTGGCTGCGCCGCGGTTGGTCTTGATTTTAGGCATTGTCCTTCTCCTTAGCTATTATTCAATCTTTGCGACCTTTGAAAAGTCGTCATCTTATTTTTTGATGGGGCCGATAACCATGCTCATAAAGCGGCCGGACATGTTCGGATGGCTTTCAATCTGACCGATCTCGACAAGATCTTCGGCCACTCTTGCGAGGATGCGACGACCGAATTCAGGGTGGGTCACTTCACGGCCACGGAACATGATCGTCACTTTGACCTTGTTGCCCTCCAAAAGGAACCTCTTGGCATTCTTGACCTTGAACTGGTAGTCATGCTCATCAGTTTTAGGCCGCAGCTTGACTTCTTTTAACTCAACCCTGGCCTGTTTCTTCTTGGCTTCTGCGGCCCGCTTGCTCTGCTGGTATTTGTATTTGCCGTAGTCCATGATACGGCAAACCGGCGGGGCGGCATTCGGAGAAACTTCCACAAGGTCGAGACCCTGCTCCTCGGCAGCCTGCAACGCAGCGCCCAATTCCATGATACCAAGCTGTCCACCTTCATCATCGATGACACGCACTTCACTTGCGCGGATAGACTCGTTGATATTGGTCGTGTCCTTACTTATGACGCACCTCCTAATGGTACAGTTTACACTCTTCCTGAATAAAACGAACAAAATCCGCAGGCTTCATCGGCTCCAGGTTTTCACCGGAGCGATGCCGTGCGGTCACGGTGCCAGCGGCCACTTCCTGATCGCCGATCACCAGCATATACGGAACTTTTTCCATCTGCGCCTCACGAATCTTGAAGCCCAGCTTTTCATTGCGCAGATCAGCCTGAACCCGGATACCCGCGGAGCGCAGTTCTTCACAAACCTGCTCGACATAGTCAGCCTGGCTGTCAGTCACATTGAGGACTTTAACTTGAACCGGTGCAATCCAGAGCGGGAAATTGCCGGCGTAATGTTCGATCAGAACGCCGATAAAACGTTCAATGGCCCCCAGGATAACCCGGTGGACCATGACCGGCCGATGCTTCTCGCCGTCACTCCCGATATAGCTGAGGTCAAACCGTTCCGGGAGGGTAAAATCGCACTGGATTGTAGCACACTGCCACTTCCTGTCAAGAGCGTCCTTAAGCTTGATATCGATCTTCGGACCGTAGAAAGCGCCGTCGCCTTCATTGATTTCATAAGGCAGGCCCGTATCATCGAGAGCACTCTTCAAGGCATGGGTGGCACGCTCCCAATCCTCATCGGATCCGATTGCTTTCTCCGGACGAGTTGATATCTCCAGCTCATACTCAAAACCAAAGATACCCATGACGTCGCGGACAAAACCGAGGACCTTCTTGATTTCACCGTCAAGCTGCTCGGGCGTACAGAGGATGTGCGCATCATCCTGGGTAAATCCGCGCACCCGCAGCAGGCCATGCAGCACCCCGCTCTTCTCATGGCGATGGACTGTACCGAGCTCGAAATAACGTTGCGGCAGGTCGCGATATGAGCGCTTCTTGGATTTGAAGATCAGCATATGGGCCAGGCAGTTCATCGGCTTGATCCCATAGCCCTGCCCGTCGACTTCCGTGAAGTACATGTTCTCACGATAGTTGTCGAAATGTCCTGAGGTTTTCCACAGCTCGGTACGCAGGATCTGCGGCCCCATGACAATATCGTAGCCGCGCTTGAGGTGCTCGCGCTTTTCGAAATCTTCGATAACGGTGCGGAGTAAGGCCCCTTTCGGGTGCCAGATCACCAGACCAGCGCCAGCCTCATCGTTGAAAGAGAAGAGGTCCAGCTCTCGGCCCAGCTTGCGGTGATCGCGTTTTTTTGCCTCTTCGAGACGATGCAGGTGCTGTTTCAGTTCCTTCTTGTCGGTGAACGCCGTTGCATAGATACGCTGCAGCATGGCGTTCTTTTCGTCACCACGCCAGTAGGCACCGGCAACGCTGGTCAACTTGAAGACTTTCAACATCCCGGTGGACGGCATATGCGGGCCGCGGCAAAGGTCAACGAATGTCCCCTGCCGGTAAAGAGAGACTTCCTCTTCACCAAGGTCCTCGATCAACTCGACCTTGTAGTCCTCACCCATCTGCCGAAACAACTCGATGGCGTCAGCGCTCTTAACAACCTGGCGTTCGATCGGCAAGTTTTGCTTAGCCAACTCGGTCATCTTTTGCTCGATCTTGTCGAACTCTTCCGGACTGAAAGTGTGGGTGTCACTGAAGAAATCGTAATAAAAGCCAGACTCGATCGCCGGGCCGATAGTAACCTGCACATCACGACCGAAAAGTTCTTTCACTGCATGTGCCATCAGGTGAGCAGTCGAGTGACGGTAGAGCTCCAGCCCTTCAGGAGTATTCAGCGTCACCAGGCGCAACCGGACATCAGACTCAATCGGCCGGGAAGCATCGACGAGATCATCACCAAGGTATGCTGCAACAGTCTGGCGCGCCAGACCCTCACCGATTGAGCGTGCAACATCCAGCGGAGTCGTCCCGGGTGGGACCTCCTTAACCGTACCATCTGGCAGCGTTACATTCAGCATCGACATGATCGTTATCCCTAACGAAAAGAGGCATCCACGGATGCCTCTACGAGATTTGGGCGAAGATTATGGTAGGCACGGGCAGGATTGAACTGCCGACCCCTACCGTGTCAAGGTAGTGCTCTCCCACTGAGCTACGTGCCTGCACCCAAAATGCCGGATAGATTTAACAGAGGATGCACGCCCTGTCAAGCCTTTTTCTGCGCAATTTCCGATGGTTGTCAAGGGGCACAAATGTGACGAGTGTCTATCTCACGAAGCAGAGCAATCGGACGGATCACCCTGAATCTTGGCAATTGCATGCGGGATCGCCGGCCAGACGGCTTCGAGATTTTCTATTGCCCCCTTTGGGCTGCCCGGAAGGTTAATAATTAACGTGCGATGCCTGATGCCGGCAATCGCCCGGGAGATGATCGCATGTGGTGTCTTCTTGAGACTTTCCTGCCTCATCCTCTCTGCGAAGCCGGGCAATTCACGATCTATGACCTTGCCTGTCGCTTCAGGGGTGATATCACGCGGCGAGACACCCGTTCCACCCGTGGTCAGGATCAGGTCAGGGGCAAGAGAGTCTATCCATTTCTCGAGCGTTGCCACGACCTGTTCGAAATCATCCGGAATCAAAGACATGCATTCCACGGCCACTCCCTGTCGGATCAGCCAGTCACTTAAAGCCGGGCCACTCAAGTCTTCTCGTTCGCCCCGAGCCCCTTTGTCGCTTAGAGTCAGTATCGCTGCTCTCATACAGGAGGGCCCTCTTTTCGGCAGACACACCCCTGGCTGACCTCTTCAGCAAATCCACTCAACATCACAGAGACGTATACCTTACTGTCAAGCTTGTCATTCATATCGTTACCGGAGCTTCAATCCTGTCCCCTGCCTGCACCTTGCCACCCTTGACGACTCTGGCAAAAACGCCCTCTTTCGGCATCACACAATCGCCAGCCTGGTCATAGATGGCGCAGCGGGTATGACATTCCTTGCCGATCTGGGTGATCTCAAGCAGAGCATTACCGATCCTCACCCCGGCACCGAGAGGCAAAGTGACCAGTTCGACGCCTTCGGTAGTCAGATTCTCGGCAAAATCTCCGGCGTCGACAGCCAGTCCCATGTCCTGCATCTTGCGGATGCTTTCGATCGCCAGCAGACTGACCTGACGGTGCCAGCTGCCGGCATGTGCATCGCCAACAATGCCGTGTCCCGGTCGCAACTCGACCTGCGCGACCGGGGTCTTCTTTTCTCCCTTGTTGCGACTGACGCAGACTGCAACGATACGCGCATCCATATCAGCCTCCGATACCAGACATGTTAAAGGGTGCCGGCCCGGAAACATCATCGGCCATTTGATGATGATCAACTTTGTTGCCGATAACCTGCCGTAATGCCAGGCAGAGCAGATCGTCATCCTGATCCAGGTAAGGTTTGAGATCAAGCGTCTGCTCAGAGAGCAAACAGCTCTTGGCCAGGCCGGCTGAGGTCACCCTGATACGGTTACAGGAGCCACAGAAATGATCGCTCATCGGTGTAATGATGCCGATCGAGCCCTGTGCCCCTTCGATCCTGAATGGCCGGGACGGGCCGCACATGCGCCCTGTAGCCAGGGGCACTATCCGGTATTTTTTCTGTAGACGCTCGAGGATCTCGACGCCGGGCACTACCTTTGCCCGCCATGCTCTGGCTCGGATGGTCGGCATGTATTCAATGAATCGTATCGACCAGGGCCTGTCCAGGCTCAGTTCTGCAAACGCTTCGATTTCACTGTCATTGATGTCGCGCATGACCACCATATTCAGCTTCAGCTGCAAACCGGCCTGCTCTGCAGCCTTGATACCGGACAGGACTTCGGCAAGGTCTCCACCACGGGTAATCTTGGCGTATCTTTCAAACTCCAGTGAATCGAGGCTGATGTTGACCCGGCCAACTCCGGCTTGCCTCAGTTGATCGGCGAGCGAAGCAAGCAGCAGGCCGTTGGTGGTCAGCACAACCTCGGCAAGGTCCGGAATGGCATTGAGCCGGGCGAGAAAGCCGATCAGACCTTTGCGCACCAAGGGTTCGCCGCCGGTGACACGGACCTTCTCAATTCCCAGCCTGGCGGCTGCCCGGGCAATCCGCAGCAAATCTTCGTAGCTGAGGATTTCGTTGTGGGAGCAGAGCGGGACGCCTTGCTCCGGCATGCAGTAACTGCAGCGCAGATTACAGCGGTCGGTTACAGACAGCCGCAAATAATTTATTGTCCGCCCGAAACGGTCGTTGTTCATAACTGATTGGTTGTTGGCACCATGCATTTCAAAGCTCGTTATTGCACTGGCAATGGAGTAGAAAACCTCATCTGCATACCTGTGGATTTGGACTCAAGGGAAACAGGCGCAGACGAACTCTGCACTTATAAGATATTACGATAGTTCGTGATCATTACAACTAAGAACCGTCAGCATTCCTGAGAGATTCCAGTTCAGACAACCGGTCACGCAAATGTTTCTCTTTCTGATGACGTTCGGACACATCACGCATGATGGCGGCGACACCGAGCGGCTTGCCGTCATCATCCAACAGCATCACGATAGAGAACTCCGTTGAAATTCTTGCTACCGTCCTGATGCAAAGCTGGTACGGCCAGCAAATCGGTTCCGTAACGCGTAATTCCCGTCGCCATGGTCTTGTGGTAACCTTCCCAATGTCGCTCCCTGAGCTTTTCAGGAATGATCAGATCAAGGGATTTGCCGAGGGCTTCTTTGGTGCTAAAACCGAAAATCCGTTCCGCACCATGGTTCCAGAGCTGAATAATTCCTTCCTGATCGGCATACATTATTGCATCCGGGGCCTGGGACAGGATCTGCTCACAAAGGGCTTTGATATCCAGATGAGACATGACGTTTTCTGCCTTTCACTGTTCGTTCGTTATCAGCAATCAACTTCAGTTATAAATTGTTCCAGCCATCATCAATTGCTACGGGCTCATAAATGCGCTTCAACTTGATGTCCATTCACGGGTTTTGAATATAGGCATTCTTCCTGGTGTAGAACCACCAATTGAGCACCAAGCAGACGAAATAGAACACGGCGAAGCCGTAGAGAGCATTCTCAGGAGTCGTTGCCTTGATCTGTTCACCAAACACCTGCGGGATGATGAAGGCCCCATAGGCTGCTACTGCGGATGTCCATCCAAGCACTGGCCCGGCCTGCTCCTTGTCGAATATGATAGCTATTGAGCGGAAAGTCGAACCGTTCCCGACGCCGGTTGCGGCAAACAGGATGATGAAAAGAATCAGGAACGGTACAAAATATGCCTCGGGAGTAGCCGAACCGTAAGCAGCCTTCATGAAAAAAGCGCAGCCGAGCGCTGAGACAATCATGACAATGGAAACCCACTGGGTAACGATGGCGCCGCCAAGTTTGTCGGAGATCTTGCCGCCGACCGGGCGGATCAGGGCGCCGATAAAAGGCCCCATCCAGGCGAACATCAGGGCGCTCGGGCCATTCGGATTGGCCGTACTATGGGTCATGACTCCATCGACCAGAATATGGGAAAACCCGAAGATGACCTTGATCGACAGGGCGAAAGCTGCCGAGTAGCCGATAAAGGAACCGAAAGTCATCGTGTAAATGACCGTCATCGCCCAGGTGTGCTTGTTGTTGAAAATCCGGTACTGACGATCAAGGTTGGCGCGCAGATTGCCCTTGGTCAGGTACTTCATGCCGAACACCGTCGCAGCAATAACTAACGGCAGGACAACCCATTTGCTGAGCAGTCCCAGGCCAACCGGGGCCGGGAGCAGAAGATAGAGACCGACGGAAGCAGTCAAGAATGCGATTAACAGCAGGCCGGTTATCTTAGTAAAGCTGCTAGGCGTCGAGCCGATATCCGGGGAGACCGTATCGGTGGTGATATTGTTCATGCCGAAGAAACCGGCAAACGCCAGCGGAATCAGCAGCACCAGCCAGACGAAACCGGCGTTATGAATATAGGTCTCGGTCCCGGCAGGGATCTTGCCGATCAGCGTTCCGCTGGTATTGATCAGGGTCTGCGGGTCGCCACCGAAGATCCCCATGGTCATGACCAGCGGGATGAGGATCTGCATGGTGGTGACACCGAAATTACCCAAACCGGCATTGAGGCCAAGCGAGGTCCCCTGCACGCGCTTGGGAAAGAAAAAGCTGATGTTCGACATGGAGGAAGCAAAGTTGCCGCCGCCGATACCGGAGAACAGGGCGAGGAAGTAATAGACCTCGATAGGGGTCGCTTTGTTCTGCAGCGCGAACCCTGTGCCGATGGCCGGGATCATCAACAGGGCGGTCGTAAAGAAGATGGTATTACGCCCTCCGGCAATACGGATCAGGAAGGAACTGGGGATCCTTAAGGTTGCACCAGTCAGACCCGCAATCGCCGAGAGGGTAAACAGTTGTGATTGGCTGAACGGATAACCCAGGTTAATCATCTGAACGGTAATGATGCTCCAGTAGAGCCAGACGGCAAAACCGCACAGCAGGCTGGGGATTGAAATCCAGAGATTGCGGGTCGCAATTTTCTTGCCCGTCGAGTTCCAGAACTGCTCGTCTTCTACGTCCCACTTGTCTAAATTAATGGACATGCCCTGTCTCCTTCGCGTCATCTTCAAGAATGGTTGGTCTTTCGTGCTCAATTTTCTGCATATCTTCAGGGTGCTTCTCCCGCATCATCTTCTGCGCGGTAAGATGCATCCAAATCAGGCAAACCAGTGATAGGGCGAACATGAACATCCAGCAGCTGGTCCAGAGGCCGGTCCATTCAAGCATGTAACCGAATATGATCGGGCAGAAGAACCCGCCAAGGCCACCAAGTACGCCGACCATGCCTCCGACCACTCCCACCTCTTCAGGGAAGTAATCCGGTATCAACTTATAAACTGCGGCCTTGCCAACCCCCCAGATACTGCCGAGCATGATGACAAAAATCGCAAATATCCAGACATTCGCCTGAAAAAATATCCGGGTCACACCCTTGGCGATCAGCTCCTTCTTTTTCACCTGCTGCCCGACCTCGACCACCGACTCTTGCCAGGTCTGCTTGGTCGGGAAGATCAGCATCTGGTCATCGGTGTAATTCTCTATTGGTTCAGGTTTCTGCCTGATCGCGTAAACCATCTCATCCACAGTCACAGTTGTATCCGTGACAGCTATGATCGTACCGCTGCGCTTGGCCATCACACCACGCCCGGGGGAATAGATGTCCATCTTGGGAATAATGACCAGGAAGCTGATCAAGACCGACGCACCGAGCACCCAGTACATTACGGCACGCCCACCGAATTTATCGGACATCCAGCCGCCAAGGGCGCGTATCACCCCTGATGGCAAGCTAAAGGCTGACGCGAACAGACCGGCAGTGACCAACGGCAGGTAGTAGACATTGACAAAGTACGGGACCAGCCACTGTGAGAAAGCAACGAAGCAGCCGAACACCAGGAAATAATAGAGGCCAAAGCGCCAGACCATGACGTCCTTGAGCGGCGTGAGCATCTGGCTGAAACTCTTGTTCGACGACGCCGGCTTCTTGTTGTCCGCGAAGATAAGGAAGATGACGCCCATGGTCGCGAGCATGATCGCATAATAAATCGGCAGCTGCCGCCAACCTTCAAGGTTAGCGCCGTTATTGGTCAGCTTGTTGAGTAGAGTTGGCGCAAGCAGGGTGGTCAATGCTGCCCCTGCGTTACCAGCGCCGAAAATGCCAAGGGCCGTACCCTGACGTTTGCGCGGATACCATACCGAGGAGAAGGCGATACCGATTGAAAAACTGACCCCTGCCAGACCGAAGCCAAAGCTGCAGAGCGCGAAGGTCATAAAGCTGTCGGCCTTGGAGAGAAGAAACATAGGGATAGCACAGATGAACAGCAAAGAGCCATAGACCGGCTTGCCACCGAACTTGTCGGTCAGCATCCCGGCCGGAAGACGGAAAATCGACCCGGTCAGGACCGGGATACCCATCAGCCAGCCAATCTCGATAGGACCCCACTTGAAAACCTGATTGTCGGCCAGGAAGGTCACCAGGACGCCGTTGAACATCCAGGCGGCGAAGCAGACCGTAAAAGCAAGGGTGTTCAGGAAAAGGACCTTATGTGATTGTGCCGTTGCGACTTCTTGCATCCGACCTCCGCAAAAAAGCGATTACATCATCTGCCAATGATCAGTCAGCCCGGCGCGTCCGGTACCAGACCACGATCTGGTAAGGGCGCGATAAATAGGTCAAGGGAACGCTGACAACATGAACCAGCCTTGAGAACGGAAACAGCGCAATGATCAGGAACGCGTTGAATGCGTGCAGCTTGACTACGGTCGGCAAAGCAGCAAGATAGTGGACCTGAGGGTCGAGCTTGAGCAGTGACCAGAGCCATGGTGACGCGGTGTGCAGATACCAAACGGAGCCCCAACGCAAGGTGAACGCAATGTAGACACCGGTTGCAACCTGGAGAACCAGCGTGGCAAGAACCAGCCAGTCGACAACGGTTGTCACCGCGGAGACCCGAGCATTGCCGATCCTGCGGAAGATCAGCAGGACAATGGCAATCAGGGTGCTGAGACCAAGGGCCAGGCCCGTGACTTCAAGCAAATAGAGCCGCAACGGATTGCCAAGTAGAACACCCCATCCAGAAGGGACCAGAAAAGCCAGGAAGTGTGCGAGAAGAATGATCAGGATGGCATAGTGCCAGGGGACCGACCCCCAGAAGAGGACCCGACTCTCGAGGAACTGGGACGATTGCGACGACCAGGAGTAGCGATCGACACAATAGCGGTAAAGGCCGACGCCGACCATCAAGGCGACCGCAACATAGGGGAATACGCCAAACAGTATCGTGTCAGTCATGATAAACACTCCTTTTGCCGTTCTATTGACTGTAGCTCGGCATCAGACATCTGCCGTCCCGATGAGAAACCTTTGCAAAGAATCCAACAGCCTGATATATGGGCGGTTGTCACTCTCTACACCCTTGGTGATTTGCTCCAGTGCCGGCAACAAACCATTACGGATAATTTCCTGGCGACAGTCCTCATCCAAAATTGAGCCGAGAAAGCGCAGCACCTCGGCAAGGTGGTCAGGAAGCTCGTTACCGGGGACGAAACCATGTTCGGTATAAAGCTCCCGCAGCTTGATCATGAACATAGTGCGCTGCTGACTCTCACCGCAAAGTTGATAGCCTACGTAAGGATGACAAAGTGACTGCAGATCGAAGGTGCCAGTATAGGCTTCCTCGATCTGGCTTACGTTACTGATCTCTACGAAGCTGACAAAACTCGCTAAAGAGACAGATGCCTCGGGACTGAACTTCTGCAATCCGGCCAGGCAGTCAGCGGCTTCATTTGCGATCACCCTGGTCGGGATAACTGAACAAGGTTGCGAACCGCAGGCAGAGGTCTTGATGTTGCTGAATTTGAGTCATTTCTACCAACGCCTCTTTGGTGGACGACGGCTGCCAAAGCCCATCTCCTGTTTGTGCTGTTCGGGATCCACGCCCGCTTCGATGGCCTGCTCACGCAGCATCGGTGGAACGACTATGCGTTCCTTGATCCTGGTCAGTGTGGTCATGCGATAGATGGCATCAACGGCCTCTGAGCTCAACTGAGCGATAGTGCAAGCCTTGGTGGCTTCTTCGGCGGGAAGATCTCCGACCGTGGCACTACGACGTTGAATTCGTACTGAGATCAGCTTACGATAGACCGCCTTGACTTCCTCCTCATTCCCGCCCGCAAACAAACTGGCAAGATATTGCATCGGCAGACGGGCTTGTTCCAGAGTGGAGAAGAAATCATCGGCCAACCTCTGTTTCCCCTGATTATCCATCGACATGACCGGTAATAGTGGCGGCACATAGAAGAGCATTGGTAGAGTCCTGAATTCAGGATGCAGAGGCAAAGCAATTCCCCACTCCTTGACGAACTTGTAGACCGGTGACTTCTGGGCGGATTCGATAATTTCCTCGGGTACGCCGGCTTCCCTGGCATCCTCAACGACCTGTGGGTCGAAGGGGTCAAGGATCATTTCTCTCTGCGCCGCGACCAGATCCTTGTCGTCCCGCTTGGCAACCGCTTCGATCTGATCAGCATCGTAGAGAAGAACACCCAGATAGCGGATACGACCAACACAAGAGTGGAAACAGGCTGGCGCTTCTCCAGCCTCCTGGCGTGGATAGCAAAGAATGCATTTTTCCGACTTGCCCGTGGACCAGCCGTAATAGGTTTTCTTGTAAGGACAGGCGGAAACACACATCCGCCAGCCACGGCACTTGTCCTGGTTGATCAGAACTATCCCGTCCTCGCCCCGCTTGTAGATCGCTCCGGAGGGACAGCTGGCGACGCAACCAGCGTTTAGACAATGGTTGCAGATGCGTGGCATGTGGAAGAAAACCATCTTCTCGATAGCGAACAGTTGCCGCTGCTCTTCAGCAGTGAGCTTCACCACGCCCGGATCATTGGCCGCGTAGATATTCGAACCGGAGAGGTCATCATCCCAGTTGGGACCGGCCTCAATTTTCATCGGTTTGCCGGTGACCATGGAGACCGCACGAGCCGTCGGCTGATCATCGCCAGGCGGGGCGTTGGTCAGATCGCCGTAGCGGTAAGTAAACGGTTCATAGTAGTCGTCCATGGTCGGCAGGTTCGGATTATGAAAAATCTTCCCCAGAGTACCGCCGCGACCACCGATTTTCAGTTGTAAGGATTCTCCATTCTTCTCCCAGCCACCCTTGTACTGCTCCTGGTCTTCCCATTTGCTCGGATAGCCGGTGCCCGGCTTGGTTTCCACGTTGTTCCACCACATGTACTCGGCACCCTTGCGGTCGGTCCACAGGTTCTTGCAGGCGATGCTGCAGGTATGGCAGCCGATACATTTGTCGAGGTGGAAAACCGATGACACCTGTGCGCGTATATTCATAGTCATAGCTCCTTTACCAGTTCGGCTCCCCTTTGAGTTTTCGCACCATGATATAGGTGTCGCGATTGGCACCGGTCGGCCCCCAATAGTTCCAGCCATAGGTGAACTGGCCATAACCGCCCAGCATCAGATTCGGCTTGAGCCGGATCCGGTTCAGACTGTTATGCCCGCCGGCCCGTTTATTGCCACGCAGGGGCGACTTGGGAATACCAATCGTCCGTTCCGGAGAATGATAGAGGAATGAGATACCGCGCGGCAGACGCGAGCTGACAACTGCGCGGGTGACGACAACTCCGTGGTCGTTGTAAACCTCGACCCAGTCGTTATCGATAACACCGATTTGCTCGGCATCCTGATCGTTGAGCCAGAAAGGGTGGCAGCCTCGCGAAAGGGTCAGCATACGATGGTTATCACCATAGGTACTGTGGATGCTCCACTTGCCGTGAGGAGTCAGGTAGTTGAGCATGATGCTCTTTTCTTCTGTCTCCGTGACCAGGAAGTCCTGCAGCGTGCTGTGGTCCGGCTTTGGCTTGTAGGTCGGCAAGTGCTCACCGGCTGCGATATAACCCTGGTGGTCGAGGTAGAAGTGCTGTCGTCCGGTCAGAGTCCGCCAGGGGACCAGGTGCTCGACATTGAGGCAGAAGCCGGAATAGGCCCGCCCGTCGGTCACCAGGCCTGACCAGACAGGGCTGTTCAGGAAACGGCGCGGCTGTAAAGCAAGAGCAGCGAAGGTGGTCTTCACATCGCGGCTGCCGACAGCCAGCTGGGTTAATGGCAACCCGACCTTTTTCTCTTCGGCCTCAAAGGCCCTAAAAGCCGCCTCACCATTGGTTTCCGGTGCCAGTGCAAGTATCACGTTGGCAGTGTCGACCGTGTCCGCCAGTGATGGGTAGGTTTTGCCGTCCCAGGTTTCGGTCGGATTCTTTTCGACCAGCTCGTCGTACATATCCTCGATCTGCCAGTTGAGGCCATGGACGCCGATACCGCCGTTGCGCGCGTTCGGTCCGAAAGAGATAAAACGCTTGTAAAGGTTGACGTAATCACGTTCGACCACCACGAAGTTCGGCATCGTTTTGCCGGGGATCGGCTCACACTCGCCCTTGCTCCAGTCCTTGATCTCGGGCTGAGCCATCTCCGCTGGCGTATCATGCTGCAACGGCACCGCGACAATTTCTCGAACCGGGTCCGGCAGATGAGTTTCGGCCAGTTCACTGACTTTCTTGGCCAGTGACTTGAAGATATTCCAGTCGCTGCGCGACTCCCAGCAGGGCGGCACCGCTTCCTGCAACGGGTGGATGAAAGAGTGCATGTCGGTGCTGTTGAGGTCGTTTTTCTCGTACCAGGTTGCCGTCGGCAACACGATGTCTGAATAAAGGGCCGATGTGTCCATACGGAAGTTGATATCAACTACCAGGTCGAGCTTCCCTTCCGGCGCCTCTTTATGCCACTTCACATCCTTGACAAATTCTTCAGCGGTTTCCGGGGCCACGGTATTGGTGTGTGTGCCAAGGTAATGTTTGAGGAAATACTCATGCCCCTTGGCACTGGACATCAGGGCATTGCCACGCCAGATGATCCACATGCGCGGCCAGTTCTCGGGTGCGTCAGGATCCTCAACGGCAAACTTCATCTTCTTCTCTGCCAGTTGCTTGACGGTCCAGTCGACGATCGCCTGGTTGTCTTTGGCCCCCGCAGCTTCCGCCTGCTTCACCGCCTCGATCGGGCTGCGATCAAACTGCGGATAGAAAGGCAGCCAGCCGTTACGCACGGCGCGGACCTGGTGGTCTATAGTGTGACCTTCCGTGATCTTGTTGTTCTCAGCGACCGGGTTGATCTTTAGTTCGTCTGAAGTCTTTTCATAACGCCACTGGTCGGTGTGGACATAATGATAGGAGGGGGCATTCTGAAAGCGGGGTGGCTTCGACCAGTCGAGCGCCCCCATGATGGACGCCCAGGGCGCCGCCGGCGCCAGCTTTTCCTGGCCGACGTAATGGTTCAAACCGCCGCCGTTCTTACCGACGCAACCGCACAACATCAACGAGACTATGCCGGCGCGGTAAATCAGGTTGGCGTGGTACCAATGGTTGATGCCGGCACCGATGATGATCGAACACTTGCCTTCAGTCTGCTCGGCAGTTGACGCCCATTCACGGGCGAACTGGATGACGTTGGCACGATCAATACCGGTAAATTTTTCCTGCCAGGCAGGGGTGTAGACGGCATCACTGTCATAACCCGCCGGGTAGTCGCCGGCAAGACCGCGGTCAACACCGAACTGGGCCATCAGCAGGTCATAAACTGTGGTAACTGCTATCCGGCCCTTGGCCGTTTCGATATAGCGGACCGGGACTCCGCGCTGCACGGCATTACCGTCGGAAAAATCGTCAAAGAGGACCTGCAGAACCTCATCGTTCCCCACCTGCAGGGTGAGGGTTGGAGCGATGTCGGAACCATCCTGGCCATCTTTCATCTGCAGGTTCCATTCACCCTTTTTCTCCTGCCAGCGGAAACCCAGAGTTCCCATGGGCATGCGCGGCTGCTGGCTCGTTTCATCCCAGACCAGGTACTTGAAGACACCGTTTTCTTCATCGCTGTAGCGTTCCAGATCACTGGCCTTGGCCATGCGCCCCGGGGTATAGGCACCATTTTTTTCCTGCAGTTCTATCAGGAACGGGGTGTCGCTGTAACGCTTCAGATAATCCATGAAATAAGGCGTTTTCGCCTTATGGTGAAATTCGGAGAGGATCACGTGGTTGACCGCCATCCAGAAGGCGCCGTCCTGTCCGGCATGGGCAGGAATCCACCAGTCGGCGAACTTCGAGGTCATGCTGAAGTCGGGAGAAAGGACTGTAACCTTGGTGCCGTTGTGACGGGCTTCGGTCAGGTAGTGCACGTCCGGGGTTCGGGTCATACCGGGGTTCGATCCCATGACAGCGATGTACTTGCTGTTGTACCAGTCGGCGCTCTCGGCGACATCGGTCTGCTCGCCCCAGATCTCGGGCGAGGCGTTGGGCAGATCGCAGTACCAGTCGTAAAAACTCAGGTTGGCGCCGCCCAGCAGCTGCATGAAGCGGGACCCGCCGGCGAAACTGAGCATCGACATGGCCGGGATCGGGGAGAAGCCGACCAGGCGGTCGGCACCGTATTTCTTGATGGTATAGATCGTCGAGGCAGCGATGATTTCTTCAACTTCATCCCAACTCGAACGACGGAAACCGCCCTTGCCACGGGCTTGCTGATATTTTTTCCGGCTGACTTCATTTTCGACAATAGAAGCCCAGGCATCGATCGGGTCACCATGTTCGGCTTTGGCTTGCCGCCAGAGATCGGTCAGCACTCCACGCAGGTAGGGATATTTGATTCGCAGAGGGCTGTAGAGGTACCAGGAGAACGAGATGCCGCGCTGGCATCCACGCGGCTCGTAAGGTGGGATGCCTGCTTCCAGCTCAGGGTAATCGGTTGCCTGTAGCTCCCAGCCAACAATTCCATCCTTGACGTGCACATTCCAGGAACAGCCGCCAGTGCAGTTGACACCGTGGGTACTGCGTACCACCTTGTCGCACTGATTGCGATTACGGTAGAATTCCTCCCATTTTCGCGACTTGGGATCGACGATATCCTTTATCCAGCTCATGCTGTTCCTCCCTTTCCGAAACGGGCCTGTTCAACCAGCGGACGCCGCACTGCTTTGAACCGTCGCCACCCTAAGGCACCAAACACCACAAACAACAGGCCCGTTGCCACGATGACGTGACCTGCGAGGCCGACACCGATCTCAGCGCTTTCGTTGTTTGCCACTACGGCAAAAAAAGCCGTCAGATCGGCAATTTCGCCTTCACTCAAGGGACGTTCAGAGAAAATTGCCGACATACTTTCAAACGCAGAGGGGTCATCCAGAACGGCTGCGACACCTTCTTCGCCGTAGGCCTCAAATAGCGAGGTCAGGTCCGGGCCATAAGTAGCCCCGGCGGCATAACCCAACTCGTGTCCGGCGATTCCGTGGCATGCCAGGCAAGGCGCTCCACCAGCAGCAAATCCGGTTGAACCGACAAAGAGTGCTTCCCCGCGCAGCGCATCTCCGGTCTGACTCCAAACAGATGCCGGGAGCAGAAGCAACCCCGCTGCCAGCAACAACAAGCTTTTCCATAGTCGTTTAGTCATCGGCTTACCTCACCCTTTTGCAGAGCATCCTCGTATTCAGTTGTCGTTATCTTACAGTGGAAAAATTAAGGAACTGCGACAGCCATGATGTCACCCGAAATTTTGCAAATTAAAAAAACCAAGAAGATCGAGTAAAAGCTCTAACAGCAAACCAGCGGACTTCTAGATCAAGCTTAAAATAATATGCTGTTTTATTTTTATAATTGACGTAGGTCAAAAACACGCAAAATTAGCAACTTGATTTTATCTAAAGGCTTTATATACTGGACTCGTTATGCAATATTCGCACAGCGAAATCTATATAGATACAACCGGCGTTCTACTCGCAGGCGGGGCCAGCAGGCGGATGGGCCAGGACAAGGCATGTATCAAAGTGGCTGGAGAGCCCCTGTACATCCATGCGCTGGAACTCTTGCGCCTCTACTTTAAAACAGTCATCATTGCCGGCAACAGGAAGGATCTCTCTCGGGAAGGGATTCCTGTCATTCCAGACAGCTACCCCGGAAGCGCTTTGGGGGGTCTTTATACGGGTTTGTTTACGGCCAGAACAGACTGGATATTCGTTGCACCCTGTGACATGCCTTACCCGGATCCGCGCATCCTCGAACTGTTAATTGAATTGCGCAGCGGTTCAGATGCCGTGATACCGAGGACTCCGAATGGATATGAGCCGGTCTTTGCCCTTTACCACAAAAACTGTTTACCGCACATGGAGATTATGCTGCGTAACAACCAGTTTCGTATTCACGATTTTTTCCAGAGGGTCAGGGCGCGCTTCCTGGACTGGCAAAAAATGCCTGTCGGTTGGGAACGCGGCCTGCTGAATATCAACACCTCTGAACAACTTGCAGAACTTCGTAAGGAGCGGCTGATGTGTCCACCCATCGTTTCGATCGTCGCCAAAAGCGGTACCGGTAAGACCACCCTGCTGGAGAAGTTGATCGCGGAGCTCAAGTGCCGTGGCTACAAGGTTGCGGCAATCAAGCATGATGCGCACCGGTTCGACATCGACTATGAAGGTAAGGACTCCTGGCGGTTGACCCGGGCCGGTGCAGACACCATGCTGATCATGTCGCCGGAGAAGCTTGCCATGGTCAAACAGCTCTCAACCGATGAGGAGCCCAGCCTGGCGGAATATGCTTCAAGCTACTGCGGTGATGCCGATATCGTTCTGACCGAAGGGTTCAAGAAAAGTTCAATGCCAAAGATCGAAGTTCACCGGCAGGCACGTAGTGAAAAACTGCTCTGCCGTGATCAGGAGTACGACCCGAATTTGATCGCGGTTGCTTCTGACAGCTCCCTGGAGATAGATGTACCATTGTTTGACATCAATAATGCCCAGGGTCTTTGTGACCTGATCGTCGAGCGCTATCTGTCATGAGCAACCTCCGCATCCGTAGCAAAATTTGGCTGGAAGTTGACGGGAAACCGTTCCTTGGTGATGGTCGCCATCGACTTCTATCGGCGGTTCAACGCAACGGGTCTATCAACGCCGCAGCCAGAGAACTCGAGATGTCCTACCGCAAAGTCTGGTCACAGTTGCAGTCGATGGAGGAGACATCGCCGTTCCCCTTGATGGAGTCTCGCATTGGCGGTAAAGATGGCGGAGCAACTCATTTAACGCCAGAAATTCTTGAATTGATGAAACGGTTTGAGGAGATGCGTCGTCAGATCAACGCAGAAGCAGATCGTTGCTTTCTTGAACGTTTTATCAAAAGAGGTAAGGATGTTGATGCGTAGTCTTGCCTTAATTATGCTCGTTTTGACACTCTCTGTGCCGACACTTGCCGGCACCCTCTCCCCTGTCGTGGTCTTTGCCGGCTCCGCATCACAGCCGCCCCTGGAAGAGGCCATGGAAGCATTCGAGGCAAAGACCGGCATTCCGGTGATCCTCCACATCGGCGGGTCCGGGGCCATGCTCAGTCAGATCCGCCTGACCGGGCATGGAGACCTTTATATCCCGGGGTCACCCGACTATATGGAAAAAGCACAAGCTTTCGGACTGGTTGGCAATGATGTGGAAATTCTCGCCTATCTGGTACCGGCACTCCTGGTCCCGGAAGGCAATCCTCTGGGCATCATCGGTCTGCAAGATTTGGGCAGGCCAGGCCTACGGGTCGGGCTTGCCGACCCGGACGGCGTTTGTGTCGGCCTTTATGCTGTGGAAATCCTCGAAGCCAACGAACTGGCGAGTACCGTGCGGCCTAATTTGAAGGGCATGGTGGAAAGCTGTGCCAAGGCGGCTTCCATGATCCCTTTGAAACTCGTGGATGTAGTCATCGGCTGGCGTGAATTTGCCTCATGGAAGCCTGAACTAATGGATGCGGTACTACTCGAACCAGAGCAGATCCCCCGGCTTGCCTATATCCCTGCGGCACGCTTGCAAAATGCCGGCAACCCTCAAGGTGCCGACGCATTTGTCGACTTTCTGAAATCCAGTGAGGGAGAGGCGATTTTCAGAAAATGGGGCTACTTGACTGAAGAGCTTGCGGCTCGCGAATTTGCACCCCGGGCGCGCATCGGTGGCAGCTTCGTGCTGCCTCAGGGTTGGTGATGATGCAGCGTGACCGGGTCTTTAAAATCACCATGCTTCTGCCGCTCTTTATCCTCGCAGGTTATTTTCTTCTGCTGGTCGGTAGCCAGTCAGCGTTCTTCAACTTCTCCGTTTTCATGGAGCAGCTGTCCCGGGCAAATATTCTTTCGGCGATTGCACTGAGCTTGGTGGCTGCGACTTGCAGCAGCGCAATCGCTATCGGCATTGCCATCCCTTCGGCTTACGCTTTGGCCCGCTTCAATTTCCCCGGGAAACGCCTGGTCGACACCTTCATCGACCTGCCGATGGTCCTGACGCCAATCGCCCTCGGTACGCTGATATTGATGGCCTGGAACACAGCTTTCGGCCAATTTCTCGCCAATTTCGGCCTGACCCTTCCTTTTACCCTGGCAGGGGTCATTCTTGCTCAGTTCACGGTCGTCGTCGCCATCAGTGTGCGTATGCTCAAGGCGACTTTTGAGCAGGTCAACCCGCGACAAGAGCAGGTGGCGAGACTGCTCGGCTGCACCGCGTTCGGCAGTTTCATTCATGTCACCCTGCCCCTGGCAAGACGCGGCATCCTTGCCGCGATCATTCTGACCTGGGCCAGGGCTATCGGCGAATTCGGGGCGACCGTCATGGTCGCAGGCACCGCGAAAGGTCAGACGGCAACCCTGCCAAGCAGCATCTACCTTGCCATGTCGATGGCCGACCTTCCGCAGGCGGTCACCCTGGTCGTAATTCTGATCGTCATCTCACTGCTCGTCCTGTTCGGTGTCCGTATGGCCCTGGAGCGCAAGCGATGATCAGGATTGAGAAACTCATATCTCGACGGGGAGCCTTCTGCCTGGGGCCAATTGATCTCGACTTCCGCGGCAGTTCCTATCTAACCATCCTCGGCCCGTCCGGTTCCGGCAAGACGCTTTTTCTCGAAACGTGCATGGGCTTGATCGCTCCAGAGAGCGGCAGAGTCTGGCTCGACGGCAAGGATGTTACGGACATTGCGCCGGAACAGCGTCATATCTCCTATCTCCCCCAGGACCTCACTCTCTTTCCACATCTCAGCGTCCACGATAACATCCTGTTCGGCGCGAGGCGGCGTCAGCTGCAAAAGCCTTTGGTCGAATCCCGGCTCGCCAATTTACTCGACCTGTTGGAGATGCATGACATTATTGACCGCACAGATGTCGCCACACTCTCCGGTGGCGAAAAACAACGTGTGGCAATGGCCCGTGCTCTCCTGCCTGAACCACGACTGCTGTTTCTCGATGAGCCTTTCTCGGCATTGGATGCGACGATCAAGCGGCAATTACAGGTCAAACTGCGTGAAATCAACCAGCAATTAGGCGTCACCATCCTGCATGTTACACATGATCAGGAAGAGGCGTTCTTGCTCGGTGAGCAGCTTGCCGTGATGATCAAAGGACAAATCCGTCAAGTCGGCCCGCGCGATGATATCTACTACCGTCCGGCGACACTCGATGTCGCGCGTTTTCTACGTAACCAGAACATTTTCGACCTGACCATCAGAGAGATCCTTCCCGACGGGTCTTTGCGACTCGAAAACGACATCTGCCTGGTTGCCCCGGGACATGCTGGCGCCACACCAGGCGAGCAGTTGGCAACCGGCATCCGTTCTGAGGAAGTCGTCGTCATCCGTCCGAACAAGCCAATCGGCCCGGAATTGCAGGAGAACCTGTTTCATGCCACGATCGTCGACATCCTCATTTTCGGCGGCACGCAAACGCTTTGCGTCAGGATCAACGACAGCGGTGTGACGGTCAATGCCGAACTGCCGAATTGTGCCATGCGCGACCTGGGCTATGCCATCGGCGATGCGTTGCAGGTCTGCCTGCGCAAAGGCAGCCTCTGGACGATTCCATTGGATGCTGGTGCTGTAACAAAAAAGGATCACGATGATTAGCTATGAGGAGGCATTGCAAAAGGTTCTCGATGCGGTATCACCTCTAGCCCCGGTCGAGAAAGCCCTGGCTGATGCGGCCGGGCTCGTTCTGGCCGCTCCGGCCATTGCCCGCTGGGATATGCCGCGTTGTGACAATTCGGCAATGGACGGTTTTGCTATTTCCGGTGTCCCTGAAAAAACTGAAACGGACTTCGCAATCATCGGCAACTCATACGCGGGGCAGCCGTTTCCCGGCAGAGTCCTGCCTGGACAGGCTACTCGTATCACGACGGGGGCCACGTTGCCTGATGGTACCGACACCGTGGTGCCGATCGAAGATGTCATGGTAAGAAACGGCTGTGTCCGCATGACGAAAATGCCAAAAGTCGGGCAGCACGTCCGTTACCAGGGAGAGGAGTTCTTGAAAGGGAACGTTTTGGCTGACAAAGGAACAACCTTGCAGGCCGGTCGCATCGCGTTGTTGGCAAGTGCCGGTATCGAGCGCTGCAAGGTTTTTCCACGTCCACGGGTTGCGGTCATCTCAACCGGCGACGAACTGGTCGCACTCGGCCAGGCTCCCGAAACCAGGACAGATCGTCAACTCCAACCTGTACTTCCTGAAGACCCGGCTGATGGAATGCGGGTTCAGCCTTGCAACTGTCGGGACCGCTTCTGACGACCTGGACAAACTCGCTCAGTTCTTCAAGCAGGCTCTTGATGCCGATATCATCATTTCCACCGGAGGCGTATCGGTTGGCGAGAAAGACCTGCTTCAACAGGCACTCGAAAAACAGCGTTTCAGGAAAATTTTCTGGAAGGTCGCGATAAAACCGGGCAAGCCTCTGCTTTTCGGCATACTTGAGAACCGGCCGTATTTTGGCCTGCCAGGCAATCCGGGTGCAACTGCGGCGACGTTCGAGTTATTCGCCAAACCGGCCCTGAAGAGTCTGGCAGGACAAGCCGATATTTTACCTGAAAAACGCAGGGCAAGATTGACTCATAATGTGACCGGAGATGGCAAACGCCTGGCTTTGCTTTGGTGCCGTCTGAAGTGGGACGGCAACAGTTATCAAGTAACCGTATCGAAAGGGCAGTCTTCTGGACAAAACCACTGCCTTGCAGATGCCAATGCAATTCTTCCGGTTGTTGCTGGTATAGAGAAGCTGGAGGCGGGAACCGATGTCGAAGTCTTTATGATTTAGGCAGATTTTGCTCGGAAGAGCCAATATTCACAGACCGGGGAAAAAACTTAAAATCTGGAATTCAAATATCCATTTACGACCAGGACAGGTCAGGAGGAACGCAACCAATAGACCATGTTAATTCTGGCAAACGGAAAAAATCACGCCATTGACGATGCAAAATACTGATTATCAGGTATCCTGTCAAAATAAGGAGAAATCGGGCTAACAAATAGGTACGGGAGGTGGATTATGGAGAAGAACAAAGATCGAGATATTCAGCAGGAGACCATTCCGCAAGACGCGCAAACTGATTCCGGTGTTTCCAGGCGCTCTTTTATCCGCACCAGCGGCGTCGCTGCGATGGCTGCTGCAGTTGGAGCGCAGATCCCGTTCGGCGAACTGTTGCCGGAGGGATTGCAACTGGTCGGCATGGCCAATGCCGAGGAGATGATGACGATCGAGGGCAAAATCCCTGAAATGATCGTACTGAACACCAAGCCGCTCAATGCCGAACCACCACCCCACTTCCTCGGTGACGATGTTACCCCTTACAAAACCATGTTCGTACGCAACAATGGCATTCCACCGACAAATGTCGATGCGGCAAACTGGTCTTTGAAAATCGAGGGTGAATCAGCCAAAAAGTCTGTCACTCTTTCGATCGATGACTTGAAAAAGAAATTCAAAGCATACACATATCAAGTTCAACTTGAATGCGGCGGCAATGGCCGCTCGGAATTCAACCCTCCGGCGAAAGGCAATCAATGGCGGATCGGTGCCATTTCCTGCGCGACATGGACCGGCGCCCGACTGAGTGATGTCCTTGAATATGCCGGCATCAAGGATGACGCCGTTTATATCGGTTATTACGGTGCAGACACCCATGTCAGTGGTGACCCGAAAAAGGTGGTGATTTCCCGTGGGGTGCCTATCGCCAAGGCCATGGAAGAAGAGTCGCTGATTGCCTGGGCGATGAATGGCAAAGACATACCGCCACTGCATGGCTATCCGCTGCGACTGGTCACAGGTGGCTGGCCTGCCTCGACCTGCGGCAAATGGTTGAATCGCATCGTTATCCGCAATAAGGTCCATGATGGGCCGAAGATGACCGGCATGTCTTACCGTGTTCCGGCCTACCCGGTGCCGCCGGGCGCGAAAGTACCGGAAGAGGATATGGCCATCATCGAGTCGATGCCGGTCAAATCGATCATTACGTCACCCAAGTCCGGCACCGTTTCACAGCTTGGCCAGGCAATTGAAGTGAATGGACATGCCTGGGCGGGCGACCTGTCGATCAAGGGAATGGACGTCTCTATCGATTTCGGTGCAACATGGCAGCCCTGCGCGCTTAAGCCGCCACGCAACCGCCTTGCCTGGCAGAACTGGTCTGCAAATGTCAGTTTCCCGCAGGCGGGTTATTATGAAATATGGGCCCGCGCCACCGATGAGCAAGGCAAAATGCAGCCAATGGTCGTACCGGGCTGGAATCCGCGCGGCTATCTGAACAACGCCTGCCACCGCGTCGCTGTCAAGGTTGTGTAACCACAAGGGGGTACTAATGAAAAAGGCACTGACCTGGTTGCTGACCATAATTCTGCTTGTGTGCGTTCTGCCGGCATTCGCTGCCGAACAGGAGATTGACAAAGAGACAGGCCTGATCATCGCAACCGGCTTTGAACAGGTCAAAAAAACCTGCACGGTCTGTCATTCTCCCATGTTGATCACTCAGAACAAAGCAGATCGCGATGGCTGGTTGGAAATGATTCGCTGGATGCAGGCCAAGCAGGGCCTGTGGCAGCTGGATGCGGAAACCGAGAATGCGATCCTCGACTATCTTGCGACCAATTACGGCCCGACGGCTGCATCCCGAAGAGCGCCACTTGAGGTGCAATTCCCGGAATAGCTGGTTGCTGAGTTACGCCGAAGACGTCGATATTTTCCTGAACAGGCCTGGGTTTTCATTGTTGGTGCAATATTCCGTCGGGTAGTTTATTGCATCATCGCAGAATGGTCACAGTTTTGGCGGCAAAAGGGATGTTTGCGAACAAAACAGGCACTTAAGCATATTGCTTAAGTGCCTGTTTTTATTTGGTGCAGGTAGTTGGGATCGAACCAACGACCCCTCGCGTGTGAGGCGAGTGCTCTCCCGCTGAGCTATACCTGCGTTATCCATGTAAGTGGTGAAAGACAGGAGAGTTTTTATAACAGCAAGATTTCAGAGTGTCAAGCTGTAAGCTATTTAAACAGCAACTGCCTGAATTTCTCGGGCATAGAAACCAATCGACGCTCCCTGTTCAGGACCAGGTGGCGGGTGCGTCCCTCGGCAACCAGGATTCCGTCCTGGTTTGTCGCCTCGTATGAGAACTCGAGCATCCGCCCCCTGCCCTTTACCAGCGTTGTCGCAATCGTAATACGGTCCTCGAAATAGGAAGGTGCACGGTAGTCTACCGTCGCCTGGGCGACAATCACGAAGAACCCGTCACGCTCCATGTCGCTGTAGTAACAGCCCTGCTGGCGAAGGAACTCGGAACGCCCTTCTTCAAACCAGGTCAGGTAGTTGGCGTGGTGCACAACTCCCTGCGCGTCGGTCTCTGCGTAACGGACCGTCAGGGTAAAATTGCGGGTCTGTGTCCTTTCAGACATCTCCGGTGACTCTCCGTATCCTTGAGGAATATCCTGCGGGCGATGCGAAAGCCGGGCTCGGTGACCATGTGGTCATTTAGAGCCGATTCAATCTGCGCGATGCTTTTCCCTGGTAGCGCCCCGGCAAAGTTGACCAGGGCATCGGCGTCCCAGATTATGCGAAACTCGGGCGAGTCAATACCATTCCGGGTGTGGTGGCTGGCAACTATCGCGGCAACCTGCCCGGTTAAAGCTTCTCCTGCGTCCAGATTGGCCAGAATCGCCCTGGCAATGGGCGGGCCTTCAATCTCCTGCCACTTACCCGAACTGGAGCTATGCTTGCGCTCTGCTTCGTGAATCCCTATATCATGCAGATAAGCCGCTGCCAGGGTTATGACCGGGTCGGCATCAACGTAGGCGAGCAGCTCCTCGGCATAGAGAGAAACCTGCAGGGCGTGGTCGATGCGCCTCTGGTCGGCACCGAAATAGCCTTGCATGGCATTTCTGACTTTTGCCAGAAAAGCCTTTTGATCCGCATCCATTTTGACAATGATATTGAACATCCTTCAGCCCGAAAAGAGTTATGGGGACACAATACGTATTGTGCCCCCATATTTCAAGACAAGTTAATGATCTTGTTGCATCTCATCCTTCGTGACAGATGATTCTATTTCCTGTCGCCACGGATTCCGATACAGACAGTTTCCAAAGGTATATCGCGGCCACTCTGTTCAATCGCCTGCCGGGCCATGAAGATCAAACCGTTGCAGCAGGGAACTTCCATATGGACAACAGTCAGGCTCTTGATGTTGCTCTGCGTGATCATGGCCACCAGCTTGTCAACATAAGGCTCTGTATTATCAAGCTTAGGGCAGGCAATGGCCAGTGCTTTGCCCTTGAGCAGGTCTTCCTGGAAATCGGCATAGGCAAAAGGCGCACAATCGGCAGCCAGGACTACATCGGCATTCTGGAAGAAGGGCGCGGTAGGTGGCAGCAGGTGCAGCTGAATCGGCCACTGGGCGAGTCGTGAAGGTCGCGACCCGACCGCATCGCTTGCCTCTTGTTTCGGCTCGCTGAAATTCATCGTTCTTGCAGAAGGACAACCGCCACCGGCGGCTGGAGCGGCAAAGTTTTTCACGGCGGCCGAGGGACAGCCACCGCCGGTCGGCGCAGCAGGTTGGTGCTGGTGCGGTTGTGGCTCGCGGCCGATCTGCTTGAGATGATCTTCAACGGCGGACTCATCAAACTCATCCGCATCGCGTTCTTCGATGGTGATGGCGTCGAGTGGGCAGTCACCAAGGCAGGCGCCAAGTCCGTCGCAGAGGTTGTCAGCGAGTAATCTTGCCTTGCCGTCAATAATCTGGATGGCCCCTTCGGCGCAGGAGGGGACACAGAGCCCGCAGCCGTTGCATTTATCTTCATCAATTTTAACCATTTTGCGTTTCATGTTGACAACTCCTTATGAAAATTATCGGTAGTGCGTATTGTTGAGGCCTAATTTAGCGGCATAAAGCTCCGCCTGCCTTGACCGGGGTCAAGCATCAGAAAAAATAATGCCAGAGCAGGTCCAGGCGGCCACGTTTGATCAGGTGTTGACCGGAGAAACGCATGATTTCGCGTACTTTTTCACGATACCCCGGCTTGAAGCAATGGACCTGACAGTGTTTGCAGGCCGGTTTCTCTTCCAGAGGGCACCGCAACCGGCGGTCAAATGCATACAGCAGGAATGCACGGCATTCATCGCAAACGGGAAATTTGCCAAACGGCATCCGCTGGAATTCAGGCTCATCGGTCATTATGGCCGATTTGCTGCCCTTGTGGTTGGCCTTGCAGTAAACCGATGTGAACTGCAAGAGAACCTTAAGGTCTTTGATTTCCTTTTGAGATAGTGGTTGCGCTGGATTTGCCATATCAAATTATTCGTTTGTATGGGCCACAGATAAAACCTGAAAAAACGGATTCAATGATCAAAATTGTGCGAGCGATCTCCAGCCCCCAGAAACCAGCCCCCAGCCACCGCTCTTCACCCTTCTTTGCATTTCTCCGCAAGCTCTTCGAGACGGTCGAAATCGATAATTTCGACGGTCTTCCCTGCGACCGAAATCAAATCGTCTTCCGAGAGTTTGCGTAAAGTGCGTGAAAGCGTTTCACTGACGGTGCCGAGGTTTGAGGCCAGCTGGCTTTTAGAAATAGGCAGATCAATAATCCGTTTTGTTCCGCGGGAGAGATCCATCAGGTAGCGTGCCAATCGTGAGGGTACGTCCTTGAAGGTCAGGTCCTCAATCTGGTTGGCAAACTGACGCAGAAATCTTGACAGCCCGGCGATCATGTTGATCGAGATTCTGCTGTTATCACGCAACAGGGCGAGGAAAGCATCCTTGGGCAAAAAAAGCAGTTTTGATACTTGCAACGGCTCGGCATAAGCCGGGTAAAGGCCTTCACCAAAAATTGCCGCCTCTGCAAAAGTCCCGCCCGGCTGAATAACATGCAGGATACGCTCCTTGCCTTCCGGGGAGAGCTTGTAGACTTTCACCTTGCCATCCAGCACGATAAAAAACCCCTGCGCCGGCTCTCCTTCGGAAAACAGCAGTTCGCCTCGGGGATGCTCATTAATCCGCACAATCCCCATCAAGTCATCGAGGTCCGGCTCACACAGGCCGGCAAAAAGGGGGACGTTCTTCAGTATTTCACGATAATTCATATTCCGCCCTACCTAAAAGACTGTAATCACTTGGCAATCTCAGAAGCCGCAGACTTTTTGATCATGAACATATATAGCATATCGTGAAATTCCTGACAAAACTGATAATATTTATCCAAACATTAATAATACTTGGAGGACATCATGAGAATTCTAGCTGTCACAATCTTTACCTGCATCATCCTCGGAGGGCAAGCCCTGCCCGTGCAAGCCCTGGATGATGCAGAAGCATTGTCCGGGCTGACTTCGGTCCGAGCAATATACGATGTCCGGACAAAGGACGAAAAAGTCTTGCAATTCATCTTCACAGCGATTCGCGATACCTATGATGAAACCGTACAGCAGGACGTCAAGGCGCGCTACGTTGCCAGCATGCGCGGCCCCACAGTCAAATTACTGGTACGGAGTCGCCAGGGTGACGCTGAATTACAGAAGAAGACCACCGACCTGATAAAGGAGTTGAACCAGCGAGGGATCAGACTTGAAGCTTGTGGTTATGCGCTGAACCTGTTCGGTGTCGAGCCGGAGGACCTGTATGAAGGAATCGTCGCCGTCGGCAACAGCCTCAACTCTTTGATTGGCTACCAAACCAAGGGCTACTCGCTGGTGCCGATGAATTAAAGACAGGGACGCGTCCCTCGTCCCTCAGTTTACTGACAAACCTACACATGATGCGGGTTTTTGGGCCTGGCAGGTGGGGTTTCTATGAGGTTTGCGGCAACGGATGGTTAATCTGTTGTCCTTGTTCTTTTTTACAACGCTCTTTCACAAAGACAAAACCGGCGGGTCGCGTCCCGCCCGACGTCATACTTTTGTCCGGCAACAAAAGTATGCAAAAATGCCTTCTCCTTGCGGAGGGCATCTCCTTTGCCGGTTTTCTGAGGAATCCAGTAACGACGGAGCTTAATAAGTCGGCCCGTTACAGGGGGCCTCCCTTTCAGGTGACCTGCAAGAGAAAAGCTTGATAGCACAGTGACCGATGCAATCCTCCACAGGAGTAGAGGCTCACAAGAGCCTCGTCACCTGCAGGGGAAACCCTGACTCTTGATCGATAAGAACACTCTGGATTGAGGTTGCCGCCGTTACGAACCAGACATGCCCAGCGCAGCGCCAAGCTTTCTTTTGCTTCCTTTCTTTGTCGCTACAAAGAAAATGAAGTTGCTGTCGGGCAACCCCGACGGTTTTGCTTTTGTCTTTAAGTTCCAAAGTCCAATGGAAAAGGACAACAGATTAACCATCCATTGCCCTCACTATCATGAATTCCGGCTGAACTTTGTCAGCAGCCTGCGAAACGCGTTCCGCATCCCTGCTTCAAAAGGCTTTGCCTGTTGAATCATCCCCCAGCCCGCTTGACCGGCCAACCTTTTGCCTGAAGAAGTTCGATCAGGGTATCGCGATGATCACCCTGGATCTCGATAATGCCATCTTTGAGCGTACCACCGGTACCGCACTTCTGCTTGAGTTCCTTGGCCAGCAGTTTCAGTTGATCGACGGGCAACGGCACACCGGTAACCAGGGTTACGCCCTTGCCTTTGCGGCCTTTGGTCTCGCGCCCGACGCGTACGATGCCATCACTTTTAGGTTCCGGTTGCTTCTGCTTTTGCACGCCACAACCACAGTGCTCAAAGTATTTTTTACATTTCGGGCAGACACGCCCTGAGTCAGTTGAATATACAAGTCTTGAGTTTGTCTTGTTCATCCTTTATTTCCTCTTTCCTCTTTCCTCTCACCACTTGCCTCTGCAGTCTAAAGCCTAAAGCTAGTCCCTGCGCTGAGGTGTCTTATCCCGTACCAAAGCAACATGACCAGGGCAATCAGCGGCAACGCCGGAATAAACAGACCGGTCACCTGGGCCAAGATGTTGGCGATGAACAGGGCAACGACCGAAACCGGCAGATAGCCACCGATCCGCCCACGTCGTGCCAGAGCTTCCCCCCTGCTGCCTAGGAGGTTGTCGTTGACATCATGTTGCCGGGCAACAAGGGCGAAAAAAACCACCATGATCCAGTCTGATACGCCGAAGACTGGAGCCAGGTTGACAGAACCGGGGAAGGCCAGCTTAACCAGAATCATATCGATCAGTGGCGGAGGGCCTTCAAGCGTTCGGTAATACTGTTCGATCTGGTTGACGAAACCGGAGGTCGGACCTTTGAACCAGCTGGCAAAGTCGGCCAGCGTCATGACGATGCAGACGGGCACGATCTCCCAAAGCCTCTTGACATAGCGGGCCAGCGCTGCACCGACAATTGTTGCAACCAGTAGCAGCATGGCTGACTTGAGGGCCCAGAAGACGACCTGCCACGAACCTGAGTAAGGGAGCTGATTGACCAGCCAGAGCAACAATACCAGTGCACCACTCCAGAACAGGTAAAAGCCCCGTGTTCTTTCCTCAGGATGGAGCAGAAGAGCGGGCAGGATAAGCTGGGCCGCGGCGTAGAGTTGGAGGAACAGGAACAATCCGGACCACAGGGCAAGATTTGAGTCGATCAGTTGCCCGGTTGACCAGAGGCCGACAACCGCGCAACTCCAGACAAGATGACTGGCAATAAGCAGAAGAATCAGCCGCCAGTTTGATTTATTGAAGGAGACCAGGGATTGCAATGACATGAGGCTATTATGCATTGACGACTTCACGAGATAAAGGAAAAGAAAACGCCGCAACCAGTCGGTTGCGGCATGCCATGAAAATCATGTCTAAAATATCCCTAGATGATCTAGAAATGAGTTGCAGTAATACTTATAAGAAAGCCCCATCCTGAGAGTCAGGGAGAGGCTTCAATTTACTGTTTATCGTGATTAATAAGACTACGTTGCCTGACAGACTCTATCTTTCTCAAGAAGTTTTGCAGCGTACATGGCCTTGTCAGCCAGACAAAGCAGGTCCTTGTATGATGACATGTCTCCACCTAGATACGTTGAGACCCCGATGCTCGCGGTGATTTGATCGCAATTAATTTGTGGAATTGCCAATCCTCTGATCATTTTCAGAAGTCTCTCAGCAAACTCGCTGGCACCAACGCTCGTTGTGTTTGGCAGGATGACGGCAAATTCCTCACCACCATAGCGAGAGGCGATATCACTTTTGCGGAGCACCTGCTCAATCAGCTTGCCAATCTGTTTCAACACGACATCGCCAATGATATGCCCATAGTTATCATTGACTCTTTTGAAATTATCAATATCCAAGAACACGCAAGAAAGGGGTTGGCCATAACGTTGCGTCCTGGAGAATTCCTCTTTAAAACGTGAATGGAAATGTTGATGATTATAAAGCCGCGTCAAACTGTCACGACAAACCAAATCTTCAAGCAACTGTCTGTTTGACTGCATCGCTTCAAAAAGCACTGCATTCTCAAGGGCATTCCCCGAAATGTTGGCGACCAACTGGCACAACTTTAAAATCCTTTTTGAGATACCTCCTCTTAGCGGGGAAGCAGTCCTCAGGAAAAAAGTCCCAATGACATTCTGTTTTTTAATGATCGGAACAACAAAAAGCGAATTAAAAGGGATTCCTTGGATTTTTTCCCTGACGGGTTCCATAAGGAGACTGCTACCGATATCCTGCAATATAACGGGTCTCTGGGTAATGAGGGCCTTTTTAATTTCCGGGTACTTCTCCAGGTCGATTTTTATTTCTTGGTCGCTGGGCAAGTCATTGCTTGCCTTGACAATTAATTCTTGATCGTCGCTAAAGCTTAGTATCGAACAACGCGACACATCGGTTATCTGGGTTATTTTTTCAATAATAATTGTGAAAATCTTCTTGGGATTTCTCGTCACAGAAATGTGATCCGCCAGTTCAATCAACATCAATAAATCTTCTTTTTCCAGTTCTTCGTAATGCTCTTTGGTAGAAAGGTGCGTATCTATCCTGGCAATCAATTCATTCGCGCTGACGGGCTTTGTAATGTAGTCGTCAGCACCTGCATGCAATCCATTAATGATGTCTTCTTTTTGATCGCAAGAAGACAGCAGCAGTAACGGCAAGTATTTTGTCGCGCTTTCTTCCTTTAACAGAGCGCAAATCATTGGGCCATTATGGTCTGGCATATCCATATCGAGGAGAACCAGGTCGATTTGATGACTTCCTGCAAGTTCAATCGCTTCTGCGCCATTCGCAGCTTCGATAACATCGTAATGCCCACTGAGAATATCTTTCAGGAAGACCCGGGAGGCTGGTTGTCGATCAATGACAAGAATTTTTCTCACTGATTTACCCTTCTTAGCAGTAACAAGTTTTAAAGACATCGCCAATGCTCACAAGCAGAATACAATTGACAATCCAGACAACAAATTATTAAACAACGGCAGCATTCAGTGATCTTGCCCATTCGGCAGGTTGGGCATCGACCTTTTTCATGGCCCGGAACAACGCCTCTACAACTGTGGGGTCAAACAAATGTCCGCTCTTTTGAGTCATATGTTCGAAAACGCGATCTTGACTCCAGCCCTCGCGATAGGGTCGATCTGAATAAAGTGCGTCGTAAACATCGGCAACGGTCAGGATGCGAGAGATGGGATGAATTTCTTCCCCCTTCAACCCTAAGGGATAGCCGGACCCATCCCAACACTCATGATGCTGTTCCACAACAGGCCTGATACTATCAAAAACTTTTATCGGCTCCAGGATGCGTGCCGCAACCGAGGGGTGTTCCCTGATGATTGCAATCTCTTCAGGATTCAACTTGTCCGCCTTGTTCAGAATCTCAGACGGGACCGAAATTTTGCCAAGATCGTGCAGCAACCCGGCGCGATGAACATCTAATAGAGTCGCCTCATCGAGCCCCATTTCTTCACCAATAACCAGAGCATATCTGGTCACCCTTTCAGAATGACCCAGCGTCCATTTGCTGTGGGCATCTACGCTTCGGGCCAATGCGGTCAAAATACCAAAGTTCAAACCGTCCAGTTCCTCAACCATAGCCGCCTTGGCCAAGGCAACCCCCAACTGGTCAGCCAATTGGTGCAGGATGTCAATTTCCCCAGGAGCAAGTTTCGGCTCCGGATATGCGAAGATCAAAGCACCCTGCTTTTCCGAAGAGATATTCACAGGCAACAAGAGAAAATGATGGCAGCCTTTTGCAGTAAACAGTTTAAAGAGTTGGGGGAGGTCGCCCGTAGAAAGGAATTGACTCTCTTCAGAATGTTTTTGTGTCAAGTCAGTCGGGTTTAGCGCTAGAGCCATAGACTTTTCAGCTACGTACCCGCTCTTGGCGGTTGTCTGCCAGAGTTTTGAATTGGGCCTTGCATTCTGCTCGTAGACAACAAAACCAACCTGTTCCGCTTTAATCAGCCCTTCCAGTCCATTGAGCAATTTCAGAACAATCTCATTCTGTCCTATTTCACCCAACACATCACTGATGGTCTTACTCATTTTCTCCTGTTGGAACAGATGGGTTTTGATCTTCCCTGCCATTAAATTGAAGGAATTTGACAGGTCTTCAAATTCATCCTGACTTTTGACATCGAGATTGCAATCGTATTTTCCAGAACCGACCAACTGGGTGGCCTGCTGTAGCGTTTGCAGTGGAAGCAGGATTTTTCTGACCAGAATGCTGCTGGCCAAGAGAATAATCCAGAATGCCAAGCCTCCCGTCAATCCAGCGTTGCGGGCAAACTGGTAGAGGCCAGAAAAAACCTGTTCTTTCGGCTCAGCAACCAGTACGTACCAGCTGTCAACATCGAATTTTGCTCTTAAAAAGACCGACCAATTGCCAACCAGCCATTCGGAAGCATTTTGTTCAACCTCCGCATACCGATGCTCGGCACCTTCTTCCATTTGCAGCATTTTATAACTGACATCCGGTGTGAACTCAGAGTTGAATAGCGGATGTAAACTCTTGTCCACAATTGTCACCTGTGCATTGGGCGGCACAAAGACCAGCATAAACTCCAACAATGCATCAGGATTAATATGGCCGCAAACAACGACCTTCTGATGATTGGCTGTTACAATAAGTTTGGCCATCCAGATTTCGGGCTTTTGCGCTTTTCCCGCCTCAATAATAAGGGGTTGGCCTTGCCGGATTCTTTCATTGGCCTTTTGAGAAAGAGAGAAGAAACGCTGTAATTCTGCACTGTCTGCAGGGAATCGTTGAATTGATAAAAATGTGTCTTCTGTCAGTCCTGTCACGAATCCTTGTTCTTGATTGTCGGCGGAGGGAGAGGGTTGCTCCTTGGCCGCTTGCTCCAGTGAGGCTTCAATGTCATTAAGCCTCGAGATAACCGCCATGCCGATATTCTTGCTGGCATGATGTAAACGTTTTGCTGTGTCGGCAGTCAACTGAGATCGAACATTGTAATACGTCAAGGTTGTCAACCCGCCGATTGGCAACAATGCACACAATAAGACCACCAGGAAAATACGTCGAAACACTCGACTTCGGAAATAAAAGAATTTCTTCACAAGCTGTCCTCAATAATTTGCAGCGATGCCGACATAGCTTCCATCTCCCGCCCTTATGATGTCATCGTGGCTAGCTTTTGCAGTCAGCGCAGCATTGGTTTTGCCGTCAGGCCCCATACTGTAGAGGTCATAATCCGAGTTCAGAGGATGGAGTGATTTGTCTTTACGCGGGGTAACTTTCCCTGGGCCCGTTAAAGGTTTGCCACGGAGCAACGTATACTGGTACGGGTTCCCCCATTGATCAACCAGGTTGATCCCCGCCTCCGCAAGAGTCTCCGGCAAGCGACCGTTGTTGAGTTCAAAAAACAACAGTTGATCTTCAATCGACTTGATCTCTTTAGTTGTGTTAGTTAACTTGAGTTTCTCCACATAGGAATAGTAAGCAGGAATGCTGATGGCGGACAGTGTGGCAATGATTGCGATGACAATCAAAACTTCGAGCAGGGTAAACCCGGAGGAATGTTTTTGCCGACAATGCAAGCGATTAGCGCGCAACTTGTTCAGAGCGTTGGCGAAGCTAAAAATCGCTGCCTTAATCGGCTTATGATTGACATCCAAAATTACCATAGCCTTTTAATATCCCAATCAACCGCAGGGAGAATCCATTTAGGAAGCTGTCATGATTGGTATGATGCTGTTATTAAGGTCGAAGCCCTCCATCAAGGTTTGACAATCCTGAGCCTTCCCAGAAAACGTGATTAATGTGACGGATAAGATCGGCCCCCGGGGCTTCCAATCACAACTTCTCCCAATTAAAAAACCCGCTCTCGGATAACGAAACGGGCTAACATCAATATAGCTTAATATGGTTCGATGTTGGCTCTCTTCGGTAGTCCGGCTACCCACGTGGGGCCCGTAACTTTGTGTGCCTGGGTTTCACCAGACTTACTCTTGTCGGAGAACAACTCACATTTATCTAAACCCATAAATATGCAAAATACACACCAAGCACCCCAAGACAAAGCCTTGCGGGCCCATCTTCAGCGTAACTACCTGAATATTCGTTAGACTGGATTTGTGAACTTTATCTGCTTTTTAAAATTCTGTGCTGCACTAGAGAGACATAAAATATTTTGGGGCAATTTTTTGTCTTAAGTAAACGGACATTTTTTGTCACACTCTGCTTAGAAATCTGATGTGGTCCGCTGATAAGACGTCCTATATATTCCCGCATTATTTTATAAACGTCGGTTGGCAAAGAGGAGAAATTCTTGCTGATCCTGAATTGTTTGGTGGTCTCAAATTTGGCATAAATGCTTAATTCTTGCTGACCCTGCAATATAAGAATGGCCCCTCCTGAGTGGAAGGGCCATTTACACATCTTATTGATGGTAATTTAAAGAGCCCCACAGTCCAAGATGGAAACTGTGGGGCAACTTAGATGACGTGGTTTGTCCCAACTATTAGCGGATGTCATGAGTCGCATCATTGAGAAAGCGTTCCTATTGATACCTGATAAGCGCCGCACGAGTAATGCAGCCCACAGCTGTGACTGCAGATTTCTATGATATTACCGAACGGATCTTCCATATAAATCATACGATAAGGTTTTTCTCCTGATAAAAAATACGCAGAGCTCCATTTGAGGAGCTCTGCGTTTAAGTGAATGAAATAATTGTGTCCTATTTTAAAGGATTTCCACCAGCATTTTTAATGGCAGGATACGCTTCAGCAGAAGTAATAAACGCCAGGTACTTTTGCGAAATATCGGTCAAATTATTATCTTTATAAACCAGCCCTATCGTCCCATAGTATGGGTACCCTGCACTTGATGCTTCTTTGTTGTTAATCTTGAGTATCTTGAGATTGTTTTTCAGCGCAACATCCAGAGGCCCGAAACTAATAGTGTTTTCTCTGTTCGCAATTTGGGCTACCATTAGATAAGTTTTTTTCGCAAGAAAAGCTGTGGGGGTAAGAGTGATGTCTTTAAAGCCTGGAAAGGTTTTCTGTAAATTCCCTAAAGAGCTGTCTCCCTCTTCCCTCCGTACTACTATGATTTCGCCGTCACTGCCGCCAACATCCTTCCAGTTGGTGACTTTTCCAGAGAAAATATCCAGCACCTGTTGTTCAGTTAAATTTTCAATGCCAACGCTACTATTAACAAGGAAAACTGTTGGAATTTGAAAAACAGGGGTATAGCTGAGGCCAAAATGCTTTTCTTTGTCTTTTATTTCTCTGGCGACACGGGCAAGATTTACCTTCTCTGATCCAGCGGCCTTAACACCACCGCCCGAGCCGATGCTTTTAGGGATTTCGACAGAAATCCCAGTCTTTTTTTGAAACTCACCTCCGACTGCTTCCAAAACCGCTACACCATCGCCGGTTCCAGGTATTACCAACGTTTCTGCTGCTACATTTGTGGAAAATATAAGCCCTAGTATTAATGCTGTCGTTATCGTGATGTTCAACTTCATTGATATCTCCTGTAAGTATGAAGGAATGAATAATCTGTTTCTGTCTTCAGTGTCCCTGCAGTGGCGTCAGATGATTTTTGCGCACCGAGATTAACTCATTGGGGGGGCTTGATGTGCAATCGTTGAATAGAGTTATCTGATTTGCATCCCACCAAATTTTGCAATTTCAACTGCAGAGTTTTCAGAAGAAACATAGTCCAAGAATTTTTTAGCCGTACCGGAAAGGTTCTGAGGTTTATAAACCAGACCAATTGTGCCGAAAAATTTGTAATCCGTATCTTCTGGGGCCACTCCATCTATTTTCACATAGTGAAGGTCATTTGCCAGTGCAACATCTAAAGGACCAAACCCAATTGCATCTTTTTCATATTTTACGAACGTAACCATTTCATATGTTTTACGTGCTGTAATTGCTTTTTGAGTAAAAGCAATGTCTTTGAAACCAGGAAATGTTTTCTTTAAATTGTTAAATGAACTGTCTCCCTCTTCCCTAACAAAAACCTTTATTTTTTTGTCTGGGCCACCGACAGCATTCCAATTTGTTATTTTGCCGGAGAATATCGCAAGAACCTGCTCTTCGGTCAAACCTGGAACTTTAACATCCGAAGAGACAAAGAAGACTGTCGGTACTTTAAATATAGGTTTATATGTCAGATTGAAGTGTTTTTCTTTGTCCTTGATCGTTCTTGCAACTCGGGCAATTTCAGCTTGGTCGCTTCCTGCCATAACGATTCCGCCACTCGAACCGACACTTTTAGGAATCTCTACGGTCGAACCGGAGTCCAGTTTGAATCCCGCGGCAAGAGCATTCAACACAGCCACCCCATCACCAGTTCCTGGAATTTCAAGAGTGGTCGCGTTGACTGTCGAAGAGACAAAGAAAAGACACCCTGCAATGACGAAATGAAACAAAATTTTACGCATGTGATCCTCCTGTAATGAAATAAAGTAGTTTATAGAGACGAGAGGATAAGCACTAACTATGCCAAATAAATCAGACGCTAAAAATTGCTTTAGAGAAACCTTCAGTAAAGGTTTGTTTGTTAGATATCAAGGTTATTTAGCGAGTTGCTGCGCGAAATAACAATGATATATAGGGGGCCTTTTTGTCGTAGGATAGTTACTCGAAGAGAATGGCCCCGGTTTCCCAAAACGGCAGTCATTCAAACCCAAAATTGTCACTTCAACTATTGTTTCGGACCGGAATAGGCCTGAAGGACAAAAGAGAACAACGATCCTGGAAAGGTCACTCCCTTTGAAAACTGGACGGGATGACTGGATTCGAGCCCGCGACCCCCTGCTCCCGAAGCAGGTGCGCTACCAGACTGCACTACGTTCCTGAAAATCACCATTTTCAGTAACACATGGAGATCACCGGTCAGCATCCTTATATATATTCTTGCAACGTCCTTAGGATATTTAGTAACCGATGAAACGGGTTTTACCAGCGTTATAGGCTCTCATTGGGCAGTCACAAAAAAGCCACCTGCAATCGTGCAGATGGCTTGTCGTTAATCAGTTACATTCCCCCAAAATTCTTATTCACCAAGCAACTGACACGCTCGGCAATATACGCTGATCAGAGCTAAACGTCAAAAATCGGGGTGTCCTATAAGTTGTTCCAGCGGTTAATGAGAGTCAAATTCAGCAGAATTGTCAGATTCTTAGAAACCCTGGCCTATGAGAAATCTTGAACTTTTAGTTCGAGTTTATTTTTACTTCCCTGAGACCGACTCTAATCAATCAAGCGAATATATGAACAATGTACGTCGTATCTTTTCTACGAATTAATCTACTTAAGACAATCTTCGATACCGATTAAAAACCACCCTACTCTCACGTTATAAGAAAGGTACAAACAGGAAAAGAAAATCCCGACGATTTTTATAATCGAAGGGACATGTGGAACTGTCTTCATCGTAACGAAACAATCAGCAGGATCAACATCAAGCGTCTAGTGAAAACACCTCATCCTGAACTGTTGAAAAGTCGTCGTGCGTTCGACATTCTCTTCCATCGTATGGGGCGCTGCCGATGCGCATTTTGTCTTGCCCGACGTGCACCCATCCATCTGAACGTTTGAACAGCATAACCTGATGGATATCCAGCAGAAACTGCAACTCTTCTTTACTGGCTAAATCTTCTTGACCGCCACTCAGGACAATCGGAATAAGCATGAGCAGGAACCCCCAATCTGACCTCTTTGACTAATACGCTAGCATTTGATGAAGTTCTGTCAAGCTTCTAAAGAACAAGAAATTGGAGAAATATAATAAAAAGTGAACAGGAGCAGATTCTTCCTCTCTTTTGGGGACGATAGCAACGGTCGTTGTCTATAAAGCTTTTCTCTTGTAAATCACACTGGAAACAGGCCCTCCTGCAACGGGCCGGAGACAGTCCTCACAGGGACAGTCACCTGGCTACTGCTCAACTTCCAGCACAACCGCCCGCAAAGTGTCTGCAACGCTCTGCTGCGCTTGAATCGGGATGAATTGTTATTACCTGCTGTTTTTCGCTCGAGGTCAACGGCTCTGCATGTTCGAGCTGGTATTCGAGAACCTCAATCCCTGCCTCAGAGGCATCACCTGTTGCGCTGTGGGCACGATGTTCAACCCTCCGCGCGCAGCTCCCCTTCTGTCAGCGGAAAATCAAGGATGATCAACGGGACCTGCAATTGCCCGGCAAGTTGGCTGAAAAGGTTGCGCTGGTGGCCCTTGATAAAGGTCGCATCGATGATGACCGGCAAGCCGGAGCGCAGGACCACGCCGGCGAGATCCCGCAGTCTGTTCGTAGGTCTGAGCAAAGGCGTTTGCGCTATAGATGCCACCACCGACCGGCGATCCGCTCTCGGCCGTTGCGGCGAGGCCATGCAGGCGTTTTCGTTCCAGATCGGAGCGCAGGTGGATACCGCCAACCAGGCTCGCCAGTTGAGAGGAGAAGGTGCTTTTTCCCGAAGCCGGACAAACCATGGGTGATGATCAGGGTCGTGGTATGGGTCAGGGTGTATTGCTCAGCGAGGTCAAGATAGCTCTGGAACAAACGCTCGGCCTGAAGACGCTGCGTTGCGTCGAGGTCGCCCTGCGCAAGACGCAGGCATGTGACCTTGGCCCGGACCATCGCCCGGTAGGTCTTGTAGAAATTGAGCAGGCTTATCGCCCTGGTAATCGCCGGTTTCCTGCAGATAGCGAGTTGAGAAAAACCCAGCCCAGGACCGTCTGCTCACGGTCATCCAGGTCCATCGCCAGGAAAGCAATGTCGTTAACAACATCGATCCAGCGAAGATTTTCGTTGAACTCTATGCAGTCGAACAGGAGCGGCTGATTATCAAACCAGGCCATGTTGGCCAGGTGGACATCGCCGTGGCATTCGCGGATAAAGCCATCATCTTTGCGCTGTCGGAGAACGGGCTGCAAAGCCTCGCAAGCTTCGCGCGTCCATTGTTCCAGCTTTGCCAGCTGTTGCTCGGCATCGGTCCCTTTCACAAACGGACTGATCTGTGTGAAATTTTCCAAGACCGGGTCAATGACTGCATTTGCGCACCCATAAGGAGTTCCTGCTCCTGCCGATGCGGCCTGCTGATGCAGCGCTGCGATCTTGTTCGCAAAGGCAATGAGGTGCCGTGAGTGCAGTTGACCTGCAGCCAGCATGCGATCAAGCTGACAGTCCTGGGGAAAGCGGCGCATCTTGACGGCAAATTCAAGGGCTGGGACGCCATTTATAACCGGAGCATCCAGGCTGCCGCCGATCTGTGTGAGAGCAAGGTAAATATTTGTTGAATAGCGACGGTTAAGTCGCAACTCTTCCTGGCAATAGTGTTGGCGTTTGGCCAGGGACGAAAAATCGAGAAAGCCGAAGTTGAGGGGTTTTTTGACTTTGTAGGCAAAGTCTCCAGCCAGGAAAACCCACGAGATGTGAGTCTCAATCAGCATCACCTCGGCCACGGGGTGATCATAGAATGTTGGCTCGCTCATGGCCCGGACAATCCAGGCTCCCTGCTCTGCGTTCATCGACCGACTCCCAAGGCAAGCGACAAAGCTTTTTAGTATTCTATCGCTTACAAGCCCTTGCGACCAGCCATAATCCCGGCCCCGTTCGGCAGTTCGATCGCCAGCCGTTCAATCTGCGACAATCCGACCTGCTGCAGCAGCGCGGCCAACTCAGGTTCGCTGTAGGCCTGCCCCTGCGGGGTGCCAAGCAGCATATTCAGGGAGAACAATGCCGGGAACAGCGGCGCAGCACGCGTCTCATCGAGGATGAACTCCTGGACCAACAGCTGGCCGCCTGGCTCGAGAGCTGCAAAGGCGTTGGCCAACAGCTTGCTGCAGTCACTCGGCCCCTCACCATGCAGGACATGGGAGAGCCAGGCAACATCAAAGCCACCCGGCAAGGTCCCGGCAAGAAAATCGCCGGCGGCAAAGTTGATCCGATCCGTCATAGCGAAGCGCTGCAAGGTCGCTGCGGCAAACGGCTGCGTCGTCGGTAGATCGTAAATCGTTGCCTGCAGCTGGGGATTTTGTAGGCAGAAGTGAATGGCATAGGTGCCGGGCCCGCCACCGAGATCAAGCAGCCGTCGTCGTCCGACGAGGTCGACCTGTGCCGCCACCTTCGGCGCGATCAGCATGGCCAGGTTAAACATGCCGAGCAGAAAGCTTTCGCGCTCTGCTGCTGTCGGCTCATGGGAGACCCGGTTGCGTACCGGGCCGCCTTCACGTACGGCCTCATCGAGACGGCTCCAGCTCTCGACCAGGTGGTGATGGTGCAGGATGATGTGGCCGAGGTAATGAGGGGCGTTGCGGTCCAGGAAATCAGCGGCAAAGCCTGTGACCGCGTAGTTCTCGCCCTGCTTGTCCAGCAGCTGCATTGCGGCCAGAGCATCGAGCAGCATAGCCAGGCCACGCTCGGCGACCCCGAGTTCTTCCGCCAGTTCGGCGGCGGTGTGCGGTCTGGCTGCCAATGGCGTGAAGAGCTCCAGCTTGACCCCGGCATGCAGGGCGCAGGTTTCCCAGTAACTTCCAGACAGCTTAAGGAGTGCCGCCGGATTCCAGTTGATCGTTTCCATACAAGCTCCCTTTGCGTATCGCGCTGATCAGAAAAAAGATGCGCCAACCAAACATGCTGATACGATTTTAGCGAAAATTAGACTTATAGCCACAGGTCAAATCTGAAAAACCTGATCGTTTGGGCCAGCTTATCAAAAGTGCAGCCCTGCCCGCACCGCCGCTGCGATCCTTTGCTATAATTGTGGGACGCTCCCGAGGAGGTGGTCATGCACAAGGCACACGGCGATCTTTGCAGGCCTCTGGTTATCCTCCTGGCCTTACTCCTGTCATTCCCCACCAGCATAACTGCGACAGACGAGCGCTCAGGCGAGCGCGATGCGATGGTCCGTGAGCAGATCGCGGCACGCGGGATCGAGGGCAGCACGACCCTGTCAGCGATGCGCAGCGTGCCGCGCCACCTGTTTGTGCCTGCAGCGCAAAGAGCCCGATGCCTACCAGGATCGCCCACTGCCGATCGGTTATGGTCAGACGATCTCGCAGCCGTTCATGGTTGCCTACATGACAGAGCTGGTCGGGCCGGCACCGGCACGGAAAATTCTCGAGATAGGCACCGGATCCGGTTACCAGGCCGCGGTCCTGGCGGCAGCCGGGGCTGAAGTCTTTACCGTCGAAATCATCCCGCAGCTGGCGGACGCGGCCAGGGCAAGACTTGACGAGCTTGGCTATGGCGGGGTAGCCGTCAGGTCGGCAGACGGTTTTTACGGCTGGGCCGCGGAAGCGCCCTTCGATGCGATCATCGTCACGGCTGCTGCGGAGTTCGTCCCCCCGCCGCTGCTCGAGCAGCTCGCCGAGGGAGGACTCATGGTGATCCCGGTCGGCTCGCCGTATTTAGTGCAGACGTTGATGTTGGTACAGAAACGTGACGGCAAACCCTATTCCACCAGCCTGATGCCGGTCCGCTTCGTGCCATTTACCCGGGCGAGAGAATGACGCACCGGCTGTTCAGCAATAAGCAGACCGCCATCCTGCTGGTGTCCGTTGCCTTGCTCGCCTTCCAGATCGCCCTGCTGCAAATCCTTGCGACCAGCCAGTGGCATCACTGCGCCTACCTGGTGATTTCCATTGCGCTGCTTGGTTTCGGGGTGGCCGGCACCATCCTCTCCCTGGCGCGTGGCTGGATCCTGGCAAGAGAGCCGCTGCTTCTGCCGCTGTTATTATGTGCCTGCGCCGTCACCCTGGCAGGCTCTCTCGGCTTTATCCAATCACTGTTTGGCGGGTTCGACTCCTTCCTGCTCTTTGTCAGCCCCGGTGAATCCTTGCGCCTGGCGGCCTCAGCATTGACCTTGATGCTGCCGTTTACCTGCGGCGCGCTGGCGATCGGCATTATTTTTACCTCAGGGGCCGAGCGGATCGGCAGCTACTACTTTGCCAACATGCTCGGGTCCGGGATCGGCTGTGTCCTCGGCATGGCCGGTCTGGCCAGCTTGACTCCCGCACTGCTGCCGCCGCTGTGCGGTTTTGTCGCGTTGCTGTCAGCAGCTCCACTGCTGCCCGGAAGCCGGCGAGGTGTCCGCGTCTGCGTCCTGATCAGCCTGGCATGGACAACATTGTTTCTGCATATCCAGCCCGAGCTCACACTCTCCCAGTACAAAGACCTGCGCAAGACCCTGGATCTTCCCGGAGCGGAGATCATCGTTGAGAAGCCCTCCACGTTCGGCCAGCTGCACATAGTCGAGGCTCCTGGGCTGCGCAGTGCAACCGGTCTGAGCCTTTTGTGGCAGCGAGAAATGCCGCCGTCACAGGCGGTTTTTATCAACGGCGACATGGTTGGCAGCGTCCCCGCTGCAATCGGCAAGGAGAACCCGTATAACGCCACCACCGCGGCCCTGCCCTTCGCCCTCGCGGTCCCTGAGAGGGTGCTGGTGCTGAACGCCGGCACCGGACAGGGCGTCGCCCTGGCATTGGGACACGGCGCGAAAGAGATCGTCGCTGTTGAACCGCATCGTGTGCTGCACAACGAGTTGGCCAACCTCACACAAAGGCAGAGTACATCGGTTTTTGCAAACGACAGGGTGCAATGGCCGACCGAGGCTTCCCGAACCTGGCTGGCGCGCGACACAACGCAATACGATCTCATCATGCTGCCTGACCTCGGCAGCTTTGGTGGAAGCGCCGGCCTCTTTGCCTTGCACGAACAGCCGCTCATGACCAAAGAAGCCCTCAAGCAAGCCTGGCAGAAACTGAACCCGAACGGATATTTAAGCGTAACGACCTGGATCGATTACCCGGCGCGCAACCCGTTGCGCCTGCTTGCAACCTTGGTCGAACTGCTCGAAGAGGCAGGGACAAAGCCAACCGATCATATCGCGGCATTACGCAGCTGGGGGACGCTGACCTTCTGCATCAAGAGGACGCCTCTGAGCACCAGGGAGATCGTCGCCGCCCGCGCCTTTGCGGAGCGATGGTCGTTCGATGCGGCCCTGTTGCCGGGCATTACCGGGGAAGAGAGGGCCCGCTACCACAGGCTGCAGGACGATAGCTTGTTTGCCCTGCTGGATGCGATGCAGCAGAAAGAAAGCCGGCAAGCCCTTTATCGCGACTACCCTTTTCGCATCGAACCAGCCACTGACGACCGCCCCTTCTTCTCACAGTTTCTACGCTGGTCCAGGATCGCTTTCCTCCTTGAGCAGTACGGGCAGCGCACCGTCCCCTTCATCGAGCTCGGCGTCCTGGTGGCAGCACTGGCGGCAGTCGTCCTCACCGTGCTGGCGCTCATATTGGTCCTTCTGCCCCTGATCAGGCTCAAGGGTGGACACGGCTCGCGCCTCGGGACCCTGGTTTACTTCGGCGGACTGGGCGTGGGTTACATGTGGGCCGAGCTCGCCATGATTCATCGCTTCGAGTTCTATATCGGCCAGCCGGTATTCTCGGCATCGCTGGTCGTGGCCGTTCTGTTGATCGGTTCTGCGATGGGCAGCATGCTTACCGAGCATTTCAGGAATCAAAAACCGCAACGCTTGGCCACGATGGTTTTCATCGTTTTGGTTGTTTACGTACTGACGCTGGGGCCCCTCTTGCAGTCGACAATACATTTCTCACTCATCTCGCGAATCGGCCTGGCGATCGGCATTCTGATGCCGGCGGCCTTGATCATGGGCATGCCTTTTCCCCTCGGTATTCGACGACTGCACAGCACGAGCCAAAACGAGATTCCCTGGGCATGGGGAATCAATGGCTGCCTTGCCGTTGCCGGCGCAGCGTTTGCGACGATCATTGCCGTTGAGACGGGTTACAGTACCCTGCTTCTGCTCGCGGCCGGAGCTTACCTGCTGTCGTCGATTTTTGGGCTGAGAGGCGGAGCAAAGCGGTAAGCTTGAAGGGACATTTTTGCGCCGGAGCGACCCGTGACGCTCGGCATGAGGAGTGCGAAAAGCAAAATTCAGGGCACGATG
>CAWGUB010000021.1:2500-183416 GCA_963825575.1 uncultured delta proteobacterium
AAGTTTGCAGTATGCCAGCATCAATCAATAAACAACTCTAGGCAATTGAAAACCAGTTTACGGTTTTCGGTGGCTATAGCATAGGGGTCACACCTGTTCCCATCTCGAACACAGAAGTTAAGCCCTATTGCGCCGATGATACTGCATGGGTGACTGTGTGGGAAAGTAGGTCGCCGCCGAAATTATTCAAAAAGGCCCCGTCTCGTTTGCGACGGGGCCTTTTTTTTGTGTCAGATAAACAACCCGCACATCCTGTCAAATAAAACCTTACCCCTTCTTCAACTCAATTCCGTAAGACTTGATTTTGCGATGCAGGTTGGAGCGTTCAATTTCGATCGCCTCAGCAGTGCGAGAAATGTTCCATTCATTCTCTTCGAGTTTCTGGACCAGAAATTCTTTTTCAAATTCCTCTTTTGCAGCAACGGTAGGTGTCGGCAGATAAGGTTGACGGAATTCTGTTCTGTGCTGGCTGAGTGTTGTTTGCCGAAGATGGATTGCGGAAGTTGACCACGGGTAATAGTATTACCGGGAGACATGATCACCAGTCGTTCAATGAGATTCTTGAGCTCACGAACGTTGCCCGGCCATGAGTAACTCTGAATGGCCTTCATAGCATCATCATCTAGACTCTTGGTCTCACGCGATTCCTTGCTGCAGAAGTACTCAAGGAAGTGTGTCGCAAGATGAGGGATATCTGCACTGCGCTCCCGTAATGGCGGGACGTGAAAAGGGATGACATTGAGGCGGTAGTAGAGGTCTTCGCGAAAATTGCCTTCGGCGATCTCTTTTTCCAGATCTTTGTTGGTTGCCGCAATCACGCGCACGTTGACCTCTATCGTCTTGTTGCCGCCGACGCGTTCGAATTTATGTTCCTGAAGGATGCGAAGAACCTTGGCTTGAGTTTTCAGACTCATATCGCCGATCTCGTCGAGAAACAGGGTCCCCTGGTGCGCCTGGTCAAATTTTCCTCGGCGCTGTGTTGTCGCTCCGGTAAAGGAACCTTTTTCGTGACCGAAAAGCTCTGATTCAATCAATTCTTCAGGTATAGCCGCACAGTTGACTTCAACAAAAGGTTGGTCCTGCCTGCGTGAGTTGTGGTGGATTGAACGTGCGACGAGTTCCTTGCCGGTACCATTCTCGCCGGTAATCAGTATCCAACCGGATGTCGGTGCGGCAATCTTGATCTGCTGTTTCAACTCTCTGATCGGCTTGCTGCTACCGATCATCTCGTGCTCTTTGCCGATCTTGGCTTTGAGCTCACGGTTCTCTTCCACGAGCTGGCTGATCTTGATGGCATTTTGGATGCAGAGGAGTACTTTCTCGAGTGAGAGAGGCTTCTCTATGAAATCATAGGCTCCAAGCTTGGTTGATCTGACAGCGGTTTCAATTGTGCCATGTCCGCTCATCATGACAACCAGCTGGTCAGGGTAGATGTCACGGATCTTCGTTAAGGTCTCGAGCCCGTCCATACCGGGCATCCAGATGTCGAGCAGAACCAGGTCAGGTTTGTCTTCACTGATTTTTTCTATTGCCTTCTCGCCGCTGTCAACTGAGATGGGAGTGAACCCCTCGTCTTGAAGTATGCCAGTGAGGCTTTCTCGAATACTGATTTCATCGTCGACGATCAGGATGGATTGCATATTTCCTCTATAAAAAATGATCAGGCTTGAGGGGTATCCGTGGATATCGGCAGTTCGACAATAAAGTGTGTTCCTTGTGGCTCATTATCACGAACCCGGATATAGCCATTATGATCGGAAATGATCGTGGAGACAATAGCCAGGCCCAGCCCGGTCCCCGATTTCTTGGTGGAAAAATAAGGTTCAAAAAGCCGGGGTTTATCTTCTGCCGGGATACCGTAACCGTTGTCGCTGATCTTCAGTGTGACAATCTGGAGAACAGAGTTGAAAGAGGTCTCAATACCGATTATGCCATTGCTACCGACAGCAGACACGGCATTGTCCAGCAGATTGATGACAACCCGCCTGATCTGTTCATGATCGATGTTGAAAATCGGTACAGCCGAATCCAGTCTCAACTTGAACTCAATTTCCTTATGGCCTTCCTGGAACAGCACGAGAGCCTGGCTGACTACTTCGTTGAGGTTGTTCGGACTGGGGTTGCTGGCAGGCATGCGAGCGAAACTGGAGAATTCGTTGACCAGGTTTTTCAAGTCATCAACCTGTTTGATGATCATCCCGGTGCATTCATCAAAAACCGAATCTTCAGCGTCGAACTTGTCAAGATAACGTCTGCGAAGGCGTTGTGCAGAGAGTTGGATCGGGGTCAACGGGTTCTTGATCTCGTGAGCGATACGACGCGCAACTTCTCGCCACGCTGCCATACGTTGTGCCTTGAGCAACTGGGTCAAATCGTCGAATACCACAACAGTTCCCATGAACTCATTATTTTCGTCTTTAAGTGTTGTCACGTTCACCAGCAAGACAACCTTGTTGTCGCCGGTTGGCAGAGCAATCTGCTTGCGGATCGAATCTTTACCCGAAACGACCAGTTCCTTGAGAATCTCCTTGATCATCGGCAGGTAATCCGCGGGGACGATGTCACGGAAATTACGGCCGATAATTTTCGTTGTCTTTAACCCGAGTAATTTCTCAGCTGACTTGTTAATCGTGGTGACCAGTCCGCGACTGTCGATGGAAACGACACCGGCCGTTACATTGGCGAGGACAATTTCCATGTATCGCCGACGCTGCTCGAGTTCAAGGTTCGATAACTGCAACTCACGGTTCGCCATGCGGATGGTCTCCTGGCTCTTGCGCAGGTCTGCTGTCATCGTGTTGAAAGCTTCAACGAGGGAGCCGACTTCATCATTGCTGTGGCTCTCAAGAGTTACGTCCAGGTCGCCTGAAGCGACACGATTGGTTGCCACGGCCAAGTCCTGTATCGGCTCAGTGATGCCACGAGCCAGGTGGAAGCCGGCCCATGTCGATAAAAAGATAATAACTAAAGCAATCAGCAGCAGAAAGAGCACGTAGCCTTTCTGGATCTTTCCTTTCAGAAGTTTGGTGGATTTGTACTGTTCGAAGGAACTGCTGATCTCTTTCATCTTGTTGACCAGTGAATAAGGAACATAATAGTTGACGACCACAACTCCGACGACGTCATCTGGGTTCCAGTTGGAATATATCGGCACAATCCCCCTGATCAGGTCAGCCCGACCGATCGGGCTAATGCGTGTGAAGCGATTACCCTGAAGAGCTTCGCGGATGCTGTCTGAGCCGGGATCGGTAAACTCCGCGGCGGGGACTTGTGGATTGACAGCCCGGACAAGTTCTTCGAGGGTTGATGAAAAGACCTCGACAATGCCGAGGTTGTACTCCTTCTGTTTCTGGTGAATGTGCTCCACCAGGAGCGGAAGATTGTCCTCGTTGAGCAGTTTCTCGTTCTTGATGGCCTGCGAGATCTGGTCGGCATAGTAGAGCGCATTGCTGGCAGAATTCTTGTAATAGGTTTGTGCGACCTCAAGCGATTCCTTGAGTGACTCCTCGATCTGACTGTTGAACCAGTTTTCAATTGAGTTGGTAATAAAACCTGCCGAAACAAAAAAGAGCAGCATAGTCGGAATCAAGGACAGGGCAATAAACGACAAGACCAGTTTGCTTCGCAGTTTTGCGCCAGGTATCCCGCGCCTTCGCTCTAACAGGAGCTTGAAGATGTTCCGCATGACCAGGAAAAGGCAAAGGATGATCAACAGGATGTTCAGGTTGATCAAGGCAAGGACCAGGATGTTGCCGGACAGGGGGATTTCCGAGGTCAGCTCGAAAAGCTGACCCTGGTAGCGCAGAGACAATGCGACCAGTCCGACGATGCCTGCTACGAGCAACCATTCACGGCGGCGTTTGCGGGATTCGGTGGTCTGGGTATCTGATGTCTTGACTGGTTTCGTTGTCGGCATGAGTAAGTCTATCGTTGCGTAATTTAAGCGTAAAATAGATACTTTTGCAAGTCACAACTGGCAGACATATAAACTATGCAGTATGTCGTGCCAGCGCCGCATGACGAATGGCCGAGTGTGCCAAGAACTGTCCGCAGGACGTCATTAGAATGCGAAATAAAAAAGGCAGCCGAAGTAGGCTGCCTTGTCAGTCTTGATATATTCAGGGTCAGGCCTTGGACAACGCCATATCGGTGGCGAAGGCCGGTGTCATTTGCAAAGCTGCCTTGAGGTCTTCTTCACTGAATTCGAGAAGTTGCCAGCTGTCAGGGGTGTTGAGGATTTTCTCTGCCAACTGGTGATTGATGTCATGCCCGGCTTTGAAAGCGCGAACGTGGCCAAGGATCGGATAGCCGATCAGGCTCAAGTCGCCAATGGCATCAAGAATCTTGTGCCGGACAAATTCATCCTGAAAGCGCAGACCCTCCGGATTGAGGATTTTTTCATCATCAATGACGATCGCATTTTCCAGGGAGCCACCTCGTGCGAGTCCGGCCGCCTTGAGCATTTCGACATCCTTAAGGAAACCGAATGTGCGCGCCGCTGCTAACTCTTTGCGGAATCCTGACGTCGTTACCTTGACCGAGCGCTGCTGCAAGGCTATGCACGGATGCTGGAACGCAATGTCGAAGGTGACGCGGAAGAAACGCGAGGGGATGATGCTGACGCGTTTTTCACCGTCAATCACCGAGATCGGTTTGCGGATGGCCAGGAATTTACGGCTTACTGTGTGGCGAGTCAATCCGGCCTCTTCCAGGACCGAAACGAAGGGTGCGGCACTGCCGTCCATAATCGGCACTTCCGGTCCATCAATGTCTATGTGCAGGTTGTCCACACCGTAAGCGGCTAGCGCAGCAAGCAAGTGCTCAACGGTAGAGACACGAACGTCCCCTTTGCCGAGCACCGTCGCCAGACGGGTATCAACGACATTGGCTGATTTCGCCTCTATGGAGACCTTGCAGCCATCTATCTGACGATGAAAGACAATGCCAACGCCAGCGTCTGCAGGGCGCAACGTCATGTTGATGCGTTGTCCGGTGTGCAGTCCGATCCCGGATATTGCAGTCGGGCGGGCGATAGTTGTCTGGCAAATCATGATCATGGAGCTTGGGCTTTCTGTGATTAAATTATTAGCAAAATATTATTTATGCAATTATTCTGCCAACTTAAAGATATTGCAAAGTAACCGAAAATATTGATTTTATAGGTCACGCATCAGGACTTGCCGTGCGCAAAAGTCCTATTTATGCAACAGGTGTGTTTTTGAAACCACAGTGCTCGAGACCCGGCAGATATTACAACCTGCCGGAACGCAGGATGCCCACTGCCAGCCAGAGGCCGAGCAGGCCAGCGATGGAATATCCCAGTAAACCAAGGAGCGGAAAGCCGAAGACCATTGGCCCCTTGTCGATCTGCATGACCAGTGAAGAGCCGACGATCAGTGAGCCGATGACCAGGGAAAAAGACACGCGGTTACTGGAGCGGTCTAGATCAGTGACCAGTTTCTCCAGGCCGCGATGTTCAAGGTCGATCTTGAACTGGTTGCGATTCAGGCGATTGATGAATTCCTTGATGTCATGCGGCAGATTTTTTGCCAGTGACGTGTAGGCCATGGCGATCCGGCCAGCCTGTGCAGTGATGTTCTTTGGGCTGAAGCGTTCGACAAGAAGCCTGTTCACATAGGGCCGCATGTGGGAAATCATATTGAAATCTGGATCCAACTGCCGACCAACGCCCTCCATGACCACAAGGGCCTTGGCAAGTATCATGTAGTCTGGAGGGAAGTGGATGCGATGGTGGGTCAGGATTTCAATGAATTCCGAGAAAAGCCTGCCGATCTTGATGTCCTGCAACACCAGGTCGTAATAATCTTCGATAAAGTCGTGCAGGTCCCGCTTGAGGTTCTTCAGGTCTGCCGTATCGGTCAACTCTCCGGAGTAAAGAAGTTGTGAGATGATGCGATCGACATCTCTTTCGAGCAGTGCCTGCAACAGGTCGAGAAGTTGTTCCTTGAGGTCTTGCCCGAGTCGCCCGACCATGCCAAAGTCGATCATGCAGATAATCTGGTCAGGCAGGACGAAGATGTTTCCCGGGTGAGGATCGGCGTGGAACAGGCCATGATCGAGCACCTGTTTCAGAAAAGCATCCGCGCCCCGTCGAGCAATCTCCTTGAGATCGTAACCCTGTGCTTTGAGCTCTTCCAGGTGCGAGATTTTTATACCGGGAACGTACTCCATGGTGAGGACGATTTCACCGGAATAATCCCAGAATATTTTCGGAATGTAAACGGTTGTGCTGTCGGTGAAGTTGGCCGTAAAACGTTCAACAGTGTGACCCTCACGAGTGAAATTCATCTCTCGCATGATGCTGCGACGAAATTCCTTGACCAACCCGACCGGATCGTAAAGTGCAATGGCCGGGACGTGCTGCTCGATGAGGTAAGCCAGCCCCATCAGAACGTCGATATCGGTTTCTATGATTCTGGATATGCCTGGCCGCCGGACCTTGAAGACAACCTCTTCACCGCTTCTGAGTTTGCCGCGGTGCACCTGGGCAATGCTCGCCGCAGCGAGCGGCTTTTCCGAGAATTCAGCGAACAGTTCATCTACGGGATAGCCCAATTCGCGCTGGACCTGGGTTTTGATTTGATCCAGCGTAACAGCAGGGACTTCGTCCTGCAGTTTACTGAATTCCTGGATAAACTCCTGGTCGAGTACATCAGGGCGGGTCGAAAGCAGTTGGCCGAGTTTGATGAAGGTCGGTCCGAGTTCTTCCATGGCCATGCGCAGTCGTCGAGGTTGACTGAGTCGCTCCAGTTCCCTGTGCATTCTGTCGCGCGTAACGATGCGTTTGCCGAGTTCCAGGTAGTAGTCGATGTTGAGCTGTTCGACAAAATGGCCGAACCCGTATTTGATCAGAACGCCCAGAATTGTTCTGTAGCGGCGGATCGTTCGGATATTTCTGTTAACTCGAAAAATTGGCAGCATGGTTAAGTTCTGGACATTGCAACGCCCTATTTAAGTTTTCTCTCCAGAGAGGCGACTTTTTTCTTCAGTTTGTCAAATTCGTCGGTGGTGACCACGCCCATGCGCTCGCAGGCCTTTTTGACTTCTTCACGCGCCTGCTCCTGCATTTTTTCCTGATTCTTGCTCGCAGCTTCCTGGATTTTCTGCAGGAAGGCCTTGCCTTCTTCCTCGCTGATATCAAGCTTTTCCCGTAGTTCCTGAATCAGCTCTTCGGCTTTTTTCTGGGTGAGGGTCATTGCACCAACAGCAGTCAGCACGGTCTTCTCGAGCAGCTCAATCATGATAGTCTCCTTGTTTGTTGCAATTTGGTGAATTGAAACAATTATATCAACATGTTAGCAGAGCGGGAGGGGCTTTCAAGCGTTTTGCAGAAGATATTCGATTTCGGGGAGGGCTGCCCTGGCCGAGGCTTCACCCGCCGCCATAATTTCTTTGGCGCGATGAAACTCCAGCAGGGTGATACCATTCAGTGACGGTCTGATGATCAGGTCCTGGGGGTTCTGGCGCAGATGCAGTTCATTTATGACATTCTCCATGATCACAACGCTCTGGGCGCAGACGCGAAAGATATTGGGCGTTTTCAGGTCACCACGCGCATCTTCTTTCAATCCCTGCCTGATCGCGGCCCGGAATGCCAGCTCTATACTGCGGGCACTGAACAGGTCACGCCAGCGACTGACAGGCTTCGCATAACCGGGGATAGCAGGCAAGGAGGTTTCAGGGGTTTGTTTGTTGACCGCCGGGATGGTGCAGACTCCGATGACCTTGTCTGCGCCAAGATGACGGGCAACATCGGTCGGGATCGGTTTGCACAGACCGCCATCAACCAGAAAACGCTGACCGAAACGTACCGGAGAGAAAATTCCTGGAAACGCGAGGCCGGCTCGCAATGCCTCCAGCAAATTTCCCTGCTTGATGATGACAGCCTCGCCGGTGTTGATGTCGGTTGCCGTGACTGCCATTGGCCGATTGAGGTCTTCAAAATCACGCGCCGGTAGCAGCTCGGCCATGAAGGAGACCAGCTTTTTGCTGTCGGTCAGCCCCGAAGTTGGCAAAACCGGGTCAAGCAGCTTGGCCATACTGCGCCAATCAATCTCGAGAGCGGCTTTTTCCATATGATTGATCGGCACGCCAGCCGCATACATGGCTCCGATAAGGGCTCCCATGGACGTGCCGGCAATGATGTCGATAGGGATTTCGGCTTCCTCGAGGACTTTCAGGACGCCGATATGGGCGAGCCCTCTTGCTGCGCCGCTGCCAAGAGCAAGGCCGAGCCTGGGTCTGGATGGAGCGGTATGCATGGGCACTCCAGAAGCCGGTTACGTAGACGCGTCAGCGTCTGAATATCCAGAAAATCAGCGAGAGCAGCAGTGAGACCAACAGGCAGGTCCCGAGCGGGAAGAAAAAAGAAAAATTATCCCGTTCGATGCGAATATCTCCCGGGAGTTTGCCTACGAAGTTCAGTTTTCCGCCAAAGGTCAGGAACAGGCCGACAGCGACCAACAGAAGACCGGCGACAATTAAAGTCTTGCCCAGGTCGCTGCCCATCAATTGTTTCTGCTGGGGTGGTAGCGGTCTTTTTCCGAGTAGATGCACCCGCAATACTGCTGCCTGTAGAGACCCATGGTTTTGGATGCCTTGATCCCCTCCTGCCAGCCGGCTCGGAAGTCATCGTAGAGAAACTCTATGCCATAATGTCGACCCAGCTCTTCACCGAGTTTGCGAATCAGCTCGTGATTCTGGTATCGCGAGTACAGCAGGCTGGTAGTGAATGCCTCGTAGCCTGAGTCGGCGGCATAGGCTGCGGCCTCTTTGAGGCGTGACTGGTAACAGTAGGTGCAACGGCCTGCCGGTTCAGAGGCAACCTGGGCCAGGAAGTCCTCCAACAGGTACTCGTCCCTGTAGATAACCTTGAGGTCGCTGGCTACGGCGTATTCCTCGACGGCCTGCAGCCGGCGGCGATATTCCTGGTATGGATGGATATTGTGATTGAAGAAGTAGCCGTCAACTTCATGCCCTGATTCCCGAAGAGTGCGGACCGGGTATATGGCACAGTTGGCGCAGCAGATATGCAGGAGAATGTTCATTTCACGAGCCTTTGCAGTTTCTGGTTGGGGATTACTCTCGGTCAAGCCTGGCTATAATAATACGATTTGCAAAAAAAGGCCAGAAAACTGGTTACTTGCAATACTGATGACCTGCAGGTCATCGCCTTTTTAAATGCTGTCCGGGGGCAACCCCTGCTGCCGCCAGATCCTCCGTGCCAATCTTATGGCCGCCTGTTGATGCGGTTCTGCACGACGACACTCTCTGACCAGGTTGTGCCAGAGGCGTTTCAGGTCGACACGGTATTTCAAGAGCAATTCCTCCAGGAGCTGTTCATCTTTTGGTAAATCAACGCCGTTCCGATCTGAATGAGATACAAGGATCAGTGCTTCGGCGACGGGCTTGCCAGAGACCTCGATACAGTGTTCAGCTCCAGGGGTGTGCAGGGATATCCGGTCAAAAAATTCCTCGGCAACTTCGAGAGGGCCGTACAGGTCGTAATGAATCAGTTCCGGTCGATAGATATTCATCAGGTAATGTTCCGGAAAATGCGGAACTCCGTCGACAAAGACGGTCCTGACAATCAGCTCGATATGAGTCTTCCCTGTCCGCCGGGTCTTTGGTTGATCCGTAACGATGTCTGCTGGAGTTTGCGGGATCTCGGGCATCGGCCCGAAGATGCTGATGAATTCCCGTTCGAGGATTTTCGTTTCGGGGATTTCCCCTGACAGTTGCGAAGCTGAGAGACTCAGATCCGTAAGGCTGTTTTCATCGAGCAGCAACATGCCATGTGTCAGTACGGCCTCATGGACTTTTCCCGGATCCGGAAGGTCTGCGCGATCGCTGCACAAATCCCATAGATATCTGCCGAATCGGGTGTGCAGAAAGAGATATGTCCCCCATTTCAGGGCTGCCGTCCAGTCAGCCCATTGCGATCCGGCAGCGGCCATGCCCCTGTCGCGGAGCAGCCCCAGAATTTCCTGTGGGGCGTTCATCCATATCTGTATGGTACCAGGCTCCTGGTAGATTGCGGTTGCCGGAATCTCGAAAGCTGTGTTGCACAGGTGAACTCTAACGTGTGCTTCGGTCCTGGTGGACCGAAGCAGTTGAAGAGCCTGCCTGCCGAACTCATAACCGGTAATGTCGGTGAGCTGATAATGTTCAGTCAGAATTGACCAGAGGACTGTCATCCCCGGAGCCTTGTACCACGCATGCGGCAGAACCAGGGTCAGGTTGTCGGATACCTGTCCGGTGAGATAAAGTGCCTCCCAAACCCAGACCGGGGTTTTGTTCGGGAGATCGAACCGTCGGTTCGGCCACGCCTGGCGCAACAGAATCAGGCGGGACTCCTTTTCGCCGCGATCAAGTATCTGCGCGTTGGAGAAAACAGCAACGGCCGATGTAAATTTCTTTACAGGAAGGAGCGAGAAAAGGTCTTTTTCGTATGTACGTTGCGGCGAGGATTCTATCAGTGAAGCCTTCAATGCATACCCGGCAAGGCATGGGCGTGGCACAACCAGTGAGCAATTACCTGCTGCGTGTGGAGGAGTGCAGTTCACCCAGAGTGTTGTGTTATCGGTTTGCCATGGCAGTTGGGGAGGCTCAAGTTCATAACGACAGGAAACTTCAAACAGAAGCAGCTCGACCAGTGCAATGGCCTGACTTTCGCATCGCGGCCATCCGAGTTGACGCATTCTGCTGGCCAGGTGATGCAGGCGCACGGCCTCTTGGTCTTGCAGTGGTGGCTCGTCCTTTCGGATCTCGAGCCATGCAAGCCTTTCGTCTCTGTCAATGAAATCTGCCAAGGCATAATGCAGAACCTGCTCCAGTCTTTCCGGCTGCAGTCCGGGAGGCAGGTGTTTTCTGCAGATCAGAAAAAGTATGCGCCACAGGCTCATCCACGCTTTTTCCAGGGGGGCGAGTTCCAGCCATTCGTCGGCCGCTGTTTGCCCTGCAGTCAGACGGGCGCTGACAGTCAGGCCAGGGGCCAGTTCCTGCAGATTACGCAAACAGAGGTTCGCGTAGTAATGCAGCGTGAACTCGGTGGCCGAAAGGGCAGTCGTGACAGAAATGATTTTGAGCTTTTCAAGCAGGTCATTGAGAGTATTTTGAAAGTCCTCCGGGACAACGCGGTTTGCCGGTGGCAAGGGGAAAATGTGCAGCGGGGCCGGGCCGCTTTCAGATATTTGCCATATTATGACGTCCCGGGCGGCCCAGGTTGTGAAGTGCCCCAATCCGAGCGCATGTGCCATGGCAACGGCTTCGTCAAGCAGTTGACTGTCAACCTCGTCCGGCAAGAGGATCATGCTCCCTGCCAACTGGCTGTCGCGATTGATCCAGAGCACGAGGTCCGGGACCTGCCTCCCCTGCTCAGTCAGCAATTCTGGACAGATTTCCAGCCGCTGAAAGGGCAGGCGCTGCGTTCCCATCTGCCGGTCAATCCATGTAGCCAGTTGCTGGCGAAACTGTTGCAGAAGGTTTGGGTCCATGACTGAGATACTTATCGTGCCGTGCTGGTAAGGGATAGATAGAAAGCAAGCTAGGTCAATGGTGATTAAGGCAAAGTTGACAAGAGACTGAAAGGCCGGGAGCAGCGGAAAGCGGAGCCCTGAATTTGCGCAATTCATGTCCCGAGTGGTCCAGTGTCGGGAGCAGAGCTCCTTTCACGGGCTGAAATAAACTGAGGGCCGTCACCATGACGGCCCTCGGGGTGTGTCAGCAGGGCAAGTGCGTGATTCACCCCCAGATGGTCAAGCTATCACAAGATTTATCCGCGTAACAGGGAAAATCGATTCTCGGTTAAATGTTTTACGAAAAAAGTGGTCCCGAATCGGTTTTTGATCCGGGGGTGCGCCCGAGATGAGAGTACGCCTGGTGGGTGGCGACTCGTCCGCGTGGAGTGCGGTTGAGAAAGCCCTGTTGTAGCAGGAACGGTTCAATGACGTCTTCGATAGTGTCTTTTTCTTCACCAATCGCTGCTGCGAGAGTGTCAAGGCCGACCGGTCCGCCGCTGAACTTGTCAATAATTGTTTCCAGTAACAGCCGATCCATCTGGTCAAAGCCCTGCCTGTCGACTTCCAGGCGGACCAGAGCCTGGTCTGCCATCGGCTTGGAAATTGACCCGTCACCGTCGACTTGTGCGAAATCCCGTACTCGTCTCAGCAGGCGGTTGGCAATTCGCGGGGTCCCACGGCTACGACGGGCAATTTCACCTGCTCCTTCACCATTTATGGCAACGTCAAGGATTCCGGCGCTGCGGGTAACGATGGTGGTCAACTCTTCATGGGTGTAGAATTCAAGGCGGTTCAGGACCCCGAAGCGGTCACGCAATGGAGAGGACAATAGCCCGGCACGGGTTGTTGCCCCGACCAGCGTGAACCGCGGGATGTCGAGTTTGATGGTTCGTGCCGAAGGTCCCTGACCGATCATGATGTCGAGCTGATAATCCTCCATGGCCGGATAAAGGATCTCTTCAACGACTGGTGAAAGTCGGTGAATCTCGTCGATAAAAAGGACGTCCCCCGGTTCCAGATTGGTCAGAACCGCGGCCAGGTCTCCAGGCTTTTCTATTACGGGCCCGGAAGTACTTTTGATGTTGACGCCCATCTCTGCAGCGATGATGTGGGCGAGGGTGGTCTTTCCCAGGCCGGGCGGGCCATAGAAAAGCACATGGTCCAGGGACTCTCCGCGACTGCGGGCGGCGCTGATGAATACCTTGAGGTTCTCCTTGACCTTGCTTTGGCCGACATACTCCGTGAGGATTCTCGGTCGAAGTGAGACATCAAAGGTTCCATCTTCTTCAGTCCCTATAGCTGTGATCAGACGATCTTCTTCCATTTTTTTAACCGAAAGTCAGCGAACCAGGACTTTCAGCGCTCCTTTCAGGACATTTTCCATCGGAACATCCGGTGCCAGTTCCATATTCTCCAGGACTTTGCGGGCCTGGCTATCCTTGTAGCCCAGGTTGACCAGGGCGGAAATCACATCGTTGATCAAATCGCCGGACGACTGACCGGTCAGGGAAGAGGCGCCTGCCGTGGTGAGAGTCGCATCGACCGGTCCGACCTTGTCCTTGAGCTCCAGAACCAGCCGCTCGGCAGTTTTCTTGCCGATTCCTGGCAGTCCGGAGAGCCGTTTTACATCCCCTGCAGCAATGGCGTTTTTCAGATCTGCCACCGGAATGTGTGAAAGGATATTGATGGCCAGCTTGGGTCCGATTCCCGAGATCCCGATCAGGATACCGAAAAGGTTTTTCTCATCGAGAGTCAGGAAGCCATATAGGAGCAGGGCGTCTTCGCGTACATGCGTGTGTGTGTAGAGGCTAGCTTCTCCGGTTTCGGGCAGAGAGTAGAAGGTTGACAGCGGGATAAACAGGCGATAGCCGACGCCGCCGACGTCTATGATGACGTGGTCAGTCGATTTGTAAGCCAGGGTGCCGCGAACCAGAGCAATCATGATATGCGTAATCCGTTAAACCGTGATCTGTGCCTGAATGCAGGTTGTAGTCATCGTTTGTTGTTGATTACCTGTTTCATGGTACGGCTGTTGGCGTGACAGATGGCAACAGCCAGGGCGTCTGCGGCATCTTCCTGGGCAACCTCCGGCAGGTTCAATAACGCCTTGACCATGTGCTGGACCTGTTGTTTGGCAGCATGGCCATAGCCTACCACAGCACTTTTGACCTGGAGAGCAGAATATTCGTGGACTTCAAGGCCTAGATTGACTGCCGCAAGAACCGCTGTGCCACGGGCGTGTCCCAGGGTCAGTGCCGCCCGCGGGTTTTTCGCCAGGAATACCTGCTCAACAGCAACCGCTTGCGGCGAAAACTCCTTGAGAATAGTTGTCAGGCCGTCGTAGATGGTTTTCAACCTGAGCGGCAAAGGATCGCTGCTCCGGGTTTTAATGCTGCCGTTGTCGACATGGCGCAGGCGGTTGCCCTCAACATCGATGATGCCGTAGCCGGTGATCCGCGTGCCGGGGTCGATGCCTAGTATTCTCATTTATAAGGCTCGTGGCTCGTGGTTCGTGGCTCGTGGAGGAATTAACCTAAAAGCACGAACCTCATTCCACGGGCCTTTGGGTTACATTATTTTCGCCAATTCCTCTTCGCTGATATCGAAGTTGGCGTAGACGTTCTGAACATCGTCATTATCTTCAAGGGCATCCATTAATTTGAGCATGGTCTCTGCCGGTTTTCCCTCAAGCTGGACCTGGTTCTGCGGAATCATTGTGACTTCCGCAGTTTCCCACTGCAGTCCGGCTTCCGCCATGGCATCGCGGACTTCGATGAAGTTGCTCGAATCCGTAATCACTTCGTAAATGTCCCCCTCGTCCTTGACATCTTCCGCTTCTGCCTCAAGGGCGATTTCGAAGAGCTGTTCGAAATCGTTATCGGTTGAAAATGAGATCAACCCTTTACGATCAAAAAGGAAGGCCACGGAACCGCTGACACCGAGGTTCCCTCCGTATTTGCTGAATATATGTCGGACATCAGCGACGGTTCGGGTCCGGTTGTCAGTAAGGAACTCTACGATCAGTGCAACGCCCCCCGGGCCGTATCCCTCGAAGATGCCCTCCTCGTAATTGACACCATCCAGATCGCCGGTGCCTTTCTTGATCGCCCGGTCAACGTTGTCTTTCGGCATGTTGGCCTGTTTTGCCTTGTCGATTGCGGTGCGAAGCCTGGGGTTAGCATCCGGGTCTCCACCGCTGATTCGGGCCGCCACTGTAAGTTCTTTGATGAGCTTGGTGAAAACTTTGCCGCGCTTGGCGTCCTGAGCGCCTTTACGGTGTTTGATATTGGCCCATTTGCTGTGTCCGGCCATGGTTGTCTCCTTAACTTGTGATTGGTCTTGAAAAACGCTTCATCCTAGCATACAGGCTTGCAAGGGAACAAGCATGACAAGCAGGATTGACCGGTTTGCGAAACAAAGAAGCCGACCCTGACGGGTCGGCTTCCAAAAAGTATCTGTGCTGCAGGATTTAGTGGTCATCCGGGGTTGTCCGGTATTCAACTACCTTGATGTTGTTTTTCAACTCAAAGATGCCGCTGGCGGTACGGGCCTGCTGCTCTGCTGCCAGTTTTTCCGCTGCAGAGTGGACCTGGCCTGAAAGGACGACAATGCAGTCTTCAACACTGATTTCGAGAAGGTAGGGATCGACGTGGTCGTGGGATAGAATGGCAATTTCCACCCGCTTGCGCAGGATCAGGTCGGAAAGGATCTTCTTGCTGTTGGCCTTGATCCCTTCAAGGTTTTCATCCTTGACACTGTTGCAGATGAGCTTGACCGCCGTATCCTCGGAGAGCCGCTGGGTGTTGATGACGAGGTCATAGTGGACGCAGTCATCCCAGTCGCGATCAAAGTAGTATTTGATGAAACCGGCTCTTTGCTGGTCGCTCTTGCGAACCAGGAAACGGGCACGATCCGGGTCGAGCCACTCGCGTTCCGCCCAGCGTTCTACGCGATCCTCAAAAGGTGCGATAATTCTGGTGCGCAGGACGCTGCTGATTTCTTTGAGCAGGTCCTGACCGCCGCGGCCGTAAATAACGACATTGCCTTTCAGGGCCGCCTCGAGAATGATCAGCTCTATCAGGTGCAGATCGAGGAATTGCTTGGTGTCAAGGGTGTCGACAAAATGAGGGGGCTTTTCATCAGCCTGCTCAACCGCTTCCGGGGAAAGCCCGTAGGAGTTGGCTGCTTCCATGATCGCTTCGCCGTCGATCAGTTTGTAGCCTAACTTCTCGGCAACCTTGTGGGCGATCGGGATGCCACCACTGCCCATTTCTCGTGAAATCGTAATAATTGCCATCACTCAACCTCGCCTCATGCATTGAAAAACAGGAGCAATAGTACCAACTTGTCCGGCTTCTGACAAGTATAAAGCCCGCGCTTCCTGTTCAGTATTTCGGTTTGAAATCGAAGCTGTGCCGGGTTTCGACAAATCGTATCGTACGCGTTCTGGAGCGCATGACTATGGAGTGTGTCTCCGCACCGCCGGAATAATAACGGATGCCACGCAACAGGTCTCCGTTTGTGACGCCGGTTGCTGCAAAGACAACGTCGCCGTTGGCCATTTCCTCGCACTGGTAGACTTTTTCATAGTCGTCGATGCCCATGTCCTTTGCCCGGTCCCGTTCTTCATTGCTCATGAATACCAGGCGCCCCTGCATATCACCGCCCATGCATTTAAGAGCTGCGGCTGCGAGTACGCCCTCCGGGGCGCCACCGATGCCGAGTAACATGTCAACACCACTGCCTTCGACAGCTGCGGCAATAGCCGGGGCGACATCGCCATCGGTGATCAGGTGAATGCGTGCGCCAGCCTTGCGGATTTCTGCAACGATCTTGTCATGTCTGGGACGATCAAGAATGACCACGGTAAGGTCTTCAACGTAACATTTTTTCGCATCGGCAACCCGCTGCAGGTTGGTGGCCGGCGAGGCATTTATATCGATGGCCCCTTTGGCAGTCGGGCCGACAGCGATTTTTTCCATGTACATGTCGGGGGCGTGCAGAAAACCACCCTTCGGAGCCAAGGCAATCGTGGCAATGGAACCGTTGAGTCCTTTGGCGCAAATGTTCGTGCCCTCGAGAGGGTCGACAGCGATATCGACATCCTGGCCATTGCCGCTCCCAAGCTGTTCGCCGATGTAAAGCATGGGAGCCTGATCCATTTCGCCTTCGCCGATGACGACCGTCCCGGAAATCTCGATGGCGTCGAGTGTGCGGCGCATTGCCTCCGTAGCGGCTCCGTCGGCGGCCATCTTATCGCCTTTGCCGACCCATCGGCCACAGGCGAGAGCGGCTGCTTCCGTGACTCTGACCAGCTCCAGTGCGAGGTTGCGATCCATTTGATACTCCTTAAAAATCAATGCTATCTGACAGCGCCCGGTATGATGACATTTTTCATGGGCAAAGACAAATTTTTTTCAGGGTGAATTTATATTGCTTTCTGCATATAATGGGCAGGGAAGAAGATCATGGAGAATGCGAGGAAATTATGAGACGTTCAATCTTTTTCGGCATCTTTGCGTTGTTGCTGATGCTCCCGGGGTTTGTCGGGGCGGCTACAGCCCGTAACGTCACGCCGGACGATGCTTACAGTATGATCAGCCAGCGAGATGGCCTTTATCTTCTGGATGTGCGTACTCCGGGGGAATTTCAGCAGGCCAGGCTCGAAGGGGCACGTCTGATTCCCATAGACCAGCTGGTTAAACGCCTTTCCGAATTGCCGAAAGGCCAGCCGATCCTGGTCTATTGTGCGGTTGGTTCACGTAGCGCCCAGGTGGTGAATTATCTGGCGCGACATGGTTACCCCGAGGTTTATAATTTGTATGGCGGGATCTATGCCTGGGCGCAAAAAGGCTATCCGGTTTTGCGCGGAGGGTCATAAATAGGCAGGTCGCGCAAAACGTTTGCGCGAAACATCAAAGGCCAAAAGTATGAACTACGCCGGGTCGTCCAAAGGGCGATTTAGAGTGACCGATGAATTTGCCCCATAACCGTGAAGACTGTGCTCTTTGCCGTATACCAGAGTCAGCACCATGGCGGCAGCCAGCAGAATGCCAATCATGATTAAAAGAAAATCCAGTCGCATCGGTTCACCTGCAAAGATTGTTGTCCGCTTCAGGAAAGCATAACAGATATGACACGTCCTTTTCTCTGGGCGCATCGAGGAGCCTCATCAGTGGCACCGGAAAACACCATGTCGGCATTTGCCGCAGCCGTTGCGTGTGGTGCCGATGGGCTGGAACTTGATATCCACCTCTCTCGTGATGGAATTCCGGTGGTTATTCACGACGAGACGTTGGACAGAACAACCGATGGCCAGGGCCAGGTCGGGGACAAGACCTGGCCGCAACTGCAGATGCTGGATGCCGGCAGCTGGTTCTCTACGGACTTTGCGGGAGAGTCGATCCCGGCCCTCGAGAATGTTCTGGAAAGCTTCGGTGGCCAGGTGCGCCTGAACCTGGAAATCAAGGAATTCGGTGCCGGGCTGGCGGTCTCTCGAACTGTTGAAGCGTTATCCCGATGCCGACTGTGTGGTTTCTTCCTTTGACTACCAGCTGCTTGCGCGTTTGCGTTCTGCAGATGACATGTTGCCGATTGCCGTCCTGTTTGAATCCGGCAACTGGCGTCATGCTGTGAGGCTCGCCAATGGATTGCGGGCAGTCGCCTTCCATCCCGAGGGCGGGCAGGTGAACCGCCCAATGATTTGCGCATGCCGAAAGGCGAAACTGCCAGTTTACGTCTGGACAGTTGATGACCCGGAGGGTGCGAGGAGTCTGTTCCGGGCCGGAGTCTCTGGCGTGTTTACCAATGACCCGCTGGTGCTCCGCCAAATTACCTTGCCTGCTTAATTCCTGGAAGTAATCCACTCTTGTGCTGCAGTTTCGGCTGCGTTAAACTGCCGCCTGTCTCCAGAGGTGAATTCGATCATGAGCGATATTATCCCCCCGCAACCAAATACGACGCAACTGGCCTCCCTGCTGCACCGGCAGATTCTGCAGTCCGGCAAGGTCAGTTTTGCTGAATTCATGGCGCAGGCCCTCTATCATCAGCAATATGGCTATTACATGGTGCCGCGCGACCGGATCGGCAAGTCCGGGGATTTCTTTACCTCGAGCAGCGTCAACGCCCTGTTCGGGCGTCTGGTGGCCCGGCAACTGGCAGAAATGGACGGCATCCTGCCAGGCAGAGGATTCCAGATCGTCGAGCAGGGTGCCGGAGAAGGCCATCTGGCCCTCGATGTTCTGGATGCACTGGCAGAGGAGTCTCCCGAACTATACAGCCGGTTAAGCTATACCCTGATCGAGGTAAGCCAGGACAATCGTAACCGCCAGGCCGTTAACCTTGCTGATCACGCTGACAAGGTCACATGGTGTAGTGAGGATGCCTGGACGATAAGCTCCGGCTGTTTCCTGTCGAATGAACTGATCGACGCGTTTCCGGTGCACTTGGTAGAAAAACGGGCCGGAAAAATCCAGGAAGTTTTTGTCGACAGTGACGGGGCTCTCTTCTCGGAGGCGGTGGCTGAGAAGTGCGACACCCGTTTGTCAGATTATTTCGCCTGGCTTGGCCACGAGCCGTTTGAGAGTAACCGGGCCGAAGCAAACCTGCTGGCCCCGGAGTGGATGCGCAAGGTTGGCGAACGCATCGCTCAGGGTTTTGTCATGACTATAGACTATGGGTATCCGGCTGAAGAACTTTATGCCCCCCACCGGAGAACCGGAACCTTGATGTGCTATCATCGCCACCAGGCGGACGACAACCCTTACGACAGTGTCGGGGAAAAAGACATTACGACTCATGTTGATTTTACCGCACTGCAGAAGGCGGGCAAAGAAGTGGGTCTCGAGACCTTATGGTTCGGGGAGCAGTACCGTTTTCTGCTCGGCCTTGGTTTCTTTGAAGAGCTGGTTCGTCTGGAGGCCGCCGCAACCGATGAAAATGATGCCCGGGCGCTGCGTTTGACACTGAAAAACCTGATCATGCCGGAAACCGGTATGGGAGAGACCTTCAAGATCCTCGTGCAGGGGAAAGATGTCGGGACTCCGGAGTTGTTGTGCAGTCGTCCGGTTGCGGCGATTCCGCTTGGCTGACCAGTTATGCCTGGCCTGCAAAATGGCACTTGGATTGCCCCCTGGTCGTTTTCGGCTTTTCTGTTAAAATTACCCGACTTGTTTACTGAGAGTATACAAAGCAGGTATACTTCAATTACTACATGCTCAATCTAAGGAGAATAAATCGATGAAAGAACAGGTACAGGAAGTCTTGGAGTTGATTCGCCCTGCATTGCAGGCTGATGGTGGTGATGTTGAACTGGTTGACGTCACTGACGATGGTATTGTCAGTGTCAGGCTGACCGGCGCCTGCGGTTCCTGCCCGATGTCAACAATGACTCTGAAAATGGGTATCGAGAGAACCCTCGTGGAAAAGATTCCTGAGGTAAAAGAGGTCGTCCAGGTCTGATCCTGGCTGCCGAGGGAGCTAGTCATGGTCAAGGTGAAAACATTCGGTGAACCTTTACAGCCTTTCAAGGCGCAACGGGAACTTGATGAACTGGACGCGCGCGTCAACCGGTTTATCGTTGAGAACGGGGTTACCAGAGTTCTGTCGGTCAGTGATTCAACGACGGTTGAGGCAGGCAATACCTGTGGGTTGATTCGCGTGCTGGTTTACGAGGAGTGATCCGCCAGGCCGCGGTCGCCAAATGTGAGAATGGGAGTGCCATTTCGGTCTTCCCATCTGATTGTTGACAAACCCCGCACCGATGCGGGGTTTGTTTTTTCTGCCTGGCAGGTGGAGTTGCTATGACGCTTAGGGCAATAGATGGTTAATCTATTGCCCTTGGCTATCGTCTTTAGGAATTCAAAGACAAGAGCAAAACCCGGGGGTTGCGCCCCCCGACAGCGCCTTACTCTTTTGCTGGCCCAAAAGAATAAGCAGAAAAGGGCCTGCGCTGCGCTGGGCATGTCTGGCTCGTACAGGCTTTAACCTCAACTCGGATTGTCTTATCGATCAAGAGCCTCTCCTTCTCTGGAGGATTGTTTCTGTGTTTATGCTTTTCAGGCTTTTCCCTTGTAAGTCACACTGCAAGGAAGGCCCCTGTAACGGGCCGGCTTCTTGAGCAGTGTCGTCTATTGATGACTCAGACATCTGGCAAAGGAGATGCCCTCCGCAAGGAGAAGGCATTTTTGCATACTTTTGTTGCCGGACAAAAGTATGGCGTCTGGCGGGACGCGACCCGCCGGTTTTAATCTTAAGAATAAAGAAAGAGGGCAACAGATTAACCACCTGTTGCCCTCTAGATCATAAAGCCTGGCTGAATCAGCTGGGGTTTTTCTCCCGCACCTGGTCGGCCATGGCCTGGTCGACAACGCAGATGTGATTTCTCAGCCAATCGCGGAGGAAGGTCAATGTCTGCAGGGAGATGGCTGCCTCACCTTTACGATGCCTGTCCTCCAGGTCGGCCAGTTTGGCCATCATCTGTTCGTGCTCCTGGAAGTGTCGCGCCTGATCCGGCGCGTCGCAGTCAACCATGAATCGCTCTTCCCGGTCAAAATGAGTCTCCGTGTAATGCTTCAGTGCGGAAAAGATCGGCAGTAGCAGAGCTCCTCCGCTGCCGTCCTGCATGGCCTCGTAAAGATCATTGATCAAGTCGACCAGTTTCCTGTGATCCTGGTCTATTGCCTCAATGCCTGTATTGAATTTATCGTCCCAGACAAACAGCATGTTATCCCTCTCTCTTCAGTATAAATAGGTCAATTGCGTCAAAAACGCTGTTTCATTATAATGCAAATAATTTTTTTTTAAAACAGTGTTTGTATTTTATTTGTGTTTTTTTTGAGAGTTATGGATATGGGCCTTACGAATCTTGCCAGAGCGTTGGTTTTAACGAGTATCCGGCCGCAACTGATTCAGGGTGCCGGTTAGAGGCAGGACGCCTTCACGTTCGATCGGAATGGTCGTGTTGAGAATCCCCAGACCGCCGACTGTGACCTCGCCGTCGATACGAAAAGCAATCTGATCCTGATCCTGTAATTTTCGGGTCAACTGGAAAAGGTTGAAGAAGCTGCTCGAGAGACGTACTACGGCTTCGCCGCTCTCTTCGGCGGCAATCGACATGGGTTTTGTGGATTGGCCGTCGGCAACCCGGACATCATTCAGGAAGAGGGTAAATTTCAGGCCTTTTATGTCGAGACTGATGCTGTTCGGGTTGTAAACCTGCAACCTGGCGAGAAAGTTTGCGTGACTTAGAGATAAATCGGTAATCTCGAGACCTGCCAGCTGCACTTCGGGCGGCGCCGGACGCATGCCGGCACAGGAGGCAAGCCCTGCGGCTAAAAGTATCACGATCACGGTTCTTGTGAAATTCATTATGTCCCCCGTACTTGCTGGTTTCTTAAATTGTCCCCGGTCAGGTTGTTTCGACCGGACGCCTAATCTGGAGTGACCCATTTTAAACTACTCCCGGCGATGTCCATGGATGAATTCGGATAGTCGAAGAAGGACTCCCTGCCGGGTTATAATTGCTGCGTGGGGACAAAGCTCCTGGCAGCAGAAACAGCGTATACAGCGGCCATAATCAATACGTACGCCATTGTCATCCATGCTCATTGCCTGAGGTGGACAATGGCTGACGCAGTGCCCGCAAAGTTGGCATGCATGGCTGATTTCAGGTTGCGCAGTGATCGCATTTTTCAACAGATTCTTCAGCGGTGTCGGCAGGCCGAAGTTGATGTCGGATGTCTTGGCAGGGCGAAAACGGTCGGTCTGCAACGTTTCCAACGGAGTACCATGTAGATCGAGTTCGTCCAGTGATACTCCGCGACGTCCCGATTCTCGGGCGACCTTCTGCGTCCAGACCCGTTCTTCGGGCAGATTGACCATGGTTGTCGCAACCGTATCGAGGGCCAGGGTGTGTGGCGATGCGAGTAATGCTCCTATCTGTACGGGGTCGCCGCTGCCGGGCCCGTTGCCTTCCATACCGACCACCGCATCCATGATTGACAATGCCGGTTCAAAGTGCTCGGCAAGCTCCAGAAGCATCAGGGCAAAAAAGGCTTTGTCGGTGCCTGCTTGCAGGTGCAGTCGAACCTTACGCATGCCGACGACAAGGCCGAAAAGGTTCTTGACCGCACCGGTATATCCTATCATCTGGTGGGTCTTGAGCTTCGGCAGGTTGATGATGATGTCCGTATCGAGGGCTTCTCTGGCTACTTCAAGTTGATGAAAGGTCCCGGAACCGAATTGAACCGGTACGGATTCTTCAAAGGCCGCAAAACGTGCCCCGGTCGCTTTGACGACATCGTAAATACCGCACTTGCGAGCCACGTTCTCCGGCTTGCCAAGACCTGGAGAATCACCGACTGTCGCTACAGCGCCGGCACTCTGGACCAGCAGAATGACCTGTCGGACAATCTCCGGGTGAGTCGTAACCGCCTTTTCCGGGCTCTTGCCGGCCAGCAGGTTGGGTTTGATCAAGACTTTTTGCCCAGACTTGACGAACTTTTCGATTCCGCCAAGGGGTTCCAGGAGAAGATACAGGGCTTCTTTTACGCGCCCCGGATCGTAATCCGGCAGCGACTGCAGAGAGACGGGCAGGCTCATGTGCCGACAGTCTGGATGTGAACGCGGCGCTGGCGTGGGCCATCGAATTCGCAGAAATAGATCCCCTGCCAGGTTCCGAGCACAGGTTTGCCGTTATTGATAATCAATGTTTCGCTGGCACCGAACAGGCTGCTTTTGATATGGGCCGCGCTATTGCCCTCGAGGTGGTGATAATCATCGTGCATTGGGACCAGCTTGTTGAGCCCCATGCTGATGTCGCGGCAGACGTCCGGGTCGGCATTCTCGTTGATTGTGATAGCTGCAGTGGTATGAGGCGTGTATATGACGGCCAATCCTTCGACAATATCATCTTCCCGAATGGCGTTGAGGACAGCGTCGGTGATGTCGATCAGTTCAACCTGTTTATGACTTTTAACCGGCAGGGTTTTCATGTCGTTATGTTATTTACGGCTTCGATCACCGCCTGCAGGGAGCGTGGATGGAAAAGTAGGGAAGTGTGTCCCATGCCATCCAGCTCAACAATCTGTGCGCCGGTCATCTTTGCCGATTCGGCGGGCAGCACGATATTGTCGTAGCGGGTGTAGATTGATATGGCCTTGGCCTGTTCGGGCCAAGGCACGCTGTTGAATTTGGCCAGAAAATCGCAGCCGGGAAGCAGGGTCTTGCCGATGGGCGAAATGGCAAAGGGCGCAAGCTTGGAACCATGGTGCGGAGAACCGAGGGTGACCACGCCGTAGACATGTGCCGCACCGCCTCGATTCTGGATGTAATTACGGGCGATCATTCCACCCATGGAGTGTCCGACCAGGACAACCTTGTCAACTTTCAGCTTGATGCGCAATTCATCGACTTTTTTTGCCAGGCTTTCGGTCAGGGTCTCCATGTCCCGCCATGGAGGAGTGCTGATACTTATGGTCTGCAGATAACCTGCAGAACGCAAGCGGAACTGCAGCCAGAAAAGACAGCTGCGGTTCTGGAACAGGCCGTGCAGAAGGATAACCGGTGGACGATTGGACTGCCCGGCTTCGGGTAACTTGGTAGCGACCCAGCCAAACGGACGCATGATAATGGTCAGCAGGAGGCAACCTGTCTCCTGGATTAAAAGCCAGATCGCGATACAGACGCCGCGGGTGGTGAAGCGACGCTCAATGAGGTCGGGTCGGGCATTGGCACGTTCGTACCATGCAACGGTATAGCTCAGCAGGACCAAAAGGGCGGTCAGGCAGATAGTCAGTTTTATCAGGATGAGCAATAATGAGAGGATCGTTGCCATGAAAAAAGATTATCCCATGCAGTTGGGAGCGTCAACAGGAGAACACGATTTGGTATGACGTCGGTGCGGCTTTTCGCGCCTTGTGCACGACTTCAACCTCCATGCAACGACCTGGTTAGCCAGAAAACACTTATGAATCAGGGATGTCTATGATAGATTTGCACGGAGGTGGATCATGCAGAAATGGATTGATCATTTTACCGGATATCTCGCAGATGAGCGCAACCTGTCACCGCACACCAGGGCGGCCTACCTGCGCGACCTGCATGAGTTCCGGACTTTCCTCGACCAGAACGGCGGCTCCGATCTGGCCTCTCTACTGAAAATCGACAGTTTCCTCCTGCGCCGCTACCTGGCAGAGCTTCACAAACGCAACCAGAGAACATCGATCGCCCGCAAGCTTTCCGCATTGAGAACATTCTTCCGTTACCTGGTTCGCGAAGGACAATTGCCCGGTAATCCCGCTGAAGGACTCTCGACTCCCAAGCTGAATCGCTATCTGCCGAAGACGCTTTCTGTTGATGAAGCAACGGCACTTATGGAGCGTGGTTACAGCAACAGTCTTCTCGATCTTCGCGACCGCGCAATTGTTGAACTCTTCTATGCCAGTGGCCTGCGTGTCAGCGAACTCACCGAACTTAACGTCGGTTCACTTGATCTGCGTGAAGGGTTGGTGAGGGTGATCGGTAAAGGCCGCAAGGAACGGATCCTGCCGATCGGTCGCAAGTCCCATGAAGCCCTTTGCATGTATCTCGAGGCCAGGGGAACGCCTGGAGACGATACCCCCCTGTTCCTGAATGCCCATGGCGGACGCCTGACCCCTCGCAGCGTACAACGCAATCTGAAGACCCGACTGATCAAGGCCGGAATAGTCAAGGATATCAGCCCCCACGCACTGCGCCATTCCTTTGCCACTCACCTTCTCGACGGCGGTGCCGATCTGCGTGCCATCCAGGAACTGCTTGGTCACGCTTCTCTGTCAACAACACAGAAATACACTCAGGTCAGCGTCGACCAACTGTTATCCGTCTACGACAAGGCCCATCCGCGTAGCAAGAAGAAATAAAGAGGCGCGAGAGATCTAACCCTCCACTACTCAGATTTCTGTCCTGCTTTCCGCTATACCCAGCTCCTTTTGTGTCTCGGGATAGATAAGTGACAAATTCGGTCATAAATATCTTGACAGCCCGGGTTGAGTCGGTAAACTAGGCCGTAATTTTATGTAAGTAACTGGTTTTCTTTGAAAGGAGTTTTTCAGATGAGTGTTTTGGTTGGCAAGCAGGCCCCTGATTTTACAGCAGCAGCCGTTATGGCCGATGGTAGCATCAACTCCGAATTCAGCCTCGCAGACTACCGGGGCAAATATGTTGTCCTGTTTTTCTACCCACTGGATTTCACGTTCGTCTGCCCTACCGAGTTGATCGCATTTTCCAAGCGTATCAAAGAATTCGAAAGCCGTGATGTACAGGTGATCGGTTGCTCCATCGACTCACAGTTTACCCATGTTGCCTGGCGCAACACTCCGGTCGACGAAGGCGGGATCGGTGCGGTTGCCTATCCCCTGGTGGCGGATATCAAACACGAGATCTGCCGTGCTTATGATGTCGAATTCGAAGCGGCCGGGGTTGCCTTCCGCGGCTCTTTTCTGATCGGCAAAGACGGCAAGATTCACCACCAAGTGGTCAATGACCTGCCGCTTGGCCGCAACGTTGACGAAATGCTGCGTATGATCGACGCCCTCCAGTTTACCGAGAAGTACGGTGAGGTCTGCCCGGCGGGGTGGAACAAGGGCGAGAAAGGTATGAAGCCTGATGCGGCCGGCGTTGCCTCTTACCTGAAGAATAAGGCCAATTCGCTTTAAAGCAGTGGTGCGTGGAGTGGAAAAAAGGCCGCATTGTCCAGTGTTGGTACGAGGCGGGAAAAACAGAAACGGGCGGGCAAATTGTCTTGCCCGTTTCTGTTTCTTAATAAAGCTCAGCAGGTATTAGATGTGAGGTTATGTTTTTTTCCATGGACGTGGAAAAAGGGACAGGTTCAGAATCGGCGGGTCGCGTCCCGCCCGACAGCGCCATACTTTTGTCCGGCAACAAAAGTATGCAAAAGGGCCTTCTCCTTGCGGAGGGCATCTCCTCTGCCGGATGTCTGAGTCATCAATAGGCGACAGAGCTCAAGAATCCAGGCCCGTTACAAGGGGGCCTTCCAGTCAGTGTGACTTACCGGGGGAAAACCTGAAAAGCATGACCAAAGAACCAATCCTCCGCGGAAGGATTGAGGCTCTCGTTTAGAGCCTCGTCACCTTGCAGACGGGGAAAGCGGAGGCCCTGATCGATAAGAAGAATCCGGCTTATTGAGGTCGTCCAGACCTTTCAGAACCGCAGGACATGCCCAGCGCAAGGCGCAAGCTTTCTTTTGCTTCGTTTTCTTTGTCGCTACAAAGAAAATGAAGTTGCTGTCGGGCAACCCCGACGGTTTTACTTTAGCTGTTAGATTTTAAGTTATAAAATTCGGTGCCAGACACTCCTCATTACGAAACGTAAATGGCTCAGAGAAAAGTCTGCAGCCTGCTCTGCAAACACAACCCTGAATTGCCTGCGGTCTGAAATACGACGGCCTTTCGGCCGCTCCATTTTACGTTATGAAGCAATCGGGATCCCTCTCTTGTAAGGGGTCACGCCCCCAACCGTGGGCAACAGCCAGGCAGCCACCGCAAACAAGGCGCAGGCGACATGAAGAGCACTCATTGCATCCCTGACGATATTTTTGGGCAGCCGGTGAATGGTAGACCTGATGGAGGGTCTGTTTTTTGAGGTCGCCGATCAGGGAAGGGAACTTCCGGCAGGCGTGAACCTGTCCATCCGGCAGCAGGGAAACAAAGTTGAAGGCGGCACCACAGCCGAAGCCGGTACAGCCACCAAACAGATCGTGCTGTTGCTGCTCAAGCTCGATGTTGATCAGACTGTCCTTGAGGGCCAGAATCGGGTTGGTGCGGCGGGCTTCGAGGTAGTCGATGACGAACCTGTGATATTCCTCAGGCTGAGGGGACTCCAGGTTGGCCCCTTCACCGACCATGGCCAGGCGATTATAGGTGAACAGATCGACCCGGTCGCGCAGCACCTCCGCCAGGGGCAAAACCTGGTCAAGATTGGCACGGGTCAGAGTCAACATGACCATGGAGTAAATCTTTTTCTTTTTCAGAAGATCAAGAAATTCCAGAACCGAGTGATAGCTGCCTTTGCCGCGGATGAGATCATTGTGCTCTTCAAGTCCTTCAAGGCTGACCTGGAAAAAAGCCGGTTTAACGATCTGCAGAACCGCATCGAGTTGCTCCTCACTGACCGGGTTGCCGAGAATCACCACGTTCAGGTTGCGATCAAAGGCCGCCTGGTAAAGCTGCAGAAAGCCGGGATGCAAAAACGGGTTGCCGCCGGAAAACGAAACCTGGCCGGCAACATGGTGGTCACGGCAGAATTGACGCATCTGGTCAAGGATTTTCAGCCCTTGCTGCAGGTCAACGTCTTTACGATCGCTGCGATCATAACAGTGCCGGCAATGCAGGTCACAGCGATGGGTGATATGCCACTGTAGCGTGAATACCTCGGCTTCGATGAACGCTTCGGTTGTTGACGTCGATGTTTGAGACTCTGATGTTTCCCGGCGCAGCTTCGTCGGTGGTGAAAGCAGCAGGCCTTTTCGAACCGCACTGTCGACGACCCCATCGAAGACACCGACCGGCTGTTTGTGGCTTGTGACAACGTCCAACGGTTCCAGCCGCTCTGCGACTATTTTCAGGGCCAGCAGTTCTGCCGGTGAAGCTGCCGCCATCTCAGCTTTTCCGGTAACAGGGTTTTGCCAGAACAGCAGAATCTGTGGTGAAGGCTCCGGCTTGAGGTTCGCCCCGTCAAGCATGACCAGCAGTGGCTGCCAGCCGACTTCTATCAGCTGCAGTGTCGGGTTGATTTCAATGGAATCATCAGGCCGTTCCAGAGGTATCTGTCGGTTCCCGTTGCTCAGCTCATACCGGGCCCGTTCCGCTCGTGCCAGATCGGGCAGGTATGCTGGAACATCATCTGAACTCGCCAGCAACCCGACTTGCTCGATGAAGCTGTCGGCATCAAACCAGATCGGCGAGGATGTTTCCTTACGGCCAATTGCCTCCGGGAGATGCGTGCACGACACCGGGAAAATATTTTCGATCTGCTCCCTCATTGACCCACCAATAAAAAACGGATTGGCCCTGACAATGCGCAAGGCCAATCCGATCATACGTGATTCCTTTGAAATTTTCAGTCAGGAAGTTTTGTGGTGCTCACGGCACCACTTATTTTTTACCACCTCAGCCACTGCCTCCACTCGGTTTTTTTTCTGCCTCTTCAGCGGCCTTGGCCTTCTCCGCCATCGCCTTGGCACATTCTTCTTCGGTCATCTTCTCAGTACAGACCTCCTTTTTCAGCGCCGCGGCCTTTTCTCCGCTGCACCCGCTGGTCCCTGAACTGGCTGCTTTGCCGGCACCAACTGTGCCGTCTGTTTTGCCACCTCAGCCGCTGGCGGCCTGCAGGTGGCCTGGAACCATTGCCCCGACGGCGGTCACCAGGGTCGCGATGCCGAGGCTGGCGAGAACCTTCTTCAGCTCCTTACCATCCATTGCATTCTCCTTTGTCGACAGAGCAGAAGAAGATGTATGTCAGACCGACGGACATCAGTCTTCTGCATGTAAAGTAATATCTTCTAATCTATCTGGAAAACGGTGACTGTCAAGAAGCTTGTAGAAAAAACAACCGGGATGGCGAGGTTAATGATTCTGTCAGGGCTTATCGGTTCAGCCATGCAGCAGCTTCACGCACTGATTGCTGGTCGAACTTCATACGCAGACGGAGGTAGATTCCCTTGGCAGTATAGTGGGCGGAGTCAAAGTCATCATCTGTGAAGCCCTCTATGTTATAGCCGACGCTCACCCAGGTGTTGTCTACAACCATACACCCGACAGAGAGTCCTGCACTGTAGCCCATGTTGTTGCTGTTCCATGAATGCAATACACTACCGTGTGCTCCAAGATCCCAGCGCTTGTTGATATTGTAGCGTGTTTCCGCAGCGTGCATGTCGGTTACTCCAGAGTATGTCCTGCCGTCGATCGTGTCATGGACGTACTTGATGCCGGAATAAAACGAGAACTGTACCTTGCGATTAGGCTTGAAGTTGGCGTGCAAATTGTTGACCAGACGCTGGTCGCGGTAGTCACTGTCATTTCCATCAAACTTGTCAAAATAGAAATCAAGCCGGTCAAGAATGATCCATTCACTCTGCTGTGGGCGATAGGCCAGACCGAGCCTGATGTCGCCATCGGTACGGCGCGCCCCATCATCGATGTCGGTGATAAATCCATTGGCCTGGGCAGAGAGGGCAACCCCCTCATCAACTTCGCCGACGATACTGGTCGTGGCGCCGTACTTGTCTTCACGGTCTGCCTGGCGGGTTTCAATCCGGCCGGTCCAGGTCATTTCCTTCCGGCGATAGGTCGTGCCCAATGAGACCGAGGTGAAGTCATCATCAGCACCGTAGGCCGGTGCGGCGTTCGGATTGACCGTGTTCTCTTCTGTGGACTTGACCATCTGGCCGCGTTCGAGAATGGCGGACATGCTCCAGTTCTGGTTGATTCGCCAGGTCTGTCCCAGGCCGAAGAGGGCAAAAAGCCGCTGGCCATTTTCATCAATCTGCTGTTCCAGGGTTGTATCTATGGCGCCGCCATCCCATGGTGTTGCTCTGAGTCCGGCGCGGGTGCTTTGAAGATTCTCTTCCTCTCCCCAGGTAAATTCCTGGTCGGCAAACAGGCTGACGCGACTCGAGAGCTTGTAGTCTGCACCGAGTCGGAGCAGGGTGGGGAAGTCGGTGTTGTCATTGTTGCTTCCGAGAGACTGTTCATATTCGGCCCGCAAACCGAGTTTGCCGCCGGGGGCCGTCCAACCGGCCCCGGTCAGCAGTTGGTTGCTCGTCTGCCTGGTGCCGTCGCTCAATTCGTCTCGGGTATGACGCAGACCGGCACGCAGGCTATAGGTTTTGTTGTTGTAGATGCTGTCGACTGTCGCCACATCCCGTTCGGCTCCGGACGACAGGTTGTCTTCATGGTAGGCCAGGCCCGAGACAGTCACCTTCGGGGTAATGGCATATTGGGCTTCGGCACCGTACTTGCGCATGTCGCTTTCGTTGTTGTTCAGCTGACCAAGCCCGAATTCGGCATCCACCTCGCGGAAGTAAGCGCTGGTTCTGAGTCGTCCGGTGTCGTGTACCACCTCGGCGACGTAGGCATCGCCTTGTTCGTCATCTTCGTACAGAGACTTGTCCGTTGTGGCAGCCTCAACGTGCAGGGTCGTCCTCGGAGTCAGATCAACAGTCGCATCGATACCGTAGAGGTCACCTTCGGCGTCACCTTCTTCTTCGTGGATATAGCTGTCACCGACCTCCACCTTCTGGCCGAGCAGCCTGACCGCGGCGCGACCGCCGTAATTGAGGTTTTTGCCTGATGATGAGTAGATCTCGTAACGGGCGACGATAAAGACCGGGTTGAATGCGTCATCCCGGTTCGGTACCGGATGTTTGAAATACAGGCTCCCGGTTTCGTAATCGATGTCGTAATCGGTGTAACGGTTAAGAGCTTCGGAACTGACGATGATTTCGTTGCGCAGGCGATCTCGGGTCTCGATAACCACTTCCTCGGAATTAATCACCACGTCTTTCTTCGACAGGTAATAACGTCCCGAAGTGCCGTCGCCACGGATTTCATCCTTGGCGAAGGACTGTCTGGTTTCGGCGGCGAACACGCTGTAGTTGAACCGGTAGGTTTGCATTTCCGATTTGAAACCGTTCATGGTGCGGGTATAACGCGACAGCTCGGTCTGGCTGAGGTTGGTGTTCATGTCGCCGAACATCGCGTAGAACTGCTCGCGCTCAAGCCTGATATAGATTTCCCGGGCACTCGACGCTTCATAGCCCTGCAGGGTCCCGTCACCGTAGAGCGGGTAGTAGGCGTTCGGATCAATGAACTGGTGCAGTTTTCTACCATCGAGATTCGGTTTGTCGGAGTCGTAGGCCATAGTCAGCAGCCATTCGCCTTTAATGGCGCCCTTGGCGAAGAACTTGACGCGGCTGTCATCGTAATAATGATCATCGATCCCGGCTTCATCGAGACTGACGGCATTGCCGGAGAGATTGTTGTAGCCCATGGTCCCTTCGGCGAAGCCGACCAGAATCCAGTCGCGCATGTAAGGTTTGACGAAAATTTCCGTACTGAGTTCGGTGTCGTGGCTTACCAGTCGGATCGGGAAGTAACCGCTCTGATCAACCGGCTCAAAGCTGATCCAGCCCTGCGCGTCAACTGTTACCGTGCTCCCCTGGTCTGCCTGTTCAAGGAGATCGTAATCATCGGCGGCCTTTGTCCCGAGCGGACTGAGCAGCCCTTTGTCTAGACCGAGGCGGATTGCGGTCTGTACCGGCCGGTTGAATTCGTCGATCAGCTCGACCCGGATGCGTACCGGAGTGCGGCCATCAGCGATATTTTCGGCCTCTTCGAGCAGGCGGATGCTGACGATGTCACCGGTGCGGACCAGTTCCGCCTCCTCACTGAAGCGCGCGTTGCCAAACGGTCCCATCCCTTCAATCTTCAGCTGATGAGTTCCCGGCTCGCCAAAATCAACACCGATATAACTGTAGATAGTCGTGCCGGTTTCCGGTTCGTTCATGCGGAAACCGATCCGGTCTTTCGGGACCTCCTGGCCATCTATGCTCAGGTGCGGATCGAGGTCCGATTTCAGGCGGATTCGCACCGTTTCGATACGGTTTACGGCCTGGCCGTTGGCCGGTGAGAGCAGTCCGGTCGACAATTCTTGGTCTTTCGCTGCAGCAGTGTTATCTGCTGCTATGCTGGACTCAGCCTGTGTGTTGGCACCAGGATCTTCCGCCGCGGGATCTGTTGACAGTTCGCCGGTTGACACCTCTGCAGGTGCCGCATGGAAGTCGGCTCTCCAGAGGGTGCCACCCTGCAGGTCGGCAAACTGGGAAAATTTACGTCCGGCAAACTGGGTGTTCTCTTCACACGGGTGCATCTCGTAGTTTTTCGGCAGGGTCAGGGTGTCGACCTGGACCACGTGAACTCCGGGCTCAATGCCTTCGAAGTGGTAATTGCCATTCTCGTCGGTGTCGACGTAACTGCCATCCTCGAGATAGATGCGGACATTCTCCAACCCTTGTTTCTCTGTGTCCTCCAGTTCACAGCTGCCGACCATCACGCGGCCGAGCAGGAAGCTACTATTCTGGAAGAAGGCGTCGCGGACCAGTACAGTGGCCTGTGCAGTATTTGATTGATTGCCTTCAGCATCGCTGGCGATGGCCCGGTTGGTTGACTCGCCGAGTTGGACACCGCTGGATACTTCAACCACGTATGTGACCCTGAAGTCTTGTTCGGCCGGAACGCTACCGATAAAGATCTCCATGGTGCTGCCATCGTCGCTTAGGTCCGGTTCGTCAGCCTTGGAACCATCGATAAAGAGCGAGCCGTCCTGGTAGCGGAAACCCGGTGGCAGGATGTCCTTGATGCGTAATTCACCGGTTGCAGATGTGCTCGCGCTGTTGTCGAGCACAAGAGTGTACTGGAGGAAATCGCCGATGGTCACGGTATCTCTGTTCGCGTTTTTGCGCAGCCAGAGCGGACCTGTCGATGGGTCGATCGGAATGTCGATACGCAGCGCAGGGCCAGGATTGAGCGCGAATAGATCGCCAAAGGAACTGTCGCCCAAAGCGTATGGTGCCCCCGACAGCTGCTGTAATTCCAGGATCGAAACGGTCGAAGGTGCGGTGTAGCCCTCTGGAGGAGTGACTTCCAGTCGATAGCTGCCCGCGGCAACGAATGGGAATCGGAATTCCCCGTCTGAAAAATCGTAGCTTTGTCCTGACGAATCGCTGACCGACTCCCCAGTGACAACACTTGACGGAAAGGTGCTGGATCCGTCGTCACCATAGACGGTTGCCGGATTGCCGGAGGCGTCGTAGAGGGTGACCGTGGCCCCGTTGACCGGTTCGCCGGTGCTCGAGTCGAAAACCAGCCCGTAGGGGTCAAACAGGGCAGCGCTTTGCGCCGTGTCGCTGTTGTCGACAATGTCTATGTAATGGCCATCGACGCCCTGGCTTACCGCCACGGCAAGGACACCATCGTAGTTTGTCACGGTGTTGGTACTGGATTGAATGTGACCGGTGAAAATGCCTGTGTTCAGGCCCGGTTTCAGTTAACCGCAGAACTTCGGTGTCACCGGTTTCCTCAGCCACCAGGGTCACCAGGACCGTCTCGGCGACGGCGGGGTCAAGATTCTGATCAAGATCGGTGAGTCTCAGGAAGACAGGTTCACCGCGGTGGTAAACCTCTGCGAGAACCAGCGGTAATGGTTGGTTGAGACTGATGATCCCGCCATCTAGAGTCTGTGGCGGGGCGACAGCTGCGAACGGATCGTTGTCGTTCGCGCCACTGCGGTAATCAGTCGGGGCTACGGGAATGTCCTCTGCAGCCGGATTGCCCGGTGCATATTGGAAAAAGTCGAGCTCGGCGGGGGTTCTGGCAACAATCCTGACCGTTACGGTGACCGACGCAATGCTCGATACAGCCTCGTTGCTGCTCAGCCAGGCGTTGTTGACAATCTGGTCGCCGTTGTCTGCAGCAAGGGCAAAATTCGGGGACAGCGCTGCACAGCACAGAAATACTGCCAGCGCTGTCCCCACCCATTGCGAGAAAATGGACTGTCTCATGACTGGATGCACTTCTGCACCAGTTCGCAGTTCGTGACTGCGGACCTGGCGGCGTTCATGATGAACGCCAGCGGACCTGACAGCGAAAACGCCGGCAAGCCTGCTGCAGAGGTTATTTATCCAGTCTTGAAACATTCCTGCTATTACTCCCTATTGATTACTCGATCGTTACGCGGTACGAAATAAGTACGGTCTCGCCGGCCGGTATGGAGCCGGTGGTTGTGCTGTCGGCACCATTACCGACATTGACGACCAGGTTGGGATTGCTGCCCGAAACAAAGCTCGCCCGGTTAGCGCCGACTGCGCCGGCAATAAAGGTAAAGGTTCCGTCAGGGCCTTCGTAGTAGATGTCACTACCACCATAAAAGCCTGTCTGCAGGGTCACGAACGCTTCCGGGATCAGGTCGGACAGCGCTGCGCCGGTCAGTAAAGACGTACCGACATTCTGTGCCTGGATGACGTATTCGAGGACATCGCCCGGCTCGCCGCTCACGCCGGAGGTGAAGTATTCGTTACCAACCGTGTTGATCGTGAACGTGGAACCAGTCCCTGCACTGGGATTGGCCGTCGCATCAGAGGCATTGCGCACATATTTCGCCATAACCACAGATGGCGATGGCGAGGTCCAGTAGTTCGGGCTGGTATTGGTCACCGAGACGTCGCCAACCACCGCGGTGCTGACAACGGCTTCCACTGTTACATCAATGTTGGTTCCGGCCGCTTGGACGGTGCCTGGCAGCACCGAGAGGTTGACGGTCAGCCTTTCACCAACCTGAGTGCCCGGATCGGGGATGTCGGCACCGGGAATGGCTGCAGCCCACTCGATCCGGAAGGTTCCGTCGCCGTTATCGGTGGTGCCGGTAACCGTCCTGGTGTAGGCGTTGGTGTTGAAGGTGAAAACAATGACGTCATTGACGCCGATGCCGTTGACAGCAGAGTCGTCACCGCTCGCACCGCTGGCCGGGACCGTTAAATAGGTCGTGGCGCTCGTGCCGGTCGTGACCGAAGCGCCGATCGATACGGTGGTGTTGGCAGCGCCTCCGGCAATCTCGACCGACGGACCAGTGGTGTTGGTGGAGTTGTCTATAGCCGGGGTGACGGTATAATCCGCCGGGCCGTTGGCCGTCGAGGTGATGATCACCGAGTCGGTCAGGGCCGGGGTGTCCGGGGCTGTGTATGCGCCGTTGGTGTCGGTGATGATGACATTCGGCAGCGAGGGGACCAGGGAGACCGACACGGTGACGGTCGCAGAGGCGCTGCCGCCGTCGAAGGTCAACTGTGCATTGTTGACGATCGCCGTGTTGGCCGCTGTGTTGGCCAGCGCACTCCCTGCAGACAGGCCGATAGCCAGGGTCAGCGCAGGCAAGGGTTAAAAATAGCTTTCTCATAATGGGTTCCTCTTTAGCTGTGCCGGACGGCGGGATGACCCCGCCGTCCGATGGTTATGGTCTAGTCGATCGTGACCTGGTAGATGATGGTGTAGGTTGCGCCATCAGAGACGGTGCCGCCTGCCGCGTTGGTTGAGGTGTCACCGATGTAGAACGCGATGCTGTCGCCCGCAACGGTGCCCGCAGCCTGACCAAATCCGGTTTCGACCGGGGCTCCAGGCTGGGTCTCCAAATCGGTTGCCGTGGTGACGTTAACAGTGTTGGTACCGTCATCAATCCGGGCAAAGATGGTTCCGCCGCCGCTGGTGCCGTAGGCGCTGCCTGCAATCAGGGTCGTATAAACCGGTACCGCATCAGACACCTCGACCGAAGTGGCAGCAGAACCGGTATTCTGAATCGTGATCTGGTATTCCAAAATCTCACCTGGCTTGCCAGTATCACTGTTCGCGAAAGGATTAGATTGAGTGACGTTCCGCACCTGCTTGGTAATGGTCAGGCTGGCTATCTGAAAAGTGGTGTTGATATCGCTGATGGGGGTGATTGCAACACCGCCATCCGTATCGGTGTCGGCGGTCACCGTGAAGTAGCTTTCACCGTCACTGCCGTTAATAGCGGTGGCTGTTACGCTGACTTCGAAGAGGTAGAGTTCACTGATGACCAGACCGCTCAGATCCACCCCGCTCAAGTCGGCGGCGTCAGTTGTTCCGTAGTCGTAAAGGGAAATTGTGGTGTTGGTTTCAGCCGTCAAGCTGTTTCCGGAAAGTGCCGGTGCCGTTCCGGGCGTGACGGTGTTGACCGTGTATTTGGTGCCATCAATAATGACATCATCTCCATCGCCGATATTGTTGTCGGAGCCAAAAGGAACCGAAATCGTGTCGTTGTTATCGTCTGACAGGATGACGGAAGCGCCGATATCAAAGTCATTAAATGCGGTACCGCCGGGAGTAGCTGTCGTCCCATCGGGATAAGTGACCTGTGAAATACTCTCGGACAATCCGGCAACATCTGCGTCTGCGGTTGCTGTCCCATCAATGGTGAAATCGTAAAGGTCGTCACCATTGGCATTGGAATACATTTCAAAGCTGTAGACCTGGGTTGCACCGGAAGCCACTGTTTGCCCGGAAGCAGGTGTTGGCCCGATTACAGTGGGTGCGGCGGCAAGTAAATCAACGGAAACAGTCGCCGAAGCTGACTCTACGAAGGCCGCTCCAGTTGGGGTGCCGTCCTGGCCGTTGCCGGCAGCATCTTTATATTCCACATTGACGACGTTAAGGATGGTGGCGTTTGCGGCCGTTTCTGCCCGGGCCGTGCTGGCCCCGAAGCAGATTGTCGTCACCAGGAGCAGTCCCCCGGCGAGCAATGTTTTTAAACTATTTTGTCTGTTCATAATCCTTCTCCTTGAGTTGTTTATGGTCTGCAATCTTTCTTCTTTTTGATCTTTGGATACTGGTAACGGACCAGACCCCGGGCTGGGTATGGTCCGGTAAGAAGGGGCTCTGATTTTTTGGTTTTGAATGGCTTGCATTGTGTCCTCCGTAATGAGTGTTTATCGGTTACTGAGTCTTGACCTGAAATGAAAGAGTCCCTGCCTCGCCTGCAGCGATAGCCGGGATGATCCAGCGAATATGGGTGTACTGTTCCGGTGACGCCGTACGCTGCAGTTTTGTGCCGTCGGAAGAGGTCACTTCATAGGTCAGCAGAGTCGGGATCTGGTAGCTTTGACCGCCGTCGATGGAGAAGGTCAGTTCGCCGGTTTTGGTTGCGCTGTCGGCGACGTAGGTGGTCCCCTCTGGAATCGGGTCGACGATGCTGACCTTGGTTGCTGTCTCGTCACCCGCATTTTTAAAGCCGAGGGTGTAAATCACGATTTCGCCGGGAGTAACCTCCTCGATCGGGACGCGCCTGGTCACTTGCTGGCCGTTCTCTTCGATGACGATGTCCTTCTCGGCGCTGATCGACAACGTCACCTGTGGTTTCGCCCAGGCAGCAGCAGGGAGCAGCAGCATGACTGCGGCAATGGTCAATAAAATGTTTCTGGCAAGTTTCATCGTTTTTCTCCTTTGTTCGGTTGTATGAGCATTTATTCGACTTTAACTTCGTACTGTAATCGGAACTGTCCACCAGGAACCAAGACGCCGGTCATGGGCAGGACCCACCGTTCGACATTTGCATCGAGACCGTCTAGAGTCCGCGGTGGGAGTAATCACTGCATTGTTTGCGTCGTAGAAAACCGGGGTACCAAGGGTTACCCCCGAATCGGCGGGCTGCGGCCCGGCACCGTCCGGGTCCGGGGCCAGCTGGAACAGCTGGAAAGGTGAACCCGTGCCATAAGGGTCGACGCTCCAGGCTGTGTAGCTGCTCAGGTCATCATCGAGATGGACCTGGGAGGCGCCGCCGATGCCGCTGTTGAGCACGGTCACCGTGTAGGTGATGACTTCACCGGGTGAGGCCTTACCGGGCGAGGCAGTGCTGGCTGATTTCATGATTGTCAGCAGGGGCATCGGCATGACGACCGGCAGTGTGGCTATGCCGGAATCGATTACGGACAACTCGGTTCCTTCGGGGGCATCGACCTGGACCGTCCAGTTCCCGGTCGTGGCGTCACTCGGGACCACATATGAGTATTCGTAGGTTTTCGTCGCAGCCGTGGCTGCAGCGACAATCTCGGTCATTACTGCGGCTGTTACGTCCGGCGTGCCGTCGGGGCGATTGATGTCGATGGTCGCGGATGTGATGTCGTAGCTGCCGAAGGGATCGCTGACGACCGCCCGCACATAAACCGTCTGCGCTGGGCTGAACGCGCCGCCGGCCGGAGTGGTCACGGCAGGGTAGGCGGCACTGTAGCTGTTGACGCTGTCAACATTGATAACGCTCAACGATGGCAGCGAAAGGTAAGAGTTGTACCCCCCGCTCACCGGGTAAACCGTGACGTTGCCGGCCCCGGAGATATTGCTGACGGTCAGGTCCCAGGTCTGGCCGGCGGCGCAGGTCTGGTTGGCAGAAAAGGGCAGGTTGTTGAACAACACCTGGGTCGGCGACGTCGGCAGATAGGGATTGTTGAGTGCGGTGCCGTCAAAGATCATCGTCTGGGAATAACTGGTGCCACCGCCGGAGCAGGACAAGGTGACCTGCGCGGTCCGGTTCGCGTTCGCTACGTCGCTGGCCAGATAAAGGTTGACCGGGAGGATGGCCAGCGGGGTGATGGTCGGGCTGATGGTGACCGGCATGACCAGGGCCGGGGCAAGCGACCAGGTTTGCGCACTGCCGCTGGCTATGGTTACCGGGGCCGGCGTCCCCGCAGGCTTGGTCCGGGACATGGTCGTGCTGCTGTCGAGATAGAGCGGCTTGTTGCCGGTTTGGGCGACAGCTGAGGGCGAAACCGTGATCGTTGATGCACAGGGTGAGGCGCCTATACCACCGGGATTGCTGATGCTAGCGCAATTGTTGATGGCTGTCGCCGGCGGTGTCGTTGGCTGGATAGTCGCATCAAAAACAATCACCACCGAACCGTTCGGCGGAATCGTGATATTCGTCGCTGTGACTGTTTGCCCGGCAACATTGCAGGTTGCACCTGCGGGGCAGGACACAATCTTTGCCCCGCTCAGGGTTGCTGGGAGAGTGTCCGAGAATGATACGCCGCTGGCAGCGGAACCGGCAGTCTCCGGGATGGTAATAAAGTAGCGGACGGTGTCTCCGGGATCGGCTTCGCCGCCGTCGAGGTCTTGCCAGGTCTTGGTTGCGGTCTGCAGGCTTGAGACCCCGACCGCGAGGGTTGCGGTGGCCGCCTCGCCACTGTATTGATCGCTGGAAATCGGTCCAGTGTTGTTGTCATAGGCTCCGGCGACTGCGCTGGTCACGTTGGCCGTGACGGTGCAGGTCGCCCCGGCGGCAAGCGTTGCGCCACTCAAGATCAGGGAGCTTTCCCCCGCGACGGCCGTTGCCGTTCCGCCGCAGCTGTTGGCTACAGATGGAGTTGCGGTGTTGACGAGGCCGGCCGGATAGGCGTCGTTAAAAGTGACGTTGGTTGCCGCACTCAGGTTGGTATTTTCCAGCGTGATGCTCATCACCGAGGCTCCGCCGGCGCTGATGGAGGCCGGAGCAAAAGCCTTGGCGACGTTGAACTTGGTGGTCACGTCGTTGGTGTCACTGGCCGAGTTGCTTTCGCCGCGGACAATCACCGAGGCAGTGTTGGTGATGGTACCGGCCGGGGTAGCGGCGTCAACGGTTGCGCCGATGGAGAAGGTCACACTGCTGCCCGGGGCCATAGGCTCCAGGAGGATGCCGCCGCCCTGCATGACCGCAATCGGATAGCTTGCCGGGCAGCTTGTGCCGCTGGATGCGGAACAACTCAGACTGTTGACGTTGAGGTTGGCTACCGCGGGATCCCTGAAGATGGCATTGTTGAGTTGTGCTCCCGTGGTGTTGGTAACAACCACGGCATATGTGGTGCTGTCTCCAGCGGTGATCGTGGAGATGCTGTCATCCTTGCTGATGTCCGGTAGGACGATGGTTTGGATCGTGCCGAATTGGACCTCAGCAGCGACCGTACCGTTTGGTGCATTGCACTTGGACTTGGTATTGGGAACCGGGTCGAGGATCGAGTTGCAGACGTTGCCCGGAGTAGTGGATTGATTGTCCCAGGTGACGACGAAAGGTATGAACAGGTTACCATTGCTCAGGTTGGTGGCCTTGCAGGCCACAGGAACTGCGTTCATTCGCAGTACGCCGGAGCCTGTGCCGCCGTTGATCGCGCCGTTGCCGTCGCCGCAGGTATCGGCTCCGCCGTTGGAGTCGAGATCGAGAAAGGGGCTGGTGGTCGGCAGGATGCCGACCGAACAGCTTGAGGCGCCGCCGCTGACCACACGATCCTGCGGGTCATTGCCGTCTTCCGAAAGAAAAATCCCGATGTCCCAGCGGTCAGGGGTGGCGAAGTTGATCGTAAGGTCGAGGTCGACGGTGTAGGTGTCGCCACCGACGCACTTGGTCGGACTTCCCGGGACGATAGCGATGCCGGTTATCGAAACATCGCCGGCGGTACAAACGAGGTCAGCGCCGTAACGGGAGGCGGCACATTCGTTTTCTCCGTAGGTGCCGCTCGGGGTTGTGATGTCGAAAGAAGTGCTGGTGGCGCCGGTCAACCCCGTCGCGCTGGCGGCGAGCGTGTACCCGGTTCCCCCCGTGTCGATGTCGAGGTCGCTGAAGGTCGCGACCCCTGCCACGGCAGCGACCGACAGCGTGCCGTTCAGAAGCGCAACGCCGGAACTTGGGTCAGTGCCGATCGCTATAGTGACCGTATCCGTGGCGGTAGTGACCAGGTTGCCACTCGCATCCTGAATTTGCACTGTTATTGCCGGTGTTATGCTATTGCCCGCTGCCGTGTTCGTCGGTTGTTGTGCAAAGGCTAACTGGCTTTTGGTTCCGGCGACCGGTGGTTGAAGGGCGATGGTCAGAAACGCGTTGACGCTAGATCTTACCGTTGCAGTAGTGTCGCCCGTTGCTCCTGCCGTGGTCATTACACCGTCACTAACGCCGAACCCGCCACCGTTACCGCCGCCGGTGTTTTCCGCTGTGTCGACCCGTTCGGCGTGGCTTGTAAGGTTAGTGTTGGTCCACCCTGAAAATGCATCAAAATTGCTATCGTCATCCTGAGATATTGCGACGATAATTAGCGTGTTGTTGACGGTTGTCGTCACGCCGGTGGCATTCACAGACGTTGAGATGGTTGCCTTGACCCCACCACCTGTAACATCCCACGGGTCACCTGTTGTTATGGCACCGCGATAGGTGAGTATCTGGGCGATGACGTGGTCACCTGGATCCGCGACCGTTGGTGTGGCCATTGCGGTAGACGTGGCGCGGGCCCAGAAGGCAGTGAGTCGGGTTCCGTTCGTGCCCGTTCCGGTTGCCTGAGGACTATTGGCTATCTCCACAAATCCGGCAGGGGTTGAGAGGGTAGCAGCTTGGCCGCCTGTGCTTTCAACAAAAAGCAGCGCTATATCGTCTATGGCATGTGCTGGCCAAGCAGGGCTGACTGCACCTGTTCCTTCTTCAACTGCTCCAGCTGCCTGAAAAAATGGTGCCGCCTGTGCCAGGGAAAAGGGCGCGAGCAAAAGCATAAGTGAGATGAACAGCGAGAGGGTTACTGAATTAGCGAATCTGGCCAGTAAGCGTGAACTGGATGAGAGATGTATTTTTATGGCAAAAAAAATCATCATGAACAAATATTCCCCTGTTGCTCCGCTTTACGATCCCCTTAAGGGGTGTGGAAAAACCTGCAAGAGACTAAATTTACTAGCAGCGTGCCAAATTTGGTCATCCAACTCCGATACGAAAACACCCGGCTTCCTTAAACCGAAGCCGGGTGTTCTAAGTTTGAGAGTTACGTTAAATATAACCTTCAAATTGTCGACACCTTCTCTTCGGCGGCTAGGCTGACCGGAAAATCATGTGTATTTCCGGACCCTTGGCTCTGCGCCACCGGGTTGCCCCGGTTTTGCCTTTATCGGAGAAGTGCTGGTGCCCAGTAATTAGGGCAACTTACTTAATGAGAAATATTAATATTTCCTCCTTGTTACTAGGGCGTCGTGCAATGTCCCATAAGTTGTTAACAGTCTGATAATTGCACGGTCTATGCCATATCTGTAACTGGTTTTGTCACGAATTGTGAAGGTCGAAAGTTATGTCTCACGGAAAAGGACAAGGAAAGGCCCCGCCATTTTCACGGCGGGGCCTTGATTGCAACATTTGCAGTGCTGAAATTATTCGCAGAGATCGACTTTGATGTCCCAGTTCTTGATGCTCATGGTGCCGTTCGGTAGCCATGTTCAGCTGCATCTTGAAGGCGCGATCGAAGAGTTGCGGTTCGTGACCGACACCCTTGGCGAGACACTCCTTGGAAGCCATCTCCAGGTAATCTGTGAGGATCGGCTTGTACTCGGGATGTGCACACTTCTCGATGATCAGCTTGGCGCGATCTTTCGGTGCCACACCGCGCAGGTCGGCCAGGCCCTGCTCGGTGACCAGCACGTCGAGGTCGTGCTCGGTATGGTCGATATGCGGAGCCTTCGGTACAACGCAGGTGATACCGAGCGGGTCGGTCTTGCTCGGACGGGTCGAAGGCGAGTGCATGATCTTCAGGTAGCCGTTACGCAGGTAGTCACCGGAACCGCCGAGGCCGTTGATCATCCGGGTACCGCCGACCAGGGTCGAGTTGGCGTGGGCGTAGATGTCGAATTCGACCGGGGTGTTCATGGCGATACAACCGAGACGACGGATCGGCTCAGGCGCGTTGGAGATCGACAGGGGGCGCATGAATGCACTTGTCGAAGTACTTGTCCCAGTTGTCGAAGAAGCGCGGGAAGCCCGGGTTCTTCAGAGAGGGACAGGGAGCAGGCCGAAGCAAAGTTCAGGTTGCCGCCGTCGATGAAGTCGAGCATGGTGTCCTGGAGGACCTCGGTGTAGACTGACAGGTTTCGGAAGGGGCCTTTGGCGAGACCGCCAACGACGGCGTTGGCGATGGAGCCGACGCCGGACTGCAGGGGCAGAAGGTTCTCGGGCAGACGGCCGCGCTTCACTTCGTGAGCGAAGAACTCCATGATGTGACCGGCGATCGCTTCTGAGGTATCGTCCATGTCGGCAAAGGCGCGGCCTTTGTCACGGTTCTTGGACTCGACAACTGCAATAACCTTTTCCGTGTCACAGGGAACGTACGGAGTACCGATGCGGGTGTCGAGCTGCGGTGATCAGGAACGGCGCGCGGTGCGGCGGCTTCTGCTGCATGTGAATGTCGTGCATCCCTTCAAAGGAAGGCTGACCGGTGTTGACCTCAAGGATGATCTTGTCGCAGAGGCCGATGGCTTCGGCGACGATCCCGCAGGAGGAGGTCAGGGCCAGACCACCGTCTTCAGTGATAGCGGAAACTTCGAAAATACCGATATCGTAACGGCCGTTTTCGGTGTAGAAGCCGTAGCTGATATCCTGGGCAAAGTGACCGAGGTGCTTGTCACCCATGCGGATCTTGCCGGCGTTAATGCCCTTGGCGATATTCTTGCCGGTCTGGTAAGGCCAGCGACGATCGATCATGTCGAGGGTTGCCCAACGGTCTTCAGTCTCGGCACCGACGGAGGCTCCGATGAAGAGGTTGAACTTCAGCTTGACCCTGCAGGTTGTTGGCTTCGACGTGGTCGGCCAACGCAATGGGTACCGCTTTGGGATAACCGGCCGGGGTGAATCCGGACCAGACCAGGTTCTGCCCATTCTTGAAGAACTGAATGGTATCTTCAGGCTTCATAACTTTTTTGAGCAGCGACTTGCGACGAACGCGACTTTCCAGTGTGCCGTAATCGGACATCTCTCTCTCCTCCAATGATGGAATTTATTCGGAATATTTCCGAATTTTGAATCGTTTGCCGGGGAAGGGGCTACGATTAAAACAGTGTCCTTGGTCCCGGCGATGACTGTGCCAGTTAATGCGTAAGCCTACAAAGATACTCGATGAATCGGGTTGATGCAAGACGGCCGATTCAGTATAAGCCCGATGATCTTACCCTGTGGATTCAGGTGTCCACACATAAAAAATAGAACATTTTTATAGTATGGGGATACCTGCAAGTCAAGGGAAAATATACTGTATACTGTATGTGCCACTGGTCGGCAACCGGATATCCTCCAAACCGAAAAAGCCCGTCTGCGAAGACGGGCTTTTTAATCTTGTTATGACAGCAAAAGTCAATTGCTCTTTTCGATAAATTTCTGGGCATCGGGAATGTATTCACTGCCTACGTACTCGTCGAAAAGGGTATTGAATGCGGTGGTGGACTTTTCATTGTCGCCGATCAACAGATAGGCCTGACCCAGAATGTAATATGCCTTGTCGCTCTCGTAGTAATTGGGATACTTCTCCAGCAGGCTCTCGATACGATTGATCGATGCATGATAGTAGCCTGTGCGCAGGTAATAGTTTGCTACGTTGAGATCGCTTGTTGCAAGCATGTTGCGGCAGCGCTCGATGTATATCTGGACTTCTTCGATGCGGCGATCCTTCGGATAGCGTTCTTTTAGAGTCTGAAAAGCGTTCAGTGCATAAATGGTCGAGCTTTGATCCTGGTCAGGGGCCAACATCTGGTACGTGTATGCGAGCCCAACCTGATAAAGAACGTCTGGTACACGAGGGTGGTCGGGATGATTCTGCAGGAACGCCTGGTAGGCGACAGTCGCTTCGATATACTCCTCACCGAGGAAATGGGCTTCGGCAATTTTCAATTCTGCGAGCGTGTTCAACTCAGGGGAATAGTAGCTGTCCCGGACTTTCTCCCATGAGGCAATGGCATCCTTGTAGAGACCTTTTTCATAGAACTCTTCCCCTTCCTGAAAGTAAAAACCAGCATTTTTCTCCACTGGAGCAGCCTTGTTCGACGAGCAGGCAGGAAGGAGAGCAAGCGCCAGGAGAAAAAGAGCGATGATGGTTTTGTGCATTCTGACTGACCCCGACGATGAGATTGATTAAACGCAGGCTAGTTAAAAATTAAACCATTAGATAACGGCATCGCAATCAGTTTGTCAATGGTTTCTTCAATGACTGAAGCGGTTTTTCAGCCGGGCTCATCAGTCATTGCCTTGCGCAGTTTCTGCAGGGCGTTCTGCTCGATTTGGCGGATGCGCTCACGACTGATACCATATTCATCAGCAATGTCCTGTAGGGTGGCCGGGGAATCAGCGAGAATCCGTTGCCTGATTATATGGCGTTCACGCGGGTTCAGAATTGACAGGGCAGCCTCCGTCCTCTCTATATTCAGCTTGCGTTCCTCGTTCGCAAGGAGAAGAGTCTCCTGATTGTCAGCTTTGTCAGGCAAGGTATGGAGCAACGTATAGCCTTCGCCTTCGGTTAGCTCGACATCCAGAGAGGCGTCCCGGCGGCCCATGCGCTGACTCATCTCGGCGACGATCTCTTCATTGACATCAAGTTCCCGGGCGATCTCCTCAAGATCCTCGGATCCGGTCTGGTTGAGCAGGGCATTACGGGTCTGGGCAAGCTTGAAGAATAGTTTCTTCTGCATCTGGGTCGTGCCGATTTTGACAAGTGACCAGCTGCGCATGATGTAGCTTTGTATATAGGCGCGGATCCACCAGACGGCATAGGTGATCAGGCGTGTACCACGAGTCGGGTCGAATTTCTTGACGGCCACCATCAGTCCGACATTGCCCTCCTGAACGAGATCCAGCAGGCGCAGACCGTAACCACGGTATTCGTTGGCAACCTTGACGACAAAACGCAGGTTGGCGCAGATCAGGCGATGGGCGGTGTCCATGTCACCATCGCGCATATGCCTGACGGCCAGCTCGTATTCTTCTTCGGCGCTTAACAGGTCGAACCTGTTTACCTGCACCATGTAATGCTCAAAAGTATCGGTTGTGACAGGTAAGTTTAGTGTGCTCATGTCTTTTAACCTTTTAAGATCGTTGTTTTGGCACTCTCAATCAGAGAGTGCTAAATATATATATCAAATTGAATGTTGTTGCGCAAGGGCAATAAATGAAAATCCTGTCGGATCAGTTGACACTTTGCATGCCCCCCCGCATAATGTCTGCAAAATCTGCGTTATGTTCGAAACGGGATCAGGAGGAGAGTCATGCAAATCTTTCGATTGTTGATTGTGGGTCTTGCCTTGATTGTTTTGACATCTGCATGCGCTACCAGTCCGGAAAAAGAGAGAGGGAGAGTGCTTTGCCCTGCTTGCGGCTCTGAATTCGACGCACTCTTTCAGAAAAAGTTCTAGAAAGCACGGTTTTGGTGAAAATTTTCTATCTTGGCATATTCGGTGGACTTGGTTGCGTCGCACGCTATTGGGTCTCCGGCTGGGTGTATAACCTTGCAGGAAGAACCTTGCCTTATGGCACCCTGGCCGTCAACGTGATCGGCTCTCTTCTGCTCGGCCTGATCATGGAAGGCAGCCTGCGCAGTACACTGCTGAGCCCGGACCTGCGCATCGGCCTGACGGTCGGCTTCATGGGCGGGTTCACAACCTTTTCAACCTTTTCCTACGAAACCGTTCGGCTGCTGGAAGAGGGGAGCCTGGTTGCTGCCGGGGCTAATATCCTGCTCAATGTGATAGTTTGTGTCGCGGCTGCTGTTGCCGGCATCTATCTGGCGCGCCAGATATGAAAGCGAGGAGATGATGTTAAAACAGGAAGAGCTGGTGCTGATGCGAATCTTTGTCGGCGAGAGCGATCGCTACCAGAAGCAGCCGCTCTACGAAGCGCTGGTTGAGCTGTGTCGCGACCAGGGGGTGGCGGGGGCCACGGTCATTAAAGGTGCCATGGGCTACGGTAGCCGGAGCAAGGTGCATTCCGACCGCTTCTTGCGTTTAAGCAGCGATCTGCCGGTTGTCATTGAAGTCGTTGATTGTCAGGACAAGATTGATGCCGTGCTGCCGCTTATCGAGGATATGCTCCAGGGCGGATTGGTCACCCTGGAAAAGGCCCGGGTTATAAACTTTCACAAGGATTCGTAACTCAGATGTTCAACCGGATAATGTCATTATTGCAGGCTGACGCTGCGCCTGCCGGGGAAAGTCGGTTTGAGAGGGTTCAGGTGGCCACCTGTGCTCTGCTCCTCGAGGTTGCCCACAGCGATGGTCACTATCAGTCCGTCGAGGCAAAAATTGTCCACGAGCTGCTTACCAACACGTTCAACCTTTCGCCTGCAGCGGTTGCCGAGTTGATCGATTATTCTCACCAGCATCGTGAAGAGAGTGCTGACCTCTTTCAATTTGCTCGGGAAATCAATACCCATTTCAGCCGTGAGGAAAAAGCGGATGTCATGGAAGGGGTCTGGCGAGTGATTTATGCAGACGGCACACTCGACAAATTCGAGGATGCACTGGCCCGGCAACTGGCAACCCTGCTGCGTCTTGACCATAAGGATGTGATTGATCGCAAGTTGAAGGTCTTGAACGAAGTGCGAAGCGCGCAGTGAGAGGCGCGATCAACCTGTAAAGTCTTGACTTTTATGATAATTATGTGCCCTGTCATGTTTTCAGATTATCCGCATTTCTCTTTTTCTAATCTCCCTCCTCGCACTTCCTGCCTCTCATGTCTTCCCTGATCCGCATCGTCACCTGGAGCCAAGAGCTGGCCTGCGAGGTTCTCAACCCTGGCGACTTGGCTGTTGATCTGACTGCGGGCAAAGGTCGCGATACCCTGGCCCTGGCAGAAGCGGTCGGGCATACAGGGCAGGTGGTGTCATTCGACGCTCAAGCCGAAGCACTGGAACAGACCTCTGAATTGCTGCGGGGCCATGGCTACGCTGTAAAAATCTGGTCAGAGGACCGGGAGATCCCGACAGGACATGAGATCGTCCTGGTGCAGGCCTGTCACAGCCTACTTAAAAGAATGCTCTCACGCCGTGCCAAGGCAATTATGGCTAACCTCGGCTATCTCCCCGGAGGAGACCGCACGCTTGTTACTCGTCCCGAATCGACTTTTGCGGCCATCAAGCAGTCTCTTGACCTGTTGTCGGTTGGTGGTCGCCTTGCGGTTACGGTTTATCCTGCCCACTCCGGGGGGATGGAAGAAGCGCATATGGTTGACAATGTATTCGACACTTTGCCGAGCGATATATGGCAAGTTCTCCTGTTGCGCGTTGCCAATCGCAACGAGGCCCCCTACCTGATGGTGGCCGAGCGTCTCCGCGACGCTTAAATCAATCTTTACAAGTCATAACAGTTGGTACTCTGTCTGAAACGTCCTGTTGCGATTTTTTTGTTCGTCATGAAACCTTAGAATGGGAACTAAAAAAACCACTTGATGAAGACCCCACCACTGTCACCGTACGTGCCGAATTCACTGCGTGGCAGCGCCGGCAGCAACGACGAGGCAAGTTCCGGGGATGCTCCGGAATGCCAGGTCCAGAACGCCTGCAGGGAAAGATTGTCAGCCAGGCTGAGGTCGAGGGTGGGACGCATCAACGCTGATTCATCGTCGATATTGTAGATAATCAGCCCCTGCAATGTTGCCAGGGGGTGTATCTCGTAGGCGGGGGCAATGATCAGGTAATGTCGACCGAGCAGGTAGGTCAACCCTTCCTGCAAGGGGGCCGATGCGAGAACTGCCGGATAATCTGCCGGGTCGTTGACTCCGGGGCCGTTATAAAGATACTGGGTGACCAGTGAAAGGCCGTTTGCAAAGCGGTACCACGCCTCAACAGCGGCAACCGAGAAAGAATTATGCAAGTCACCGTCGATTTCGTTGGTGTCTTTGCCGTCATAGACGCTGATTTCAGCCTTCAGGCCAAGTGTCCCGAGGCTGCCGGCAAGCCCTGCGCCAATCATGTTGCGGCCGCGCAGCTCACCACCGATCATCAGGAGGTCCAGCCCGGACCAGTTATCCGACCAGGTGCCGAGATAAGAGTTGAACTCAGCTTCCTCCCCCCACACCGCGATGGCACCGACCTGTCCATCAATGCCGTAATTGAAGATCGTATGCAGGGCATCGACGCCGCTGCGGACATCCGTGTCAATTGCATCAGGGGCGAAGGGTGCAATAACATCAAGTGGTGAGAAGATGAGGATGCGACCGAAACCGATTGCCTGCCGACCGATGGTCGTATCGACAGCTCCAGTCTGCCATTGCAGGTTCATACGATCAACCTGCAAGCGACCGGCACCATGTTTGTCGTGTTGCCAGCTCTTCTCCATGTCAAGTCTGCGATTGTAATCAATCGTTTCAAGCCCGCGAAACCCGGGAGGATCGCTCCAGAGATACTGGTAATCAAGCGCCGTCTCAAGGCGCCAGGTTGCAGGCTGCCATGTGACATCCAGCCGGGCGTGATTGCTGCTGATCCAGTATTCGGGTGCCAGGTCGGCGGGAGCCTCCTCGACATACACGTTGAGCGACTTGACGAAACCGCTCCATTGCAGTGCTTCTGCCAGGGTGGACACGGGCGTCAATAAAATAACATGGCAGCAGATTATCCCGCAGAGACAGCGTGCGATGTTCAGATTGATGGGACTCATGTGCTGATCGTTACGTCCTCGGCCAGACAGCCGTCCTGCAGGTGGATAACCCTTCGTGCCTGCGCGATGACCCTGTCATCATGGGAGCTGAAGATGAAGGTTGTGCCTTGCTCCCGATTGAGCCGGCGCATCAGTTCCAGAAGTTCTTCGGCCGTGTGGGAATCGAGGTTGGCTGTTGGCTCGTCCGCCAGAATGACGTGCGGGTCTGCCGCCATGGCTCTGGCAATCGCCACCCGTTGCTGTTGGCCACCCGACAGGTCAACAGGGCGACGGTTTTCCAGGCCATCGATGCCGAGGTCGGCGAACAGCCTGAGCACTTTCTGCCGCCGCGCCGGCTTCGGGACTTTCTGCAACATCAGGGTGAATTCGGCGTTCTCGGCGGCGGTCAGAACCGGAATCAGGTTGTACGACTGGAAGATAAAGCCGATGTTCTGCAGTCGGAAATCAGCCAACGCCTTCTTGCTGGCCGTGCCGAGATCGAGTCCATTGACGATGACGTGTCCGGATGTCGGGTGATCAAGACAGCCGATCAGGTTCAAAGCCGTTGTCTTGCCGCTTCCGGATGGCCCGGCGAATACGGCGAACTCTCCAGCCTCGAAGGTCAGAGATATGTCCGTGAGGGCCCGGATCTCCTGGTTACCCAGGCGGTATATTCTCGAAACATCTTTCAGTTCAATCAGAGACATTTTCTCGTGGCGAGTGGCGTGTGGCGAGTGGCGAGAAAAATCGCACTACTCGCTACGCGCCACGCGCTTCCTTGTTTAATGATGTCGCATCCCTTCCAGTGGCGTGGTTCGCCCGGCCTTGATGGCGGGATAGGCTGCAGCAAGCAGGGTCAGGCAGACCACATAAAGGGCGATGCGGAACATCCATGTCGGGTCCCAGCTGGCCCGCATGATCGGATCAAAAACGACCCCGCCGAATTCAAGGGTTTCCGGGACCAGGTCAGCCAGGTCAATACCCACCGCAACCAGGTACCAGGTTGCCAGAGACCCGAGTACAGTGCCAATCGCTGCAGCGAGCAGCCCCAGGATCATGGCTTCAAGCATGATCATGCAGCGCAGGGTCATCGGCTTTGAACCCAGGGCAAGGATAACGCCAAACTCACGCATGCGCTCCATGACTGACATCAGCAGAGTGTTGACGACGCCAATCGCCACGATCAGCAGGATAATTACAAAGATGAACTTCTGGCTTGCATAGTCCAGCTTGATGGCGTTGGCAAGATTCGGCATCGCTTCTTCCCAGCTCACAGCCAGGATGTCCTGTTCCGCTGACAGCTTAGCCGCAATCTGTCGATGGACCGCTGTCTCCAGCCCCGCCTCCGCAAGAATCACAGCCAGTTCATGGACCGATCCGGAGTTGCCGGTCAACAGGGCCGCACGTCCGCGGCCGACCAGGATCAGTGAACTGTCGATATCCTTCATCCCGGAACTGACGACACCGCGCACGCGCAGCAGTTCGCTGTGCAGGGTCCCGTCCTCATGCTGTGCCGTGACAACGAATTTCTGGCCAGGCCGGATCTGCAGTTCATCGAGCAGCCGGGCTCCGATCACTGCGTCGCGAGAATCAGCAGAACGAATCATATTATCGGCAGGCAGTGTTTTAAGAAAAGGGTTGATCTGGCGTTCCCGGTCCGGATCAACACCGATCAGCATTACTCCTCGGCTTTCCCTGCTTGATTGAGCGAGAGCGGGGATATACAGGCGAGGCAGGACCTGTTCGACACCGTCGATCTGCGAGATGTCGTCAATCAGGGAGCCATCCCTGAAATGCAGGATTTCATCGCGGCTCTCAAGATAGTTGTTCCGGTAGATGGCAATATGTCCCGTGCCAGCCCGCACACCGCTGTCGACCATGCCCGCGTAGACACCGTAAGACAGGTTGTGCAATGCCTGCACCAGCATAATGCTGAAGGCAATGGCGGTCAGGGTGATAAGGGTGCGGCGCCGGTTGCGCCAGATATTCTTCCAGGCCAGTCTGAGGAGATCCATGCGTCACACCTCCCTGACCGCCTGGACCGGATCGAGGCGTGCTGCCCGGTTGGCTGGCAGGAAACCGGCAATCAGGCTGACGAGCAGCAACATGCCGGCAGGAACGTAGAAGTTGCCCGCCTCAAACACTGCGTGCAGGCGTGGCAGGATTGTACCGCCGGCATAAGTAACCGGTGTGATGTATCCAGCCAGGTCGATCCCGATCTGCTGCATGTAAAGAGTCATGACCGCACCGCATGTCAAGCCGATTGCCAGAGCGATGCAGCCGAGTATGCAGGTCTCAAGCAGGACCAGGCCGCGGATTGTCCAGGGGCGCATCCCCTGAGCCATGAGGATGCCAAATTCGCGGGTCCGTTCCATGACCGACATGAAAAAGGTGTTGAGAATGCCAAGACCGGTGGCCATGTAAAGGATGGTGACAATGATCATGCGACTGACATCATAAGCAGCAATGACTTCGCGCATTTCCGGCAGCAGGTCTCCCCAGTCGAGAATCTCCACATTGTCCGGCAAGCGCGGGTTGAGCCGGTCTGCAGCTCGGGCCGCCAGCATCGGATCGGCCAGGGTCATGGCAACTTCGTGAATGCGCCCCGGTAGAACCATGATCTTCTGGACCCACTGCAGGGGGGCCAGGACCAGGTTGTTGTCGTTACGGCTGTCGCCAGTTGCGAATATGCCGGTGATAATCAAAAGGTCGTTGCCGATTGAGCCGTCAGCTGCCTGGGTGACGAAGACCATCTCGTCGCCTGTCTTCACTCTCAGCTTGCGGGCAAGGCCCTGGCCGATCATTGCACCGTTGCGGACCTTTTCGGATGGGTATTCACCCGCCACCAACTTTGTCTGCAGCGATGTGACCTGCTTCTCCTGATCGGGGATGATGCCGAGCATTTCCACCGGTTGACTGGTCTCCAAAAGCGAGATCAGGCCGAAGCTGCGCAGTCGCGGCGAGATGCCGATGATTTCCGGATCTCCTGAGGAAATATACCGGGATGCGATCTCCTCGTCGAGATGGGCAAACAGGTCGCGTCGTTCATGATAGTCGGAATGTGCCAGGACCAGGTGCCCGTAATACTGCTCGGTTGCGGAAGCCAGCATATCCCGGAACATGCCGGAAAAGACGCCGAGAGCGAGAATCAGCAGCGCGGCGGAGACCACCATCGCCGAAAGTGTGAGTAGAGTGCGCCGTCGATTGCGCCAGAGGTTGCGAAAAGCCAGGGTCAGCAGCATGGTCAGGGTTTTTTGAGATTACGCAGGGAAAAATAGGTCTCATCGAGAGGCAGATCGAAGACCAGTTGCCGATAATGAAGGATCGTCTGTTCGTCAGGTTTTTCCAGTGGCAGAACGGTCAGACGCAACGGCACGATACGGTCGCCGATCTGTTGGACGTCGTCAAAATGGATTTCACGGACGCGAACCATTTCCTCGTCGTAATAGTCGATTTGTTCGGGAACCTCAGGAGTCTTGTTGATCCGGTAGATAATTTTCCCCCAGATGACTGCCGCATTGGTTTTCGGCAGGCATTCGATAAGAAAATGGGTTTCGGTTTCCTCGATCAGACGCAGGTTGTAATCTTTCTCGATATGGTTGGCTTTGACCAGATCGTCATTGGTTATATGACTGCCCATCCAGCTTCCGCCCATCATTGATGGCGGAATCTTGATTACCCGGTCGACTTTGGGCAGATAATTCCAAACCTCCCGATACCTCTTCAGGGTGGCGACATCGCGTTCCTTGGCCGGTTCGATGATGCGCACAAGGAAGTAATCGCGGCCCAGCGACCAGGCTTCCATCTCCAGAGACCGCTCCCAGTGACTGGTTTTGACCTGCATGGTCGTCAGCGCCCTTGACGAAACGCCCATGTACTGCTGCTCTACCTGGCGGACCAGCGCCTCGACGTCGATGGCGAAGGAGGGCCTGGCCAACAGCAGCAGGACGACTGTCAAAAAAAGTGTTGGCAGAATCTTGGTCTTGTGTTCAGCTTTCATGGGCTCTTCCGGTGTTTTGAATTTGACCCGACATTTGAAGAATAACATAAATGGAGGGAGCAGGCTGTAATGCCCTCATTCTTTATTCTTAAGAGTAAAACCGGCGGGTCACGTCCCGCCAGACGCCATACTTTTGTCCGGCAACAAAAGTATGCAAAAGTGCCTTCTCCTTGCGGAGGGCATCTCCTCTGCCAGATGTCTGAGTCATCAACAAACGACACTGCTCAAGAAGCCGGCCCGTTACAGGGGACCTTCCTTGTAGTGTGATCTAGAAGGGAAAAGCTTGAAAGCACAGCTCCCGCTGCAATTTTCCACAACAGGAGAGGCTCTCAAGAGCCTTGTCACCTGCGGGGGAAATGTAGAGACTTGATCGACTCGTCTGGTCTGAGTTGAGGTTGCCGCTCTTACGAGCCAGACATGCCCAGCGCAGCGCAGTCGGGGGGCGCAAACCCCCGGATTTTGATTTTGTCTTTGAAATTTCAAAGCACAATGAAAAAGGGCAACAGATTAACCATCTATTGCCCTCTCTATCATGAATTCTGGCTGAATTTTGTCAATATGATTGGACGCACTATTTCTTGGGTGGCCGGCTCGCATAAACAAGAACTTTGCGGTCAGTGTAAGCTTCGACTTCACCGGCAAAAGTTTCGATGTGATAGTAATCCTGAACCTTATCCGGAGCCTCGACAAAGAACTTGTTGAGCTCTGCGATCCCTTTGCGGTTCAGTCCGGCCCGTTTAGCCCAGACTGGAAAATCATGGGTTTTCGGGATGGTCGCCGTCTGGTGAAGGATGAAGCCGGCAGCCTGGATCTTTTCTTTCCAATCTTCTTCAGTATAGGCCTGGATATGGGTCGGGTCACGCATCTTCTCCATTTCCTGGTACCAGGCGGCAATTTCAGGATCGTCCGGCAGCATCGTGTCGACTATGGCTATGCGTCCGCCGCGACGAAGAACGCGATGAAATTCACTCAATGCCCGCTTCACATCAGGGAAGTGGTGTGGTGCGATGCGGCAGGTCAGGAGCGTGAATGCTCCAGCGGGGAAGGGCAGGTCCTCGGCGTCAGCTTCGCGAAAAGTGACATTGTCAACACCACCCTCCTCGCTGATGAACTCCTGGGCCTTTTTCAACATGACCATGGTCAGGTCCGAGGCAACCACGCTGCGGACCAGAGGAGAAAAGCGCAATGCTGTATGCCCGCCGCCACAGGCGACGTCAAGCATATTGTCGTCAGGCATCGGTTGCAGCAGCTGAACCATCATCTCAAGGTCATCACCTGTGGCAAAGCCCTTGTCGTGGATATAGCCGTCCGCCGCGCGACCGAATTGTTCCCGGACTCTATTTTTGAATTCACGTGACATTCGAATTTCCTCCTTGCCTGACAACCGATTATAACACCAGTCTTGGAAAATGCTTGTCGGGAAAAGTGCCGTTAGATAATAAAGGTGACTTTCAATGGGGCTTTTTAATGCATTGAAACCGACTTGGCAAGGTGAAACTGTAGGTTGGGCCGCGAAACATCACTTTGACGTGGCTTCCAGAGGTTTTTCTACTCAAGGGCTTCCTGTCCCGCAAGACAGGCTGCCTCAAGGAAACCGACCAGTTGTTCCAGTGCCTGAGATAGGTCATACGGGACATCGGGGATTCCCCGCAGGCTGGTCGACAGACGTTTTGCCGATACCAGAGCATTGCGGTATTGATGAGAGGTTTTCTTCTCCGGTTGGTGGCTATGGTCTATGTCGCGAAACTGCCTGACAACTGACGGATGATTGCGCTCTTCTTCGATAACGGCCTGACGCAGTTCGCCGTATTCTGCCATGCTGAAGGGTTTTTCCTCGTCAGCCTGGCGCAGCAGGTCCACCGAGCGGTAGTCAGGTAAAGGACGCCCTTCCTTGCGTTCGAGAAGCCCCGGCTCCTTGCGTTCGAGAAAACGGTAAGCAAGCAGCAGCTTCTCTGCCGTCTTTCTGCGTATGCGGACCTCCCTGGTACAGTAATCCTCGAATGTCGTATAACCCCAATCGGCAAACTGGTTTTTGTTGCTGACCCGAGCCAGCCACTCTCCCAACTCGACCCATGATGATTTGAATTGTCTGGCCGATGCGAGCACCCTGTAGCGCTCAGAATCCGGCGGCAGTTGCTGCATGAGCTGTTCGATATGTTGAGCACCCTTGGTTTGAGCTGTTTCTTCCATGGTCGCCTCCTGACTGGAATGGGGCGGCATCATAGCACATGTGATCTGCGGCCGGAATGGTCAAGCCGTAATATCAAACTTTTTTAACGCAAAGGTGCAAAGACGCTAAGAGAGTCATAAGTTTTTTGATCTTGATGTGTTCTCAGATGGTATTGTAGTCTTTGCGACTTGGCGTCTTTGCGTTAGAAAGTTTGGAAGGTTTTTGTATGTCTCAGGCTAAACATCCAACATGTATTGTCGGCCCTGAAACCGCACGCATGCTCAACCTTGGTCATCCCTGGGTGATCGCCGACCGTTATACCAGCCAATGGCCGCAAGCGGGATGCGGCAGCCTCGTTGAATTGGTGACGGAAAAGGGCCACACTCTCGGGACTGCCCTTTACGACCCAGGTGCTCGTATCGTAGCGCGACGCCTGTCTTCAGCGGTTATCGAAATCAATCAGGGATGGCTTGTGGCCTGCCTGGAGAGAGCCAGGAAGAGTCGAAGCCTGATCGATTTCGGGGATACCAACGTTGCCCGCCTGGTCAACGCCGAAGGTGATGGCCTGCCTGGTCTGACCGTAGATCAATACGCTGGTTACCTGATGATCCAATACTATACCCCGGCCTGGGAAAGATACCTGCCAACAATTGCATCTGCCCTGCAGGAAGTCTATGCGCCATTGGGCGTTTATGCCAAGTTCCGGACGCAGGAGACCCGCAAGCTGGCGGCCGGCAAAAAACAGATGCCTGCGCAGGGCCGCCTGCTGGCAGGAACTGCTGCTCCTGACGATCTCGCTGTTCGTGAAAACGGGCTCATCTACAGTGTCGACCTGGTCAAGGACCTGAATACGGGGCTGTTCCATGACCAACGGCGAAACAGACTGGACTTTCGTCGGCTCTCTGCAGGCTGCAGGGTGCTGAACCTGTTCGCATATACCGGCGCTTTTTCTGTCGCCGCCGCCGCTGGCGGCGCAATTCAGGTCACCAGCGTTGATGTTTCGGGGCGCTATCTTGATTGGGCACGCAGGAACTTTCGCCTCAACCAGATTGCCGCAGAAGAGCATGAATTTCTCACCGGGGACTGTTTTGCAGAACTCGATCGCTTGCTCAAGGCCGGACGCAGTTTCGACATTGTGCTCATGGACCCCCCCAGTTTCTCGACAACCAGCAAAAGCCGGTTTACGACCAGTGGCGGGACGGCGGAGCTGGTACAAAAAGCTCTCGGATTAATCGCTACAGGGGGGCTGTTGGTGACCTCTTCAAATTTACAGAAAATGCCCCTGGAATCTTACCTGAAAGAATTGCGCAAAGGCAGTCTGGCGGCCGGACGTCAGCTTCAGGTCATCACGGTGGCCGGACAGGCTGAAGATTTCCCTTTTGTGACAGGCTTTCCAGAAGGGCGCTATCTCAAGTACGTGGTGTCAGTCGTGCAGGAAAAACTTTGAGTCGACCAGAGGCTGATTAAAAGTGTGCATGGGATCATTGACCGGAGGCCCTTTTTTCTCTGGAGGATCTTCACCTACCTGTGCTCGGAAGACGTCGTGATAGAGGAATTCGTAGCCTTGCAGGCGGTCTTTTGCCAGGACCGGATGTCCGAGCGGCAGAATCAGGAAGGGTCGCGATTGTTCGCCACCGACCGAGCCATGCCCACCAACCTGGTCGTCGAAGCAGGCGATCCCTTCTTCGTCGATTGCTCCGAACAGAACCAGGTCGCCGCAGTGGCGACCGAGGCCAAAACGATACAGTGCCTCGAGCGTGTCGTAGGGCGCCCCGTAGGGTCTCAGAAAGGCCAGCTCGTGCTGCTTGAAATGGGGATTCTCCGTCACACAGACCTGACCGTCTCGATGAAAAATCATTAGTTCACCGGCGCTCGCTCCACGAGCCAGAACGAATCCGATTCCTTTATGTTTCTGCAAAAAACGTAGCAGCATTGGTTGCGCCTGTTCAACTTCCTGGTAGCTGAGTGGCCTGTCCGAACCGGTGATGTAAAGATGGGCCAGGCTGCTTGAATAGGTGATGACCACGCCGCCTTCAGGGTCAATTCTCAGGGTTTCCGGCACCAGGTCTTGAATCTTGCGTTGGAAAAGATTTTTGGTCCGCCGATAGACGCGGTACCGCAAACTTTTCTCGCGGGCTTCCAGTTCATCCTGCAGGTAACCGATCTGTGCCCGGGCAAATTCGAGCGGACCGGCTGACACCGCAGCGGTCTGGTTCTCCCGCAGAAAGGCACTGACCGCATCGCCAAGAGTTGCCCCGAAGCGGTTCTGGAACGGATAGCCCGGGGTCTGGCCGTGGTCTGAGAGGATGACCAGCAGGTAGTCGGCCCCGGGGATATAATCGACTGCACGGATGATTTCACCGATGCGCCGGTCGATATAAACCAGGTTCTTCAGGGCGGGCCAGGATTCCGGGCCGAAATGGTGAGCGATTTCATCGTAGCCACTGTAGGTGGTGTAGATGCGCGGTGTTCCGGCATAGACTTCGGAAATCACGCCGAAGGTCTGCATCTCGCGCAGGATGACATTGCAGAAAATACGTATCAGGGGGAAAAGTCCTTCTTGGGTGTGCCAGCGTCCTTTGCGCCGGTGATGCCATTCGTCTTTGCGATTGGCCCAATATTCGATAAACGTGGCGAAAAACATGCGGCATGTGCGCAGTGGGTTGACCATCATCAGCAGCAGGATTCGAAGGCCGCCCAGACGCCCGAAGAGAGTCTGGGGGTGTGGTGATGAGACGGTGAAGATGCTGCGTTCGGCATCGCCGTCGAGAATGTTCGAGTAGGACGCCCCTCCGGCCAGCAACCCCCGCTTGTCGCCGAAAAGCTCTTCCCGGAAGACCTGAACGTGGTCCGGGTCGTTGCATGAGATGACCTGCCCGGTCTCCTTGTTGAACCAGCGAAAGGCCGGTATAGCGTAATCGCTGCCATAAAAATAGACCGATTGTGCCGCAGGGGTCGTGCTCGGCAGGCCGGCCTGGTACTCGACCAGCTTGTGGCCGCGCCGCAGGTAGCGTTCCAGATGTGGGAGGTAGCCGCGGTCCAGGGCCTGTTGCAGATAGGGGAAAGCCAAGCCGTCGATCTGAATGCCGACAAAACCTTTCGTCCGGCCGTGCGCGAGACGTTCCCGGCGTTCCTTGCGGAACGGGAACAGCTTGAGGCCGTAATAAAAGCCGGACAACCATCTGGTCAGAGCGCGAGGGGCCATGGGCTGAATCTCCTCGGCGCCCATTATAGCAGATGAATTAAAAAGATTAATAATTAAAGGTTAGGGGCGGAGGATGAGGGCTGGGGGTTGGAGGCTGGCATAATTAAAAGGCCAGGACACTTTTGAGTGCCCTGGCCTTTTAATTATGTTTTTTGCGCCTCTGTTTTTACCCCTCAACAGTGACCTTTGTGATGGTGATCGCTTCGGCGGGGACATCCTGGTGCATGCCGCTGTTCCCGGTTCTGACCTTGCGGATCGCCTCGACCGTCTCTATCCCGTCAGTTACCTTGCCGAATACAGCATAACCAAAACCCTGCGGCGTCGGTGCGGTATGGTTGAGGAAGTCGTTGTCGCCTACATTGATGAAGAACTGACTAGTAGCGCTGTCGACGACCTGGGTGCGGGCCATAGCGACTGTGCCGTGGACATTTTTCAGACCGTTGCCGGCTTCATTCTTGATCGGGGCCTTCTTGTTGGCCTTGTCACGCATGTCTGTGGTGAGGCCTCCGCCCTGGATCATGAAGCCATCGATGACCCGGTGAAAGATAGTGCCTTCATAGAAGCCGTCGTTGGCATAATCGATAAAGTTGGCTACGGTGATCGGCGCGTTGACCGCGTCCAGCTCGAGGACGATATCACCCATGCTGGTTTCGATGCGTACGATCGGGTTAATTGTTTCGGACATTTATGAGTCTCCTTCGTAATGTGATTGGGCAGGCAGATATAGCACGTGATGCATGCGGGGGCAAGACGGGTTGTCGACAGAAAACCCGTACCAATAAACTGGACGTCGTCTATTCTTCGAACGCTGCCGGTTCGAGACGTTCTCCCGCATCGCCCTCATCCACCCAGGCTTTCATCAGTGTGTAGCAGACTGCCAGCAGCACCGGGCCGATGAAGAGTCCGATTATGCCAAAGGCGATCAGGCCGCCGATAACCCCGGCAAAGATCAGCAGGAGAGGCAGGTTGGCGTTGCGACGGATCAGGATCGGGCGCATAAAGCCGTCCATGCTCATGACAAAAATCGACCAGACCGTGAAGGCGATCCCCCAGCCCATGCTGCCTTTCCAGAACAGCCAGATGGCCGTGGGAATCAGGATCGGCCCGGCACCAATCTGGGCAATGGTCAGCATGAAGATGACCGCCGTCAGCAGTGAGGCATAGGGGACTCCGACCGTCGCAAGGCCAATCCCGGCCAGGATCGACTGGGCCAGGGCAGTGACCACGACACCCTGGGCGACGGCACGGACCGACTTGGCCGCCAGGATCGCGGAATTCTCGCCGCGCTCATTGGCAATCCGATGGGCCAGTCGGCGGACCATGTCTGCCGCCTCTTCACCATTCATGTAAAGCAGTGCCGAGAAGATCAAGGTCAGGATAAAATGGATCAGCATCATGCCGAAGCCGCCGGCCTGGCTGACCAGCCATCCGGCAACATTCTTGATGTATGGAGAGAGACGTTTGGCGAATTCGCCCGGCTCGGCGTCGGCGGCCTTTTGCCAGGCTTCAGCGGCCGAGTCGCCAACCAGCGGTATCCGTTCGACCCAGTCCGGGGGTGCCGGAACCGTGAATGTCGCGAGCTGCTTGCCGAGGGCGCCTATCTGGGGTGCATTCTCTACGATGGTGCCGACGGCGAGAGAGAAGGGAATTACGAAGACCAGGACCAGGAGACCAATAATTACGATCACTGCGGCACGACGACTGCGAACCTTCTCCTCTACCATCAGTAACAGCGGCCAGGTGGCAATAACGATCATGCTGGCCCAGATCAGCGCCGGCAGGAATGGCTTCAGGATCCAGAAACTGGCCACCAGCAGGGCACCGATGAGGGCGATGACCAGGATGTTCCTGACCAGGTCGTTTTCATGTGATTCGTTCATGTCTGTCCCCGTAACTTGTGCTGAAGATGGGCCGTCACCCGGGATTGTGGCATAAAACAGATTTGATTGCACCCGTGATTTAAGGGTGTTAGAGGGTCTTCGGTTGGCAGACGGCTTCCGGAAGATCAGCTTTTGCGCCGCATTTGGCACAGGAGACGGTCGGGTTTTTGGACTGTTGATCGTACTCCATCATCATGCTGTTCTTATATAGTTTGCACATGTGCTTGGGATGTTTCTCAGGTTTCCAGCAGTCATTGTCTTTCTTTGCCATGGTTTCTTCCTTTCCTTGCGCCAGGCAGGCATCAATTACATTGACCGATGCGCTTGCCGGTCATTTTCTGGGTCATTTCAGAGGGCATCTGGCTGCCATTTGTGACTACCATACCCTCGAAGCTGTCGCCGTGATAGGTGATTTTGCCCTGACTGTCCATCGTCCCTCCACCGGACTCGCACCTGACCTGCCACGTAACGACGTTGCCATCGATCGATTGGTCTACGACCTGACATTTACTGTTCTCCTGCTGGGCCTGCGGAACAAGCTCTTCGGCGGTGATGCATTGGGTGTGCTTGGTTGCCGGCATGGTAAAAGCCATTCCGGGCATTTCCAGGATCGAAGTGATTTCCCAACGACCGGGCTGCATGTCTGGCGCAGCGAAGGAGAGGCCCGGGAGGATTGTCAGGAGCACACAGATAATCACATACAAGGCAGGTCTGGCCATGATGAGCCTCCTCAGAAGGGATAAATAGTCAACAACTGCAGACTATCCTAGCAGGTATAAGGAGATATTCAACGACACTGATGGCGTCTCAACCGGCAAAGACAATGACTATAAGGAGCTTTAACTGTTTGCAGAGAAAAGATTCCAGACCATCAGAAGCCGCCCGTTCATTCTGTGGCGGTTATTAAACATATTCCATCCTGTGGGTCCCCACGTGCGACAGTGGTATTGGCCAAAGGTTCCTGCATATAAAGGAAACCTTGAAAAACAACCAACTTTTCGTCATTATTATCTGCTGGGTGATTTTAATACGTTTGCCACTCCTACTCGACTACATGGATCGGTCTGAATGGATATCAAACAATTACAAACAGAACTCGCTGGCTGTAAAAGTTATCAAGCCGTGCTGGCCGTGATGAGGCGTGAATACAGCGCAATCGGATACGATTATTTCTTTTACGGGTTCCAGATCTTGGAGTCGTTCAAGACCCCTCCTCTGGTTGTCTATTCAACCTATAAAGAAGAATGGCTGGCGGAATACATGGCCAATAATTACGCTTTGAACGACCCCATCACGTATCATTACACACGATATACAACACCTTTGTTCTGGCATGTCGATGACGATTGGTCGAAACATCCGTACGGTGAGAATGCTGTCGAGTTTATGGCGGCGGTCAGAGAAGCGGGCTACTCGGCAGGGGTTTGCATCCCGGTTTTTTCACGAGAATGTACCCGTGGATTTATTAACCTGAGTGTCAATGATCATACGGAACTGGGGCTGGTCAATGTGGCACTGGGTTCGCTGCTGATAAAATATTTTCACGAGGCAACCTTGCGGATATGGCTTGAGCGGGATGACCAGACTTCACCACTGAATGCCAAGTTCACGCAGCGGGAATCAGACGTTATGCGATATATAGCGGACGGGCTGACATCACGGCAAACGGCCCAAAAACTGGGGATTTCAAAGCGAACCATCGATGCTCATATTGCTTCGGCCCAATTCAAGCTGGGCTGTGATAACCGCCAGCAACTGATTTGCATGGCAACAAATTTGGGACTCATCTATCCAGGGCAGGATTACAGTAAAGCCCTTGGCAGCATACGATGGGTTCTGCCGGATGACTACGGAATTGGTCGCTGAATTTGGCGCGACCAGAGACCCCGGCAAGGTTTTGCCGGTGTCGCAAATGGCCGAGAAGGCCCTTGCCGTTTCACGGCGGCTACTGGAAAGGTCTGAATGTGTGACGTGATTCTCATAGCTGACAGTGGCGTTGATTCGCTCAGTGCGTCGAACCCGCTGCGCCTTGTCCTGGATGGTTATCCGGCAAATATCCAGGTGGTGCGCAACTTTGTCGAGCACGGCGGCAAGGTTGTCCCGCCGATTGCAGGCGATAAAGAGTGTAGTTGGGAGTCGGCGCCAAAGTTGAACGGGATCTACCTCTACAATTATCTGACCAAACGTGGAGTCAAGACCGCCCTGATCAATAACTTTCAAAGAGAACAACAGAGGTTCAAACGTCTGGCCAGGGGAAATCCCAAGGTCGTTGCAATTTCAACGACCTACCTGATTCACCGAAAGTCGATCTTCCAGCTCGTAGCGGAAGTCAGGCAAAGCTGTCCGGACGCAATCATCGTTATCGGTGGACCTTTCGTGGAACTTTCCTGGCGAATTTTTGCAAGGTCAGGCAATGACCCTCACTATAGCACCGAGGAAATCAGGCAGCAGTTCCTGTTTTTCAGTGCCCAGGACGATCCTGCAGATCTCTATGTCATTAGCCCGCTCGGTGAAGACACCCTTTATGAGGTTATCCAGAGTGTGATGGTTGATGATGGGGCCTGGCGAAATCAGCCGAATACCGCGCAGATAGTAAAGGGCGAATATCAGTTTTCCACACGGGTTGATGATGTGACCGGCTACAAGGAGGCTCTCATCGATTGGCTGGGCTTGCCGGACGAGATTCTTGCGCACAAGGTTGTTCCGGTACGGGCAAGCATGGGGTGCCCGCATCGTTGTAATTTCTGCAGCTTTAATAAAGATCACAGGTTGACCCACATCAAGCCCCTGGATTCACTGATTGACGAACTCAAGGCCATCCAGGAGCGTGGCGTCAAGTATGTCTGGTTTGTCGATGATAATTTCAGGCTGGGCAAAAATGATCTAGAGTCGGTATGTCGACGATTTGTCGATGAGGAGATCTCCCTGGAGTGGATGTGTCTGATGCGCCCGGAGACCCTCAAAGAGGTCGATTTGACGCTGTTAAGGCAGGCCGGTTGCAGGGAGGTGCAGATGGGGCTTGAATCTGCCGATCCCGGGGTTCTCTCCAACATGAACAAACAGTCGGATCCCTCTCTGAACGAGAGGGTCATCAAGGACCTGATCTCAGCCGGCATAAATTGCGCGTGCTACTTTATCTTCGGATACCCCGGCGAGACGGACAAAAGTATCGAAACAACCGTCGCATTCATCAAGCGAATCGAAGAACATGACGGTCCTGGCCATTTGAACTGGTCTCTATTTCCGTTTCTGATGTGGCCATTCAGCCCGATCTTCGATCAATCGTGGTGAACACGATCTGGGCGGTTACATGCAGGAGTGGCGCCATCAGACGATGGACTCCGCTATGGCCAGACGGCATATCTTTGAGGCTTTCATGACTCTGGATAATTCCGGCCCGATCTACCGTGGGGACAACCTCGACCAGCTCAGCGCCCTGTCAAATCAACAGTGCCGGTTGTTTTTAAGGACGAGACATGACCTGGAAAAGTTGAAAATGACCAACCAGTTTGACAACAAAATCGCTTTCAAAATGCTCGCTTCGGTTTTTTCGCCTGATTGATTACGGGATTGATGTGGACGCGCAAGCCCTCGAGATACATTTAAAATCGATCAAGACTGTGACGACAAGCGGGAGTCTCCGGCGGGCCATGATTCAGACGCGTTACAGACCCTGGGTTTTGAAAGCTGGGTCTATGCCTCTGACAACCCTTATTCTCCTCTGGCGCTGCCGGCGACCCTTGCCAGCGGACAAACGACTCGTTGGCTGATGACATACCTGATGAAAGGCTATCAGGCAATTGATCCGATCATTATTCACTGCCGCAACGATAATGAACCAATTTTCTGGGATTCCAGAGTCGGTTGGGAAGCTGCTGATCCCGAAGTGCAAAATTTCATGCTGGATGTCGGTAAACATGGTTTTGGCAGCGGTGTTGCTTTGCCGCTGAAGCCGGAGAGCGCGCCCCACGGTTTGTTGAGCCTGACCAGCAAACAAGGCCTTGATCTGGAATACGAGCGATACCAGGAGCTGCTGCCTTGCCTTGCGAGTATCGGGGCAACGGCACATGAAGCAATGCATCAGATCCTGAAAAAACTAGCTTAAGTCATTAATCTGACAGGAGGATTAACAATGGATGTTTATCTCAAAACCGCTATTTTGATTTTCGTGGGCCTTATTATCCCGACCCAGGCCGCAGCTTCTGGCTATGGTGTGTTCACTCAGGGGGCCTCCGGGTTGGGCCAGGCCAATGCCGTCGTCGCCCATCCGACCGGGCCCTCGTCGCTCTATTTCAACCCGGCGCTGATCAACGATGTGCCCGGGCGGCAGATCGAAATCGGGACAACAGCCGTCTATTCGGACCGCGACATCGACTACACCGGGGGCGGCAGTGAAAACGGCGACAGCGCCTGGAATTTCCCCTCAACCTTTTATTACACCCACCAGGCCAACGATAAATTCACCTCAGGGCTTGGGATCTTTTTCCCGTTTGGCCTCTCCAACGAATGGGACGATGGTTACGATGGGCGCTACATCGGCACCTCGGGGGAAATGTTGACCATCAACATCAACCCGGCTGTCTCCTATCGCCTGACGGATCGTTTGTCCCTTGCAGTCGGCCTCGACTTTGTCTACTTGGACACTGAAATAAAAGCCAATATCAACCAGACTGTTGCCGGATATGGTGCTCCAGGAATTATAGGTGGGCCGTTTTTCGACATTACAACGGACGTCAGGCAAAAATTTTCCGGCGATGGCTGGGGTAGCTGGATACAATCTTGGCGTGCTGTTTAAAGCTACAGACCGTATTTCGTTAGGCGCAGCCTACCGCAGCCAGGTTGATATCGATGTCGAAGGAGACATGTCCCTTTCCGGAGTTGATCCACGTATGCAACTATTGTTTCAGGAAGGCAACGCCGAGTCAGATGTTGAGTTGCCGGCCCAGTTTACGGTTGGTGTCGCCACCCAGGTGACGGACGCTTTACTGATCGAAGTCGGTGCGCGTTGGGAAGATTGGGATGTCAACGATAAGCAGACTCTCGATCTGCAAAACCCGATCCTCGGAGAAACACGTATCGTCCAGGATCGCAACTGGCATTCAACCTGGACCTATAATATTGGTGCAAACTATAAGCTCAACGACAGCATCGCTCTGAACTGCGGCTACCTCTATGGTCAGAATGCGGTCCCAAATGAAACCTTCGAACCGATCATACCGGATAGTGACGCGCACCTCTTTACCGTTGGTACGGACTTGAAAAGAGACGCCTGGACACTCTCTGCCGCCTTCGGTTACGAGTACCACGAAGAACGCACAAAGAATAATGCGGTAGGAGATCCTGTTGGCTCCCTGGCGGCCGGATTCCCTGTCAGCACGGCCAACGGCGATTATAATACCGACATTTACCTGTTCGCGTTGAGCCTGGGGTATGCATTTTAAATAGCCAGTTTTCGTAAAAAGCACATATGAGTAGAGGCCATAAAATTCTCTCCTCAGGCTACTGACAAAGTTCAGCTTTGAAGTTTAGAAGGGCAACAGATGGTTAATCTGTTGCCCTTTTTCATTGGACTTTGGAATTCAAAGACAAAAGCAAAACCGTCGGGGTTGCCCCGACAGCAACTTCATTTTCTTTGTAGCGACAAAGAAAACGAAGCAGAAAGAAGGCTTGGCGCTGCGCTGGGCATGTCTGGCGTCGTCAAGGCGGCAACCTCAATTCAGGTCATACTAACCGACTAAATGTTTACGCTTCCCTCGCAGGATGACGAGGCTCTTGTGAGCCTCTCCTTCTCTGGAGGGTTGTTTCTGTGGTCGTGCTTTTCAGGCTTTTCCCATGTAAGTCACACTACAAGGAAGGCCCCCTGTAACGGGCCGGCTTCTTGAGCTCTGTCGTTTGTTGATGCCACAGGGACCCGGCAGAGGAGATGCCCTCCGCAAGGAGAAGGCACTTTTGCATACTTTTGTTGCCGGACAAAAGTATGGCGTCGGGCGGGACGCGACCCGCCGATTTTACTCTTGAAAAATAAAGAATGAGGGCAACAGATCATCTTCTGTTGCCCTAAACTTTATATAAATCCCACCCGATATGTAAAAAACAAACTCCGCCTCGCGTGCGAGGCTTGCAGGCAATCTGAAGAGAGGCTTTTATGGCCTCTCCTCTTTTTTTGTCGGTATTTTTTGCGCCTTAATATGCTTTGCACCCAAAAATTAACACTTTATGGTTCCCTAATGTATATAATTACTTGACAATTGCATTTAAAATACACATAATTTCACATAATTTTATTTAATTAACCTCAATTAGAGGAAATCTACCTTTGCCTGGCATCGGGCCAGGTGCTTAGGGGTGCTTTGAGCACAGAGCCGCAAAAAGTCATTTCTCTTCCCAATCCTTCTGCCCAGAAGAAGGTCCCCCTTTCCCAATTGATCAACAAGTTGAACCATTCTAACTTTCAGGGTGAACCGGTTTTGGTCAACCTGAGACATAGAATATATGGCCATTCGCTGGCCTTGTATGCAACCCCACAGCCCTGTGTTGATGAGCTGCTGGAATGCCGCTGGTTGGCACAGGAGGACGATGACCAGCGGTTTAAAAACTACGACCTGGTTAACCTGGTAATGACCGATGGCCGTCGTTCAGTGCAAATTGTGCCGAACGTCGTCAATATGGATGCCCGACAGGTTACCTGCCGCCTCCCCGAGGAGTCCAAGGAGTCTGCAACACGTTCAATTCGTCGTTATCGTGGCAAGGATATCCAGGTTCAGTTGACTTCGAGCGGCGCAACTTTCCCCGGGGTGCTCGTCGATTACAATGGGTTTTTCTTCCGGGTCAGCCTCCGGGCAGAGGCCCCAAGCTCATTTGAATGGATCAACAGAGTCGTCCCTGTCAACGTCACTTTGCTGCGCGACGGTGAGCCGGTCTATATTGGCGATTGCAAGGTTCTACGTCACGGCGAAGGGCACGACGAGTGCGATTTTGTCCTGCAGCCGACTCGAGAGATGGTGCAACGTTTCAAGGCCAAGGAGTTCCGGCCGGAGCGTCGCGAGCTTATCCCCAATCCGAGCCTCGTGTTCAAACACCCGATTACCGGAAAAACCGTAACGCTCAAAGTCAACGATTTGTCCGGAACCGGGTTTGGTGTCGTCGAACAGCGGACAGAGGCGACCTTGCTGCCCGGCATGATCTTGCCAAAGGTCGACATTCACTTCACCAGCCGCATTCACTTGGTGTGTAAAGCGCAAGTGATTCATCGTAAATCCGAGGGGGGATTGGTTTATTCAGGCCTGGGAATTTTGGATATCGATATCCAGGACCACCTTGACCTGGTCGGTATGCTGTACCAAGCCAAGGACCCTGATACGATGGTGGCCAATCGCCTTGATCTCGATGCGTTGTGGGACTTCTTTTTTGAGACGGGTTTCATTTATCCGAGCAAGTACCAGCGCGTCTCTGAAAACAAGGACCTGTTCAAAGAGACCTATCAAAAGCTTTATGAAGGCAACCCGACCATTTCGAGACATTTTACGCACATGGACCATGGCCAGATTCAAGGCCATTTTGCCATGCTCAGACTCTACGAAAAAACCTGGATCAACCACCATCATGCCGCACTCTCAAACAGCAACAAGGCCGGCCTGATTGTCATGGGCCGCATGACGGAATTTATCAACGAGGTCTATTCCTTGCGCGCCAGCAACTTCCTCTACAGCTCCGGTTATTACCGGACCGATAATAAATTCCCGGTCCGTTTCTTTGGTGGCTTCGCCAACAAGATGAACAACCCGAAAATATGCAGTATTGACCCTTACGCGTTCATCAACTACGAAGCGAATCCTGTTGATCCGGACTGGGAAGCCGATGGCCGATGGGAGATAGCCAAGACTACGGCGGCGGACCTGGAAGAGTTGAATGGATTCTATAACCAGACCTCCGGCGGCGGGATGTCCCTGGCAGCAACCGATATGCTGCCATCCAGCCTGCAGACTGGCACTCTGTCGGCAGAATATGAGAAACTGGGGTTCAGGCGTGAAATACACCGGATGTCCGTGCGTAAAAACGGCGAACTCAAAGCTGTTACGGCCGTTAATATCACAGATTTGGGCCTCAATCTGTCCGAACTGAGTAATGCCGTGCATATTTACATCGTCGATGGCGCCGGTTTTACCAAACAGGATTTGCAACTTATGATGTCGTTGCTGGCAGTCAAGTTTAATCTGGAGCGGTATCCCGCAATGCTCTACCCGGGAGAGTTCCTGGATAAAATCGGCATGGCTGCAGACAAGACCTACACCCTGATGACAGTGAACCTGGCATATTGGGACGACTACATGCGCTACACCACTGATTTTCTCAAAAGAGCAAAGTTAAATTAAATGGATTCCCACAAGCCTAAAGAAAAACAGCTTTACAGCTCGCGCACGATCGATCCTTATATCAAACTGATCAAGGATCGCTATCAAATCGTCGATATCGACGAGATCCTGCGTTACGCGGATATCGACCCGTGGGAGGCGGCGGACCAGTCGCACTGGTTTACCCAGAGGCAAATCAACAGGTTTGTCAAACGTGCCGTGGAGTTGACAGGCAACAAGGAATTGGCCAACGAGGCCGGCCGGTATGTCGTGTCGCCGGAAACCTTCGGCTTTGTCCGCACCTACGCGTTGAGTTTCATCAACCCGCACATGATGTTTGAAAAGATTGGTGATGTGGTTCACCGGTTGTCACGTTCCTCGACCTACTCTTCGCGCAAGATCAGCGAAACCGGGGTCGAGATTGTGGTCAAACCCCTGCCAGGGATTCAGGAGGAACCTTTCCAATGTGAAAACCGCATGGGAGTGTTCGAGGCCGGGATCGAGAACTTCAACTACAAACTGGAGGCGATCGAGCACCCGGAGTGCATGTTCACAGGGGCGGCAAGGTCTGCCGCTACGTGTTGCGGTGGAGGATGACGAGGGCCGCACGAATCAGGCGGGCTCGCAACGTGTCGATACTGGCTCTGCCTCTATCGAATATCCCGGCATTTGTTTTTGACCCTCTTTCGCTGCTGGCGACTGTCCCGCTCAGCCTCGCGGCCTATGCGATCCTCGACAGAGCGACGACCAAAGCCGAACTGACCGAAATCAGTAACAGTATGGAGCAATTGTCGAATCGCGTGATCAGCTTATGGAGCAGCTCGACGCAAACTACAACAACGCGATGCTGACCAGTGAAATCGGCCATGCGATCAGCTCCCTGGAATCTATTGACCGGGTGTTGAAATCGGTTGTCGAGGTGCTCGGCAAGCGTCTTGATTTTGACCGCGGCATGATCATGCTTGCCAATGAAGACCGGACCCGCCTGACTTACCGCGCCGGGTTCGGTCATATAGACGAGCATCGTTTTATCCTTGAGCGTGCCAGCTTCCGCCTCGACAACCCCGACTCCCGGGGCATCTTTGTCGAAGCCTTTAAACAACAGAGGCCTTTCCTGGTGGATGATTTCGAAGCTTTTGAGCGTCGTCATACCACACACAGTATCAATGTTGCCAAGGCCCTTGGAGTCAAATCGTTCGTCTGCTGCCCGATTGTCTGTGAAGGAGAAACAGTGGGGGTCCTGGCAGTCGATAACCTGAAAACAAGTCGCTCGCTCATGCAGCGAGACAAGTCACTACTTATGGGGATTGCGCCAGTGATTGGAGTTGCGATTAGAAACGCTGAGCATTTGTTGGCCAAGGACCGTGAATTCAGATCGACCCTGCAGGTCCTCGCCGCCAGTATCGACGCCCGTGATCCATTGACCGCCGGCCATTCGGAAAAAGTCACTGAACTCTCGGTTGGCATCTGCGACGCAATGGAGCTCGATGTGGCGTTTCGCGAGTGCGTCCGGGTCGCCTCGCTGCTTCACGATTATGGCAAAATTGGCGTCCCGGACTCGATTCTTAAAAAAGATGGCCGACTTAACCATGAAGAGTACGAAATCATCAAGACCCACTCCAACAAGACTCGCGATATCCTGTCCCAGATCAATTTCGAAGGGAAGTATAAGGATGTTCCCGAGATTGCCGGTTCTCATCACGAGAAGTGGGACGGGCAAGGCTATCCTGATGGCCTGGTCGGTGAGGATATCCACCTGGGCGCACGAATTGTCGCCGTGGCAGATTTTTACGAGGCGGTCACCTCCAAACGGCACTACCGTGAGCCTATGCCAGCCGATGTCGCTCTCAAACTGATACTGGAGCAGAGAGGTACAGCCTTCGACCCTGTCGTCGTTGATGCCTTTCTCCGCTATCTTGATAAAATCGAGAATGGTGGGCCGCAGAACAGAGAAGGTGGTGATGGTGGGGGAGAGAAAGTCTGTGTCCTGCGCAAGACCCGCGTGCCGGTCAAGGCCCCTGCTGAGATAAAAACGCAAAAGGGCTCGATCAAGGGGCAGGTTCACGATGTCAGTTCGTCAGGGGCGTACCTGTCGGTTCCGGAGGACATGGCCGAAGGGTTGATGATTCGTGTCACGCTGCACCTCCCGGGTTATGACCGCCCCCTGGAGGCTGCCGGGCGGATTGCATGGATCAACAGTGGCGACCGTCGTCCCAAGCCGCATTTTCCCGAGGGGGTCGGTGTAGAGTTTACAGATTTTGACGAGAGTGGTGAGGATGACCTGCAGGACTATATCCAACTGAACCATCCTGAGTTTAAACACCAGGGATCGCTCCATTAGAGCAACTCCTTGCATCAAGCCTCCATTCCCGCGGGCATTCCGCCCAGCATTTACCGATCGGCGGGCTTAAGCCCCGGGTTCACTCCGCGGCTGATGATGATCGGCGTATAGGTAAAACGCTTCGGACTGGAAAAGAATGCCTTGAACTCCTCCACAAACTCCTCGTACCCCCCAGCATAGTCATCAAAGGTCCAGCCGGAACGCTTTCCTGCCAGCTCGATTTTTTGCCACCAGTGCCAACGGTCCAAATCAGAGAGCTCCCCATAGATCAGATGATGGGGGCGCATATCTGATTCGATATCAACCATCCCGGCGTCAAAGAGGAAATAATGGAGTTTACGTCCGGCATAAGGATCGAAGTTGTTGTTTTTCATCTGGCACTCCATGATCTTCTGAATGGTTTTTTCCAGACGTTCGGAGAGGCCGTAATGGTTTAAACAGTTATGGTCAAGGTCGGCCAAACAAAGAATCCCGCCTTTTTTAAGCGACTTGGTCAGGTGCTTGACGAGTTGAGAGCCTTCATGTAAATAGAATTCGAGAACGAAACGTACCCAGATAAAATCAAACTCTCCGAGGTCGGACAGATCACTAAAAAAATCACGGTGTCCAAATTCCACCCAATCGCTACCGTATTTCTGCTTCGCGTATGTAATCCGTTCTTGCGAGTTATCTACCCCGACCGCCTTGCCACCCGGTTGTGCCGCCAAGGCGAGGGTGGACGTTGTAATGCCGGGACCACATCCTACATCGAGAATCCGCATGCCGGGCTTTAAACCCGCCCAGAGCGATTGGTCGATGACGGCTTGCTTATCGGTCTTGATTTCCAGGCGTTCTGTTTCTTTTTCCCCTTCGGGGAAGTATGGTTTGTCGATCATAAATGACTCCTGTATTTCCCCCTTCCTTACATACGCACCATACACTAGCAGAATAAATATTTGTGATAAAAGTAAAATTACCGTGTAGTTACAGGCGGTAAAAAAAAGGACTTTGCCGGGCCCGGTTCGATCGCCTGCCGCGAGCGGACTGTGTAAAGGAAGGCCCACGGCAGCGGTTGGTAGCGTCCAGGCCTGACTCCCTGTTAGGAACTGCACACGGAACAGTAACGTTACTTGTTGAGCTTGATCGCAAGATATGGCGACTAATCAGGTTGTATGACACAAACTATCGTGTTAATTTCAAAACAATCTTTCATGCAGGAGGAGCCTGCCTGAGCCGTGCAACCAGGTCATATGAGAAAGCTCCGGCGTGGTCATCGCCAGATCGATGGCTGAAAGGGAAATGACCCTGCTGTGACCAAAGCAGCAGAACCGGGACCGAAACCACAGCGCATGAATCTTCTCTTTATCCAGCCATCCCAACTAGACGAGCAAGGCCGTGTGGTGAAGTACCGCAAAGGCTACATGCCTTCGCTGGCCCTTGCCATCCTGATCGGCTTAACCCCGGGCAAACACCGGACCACGGTCGTTAACGACCTGGTAGAAGAGATCCCTTTCGACGACAAATTCGATCTGGTCTGTATCACGGTCATGACCGTACAAGCTCCCCGTGCCTACCAGATTGCAGATCGGTTCCGTGCCGGAGGAGTGAAAGTTGTCCTCGGCGGCATTCACCCAACCTTTATGGCAGAAGAGGCCGCTCAGCACGCTGATACTGTAGTTGTCGGTGAGGCAGAAACTGTCTGGGAAACGCTGCTGGAAGAGTTTCAAGCGGGCCAGCTCAAACATCGCTATATGGCGGAGGGGCATCCCCCACTGGACCGTCTGGTGATCCCGGGATGGGAACACTTCAATCTGGCTGTCTACCGGAATTCTGCCGGCAGCAGCATGCCGCGAATCCCGATTTACACAACCAGGGGCTGTCTCTACAGCTGCAGCTTTTGCTCGGTTAGTAAGGCCTATGGTCGCACCCATCGGCACAAACCGATTGCCAACGTTCTCGAGGAAGTCGCCGCGTCATGCGCCGACACCTATTTCTTTGTTGACGACAACATTGTCTGCAACTTCGACTATGCCGAGGAACTGTTCCAGGCCTTATCCGGGAGAAATGTGCGCTGGCTTTCCCAGGCCAGCATGCAGCTGTTCAAACGCCCAGACCTGATTTTCCTTGCCGCGAAATCGGGTTGTAAAAGCCTGTTCCTGGGGATTGAATCGATTACCCCGGAAACGCTCAAGGGGATGAAGAAAGGTTTTAACAACCCGGATTCCTACCCGGAGTTTTTTGAACTTTTGCATCGTTCCGGTATCCGGCCCCTAGTCAGTATGATTATCGGTCTAGATCAGGACACCCCCGAAGATATCGAGCGGACCCTGGATTTCCTGATCGCGCAAAAGATCCAGAACGTCTATCTGTCAATATATACCCCACTGCCGGGGACAGATGTTTATGCCGAGATGGAACGGAACGGACGCATTATTGACCGGGACTGGTCAAAATATGATTTGAGCCACGTTGTGCATCAGCCGGTCAACTTCACCCCCGAGGCGCTGGAAAGCACATACTGGCAGATATACGGGCGCCTTTATTCCTTCGGCGCCATTATCAGCCGCAGCTTTGGCAGCCTGACGAAGCTGAGGGTTGATCGCGGTAAGTCGCTTCGAGACATCCTGGTACAAATTCACATGAATGCGCAGATTCGCAATCGTGAACATCTCCAGGCTCTGGGGATTGGCAGAATCAGATAGAAAGGGTCATGCCGGTCGTGAATCCGGAAGAGTATTTCTCCAGCGAATACCAGCAGGCACGCAGCCGTTTTGTCGCCGCAGTTGAACAGGGTGGGGGGAGCTTGTCTCACCTGGCACTGCAGTCGGATGAGGCAGGGCGTGAACTTTTTACCGATATTGCCTGGTTCGGTCATAAAAATCCTTGCAAGGCCTTGTTATTGGTCTCCGGAGTGCACGGTGTGGAAGGCTTCGCCGGATCAGCCGTTCAGCTGGCGACCCTGAATAAGCTGCCGGCACTGCAGGACGATACGGCGCTGGTGGTGATGCACGTACTCAACCCCTACGGTATGGCCAACCTTCGCCGGTTTAACCGCAACAATGTTGATTTGAACCGGAACTTCCACTTCTCGGACAATGGCTGGCAGGGCGAACCGAAAGGATATGCCGCACTCGATAAATTCTTCAACCCGACCCACCCACCGGCTGCGGATTTCTTTTATTTCAGGCTCTTTTTGGCCTGGCTCCGTTTTGGCAATGCTTGCGTAAGACAGGCCGTGACGGGAGGGCAGTACCATTATCCCATGGGGCTTTATTTCGGCGGCAATAACCTGGAACCTGAGGCTGCCGGGTACATCAAATGGCTTAGAGATTCGCCCCTGCTGAACATAGGCAAACTGATGGTGATCGATTTTCATACCGGACTCGGGCGATTTGGCGAACAGTCGCTGTTTATGCGCTCCAGCCCGGACAAGCGGGAGAATCTCTCACGTAAACTGGGTGTTGCCGTCACACCGAGCAAGACCGAATCAAAAACCATGGGCTACCATCATGGTGGTGGAAATAGCGGTGTGTATCGAAAGCTTTTCACTGGAGGGGAGCTGACTTGTTTGACCGTCGAATACGGTACCTACTCAGGGCCAAGGATGTTGCATGCTTTGCGTGCTGAAAATCAATATCACCACTATGGAGACAGGAACCTGGCCCATTGGTCAAAGCAGAACCTGAAAGAAGCTTTTTGTCCAGAATCGAAGGATTGGCAACGACGGGTGGTTATCCAGGGGAGTGGATTGATCGAACAATCTGTAAATTATATTTCTCTACCTGATTGAAGACCATACCGTTAAATATTTATTTGAAAAGATAATGGCCCGCACAGTTGTTCGGGCCTTTCTGTATCTGGTGAAGGCCGGAATCGAACCGGCACGGGCAAAGCCCATCGGTTTTTGAGATCGACGTGTCTACCAATTCCACCACTTCGGCAAGAGGTGTGCGTTATATGGATTGACCATGATGCGGTCAAGAGTTAACAGAATGAAAAAGGGCTACGCAATCTTGCGTAGCCCTTTGATCTTGGTGGAGCTAGGCGGGATCGAACCGCCGACCTCTTGAATGCCATTCAAGCGCTCTCCCAGCTGAGCTATAGCCCCGAACAGGAGCAGATTTATAACAGAGCACCAGCGGAGTGTCAACAGCTTTTTTGGCGCTCGGCTGTGCTTCAGCTGTCCTTGAATTCGCTGTTGCTGCCAGAGGTGCTGCGGAACAGGGTGAGCAACATCTTGAAGCGTTTGACGGCTTTGACCTCGTGTGAAATGCCGCCGGGCATGAGTATGATCTCGCCTGCAGAGACGCTGTGCGGTTTGCCGCCAATGATGATTTGCGCTTCGCCGTCGAGAACCTGGACGAAAGCATGGAAGGGCACGGTGTGTTCCGAGAGGGCCTGTCCGGCGTCGAAGCTGAACACGGTCAGGGTCCCGGTATCATGCTGCAGCAGGGTGCGGCTGACGACGGCACCGTCCTGGTAAGGGGTCATCTCGGCCAGGGCATAGGCCCTGGCGGGGTCGACATGGATCTTGGCGGGTTGATCTGACATAGCGTTCCTCCAGTCATCTAAGTGAGTTTGGAGTAGAGCTTATCATCCGTTGCCCGGGCCGGCATTGATCGACGTCAAGAATTCAAAGGAATTACTGTGCCGCCTAAAGCTTGATGCCGGTCAGCTGGAACAGGGCTTCCTGGTACTTCTCCGAGGTCTTGGCGACGATCTCGGCAGGCAGAGGTGGCGGCGGCGCCTGCTTGCCCCAGTCGAGGGTCTCGAGATAGTCACGGACAAACTGCTTGTCGTAGCTTGGCTGGGGCCCGCCGGGCTTATAAGACGCTTTCGGCCAGAACCGCGATGAGTCGGGGGACAGGGCCTCGTCGATCCAGAGCAGGTTGCCGTCATCCATAATACCGAACTCGAACTTGGTGTCGGCGATGATGATTCCCTTGTCCCAGGCAAATTCTCGGGCACGGCTGTAGATTTCGATCGATTTTGCGCTGACCTGCTCGGCGATCTCTTTGCCGCAAAGCTTGATGGCCTCTTCGAAGGAGATGTTCTCATCATGTGCGCCGAGCTCGGCCTTGGTCGACGGAGTGAAAATAGGCTTTTCCAGGCGATCGCTCTCCAGGAGGTTCTCCGGCAGGGTGATGCCGCAGATGCTCCCTTTCTGCTGGTATTCCTTCCAGCCGGAACCGGACACATAGCCGCGCACGATGCATTCGACCGGCAGCGGCCGGGCTTTTTTGACCAGCATGCTGCGCCCTTCCAGCTGCTCACGGTAGGCGTGGGTCGCGGCCGGGAAGTCACTGACCTCGGTTGCGACAATATGGTTCGGTATGATATCGGCCATCCGGTTGAACCAGAAGATCGAGATCTGGTTGAGGACCTGGCCTTTCTTGGGGATCCCTTCGTTCATGATAACGTCGAAGGCAGAAAGACGATCGGAGGTTACGAGCAACAGGTGCTCGCCCAGGTCGTAGATGTCACGCACCTTGCCGCGGTTAACCAGGTTCAGCGTGGGCATATTGGTTTCGAGAACGGTAGTACTCACGATTATTTCTCCTTGTTTACCAGATCCTGAACGCGGGGGGAGATGGCAATGGCTGCAGTGCTGCGCAGCTCGGCCAGGCGCTGTTCTATCGCTTCGTTCTGTTTGCGGGCGAATAAAGATTTGTAAAGTTCTTGACGCTTGGCTTCATCCAGAGCCTTCATGTCGGCAGCGGTGCGCTGCTTGACTTTGGCAACCACGAAGCGGCTCTGGATATCAAAGACGCTGTCAATGACGGTCTGGTCTTCTGGCAGTTCAAAGGTGGCATCAAACAGCTCCTTGGAGGTGCCGAGACGCGGAACGAAAGGGCTGTAGGTCCGGGTGAACTCCCCGGTATCCTCTATGTCGTAGCCATGCTTTTTGGCCAGCTTGGCCAAGCTGGCGCCAACCTGGAGGTCCGCGACAAGCTGTTCAGCAGCCGCTTTTGCGAGCTTGGTCGATTCTACAGCCCGGTAAGCAGCCGTGACCAGATCCTTGACCTCAGCAAGCTCCGGGATATGGCTGGCGAGCCGTTCCTTGACACCGAACAGGATCACACCGTCTACGGTGAGGACCGGTTTGGCCAGGGCCTTGTCTTCGAGCAGGTGGGCCGTGTTGATAATCTCCTCGTTACGGCCGATTCCATCTATATAGCCGTCGCGGGCGAAAGATCCAGTCTCCTTGACGCCCAGTTCATTTGCCTTGGCTGCCGCATCGAGGTCGCCGGTCTTGCGGTTGATGTTGTAGGCGTCCATGGCCTTTTCGAAAGCCAGCTGCCTTGCCTTTTCGGCGCGCAGCCCTTCTTTGACCTCATCGATGGCGTCTGCCATGCTGCGAACACCCGGCTCGGTGTATTCCTCGACCCGGATGATATGGTAGCCGAAGGTGGTTTCCACGAGGTCACTGGTGTCACCCGGGTTCATGCTGAAAGCCGCATCTTCGAATGGCTTGACCATCGATCCGCGGGTGAAATAACCGAGGCTGCCGCCTTTGACAGCGCTGGCCTTGTCATCCGACTTGGCCCGTGCCAGCTCGGCAAAATCCTTGCCTGCCCTGACTTGTTCAAGGATTGTCCCGGCGTACGCACGCCGCTCTGCGCGGGTTTTTTCGTCGGCTTCGGCATCGACCATGACGAGGATATGCGAGGCTTTGACTTTTTCAAGAATTTCGAACTGGTCGAGATGGCGGCGGTAATATTTTTCCAGCTCGCGTTCTTCGAAGGTCACGTCCTCGAGATAGCGCTCTGGCTCGAACTGCAGGTATCGCAGTGAGACCATTTCCGGGATCCGGAAGGTTTCCTGGTTTTCGGCAAAATAGGCCTCCAGCCCCTGGTCCGTGACCTTGACCTGCTTCTCGAATTTCGCCGGGGTGAGACTGACGAAGCTCAGGTTGATCTTTTCATTGATGTTGCGGAACTCTTCTTCAACGTCCGCATCGGTGACTGCTACCGTCGCCTTGAAATTTTCCTGCACCTTGTCGAGCAGCAACTCGTTGCGCTTGAGGGCCTCGTACTCATCGCTGTTCATGCGCTGGTAGGCGAGGACCTGGAGATAGCGTCCCTTGTTGAAGACGCCGTTCTCCTGGAAGGTCTCGACCTTGGCGATGGCATCGATCAGTTCCTGCCGGGACACTGCCAGCTGGAGGCGTTCCGCTTCGTCCTGCATCAACGCCTGATCGATCAGGCTGTTGATCGATTTCTCCGCCAGTTTCAGCTGCTTCTCCAGGGCCGGCGTGAACTGGTCCTGGTAGATGTTCTGGTAAATCTGGTAAAGGTTGCTGTAGGCGCTCTGAAAGTCCTCATAGGCAATCGACCTGCCATTGACGACTACGGCTTCTGCTGCCGGGGTTTCACCGCCCGGGCCGCCTGGTGCGCTGAGCATCGCGTAACCGATGACGAAGCTTAAGATGATGATCGCAAAGGCCAGTTTGATGATGATGGATTTCTGTTTGTTCCGGACAAAATCGAGCATGAGTCAGAGTTTCTCCTCGAGGTATTTTTTGGTCTTTGAAGAATAGGGACGAATGTTAGACAATCACCTTGTGAAATGCAACAGTTTTTCCTTTTATCTCTTGAAAAGATGGGGTCCTTTTGCTAGTGTTAACAACATTTTCCGGCCTTGGTTAGGCCATTTCCTGTCTGAAAGGAGTTGTCCCTCGATATGGTCAACTTGTTCGATGCTATTCTGGGTGTGTTTTCCAACGATCTGGCGATCGATTTGGGGACCGCTAACACCTTGGTATATCTCAAAGGTAAAGGGATTGTCGTCAGCGAACCCTCGGTTGTTGCTGTACAGAAGGACTCGATGGGGCAGAGAAAGGTTCTCGCCGTCGGCACCGACGCGAAGAACATGCTCGGTCGTACTCCGGGCAGCATTGTTGCCATCCGCCCAATGAAGGACGGCGTGATTGCCGATTTTGACATCACCGAAGAGATGCTGCGTTATTTTATTCGCAAAATCCACAACCGCAAGGCCCTGGTCCGTCCCCGTATCGTTATTTGTGTACCTTCCGGGATCACTCAGGTCGAAAAGCGTGCGGTCAAGGAGTCTGCTGAATCCGCCGGTGCGCGCGAAGTTTACCTGATCGAAGAGCCCATGGCCGCGGCGATCGGCGCCGGTTTGCCAATTACGGAAGCCTCCGGCAACATGATTGTCGATATCGGCGGCGGTACCACCGAGGTGGCGGTTATCTCGCTGGCCGGGATCGTCTACGCCAAAAGCGTGCGTGTCGGTGGGGACAAGATGGACGAGGCCCTGACCCAGCATCTCAAGCGCAAATACAATCTGCTGATTGGTGAACGGACTGCTGAAGAGATCAAGATCACGATCGGTAGCGCCTATCCTGACAAGCCGGGTTCTGCTAATGAGGGCAAGATGGATACCATGGAAGTCAAAGGCCGTGATCTGGTCAGCGGGATTCCGAAGACCCTCACGATCGGTGCCCAGGAGATCAGGGAAGCCCTCTCCGAGCCGATCAATGCGATTGTCGAAGCGGTGCGGATCGCCCTGGAGCGGACCCCGCCCGAACTGGCGGCGGATATCGTCGACAAGGGAATTGTCCTGGCCGGCGGTGGCGCGCTGTTGCGCAATCTTGATGCGCTGTTGCGCGAGGAAACCGGCCTGCCAGTGGTGATTGCCGAAGATCCGCTCTCCTGCGTGGTCCTTGGCTCTGGCAGGGTGCTGGATGAACTTGATCTTCTGAAACAGGTGACCGTCACCTCCTGAGCCGGCCCTGTCTGTTGCAGTAGCATCTCCGCGAATTATTCAAGAGGGCCTCTGCGCCCTCTTTTTTTGTTTTCGGCGGAGACAGGATTCCCGTACAATCCGCTGTTGTCTTTAAAGTTGTGTTTCCTGAGTTGTGTGTACCGGGTATTTGAATATGTGGGAATGGTGGCAAAAAAATCGACCGTTGATGCTTAGTGCGGTGCTGCTGCTTATGGCACTGCTCTGGTATTCGGTTAACCTGCGTCAACAGGACGAGACAAATTTCCTCGAAGGGGTGGTTCTGAGGTTGACCGGCCCGGTGCAGGCCGGGCTGAACCATGCGATCCGAGGGGCCGCCGACATATGGGGACATTATCTCTATCTGGTCGACACAGAAGAGGAAAATCGGGCACTCGTTGAGAATAACCGTAATTTGAGTGCGATGTTGGCCGAGAACAACGAGGTCCGTCTCGAAAACGAACGCCTGCGGCGTCTCCTGGACTTCAAGGAAGCCCAGGAAATCGCCACCCTGCCGGCCAGGGTGATCGCCGAGGATGCCACCAGCTGGTTCCGTACAATCACCATCGACAAGGGGGGTGAACAGGGCGTGGTAGAGGGGATGCCGGTGGTCGTCGCCGAAGGCGTGGTCGGTCGTGTTGTCCGCAGCAGCCCCCGCTTTGCCAGAGTTCTCCTGGTTACCGATGCGTCCTCTGCTGTTGCCAGCCTCCTGCAGGACAACCGGGCCCGTGGCATTTGCCGCGGCAAAGGGGAACAGTTGGTATTCGATTTTGTGTTGCGCCAGGAAGAAATCAAGGTCGGTGATCGTGTCGTAACCAGCGGCATGGGCGGGGTTTTTCCCAAAGGGCTGGTGATTGGCGATGTGAAAAGCGTCGACAGGCGGGAGTTCGGTCTCTTCCAGGCGATCGAAGTCATCCCTGCGGTCGATTTCTCGCACCTTGAAGAAGTCCTGGTCCTGTTGCGGAGTTCGCAATGAACCGGGCCCTGATCTATTTTATCCTGGCCGGAGTCGCTGTAGTCATGCAAACGGTTCTGCTGCCATTGCTCCTGCAGGGTGACTACAAGCCGGACTTGATTCTGCTGCTGGTCGTTTATCTCGGTCTGCATGAAGGCAAATGGCGCGGTGGACTGATCGTTTACCTGATGGGCTGGTTCTTCGATGGTGTCGGCGGCGCGTTCCCCGGCCTCTACGGGTTCGTCCTGCTCGCGATCTTCCTGGCGGTCCGTGCCATTGTGACGCGAGTGAACACCGAAAGTTCGGTGCTGCTTCTGCTCATGGTCATGGCCGGCACCATTTTGCAGGGTGTACTGGTTGCCTTTGCCCTGGATTTTTTCAGGCAGGACATAGGTGTCTGGCCGCAGATCGCCTGGCAACTCCCGGTACAGTTGCTCCTGAACTTTGTCGCAGCGCTTATCCTCTTGAAATTAACCGTCTGGCTACAGCGAACATTCTTGCCGCGCCGCAGCCTCCCCGGCCTGCGCAAGCTCGATAGTCGATATGAGTATTAACCCGTCCCCGGAAGAAACTCCCGGCCTGCGTCGCCGCTTCATCATCTCTTCTGTAATCGTTGCCGGAGTCTTCTGCGTTTTGGCCCTGCGCTTGTGGTTTCTTCAGATCCTCGGCACGGACCATTATCGGGACTTGTCCGAGCGCAACCGGATTCGCTATGTTGCCATCCAGGCGCCACGTGGAGCAGTCTTCGATCGCCATGGCACCCTGCTGGTTGATAATCGACCGGCGTTTACTGTTTCCGCCTTACGCCAGGAGGTTGATGATCGCCGGCAGCTTTTCTTCAACCTTGCCAAGCTGCTGAACGTCGAAGAGGCCATGCTTGAGGAACGTTGGCTGAAAGGCCAGGAATTGCCCCGCTACAGGCCACTTCCACTGCTCGAAGACGTCGGGCGCCAGGCGATGGAGATGGTGCAGGAGAATTCCATTGACCTGCCCGGCATCCTGGTCGAGGTCAAGCCGCTTCGCTCATACCCCTTCGGCGACATGGCCGCTCACCTCTTTGGTTATCTCGGTGAAGTGACCGAAGACGATCTGAGACAGCCTGAATTTTCCGACTATCGCTCCGATGCGATGATCGGTAAGACCGCGCTTGAAAGAGCTTACGAGAATCGGCTGCAGGGTACTGCGGGACAGAAACGGGTTGAAGTGAATGTGCGTGGTCGTGAATTGCGTCAGGTGACGACGCGCGATCCCTTGCCGGGTCACCAAATCTACCTGACTATTGACAGTGTTTTGCAAAAGGCAGCGGAGGATGCCCTCGCCGATGGCGCCGGGTCAGTCGTTGCCCTGGATGTCAACAGCGGTGAAGTCCTCGCCATGGTCAGTCGACCGGCCTTTGACCCGGCCTGGTTTGCTCGCGGGATTACCAGTGAGGAATGGCGGGCGCTGACCGACAACCCGCAACATCCGATGACCAACAAAGCCCTGCGCGGCCAATATCCGCCCGGATCGACTTTCAAGATGGCCGTAGCCCTTGCGGCTCTGGAGGCAGGGACGGCGACGCCGTCAACCAGGGTGCAGTGTAATGGCAGCATAAAATTGAGTCGGAGCTACGAATTCCGGTGCTGGAAGAAAGAAGGCCATGGCTCGGTCGATCTGCATAAAGCGATCAAGGAAAGTTGTGACGTATGGTTCTACAAGATCGGGCTTGAGACTGGTATCGACAGCATCGCCAGTGCTGCAAAGCGACTCGGGTTGGGAGAGCAAACGGGCTTTCCTTTCGGCTCCGAGCGCTCAGGGTTGATCCCGACCAGGGCATGGAAGAAAAGACGATTCGGTACCAGTTGGTACGATGGCGAGACAGTGATCTCAGCAATTGGTCAGGGGTTCGTCCTGACGACCCCGATGCAATTGGCGACCATGGCAGCAACGCTGGCAAACGGCGGCACGGTCTGGAAGCCTCAGGTCGTGCAAAAGATCATTGACCTCGAAGGCAAGACAGAATGGTTGTTCAAACCGGAAAAGCTGAGTGAGGCTGTCTGGCCACCGAAGTATTTGACCCCCATCAGAAAAGCCATGGAATCGGTGGTCAATGATGTCGGCGGCACGGCCTGGAGGAGTCGACTGGACAAGGTCCGGTTTGCCGGGAAAACAGGCACGTCCCAGGTGATTCGCAGAAAAACTGATGACGAAGAGGAAGTCGAAGAGGACGAAGTCCCTTATCAGTACAGGGACCATGCCTTGTTCGTCTCCTATGCTCCTGCTGAAAACCCGCAGATCGCTGTCGCGGTGGTGGTCGAGCACGGCGGCCACGGTTCCAGTGCGGCAGCGCCGGTAGCCAAGGCCATGTACGATGCATATTTTGCAGAGAAAACGGCGAACAAGGAAGTTACAAAGCTTGTTCCTGCCAAGGATTGATGGATGTTTGACAGACGATTGATAACTCACTTCAACTGGGCTTACTTGCTGTTGGTCCTGCTGATTTCCCTGATCGGCATAGCCAACATGTACAGCGCGACGTCTTCCTGGACTGCTGCTGCGCAGCCGGTGTATCTCAAGCAAACCTACTGGGTGGGGATCGGCCTGGCGATCGTTGCCATCGTCTGTCTTTTAGACTACCGGCACCTGGAGTATCTCAGCTTCCCCTTTTATGGGGTCAACCTGCTGCTTTTGGCCGTGGTTTTGGCTTTCGGCAGGACCAGTATGGGTGCGACCCGTTGGATCGGTCTGGCGGGGATCAATGTCCAGCCCAGTGAAATCATGAAAATCGTGATTATCATCGTCCTTGCCCGATATTTCAGTGAAAAGGCGCATCTGCGGGGATTCTCACTGCGTGAGCTGGTTGTGCCCGGTCTGATTCTTGGCGTTCCAGCGCTGTTGATCATGAAACAGCCGGATCTCGGCACGGCGCTGCTGGTCCTCTGTATTGGCGGGACCATGGCCCTGTTCGCCGGGGTGCGACGCTCTGCGATCATTTTTCTTGGTATGTCAGCCGTTGCCGCTGCCTTTGGCGGGTGGTTCCTCCTGCATGACTACCAGAGACAGCGCATTCTCACCTTCCTTAACCCGGAGCGAGATCCGTTGGGTGCCGGTTATCATATCATCCAGTCGAAAATTGCCGTGGGCAGTGGTGGCTTCAACGGCCTTGGTTTTATGAAGGGGACCCAGTCACAACTTTCTTTCCTGCCGGAACGGCATACGGATTTTGCGTTCTCGGTGTTCGCCGAAGAGTGGGGTTTGACCGGTTGCCTGTTTTTGCTGGCCTGCTACTGTCTGATAGTCATCTGGGGTTTGCATATCGCCCTGCGCTCCAATGATCGCTTCGGCATGTACCTCGCCATCGGCGTCTGCGCGATGCTGTTCTGGCATATCGTGGTCAACCTGGGGATGGTGATTGGCCTGCTGCCGGTGGTTGGTGTGCCCTTGCCGCTCTTCTCCTACGGCGGGACCAGTATGGTGACGACCATGACCGGGGTCGGCCTGCTCCTTAATGTAGGGATGCGGCGGTTTATGTTTTAAAACAGCCCCAGCCCCCAGCCCCCGTTTTTTGTTATACTTCCAGCTATGGAACTCCACCCGGCGAAATTCTGGGAAAAAGCCGGCGACGGCAAGGTGCGTTGCCAACTCTGCCGCTTCCGTTGTGTCATAGCCGACGGTCGCAGAGGCCGTTGCGGTGTGCGTGAAAACCGTGATGGCATTCTTTACAGCCTTGTCTATGGGCAGACGATCTCCGAGAACGTCGATCCGATCGAGAAGAAGCCCCTTTATCATTTCCATCCCGGATCACGCAGCCTGTCGATCGCCACGGTCGGCTGCAACTTCCATTGTCTGCACTGCCAGAATCACGAGATCTCCCAGTGGCCTCATGAGCGGTCGGGAATTCCGGGAACGACGATGTCACCCCAGGACGTGGTCAGGCATGCGGTTGAGAGCAAATCGGCGAGTATCTCCTACACCTATACCGAACCGACTATCTTCTTCGAATATGCTTACGATACGGCTGTGGCGGCAAGGGCCGCCGAGGTCAAGAACGTCTTCGTCACAAACGGTTATACGACAACCGAAGCCCTTGAAGAGATTGCCCCATATCTGGATGCGGCCAATGTCGACCTGAAAGGTTTTTCCGACCGTGGTTACCGGGATGTGACCGGTGCATCGCTCGATGGCGTGCTTGAATGCCTCAAGGATTACCGCAGGCTCGGTATCTGGCTCGAGGTCACGACTCTGATCATCCCGGGACACAATGACAGCCCGAAGGAATTGACCCAGATTGCCGATTTTATTTGTCAGGAGCTCGGTGCAGACGTGCCCTGGCATATTTCCGCTTTTTACCCGACATACAAGATGCAAGACCGTCCACCAACATCGCTGGCGATCATGCACACGGCCAGGGATATTGGCCGAAAGTCGGGATTACACTATGTCTACCTGGGCAACGTCAGTGACCCTGTCGCTGGAGATACGATTTGCCCAGGATGCGGTCAGACGGTCATCAGGCGACAGCAACTGCATCTCATAGAAACGGCATTAATTGACCATCGCTGCAAATCCTGCCGGCACGAGATAGCCGGTGTTGGTCTTGATGGCTGAAAGGAAGCATTATGTCTATTGATCGGACTAATCCACGCAATCCCACCGCAGATATCGACAGCATGTTCATCGACCGCTGGTCGCCGCGGGCGTTTGAGCCGACCCCTTTGACCCAGGTCCAGATCGACAGTCTGTTCGAGGCGGCACGCTGGGCACCTTCATGCTTCAATGCGCAGCCGTGGCTGTTTATCTATGCCGCCAGCGCAGCGGACCGGCAGCGATTCATGCCGGCACTGGTGGAAGGAAACCAGGCCTGGGTCAAAAACGCTTCCTTGATTATCTACCTGCTGTGCCGCCGGAATTTCAGCCATAACGATAAAGAGAACCGGCACGCAGCCTTCGATGCCGGCGCGGCATGGATGTCGCTGGCCCTCCAGGCCCGAAAACTTGGCCTGTATGCTCATGCCATGGCCGGTTTCAGCCGGGAAAAGGCTTATGAAATCCTGAATGCTCCGGCCGAAGAGTACGACATCATGGCTGCTGTCGCGGTCGGCTATCGTACTGAGCCCGGCATCCTGCCTGAGCAGGTTGCCGCCAGTGAAAAACCGAGTGATCGCAAGGCCCGTGAAGAAGTTGTCCGGGAGGGTTCTTTCTGAGAGTCGAACTGGCGTGTTTTGTCACCCGATGACACCCAAAATTGTGTCATCTGAACCTGGCATGCAGCATGTCTGGACAGGCATATAACCCTGACTTCCTGGAAAATATAAATCCTGCATAAATACAGCATGATCATTTATTTAGATCGGATAAAAATAGCCCGCAGTTTCGCAACTGCGGGCTTTAAAGTGCGGCATAACATTACATTTGAAGGCATTGCCGCATAATGCTCTCCAGATTATAGGCATCATCAGGTTTTTCGTTACAACGTCGGCCGCCTGCTTAAAGATTAAGAGGGTCTGCCAGTTTAATGGGTTGATTGCGCCGGTCAGGTCCGCAATATTCACTGGCCTGATTCGATCTGACGGAGTCTCGGCCAACCACGGCAATTCCATCCTGACGTCTGAAGCAGAGGATCTCATGCTCGTTGACCAATTCGTTTAGAGTCTGCGCATCGACCACGTCGATCCCCCCTGACCTAAAAAGCACCTGTATCATCGTTTCTTCCTGTTGCCGTATCTTGATAGCCTTTTTGATCGCGTAGTGAATATCTTCGCAGCGGAACGGTTTCCTGAGCAGCTGGTCACAGCCGGTTTCGAAGTATGTCAGTTCACAGACAGATGACCCCCAAGCGCTCGTGACAATTACCGGGATGGCCTTTAAATCCGGGTTTCTCCGGACCTGTTCACAAACATTACGACCTCCCGATCGAGGTAATAAGTCGTCGGTTATGATCACATCAGGTCGTTCGGCCAGGGCCATGCGGTAGCCATCATCTGCGTCCTCTGCAAAGAGTAATTCATTGTATTCCCCTGCCAAGATTGTCGCCATGAGTTGACGGACCGTCTCCATTGTCTCTATGACTAAAACTTTCAGGGTGCTGTTCATCACTTCAGCCATACTCGCTCCATGCGCTAAAAAATGATCCAAACTTAAAGTCCATGTGGCCGGTCTGTCAGCATCGACGCCTGTGAAGGATTATACAGGTTTGAATAAGGTGGACAATTGTCACAAATAACAATACGGAGGAGAAATGGAGGTTTTTTTGCGCTCAGAACACTTTAGTCAGAGCGCTTGAAGGTAAAGAGTAGAGGGAGGTCTATCACAGAAGTCTCATTATTGTAATATACTTATGTATAATTAATATTAACTATATATAGTTATAAGTTTTATGTGGAGCAAAATCACGCTTGTCACTCTGTTTGAATGCAAAAATTAACTGTTCGCCTCCGGTATCGATTGTCCGTGCAGGAACGCCTTGGCATTATTGAACTTCTCTGCTTCACCGAGGAGCATCAAGGTGTCTCCAATCTCCAGACGCAATTCGGCAGAGGGGCTGTAGATAACCCGTTCACTGCGTACGACTCCCATGACGGTCGTTCCGGTTGCTGCCCGGAAATTGAGTTCGGCGAGGGTTTTGCCAATGTGGGGAGAACCATCGGGTACGGCCTGGATTTCAATTTCACCACCTTCGAGCACGGAGAGATAGCCGGTCAGGTTGGAGGTCTGGTTGTCGAGTTTCTGGTAGCGGCGTCGATGTTCGTCACGTAATGCAGAAAGGATTTTCAGGACCCGGCCCTCCGGGACCTGGAATTCTTTCAACAGGAATGCGGCCATTTCAATGCCTGCACCGAATTCATCTGTGATGATATCGTTGGCGCCGGCTTTCATTAGCGGTTCGATGTTGGTCACGTAATGGGTGCGTGCCAGGATGTAAAGGCCTGGGTTCAATTCCCTGGCCGTTGGTACGGCTCGGGCGAGAGCGGAAGGGTCGTTGATGGCCAGCACCATGGCGCGTGCTCTGTGGATGCCTGCGCCTTCGAGAACAGTCGGTGCTGTTGCGTCGCCGTGAATAATGATCTCGCCGGATTTCCGTGCCTTGCGGACCACCTCGCCGTTCATTTCGATGTGGATATAGGGCAGGCGCATTTCGCGCAGGGAACGGGCAACATTTCTGCCGGAGAGGCCATAGCCGGCAATGATGACATGGCCTTCCAGATTGGCGGTGCGCTCGTGATCACCACTGACCGGATTCGAGTCGCGCCAGCCGAATAATCCGGCCAGGCGCAGCGACATGGGCTGGGCCAGGCGGAACATCAACGGCGTCAACATCATGGAGATGGCAATGATCGACAGGGTCAGTTGATAGGTCTGGATCGGAATCAGATCAAGAGTGCGGGCCTGGGCCATAAGAATGAATGAAAACTCGCCGACCTGAAAAGTCATCAACCCGGCGACCAGGGCCGTTCGCGGGGGGTATCTGGAAGCGATGCCAGCGAGGGTGCCGGCAATCGTTTTGGCCAGGCTCAAAAGGATAATGCCGATCAGAACTGCCCACCAGTTGCTGATCCACAGGCGAATGTCCACCAGCATGCCGACCGAGATGAAGAACACCGCCAAAAAAACATCACGAAACGGAATGATGTCGGCCATAACCTGGTGAGACGAGTCAGATTCAGCCAGGGCCAGGCCGGCGAGAAAAGCGCCGAGGGCCAGGGATAGCCCGGCGTGCGCGGTAACCCATGCCGTGCCCAGAACCAGGGCCAGAATGGTCAGCCGGAAAAGTTCCGGTGCACGGGTCTTGAGAATCCCGCGAAGCAGCGGTTTCAGCAGATGCCTGACGAAGAGGTACAGACCACCGAGAATCAGAGCCGACTTGCCGATGGCCCAGAGTGAGAAGCCACCGGATTGGGATCCCAACAATGGCAAGGCGACGATGAAAAATATGACACAGATGTCCTGGAAGAGCAGGATGCTGAGGGCTATGCGACCATGAGCAGAATCGATTTCGCCGCGTTCGAGTAGAAGTTTCAGGACGATCGCTGTTGACGAGAGAGCCATTGCCATGCCGAGTACCATGGCTGCCACGGGAGGTTCGCCGAGCAGGTAGGTACCGGTGGCCACCGCAATGCAGGTTGCAACGACCTGGGTGGTACCGGCTGACAGGAGCAGGTTTTTGAGGCTGATGATCCGTTTGTAGGAGAATTCGAGGCCGATGGTGAAGAGCAGCAGCACGACGCCGATCTCGGCAACCATTTCAACTTCATGGACGCCTTTGATCAGGTGCAACCCATAAGGGCCGACCAGCAGGCCTGTGGTCAGGTAACCGACGATCGGTGACTGGCGCAGCAGGCTGAACAACCAAGCGTTAAGAAGCGCGAGGCCGAGTAATATCAGAACATCTTGCATAGCGGTCAGATCATGCATGGTCTTGTAATATTAAAGTATCCAGTATCCAGGATTCAGAATGCTGAGGGTTGCAGGTTTAATCTCTGACCCTTGTTACTTTTTACTTTTGCCCTTTCCCGGTTTTTGAGTTTTGAGCCATTCCTGTCTTTCTTTAATCGTCTTTTCGTAGCCAGTGTCTTTTGGGCGGTAAAATATTGTACCGTCGATCTGCTCAGGCAGATGGGACTGGGTGACAACGGCGTCAGCGTGATTGTGAGCGTATTGATACCCTTTGCCGTAACCCAATTCTTTCATCAACCCGGTCGGTGCGTTACGGATATGCAGCGGCACGGGCAGGGCGCCGCTTGCGCGAACCTCTTTCTGTGCTTCGCCTATGGCGACATAGGCGGCGTTGCTCTTCGGTGCCGTGGCCAGGTAGGTGACGGCCTGAGCCAGGGGGATGCGCCCCTCGGGCATGCCGACGAAGTGGACGGCCTGCTGCGTGGACATGGCGATCTGCAGGGCTCGCGGGTCGGCGTTACCGATGTCTTCTGCAGCGAAAATCACCATGCGTCGGACGATGAATAACGGATCTTCACCGGCTTCAATCATCCGGGCCAGCCAGTAGATAGCGGCATCCGGATCCGAGCCACGCATGCTTTTGATGAATGCTGAAATAACATTGTAATGCTCTTCTGCGCCCTTGTCGTAGACCAGGGGGGCCCGTTGCAGCGCCTCCAGGACGTTGTCCGGGGTGATCAGGGCTCCCTTGCACAGGTTGGCAGCGACTTCAAGGGTATTGAGGGCGATGCGGGCATCGCCGTGAGCCTGTTCTGCCAGAAGCTCTAGCGCGGCGTCGTCTGCGGCCAGCTTGCGACGCCTCAACTCCTGGTCAGTCTCCAGGGCTCGCTCCATGAGCGTTCTGATATCTGCAGGCTCCAGCGGTTCCAGGACAAAAACCCTGGAGCGAGAGAGCAGGGCAGAATTGACTTCGAAAGAGGGGTTCTCCGTTGTGGCGCCGATCAGGATAATGTCGCCGTTCTCGACCCAGGGCAGAAGCGCATCCTGCTGGGCCTTGTTGAACCGGTGGATCTCGTCGATAAAGAGCAGGGTCCGTCGACCGTAGTAGTCGCGCTCCTGCTTTGCTTTTGCGGTAATCTCACGAACCTCCTTGACGCCTTGGAGGACCGCGCTGAAAGCCGCAAATTCACACCTGGTCGTGTTGGCGATCACGCGAGCGAGGGTGGTTTTTCCCGTGCCGGGTGGGCCCCAGAAGATAGCCGAGGTGAGATGGTCGGTCTCGATCAGACGGCGCAAGATGTTGTCCGGTCCGAGCAGATGCTGTTGGCCAACCATGTCATCGAGTTGTTGCGGACGCACTCGTTCTGCGAGAGGAGACGGAGCTTTTGCGGATGCCGATGAAGAGAAAAGATCCATGTCCAGAACCGTTGCGCGTGGTGTGTGACGCGCGGCACGTCTAAGTGTCTCGCCTTGCAGAAGTGGCAGGCGTCAGGCGGCAGATTTCTGTCCCCTATATCAGCCCCATCGGAGGTTTGTCAACAGGCTAACATACCCCTGTTGTTCTCACAAGCGAATGATCGTGTAAGTGCCTGATTGCCATAGACTTTGACGATTCGTTGTGGTAAAGTCGCTGCGTTTCTGAGGAAGGGCAAGTTATGAAGCGAATCGGTATTTTTGCCAAACGACATCACAAGGACGCGGTCCGCCTTGCAGAAGAAGTCATTGCCTGGCTGGTCGAGCGGAACATAGAGGTCTTTGTTGATGAGCCTCTGGCAGATGCCATGGTCGGTGTTTCAGGCTATCCAGGCCAGGCGATCCCACCGCTGGTCGACATGGTTATTGTCCTGGGTGGTGATGGGACATTGCTTTCCGTTGCCCGCCTGGTTGGCGACCTGCGCACGCCAATTCTGGGAGTCAACCTGGGCAGTCTCGGATTCCTCACTGAAATCACCCAGCCGGAGCTTTTCCCTATTCTGGAGCAGGTTGTCAAGGGAAATTTCAACGTTTCCGAACGGATGCGTCTGCTGGCGGTGATCCGGCGCCAGGGCAAGGATGTGGCACGCTACCGAGTGTTAAACGACGTGGTTATCAACAAAGGAGCCTTGTCCCGTATCATCGATATGGAAACCTGGGTTGATGATGATTATCTGACCACCTTCAAGGCAGACGGCCTGATCGTTTCGACGCCGACCGGTTCGACTGGTTACAACCTGGCAGCGGGGGGGCCGATTATCTATCCCGGCAACCACTGCCATGTGATTTCACCAATCTGTCCGCATACTTTGACAAACCGGCCGATTGTCGTCTCAGATGAAGCGACGATTCGCATCGAAGTCAAGTCCCAGGACCAGGATGTGGTCTTCACTGCCGACGGACAGGAAGGGATGCCCCTGCAGTGCGGCGATGTCGTGGAACTGCGCAAGTCGAACCATTGCACGCTGCTGATCAAGAGCCCGAACAAGGATTACTTCCAGGTGCTGCGGACCAAACTGCGGTGGGGGGAAAGATAGAATCGGGACGAGGAACGCGGAACGCGAAAACCTTGAAGTTCGTTATTTCATTGTGTTCTGAAGATTTGATTACCATTCCTTTTTTGATACTGACTCATATTGACGATGAAATTACATTCTGTGGTTCAACAGTTGCTGTGGTTTTTGATTCTATCTCGTCACGCGTCACGCGTCACGCGTCACTGATCTTATGCTCCTCAACCTGACCATCACCAATTTTGCCATCATCGATCGCCTTGAAGTCCAGTTTGACGAGGGCTTCAATGTCCTGACCGGCGAGACCGGTGCGGGCAAATCGATTATCCTCGATGCGGTTGGCCTGCTGCTGGGAGACCGAGCCCATCCCGATCTGGTCCGGGCCGGTGCCGATGAGGCGACGGTCCAGGCCCTGTTTGATCTGTCCGGACAGGATGCCGTCCGACAGGCCTTTGTCGAGGCCGGTTTTCCCGTTGGCGACGAGCTCGTGTTGCGGCGGATTGTGCAGAGTGGTGGTCGCAGCAGGGCCTACATCAACGGCAGCCTAGCCACTCTGGCACAGTTGCAGCCTCTGACCGAGCAACTGGTAACGGTCTGCGGTCAACATGAACACCAGCATCTCCTGCGGCGTAATGTCCATCTGGCAATTCTTGACCGGTTCGGCTCACTCGATGATCAGGTGAAGACTTATCGCGAGTCATACCAGAGGATGCAGAGCGTTGCGCGGCAGCTGGAAAAGCTTGAGGATGCCGAACGGGATCGCGAGCAGCGGCTCGATTTTCTGCAGCATCAGTCTACGGAAATTGCCGCTGCGGGGTTGTCCGTTGAAGAGGAGCAGGAGCTCCTCGCGGAACGCCTGTTGTTACAGAACGCCGAGCGACTGGCAGCCGTTACTCGAGGCGGCTATGACGCCCTTTACGACGGCGACGGCTCGGTCTGTGAAGTATTGGGTGCCCTGTCGGTGGAATTGCAGGCTGTTGCAGAGGTTGATAAAAAGCTGACGGACATTTCAGAGACTGTACAGCGAAACCTTTTTGAGCTTGAAGACATTGCCGTACAATTGCGCTCTTACCTGGCCAATGTCTCATTCGAACCTGACCGCATTGATGCGGTCGAAGAGCGGCTCAGTCTTCTGAATCGGTTGAAACGCAAGTACGCGCCAACAATCGTTGAGATTCTGGAGCTCAAGGAAAGCTACGATCAGGAGCTCAGCCAGCTTGAGAATGCCGGTGAAACCCGCATCTGCCTGGTTGAGGAACTGGCCGCTGTGAGGCGTGAGACCGATTCGCTGGGGCAGGCTCTTTCCGATGAGCGGAGCGATGTCGCGGTGACACTGGCCACGGCGCTGATAGCCGAGCTTGACGACCTGGCCATGTCCGGGGCTGCATTTGAAGTCTCCTTCACAGCGTTGGAACAAGCTGGCCCGGATGGTCTCGAACGACTTGAGTTCATGGTCAGCCTCAATCCGGGAGAGCCGCTCATGCCTCTGGCCAAAGTCGCGTCCGGAGGTGAATTGTCGCGATTGATGCTCGCTCTCAAACGGATCGCTCCGGACGCCGGACTGGTGCCGACAATTATCTTCGACGAAGTGGATGCCGGGATTGGAGGTGCCGCCGCTACGGCTGTCGGACGAAAGCTCCATTCGGTAAGCTCTTCCGCTCAGGTCCTCTGCGTTACACATCTGCCACAGGTTGCTGCCTATGCCAACCACCACCATCGTGTCATCAAGCAAGAAAGGGATGGACGGACCATGGCAGTGATGGAATTGCTCATCGGTGATGACAGGGTCAAGGAAATGGCTCGTATGCTCGGAGGAGCGCAGGTGACGGAACAGACCATCCTGCACGCAAGGGAATTGCTCGCCTTTTCGGCAGAAGGCTGATGAGTCTGCCGACTGTACTGGAGGAACCATGATTCGCAAGGCTATTTTACAGGACGCACGCCAGATCCATCGACTGTTGCTTACTTATGCCAAGGATGGCCTGGTCCTTTCTCGCTCACTAATGGAGATTTTTGAGGCAATCCGGGATTTTTATGTATTCGTCGATGAAGAGCGGGTCGTCGGGGCAGCGGCACTGAATATCTGTTGGGAAGACCTCGCCGAGGTCCGCTCCCTGGTGGTCGAGGAAAATTTTTCCGGGCGTGGAATCGGCAAACACCTCGTCGAAGCGTGTCTTGCTGAGGCCCGTCAGTTAGGAATCGGCAGGGTTTTTGCATTAACTTACCAGCAGGTGTTCTTCGAAAAGCTTGGTTTTGCGGTGATTGAGAAATCGGAGCTCCCGCAGAAGATCTGGGGTGACTGTATCAAGTGTGCAAAATTTCCCGAGTGCGATGAAATTGCCCTGTGCATTTCTCTTCAGACGGGATGATTGGTGCTCAAAGTTGGTGTATTTCCTGGGGATTTGCTGTTTAATCTTGACAGTTAGCTCACCAATCCTTTATTAATTAGCGGCAGAATCTGGTAACTGTCAGGTTTCTTTGGAGGTTTCAAATCTTGTCTGAAAAACGTTTTACCATATTGGTTATACCCGAAGGCTCGCACCAGGTGCGCCGTTTTGGTGTGCGCCTGTCCGTACTTAAAGGCATAGCCGCTGCCGCCGTGGTAGTGGTCCTGGGGCTTGCAGGGTTGATTGCTGACTATGTTTTGACCAACCTCGACCGCCACGAGTTTGCACGTTTGCAGGTTGAAAACCTCTCGCAGCGTGAAGAGCTGCACAGACTGGTGGTCAAACTGGAAGAACTGCGCCAGGAGATTGTCGTGTTGGCACAGAATGATGCCAAAGTGCGTGTCATGGCCAAACTGTCGGCTCCGAAAAGTGACAGCATGGTCGGTGTCGGTGGCCCCGCCACTCAGGAAGATGTCAATCGCGAATTCAGTGATATCCAGCAACGGATTGACGAAGTTCGTCGCCAGATTGATTTGCGTCGCGAAAGCCAGGAGGAAATCCAGGGGATTCTCAACGATCAGCGCTCGTTACTGGCAGCCAAGCCTGTCGGCTGGCCTGTCAAAGGTTGGTTGACCTCCAGTTTCGGTATGCGGCGTGATCCGTTCAACGGCAGACGTAAGATGCATGAAGGCCTTGACATTGCGGCACGGACCGGAACTTCGGTGGTTGCTACGGCAGACGGGATTGTCAGCAGTGTCAAGACGGAGCCCGGTTACGGCAAGGTCGTCATCGTTGACCATGGATATGGTTACCGCACCATCTACGGTCACAACTCCAGGTACTATGTAAATGTCGGTCAGCGGGTCAGGCGCGGTGAGCGCCTTGCCGCGGTCGGCAACACCGGCCGGTCTACCGGCTCCCACGTTCATTACGAGATCCGTCTCAACGGTGTCCCTGTCAATCCCCACAAATATTTATAACCAGAGCATTCATATCCTTGAATCACAGCCCGGCATAGCCGGGCTTTTTTTGTGTCATCTTGACGTCAAAGAGCGTTGCACCGTCGAGGTTGTCATAAAAAGATGAAATTTTTTAATGGAGGACCCTGAAAGAAAACCTTTGTTCCTTAAAAAATAATGTATTCAGCTAATTGACTAATTCAAACCTTCGGATATCATCTGAACTAGAAGTATGAAAATACCCAGGGTGGGTTTTACAGAAATCTCAAATTACAAAAGGAGTAGTGTGATGAAACAGGTTTGCAGGTATTTGATGGTCGTTTTGGCATTGCTGCTGGTCAGCGGCCTGGTTGCACCGGCTGACGTGTCAGCGGAGATGGTCAAGAAAGTGGACAACTTTGTCATTTTCATCGACCAGTCGGGTTCGATGGCGTGGGCAAAAGCAACCCCCGGAAATCAGAAATTTGAGCAGTCCGTCGATGCGGTCAAACGTCTGGAGCAGGTGACGCCGGAACTCGGCTACAATAGTTCCGTTGCCGTGTTTGCCCCCTACAAGACGGTGACGCAGCCGGCAACCTTTAAGAAAGGGGCTCTTGCACCCGCAGCGGCAGGTGTTTCACCACCTTTCAACTACATGACGCCGATGGGGGATGGGCTGAGTGAAGTTGCTCCCCTAATTGACAGCCTGTCCGGGAAAACAGCCCTGATCGTGTTTACTGACGGAGTGTCGAATACCGGTTCGGATGCGGTCGCCCAGGCCAAAGAGCTTTACGCTAAAAACGGCTCTAATCTCTGCATCCACGTAGTCAGTTATGCCGACACCCCGGTGGGCGAGCAGACCATCTCGGCAATCCGCGAGCTTTCGGGTTGCAGTGTTGTCGCGGATGGCAAGTCTCTGGCCTCCGACGCTGCCATGGCACAGTTTGCCAAGGATGTCCTTTACGAAGAGCGGACTCCTGCACCGGCGCCGAAACCTGCGCCGAAACCGGTTCCGGTTCCGGTTCCTGTTGCTGCTCCGGTTGCCAAAGAAGTGGTCACATTCAACCTGCTGTTCGGTTTTGACAAGGCGGCAATCACCGACGAAATGATTCCCGTCCTTGAGCAGGTCAAGATGATCCTGGATGAAGAGCCAGGTACTGACTTCGTCCTTTCCGGTCATACCGATTCGACCGGTCCCGAGGCTTACAACCAGGGCCTCTCCGAACGTCGTGCAGCATCGGTCAAAAAATGGCTGGTCAGCGACGGAGTCGCTGAATCCAGGCTGCAGGCCAAGGGTTATGGTGAAACCCAAGCCAAGTATGACAACTCAACCAAAGAGGGCAGAAAGCTCAACCGAAGAGTGGAGATGATGTCCAAGTAACAAGTTCCATGTCTTGAGCGCAATCCCGGCCAGGCGTCTGTATGCGCCTGGCCGGCTTTTTAGAGTGTGAATTGCGTGACAAAAAATGTGGCGTTTGTATCTATTTCGCTGTGCCGTCTGACAAAGAATGTCATTCGTTGGCTTGATTTCAGTTGTTGTGAAAAGATGGAATAATGCACTTGCTCAGGTAAATTCAGTGGTTTACAGGTCCGCGGCCTTTTCTGGTACGGTCATTGCTACGTAACAGGCAAGAGACTAATGACCCAGCAGGAGGTGCGAGATGAAAATCATACGAAGGATCACACTGGTGGCTACACTCTGCTTTTTCTGTCTGCCTATAACCTCCATGGATGTTGCGTTGGCAAGCACACAGAAATCTGCGACCCCGGACAAAAAACTTGCAGAAAAGCATGCGGACTTTGAGAACTTTGCCCATTCCAAGGTAGAGCAGTTAAACCGCAACCACAAATTCGCCCGTTGCCGTATGCTTGTAAAAAAACAGGCGGACGGCACATACCTGGCACGTTACCACCAGATTGACGATTCGTCCCTGAAGGTCAAGGTGATGCGTTCGAAGTCGAATTCAATCCCGTTTGTCGGAATCATTTCATACAAGGAGCAGGTTCTGGAGTCCTCCGCGAAAACTCCGGGAACATTCGACGACAACCAGTTTGCGGTTGTCAAGATTATTCCCAACCGGCATATCTTCAGCTACAATAAGGGGAGCTGGAATTAACCCGCCACTTCACCTACCAATACACCAGTACTGATCACACCGTAATCCCCGGGCTCACTCCCGGGGATTGTTGTTTCATGAAGGGGCCGGGGTGCAGAAAGTGTGACACTTGGCCATGAACGACCAGACCTGTTTAACCTTGTGAGCCCAATCTCAGCTGTGTTAAAATTCGCAATTCTGAATGGAATGAACCAGCTCGAGTTTTACTGATAATTTCACCGGGAACTTGCCGGTTGACGGAGTGCCAGATGATAGGAAGTGTGCTGAAAAAGATCGTTGGCAGCAAGAATGATCGCGATTTGAAAAGACTGCAACAGACGGTTGAGCAGATCAATGCCCTGGAACCGGAAATCAAGGCTTTGTCTGACGCCGCCCTGACCGGGAAAACAGTTGAATTACGCGGCCGTCTGGCAAACGGTGAAACGCTTGACGACCTTCTGCCGGAAGCCTTCGCCGTTGTCCGTGAAGCATCGGTGCGAACCCTGGGGATGCGTCACTTTGATGTCCAGATGATCGGTGGCATGGTTCTCCACGCGGGCAAAATCGCCGAGATGAAAACCGGTGAGGGTAAAACCCTCATGTCGACGCTACCGGTGTATCTCAATGCTCTGGCCGGCAGAGGTGTGCATGTTATTACGGTCAACGACTACCTGGCTAAACGTGACGCCGAATGGATGGGCAAGGTCTATAACTTCCTGGGAATGGAAGTTGATTGCATTATTCATGGTCGTACCGATGAGCAGCGCAAGGCTGCTTATAAAGCCGATATCACCTATGGCACCAATAACGAATTCGGCTTCGATTATCTTCGGGACAACATGAAGTTCGCCCTTGAGGATTATGTCCAACGCGACCTTTATTATGCCATTGTCGACGAAGTTGACTCCATCCTGATCGACGAAGCACGTACCCCGCTGATTATCTCCGGGCCGACCGATGCAACCAGCGAACTCTACTTTGCTGCCGACAAAATAATTCCTCGCCTGCAAAAAGGTGAGATGGTCGAAGACCGCGAGGGCCAGATCGGTCGGACCTTTCGTTCCTATACCGGGGATTATACCGTGGACGAAAAGTCCAAGGCAGCCACCCTGACCGAAGAAGGGGTCTTGAAGGTCGAAAAACTACTGGGAGTTGAAAACCTTTACGAGCCGGGCAATATGGCTATCCTTCACCACGTCAACCAGGCTCTCAGGGCTCATGCGATCTTCAAGCGTGATGTTGATTACGTCGTCAAGGATGGCGAGGTTCTGATTGTCGACGAATTTACCGGCCGCCTCATGCCGGGCCGGCGCTGGGGGGATGGCCAGCATCAGGCCATCGAGGCCAAGGAAGGGTTGAAAATTGAACGCGAGAACCAGACCCTGGCGACGATCACCTTCCAGAATTATTTCCGCATGTACGAAAAACTTGCCGGGATGACCGGTACGGCCGATACCGAGGCCGCCGAATTTGGCCAGATTTACAAACTCGAAGTTGTCGTCATACCGACCAACCAGCCGATGATTCGCATCGACCAGGCCGATGTTATCTACAAGACGGAGAAGGAAAAATTCCGTGCAGTAATTGAAGACATTCACGAGCGCCATGAGACCGGGCAACCAGTTCTGGTCGGAACGATTACTATCGAGAATTCAGAACGGCTCTCTGAGTTGCTGAAAAAGCGTGGGGTCCCGCATCATGTATTGAATGCCAAACACCATGAACGCGAAGCTGAGATCGTCGCCCAGGCCGGACGCAAGGGCTCGGTTACGATTGCGACCAATATGGCCGGTCGCGGCACCGATATTGTCCTCGGCGGCAACCCGGAATTACTCGCCAAGCGTGAAGCCGCCGCTGCCGATAATCCGGAAGAAGCTTTTGCCCAGGCATTTGAGAGGCACATGGCAACCTGTGCTGCCGAGAAACAGGAAGTCCTCGAGGCCGGAGGCCTGTACATCCTGGGAACCGAGCGTCATGAATCAAGGCGTATTGACAATCAGCTGCGAGGCCGATCAGGACGCCAGGGCGATCCGGGTGAAAGTCGTTTCTATATGAGCCTGGAGGACGACCTGCTGCGGATATTCGGTTCCCACCGGGTTTCATTTGTCATGGACAAGCTCAAGGTTCCGGAAGGGGAAGCCATTGAGCATGGCATGATTTCCAAGGCCATAGAAGGCGCCCAGAAAAAAGTCGAGGCCCACAACTTCGAGATTCGTAAACATCTGATCGATTATGATGACGTCATGAATCGTCAGCGCGAGGTGATCTACACGCAACGCAAGGAAGTCCTGGCCGGTGAGAATATTCGCGAAACCCTCGAGGCGATACTCGATGAAATAACTGAAGATATTGTGGCGACATTTTGTCCGGAAAAAACTCCTTCCAGCGAATGGGACTGGAAGACCTTGTCAATTGATTTTGCCAACCAGTTCAATTTCTTGCCGGAGTTGCCAGAGCAGGACAAAAACCTCAAGCCGGAAGACCTGGAAGCCAGCCTCAAGGCTCAGGTGACAACACGCCTGGCTGAACGGGAAGAGTCCTTCACGACACCGGTCCTTGAACACCTGATGAAGGTGTTGCTGTTGCAGACGATCGACACCCAGTGGAAAGACCATCTGCTCTCCATCGACCACCTCAAAGAGGGGATCGGCATGCGTGCCTACGCGCAGCGTAATCCGAAAGAAGAGTACAAACGCGAAGCCTACGACCTGTTCATGACGATGATGGGGCGGATCCGGCAGGAAGTTTCACAGAAGCTTTTCCTTGTGCAGCTGGCGCGCGAAGAAGAAGTGGTAGAGATGGAAGCTGAGCAGCGTCGCCAACGACTTGCACTGACCCGTCAAAGTGGTCCGCAGACCGCTGGGCAAAGTCCTGTCAAGCGTGAAGAAGACAAGGTCGGCCGGAATGACCCCTGCCCCTGCGGGAGTGGCAAGAAATATAAGAAATGTTGCGGACAGTAAGAGCGCATAAGCTAAACGGAGTGACTGCATGGCCCCAGGCCCCGGTGCACACTGCTTGAAATTACTGCTTCTGGAGGCAAAGCCGGACAGTCTGGCAGCCGTCCGTGATGTCTGGCCAGATGCAGAGATTTATGTAGGGGCTGATGACCAGACACCGGGTGCTGTTGACCAGGTGTCACAGAAAAAAATCCAGCTGGTCGTCTGTGACATGACGGCTATTGATTCTCCGGGCTTCCGGACCATTCAGTCTCTCCGACGGACTGACCCTGATCTGCCTCTGGTTGCAGTCCTGCCTGAGCCTTCTCTGCCCCTGGCACTCACGGCTTTCCGCAATGGCGTTAACGATGTCCTGATCCACCCGCTTGACAAAGCAGCCCTGTTGGACGCCCGGAATCGGATTTTTGCCCGACTGCAGCAGGATGTGCAGAAGACGATTGACCCCCAGACTGTACTGGCTATTGAAAACATGAAGCTCGTGGGTCGTCTTCAGGAGAAGAACAGAGAGGCCGAACTCGCTCACGCAGCGCTGGTCAAACTTCATGAGGATCGGACACGCTTTGTCTGCAACCTGTCTCATGAATTGAAGACCCCACTTACTTCGGTACTCGGTTTTGCAGATCTTTTGCACAACTTTTATGATCAGGTGGATCCAGCCCGTTTGCAGGAATATGTTGCCAGGATCTACGACAAGGGCAAAGATCTGGAACGTCTGCTGACCGGGATGCTCCGGCTTTTTTCCCTCGACTCAGGCAACGAGGACTGGCAATGGCAGGAACTCTCGCTCAGAGACTTCCTTGCACAGGTGTTGCAGAAATATGAAGATGAAATAGATGCAAAACAACTGGATCTCCGGGTTAAACTGCAGGGGGACCTGATGCCGATTAGAGGAGACCAGGACAAGCTCGAGGTTCTGCTTGATGCACTGGTCGACAATGCGGTCAAATTTAACCGAACAGACGGCCTGCTGTCGATCAATGCCGAGAATATGACAAGGCGTGGCAAAGCGATGGTTTGTCTGCAGATATTCAACCAGGGGCAATCAGTGCCACACGAGCATGCTGAGGATATCTTCCAGGGCTATTCACAACTGGGTGAACTGGATGCAGACAAACCGAGTGGGGTAGGGATCGGTCTGGCGACGTGCCGGGCGATCCTGCGCCAGATGTATGGGGAAATTTACCTGGAGCCGAGTGAGGGCGGGGAGGGGACATCAATTGCTCTTTTCCTGCCAACCACGGAAACAGAAATGGAGTTGAATTATGGCTGAACCTACTTTAGCTGTTCCCAGGGGGTTCCGGGCTGCAGCCTGCAGTTCGGGAATCAAGAAGTCCGGAAAGCTGGATATGGCATTGATCTGTGCCGACCAACCTGTTGAGTGCGCCGGTGTCTTTACCACCAACAAGGTTGTCGCTGCCCCGGTCAAGCTGACTGAATCCAGGGTACGCCAAGGCCTCTGTCAGGCGATCCTCATCAACAGCGGTAACGCCAATGCATGCACTGGCGAAAAGGGGTTGCAGGATGCGAAATATTGCGGTGACCTGGTCGCCGAGGCTTTGGATATCGCTCCGGAATTTGTTGCCGTTGCTTCAACGGGGGTCATCGGCGTGCCTCTGCCAATGCATTGCTTTGACGGGCACGTTTCAACCCTGTGCAGAATGTTGGGCAGCGACCAGTTTGACGGTGCTGCCAGAGCAATGATGACAACCGACGCCTTTCCTAAAATGAGCTGTCGGACCGTTCATCTCGAAGGTGCTGAAATCAATATCCTTGGGTTGGCCAAAGGCGCCGGCATGATTCATCCTGATATGGCGACCATGCTTGCATTCATCCTGACCGATGCCGTCCTGGCAGACGGGCTTCTGGAAGCTTCTCTGAAGAAAGCGGTCAATGCTTCATTCAACCGCATTACGGTAGATCGCGATACCTCAACCAATGATATGGCCCTGCTGCTGGCGAGCGGTGCCGCGGGAAATGACGAGATCGTACAGGGCTCCAGTGAACTGGAGCAGTTTGAACGGGTTCTCGACGAAGTCATGCTGGACCTGGCAAAAATGATTGCCCGCGATGGCGAGGGCGCCACCAAGCTGGTGCGGATCGAGATCGAAGGCGCGGGCAGTGATGCCGACGCCCTGGTTGCCGCCCGCAGCGTTGCCACATCGCAACTGGTCAAGACAGCCTTCTTCGGCGAAGATGCAAACTGGGGGCGGATCATTGCCGCAGTTGGTTATGCGGGAGTCGAGATCGACCCTGATCAGGTCAGCATCAGGTTTGATAATGTTGCAATGGTTGAAAAAGGGCTCGGCCTTGGCCCGGAGCAGGAAGTCATAGCCAGCGAAGTGTTGAAGAAACCAGAGTTTACCGTGACGGTCAATTTGGGCTCAGGTGATGGCAGTGCCTATTATTATACCTCTGACCTTACCTATGATTATGTGAAGATCAATGCAGCTTACCGTACCTGATAAACGGGGTTGGACCGGAGCAAGCTGAACGGATATTCGGGTTATGGATTCTCCGGCAAAATTTATCGATCATACCTTGCTTAAACCGGATACCAGCAAAGCTGAAATTGCCGAACTCTGCGAGGAAGCCGTTGAATACGGATTCGCATCGGTCTGTGTGCCTCCGGTTTTCGTATCACAAGCCAGTCAACTCCTGTATGGGTCCGAGGTTGCGGTCTGTACCGTAATTGGTTTTCCGCTTGGCTATCAAACCACGGAAGCCAAGGTGTTCGAAGCACATCAGGCTATCGCCTCCGGCGCCGGGGAAATTGATATGGTTATCCAACTTGGCGCCGCGCGCATGGCAGATTTTGCGGCAGTGCGTGACGAGATCCGCAAGGTTGTCGCTGCTGCCGAAAACTGCCTGGTTAAAGTGATCATCGAGTGCTGCCTTTTTGATCTTTCCGTCAAACGCAGACTGGCTGAAATTGTCGTTGAAAGCGGCGCCGGTTATATCAAGACCTCAACCGGGTTTGCCGCTGCGGGTGCGACTCTGGAAGATGTCCGTCTGCTCGATCGAGTGATTGTCGGCAGAATCGGGGTCAAAGCGGCTGGTGGTATCCGCGACTGGCCGGCTTGCGAGCTGATGCTGGCAGCAGGTGCGAGTCGTATCGGTACCAGCGCCGGTGTAAAGATCGTGCAACAATGGCGGAACAGCCAAGGTCTGATATGACGCGGAAAAGTGCACGTGTCATCTGGATTGTTCTGGACGGTGTCGGCCTGGAAGCCCTCCCTGATGCGATGGAGTATGGCGATGAGGATGCCGCTACTCTGCCCCACGTCGCGTCGGCCTGTGGCGGACTGAATTTGCCTAATATGCAAGAGTTGGGTCTTGGATGTCTCGCCGAAATCGCGGGAGTGCCGCCCGTTAGCGCTCCTGCCGGAGTTTATGGCCGCCTTGCCGAGAGATCCTCCGGCAAGGACAGCATTATCGGTCACTGGGAGTTGGCAGGTGTCGTGGTGGACAAGCCCTTTGCCACCTACCCGCAAGGTTTTCCTCTCGAGTTGATCAGACGCTTTGCCGAAATTTCCGGTGCACAGCCACTGGGCAATGTCTCGGCCGGAGGCATCTCTATCCTCAAGGAATATGGTGCGGAGCATATCAGGACCGGACGACCGATTCTGTACACGAGTGTCGACTCCGTCTTCCAGATAGCAGCACACGAAGAAATCCTGCCGCCCGAGAAATTGTACGATCTATGTCTGGCCGTCAAGGCTCTGACCGATGAATATGGTATTGCCCGAGTAATTGCCCGACCTTTTGCTGGTGATATCCAGAGCGGGTTCCGACGTACTCCAGGACGCAAGGATTTCCCTACTCCTCCCCCGCAAACGACTCTCCTCGAATGTCTGACTGCAGAGGGCTATGCGGTCTCGGCCGTGGGTAAGATCAACGACCTGTTTGCAGGGCGTGGGATTGACCGTAGTGTCGCAACAGTTGACAATAAGGATGGCATGGAGAAGATCGTTGCCGCGCTTGCGGCGATGGACAGGGGGCTGTTGATGGCGAACCTGATCGATTTCGATATGGCTTACGGCCACCGTAAAGACGCTATTGGCTTCGGTCGTGCGCTGGAGGAGTTTGATGCCTGGTTGCCGGAGCTTTTCAACGCAATGCGATCTGCAGATCTGCTTGTAATCTGCGCCGATCATGGCTGCGACCCTACTACGCCGGGCAGCGACCACACGCGCGAGTATGTCCCTGCTTTACTCTGGTCAAAAGCTATGGAGAGAGGGCGTGCTTTGGGGGACCGTCAGTCATTTGCTGACATTGCTGCAACTTTGGCTGATTTTTTCCAGGTACCTAGAGTGCTGGCCGGAGAGAGCTTCGTGGGACTGCTCGTTTGACGTGTGTCGTCAATTTTTGAGGCGCTTCTGGTCAAAATCACCAACTCCGTCCTGGCGGGAGGACACCTCTTTGAGGAAACGGTCCCTGATGAATTTCTGCAATTGTTCGCTGTGCTCTTCGGGGATGTCGTCGAAGCCGACTCCAAAACCCTGAAAGTAGTTATTTTTCGCATCGGGTTCGATCGTGTACAGAACGGTTGATTTGACTTCAATTTCCGCGCATTGCCCAAACAGGGGAAAGACAACGGTTAACCGGTCGCATTTTTTGAGTCTGGTGGGGGTTTTAAAAAAGAGCCCGTTCATACTGAGGCTCAATACGTCAGCCAGGATGAAGTCGTCCTCTTCAATGCTGTACATGCCGGGCAGCCTCACCTTGATCCGCAGGTTCTGGCGCGGGTGCTTTTCTACCTTGCGCTGGATGAATGAGAACAACCCGAAAAGTTCTAGCGGGACCTCTATAATCTCATCCGGAGTCACGGCAACTTTTTCAACACCATCCTGCCTGAGTGCAACGCAGGGCAGTTCACCATTTTCAATGCTTGCCATGATGTTTTTGCCGAGGGCAAGGTCCGGGTTGGCCAGTACCCCCTCGCCGAGGACCAGCATACAGGGGTTGCTTTCTTCCAGGAAGGTAGCGACCTGTTCAGCACTGCGTGTCGATAGGACCCGGTAGCCCCAATGTTTTAGAATCGGTTCGATGGTTGCGAGCAGTTCGGCACGATTGTCTGCGACTAGGATACTTTTCATGGGTTGTTATTTTAAGACGAGACCTTAGTGAACTAACAATTTTTTATCTATAATTCCAATTCAAATGTTCTGCAATTTAACGTATTCAACGATCTGAGCAAAGGAGAAAATTTTATCCTGCGTAACCTGTCGTTATTGTTTGCGTCGGTATGTCGCTGATGCCTCAGATGCCTACGCGGTAGAGGTCAATGATGCCGTGCGACTACGGCAGTTGCTCAGCGGAACCGTTAGGTCAGCTTGAGGTGTCCCCCAGTCAGAGCTGCGCATTATACTGTTTGACATGGGTTGTCGGGGCGGCAGGTGAGGCTGTTGTTATCATCTTTGGGATTATGGCGCTGAGTTGATGCCGCGTGTGGCACTGCCGGTCAAGTCGCCGGGCTGGAGGACCTGGTCGGCCAAGGAACTTCTGGAAGATTGGTCCAGAGCACGGCAAGTCGAAAACCAGAATGCGGATGTCAAGCCGCTTTAGGAGCTTCGCCTCGAGTTGCGCTGAAAGGCTGCATGACAGCTTGGCCCCGCTGAATGTGTGTGCGAGCCTGAAGAGCCAAACGGAACAATCAGGCAGCTCTTCAGGCCTTTGTTTGATACAATATCGGACGAGTTACTTTTTGTTTTTGCTTTTACTGCGGGCCGCTCGGGCCCTGGCTAGTTTCTCACCGAGACCGCGATCGATCGCCATCTGGCGGCGTTTATCAGAATAGTTTTTGGCTGCAAGCGACTGTGAACGGGGGATGTCGAACTGCTTGCGGTACTCCGATGCGGACATCTCGTGGGATGTTTTCAGATGGCGCGACAGGGTTTTGAACCCTTTGCCACAAATCATGCAGAATATTTTGTCTTTGCCGAAAGCTTTTTTACGCGAGACAGCTGGCCCCTGCTCTTCTTCAACCTGGTCATTATTAATGTCCCCTTTTTCTAGGTTGTTAAGAGCGTAATAGACATCATTCAGCTCAGCAACGAGCTCCTCTTTGGTCATGTTTGTTGTTGATGCATGTGCTGCGACGATATCTGCTGCCATTTCCAGAATTGTTGCCATGCTCTCCTCCAGTTGTTAGAAAATGTTATGTTCCGTGGCCGTTTGAGAAAGCCAACTATAGTAATACAATGGTTTTATGTATAATCAAGCCTGAAAATTATATTAATCGTGATATTAACTATTCTGTGTTCGGGTCTTGTTGTCATGACTAAAATTTTAATTTCACTGTTCTTGTAACGGCTCTGCTGCTTATATATCTGTTCCTTCCGGAGATGATAAATGATTATAAGAGAGGTTATTGAATCCGCTGAAAAAAACATGCTCTGTGATCGTGCCTGTCATAGTCTTGCATCGAGAGGACGGAAGATTGCTGAGGAAGCCTGTCCGGTCAGGACGATTTTTCAGGTTGACCGGGATAGAATTCTACACAGCAAGGCTTTTCGCAGGCTTAAATACAAGACCCAGGTTTTCCTCTCCCCCGAGGGTGACCACTATCGTACCCGTTTAACCCATACCCTTGAAGTAAGCCAGATTGCCAGAACTATGGCCAGAGCTTTACGCTTGAATGAAGACCTTACTGAGGCGATTGCCCTCGGCCATGATCTGGGACACACGCCCTTTGGTCATGCCGGAGAGCGAGTCCTGGCTGAACTCCTGCCGGATGGCTTCCATCACGTGAACCAGAGCCTGAGGGTCGTCGAGCGATTGGAGAAAAATGGCGCCGGGTTGAACCTTTCCTGGGAGGTCCTGGATGGGATACTGCATCATTCTAAAGGGAGAGGAGCCCTGTTGGGGAGGAACCCGGCTGATCTGCCGATAACACTTGAAGGCCAACTGGTCCGCCTTTCTGACGTCATCGCCTATGTCAATCACGACCTCGATGATGCGATCCGCGGTGGACTGGTCCGTTCTGATGATGTGCCGCAGCATTTGCGGGCGGCCCTCGGGATCAAGAATTCCCAGCGGCTGAACACTATGGTCACAGACCTGATTGAGACGACTCTTGCCTCAGGCTGTAAATCCATCCAGCTTTCTGCCCCCATCGCTGATCAGGTGGCTGAACTCCGGGACTGGCTGCATGCCAATGTCTACCGATCTCATGCCATTGAAGACGAGTTCCGCAAAGCCAGTCGGGTGCTCAGGGAGCTGTTTGTATATTTCGTCGATAATCCTGAAAATTTGTCACTTTACGGCGGCGGCGAAGCCCATGAAGAGGGAACAGAAGTTATCGTGGCTGATTTCCTGGCAGGTATGACTGACCGCTATGCCATGAACCTCTACCAGAAGCTTTTTTTCCCGCAACCGTGGAAGGCGATTTGACAGCAGCTGTATGGCTTCAGGGCCACAGGGACGGGAGGGAATAACCCTTCTCGCTTTGCATCTTTCCAGCCTTGAGACTTTATGCCCTGTCTCTTCATGTAAGCTTGACACTTGAGAAGGCAATATGATAGTTTTTTAGCGCCTTTACGGCTATTTGCCAGATGTTGCATCAGAAATTTACGCAATGCGGGCTGAAGGAATAAGGAGATTGGCATGAGCAAGAAACTGCTGTTGGCCGACGACAGTATAACGATTCAGAAAGTCATCCAGATCACCTTTGCACATGAGGATTATGATCTGACCATTACCGACAACGGTGACGCTGCTCTGGCCAAGGCCCGGGAGCTTAAACCTGATCTGGTCATGGCGGACGTGTATATGCCAGGCAAGAACGGTTACGAGTTGGCCACTGCCATTAAACAGGATCCTGCTCTGCAAAATACCCCGGTACTGCTTCTGGCCGGCTCGTTTGAACCCTTTGATGAAGAGAAGGCCAGGAGTTGCCAGGCGGACGCCTGGATCGAGAAGCCCTTTGAATCACAGAATCTGATTGACAAGGTTGCCGAATTGTTAAGTTCTGCCCCTTCTGCAGCCCCTGAGCCGCAACCGGTCGCCGCGGCGGAACCTGCTCAGGAGGAATCTCCCCTGGCTGATTTTGACCAGCCTCTCACTACGGATCGTGAAGTTGCTGCAGAGCCAGAAGATGCGTTCGGTGATATCTCTTTTGCGGAAGAGACACAGGCTTTTGCTCCCGAGCCAATCGCTGCAGCAGATGACTGGAGTGATGTTGCGGCAGAACCTGAAGCCGCCACACCTGCAGTTGAAGAGACTTATGAGGTTGTCGAAGAGCCTGTCTCGGAGATCGCGGAAGATTTCAGCTTTGCTGAAGATACCCCGGTCGCCACAGGAGAGACTGAATCGCTGGGCGAAGGAGTCGATCTCGCTGCATTCGACATGACAGAAGAAGAGATCATGCCGCTCGGTGAGGATGATATCCTCGGTGCAGAAGATCTCGAACCTGTTCCTCCGGAGCAGACGCTTGCGGCATGGTCCCGTGATTCTGCCCCCGAAGAAGAGATCTTTACCGAACCGGCGGAGCAGATAGACGCCGTCGAAAAAGACGTCTTCGCTGCAGAAGAAATGGCTTTTGTCGAGGAGCCGGCCGTAGAATTGGCCCCCGCTGCAGCTGCGGCGTCCATGGTTGATGTGGAAGCAAAGGCTGCGGCTTTAAACGAGAGCGAGATCGAACAGATTATCGAAAAGGTCGTGACCAAAGTTGTTGAAAAACTGGCTGGATCGATACTTGAGCGAGTTGCCTGGGAGGTGGTTCCCGACCTGGCAGAAAGCCTGATTCGAGAAGAGATTCGCAAGATCAAGGATGCTGCCGCCTGATAACAGGCCAGACTCAATAGATTGACGCGTGAAATGGGGATTGCTAAAATCCCCATTTCCTTTTGTCGGATAAAAATTCACACAATGTCACACTGGAAGGATGCAACACCGATGGAAGAGAAGTTGAACAAGGGTTATGAGCCGCATGATGTCGAGCGCAAGTGGTATCAGGAGTGGGAGACCAGTGGTTATTTTCGTGCCGATGAAAACTCGGCAAAGCCGCATTACTCGATTGTAATCCCACCACCTAATGTTACCGGTGTGCTGCACATGGGGCACGCCCTGAACAATACCCTGCAGGATATCCTCTGTCGCTGGAAGCGCATGTGCGGCTGTGAAGTACTCTGGATGCCGGGTACTGACCATGCCGGCATTGCGACCCAGAACGTGGTTGAAAAGCAGTTGGATGCTGAAGGCACAGACCGGCATGCTATCGGTCGCGAGCCCTTTATTGAGAGGGTCTGGCAATGGCGTGAAGAGTCCGGCGGACAGATCATCGAACAGCTCAAACGGCTCGGGGCTTCCTGTGACTGGGAGCGTGAACGTTTTACCATGGATGAAGGGCTCTCCACGGCGGTCAGGGAGGTTTTTGTCCGTCTCTACGAAGACGGCCTGATCTATCGTGCCAATCGTCTGATCAACTGGTGCCCGCGCTGTCATACCGCCTTGTCGGACCTGGAGGTTGAGCACGAGGACAAGAAGGGCCATTTATGGCACCTTCGTTACCCGGTGACTGGTACCGACCGTTTTATGGTTGTGGCAACCACGCGCCCGGAAACAATGCTCGGTGATACGGCTGTTGCTGTTCACCCCGAGGATGAGCGTTACCGGGACCTGGTCGGCAAGAAGGTGCTCTTGCCGTTGGTCAATCGTGAAATTCCGATCGTTGCCGATGAATACGTGGACAAGGATTTCGGCAGCGGGGCGGTGAAAATTACTCCGGCCCATGATTTCAACGATTTTGAACTGGGAAAACGACACAACCTGGAGAAGATCAATATCTTTGACGAGTCAGGTATCGTTAATGAAAATGGCGGCCCTTACCAGGGCCAGGAGCGCTACGAGGCACGCGCCAACGTCGTTGCCGACCTTGAGAATCAGGGCCTGCTGGAGAAAATCGACAGCTACGAAAACGCTGTCGGCGAGTGTTACCGTTGCAAAACTGTGATCGAGCCTTATCTCTCCCTGCAATGGTACGTCAAGGTCGGCCCCCTGGCTGAAGAGGCGATCAAGGCTGTGCAGCAGGGCGATACCCGAATTGTCCCTCAACAGTGGGAAAAAACCTATTTCGAGTGGATGTTCAATCTCCAGGACTGGTGCATCAGCCGGCAGATCTGGTGGGGGCACCGGATTCCGGTCTGGTATTGCGAGGATTGCGAGGAATTGACGGTCAGTCGTACGGATGCCTCGGTTTGTGCTTCCTGTGGGAGCGCAGACATCCGTCAGGACACCGATGTCCTCGACACCTGGTTTTCATCGGCTCTCTGGCCTTTCTCGACCATGGGCTGGCCTGATCAGACCGACACGCTGAAGAAGTTTTACCCGACTTCCTGCCTGGTCACCGGCTTCGACATCCTGTTCTTCTGGGTGGCGCGCATGATGATGATGGGTCTCAAGTTTATGCAGGACGTGCCCTTCAAGGACGTCTATATCCACGCCCTGGTGCGCGATGCCCAGGGTCAGAAGATGAGCAAGAGCAAAGGCAACGTGATCGATCCGCTGCATGTCATCGATGAGTACGGCGCGGATGCCTTCCGCTTTACTCTAACCTCGTTCGCAGCAATGGGGCGTGACATCAAGCTTTCCACCGAGAGAATCGCCGGTTACCGGAATTTCTGCAACAAACTCTGGAATGCCAGCCGTTTCGCCCTGATGAATCTCGAAGATTTCGATCCGTCCGGAATCGACCTGAGCGACCTTAACCTGTCCGATGCCGATCGCTGGATTCTGACTCGCCTGGAGGAAACCATCCGTCAGACCGGCCAGGCTCTCGACGATTACAAATTCAACGAAGCAGCCAGCGCTCTCTATGCCTTTACCTGGCACAACTTCTGTGACTGGTACATTGAAATGGCCAAGGATGACCTCTATGGAGATGATCCGCAGGCCAGGGCAAGGGTGCAGAGCGTCCTGTTTACTGTGCTCGAGCAGCTGCTACGTCTGCTGCACCCGTTCATGCCTTTTATTACCGAAGAAATCTGGCAGGTTCTGCCTGGTGAGCGCCCCTGTATTACGATCATGCAGGCTGAATTCCCGGACGGAACCGGTTTGCCGACAGATACCGCGGGCGCTGAACGGATGGAGCTGGTCATGGAGGTCATCCGGGCAATCCGGAACATCCGTGGCGAGATGGATGTCCCGCCCGGCAGACAGGTGGCGGCCTTGCTCAACTGTAAAACCGACCGCTCGAGGGAGATTCTCGAAGAGGGCAGCGCTGCCATCCGCGTGCTTGGCAAGGTCGGCGAGCTGACCATCGGCCAGAATCTCACTCCGCCGGAGCAATCTGCCACCCAGGTTGCCGGTGATGTGGAAATCTCTCTGCCGTTGGCCGGCCTGGTGGATGTTGCCGAAGAGGAAAAGCGTTTGCAGAAAGAAATCGCCAAAGTCCAGAAGGACGTCGACCTCTTCACCAGGAAGCTGTCAAACGAGAAATTCGTCGCTAACGCCCCGGCACAAGTTCTTGAGAAGGATCGTGGCAAGCTCAAGGATGCCGAGGAGAAAATGGCGGTGTTGCAGGAAAGCCTGGGGAAGATCCAGACGTTGAAATAGCCGTGGCTTCACCGGTGAACTGGGACAGCAGACGGTCAGTCCCAAGCTTGCCAAGCTCCACAACAGGCAGCAGGATATTGCAGCATTAATATCAGATGGTTACATTTTTTTCTGTAATGTTCGGTGTCTTATGGTTCTTTTTGGTGGGCTTGCAACGGCCATTGTGAATTGTGCCTTACAAGATACATCCCTTTGAAGAAAGATAGTGTCATGGCCGGTAGCTTGTCTGCATTATGGCAGTCGTCATTTCCCTGCTCAGGCAGGTGTAATCGTTAGCAAGATTAGCCTGGAACGGCAAGAGCTCTCCCCGATTGATGTCATAGACCCTCTCATCCAAATTCAATTGTAGTTTTCCACTGGTCAGGAAAAGACAGGCAATAACATTTCCTGTGTGAGACTCGCCACTCAACACCGTGCCAGAACCCGTCGCGAAAGATGGGCTCCAAATCCTTCTTGACAGGAGAAGGAAAAGAGTGGGAATAGCCGGTGTTGTTGAGGATGATGCGGCGAAGTTTCAGATTTTTCTTGGTGTTCTGTTATTGAAGAAGAAATAAACTTGTAGACTGTCGAAATGATAACTCCACTCATACAGGGCTTCTCTCTTGGCGCCAGTCTAATTATTGCAATCGGCAGTCAGAATGCATTTGTCCTTCGCCAGGGATTAAGGAAGGAACATGTCTTTACCATCTGCACAATCTGCTTTCTGTGCGATGCGTTGCTGATTCTCCTGGGTGTCGGCGGCTTCGGCAGCTTTGTCGCGTCGTCGCAAAAGCTTATGCTGATTGCTCGCTGGGGTGGCGCAATATTCCTTTTCTTTTATGGCGTGCGATCTTTCCTTGCAGCGTTCAAGTCAGAAACTCTAATCGCTGATGATTCGCAGAGCGTTGCTCAAGGATTGGCCTGGGCAGTAGCGACCACCTTCGCTTTGACCCTTCTCAACCCGCATGTCTATCTCGACACGGTTATCCTCCTTGGCAGCATTGCTGGGCAGCTTCCTGAAAGGGAAAGAGCAGCTTTTGCCATTGGTGCGGTCTGTGCCTCGATGCTCTGGTTTTATGGTCTCGGCTATGGTTCCCGCATTCTGGCGCCTCTGTTTCGTAAACAGATCGCATGGAAAGTCCTCGATGTAGCGATCGGTGGTGTTATGTGGTTAATCGCTGGCAGCCTGCTTTTGCCAATTTTCACGGTAAAGTAAGGCCATTTTCTTATAGGCCAGTTATCCACGACACCGACGATATCCCTGCTCTAAATACAGAACGACCTAACCAACGATAATCAAAAATGGTTAGGCCGTTTTTGACGTTTTGACAGTAATCTGAGACAGAACAATGTTGCGCTTAAGCGGGAGTCCAATAGCAACGTTTCGGCGAAACTATCTTTTCTTCCTTTTTTAATTGTGCCATTGCTTTATCAACAGCTTTTCTGTCGAGGTCTCCCAATTCAGAAATCTTCCCAGCATTGAGAGGCTGACCCTCGGCGCGCATAACTGCTAAAACTTTTTCTTTAACATCCATAACAATACTCCTTGAAACGATAGACGTTATAAAAATGATTCTTTCTGCGACAAAAACACGTTACCAAGTCTGAATAGCGGAATCAATGGTAACGGCAACCGTCGCTCTTAGCCAACTAAACTTTTCTTTCAAGACGTCATAATCAGGCCCAGAAGTTATAAATTCGGCTTTGCCCTTGATTAAAAAACCGGCTCCAGCGCCGTGCAAACCTTTAACCTTGCTGCTTGCGATTGTGATTAACACCTCAGGGTTATATTTAATATTTTCTTCTGTCTTGTGCATATAGCCTGCGGGAATCAGAAAACGCCCTTCTGGTGAGATACGGATGTAGGTATTCCAGGTATTGACCATATGAGGCCCGTCCTTACCCAACGTTGCAATCGCAACGACGCCATCCTTCTTGAGCATTTCAAGCAATTTTTCAGAGATCATAGTTTTCACCTTTCGTTCGAATGATTAGTTGTTGCTTGGCTTTGGGGGGATGGGAATTGAGGAAATCCCAAAGGGGATAGAAACTCTTGCAACTATCATACATTGATGACGATCATATTCACTAATAGTGGCCATTTCCAACAAAATTAAGCTCCATCAGGGTTCTCTGGATTGGAGCGCTTCTATAAATAATGTTGCATTGAATTCCTCCATCACCTCAGGACTTGCGAGACGTACTTTTCAAAAATGAGGGCTGAATATCAATGCATTGATCCAGAAACGTTTTCAACAGTAAATCCAAATGCCCCTTCTTTTTTGACCAAAACAAATCTTACGAAAGTGCGAGAAAAGACAGGCTGGTAATAGTTCCCGTGTTTCCATAAAGGCCTTTATGGGTTAGGATGCATAGGTGAGGTGAATATCCATGAATCAGGAACACCATTCTGTCGCCGTCCTCGGGGCCACCGGTTACATCGGGGCCAGACTTGTGCCGAAACTGCTTGAATCCGGGCTGAAAGTGCGCGCGATCGGCCGGAATCCGAATAAACTCAAGGGCCGGATATGGAGTAATTATGCCGGCGTCGAGACGGTGTTCGGGGATGTGTTCGACATGGAATCTCTCGAAAAGGCTGTCTCAGGATGTCAGGTTGTTTATTACCTGGTCCATTCGATGAACCCGAATATTGGAGATTTTGCCGAGGCCGATCGAATCGCTGCCAGGAATATGGTGGCGGCTGCAGAAAGAGCCGGTGTCGGACGTATTATCTATCTGGCCGGGCTTGGTGAAGAAGATGTGGATATGAGCCACCATCTCAAATCGCGCCGCGAGGTCGAACAGGTCCTGCACTCCGGCAAGGTGCCGGTCACTACGCTCAGAGCCGCAATGATTATCGGCTCCGGAAGCGCTTCCTTTGAAATCCTGCGTTATCTCGTCGAGCGTCTGCCGGTGATGGTGACGCCGAGATGGATATTCACCGAATGCCAGCCGATTGCCGTACGCAATGTCCTGCACTACCTGGTCGCCTGCCTGGACTGTCCGGAAACGGTTGGTGAGACTTATGATATCGGCACTGAAGAGGTTGTCACTTACAGTGACCTGATGCGCATCTATGCCGAGGAGGCAGGGCTGACAAAACGCCTGATCATTCCGGTGCCGGTGTTGACCCCGAGACTTTCCTCCTACTGGATTCACCTGGTTACGCCGGTGCCTGCGGCTTTGGCCCGGCCGTTGGCAGAGGGTCTACGGAGCCCGGTTTTATGCAAAGACAACCGGATCAGAGAAGTCATCCCGCAAAAGCTACTTGACTGTCGGCAGGCCATCCGGTTTGCACTGGAAAAAATGCGGTTGCAGCAGGTCGAAACGTCCTGGACCGATGCCGGGGCTGTGGCGCCCCTGGAGTGGAGCACTCAAGAAGATCCTGACTGGGCGGGCGGTACGATTTTCAAGGATGACCGAAGAATGCTGGTAAAGGGAACTGCTGAGAAACTTTGGCCGTCGGTGATAGGCATTGGCGGCAAGACCGGCTGGTACTATGCCGACTGGCTTTGGCACCTGCGTGGCTGGATGGACAGACTGATCGGTGGTCCGGGGCTTGGCCGCGGTCGCCGCGACCCGGCTGAAGTACAAGCCGGGGATGCCCTCGACTTCTGGAGGGTCCTGGTCGTTGATCCTGGTCACCGGTTGAAGCTGGTTGCCGAAATGAAGCTTCCGGGTGAAGCCGTCCTGGAACTGATTCTTACCGAGTGTTTTGATGGTACAACGGAAGTCCGCCAATGTGCACGCTATAAGCCGCGCGGCTTGCTGGGCCTGTTATACTGGTACTCGGTCCTGCCATTTCACAGCCTGGTTTTTGTTGGCATGCTTAAAGGGATTGCCAGAGCCTCAGGGGTTGAGATAGTCAGTGGCCCATCAGCCATCCTGATTCGAGGAAAAAAACCGTAAAGGATTTAAGGTGATCCATGCGCCGCTCTGCAGGCCAGATTTGAGCAGGCCCTGCCATTGTCACTTTCAGAAGCCCGGGCTCTCACAGCTTTTTCAACAGGACCGTACTGAATTCGTCCAGCATCCGGTTTTTCATGACCTGGCACCCCTGCCTTTCATAAGCCTGTCGCACGTCAAAATTGTATTCCCACAATATCCCTGACAACAGCAGCATCCCCCCCCGTCTCAACTTGCTGCTTAATGATTCTGCAATGTCGATCAGTATGTCGCCATAGATGTTTGCCAGTATGACATCAAAGTCTGATTCGTTGACCTCATCCAGTGTCCCTGTCATGTGGGTGACACGGCCCTCCAGAGCGTTGAGGGCGCAATTGACCCTGGCCGTTTCCACGGCCTGGGCCTCTATGTCGACGCAGACAGCATCTTTTGCCCCGAGTTTTAAGGCTGCTATTGCCAGGATCCCGGTGCCGCTGCCCAGGTCAAGTATACGTGCGGCGTCGAGCTCTGCCATGTTTTCCATGACTTCGAGACAACTGCTGGTCGTCTGATGTTCGCCGGAACCGAACGCTCCACGATGCATAACCAGGTTGATTCGGTCTTGTGAAGGGCTGCAGCCCAAAGGTACGATGCGGAATTTTGTGCCTATGTTGAATGATTGGTAGGTCATAGATATGTTTGGTCAGGGTTAAGAGGTGAGGGGAAAGAGGAAAGAAAAATCCTTCCTGGCCGCTAACCCCTTTCCTCTTTTCTGTGATTACAATCCCTGACTACGCAGGATCAGCAGGGCGACTGTATAGGTGACAGCTGAGACTAAGGTCGAGAGCATAACGATTGTACCGGCGAGTTCCGCATCCCCTTTAAGCTGGTCCGCCATGATGTAGTTGGCCGTTGCTGCAGGCGTTCCGGCAATCAGGACCCCAATCCCCAGGTCCAGCCCCTGTACACCCATGGCTATAAGGAGGGTTGCAGCGAGGATCGGCATCCAGATGGTTTTGGCAGCGCTGGCAAGGATCGATTTGGCAAGGTCACCTCGTAACCGGTCGATGGAGAAGCCACCGCCGATTGCCAGGAGGGCCAGTGGCAGCGTCATCCCTGTGGCAATTTTCAGGCTGCGATCAAGAACCAGGGGGACAGGTAATTCAAGAAAACTCCAGGCGATGCCCAGGAACGAGGCAAGGATCAAAGGGTTCAGGGCGATCTGACGTAACCAGAAATTGGCACCCCGCTGTTGACCGTCGCCTCGATGCGGCCAGAGCAGGGCAAAAATGGCGTAAAGGTTCAGAAACGGGACAATAAAACCCATCAGTATGCCAGCCCGGGTCAGGCCGGTCTCTCCGTACGCGTTCAGAGTGATGGCCAGCCCGATGTAGGCGATGTTGCCACGAAAGGAGCCTTGGCTGAAAACGCCTCGTGCGTTGTCAGGGTAATTTCTGAATGCTGCATAGGCGTATGAAGCAAAAAATGTGATTGTCACGGCGGCGATCGATCCAATGACCAGGCGACCATTGAAATTGGCAAAGAAATCTGCCGTGCCGATTTTGTAAAAGAGCAACAGGGGCAGGCAGACGTAATAGACCAGCCGGTTGGTTTGTTTGAGAAAAACTGTGTCGATCAATCTCAGCCGGCGCAACAGCCAACCGAGTGCAATGACTGAAAAAACCGGGAGGACAATATTGACAATTTCGGTAAAAAGGTTCATCGATGCCCTTTATGCTTAATGCCTGCCAGAATACAAAATTCAGTCCGTAGAATACAGCACAAAAGAGACGGGATCTGAGGAATATCATATTCTGATACTGGAAAGATGACAGAAGGATTGCCGTCAGTATACCTCCAGTCAGTACACTCGACCCTATACAACAGCATATAGCTGTATAACAAACTCAGGCAAATCTATAATGTTTAGTAGAATAGTCTTTATTGACTGTGTAATTTTCCACTAAAATACAGGTTAATTGTTGTGCTGAGTTTATTGTAATTTATAAAATATTTAACATTACAGTATGTTGTGAATCTCTAAAATGATTGGCATGTATCGTGAAATGTATTAGTGCAAATGGTCTGACGGTTTACCGATAAATGAAAGGGTGCTTAACCCTAGGCTCTTTAATGAATCTTAAAGAGTTCAACACGTAACAAAGGAATGGAGGCTAGTCATATTTAAAAAGGAATTGATTATCACCACACTGGTTGTTTTCTTCTCTTTCGGTCTTGTTGGAGCGGTCTTTGCCGAAACTAATGTTACATCGTTAGAAGGAAGGGACGGGGTCAGCTTTGATGCTCAGCTGTCACCGTCCGAGTTGTCTGCACAAAACGCGGCAATGAACTATGAATACGATCAAGGCACACTGGTTCGCGGCGGGACTGAAGCTGACTGGGAGTACCGTCTTGATACTTCACCCTCTGCACCAAGAAGTGCGGTTGCTGATAAGGATAAGATGAATAAACCTGTCTGCAGCAATTGCTGACTCTGGCACAAACTCACCAAATAAAATAAATGTGGGCCGTAAGGAATCAACCGTCCCGGCTCCCTCAATCTGAAGGGGGTCGGGACCTTTGTTACGTAACAGTCATGACAGAGCAGAGCAATGGGCAGGACAGTCTGGCAGCTGTCGAAATCGATTTATCATCATCATTTCGTGCATTCACTATATCAGGACTTTCATTTTAACCCTGTTGTATAATATTCTACATGTGTAGATATTATTGATATTCGTCAGGAATTGTTTCTGTTCACCACGAGGATATGATGCCGGATACCCGGAGAACATATTATCTGCGTCTGGCAATTATTGCCGGGCTGTTATTGATGATCACTGCCCTGCATTACCTGACCACGACTCAGGAGGTTGGTGCTCACGATGTCTACCGTCGGCTCTATTACGTGCCGATTGTTTTTGGCGGGCTATGGTTTGCCCTGCGCGGCGGAATCCTCACCTCGCTCCTGGCGTCTCTTCTTTATATGCCTCATGTTCTGTTCCATTGGCAACACCAGCCGTCGATCGCCCTTGAGCAGTACCTGGAAATTGTCATGTACAATGTCATAGGCGGTCTTACCGGCTTTCTCGCCCAACGCGAACAGCAGCAGCGGATACGTTACAAGAAGGCAGCGGAAACTCTCGAAGACAGTTATCAGAAGCTCAGGGAACAGGCTGACCAGATCATTGAGATTGAAGAACAGCTGCGTCGCGCAGACCGGCTCTCGGCTCTCGGCGAGCTCTCTGCAGGGATGGCCCATGAAATCCGTAACCCGCTGGGCTCCATTAAAGGGACCGCGGAAATCCTGCGTGACGGTGTTGCACCGGACGATCCGAAACAGGAGTTTGCAGAAATCCTGATCAAGGAGGTCGATCGCCTCAACCGGGTCCTCGAGGATTTCCTGCATTTCGCCCGGCCGGAGCCGGTTGAACAAGGCTGCTTCGTTTTGCAGGGGGTCATTAGTGATCTGCTTGACCTGACCAGACAGCAGGCTGCCCGCAACAATATCGTCGTGGAGGTTGACCTTGGAGATGACATTGAAATTCCGGGCAACGGTGAACAGATCAAACAGGCATTGCTCAACCTTGTTCTAAACGCGCTCCAGGCCATGCCGAACGGGGGGGCGCTCAAGGTCTCTCTCCGCACAACGCCACATGAAGTTCAAGTTCTTGTCAAAGATAGCGGGCCGGGTATTGCACCAGAGGACCGCGAGAGAATATTCAACCCGTTTGTGACAACCCGGAGCAGCGGGACCGGCCTTGGCCTTGCCATTACGCAACGTATCATCCAGGGGCATGGCGGACGCATCATCCTCGACAGCAGCTCTGGTCAGGGGGCCTGCTTTACTGTTTGTCTGCCAAGACCACAGAAACAAATGGAGCCTGTATCGACATGAGCAAAGCAGTGACTTCTACCCAGAATGGGAAATCCCTTCGCAAAGTCCTTTTGATCGATGATGATGATTCGTTGCGGCGTGTCACCGAATATTCATTGCACTCTGCCGGTTTTCAGGTTCTCAGTGCAGCCGATGGCAAACAAGGTCTTGCCTCTTTCCGTATCGATTCGCCGCAGGTCGTGATTACCGACATCCAGATGCCTGGACTCTCGGGTTACGACGTTTTGCAGCAGATCAAGTCTGAGCGCCCTGAAACCATTGTCATTGTGATCACCGCCTACAGTTCGGTTGAAAAAGCTGTCGAGGCAATGAAGCAGGGGGCTTATGACTACCTGGCCAAACCGTTCAGTCGTGATGAGCTGGTCATCGTTGTCGAGAAAGCCTTCAATCTGCTCGGATTACAGGAAGAAAATCAGCGCCTGCGCGATGAACTGGAACACCAGGTCGATTTCAGTCATATGATCGGCATTTCTGATTGCATGCAGAATGTCTTTGATATGGTCAGAAGGGTCGCCCCGACCGAGGCAAGCGTGCTAATCACCGGTGAGAGCGGTACCGGCAAGGAGCTGATCGCACGTGCGATTCACCAGGGGGGACCTCGTTGCAAAGCTCCTTTTGTCGCTATCAACTGCGCGGCAATCCCGGCCAATCTCCTGGAAAGCGAACTTTTCGGCCACGTCCGCGGTGCTTTTACCGGCGCCGTTCGCGACCATGCCGGAAAATTTGAGCAGGCTCATGGCGGGACCCTGTTCCTCGATGAAGTTGGCGAAATGCCTGTTGAGCTGCAACCCAAGCTGCTGCGCGTGCTTCAGGAGATGGAGGTCGAGCCTCTGGGAGGCAAGGTCCGCTCAGTGGACGTTCGTATCATCGCTGCGACCAATCAGGATGTCGAGAATGCAATAGAGGATGGGCGGTTTCGCGAAGACCTCTTCTACAGGCTTTCAGTGATTCCGATTGAACTGCCACCGCTGCGCCAACGCACCGAGGATGTCCCGCTTCTGGTCAGACATTACCTCGAGCGATTCAGTCGTGGGACTCCCCTGAATATCAGTGATGAAGCATTGGCCTGCATGGTGGCTTATCCCTGGCCCGGAAATGTCAGGGAGCTGCAGAATGCCGTTGAAAGGCTGGTTGTCCTTAGTAATGGCGAGACGATTGAACACCATAATTTGCCGGCCAAATTATGCTCGCAGACATCCATATCGAGGAGCCGGGTTGTTGAGTTGCCGCCGGAGGGATACTCCCTGGAGGAGATTGAAAAAGAAGCTGTTCTCCAGTCTCTGGAACGCAATGAATGGAATCAGACCAGGGCCGCAGCTTTTTTGCAGGTGCCGCGGCACACATTGATCTACCGGATGGAGAAGTATGGTATTAAAAAGGCATGAGGTGCGTGCCACGTGGCGCGTGGCACGAGAAAAATGCAAAATCATTTTTTTGGCAATTCTTCTGTTACTGATTGCTTTGTCTTCAACTGCCTACGAGAGGCGGTCGGCAGTGGTGGAAACAGTTGCCAAGGCCGGACCGGCAGTGGTCAATATCCGGACGGAGCAGGTCATTCAGCGTCGGACCACCCCTTTCTTCGGTTTCGGCGATTCCTTCTTCAACGAGTTTTTCAATCAGTTTGCCCAAACGCGCAGCTATCGGACTCAGGCGCTCGGTTCAGGGGCGATCATCGACAGCCGTGGTTTTCTGGTCACCAATGCACATGTCGTGGAGAAGGCGTCAAAGATATATGTGGCGTTGCCGGGGAGAACGCAAGGAACGTGAGGCGACGCTGGTCGGAGTCGATCACTCGACCGATCTGGCTGTTATCAGGGTTGTTACCGGAGAGCCTTTACCCAGCCTCGATTTTGCTGCCGACGATGATCTCATACTGGGTGAGACAGTGATTGCGATCGGCAACCCACTTGGCCTGGAAAACTCTGTCACGACCGGTGTGATTAGTGCCCCGAAGCGCAGGTTGCCGGACGGTCAGGGGGGTGTCTCGGTGTTTATCCAAACCGATGCCCTGATCAACCCGGGCAATTCGGGAGGGCCGCTGCTGGATATCAATGGCCGGCTGATCGGAATCAACACGGCAATTGCACAGCAGGCCCAGGGGATCGGTTTCGCCATCCCCATCAAGGTTGTCCGCCGTATTGTTGAAGATCTGATTACCCACGGGCGGATCAGGCCGGTTTACTCAGGAATCCTGCCCGGAGAGATCAGCCGAACCATGGTTCGTTCGCGGGGTTCCGGCGGAGCCCTGATCACAGAGATTGATCCGGGTTCACCCGCGGAACACGCAGGTCTACAGGTTGCCGATGTCATTCTCGAGGTCGATGGCATCCAGACTGATTCCGCTTCGGAGTACCTGTCGCTGCTGAGAACCTACCCGCCAGCGGCAAAAGTCAAACTGGTTATACTGCGCGGTGAAGATGAGCTTGAAGTCGTTATCAAGCTCGCCGAACTGCCTGACGATTATACCTTCAGCTATTTTGCGCGGCGGTTCGGTATCGTGGTCGAGGAGGACTCGCTAGGGGTGCTGGTCTCCGAAGTTTTGAGAGATTCCCCGGCGGCACGCATCGAGATGAGACCGGGCGACAGGCTTGTCGAAATTGAGGGACAACCTGTGGGAAATCTCCAGGAGTTCGAATCCCTGGTTCAAGCAACCCTGGGCCGTGTACCGCTGAGGTTTGCCATCTATCGCGGCAACCGTGGCTACATTGTTGAACTGCCCTGATGACCGGATCAGATCATGAAACTTTTTGTTGATATGGACGATGCGAGACAGCCGGATGCTGTCCAGTTCGAACTCGAGGAATGGATCGACTGTTCTCCGTTCGAGAAGCTGCTCGGCCTGAAGATCGAAAGTGCTGCCCACGGAGAAGCCCTGCTTTCTCTACCGTTCAAGGTAAAGCTGGCCAACGGTGGCGGGGTCATGCACGGTGGTGCTATGACCTCCCTGGCTGATACGGCCGTCGCTATGGCGATCAAAAGCCTGCTGCCGAGCGGGACGACTTTCGCGACAACCGGGTTAACCATGGAATTCCTCGCCCCGGTTGTCTCCGGAGTTGTCTATGCCTATGCCCGGGTGAAAAGCACCGGAGCACGGAGCTTCGAAGGTACCTGTGAATTGCAAAGCGAGGACCACCAGCTATACGCTCGTTTCACTTCGGTATTCAAGGTCGCGCGACAGCAGTAGCCGGGTTTTTTAATCCTCAGACAGAATGGGGTGTCCAGACTGGTTGACATTTTCTCCGCCGTGGGTTTACATGAAAACAAGTATCCAGTTTCTGCTATGTAAGACAATTAAAGATAGAAACAAAATGTTCTCGAAGGGTTGATTTATGCGCCGTCTGATATTGGTCGTTTTGATTTTACTCCTGGCCTGTGGCGCGCTTTATTTTTATACGTCGAACAGTTCAGAACGGACTTATCATCCGGTCGTGGCGGTTGCCATCGGAGGTCTTGCCCCGGATTTCCAGCTTGAGGATAATAACGGCAACCTGGTCTCTCTCTCTGCCCTGCGCGGCAAGGTCGTCATTGTGAATTTCTGGGCAACCTGGTGCCCTCCATGCAGGGCGGAAATGCCCTCTATGGAAAAGCTCAATGGTGTGATGGCCGGAGAAGATTTTGTCCTGCTGGCGATCAATATCGAAGCAAATGGCCGATCTACAGTTGCCGAATTTCTGAAAAAGACCCCGCATACTTTCCCGATCCTCTATGATGAGCAGGGCGTTGTGCAGCAACTGTACGGGGTGTACAACTTTCCCGAGTCCTTCGTCATCACCAAGGATGGTCTGATAGACGACAAGGTGATTGGCGCCATCGATTGGGCCCATCCTGAAACCATCGCTTACTTCAAGGGATTGACGAAGGGCTAGCCTCTTGCAACAAGCTGCGAATATAACCTACTGGATCGCCTTCACGGCCGGGATTCTTTCCTTTGTATCGCCGTGCGTCCTGCCCCTTATCCCCTCTTATCTGACCTATATAACCGGGCTGTCCTTCAAGCAGCTGGACGAGGAGCACCCGACCGCCAAGGTCCGCATGACCGTTCTGCTGCACTCGATCTGTTTTATTATCGGTTTTTCTGTCGTCTTTGTTTTGCTCGGGGCGATTGCCGGAATTGCTTCCAGCAAATTCCAGAGCCACCTGCGAGAAGGCCTGGAATGGGTGGAGAAAATTGGTGGATTGCTGATCTTCCTGTTTGGCGTGCATATGACCGGGCTTTTTCACTTCGGTGTCCTGCTCGGTGAGAAGAGGGTGCAGCTGCACGAGAAGCCGAGTGGCTATTTCGGCACATTCATCGTTGGGCTCGCTTTTGCCGCCGGTTGGACACCCTGTATCGGTCCGATCCTCGCGTCGATTCTGATGATCGCCGCAACGTCGGGGCAGATCGGTGAGGGCATTGGCTTGCTTTCGGCCTACTCTATTGGCCTGGGTGTCCCTTTCCTGATTTCCGGCCTGCTGTTCCACCAGTTCCTGGTTGCTTTCAACCGGTTCCGCAAATATATCCGGCTGGTTGAAATAGGTACCGGCGTGATGCTGATGGCCGTCGGCATCATGCTCATGTTCAACCTGATGGGCCAGCTTACCATGTATCTTTACCAGTACCTCCCCCTGCAGGGTTAGACCTGTCAAGCATGGGGCATGACAGGGCCCTGTCACCCCTCATCATTCGGCTCAATGATACATCCCTTTTTGCAAATTCCTTGACATCCGTAGTACAGCTAAATTAAATTGAAATCCGTTTTCAATTGGATGCTCTATGGGTAGCGCAAAGACAAAAGACAAATTCAGAGAATTCATGCTCAACAAGGGCCTGAAGTCGACCCGCCAGCGGGAAGCCATTCTCGAGGAATTTCTGCATGCGGGCTCTCATCTCTCTACCGAAGAGCTTTACCTGCGCTTGCGCAGGAAAAATCCCCGGATCGGCTACGCCACCATTCACAGGACGTTGAAGCTGTTTGCTGAATGCGGTATCGCCGAGCAGCGTCATTTCGGAGATGGTCAGGCCCGTTATGAAGCCAGCGACCTGGGTGAGCACCATGACCACCTGATCTGCGTGACCTGCGGCAAGATAGTTGAATTCGAAGACCCGCGCATTGAACAGCTTCAGGAAGAAGTCGCCCGGCAACACGGTTTTTCCATTGAACGGCATCGGCTCGAGCTTTACGGCTGCTGCGAGTCCTGTCGTTAATCAATTTTTCACAAATCAATTTTAACCCTCAGCCCCTATAACAAGCAGGAAGGCAGTACGTATAGTTATGCAGAAAGAGCAGCAGGCTGAAAAGAAGATCATCCTGGTCGGCAACCCGAACGTCGGCAAAAGCGTGGTTTTCAACACCTTGACCGGGAGCTATACAACCGTCTCGAATTATCCGGGGACCTCTGTCGAAGTGTCGCGCGGGCACTGCCAGATCGGTACCGAGGGTTACACGGTCCTGGATACACCGGGAATGTATTCGCTGCTGCCGATTACCGAGGAAGAGAGTGTCGCCAGACGAATCCTGCTGGAGGAGTCGCCGCATCTGGTGCTGCATGTGGTCGATGCCCGCAATCTCGAGCGGATGCTGCCGATGACGCTGCAATTGATTGAAGCCGGGCTGCCCGTGATGCTGCTGGTCAATATCATGGATGAAGCCGAGCGCATCAATATGCAGATTGATATCCCGTTGCTACAGGAAAAACTGCAGGTCCCGGTGGTCGGCGGTGCCCTTGGCCGGGCAAAAAGGGGCCTTTGGGAGCTGCGCGATGCGATCAGGGATTATCTGCCGCGCCAGGCGACGTTTGTCTATGCTTCGGACCTCGAAAAAGATATCAAGGCTATCAGTGCCCAGATGCAGGGGGGACTATCTCCTGGACAAGCGCTGTCTGACCTTGCTGCTTCTGCAGCGCGACGAAGAGATTGCCCAGCGGGTCCGGGACCGGGAAGGTGATCAGTACGCCAGTGTAGAAAGTGCCGTGAATGATATCGTTTTTGCCAGGCGTGTCGATCTGCACCTGCGGATCAGCCTGGAACGCAAGCGGATCTGTAAAGGGTTGCTGGATGGTGTTGTGACGCAACAGGAAGGCGGCCGCCCTGTCTTTGCCGAGCGGTTTTCCCGCTGGACGATGAACCCATGGACCGGTGTCCCCCTCTTGCTGCTCGTCCTCTACTTCGGCCTCTACCAGTTTGTCGGCGGTTTCGGTGCCGGAACCATCGTTGATTTCCTGGAAGGGTCGATTTTCGAAGAGCATCTCAACCCGTGGGTGATCGGCCTGTGCGAAGGTTATATCCCCTGGTACTGGCTGAAGGAACTACTGGTCGGTGAATACGGACTCTTCACCTTGGGGGTTCGATATGCTGTCGCTATCATCTTGCCAATCGTCGGGACTTTCTTTATCGCTTTTGCCGTGATTGAGGACAGCGGCTACTTCCCGCGTCTGGCTATGCTGGTTGACCGGGTCTTCAAGAAGATCGGCCTGAATGGCCGGGCGGTCATTCCGATGGTGCTTGGCTTCGGTTGCGATACCATGGCAACCGTGGTGACCCGGACCCTGGAATCGACCCGTGAGCGAATCATTGCGACTCTTCTGCTGGCCCTGGCGATTCCATGCAGCGCCCAGATGGGGGTCATCCTCGGACTGCTTTCAGGCGTGCCCGGTGCTCTGCTGGTCTGGCTGGGTACGCTGGTCGGGATCTTCCTGGTCGTCGGTTTACTGGCTGCCCAGATTGTGCCGGGCGAGCGACCGATGTTCTACATGGAAATCCCGCCGATGCGTCTGCCGCAGCTGCAGAATGTTCTAATCAAGACATTGACCCGCATGCAGTGGTATTTCCTGGAGATCTTCCCGCTTTTCATGATCGCATCAGTCCTGCTCTGGGCGGGCAAGCTCACCGGAGCTATGGCATGGCTGGTTGATGCATTGAACCCGGTCATGCGCATGCTTGGTTTGCCTATGGAGGCTTCCGCGGCTTTTATCCTGGGTTTTTTCCGCCGTGATTTCGGTGCAGCAGGGCTTTATGATCTGCAGACGGACGGCTTGCTCGATCCGGTTCAGTTAACGGTTGCCGCCGTGACCCTCACTCTGTTCGTGCCCTGTGTTGCGCAGTTCCTGGTGATGCAGAAGGAGCGTGGTTGGAAGACCTCTTTGATGATTTTCTTCATCGTGACCGGCCTTGCCTTCGGGGTAGGCTGGTCACTCAACAGGGTATTGCTGATGACAGGGATACTGTCGTGAAATGTACTTTCTGTGACCATGAGCTGACTTCGGACATGCTCCGGGAAAAGGGTTGCGGTGCCTGCCTCGGAGGCTGTCGGAAAATACATTGTCCCTATTGCGGGCAGGAGAACCCGGCGGTCCCCGAGTTGCTCGAAAAATTCATGAAACATGATAAACCTTTGGATAAGAAAGGAAGTACGGAATGAAAGTCTCGCCGAAGGCGGAAGAGATCCTCGAGTCCTTGTGGATTACCACTGAGGAGAAGGGTGAAAACGCGGCCCATTTTGAAATCCTGCGGATTAACCAAGACGACGAGGCACTCGCCGAACTGGTCGGCCTGGCTTACGTCGAGGTTCGTGGCGAGCGTGTTCACCTGCGCAAGGAAGGCCGCACCGAGGCCCGTATGACAGTGCGAAGGCATCGACTGGCCGAGCGCCTGATGATGGATATCCTTGATATCAAAGGGGTGAGCGGTGATGAACGTGCCTGTGAATTTGAGCATTTGCTGCATCATGGAGTCGACACCAAGATATGCACCCTGCTCAACCATCCAACCACCTGTCCGCACGGTAAACCGATCCCCCCAGGAACCTGCTGTGAGCAGGCTCGCCAGGAAGGTGATGTCGGTGTGGTGGCTCTAACTGAGCTCAAGGCCGGAGAACAGGGTGAAATCGCTTATCTCTCTGCAACTGATGCCGGCAAAATGCAGAAACTGATGAGCATGGGAGTCCTGCCCGGAAGCGACCTTGAGGTGACCCGGACCTTCCCGTCCTATATCTTCAGAGTCGGCCATTCCGAATTTGCTGTTGATGATGAGCTGGCAAGAGAGATTTTTGTGCGCAAGGTTTAGTTTGCCAACGGCATTATCCCTTGCAACACAACATGTGATTCCCTATAGTTAATAAACTTCTGACAATACTTCATGGGGTAGTGACCCCTTTGCAAAACGCTGCATCTGAAATCAAGGAGGAATGAGTGGAAATTCTGGGAATCGATATCGGTTTTGGGTTTACTAAGGCGACTGATGGTAAACGGGACCTGGTTTTCAAATCTGTCCTAGGTGAGGCGACCGATATCCAGTTCAGAGAAGAAATGATTGCTGCGGGCGATGTTGATGAGAACCACCTGCAGGTTGAACTTGACGGTAAGTCGTACTTTGTTGGTGAACTGGCCGAACGTCAGAGTAATGTACGTTTCTTTACCCTCGATCAGGCGCAGTTTATCAGCAAGTTTGCCAAGGTCTTTGCCCTTGCGGCTGCAGCACAACTGGTTAAAGGGTTTGTCCCGATCAACCTGGTAACCGGGCTGCCGATCGGTTATTACCGCGAATACAAGGACGAGCTGGCCAAACTGCTGATTGGTGAACACAAGGTCACATTGATTGATGCCTCCGGCAAAAAGGAAGAGAAGTCCATCAGCATCAACAAGGTCAGGGTTGTGCCACAGCCTTTCGGTTCTCTTTTTAACCAGATGCTCAATGATCTTGGCGAGATGGGCGACAAGCGTCTCGTCAAGGACAAAATCGGTATCATCGATGTCGGCTTCCGTACCTCCGATTACACAATTTCTGACAAGATGCGTTACTCCGAGCGCGGCAGTCGTACGACTGACTCCGGGATTGCCAGGGCATTCAATGTGATTGCCACAAAGCTTCGTGAAAGCAGTGGCGTCAATATTGAACTCTATCGGCTTTACGAAGCGATTGACAACGGCTCGATCAAGATCCGGGGCAAGGAATACGATCTGAAAATCTTTACCGAACAGATATTCAGTCAGCTGGCAACGTCGATTGCCAATGAAGTCGATCGACTCTGGGTCGATGACTGGGATATTGATGCCATGATCATCACCGGCGGGGGGGGGGCGGTCCTGGCAAAGCACCTCAAGCCGCTTCTAAACGGCGTCATCATTGAAACCGACCCAGAACAGGATATGCGCCTCTACAATGTGCGCGGTTATCGCAAGTTCGGCCAGCATCTCTGGGCACGCGGCAATGCGCCACAGGACCCGGAAGCCTCGGCAACTAAATAATCCTTACGCGCCTCCGCTTGCGGAGGCGTTTTTGTTTCAGGGAGCTGTCAGGCTCCAGGGTACTGTAATCAGACGATATGGGTAATTTTGACCTCAGCGACATCCTGAACCTGCTCCGACAGCATGCCAGCCGCCCCCTGAGCCTCGGGGAGATCCAGGACACCCTCGACCTGAGCGCCGGCGAACGCAAAGCCCTCGGCAAAACCATGAAAGAGCTGGTGAAAGAAGGCTCCCTCGTGCAGTTGAAGGGGGGGCGGTTCGCCTTGCCGAAAAAGGTCAACCTGGTCGTAGGCCGACTCAGCGTGCATCGGGACGGGTACGGTTTCGTCTCGCCCGCAGATGGGGGAAGTGATGACCTTTTTATCCCGGCACGGCATATCCGTCCGGCGATGCACGGTGACCTGGTGGTCGCAAGGCTGGAACACTCAATCCGTTCCGGAAAACCCGAAGGCCGCGTGATCAGGGTTGAGCAGAGAGCGCACCAACTTGTTGTCGGGCGCTACCGGCTGGAACACGGCGTCGGTTTTGTCATCCCTGTAGACCCACGTATTCAGGACGCTCTTCTGGTGCCGCCCGGGGGGGATGTTGCTGCCAGCCACGACCAGATGGTCCTGGCCGAGATAGAGAGTTACCCTGGGCGAACCCGCGGAGCTGTCGGGCGGATCAGGGAAGTACTCGGCAACGCCACTGATCCGGATGTCGAAATCAGAATCGCAGCCATACAATTCAATCTCCCCTACGAATTTCCCGCCGCCGTTCTGGCCGAGGCCGACAAGGTGAATTCTCAGGTCAGGGAGAGCGACCTGGCCGGACGCGAGGACCTGCGCTCCCTCAACTTTGTGACGATTGACGGCGAGACGGCCAAGGATTTCGACGACGCTGTAGCCATCCAAAGGTTGGCAGAGGGTTATCGACTGTCGGTGGCGATTGCCGATGTAGCCCATTACGTTGCTTCCGGCAGCGCGATTGACAAAGAGGCTATGGCGCGCGGGACCAGCGTGTATTTTCCGGGCGCCTGTCTGCCCATGCTACCGGAAGCCCTGAGCAACGGTATCTGTTCCCTCAACCCGCACGTTGACCGGCTGGTGCTGGCGGCAGTACTTGACTTTGATGCCCGGGGACGGCGGACCGGGATAAGATTTTGCGAGGGGGTGATTCACAGTCGGGCGCGCCTGACCTATACCGAGGTTGCCGCTGTCCTGGTTGAATCAGACCCCGGGGTCCGTGAAGCATTGCAGAGCGTGGCCGAAGACCTCGAGATTATGCGGGAGCTCGCCGAACTCCGCATCGCATTGCGTCACCAGCGTGGCAGCCTGGACTTTGACCTGCCGGAAACCCAGGTTCAACTCGACTTGCAGGGGCGGCCGGAGAATATCGTCCGAGCAGAGCGCAACCTGGCGCATCGCCTGATCGAGGAATTCATGCTGGCCGCTAACGAGGCTGTCGCCTTCTGGCTGGTGCAGCAGCGCAAACCGATGGTGTTCCGGGTCCATGAAGCGCCGGGCGAAGGCAAGATGGCTGTTTTCCAGGAGTTTATTGCACATTTCAACCAGGGGATATCAATCCCTACGGAAGGGGTGACGCCGAAACTTTTGCAGGAATTGCTCGAGCGGGTTGCTGGCCAGCCCGAGGAGCATGTCATCAACCACGTCCTGTTGCGCAGCCTGCCGCAGGCATACTATTCGACCAGCAACCTCGGCCATTTCGGACTGGCTGCGGATAACTACTGTCACTTTACCTCTCCGATTCGCCGCTATCCAGATCTCACCGTACATCGCATCCTGAAAGGACAGCTATCCAGTCGGGGTAAAGGCAAGGTTGACGATGCCGTTCCGCTGGACCAGATCGCCAGCCGGTCTTCCACTGCGGAACGCCGAGCCATGGAGGCCGAGCGAGATATTGTCAACCTGAAAAAATGCCAGTATGTTGCAGATAAGGTGGGCGAAAAATATCACGGCATGATAACCTCCGTGCATGCATTCGGCTTCTTCGTCGAATTACAGGAGATTTTTGTCGAAGGTCTGGTGCATGTCTCCAGCCTGGAAGATGATTTTTACCAGTATGAAGAGGATCGACACCGCCTGATCGGCATGAACCGGCGTCGCGAATTCACGATCGGTAGGTCTTTGCAGGTCTCTGTACATAAGGTCGATCTGGATCGTCGCGAAATCGATTTTCGTCTGGTTGAAGAGCAGAAACCAGGCCACGGTAAGCGGGATTCGAGGCGGGGCAAGCTGAAGCAGCGACATCGGACCTCTAGTCGCAAGACCAGATAAATTATTATGCGGGTTATAAAAGATCTGAGTGAATTAAATGAACCTCCGGTTCAGACCGTCCTGACGATAGGCAACTTCGACGGCGTCCATCTCGGGCACCGCGAGATTTTCCGGAGAGCCGTCGACAAGGCGCGCGAACTGGATGGGACGTCAGCCGTGGTAACGTTTGAACCGCACCCGCTGCGATTCCTGGCTCCGGAAAAAGCGCCTCTGCGGCTGAATACTCCGGAAGAGAAAGTCCGCCTGCTTGGCGCATCGTGTATCGACATGCTTGTGGTGCTGAATTTCGATCACCAACTGGCGGAGATGCCGGCTGAGGCTTTTGTCCGGGAGATTCTGGTGGGCAAACTGGGTGTCAGGTATCTGATCGTCGGTTACGATTACGCGTTCGGGAGAGATCGCCAGGGCGACACGGCTTTCCTGGCCGACCAGGCGAAGATTCATGGTTTTACCCTTGAGGTACTCGAGCCGATCCGCGCTGAGCAACAGGCCCATAGTTCAACCATGATTCGAAAGGCCCTGAATCAAGGCCGGGTTGCCGACGCGGTCAAGATCCTCGGGCGCAATTTTACCCTTGATGGGGAGGTTGTGCATGGTGAGGGCAGGGGGCGTAAACTCGGTTTCCCAACCGCCAATCTGGACACCGAAAAAGAGATCCTGCCGCGCGACGGTGTCTACGCGGTCAAGGTGAAGTGGCGCGAAAAGTATTTTGACGCAGTTATCAACATTGGCCGTCGACCGACTTTTGACAACGGCTCACCAACTCTGGAAATCCACCTGATCGATTTCAAAGGTGATCTTTATGGTGAGCGTCTGCGGATCTATTTTGTCGATCGTCTGCGTGACGAACAGCGCTTCCCTTCGGCGGAAGCCCTGCAGTTGGCCGTCTTGAACGATGTTGCCCGGGCCCGAGAGCTGCTCTCCGGGGCCCGTGTGGTGGAGTATCGGGAATATCTTGATTGCGGCTACCCGGCTGATCAATGCGGAGATAAATGACATGCAATTGACAGGCAAGACTCAGGTGCTGGGCATCTTCGGCGATCCGGTTCAACATTCGCTGTCCCCGAGAATGCAGAATGCCGCGATCCAGGCCGCTAGTCTGGATGCTGTCTACGTGCCATTCCGTGTCACCAAGGCACAGTTATGTGACGCAATTTCCGGTATCCGCGCCATGGGTATGCGCGGAGTCAACCTGACAATTCCACATAAGGAAGCCGCCTGCGACCTGGTCGACGAGCTCGATGAACATGCCCTGCTAACAGGCGCGGTCAATACGATCGTCAACACCAACGGGCGACTCAAGGGTTATAATACTGACGGCCATGGCCTTCTGAAAGCCCTGAAACAGGAGCTTGACGTCGACGTAGCGGGGCGAAGAGTCATGCTCCTTGGAGCCGGTGGCGCCTGCCGGGCCGCCATAGTTGCCCTCTGTCAGTCCGGTGCGGCGTGGATCGGTCTTGCCAACCGGACCCGGGAACGTTCACAAGCATTAATCGCGGAGATGGCAGAACATTTTAAGGGCACGACTTTTGCTGAGTTACCCCTGTCGGCTGCTTTGGTGGATGTTTGCCCGGAGCCGGTTGACCTGCTGGTGAATGCAACGGCAGTCGGTCTCAAGGGCGAAGCCTTCGATTTCCTGGTAACCGGGTGTGTCAGGCCCGGCGGTTTTGTGTGCGATCTGGTGTATGCGGCGGGACCGACCCCACTGGTAGAGGAGGCACGGCAGGCCGGGCTTGCCGCTGCCGACGGCCTGGGTATGCTGGCCGGCCAGGGCGAGGTTGCATTTGAACTCTGGTTCGGTGTGGCTCCGAAGGCAGATGTCATGCGCCTGACACTGGGACTGAGAAGCTAAAATTTAAACTTTGATTACAAATGGTTACAAGGTATCTCGCTTGACAGTCCTCTTACGCATTGGCTAGAATGCGGGAATTACATTTTTTCTTGGGGGAGATGATAATTTTCTATGGCAGTTAACCGACTCGGCGAACTACTGGTTCGCAATAAATTAATTGACGAGAAACAACTTGCCAAGGCTCTCGAAGAACAGAAAGCCTCCGGTGGTCGTCTGGGCGCCAGTCTGACGAAACTGGGCTTCCTGAAAGAAGAGGACCTCGCCGCCTTCTTGTCACGCCAGTATGGCGTGCCCTCGATCAATCTCAACGAATTCGAAATAGATGAAAGTGTCATCAAGCTGATTCCCGCAGGAGTCGTGCAGAAATACCAGCTGATTCCGGTCAATCGTGCCGGTTCTACCCTGATTGTCGCCATGGCGGACCCGTCCAATATTTTCGCCATTGACGATATCAAGTTTATGACCGGCTACAATGTCGAAGTCGTCGTCACTTCAGAAGCGAGTATTAAGACGGCGATCGACAAGTATTACGATCAGAGCGCTTCTTTCGACGATGTCATGGGCGACCTCGATGATATTGACCTCGAGGTAATCGACGAAGGCGAAGAGATTGATTCCAGCGAACTGGCAAAGGCCAGTGAAGATGCCCCGGTTGTCAAACTGGTCAACCTGATTCTGACGGATGCGATCAAGAAGAAGGCCTCCGATATCCACGTCGAACCTTACGAAAAGTCTTTCCGGGTGCGCTATCGCATTGACGGTGTTCTCCACGAAGTGATGAAGCCGCCAATGAAGTTGAAGAATGCCCTGACTTCCCGGATCAAGATCATGTCGGAGATGGACATCTCCGAGCGGCGCCTGCCCCAGGACGGCCGCATCAAGATCAAACTGCCTGGCGGCAAAGACATGGACTACCGCGTCAATTGCCTGCCGACTCTGTTTGGCGAGAAGATCTGCCTGCGACTGCTTGACAAATCAAACCTGCAGCTCGATATGACCAAGCTCGGCTACGAAGAACAGTCGCTGAAATGGTTCAAGGAGCAGATCCACAAGCCCTTCGGCATGGTCCTGGTCACCGGGCCTACCGGTTCCGGTAAGACGGTTTCCCTCTACTCTGCATTGGGCGAACTGAATACGCCAACAGAAAACATTTCGACTGCCGAAGACCCGGTGGAATTCAACTTCGCCGGGATCAACCAGGTGCAGATGCACGAGGAAATCGGCCTCAACTTTGCGTCGGCTTTGCGTGCCTTCCTGCGGCAGGATCCGGATATCATCATGATCGGTGAGATTCGCGACTTCGAAACTGCGGAAATCGGCGTCAAGGCCGCTTTGACCGGGCACCTTGTCCTCTCAACCCTGCATACAAACGATGCCCCGAGCACGATCAACCGTTTGTTGAACATGGGTATCGAACCGTTCCTGGTCGCCTCGGCGGTCAACCTGATTACCGGACAGCGTCTCGGTCGGCGCATCTGCCAGGAGTGTATGGTTGAGGAAGACATCCCCAAAGAAACCCTTGTCCAGGCCGGAATTCCTGAAGATCAAGTTGATGAGACGATCTGCTACAAGGGCGAGGGGTGCTCGAGCTGTAACGATACTGGTTACAAGGGCCGCGTTGGCTACTACCAGGTCATGCCGATGTTCGAGGAAATCCGCGAACTGATCCTGGCCGGTGCCAACACGGCTGAACTGAAGCGTGAATCGATGCGTCTCGGGGTCAAAACAATGCGTCAGTCAGCACTGACCAAAATGGTTGAAAAAGTCACTTCGTTTGAAGAGGTATTGCGCTGTACCATCGCTGACGATTAAATGCGGTAAATGGAGGCTAGAGGCTGGTAAATGGTTTTCTGCCTTCCAGCCCCCAATCCCAGAACCTCCAGACCCAGAAGTTAAAGGTGTTATATGTCAGAATTTTCGATCCAGCAAATGCTCAAGACCATGGTAGATAACGGCGCATCCGATCTTCACATCACCACCGGGTCGCCGCCGCAGATTCGTGTCAATGGCAAAATGACGCCGATGAAGACGCGCTCTCTCCTGCCGGCGGATACCAAGCATATCTGTTACAGCATCCTGACCGAACAGCAGAAACGTAAATTCGAGGATATCAACGAGCTCGATTTCTCTTTCGGAGTCAAGGGCCTGGCACGTTTCCGGGGCAATGTTTTCATGCAGCGCGGGGCTCTTGCCGGAGTTTTTCGCCTGATCCCTTACCAGTTTCTTTCCTTTGAAGAACTCGGCCTGCCACCGGTCATCAAGACGATTTCCAATAAATCCAATGGGTTGGTGCTTGTTACAGGACCTACAGGGTCAGGAAAGTCAACTACCCTTGCATCAATTATTGATGCGATCAATACAGAGCGCCGCGACCACATTATCACCATCGAGGACCCGATAGAGTACCTGCATCCCCACAAACAATGCTTGGTAAACCAGCGTGAAGTGGGATCCGATACCCACTCATTCAAGAATGCCCTCAAATACATCCTTCGCCAGGACCCGGACATTGTCCTGCTTGGCGAGTTGCGTGACCTGGAGACGATTGAGGCGGCCCTGACGATCGCTGAAACCGGTCACCTCTGTTTTGCCACGCTGCATACCAATGGTGCGGTGCAGACGGTCAACCGTATCGTCGACGTCTTTCCAACTCATCAGCAGCAGCAGGTCCGAACCCAACTGTCGTTCGTTCTGGAGGGCGTACTGTCGCAGACGCTCCTGCCGCGCCTCGATGGCAAGGGCCGGGTTCTAGCCCTTGAACTCATGGTTCCGAACACGGCTATTCGGGCCCTGATCCGTGACGACAAGATTCATCAACTCTATTCGCAGATGCAGATGGGCCAGGACAAGTACGGTATGCAGACGATGAACCAGAGCCTCTTTTCCCTCTATCACGCGAAGAAAATCTCGATGGACGATGCGATGGCCCGTTCTTCGGATATTGATGAGTTGAAAGAAATGATTGCCAATCCGAATGCTGTCCTCAAAAGAGGCGTTTCCACCGGCGGTGGTGGCACAAGGAGACCCTCTTAAGGGTTTGGAGCCCAGGATTGCTGAGGTTATTTAGTCCCGAGCACAAATATCGCGCCACGCGCCACGCGCCACGCGCCACATTGTTATACGAGGTTGATTATGGGTCAATATAATTGGGAAGGAACGACAAAATCCGGCCAGATTATGAAGGGGGTGATGGAAGCCCCCAGCGAAGATGCCGTTAAGGCGCAGCTCCGCAGTCAGAACATCGTGGCTGGAAAGATCAAGGAAGCAGGTAAAGGCCTTGATATGGAGCTCAAAATTCCTGGTTTTGAGCCGAAAGTTACGACCAAGGACCTGGTTGTTTTTACCCGCCAGTTCGCAACCATGATCGACGCCGGTCTGCCACTGGTGCAATGTCTCGACATCCTTAGTAAACAGCAGGACAATAAGACCTTCAAGAAAAACCTGATCCAGGTCAAAGAAGATGTCGAGTCCGGTTCGACCTTTGCCGATGCATTGAAAAAACATCCCAAGGCCTTTGATGAGCTCTATGTCAACCTGGTCGCGGCAGGTGAAATTGGCGGTATCCTCGATACGATTCTGAACCGTTTAGCCGCCTATATCGAAAAAGCCATGAAGCTCAAAAAGAAGGTCAAGAGTGCCATGACCTATCCGGCAACGATTGTCGGTATTGCTGTGCTGGTCATTACCGTTATCCTGGTTTTTGTTATCCCCCAGTTTCAGTCGATGTTTGCGGATTTTGGGCAAACCCTGCCGTTGCCGACTTTGATTGTCATCGCTCTGAGTGATTTTATCCAGAGCTATATCCTGGCAATTATCGGTGGTGGTTTTGCCTTGGTCTGGATTTTAAAGCGTATCTACAGGACGTCCAAAGGGCGTCTTTTCATGGATACGCTATTCCTTAAATTGCCGGTTATGGGCGTTCTGATCCGCAAAGTAGCCGTCGCCAAGTTTACGCGAACTCTTGGGACCATGATCTCCAGCGGCGTGCCAATCCTGGACGGTCTTGACATTGTTGCCAAAACCGCTGGTAACAAGATCGTCGAAAACGCAATCTACAAAGTTGCCCAGAGTATCAGTGAAGGCAAGACCATTGCCGAGCCTCTCGAGAAATCAGGGGTCTTCCCGCCGATGGTTTGCCAGATGATTTCTGTGGGTGAACAATCCGGTTCGATCGATACCATGCTTAACAAGATAGCCGATTTTTATGATGACGAGGTTGATGATGCGGTTGGCAATCTGACCGCCATGATGGAACCTCTGTTGATGTTGTTCCTCGGTACTACAGTCGGTGGACTGGTCATCGCCATGTATCTGCCAATATTCCAGTTGGCTGGTGCTGTTGGCGGATAATAAGGTTTGCTGATACCGGCGGGAGGACGCGTTTCTTTGTTCGGCTCGTATCCTCCCCGGTCTGTCTATTCGACAAATGCCGCTATCGTTGCGCTGAAATTGGATGGAACTTTGTATTGATGCCTCCTCCCTTCAGGGTTAATTCATGAACGATACACCCTGAAAAAAAGATCTCCCATTCAAATCCCAAGATGTTGTTGTCCTGGTATCTGGTGATTCGCCTGGTTGTTGTCTGCCTGTTTCTCGGCGGTACCATTGTGTACCATCTCCAGCAGGGACAGTGGGCAAGTTCACCTATTGCCAAGTATTTGGGATGCCTTACTCTGATAACCATCCTGCAATCCTCTTTTTCCCTCTATCTTCTGCCCAGATTGAAACAGTATCGTCACTTCATCAACGCGCAGATATGTTGGGACCTGCTTTTTATCATCCTGGTCATTTACATGACCGGCGGGGTTGTCAGTCTCTACTCTTTTTTCTTTATCCTGATCATCATTGCGTCCAGTGCCTTTTTCCCGCGACCACAAGTCCTGATCGTTGCTTCTGCATCTTCAATTCTTTACGGAAGTCTCCTGGACCTGCAGTTCTACGGCTATCTGCCCGAGTTCAGGGGACAACCGCTGCCGATCAGCCTGAATCATTACGATGTTTTCTATGCGGTATTCTTGCATGTCGGGGCTTTTTTTCTCACGGCACTGTTAAGCGGGGCGCTGGCTGAGCGTTTAAAGCGAAGTGAAGAAGCACGAGCCAGGCGTGAAATCGATTACGGCGAACTGGAGCGACTCAATCAGGCAATTCTGAGCAACATCAACAGCGGTCTGATGGTTGTCAATGTCTCTGGACGCATCCGTTCGTTCAATAACGCTGCCAGCAAGATTACCGGATATCGGCTGCAGGAGGTTTACAACCGCCCAGTAGAGGCGATCTTCCCCGAGTTCGACGCATTTGATCCGAAATACCTGGACGGTGTTGAACGGGGAGAAATGCCTTATCGCAAGAATGACACCGAAACCCTTACCCTAGGCTATTCGGCCAGTCGAGTGGTGGGCAGACACAAAGAGAGCCTTGGTTTGCTGATCGCTTTCCAGGATCTGACAGAAATCAAAACACTTGAAGATCAGTTGAAGCGTGCAGATCGCCTGGCGGCAGTCGGACGCCTGGCATCAGGCCTCGCTCACGAGATCCGCAACCCCCTGGCGTCTATCAGTGGTTCAGTGCAGCTGCTGCTGGAGGACGAGAAGGTGCGCGATGAGGATCGACACCTGATGAAGATTGTCGTCAAGGAGGCCGACCGTCTGAGTGCGCTCCTGAGTGATTTCCTGAGCTTTGCCCGACCGGCCCCGTTGCAGCTGGAGTCGATCGACATGGCGGCCTTGCTTGATGAACTGATCGCCCTCCTGAGTGCCAGTGGTCAATTCAGACGATGTCACTGTCGATAAAGCCTACCGCGGTCCGGCGCCGATGAATGTGGATCCCCAGAAAATGCATCAGGTTCTTTGGAACCTGTTGATTAACGCCGGCGAGGCTGCTCAGCCGTCAGGGAGAATCAGGGTTGAGATCGTCGAGAAAAGAGGTCAGATAATTATCGAAGACAGCGGCCCGGGAATAGCCGAAGAGGACCGGGACAAACTGTTTGAGCCTTTTTTTACCACCAAAGGGAAGGGCACTGGTCTTGGCTTGGCTAATGTCTACGCAAATGTTGAGGCCCATGGCGGCCATATTTTCGTTGAGCCGAGCAATCTCGGTGGAGCCCGTTTCACGATCGGTCTGATCAAACCGGAACGTGGGCCGGAAGATGTGAAGAGTGAAAAAACCCGGAACTACAAATGATGCATGACAGAGGGTGGTTAATTGTTGTGCTGATTTCTGATAAAGTGTTGACCAAGTTATAAATATTCAAGGAGCTTGTCCCGTAATGAGCGATGAATCGAACAAGTACCGGGTCCTGATCGTCGATGACGAAGAGAGCATGCGTGACTTTCTGAGCATCATGTTGCACCGGGAAGGTTACCAGGTTGATACGGCCACTGACGGAGCACAGGCGGTTGTGCATTTGCGAGACCACAGTTACGATCTGGTCATTTCCGATATCAAGATGCCGCGTATGACCGGACTGGAATTGCTGGCCCATATCAAGGACCGCACACCGGAAACCGTGGTGTTGATGGTGACCGCCTTCTCGTCGACCGATGAGGCCGTCGAGGCAATGAAACAGGGTGCTTACGATTATATAACCAAGCCGTTCAAGAACGAAGAGATCAGGCTGATTGTCAAAAATGCCCTGGAAAGGCGTGACCTCCGCAGAGAGAACCTGGCCCTCAAGGAAGCTCTGGGACAGCGGTTTTCCTTCGAAGGTCTGATCGGCAAGTCGAAGGTGATGCAGGAAGTTTTCACCATGATCCGCAAGGTGGCGTCGAGCCCGGTCAAGATCCTGATCTCGGGAGAGTCAGGTACCGGCAAAGAACTGGTTGCCCGGGCCATTCACTACAACAGCGAGCGACGTGACGGGCCATTTGTGCCGATCAACTGTGGAGCGATTCCGGAGAACCTCCTCGAGAGTGAACTGTTCGGCCACGAGAAAGGCTCTTTTACCGGGGCGATCAGGCAGAAGCCGGGCCTGTTTGAAACTGCCGCGGGTGGCACTCTCTTCCTCGATGAGATCGGTGAACTGCCGACCATGATGCAGGTCAAGCTGCTGCGCGTGCTGCAGGAAAACGAGTTCCGCAGGGTCGGCGGCAACAAGGATATCAAAACCGATGTGCGGGTGTTGGCTGCGACCAACCGACACCTCGAAGAAGCCGTAACTGCCGGAACCTTTCGTGAAGATCTGTATTACCGGTTCAACGTGATCCGGATTGATCTGCCACCGCTGCGGCAACGCAGGGAAGACATTCCGGTCATGGTGGATTTTTTCTGGGAACGTTTTACCGGACAGAAAGGGGTCAAGGTCACCGAGGATGCCATGCGGCGCCTGATCGACTACAGCTGGCCCGGTAATGTGCGTGAACTGGAAAATGTCATTGAAAGAGCCATGGTCCTGGGGCATGACAACGTCATCACGCTCGACTGTCTGCCGCCGAACCTGGTGACGGGCATGTCCGGTTCGGTGACGCCCCTGACCGAGATCCCCGATTCGGGGATGGACCTGGATGCCTATCTTGGTGAGATAGAGAAGGAGATCCTGATCAAGGCGCTCGCCAGAACCGATGGTGTACGCAAGAGCGCCGCTGGTTTGCTGGGCATCACCTTCCGTTCGATCCGCTATCGTCTCGCCAAGTACGACCTTGGTGATGATGACACGGAAGAGTGACTTCAGCTGACCAATTTTGTCACTAGTGTTGTCATACTACGTCTTTTAGGCGAGGCTTAAAAATCTCATAAAAGTAATGCGACACGAGCCAAACCCTTGTTATTAAAGCGGTTTGGCTTTTTTTTTAGAAGTTGGCACAGCGTTTGCTCTTATCAGATACCAAGCTTTGTAAAATTCAGCTGAACCTACATGGACAAAACGTCCACATTCGAAAGGAGAAAGACTATGCTTAAGAAGTTCCGTAAGTCCCAAAAAGGTTTCACCCTGATCGAGCTGTTGATCGTTGTTGCGATCATCGGCATCCTGGCCGCTATCGCCATCCCTCAGTTCGCCGCTTATCGTCAGAAGGCGTACAACTCTGCTGCACAGAGCGACCTGAAGAACTCCAAGACCGGTATGGAAGCGTTCCAGGCTGACAGCCAGCAGTACCCGGGCTTCCTCGGTGTTAGCTAAAATCTGACAAGAACTTAATTCATTAAAGGAGATAATAGAGATGAAAAAGATGATCCTTCTGACAATTATTATGGCTTTCATGGCAAGCGGCGCTTTTGCCGGCGAACTTACCCTGAGCGGTCAAACCGGCGGCATGCAGCTTTATGGTACCGTCCTTGCTGACGGTACTGGCAATCAGACCCCGATCGCACGTATGTCCAACAATGTTTACGTTACCGCCCAATTCTCTGACACCGGTTATACGCTGTCGACCTATCACACCAGCGGCACCAAGGCCTACGGCACCGGTTACGATTCCACCAGTATCTTCTGGGCCGGTATCGGTGAAAACTGCATCGTTGATAGCTGCTTCGCAGTTCCTTCCAGTTCCCTGAGCGAAGAAGCATTTGTCGGCTGGACTGCGATGTAATCCGAGTAGCTGTTGACCCTCGAAGTTAAGGGCCGACAGGAGATTGACTCCTGTCGGCCCTTTCTTTATGATGTCGCTATGTTATTGCCCCTCTATCACCTTGCGCGAATCAACCTGCTGATGACCTTGCGGGACCGGCTCATGCACGCCGTCATGCTCTCCGCGATCGGCATGATTCTCCTGGTCCCCTCGCTCAGCACATTTTCCATGCAACAGACCCAGGAGTTGGCGATTACCCTGTCGCTTTCCGGGATATCCTTTGTCTTGTTGATGATCACCTTGCTGCTCGGCACTTCATCGATCTTTCGTGATATTGATCGCCGCTACATTGTTTCGGTGCTGAGCCTGCCATTGAGCCGCACCAGCTACCTGGTTGCCAAGTTTTTGAGTATTGCGGTTTTTCTGCTTTGCGCCGGGGTAGTCCTGGCGCTCGGCGCATTCCTGGTGATTCACCTGGTTGCCACGCAATACTCCCTCTGCCGTTGCCGTGCCATGGCTGACGATCGCCCTGGCGATCGTCAGCGATATCTTCAAGTATATCCTGCTGTCAAGCGTTGCCCTGCTGCTCTCTTCGGTCAGCACGTCATTCTTCCTGCCGTTTTTTGGCGTTGTTGCCATCTATTTCTGCGGCAGTGCGTCCCAGGGAGTATTCGAATTTGTCTCCGGCGAGTTTGGCAAGGGGATTCACCCGCTCAGCCAGGCCATGATCAAGGCTGTCTACTATATCCTGCCCAATTTCTCCGCCTTCGATTTCAAGGTCCAGGCGATCTATGCGTTGCCCGTTCCGCAGGACTCAATCCTCCAGATGTTGCTTTACGGGTTCTTCTATACAGGGGTTCTGTTGGGGTTGTCGTTCTGGTCGTTCAACCGGAGGCAATTTTCATGATCGGCCGGATCGTCTTCGGCCTGCTGCTGATTGGCCTGTGTCTGATGATACAGCCAATGGCTGAAACGATGAAGCAGAAACCGATCGAAATCAAGCTCGGTTATCTGCCCCATCCACAGGCATTGAAGGTCCTGGTTGCCGACCACGGCGCGCTGATTGCCGAGTACGCTACGGTGAAAGTCCTTCTCTATTTCGGCACCATCATCGAGAAATTTACCGAGAATGTGATTATTCGCCCTGAATTCCTGAATATGTACAGGACGCTGCAGACGGCCGTGCAACTCGACCCGTATAATGCCGACCCCTATTACTTCACCCAGGCGGCATTCACCTGGGAACTCGGCCGTATCAAGGAAGTAAACAGCATGCTTGAATACGGTATGCGTTACAGGACCTGGGATTACTGGCTGCCGTTCTATGTCGGTTTTAATTACGCTTATTTCCTCAAGGACTACGAGCAGGCGGCGATGTACATGCAGCGTGCTGCTGAAATATCCGGCAACCCCCTCTTCACCAAGTTGACGGCCCGGTATTTCTACGAATCCAACCAGACCACGATCGGCCTGGCTTTTCTTGATACGATGATTGCCAATGCCACAGACCCGGCCGTGAAAAGAACCTATCAGTACCGGAAAGAGGCCTTGCTGGCCGTGGTCCTTCTTGAGCAGGCGATGCAGGAATTCTACGCGGCAGCACGGACGACAGGTCAACGGGCTGAATGAGCTGATCACGGCAGGGCTCATCGATCAGTTGCCGAAAGACCCGTATGGCGGCGAATTCTTTATTGATCCCGAGGGCCGGGTGCGAAGTACCAGTAAGTTTGGCAGCCCGAAAATGTAGAGGACAGGATCTCATCAGATGTTACCGGTAAGAATCGACAATCTGTCAAAAACCTATCGCGGCAAGAAACGTCGCCGGGTTGCGGCGCTCTGTAATCTTAGCCTCGAGATCTCCGAAGGCGAAATTTTTGGATTTCTGGGGCCAAACGGGGCCGGTAAAAGCACCACAATCAAAACCTTGCTTGGACTGATACAGCCCGACGGTGGTGTCGTTGAGCTGTTCGGTGTCCCGGTGGTACAGGCCTCGTCCCGTAAACGGATTGGCTACCTGCCGGAAAACCCCTCTTTCTATGATACCCTGAATGCTCGTGAATACCTCGCACTCGTAGGGCATGTTCACGGGTTGTCCGCGCGACAGGTTGCCATCGAGGTAGATCGCGTTCTCGAGCTTCTGGACCTTACGCTTGCAGCGAAACGGCAGATCCGAAGTTACAGCAAGGGGATGGTGCAACGTCTTGGCCTGGCCCAGGCATTACTTCATGATCCTGATCTTTATGTCCTCGATGAACCGATGAGCGGGTTAGACCCCCTCGGCCGTGCCCTGGTCAAGGAGATCATGGTCGATCTGAAAAAACGCGGTAAAACGGTTTTTTTCAGTACCCATGTCACTGCGGATGTTGAAGCTGTCTGTGACCGCGTCGGCGTGATTGTCTCGGGGCGGTTGCGTACTGTCAACAGTGTCGAAGATATTGTCCAGGGCGGGCTTAAGGGTTATCACGTGCATTGTAGAGGGGATATGCAGGCCGTTGCAGCTTGCCAGACTGTCAGGGTCAAGGCTGATGAAACTATAGTTTACGTACCAAAGGCAAGCCTTGCCGATTTCATGGCAGAGGTCAGCAGTCACGATGTCGATATCCGGTTTATGGAGCCGGTGCGCAAGGACCTGGAAGCCTTCTTCCTGGACATTGTTGCGCACAGTGAGCAATGAAACTTGCCAAACCATACAGCATAATCCTGCTTGCGCTGATCACCCTGGCGGTCTATTACCCAACTCTTTTTGCACCGTTCAATTCGATTGATGACAAGCTGCTGGTCAATCATCTCATCAACAAGGAGGGATTCTCCTGGGCCGAGCATATTTTCCCCGGGGGGCGGGGTGACTATTACCGGCCATTGATAACCCTTTCGTACGAATTCGACAAGTTGGCCTGGGGTCTAGAAGAAAGCTTCATGCATCTGGAAAATATCCTTTTGCATCTGTGCAACACGATTCTGCTTTACCTGGTTGCCTGCCGGTTGGCGGGATTCTACAAACTGACGATGCCCTGGCTGCCCTTTGTGACGGCGGCTCTCTTCGCTCTCCATCCGGTTAATACCGAGGCTGTCAACTGGATTACCTCCAGGACCGATCTGCTGGCTGCGACCGGAGTCTACCTGGCACTTTACGGGTTACTTGTTTATGCCACCACCGGCCGTGTGTTACCGGGCGTTTTGTCTGCCTTCGGGCTGGGGTTCGGAGTGCTTGCCAAGGAGCCGGCGCTGTTCTTCCTGCCTGGAGCCCTGGTTATTATCTGGTGGAGTCAGTTGCAGGAAGAGCCTGTCGGGGGACGAGCCAGAAGGACCGGAAAAATTATCGTTACAACAGCCTATGCGGCTGTAATCTCAGGGTATTTTCTTCTGCGCTGGTTTGCTTTTCATAGCGACCGGGGGATTGAAGGGACGGTTAAGGCTTTTGCTACGGTCCAGTCGTCAGCGGATGCTACTAACTTACTGACCCCGGCTTTTTCTGCTTATATTCTCCTGCTTCTCAAAGCGACGGGTTTCTATTTCAAAAAGATTTTCTGGCCATACCCTCTGAATTTCGCAACGATTACTATTGCCGGTGCATACGTATACCTGGGGTGCTTTGTCATTCTATTGATATGCTGGCTCGTTTATCGCAGGTCACTGTTAAGTGGTGTGGCTTTAAGCAGCTTATTTGTAGCCTCTTCGGCACTGTTGGTAGTGTTAAACCCGATGGCATGGACGCCGGTTGCCGAGCGTTATCTATATCATCTCCTCCGGGATATTCCTGGTTGCCCTGGTTTTTGGCCTGGTCAGAAAATGTCAACGGTTGTTCGCCAGTTCGGTGGCCTCATTGCTCGTAACTTTGCTTCTGACCGCTTCTGCTTACGGCACATTTGCAAGAAATATCACCTGGCAGGACAATATACGTCTTTTCTCGGACACTGTAGAAAAATCCCCCATGAACAAAGCCGTTAAAAATGAACTGGCCGTTGCTTTAATTAACGCCGGGCGCAGTGATGAAGGCTATGCTATCCTCGAATCGATCCATGGCATCGAGGGACAATTATCGTCTTTGAACCAGGTTGCTGTTTTTCTTGGCCGGGGGCAATACCTGGCTGCCAAACAATATCTTCTCGAGCGACTGGAATATCCCGGCCCAAATCAAGGGTATATACTGAAGACGCTCGTCAAAACGAATCAGTTGTTAATCGAAGAAGCCGAGGATGAGGAACAGCGACACAGGTATTATCTGGAAATTATCATGTGGCTTGAACAACTCAAAAAGACGACTAACAATCCGTTCTACAGTTACCGGCTCGGACAAACTTACCTGGTGCTTGGGGAAAAAGGCAAGGCACAGGGCCATTTCGCAGAGGCTGCAAGGCAATTCGACAAAACCTCGCCCTACAAGAGTCCAGCAGAGAAACTGGCCAAGGATCTGGATCAAAGATGAATTTACTGGCGTACCTCCGGCTCTTGCGACCGCATCAATGGTTGAAAAACCTGATGATCTTCTTTCCGCCGTTCTTAAGCGGCGCTTTCCTGCCGGGGACAATGATTTCGCACGGATTTCTGCCTTTTGTTGCTTTCAGCCTGGCTTCGAGTGCGAACTATATTTTTAACGATCTGATCGACCGCAATAGCGATCTCTTGCATCCTGAAAAAGCTGGAAGACCTTTGCCCGCCGGGCTTGTTTCCGTGCCCGTCGCGGCTGTTTTGAGCGGATTGCTTTTGCTTCTCGCTGTAATTACCAGTCTTCAGGTTTCTCCACGGTTCTTGCTCTTCGTGGCTATCTATCTAGCCATTTCCTTCGCTTACAGCACTCTGTTAAAGGACATGCCGATTGTCGATGTTTTCTGTATCGCCTTCGGTTTCGTGCTACGGCTCTACGCCGGTGGTGAGGCTTTTGCTGTCCAAATTTCCGATTGGCTTTTCCTGTCGGTGTTCCTCCTGGCGGCATTCCTCAGTTTTGGCAAACGCTATAGTGAGCGTTCTCATCTGGGCAAAAAAGCCGGCAGGCACCGTCGGACTCTGGAAGAATATCCGGAAGGCTTCCTCGATGGGTCTCTTTACCTCTCCGGCGCCACCGTGTTGGTCACATACGCAATGTATGCTATTTCCAAGCCCGCAATGGTTTATACCGTTCCGTTGTGCATGTTCGGTCTTCTTCGTTACCTTATGCGAATAAAATCTGGCCATGGTGGTGATCCGACTGATGCCCTTTTGCGTGATATCCCGTTGCTGATCACAGGCGTCTGCTGGGTTTTTCTGGTTGGCTGGTGTGTCTACTCATGAAGCGTTGTTACATTCTGCTGCTCAACTGGAACGGTTGGGAAGACACAGTCGAGTGCCTGGAGAGCCTGTTGCGGCTCGACTATCCGGATTATCGGATAATCGTTTGTGACAACGGTTCGACAGATGATTCTCTGGAACACATCAAGTCTTGGGCTGATGGCGTTGATCAGGGGAGACCTGTATTTAAAAACAGCCCGCTTCCCCTCGTCCCCTCGCCAGTCTCCAGGCCTCTTATTTCGGCACAATTAAATAGAAAACAGGTTGATGCAGGGATCAGCCTGACCGAAGAGAAATTCCTTATACTCATTGATAACGAGGCCAACCTGGGTTTCGCCGGCGGCAACAATGTTGGCTTGAAGTACCTCGCTACATGTGATGACTGGGACGCTGTGTGGCTACTGAATAACGATACGGTCGTGAAGCCGGACAGTCTCACGAAGCTCGTTGCGCGTATCAACGAAGAGCCTGCCCCGGGTATTTGTGGTTCGACACTGCTCTATTATGACAGGCCAGAAAAAGTCCAGGCTCTGGCCGGTGGCTATTATTGCAAGTGGATCGGTTTGCCGTGGTTGCAAGGACGCTTCTCGAATTTCGGTTCGGCTGGAGCCGTGGCGAATGCGGCCAGGGTCGAGACGCGAATCAATTACGTGATGGGGGCCTCCATGCTGGTTTCGAAGACTTTCCTGGAAAAAATCGGTTACATGGACGAAGATTATTTCCTGTTCTTCGAGGAAACGGATTGGGCCTGGCGTGCCAGACAGCATTTTTCTCTCGGTTACGCACCCGGCAGTATTGTTTATCATAAGGGCGGGAGCTCAATTGGCACCAGCAGCAACCCACGCAAAAAAAGCCTGACCTGTGATTATTTTGCCTTGCGTAACCGACTCCTGTTCAGCAAAAAACACTGCCGGGAGGCTTTGCCGACGATCTACCTCTCGCTGATCTTTGCGTTACTGATTCGAGTTTGTTGCGGGCGCCTGAGCAATGCCGCGATCATCCGCGACATAATCTTTGGACGTGATCACCATTGGCAGGATGCACTGATAAACCCTGTTTCCGCATGCCGGGCGGGAGGAGACAGCGTCTGATGCGTTTCAGCGTGGTTACCATATGCCTGAATGCCGAACGCTACCTTGAGGAGACCATGGAAAGCGTCCTGAGGCAGACCTGGACCGATTTCGAGTATATTCTGGTCGATGGCGGTTCTACCGATGGGACTCATGAAATTATCCGGAGCCTCGCCGAACAGGACTCCCGGGTGCGATGGGTGATTGAGACCATGCCCGGTATTGCTCATGCCATGAATTACGGTCTCGAGCTGGCGCGCGGCGAAGTAATCGCCTACCTGCACTCGGATGACCGTTATGCGGACAAACAGATTCTTGAAAGAGTTGCATCAACTCTCCGGGACAACCCCGGAGTGATCTGGGTGACGGGGGGATTGCGTGAGATTGATGGGCAGGGTGGGGTGATCAGAACGCTGCCGGCGCTTAACTTTACGAAGAGGAGACTCCTGCGCAACAATATTATCTACCATCCGGCAACCTTCGTAAAGAGTGCGACTGTGAAAGCGGTGGGCGGGTTCGATGAGGGCTTGCGCTATGCAATGGATTACGACCTCTGGTTGAGATTGGCCGATTTCTCAGGACCTTGCCAGTGTGACGGAGTTTTGGCAGATTTCCGCGTTCATCCGGGGAGCCGGTCTTCTGCAGAACGCGACAAGGCCCTTGCGGAAGAATACCTGGTGCGAAAACGCTACCTGGGGAGAGGTGCGCTACGTTGGCAGCATGCCTGTTACCAGTGGCTTCGAACGCACTATGAAAAATGGATGGCCGGATGAGTAAGCACGTCGCTGAATGTCGGTCAGATCGTCACCGTGTCTCGGTAGTCATCCCTTGTTATAACCATGGAGAATTCCTCGGCGAAGCGATCGATTCAGTGCGTGCACAGGATTATCCTGATATCGAAATCATCGTTGTCAATGACGGCTCATCTGACCCCGGCACGCTGTGCCTGCTTGCCGCACTGGAAAGTGATGTCCTCTTGATCGAACAGTCGAACAAAGGCCTGGCGGTAGCCAGGAACAGGGGCATTCAGGAAGCAACCGGGATATACGTGCTGCCGCTTGATGCTGATGACAGGATTGCCCCCGAATTTGTTCGCGAGGCAGTCACCGTGATGGATGGAGATGATAGTGTTGGCATTGTCTATGGCCAAACGGAGTTGTTCGGATCCAAGTCGGGGTTGTGGCAACTGCCGGCCTATTCCATGCCGGAGATCCTCTTTGAAAATATGATTGTCGCCACGGCACTCTTCCGCAAGTCAGACTGGCTACTCGTCGGCGGCTACCGCCAGTCAATGGTTCACGCGTGGGAAGACTGGGATTTCTGGCTTGCCATAATTGCAACAGGATGCAAGGTTGTCCGACTTGATGATGCGGTTTTTTATTACCGGATATCTGCCTCCTCGATGACGAATCGGCTCTCCTTTGCAAATAAACTATCGATGATGACGAGAATTGTCCTGCGTCACTGGCGCCTGTACCTGGCAAATCTGAGCGCCGTGATGCACCGATTGATCAACCCAACCATGCGATCGATAGAAGATCCGAGAAGCGGGAAAGAGTGTTAAGCCCCCATCCGGTTGTGCCATAGCCCTGTTTTTGAGAAACGAAAGATGGTAGGTTCATAACATATCTCATGACAGATATTGTCTGTTTGACCCTAACTGTTGAGTCTCCGTATGAGTATTACAAACGATAAACCAAGAAGCAGTGCCGCTGCAGAGCCGGAATGGACAAAAACGATCCGTCCGGTCTCCGGCTGGTTTGATTTTCGTTTGGACGAACTGTGGGCATATCGCGACTTGATAATGCTCTTCGTGCGCCGTGACTTTGTTGCAATTTACAAGCAAACAATCCTGGGACCACTCTGGTATCTTATTCAACCGGTCATGACAACATTGATCTTTACCGTGATTTTCGGCAAAGTTGCGAACATCCCGACAGATGGCTTGCCTCCGGTGATGTTCTATCTCTCCGGGGTCATCATCTGGCGCTATTTTGCCGATTGTCTGCAAAAAACGTCCAATACATTTGTCGGTAACGCAAATATCTTCGGCAAAGTTTATTTTCCAAGGTTGGCGGTGCCTGTTTCCATTGTCATCAGCAATCTGATCTCATTAGGGATACAACTTCTTCTGCTTGCAGGGTTCTGGGTATATTTTTATGCAAACGGATCATCCATAAAGGTCCAGGCGGCTGCGTTGCTACTGCCCTTGATGATACTGCAAATGGCCGCCCTGGGGCTTGGATGTGGCATCATCGTTTCATCCTTGACGACAAAATACAGAGACCTGACGCAGTTGGTCGGCTTTGGTGTGCAGCTTTGGATGTATGCCACGCCGGTCGTCTATCCGTCGAGCATCATCGCGGAGAGATATCAATGGCTGATGGCATTGAACCCGATGGCTTCTGTTGTCGAGACGTTCCGTTATGCTTTTCTTGGCGTAGGCACGGTCAGCCTCGGTCGCATGGTTGTGAGCGCTGTCATGACCCTGGTTTTGCTGCTAGTCGGGATAGTACTGTTTTCCAGAGTTGAAAAAAGTTTCATGGACACGGTCTGATCAACCTCGTTTAACGTTGATCAGCGGTGGTCAAATTGTATCCCTTGTTTCGGTTATGAACTTTTATGACGCAAATTAACGATATTAGACCGGTAGATTTCTCGACAGGCAGCAAGGTTGTCATTAGGGTTGAGAACCTGTGGAAGCAATACCGGTTGGGTTCAATCAATCATGGGACACTGGCAAGGGATATGCAGTCCTGGTGGGCGCGAATTCGTGGTCGCGACGATCCCAACCAGCTTATTCCTCAGGCTAATTATAGTGTTAGACCTTTGATATCAGAAGAAAACTCGTCTGAGAAGAAATCTCCAGACCATTTCTGGGCCTTGCAGGATATTAGTTTTGATGTCGAGCAAGGAGAGATTTTGGGTGTTATTGGCAAAAATGGTGCTGGTAAGTCAACGCTATTGAAAATTCTTTCTCAAGTCACCATGCCATCCAAAGGGCAGATAAAAATCAAAGGGAGAACTGCAAGCTTACTTGAGGTAGGCACCGGGTTTCACCCAGAGTTGACGGGTTTGGAGAATATTTTTCTCAACGGGGCGATTTTGGGGATGAACAAGCAAGAGATAAATAGGAAGTTGGATGAAATTATAGCCTTTGCTGAGGTTGATAGATTTGTCGATACACCAGTCAAACGGTACTCCTCTGGGATGTATGTGCGCCTTGCTTTTGCTGTTGCAGCGCATCTTGATCCTGAAATCCTGGTTGTTGACGAGGTCTTGGCGGTCGGTGACTCTGCATTCCAGAAAAAATGTGTGGGTAAGATGAATGAAGTTGCGCAAGGGGGCAGGACAGTTTTGATCGTGAGCCATAACTTGAGCACGATTCGATCAATGACCTCGTCATGTATAGTAATTGATGGAGGCCGATTGGTATCTTCTGGCCAACCAAACGATGCAATCGATTATTATCTTAACATGGGAGAAGCTCCCTCAGCGGTTATTGCTGAGAGGACAGACCGGTCAGGAAATGGCAAAGCAAAAGTCGTCGACATAAAAGTTTTTGATGCTCAAGACAGAGAAAGCTGCAAACTTAAAATGGGGAGCGGTTTTTCTGTCGAGATTACAATTGAAGGCGAAATCAGAAATGCTATCGTTGGAGTGCTTTTTGGGAATAACTTTAATAGACAGATTTTTAGAGCGTATAGCTATGAGAGTTGTACTGACATCATAGATATAAAAGGAAAGAAAAAGGTGACAATTTCTTTTAATAAAATGAGCATTGTTCAGGGGAATTACCAGATAAGCACGTGGGTTGGAGAAATGGGTGACCTGGCTGATGAAGTCGATAACGCTGTCAGTATTGAAGTTGTTGAAGAAGATGTTTTTAAAACAGGAAGAATTTTGAATCCTAAACACAATATATTCTATGCAGAGCATGAATGGCACCAGCAGGATGTTTTTTAAGAAGAAAGAAAATGAACCTCAACAATTGATGAGCAAAAGAGAGATCGCTCGTTTAGCGATCCCTCATGAAGCCTGTGTCTCCAGAATAAAGACGCATCTTGAAAAAAGACGTATTGCAGGTGAAATAGGGCAAATCCCCGGACGACCTAAGATTTTTATAGCAGTAAAGAACTGTAATTGGGAAAAAGAAGCTCTGGTCGATTCATGGAAGGAATTTGCCGAAGTTGTACATTATGATTGGGGCGATTCGTATGACCAATACTCAAGCGATTGGCCAATCAAAAGGATTGCATTCTGTGATGATCTTTATTCGCGCATACTGAAAGAACACCGTAAAAGTCCAATCCACATATTCTTCTCTTATCTTTCAGGGCGCTGGGTCTCTTCGGACAGAATAAGAGATATCCGTGACCTTGGTATCATTACCATCAATTACGACTATGATGACACGCTTAAATTTTGGGGATTTCAAGAACCATCAGGGTTAAGTGGAAGTGGTGCAATTGCAAATTCTTTTGACATTTGTATCTCAGCTCAGAGTGAATCCAATATTGGCAAATATATTGGTGTTGGTGCAAACCCTCTCTTTCTACCTTCCGGAGCAAACCCTGAAATATATGCAGCCAGCGAACCTCATTCACATCGCTCAATCGAAGTTTCTTTCGTTGGCCAAAACTACGGAAGACGTGAAGAGTTCATCAGATTTCTTAGGGAAAATGGAGTCGCTGTTGTGACGAAAGGGGTTGGCTGGCCAGATGGTCCTGTTGGCGTACTTGAAATGCTCGAGATATTCAGAAAATCGCTTGTTGTATTGGGGTTTGGTTTTCTCGGCGAGTCTAAAGAAGTTGCTCTTAAGGGAAGGGACTTTGAAGTCCCTATGGCGGGTGTTGCTTATTTGACGACATTAAACTCAGATCTACAGAAATATTTCACCCCTAACAAGGAGATTTTATTTTACAAACATAAGTCAGAATTGCTTAAAAAAACGAAGTTTCTGATCAATAACCCCGAGATTGCCTTTAGAATAGGGCGTGCTGCTCGTAATAGAGCGCTTCAAGAGCATAGTTGGCAACATAGATGGCGATTTTTACTGGGTCTATGTAAATGAATATATTCTACATAAATGTAATAGAAAATAATGCAGGGTGGGGTGCTGAATATTTCGTTAATCAGGGTTTTTTAGAGAATGGCCATGAAACACAAACTCTTGATTATCGCAAATTCAGGGAGTCATTGGCTTCTAAGTTCCTAGAGATCTCTGATTTCGATGTGTTTCTTCTGCAGAGAGGAGAGGGGTTCCCTTTAGAACTCATAGAGGCCTGCCAAAGGCCTAGGTTTTTTTGGGCAAGCGAGTTGGTGTCGAGATGCCGCGATCAGGATCGGCTTTTCCAGTGCGGACTGTTTGATCATGCTTTCGTTCGTACGCCGCAATGTATTTCACAGATCGTAAGCAAGGGATGGATGCCAAGAGAAAAGTTGAGTGTTATGCTAAGTGGCTATGATGCCCTCGTACATAGAAAAATAGATTGTAAAAAGGACTTAGATGTCGTCTTTGTCGGAGCGATACTCCCACGGCGTAAAATGATACTTGACCGCCTTCGACAAAAGTTTCCCGTTGCTGTCATCACAGCCTTTGGTAATGAAATGGCAGACGTGTTCAATCGTGCAAAGATTGTTCTTAACCTACACGCAGAAAACCAGCTAGATACTGAAACCCGGGTTTATGAGGCTCTAGGTTGTGGAGCTTTTGTTATGACGGAGCGACTTTCCGAGGAGAGTCCCTTTGTATCAGGCCAGCACTTGGTAGAAGTTGAAAATATTGATGATCTAGAAAAGAAACTTGTCTATTACCTAGCCAATGAGCAGGAGAGGCGTCAGATCGCATGTCAGGGACATCAAGAAGTGGCCGGTCATTCATATCATGCGCGAGCAGAGCAACTGGCTTCTGTTATGGAGAGATTTCTCCCCGTGCCGCCACCGGTTCCCCTTGCCTTAGACAAAACAGCTGTGGAGTTGTATGCAAGAAAGAAATGTCCGGGAGCTAGATCTGTTAGTCTCGGCTCGTTCTTGTCGGGGGTTCCGGGAAAAATTAGGAAAATGGTTCTCCGATGAACGTAGGTATTGTAACAACCTGGTTCGAGAGAGGGGCTGCGTACGTCTCCAGACAGTTCCGAGATACGCTGGTATTGAAGCATGATGTTTTTATTTACGCCAGAAAAGGCAGTGATAAACATTCTATCCCCGGGCCTGAGTGGTCTGGATCGCGGGTAACTGTAGCAAAAGAACCTACGCAACAATTCTTAACTGCAATTGATGAAGCCGATTTTTTTCGTTGGATAGATGAGAATCGGATCGAGATCGTATTGTTCAATGAGCAGCGCTGGTGGTTGCCGGTTCTCTGGTGCCGCCAACGAGGTATCAAAGTTGGATCTTATGTTGATTATTACACGGAGGAAACGGTTGAATTTTTCAAAATATATGATTTTTTGATCTGCAACACACTGAGGCATTACAGTGTATTCAACTGGCATCCCCAATGTTTTTACATCCCCTGGGGGACAAATCTTAACCTATTTTCTCCTGCTGAAAAATGTTCGGAAGTTAAAACCTCTCTCACGTTTTTTCATTCTGCCGGCATGAGTCCCTACAGAAAAGGAACCGATTTAGTCATTGAGGCGTACTCTCGTTTGCCGCAGTCGTCTAGGTTGATTATCCATACGCAGGTTAATTTGGAAATGGTTCTGACAAAGCAAGTTCCACTTATACGTAAATTGCAGAGGGAGCGCTATCTTGATGTCATTGAGAAAACGGTCCCTGCACCTGGCCTTTACCATCTTGGTGATGTTTATGTCTACCCGTCACGACTTGATGGTATTGGCTTAAGTTTGGTGGAAGCCTGCGCTTGTGGGTTGCCATTGATTGCCACGGACTCGCCGCCAATGAACGAATTTGTCTCCGAGGAAAATGGGCGTTTGGTATCGGTCGAAAAATATGTCACCCGACATGACGGTTATTATTGGCCGCTGGCGATGGCGAGCATTCAGGGCATTTATGACGCAATGTCCTATTATTTAGAGAATCTTGAGCATCTGCCACTATATAAAATGGCGGCGAGGCGGTATGCAGAGGGATTTTTCAACTGGGATAAGAATAGTGCTGAACTCTGTAAGATTTTTGACAATGTGAAACTTCATCATCTTTCTCAGGGTCAATTATCAGCAGCCCTGGTTGAACATTTGAAGACGTACAGGGGAGATTCCGCTGAGGTGACAGTAAATAGTTTTGGGCTGTTGAATAGGCTCCTTGCTTTCCTCAAAAGATAGGTTAGAGATGCAAACTCAGATATATAAGGTCCTGTTTATCTTAGGGACCAGACCTGAGGCCATTAAGTTGGCTCCATTGCTCAAAGCCTTTGGTGCTGCTAAAGATCAATTTGAGGTACGGGTCTGTGCAACTGGCCAGCATCGTGAGTTGCTATGGCAGGCCCTGGATTTTTTCCAGATTTCGGTTGATTATAATCTTGACTTAATGGAGCCCAATCAGACTTTGTCTGATTTTACAGCACGTTGTCTGAAGGGCCTAAGCACTGTTTTTTCTGAGTTTCGGCCGGAATTAGTCATTGTTCAGGGAGATACTACAACTGCTTTTGTGGGTGCTTTAGAAGGTTATTACAATAAAAGTTACGTTGCTCATGTCGAAGCAGGGTTGAGGAGCCAACAGAGGTATTCTCCCTATCCGGAAGAGATGAATCGGGTGATGATCTCAAGACTTGCTGACTTCCATTTTGCACCAACGGTGCAGGCTGAGGCGAATTTGCTTGCCGAGGGTATTGTTCAGAACATCTACGTGACAGGGAACACCGTAGTAGATGCACTGTTATTGACCAAAGACATTATTACACAAGATGAAACTGCTTATTGGGAGGCCTTCGAAGGTATCAATCTCTCTAAAAAAATTATTCTGGTTACGTGTCATCGTAGAGAGAGCTTCGGCCATCCTTTTGAAAATATCTGCTTGGCCTTGAAGGAAATTGCCGCGACGAACAAGGATTGTGTTGTTTGCTACCCGAGGCATCTTAACCCGAATGTCAAGAATTCAGTGGTACGTTCTCTTTCGGGGCTCGACAACATCCACTTAATGCCGCCATTGGATTACCCTCACATGGTATTTTTAATGTCGAAAGCGTTCCTTGTTTTGACTGATTCTGGAGGGATTCAGGAGGAAGCCCCGACCTTTGGAAAACCTGTTTTGGTGATGCGGGAGGTGACGGAAAGGGTTGAGGGGATTGAGGCTGGAACTGCAGAATTGGTAGGAACGAAGAGAGAAACTATTGTTATGGCGGTAACTTCGTTGTTGAATGATCCAGCAAAGTATAAAAAAATGGCAGAGGCATCCAATCCGTACGGAGATGGTCGAGCGAGCCAAAAAATTCTCATGTATTTACGGGACAAGATTGTCGAATGATCTGTTGGGAGGCATGTTTAGCTCGGTCTGCCAGTCAGTCGTTGAATAGATGATTCAGTCATTGGTGTCTTCCCCAAAAAATGTCTTTTTAATCGCTGTTAGCAAGTCGACGTAAAAGTTGGCCCGGCCTCAGTGAGGGTGGAATGATCACTAAAAAAAATATGGAAGTGGCGTTTATAACCCATTATTCGAGTCTGTATGGTGCTAATCGTTCCTTACTTGATCTTATAGATGGATTGCGTCGCTTTGGAGTTAATGCGCATGTCATCAGCACAGAGGATGGACAAATCCGAGAGTCCCTGAGTGACCGTAATGTCCCTTTTGTAGTCATCCCTTTCCATCGGTGGGTTGGCTGGTGGCCCAACCACACGAAACTGCCCGGCAGGGTCAAGGCGCATATCCGATGGCGCAAAGAAACAATTACAAGGCTTTTGGGGAATTTGTATGTGTCGAGAAACATTGCGAGCCAGATTCGAGACTGGGATATAGACGTAGTTTATACCAATTCATCTGTCACCCAGGTTGGTTTGATGGCCGCCCGTATCTTATCGCTGCCTCATGTCTGGCATTTGAGGGAGTTTTGCGACCTGCATTTCAACCTTAAATTTGATTGGGGTAAAGACTACTTTGAAGATTATATCGGTCGCTCAGATGCAATAATTTCAATCAGTAAGGCTGTTGAAGATTATTATCTGAAGCGAGTGGCTGCTGAGCGTAAAAGAGTTGTCTACAATGGAGTGGCTTCGCGAGAGTTCATAGAAAGCATGAACCCCGAGGGGAATCTCAAACCATCAGGTGAGCCGTACCAATTTCTGATGTTGGGTGCTATCCAGGAGAACAAAGGACATGGAGAGGCTTTACAGGCTTTTGCGGAGCTGAAAAGGGCAGGGTTGAAAGTTCGCCTGGTTATTGCTGGTGAGGGAGACTCCCCCCGTGTTGAGGCTGCCGCCAGGGAGTCAGACGTCCTAGACATGATAGAGTTTCGTGGCTATGTTGATGACCCTTTCACGGTATTGCGAGAATCGGATGCATTGCTGGTTTGCTCAAGACATGAGGCGATGGGCCGTGTTACCGTCGAAGCCATGTCTGCTGGCATTCCGGTGATTGGCTATGACCAAGCAGGAACATCAGAATTGATCCAACATGAATATAATGGGCTGCTCTATAAGGGGGTCCAGGAGAATTGGCAAGGGCAATGCGACGGTTTATTGAAGACCCGGCATGGGCTTCCGAACTTGGGAAAAACGGCTGGTGTGTGGCGAGAGAAAAATACAGCATTGAAAGATACGCCGAACAAATATATGAAGTGTTAATCAATCTTTTGCCACAAGACCATCACTGCCTACCGTAATGAACAAGTGGAAACAGTCAATTGTATGATTCCCTTCACCCTCTGATGTCTTTGTCATTGAGTTGCCGTCTGACTTTGATGGAGTTGCTGTCGTGATCTATTGCCCTGAAATCTCTATAGTTATTGGTTCTTTCAATCGGAAAAGATTCCTGCAACTGACAATTGAATCTGTGCGATCAGAAATAAAAGCCTACCGGATCGACGCTGAAATTATTATCGTCGACGGAGGATCGACGGACGGCACATTGGATTGGCTGACCAGGCAGAAAGATATCCTCACCATCGTCCAACATAATCGTGGCCAATGGCAGGGACGGGAGATTGAACGTCGCTCCTGGGGGTATTTTATGAACCTCGGATTCAAAGCCTCGCAGGGGAAGTATATCTGCATGTTGAGTGATGACTGTCTGATCGTCCCAGGGGCCATTGATAATGGCCTCAAAAGGTTTGAACAGCGGCTTGCAGACGACATAAATCTTGGTGCCCTGGCTTTCTATTGGCGGAACTGGCCAGAGCAGAGCAAATACTGGGTCGGACTTACATTAGGGAATAAAATGTTTGTCAACCATGGGCTTTACTTGAAAAAGGCTTTGGAGGATGTTGGATATGTCGATGAGGATACGTATAAATTCTATCACGCTGACGGCGATCTTGGCTTGAAGCTCTGGCATTCTGGTTATAGCTGTGAAGATTCTCCAGCCTCGTTTATAGAACACTACTCTCATACGGACACGGTTATTCGGAATTCTAACCTGGCGGCTCGAGAAAAAGATTGGGCCAACTATCTGCAGAAATGGGAAGGCGTATTTTACTCACAGGAAGCTAATAACGTGGGCGATTGGGTTAGAAAGGATTTTATAGATAAGCATTCAACAGCCAAAAGATTTCTTAGCGGCTTGTCTTTTTGGCAAAGGCTAAAAGCCAGATTGGCTTAGAGACGCAACTGCTAGGCTGGGGGATGATCCCACAGGTTTTTTCGTGTTATCTGACTAGTGCGAAGAACATTCAACAAAGGCTTGAGATTGAAAATTTTACTGGTTCCTGAATATGCCTCTTTTGGAGGGACGCGAAGCTTCTTTTTCAAGCTTCTTGGGATCCATCAAAAAAATGGATTTGATACGGGTGTTGTTTTAGAACAAAAACAGCTTGAGACCGGCATCGTTGAGAAATTGCGTGGTGATGGGATTCCGGTTTATCAAGTTAAGGATCGTAGCAAGCTGGCATCCAACCCCTTTCTCTCCTGGTGGTTTGATATAAGGAAACTTATCAAAGCGTTCCGGTCTTATCGGCCAGACCTCATCGTTGTTTCAAACGGCACCCCGGGTATCATGCTGGGCGCCCTGATTTTCCCCCCTCCTGTTCTGTTTATCATGCATACTTATCCTGACAAGTACCCGTGGCCAATTCGATCCCTTTGGAGAATGTTCTGTGGCTCGTCAAAGAACCAGTTAGTAACAGTATCCGAGTATGCAGCGGATAAAATCAGAATGAACATGGGGGTCCCTCGTGATCGAATCAGAGTGATTCATAACAGTTTTACCCTGAGGGTGCCTAATTTGCAGGATAGCCCTTCACGTGTCCTTACTCTCGGCCATGTTGTTGGCTACAAGAATCCTGAAGCTTGGTTGCAGGTCGCCATGAAGGTTTTGCAGGAAAGGCCCGGCACCCAATTTATCTGGCTCGGAGATGGTGCTCTTTTACAGCGAATGCGTAATAAGGTGAAACAGCATGAGCTTGACGGGTGTGTCTCGTTTGAGGGATACCAGGAGGATGTAGTTCGTTTCTTTACACAGGCAACGGTTTATTTCCAGCCAAGTTTAATTGAAAATCATGCAATTTCTGTACTTGATGCAATGGCCAGTGGGCTACCATGCGTCGCCTCAAATGTGGGTGGGACTCCGGAGTCAATTGTCGATCAGGAGACAGGATTCCTCTGTGCGCCCGACGATGTTGCAGACTACTCGAGGCGACTGATACAGCTCCTCGATGACTCGATACTGGCTAAAAGAATGGGGACAGCTGGTCAGGCTCGGGCTGAGCGGCTTTTCGCACCGTATATTCAGGAATCGGTTTTCCTCGAACTTTATCAAAACCTTGCAGGCTGTGACCAGTCGAGTGGGCGTTGATTCTTCGCTAAAAAAGGGTGCAAGTGCTTGTTGAAGACCTTGAATGAGCCCTTGCGCATTCCCGAACCGAGGCTCCGGGCAGAAAACCTTTGGTTCCCCTCACATTTTTCCCCGTGTGCCGCATAAGCTTCGCAAAGCAAACTTCCATTCCTCAAACTTCGAAAGATTGCAATAACCCCTAAGCATGGAATTGTGGTAAGTGGCCCATACTTTAGCCCCTGTTGGCAGGGCCAGGTGACAAGCCTCCCACCACACTGCAAATAATATCTCGTTTAGTGCGTCCTGGTCGAAAACACTGGTATTTTGATTGGCCGCAGATATCTTCCCGAGCCACTGCTCGGCGCGCAAAAGGCCATCCATATCCTTAATCGGAGTACCTGCCGAAAGAATCTTGTGGGTTGCCAATTCGTCGTGATCTGGGATGAGACCAAGTTTTACGAAGATTTTTTTCTGAACGTTAACTAGTGCGATTTTCTGGTGCTCTTTCATGCATTTGCCGACCTGTTGATCATGTAAGCGGTAATCCAGTAATGGCAGGGGGAGATTAGCAAAGCAAGCGGTGTTCATGATACGGGTCCACAATTCGTAGTCCTCAACGTAACCACACTCTTCATCGTAACGGCAGCCGTTGTCAAAAAGTTCTGCTTTCATCATGACTGTCGGGTGTGCAAAAGGTGGAGCAAATATCAGCCGTGCCTTGGCTCTATTGTCAGTGACCGGATATTCCCACTGCCCTTGGCTGCTGCCAAAGTATTTAACCCAGGTACCACAGACTGTCACCTGCGGATTCTTGATGAGGTGGGCAACCTGTTGGGCTAGTCGGTCCGGGCGGCTGATGTCGTCTGCATCCATTCGGGCGATAAATTGGCCAACTGCGAGGTCGATTCCCGTGTTTAATGCTGCAGCAACCCCTTTCCCTCTCTGGTTAGATGTCGAGCGAATTCGATGATCTTTGTAGGCGCAGATTTTTTCGATAGAACAATCAGTCGATCCATCGTCAACAATGATGAGTTCCCAGTTCTGCCAGGTCTGCCGCAGAATGCTGGTTATTGCCGCATCCAAATAATCCTGCCCGTTGTAAACCGGCATGATGACAGATACTTTTTCTTGATGAGATTTATTCATTTAAAGGGCAGACACCTAATTTATTCATCACTAGATTTTGATCCAGCTTTCCGGTAATAAATCACGGATTTTTACGCGCGTGTTCAGAACCCAACGCTTGGGTGCAATGACTATCTTGTCAGGATTCCTGATCATCCAGGCCCCCCACCAGCTAAATGAACTGTTTGCAATAATTGCATGACTGCAGAGGCTCATAAGCCTCATGTCTTCGCATGGTGACCTCCTTGATTCATTGTTAATGATATAGGCAGGGAATGGAAACTTTATGCTGCTGCGCACCCACCCGGGATCATCACTGAATATGTATAATTTCGGTTCTGTTAGTGCCCCGGCAATATGCTGCAGGGCTTGCTCATAGTACGCAAGAGGCAGAACGCCGTGGAATGCAGCTGTTCTGGGGTTTTCAACATAATCGCCGCGACGGAAATGGACGGCTACGGAAGTGCCGCTTTTCATCTGTTTTGACAATGTGAGGTCTTCTTCGGCGATTTCCTCCGCAGGGGATAGCTCATTTAGAATCGTATCAGCTATGTCCGCAAAATAGCGTTCAGATTGCCAATAACCGCTTAGGTAAACATTGTCAGGCAAATTGAGCACTTCTGGATTAAAACCCATCTGGGTTTCATAAACAGGGGTCGCCCGGTGAGCTATCCCCCTGTAATGGCGCAATGCGATCAGGGGTCTTTGCCAAAAGGTTCTGCTTGTACCGGAGAACTCGGCAATCTCAAGTGCTGATGCCTTACGGGCGCGAATGGAGAGTTTGCTTAATTCATATCTTCGAGGCGTATCCAGAGATTCAGGGTTTCCCAAGTACGAGCAGTCGAGTGCCAATTCTGTATCATGTCGTAATGCCAAGCGGCGCGCGGCAGCATACTGGAACATCTGATTGCCGAGCCCGCCCATTAGCTTCACAATGATCACCTTAGCCAGGCTCCTAAACATGTGATAAAGCATAAGAATATTATATGTCGTTGAAGACAATTAAATGGCATTTTTAATCAGATCGTATAACTTTATATCTAAAAAATTTACTTCTGATATGAGGTTTTTTGTAGATTTATCAATACAGGAAACTGCAGGTTTCTGATGTGTCGTATTGGCTCTATTGTTAGTGTATTTTTTTTTGTAGCAAGCAAGTTTTGACATGGCATTCATCACTTTTTCAATTTTCTCCAAAATTCCAAAAACAGTATACTCATTTTGAATTATTTCATAAGCTCGCATGATAGATTCTTGCGGGTTTCTTTCTGCTTCTTTTGCAGAAATCTCGAGGAATCTACACACATAATTATTACGTAGTTCTCCACTGATACCTGATGTTACATAGTCCGCGAGAGTCATGTCTTTGTCTTTAATTTCCTTATGAAGATAATGTCTTGGAGACTTCATAACGAAGTAGTAGTGTGAAATTATTCTCTCAATTGGGTCTCTGAAAATTGTCAATTTTATGAAGTCATTGTCAATGTAATTAAGTAGTCTATGTGCACCGTGTCCAATAATAAGGTCATATTTGCGTCTCTCTTTTTCTGGCAAGGAAATGTAGTAATCCACGCTTGTAGTCGGATTGCTCCCAAGCTCGTAAATCCTCTTTTGATTGTAGTTTGATTTCAGGTAATTAGAAATCGTTGTACCCCCACATTTAGGGATATGTTCAAAAAGGACTCTCTTAGGGCGTCCCATCAATAAATCCTTAAATTTAAAAATATTGTTAGTCAATTGGCCCTATAATCTCTCTTGTTTTAAAGTTTTTTCAATTACGCAGATTCAACTGACAACTGCAACATACTGACTTGTTGAAGAATATCTCGTTCACTGTTTTATAACCAAGTTATCTGCTTAGTCGTTTCTGTGCTGCTAATCCACAGTATGTGGTAATCAAACTACCAATGAGTTCTAATAATCTATTTTTTGCTGGCCCTGACATGGTAGCCGAAACAGAGGATCTCATCGGACGCCTTGTCTGTGGATGAACATTTACTCAGGCATCTAAGGACATGTGCTGCCGCAAGACGATAAAGCCTGCCCATTTTTACTCCAGAGTATTTGCTGGCAATCTGTGGCAGTCTCAGAATCTCCTGCGCAAGATATTCGAAGAAACTCCCATTGCTCAAAATCTCTGTTATCTCAAAACCTATTTCCGGCAGAATCATCTCGTAAAAACCTCGATTGTACCCGGAATAATAATGGTATGGCGAAAAATGGGTAAGACTGCAAAACGGTGCGGTCAGAATGAGGATGCCATCGGTCTTAAGTAGTCTGTGAAATTCCTTGAGGGCCTCAATCGGTTTGGGGATATGCTCGAAGACCTCTGAGCATAATATTGCATCAAACGAACTGTTGGGTTCCGGGATTCTCGTGATATCGGAAATTATGTCGAGCTTGCTGTAGTTCCACTGACCCATTTGCAGCCCTCGACTGTCACCCTGTCCGTCATATTCTGCGAAATCCTGAGAGACATATTCAAGATGTTGGCAAAGTTTTTTATGGCCCTGCTCCCCGGCTCCTGCATCCAGAATCCTTAGCCCGCCGGGAAGTTGTTCAATGGTTTTCCTGATCCATTCCTCGCGGCGGTGTTCGTTTTGTGTCCCGAATCCAGTCATCCCTTTTTCCCTAGCAGTGCTTTAAATCTATCCAGAAGGTTTGTTTTAGAACAGGATCGATGTGTTTTAAAAGTCGCTGTTGTGGCTTCTGACATGGCGTCCCCATGGCATCCATCCAAGCCCCAAAAGCCAGGCCTTTTTCTGAATTCGTCTCACAATAAGCCATATATTCGACGATCTCCCTCTGCGCGTCTTCATCACTTTTCAGCGGCGGAGTCTTTACCCCCACGAAACGGATGTTGGGCCAATGCCCGACTTTTTCGTGGCGCGTCTGCCTAAATCCAACCACGGAAAAAAGATACTTGAGTTTTCTAACATCGAAGGCATCATAATGCGTTCCGTATTCGAGAGAGTCCTGGGGGCCAAAAAGATGTCTGTACCAGAAAAGACTTTCTTTCGCGCTTTTTGATTTCCTGAGCATCTTGACAGTGCCCCAAAAGTCAGGGACGAGAAGGGTTAAAGTCCCACCCGGTTTTAGCCACAGATACATTTTACGTAGCTGCATAATGGCAACATGTCGAGGAAAATGCTCAAAAACAGCTTCGAGAAGAATTTCGTCAACGGAGTTGTCAGGATAATGCAAGTCTTCGATTTTGGAATGCAAGTCGGCAGCCAAGTCGTCATAGGGAAGTTCATCTTTTGGACCATCAATGTTGATCCAACCCTCAAGGTACCTATGGCCACACCCTAGATGAAGTTTCATTTAATCTTTCTACCGGTTATATTTGTCAGGATTATTTGTCGGGAGCCTAGTCATATGACCCATAAAAATCAAGCGGGTAACTGTTGCCTGTATCCAACAGGCAGGTAAACCTATCTGTACTGATTTAGTTAACCATGCTAACTTTACGCGGAAAATTATAAAGCCAATCATGCGTACTATGAAAAATACTCCGGAATAATATCAGATAGTTGTTCTCAAAGCTCAAATTTTTAGCGTTTTTCGAATGTCAAGGGCTTATGACTCGGGAATGTAAGTCATAATACACGCAACTGGTAAAAGTAATCATGCACACGATAATATCAACCATGAGCTCTTGGTTCAAATCAACATTCCTGGATATTGGCAATCCAGAGGAAACAATTTTTCTTGTCGGAATGGGGCGTAGCGGAACAACGTGGGTTGCAAATATCATTAACTATGACAGGTCTTATCGGGTTCTTTTTGAACCATTTTTCCCTGCAAAGGTGAGTGCTGCCAGTGGTTTTGAATACATCCAGTATATGCGGACCGATGATCACAACCCCCAACTTACAGACGCAACTAGGAAAATTTTTGCAGGCAAAATCAGAAACCGCTGGGTTGACCAGGACAACAGAAAAATTTTTTACCAGCGTAGAATGATTAAAGATATAAGGTGTAATTTAATGGCTGCCTGGGTCAGGGACGCGGTTCCCTGCAAAAAGGTTGTTGTACTTATCAGGCATCCCCTTCAAGTGGCACTCTCCTGGCGCAAACTTGGGTGGGGAAAGGAGGCCATAGGAGAGAAAAGCGATTTTGAAATCATCATGTCGCAGCAACGGCTCTTGGAGGATTTTCCCATAATCAAGACAATTGCCGAGCAGATTGATTGCAACCACCTGCTTGAGAGGCTGATCTTTCAGTGGGGTGTCTTTTATTTGGTCCCTATATCCCAATTTAGACGTAAAGAGGCATGTTTTCTGTTTTATGAAAACCTGCTGACTGATCCGGAGAGAGAATGTGATAAACTTTTCAGGTATTTGGACCAAACTTACTCATGGCCGCAGGTCAAGAAAGTCATCTCACAGGAGTCCAGTACGAATTTCCTGAACAGGTCAGTTGCAAGGGATTACAATCGCCTCTTCTGCGGTTGGCAGAGTGAGTTCTCGGAGAGTGAAATTGATAGGGCCAATGAAATACTGTCCATGTTTGGTTTTGCCGAGGTTTACGATGATCGTGGGCTTCCTTCCGCCGGCAATGTGTTCCATTGCTAGCGATCGTCGGGTTCTGTAAGGAATTGTCCTAAGGATTGGCCCAGTATGAAAATGCCGCCACGGTTTGAGAACGACAGGGTTTCTTATGGCTGAAACATGCTTGAACACGCCGGTTCTTTTCCTGGTTTTTAATCGACCGGAATCGACACAAACAGTTTTCGAAATGATCAGGAAAGCCGGGCCTCGGCGGCTCTATGTCGCTGCAGATGGGCCCAGACATGGTGTGCCTAAAGATATTGATAAATGTAAACAGGTTCGCCATATCGTAGAACAGGTTGACTGGCACTGTGAACTCAAGACTCTTTTCAGAGATGAAAACCTTGGCTGTGGTCGGGCTGTTTCTGGTGCGATCGACTGGTTTTTCGACAACGAACCCGAAGGGATCATCCTTGAGGATGATTGTCTTCCCGTTGGAAGTTTTTTTGCCTATTGCCAGGAACTGCTGGGGCATTACAGAGATGACGCACGTGTGATGCATATCAGTGGATACAACCCTTTGCCCGAGCAAAGGCCTCTATCGAAGAGCTACTATTTTTCACGTTACCCAGGAATCTGGGGTTGGGCGACCTGGCGTCGGGCCTGGCAGGCTTATGATTTTGCCATGCAGAAATTGCCCGAATTTTGTGCCGACCGAAAAAACGACTACGGATACAATCTTCGCTATGAGAAAGCGGCTCGGGTCAGGATATTTAAAGAGGTGCAGGAGGGCAGGATTGATACCTGGGATTATCAGTGGGCATTTGCACTTCGCCTTAATGGAGGGCTATGTGTTCGTCCGGTTGTAAGTATGATCTCCAACCTGGGCCTTGGTGCCGGGGCGACACACACTAAGACCGCTCATGTATTGCCCGGAAAAAATGACTCCTGTGAGATTGATCTGCCACTTGTTCACCCACAGATCCTTCAGCCTGACCGGGCAAAGGACATCGAACTTTTCAAAAAGATAATCTCGTGCCGAAGGCCCCTCCAGATCATTAAAGGCCTGTTGTCGAAACTTTCAATGACAGCCAGGTGTGACGCATGAGCCGGACCAGGGCATTCATGGATTTTTGCTCTTCGTTCAGAGCCAAACCCTGGCCCCTGGAGAAACCTGTTGTTCTCCAGTTCCCGGTTAACGATATCTGTGATGCGCAATGCCAGATGTGCCTTGTCTGGCAGCAGAAACTCGCTAAGCAAATCTCATGTGACGAGTTGGCGGCGGTTTTAGAAAACCCCTTATTTTCAGAAATAAGATACGTCGGGGTCAATGGGGGCGAACCAACCCTGCGCCACGATTTGGCTGACCTTGTTGATGTCTTGTTTCGCCGTTTGCCGAAGCTTGAAGGGGTTTCCCTGATCACAAATGCTCTTGTCCCATCAAGAGTTATCAGCGGCATTGAGGCCGTTGGCAAGGTTGTACAGAGCACTGGTGGAATTTTTGATGTGATGGTCTCTCTTGATGGCGTTGGTGAAGGCCATGACCGGGTTCGTGGGCGTGAGGGCGCTTTTGACAATGCCTGCCAGGTTATCAAATATCTGCATGATTCGACCATTGTCACAAATTATTCCCTTGGGTGCACGGTGGTTAAAGAGAACGTTTTTGGCCTACATGATTTACTCGACTTCGCCATCGGCCGGGAAGCTCATATCAAGTTCAGGCTGGGAATACCTCACAAGCGTCTTTACAATGAGGCTGTTGCTGATGATTTCGCTCTTTCGTTTGAAGAAAAACTTCATTTCGCCACGTTCCTTGAGTGTCTTGCAACGGAATACGAAGACTCACGTCAACAACAGTTCTTTTATCGGTCCCTGATTGGTCAACTGCTGCATAACTCCCCTCGAAAGGCCGGTTGTGATTGGCAGCACAGAGGGGTGACCCTGTCTTCGCGCGGCGAACTTATGTTCTGTGCAGTCGAAAGTGACGTGCTTGGCTCAGCACTGGATGAAGATGCCAGCCGGCTCTACTTTGGCGGTCAGGGATACCTTGACGCCTTGGCTAAGACCAAATGTGCAGAATGCGCCCATGACTATGTCGGTTTGATGACAGGTCCGGCAAGGCTGAAGGCTCAACTGAACTTTGCAGTCGAAAATAAACGTTTCCCATTTAATATCATTAGCCAAAAGCCGGTCGGGCCGTTTCTTAAAGAATGGTGGTCTCGACGACTTTTTACCACCCGGTTGAAATCTTTCGGTGTTGATGACCATAGATGTTCTCCGACTCAGACATTCAAGAAACAGCAGGGCACGACAAGACGCGTAATGATCTGCGGCTGGTATGGCACCGAAACCCTGGGTGACAAGGCGATCCTGGCGGGGGTGCTGAAGGCAATTGGGGAGAGTCTGAGTAACGTTGACTTGACCCTCGTTTCTCTTGACATCGCTGTTTCTAAGTTGACAGCAATCCAGATGCCAGAGTTGCAAGATACGTGTCTTTGCACTGTTGAGGAAGGGCTTGAGCTGACGGCGACAATGGACCTGGTTGTTTTTGGCGGAGGGCCGATTATGGCCCTGGACAACCTTGCCGAGATGATCGCTGTCTTTGAAAGAGCCGCCAGGCATGGCGTTCCGACTTTGATGGCTGGGTGTGGCGTTGGCCCGCTCGGTTCTACTTATCACAACAAGGCGGTGAAACGTCTTTTGCAGAGTTTCTCCCAGAGAATCTATCGTGACGAGAGATCGCGCCAGCTAGCTGGTGAACTGGGGATTAATACCGATCTTGACCTCGTTGCTGAGGACCCGGCCTTTACCTGGTTGGAGGAGAAGTCTGTGAGTCTGAATCCCCCAAAGAAAAGGACCGACCAGGAATTGACTCTTCTTCTTGGTTTAAGGAGGTGGCCTTATAACCAATACGCCTACCATCTAACTGCTGCAGAAGGAAAGATGATACAGGATCGCTTTGAGGCGGCCCTTATGGAAGGGTTGGCAGGTCTCGTGGCACGTTACCCGCGCATTAAGTTGTTCCCTTTTCCGATGTGCACCAATCATCTGGGAGGTGATGATCGCTGGTATTACCGTCAGTTATTTCGGGAGCACACTGATTTTGAGGGCGCTCTGGATTACTCTGCTCTTTCCCGTGAAGTGAGTCCTGATGAAGCGTATGAACTTTTTTCAGCGGCCGATGCGGCCCTGACAATGCGTTTCCATTCGCTGGTATTCGCCCTTGGGGCGGGGCTGCCTGCTGTTGCTGTCGATTATACCCTCGGCAGTGGCAAGGTGGCCTCTCTGGCAGAAACTCATGGCGTCCCCTGCAAGCCACTTAATGAGGTAGATTCTGCCTTTATTCTGGAAGAACTGAGCAGCCAATTGCAAAATTGCCGCGATCGGCAGAAACGAATGGAGAATATGCCAGTCACGACATTTTCAAGCGTTGTCGATGTCTCTATCGGAAGGTTGATTTGATGAAAGTTGTGGCTCTCAGTACAACAGATACCACCGGTGGCGCCGGGAAGGCCGCTTATCGCTTGTGTGATGGCCTGCGCGGAATCAATGTAGAGACGTTGATGCATGTAGCAATCAAAACCTGTGAGAGTCCCTTTGTAAACGGTCCTTCTAAACTGGCTTCACAGGTAACACGTGTCATGAAAGCGAAGATCGATTCGCTAGCGTTAAAAGGCTACTCTCGTCGTGTACCATCGGACTGGACGCCGGGCTGGTTTTCTCAAGGGAACATTACGTCAAAATTTGAAATTAAGCCTGATATCGTCCATTTGCACTGGGTCTTAGATGGCTTCCTGTCTATTCGCCAGATCTCTGAACTGGATATGCCGCTGGTTTGGACCTTGCACGATATGTGGGCTTTTACTGGAGGATGCCACTACGCAGGCACTTGCCTGAAATACACAGACAGGTGCGGGGGTTGCCCCCAGTTGGAGTCATCCAAAGAGAAGGACCTGAGCCGGCGGTTATGGAGTCGAAAAGCGCGAGCCTGGCAGGGCTCGAATATGACTATAGTTACACCGAGCCGCTGGCTGGCTGATTGCACCAGAAAAAGCCTCTTGTTCAAAGATAAAAGGGTCGAAGTGATACCGAACGGAATTGATACAGATATCTACAAACCAATGGATAAATCATTTTGCCGTGACTTGCTAGGGTTACCGCGTGAGGGATCACTGGTCTTGTTCGGTGCCATGAACGCGGCCAGCGACCCCCGCAAAGGCTTCGCGATTTTGCAGGATGCTTTGAATAAACTCACCGGGGACGCTGTAAGTGAACTGGTGGTTTTCGGTTCCGCAGCACCTGGAAACCCGACAAGCTTAAGTGTCCCCGTACGTTATCTGGGGAAAGTACACGACGAGGTCACCATGGCGGCGGTTTATTCAGCGGCCGATGTTGTGGTCGTCCCATCGATGGAAGACAACCTCCCCAATGTGGTCATGGAGTCTCTCGCTTGTGGTACGCCATGTGTAGCTTTTGACGTAGGTGGCATCCCGGATATGATTGATCACCAGAGAGATGGTTATTTAGTCAGGCCCTATGACCCTGAGGATTTGCTGCAAGGGATCGAATGGGTTCTTGAGGACAAGGAACGGCATAAGGTACTGTCTGAAAATGCCCGGGAGAAAGTCAAAGATAACTTCGATATAGCGAAAGTTTCATTGCGATATTTAAGTCTTTATCAAGAGGTCCTCGCTTCTTGACTGAGAAAATACCTTTATGCAAAAAAAACTACTGATCGTATTATATTACTACCACCCTTATGTCAGCGGCTTGTCTTTGCTGGCCAAGATGCTTGCAGAAGGGTTGGCCGCACGCGGCAATACTGTTACCGTACTTACTATGCAATATGACAACAATCTTTCCGAACATCAGGCCTTGAATGGAGTCAATATTGTCCGGGCCAAGGTGCTGGGTAAGCTTGGCAAGGGCTTGATGTCGGTCGATTTTTTAATAAAACTGGTTCAGCTGTCCAAGACTCATGATGTTGTAAATCCACATCTACCCATGGCCCATATTGGTCTGGCCCTCCCTCTTATTGATAATAATAAACTCATGCCTCAATACCACTGTGACCTGAACCTCGGGCCTGGGATTGTCTCGAAAGTTATTGAACGTGTTTCATACTGGTTGATGGGTAAGACGCTGGAGAGGTCTTCTAAGATAATTGTTACGACCAAAGATTATTTTTCCTGCAGTCACTTCTCACGATTCTTGTCGCGTACATGTGAGATCTATCCGCCAGTTGACGAGAGCCGATTTGGTAAAAGAGAGCCCACGGAACTGAGAGCCAGGCTTGGTATAAAAACTGACACGAAGTTGATAGGCTTTGTCGGCCGGATTGTTGCGGAAAAAGGGCTTGAGTACTTGCTAAAGGCAATCCCTCTCCTGGAAAACCGGCTCGATGATTTTATGGTGCTTGTCGCAGGGGAGCATACCAAGGTAGCAGGCGGGTCGGTCAAGCAGGATGTTGATGTGCTGATTAAGAAGCACCCTGACCGCGTAAAACTGGTTGGCCATTTGAAATTCGATGACCTGGTTGCCTTTTACAACCTGATTGATGTATTGGTCTTGCCCAGTGTAGATCCTCTCGAAGCTTTCGGTATGGTGCAGGTAGAAGCGATGCTCTGTGGCACCCCTGTTGTTGCTTCTGATATGCCTGGAGTTCGGGAGGTCATTAACAGGACCGGCTTCGGCAGATTAGTGAGGCCGCGTGACCCGCAGGATATTGCTGACAGAGTATGTGAACTCCTTGAGAGTCCCGTAAACATCCCCCGGGAAGCCCTTGCAGATTTTAATTATGATCGAATCATCGATCAGTATGAGGAAGTTTTTTCGAGTCAGATCCGTTCGACACGATATTGCTCTTAGTTTGTAGGTTCACTTCTAACCCTTAGATGGATTGTTATGTATGTTCTTGAGTTTTGGCCAAGCCCTGCCGTTGTTTCTAATGGTCTTTGTCCTCGGGGCTATCATCGGCTCTTTCCTGAATGTCTGTATCTACCGCATTCCGGAAGGTCTGTCTGTGGTCAAGCCACGTTCACGTTGCCCGCACTGTGGCACTGTCATCAGGTGGTATCACAACCTGCCGATTCTCAGTTGGATTCTTCTGCAAGGGAAATGCGCCTACTGTGGGGCTGGCATCTCTGCTCGCTACCCTTTGGTTGAAGCTCTGAATGGTTTTTTGTTCGTTCTTTTCTTTTACCGATTTGCATTTCATCCTGTAACGCCGGTCATATGGCTGTTGTCTGCGACACTAGTTGTCATAACTTTTATTGATCTTGACCATCAAATCATTCCCGATGTTATAAGTTTACCCGGTGTCTTTGTCGGTTTCGCATGTTCTTTCCTCGTCCCCTGGATTACCTGGCAGGAGTCTCTTGCCGGTGTCCTGCTTGGTGGCGGATCACTGATGTTCATCGCTTTGGGGTATGAACTTTTGGCCAAGAAAGAGGGGATGGGTTTTGGTGATGTCAAGCTGCTCGCGATGTTGGGGGCATTTCTCGGCTGGCCTGCGGTCTTTCCAATTATCTTTATCGGCTCAGTTCTTGGTTCTCTAGTCGGACTCCCTTTGATGTTCTTAAAAAAGGCCGACGGCAAGCTTGCTCTCCCGTTTGGCCCCTTCCTGTCGGTCGGTGCTCTGTGCCATATTTACTTTGTGGATCGGCTGGATCCGCTCATGCGCTGGTATGGTGAAGTGCTGGTTTATTTCTTGCAAAATATCTGGTAGCGCGCCCTTTTTCCATCCTTTGTTGGGTCATTTCAGGCTCTTGTGCCGTTTTTTTTTCACACTTTATCTTGTGGTCGCCAGATTAAAGCAACCCTTGATATTGTGTTTTTCGCCTCAAGTTGTGATAATTACTAACACTATATGGTTTACATATAGATATAATTGCTTGACAGTTGTTTTAATTTAACTATAATTGCACCTAATTTCGTATAATTAAGGTCACAATTACTTAAAAGACGGTTGCCTATGAATAACCAAGTCAGAGAAATTCGTGAAGCCCAATTGATGAGTAAGGCAGAATTGGCTCGTAAGGCGGGTGTCTCTCCGGTGACGATCGATCGCATTGAAAAAGGTGAGGAGTGCCGGATGTCGACCAAACGCAAAATTATTCTTGCGCTTGGACTCAAACTTACAGATCGCAATCATGTTTTTCCTGGTGATGCGTGATGGTTGGTACGTTGTTTGCTCATAGTTTATGACGTGCTGATAGGTAGAGTTCAAATCAGGCCGAGTGGTACATAGCGGCATAGCCAGGGGTATACATGTTATTCCAACAGAAAAAAGACGTGATTGGCATCGATATCGGCTCAAGTTCGATAAAGATGGTGCACCTCAAGGAGGCCAAGGGCAGTTTCCAGTTAGCCAGCCTGGGGTTGGCGATCCTGCCAACGGAAGCGATTGTCGATAATGCGATTATGGACTCGAGTGTCATTGTCGATATTATCAGGGGCCTGGTGGAAAGCCATAAGATCAAGACAAAAAATGTCGCCACTTCCGTGTCCGGACACTCAGTGATCATTCGCAAGATACAGCTGCCGATCATGACCGAGGAGGAAATGGAAGCCTCCATTCAATGGGAGGCGGAGCAGTACATCCCGTTTGAAATTTCCGAAGTTAATCTTGATTTCCAGATTCTTGGCCCCGATGCCAACGACGCCTCGCTGATGAATGTCATCCTGGTTGCAGCAAAGAAAGACTTTGTCAACGATTACGTCGCCCTCTTCAAGGAGTGTGGATTGAATCCTCAGATCATGGACATCGACTGTTTTGCTGTCGAAAATGTCTATGAGATCAACCACGGGACAAGTGAAGATGAAGTCGTTGCCCTGATTGATATGGGGGCAAGCTCCATGAACGTTAACGTGCTCCGTGGTGGGATGTCAGTGTTCACTCGTGATATCCAGGTCGGTGGCAACGCATATAACGAGGAGATTCAGAAGCGACTTGGCCTGAACAACGAAGACGCGGAAACCGTCAAACTAGGCGGCGAGGTTGCAGATGTCTCCCCTGAAGCGGTTGCTGAGGTTATGGAGGATGCGACCGAGAGCCTGACGCAGGAGGTCCAGCGTTCCATCGATTTCTTTTCGGCGACATCATCCGATGAGAAAGTTCAGAAAGTTTTTATCACCGGTGGTGTCTCCAAGGTGCCTTCAGTGAGGACATCTTTGGAGAATCGACTTGGTGTCGAGGTCAATGTCATTGACCCCTGGCGGCAGATTACCTTCAATGAAAAAGATTTTGACCCTGAATACCTGCAGGCCATGGGCCCGCTTTATACTGTCGCTGCCGGCCTGGCTATGAGAAGGATGGGAGACAAATGATCCGCATAAACCTACTGCCTGTCAAGGCGGCGCAAAAGAAGGAGATGCTCAAAGGCCAATTGATGGTCGTTGCATTGGTTTTGATTGTCTCTGCCGCTGTTTGTGCTGCCGGATATGTATATGTCACTGGTGAAGTTGAGACGAGACAGAGGCAGATTGATAACAAGAAGGCAGAGATAGCACGATTGGCGAAAGTCATCAAGGAAGTCAAGGATTTTGAAAAACGCCAGAAGGATCTTCGTGCCAAGCTCGATGTGCTTGAAAAACTCAAGAGCTCGCGAGGCGGCCCACTTTATCTGCTTGATGAGTTGTACCGTGCGTTGCCGGAAAAAGTCTGGTTGACCAGTTTCAAGGAAGGTGGTGGCCGGGCTCAGATAAAAGGCATCGGCGCAAATGAGGAAGACGTGGCAATTTTCATGAGGAACCTTGAACAATCTACCATGTATGAAGGTGTCGATCTCAAAGTGACCAAACAGAAGATACAGGAGAAGATCAAGTTCCACGAGTTTGAAATTACCTGCAACACGAAGAGTGGTCTGCCGGATCAGGGTAAGTAAAAGCAATAACCTGAGATGGGTGAGAACCTGTCCACGGGAGAGATAAATGAACCCAAAGCTTGAAAAACTTCTTAAATTGCCTTTGTATCAGAGGGTGGCCATTCTTGCCGTGCTGGTGGTTCTCCTGGTCGGGGCTTGTTCCTGGTTCCTGATTTTGCCAGAGTACGAAAAAATGGGTCAGATGGAACAGGATCTCGGTCGCCTGCAAGCCGACTTGATCCAGAAGCAGAGAATCGCCAACAACCTGCCGAAATTCAAGGCGGAATTTTTGAAGCTTGAAGAACAGCTCAAAGCCGCATTGACTCAACTCCCTAACAAAAAAGAGATTCCCAGCCTGTTGACGAACCTCGCAACAATCGCAAGGGACAACGGCCTGGATGTGGTCTCGTTCAGTCCGAAAGCTGAAGTATCGAAAGGGTTCTATGCCGAAGTCCCAGGCTCGGTGGATTTGATCGGCACCTATCATCAGATTGCTGAATTTGCCCAGGCGGTCAGTGAGCTTTCACGAATTGTCAATCTCTCCGATCTGGAATTGAGTGGGCCGATAGTTGAAGGTGACGTGGCAGTTCTCAAAATCAAGTGTAAGGTGACCACTTTCCGGTTTGTGGATAACAAAGGGTGATATTCATGGTACGTAACTTTATATACCTGGTCATAGGGCTTACGTTCTGCGCGTGCCTGCTTGCGTGTGTGGAGGAGGAACCCTCATCACCTCGTACGCAAACGGCAGCTGTGAAATCAAAGCCCCCTGCAAAGTCAGTAGTGGCGCCATCTAATGAAGCCGCCGTGAAGGAAGAGGAAAAGGAACCGGAGTTCGTCTATGTCAGTGAGGGAAGGCGTGACCCTTTCGTCCCTCTCTCAAAGATCAGGGCCTCGCTCATGAACGTTGTCGATGAAGAGCCTCAAACTCCGTTGCAAAGCTATGATGTCGCACAATTCAAGTTGGTTGGCGTGATAGTCGGTATGGGTGCACCAAAGGCCATGGTGGTTGCGCCGGATGGGAAATCCTACGTGCTTGCAAAAGGTGTGAAAATTGGCAAGAACAACGGAGTCATTATCGACATCACAAGTGAATCGGTGTCCGTTCAGGAAAAATATTTCGATTTTTCAGGAAATGTGATTGAAAATATTCAGGAAATTATAGTTCCCAGGCGGGAAGGAGTATAAACAATGCGCGGGGTGAAGATTATGTCGAATCAACTGAGGGCTGGCTGGCCCAACCGTCTTGCAAAGTATCTCTTGTGCGGTTTCGTTGCAACCTGTTTAGTCAATGGGGTTGCATGGGGGGCAGACGTTAATAAACTGACGGCAGTTTCTCTCGACCCAGATGCGAAAGAGGCGACGATCCTGATAGAAACCGCCAACCCGGTTGGTTACAGGTATACGGTTTATGATTCATTTGAGCCGACCCGCGTTGTTATCGATTTTCCTGGCATGGAATTGTCAGGGATTGAAGAAACGCTTTCTGTTGGACAAGGACCTATCCAGGAAGTCCGTGTTGCCGGATTTGAGTTGTCTTCCGGTCAGTTGGCGAGAGTTGAAATCCTGCTTGCCGAAAGCACTGAATATCAAGTTAGCCTCGATGGTAAGAGCTTTCGCGTGGCTTTTGCCACAGTTGCAGCATCGCCTGCCGTGGCGGAAGCCACAACGGCAGTAGCTGCGCCAGAGGAGGCTGTTGCCCCCGTAGTGGCACCGATTGATTCATCCGCCGATGCAAAGTTATTGCTTAAAGTTGATTTTTCCCCGAGCCAAGCAGTGCTTGAGACGAACGGCAAAGTAGACAATTTTAAATATTTCGCCCTGAAAAACCCCGCCCGGCTGGTCGTCGATGTTTATGGGCTAAAACCTGCCTTCAAAGAGCGCTTATTTCCCGCGGGTAATGGTTTTAAGCAGATACGCCTCGGCACTTACAGTGACAAGACCCGCCTGGTCTTTGATGCCAGCGGCACAGACCTGCCGCAGCATAACGTCACAGGTCGCGATAATGATGTCCTGGTTACATGGGGAGAAATGGTGACGGCCGTTGCAGAAGAGACGACAGCAATGCCTGCCGTTGTGCCAGCCCCTGAAGTCATTGCCGAACCAGCAGCAGAATCCGTAGTAATGGAGACTCCGAAGGAAACTGAGCAGAATTCGCCGGCTATGGAAACCGAAAAACCGGTTGTCGAAAATCTGCCAACGCCGATGACAGGCCCTGCGGTGGTTGAAGCGATCGATTTCAACAATGAAGATGGCCGTAGCCTGATTGTGGTGACGCTTTCCAATCCCGCTAAAGTCACCGGCCCGGTAGCCGAAGGGAATCTGGTCCGGTTTGAAATTGTTGATTCATCGATCAGCCGTGCATTACGCAGAAAAATTGACGCGTCAGCCTTCCCCAGTGCCGTGACCTCCGTGACTCCTTACACTGTGACGGAAGGAGACCACCAGAATGTGCGTATCGCCGTCAACCTGAAAGGGCAGGTCTCCTACGCCCTTGAAGAGGATGGTCCCAACATCCGACTCGTTATTGACGATGGTGCATATGCCGAACCGATCCCGCCCGAAGTCAGCACAGTTGAGGTTGCCGCACCGAAACGCTCTGAAATGGCAGAAGAGACGCTAGCGGATACGGCATACGATAAAGGATATGCCTCCACATCAAATCCTGTGACTGCTGATGAAATGGCAGCTGAGGCAGCCCGCTATACCGGCGAAAAAATCACCCTGGTTTTTGATGCCGCGAATGTCCGTAGCATACTGCAACTGATTGGTGATGTGAGTGGACTCAATATCCTCGCCAGCAGCGATGTTCAGGGAACCGTAACCCTGCGCCTGATAGATGTGCCGTGGGATCAGGCTCTCGACCTGATCCTGGAAACGGCCGACCTGGGTAAAATTCAGCAAGGCAACATCCTGCGAATTATGCCCCAGGAAAAAATCAGGGACATGGAACAGAACGCAATGAAGGAACAGATGATTGCAATTGAAGAGGGTGTCCTCGTAACCAAGACCTTCTCGGTCAGTTACGCCTCTGTTGATGACATGAAAAACTACCTGACCGATATCAAGTCTGACCGTGGATCCATTGTTGCTGACTCCAGAAACAAGCAGCTTATCGTCCGCGATGCCGCAGCCGTTCTGGAGCAGATGGAAGAGATGATCGTCCAGATCGACAAACCGGAACGACAGGTCATGATCGAGGCTCGCATTGTTGAGGCGAATACCAACTTCACACGCAACCTTGGCATCAAGTGGAATTTTGATTACCAGGAAGATGGTACGCGCCACTCAAGTAATGGTCTCAATGACGCTGCATTGGGGATTGGCGGCTCATTCATCCTGCCCGTAACGAACCCGGCACTGGCAGGTGCTTCTTCGATGTTCTCTTTCGGCGCCCTCGACGATCAGCTTGATATCGATCTGCGCCTGGCTGCTTTGGAAAACTCCGGTGAGGGTCGGATCATCTCAACCCCGAAAATTACAACATTGAACGGTGAGCAGGCGACGATCTCGCAGGGGACAAAGATTCCATTCTCGTCGGTCAGCGATCAGGGCACTGATGTCCAGTTTGAAAATGCTGAACTGAAACTATCAGTTACACCTGAGATCAATCCCGATGGTAGCATCCTGCTTGAAATTGATACCTCGAACAGTTCCGTCGGCTCGGTTGTGCCTACGGCAACCGGTGATGCGGTCTCTATCGATGAGAAAAAAGCCCAAACCAAGGTTCTCGTTCGTAATGGCCAAACGACGGTTATCGGTGGGATCTTTATTGAGCAGGAACAGAATTCTCAGTCGGGCGTGCCGATTCTCATGGATATACCAATCCTAGGTCATCTATTCAAATCGACCGGCAAAACCAAGGATCGTCGTGAACTGCTGATATTTATCACGCCACGCATTGTTGAATCTTGAGTTTTCACTTTAAATAGCATACAGAAAAGGACAGGCAACCCCTGTCCTTTTCTGCATCAAGAGCAACAGGCATATGGACCTTGAGAGGCATCAAAATATATTTCTGACCGGATTCATGGGGGCAGGAAAATCAACCGTTGGTATCTTCCTCGCGCAATTGATAGGTTGTCGTTTCCATGATTTGGACAGTATGATTGTCGAAAAAGAGAAACGCTCCATATCAGAGATCTTTGCAACAGATGGAGAAGTTTATTTCCGTAATTGTGAAACCGATCTTTTGAAGAGCTTGAATGCACAAAATAGTGCCATATACGCAACAGGCGGTGGTATTGTGACCCGAGAAGAGAACAGGGCGCTGATGAGACATAAGGGCAGGATTATTTACATGCAAACCAGTTGGGCCACTTTGAGGGAGCGCCTGAAGAGCAGCGCTGAGCGACCGCTGGTTGATACTGCGAGAAGCTGGAACGATCTTGAACAGTTATTGCAACGTCGGGAGCCGTTCTACCTCGACGCTGACCTTGTTGTCGATACAGATGGGAGTAATCCCATGCAAATCGCGCAGAAGATCGTGTCACTATTGAATCAGGAATTGAATGAATGAACAAGATTATCGTCGGCCTTGCCGAGCGCAGCTATCCAATCTGGATCGGGAAGGATATCTATGCCGATCTCGGTGTCGCACTGGACAAAGTCAAATTTCCGAAGAAGGTTGCTGTTGTCACGAATCCGACAGTTGGTGATCTATACTGTAACCAGATTGTTGACGAACTTGTGCAGTCCGGGCGTCAGGTTGATGTCATCCGAATCCCTGACGGCGAAGAATATAAAACGATTGCCACCCTTGAAGAGATTTTCGATGTACTGATCGACAGGCACTTCGACCGATATTGTGGTTTGGTGGCACTTGGTGGCGGTGTCATTGGTGATATTACCGGGTTTGCAGCGGCGGCATATTTACGTGGTATCCCGTTTGTGCAGATCCCGACGACTCTTCTTGCACAAGTTGACAGCTCCGTGGGAGGTAAAACCGGAGTCAATCACCCCCGGGGGAAAAACCTGATCGGCGCGTTTTATCAACCACAGCATGTACACATTGATGTAAAGGTTTTGCATACCCTGTCGCGAAGAGAATATGCTTCAGGACTGGCCGAAGTAGTCAAATACGGCATTATTCGGGACCTGGGCTTTTTCGAATGGATGGAAAAACATCGGCAGCAACTTGTCGAACAATCAGCTGACACCCTGGTTCACGCGGTAATGAGGTCTTGCCAAATCAAGGCGAATGTTGTAGAAAATGACGAAAAAGAGCAGGGATTACGGGCACTCCTCAACCTAGGACACACCTTTGGCCACGCTGTGGAGACCCTTGCCGGTTATGGTGTGATCAAGCATGGCGAAGCCGTATCGATCGGCATGGTGATGGCTGCCCGGATCTCGCATAAGCTTGGTTTCTGTACGATTGATCAGGTTAGCCGAATCATCGACCTGCTGACCTATTTTGAGTTACCGGTAACGCCGCCCGATTTTTCCGTTGCTGAATACCTCGGTGTCATGCACCGGGACAAGAAGGTCAAAGATGGAATGGTCAGGGTTGTGTTGAACCACGGTCTCGGCTCGGCTGATTTACACCAGGTCGATGGCTTGGACAAGCATTTAAAAGACCTTTTAACCTGAACCGGGAAGAGGATGATGACAACGGCGAACACAGGAGGAAGTCTGATTGGCAAGATCGGCAGCTATCTGCAGATCGTCACCAAAGACCCGAGCTCTACCGCGTTTGTCCCTTTGGCTGAAGCTTATCGCCAGGTGGGGTTGCTGGATGATGCTTTGGAAGCGACCAAGTTGGGAACGAAAATGCTACCGCATTTCAGCCCCGGGTTTTCTGCAATGGGACGCATCCTTGGCCAGATGGGTCGGATAGACGAGGCTATGAGCGTTTATGCGCGTGCATTGAGCATCGACCGTCAGAGCCAGTCGGCCCTGGTCGGTTTGGCCCGTCTGCACCTGATTCGGGGTGAACGTGATCAGGCGCGCAGAATTCTTACCCAGGCGAAAGAATTCCATTCCGCTGATGACAAAATCTCTGACATGCTCATTGCGCTTGACCTGCCCAGACCCTGGGATCAGATCAAACAGATTCCACAGGTTCAGTCGAACGTCTCGAAAAAGACCGTTGCTACTCAGACCGGAGAACCTATTCCGACCGCCACTCTGGCTGAGATTTATGTCAAGCAGGGTTTGATTGACAAGGCGATCAAGATATATAACGACATACTGATACATGATCAGGGAAACAGCACTGCCCGTGAAAGAATTATGCAGCTAAAAAGAGAGTTCGGCAATGAACTACAAACGGAGTCAGTTCCGGAAGATGAAGTTGCCGCCGAACCAAAAGACCGGGCACCGTTGACAGTCATGCAGCGTTGGTTGTCTGTGATTAAACAGGGGAGAGCAAATGTTTAATGAAATCCTGCAAAAGATAGTTGTTGAAACGGGTGGTGGCATTGGTGCTGTTCTGATGGGCTATGACGGCATTGCCATTGATCAGTTCTTTTCTCCCGATGAAGATGTCGACGTGCAAATGGTTGTTGTCGAATACTCCAACGTTCTTAAAGAGATACGCAAGACGGCCGAGATTCTGAGCCTTGGAGACATGGAGGAAATTTCGATTCGTACGGATCGTTTTATTATAGTGATCCGGATACTCACCAGCGAGTATTTCGTGGCGA